>NZ_JOEQ01000042.1 GCF_000721075.1 Streptosporangium amethystogenes
GGCTATCCACAGCCGAAACCCCGGCTTCTACGAAACCTTCGTCAGCGCAGGTCAGACGGTACTTCGTTGGAAATTTCTTCATTGCTACCGGAACCCCGACTCCGCCGCCGGGTGGAGTCGGGGACCCGGCGTTCGCGCTTTCTCCGGTCGTGGTCACGGCAGCGGGGGGAGCGGTGGTTCTCCGCTCGGTGCCCCGTCGCACCGGTGAACTTGGCGTCGTCGGTCAGCAGCGGCATGCCCAGCAATTGGGCGAGGGCCACGTACATGCCGTCGAAGGCGGTGAGACTGTCGCGCAGTTCCAGCACCCGCGGCTGCAGAGGCCGCATCGGATGCCGGACGATCCGCAACTGGGCGTAGCGCTCCAGCATGATCCGGCCCCGCGCCTCGGAGATCCGCACCTCCGGCTTACTGATGATCACATGACCGCGCACCGCCGAGGCGATCTACATGTCGATCAGTACCGGAGCGTGCACCTTCCCTCTCTGTCAGACTCTCGCGACACACCAAATCGGAAGCGTGGACGGGATGGCACCCCGCGTCAGAAAGGCGTCGGCCTTGATCGGAAGAGGCGGAAGACGGCTTCTTGAAATCGGCGGTCGGCTCTCTTTCTGACAGCTGTGAATGACCAGTCGGGAGAAGGGGGTGGCGGCTCACCGGGAGATCGACCAACGGACAGGACCGCCGAGACGCGTGCCGGACCGCACGGTCGCCCGTGACCCTGCTCGCCGCACCGCGCCACGACACCCTCCTGGCCGGCTGATTCGTCTCCAGTGCCTCCTCACCACCTGTTCCCATACTCGGTCACCACCGAAAGTGAGCCAGAGCCGAAAACCGTACAGTCCCCCGCCGCGCAGCTACTCCCGAGCCGCCAAACGCACCCGACAAAGCAACTACAGAGAACACCGCCCCTCCAACAAGGGCATCCGGCACACAGGGCCACCCACCGTCGCGCTCCTGCCCGGTAACCCCGGGCCAGAGAGTGATCGTTAGCTGAACGATATTGGACCCGGCGAGATCGGGGTCTGCGCTCAATTAAGTATCTTTAGTTCAGCTTGAGTTCTGCTAGAGGAGGCTTCGGCTACCAGTAGAAGATGAATAATTTTCCAGAGTGGGATGGTCAACCCAGGGTTGACCAAAGGGTAAGTGAAGCGGCGCTGCGTCTCGCCGCCACCACCGATCGCATTGGCGTTCGACATGTATGGCAATACTTGTGCCGTAACTGGCCTTATCTTTTACTGTTCTTTTTTATTGCCGTTCCAATGTATTGGATAGCGGCGGCACTAACGATACGCTCTAAACTCTACTCCCCCTTCGAGGGTATGCCGTCTTCTGGTCAAGTCAGTATCTTTCAGACCTTCATCGGCGGCGGCCTTGCTACGGCAGCCACCCTGTTTGGCGCCCTTTTGACACGGTCGCATAACAGGCGCGAGCATCGGCGTCTTCAACTCCAGGCCGTTCTCGAAAGTTTGAAATCACTCCCAGAAAAGGAAATCAAAGGTCGAATGTCAGGAGTTTTTCCGGCAATGGTAATGCTTGGCCAGCAAAATGTGGCTCTTCGTGCACTTGATGAGGCCGTTACCAAGGATTTCCTGAGCATGGACACGGTCGTCTGGGTAATCGATGAAATCCTTAACAGTGGATACAAGTTAAGCCGTTTTGGCGGTGACAGTGACTTCATCGACACGGGAGTAGCCGATGAGGCGGCATCGCTACTTCACAAGTATGCAGAGAACGGGCTCCTCACACAAATACAGCCTCCCGAGGTGTGGTTCCCCAGTTACTTCTTTAAGGGGAACTGGAACAGGACTATGACGTTTTACTCCAAAGACTTTACGCTGCGCGCATCGGCGCACACACTCTTGTCGCGAGAATGGGAATGGTGGCGTGAGGCCGTCGACGGCCAACTACCAAATTTTCCGACCAGGACCTGGATAGAATGCGCTAAGCGGGATTTCGAGCCAACCATCCGTTCGGCTGCAGCCATCCTACTCGATGCATTGATCACATGCTTTCCAGAGGCGCCTGGAGCCACAAAAGAGAAGGTCCAGCTTCGAAATGCGGCGGAGAAGGTCATAGCGAAGAGGAAGAGAAGGCTTGCGGACGTGCCACACGAATATCATGATCTGGTGAATAAGATTCGATACGAATGGAAATAACAGCAAGCCGATCTGTGTGATCACCTTTCGTATGTAGATTTGCTCCACGTTACATCAGTCCGTCTTCGAACCACAATCAAAAGCTGACCACATTGCCAGGTTTCGCGTTGTTACGCTCGCCCGCGCAGCCGACTTCCGGGAAGCCACATCTCGCCACAATACAAGAACACTTCAATAATTATTTTGTTCGAAATCCACACACTTGGCTATTTTATCTATTTTCTTCTCCAACTTCTTCGCTTTGATGGGTTGCCACACCCGGAAGGATAACAGGCGCATCAGCATTGCGAACAATACCACCAACGTCACCAATGTCGGCCACTTCCACCAGTCGTGAACAATCCAGACTACCCATGTAATGACTATGAGTGACAAACCTGCGACTATCTCCCTGGTTAGGGCTCGGCCTTCCCTCACCAGCCGATCGGCCTGCTTGCGTAGTTGCTCCTCATTCTGGCTCTTCGAAGACCCCTCAATCTGATCAGAATTCTTGTTTTCTATCCAAATAATGCGGATCATCTGAGGTAACATGCATAATGACTTCCCATTGCTCAACTATGCTAGACAAGAATCTTTATGCTCAACTAGCAAATTTTTCTTCTTTTAGGCAAGTCATTAGATCTTGGTAGCCGCTACCGAGCCTGAAAACTGGGCGGCGCAGCCGGTGTGCACGACGTACAGGATGGCGCCCAGCGCTGAGAATGCCGGGGGGCCGGCCGGTCCTCGATGTGCGATGCACCGCCCCGCTCGACCGGCAGCAGCAACCACCGGGCCGCGAACCTGGCCGTCGCCTTGTCCGCCCAGTACGACGGACTTGGCCACGTCCTCTACCTGCCGGGCATCAGCGGGTCGGCCAGCAGGTGCGTGATCGGGCACCTCATCCGCTATCTCGTCGGCCTGCGGCTTCCCGCCCCCGGTGCCGTCTCCCCCTGGAGAGCCCGGTGCCGTCTCCCCCTGGAGAGCCCGGTGCTGTCTCCCCCTGGAGAGCCCGGTGCCGTCTGCCCCACGGAGAGTAGGAGCCAAGACGACGGCCAGCCCCCCGCATCGCTCACGCGCGACGCGGGGGAGCCTGTGCGGCTTACTCGGGGTCGTAGGCGAGGTTGGGCCTCAGCCAGCGTTCGACCTCGGCGAGGTCCATGCCCCGGCGCTTGGCGTAGTCCTCGACCTGGTCGCGGCCGAGGCGCCCCACGGTGAAGTAGCGCGACGACTCGTGGGCGAAAATCAGCCCGCTCACGCTCGCGGCCGGGGTCATCGCGAAGGACTCGGTCAGGCCCATCCCGAGCTTGTCGGAGCCGAGCAGCTCGAACAGTTCCCGCTTCTCGCTGTGGTCGGGGCTCGCGGGGTAGCCGAGCGCGGGGCGGATGCCGCGGAAGCGCTCGGCGTGCAGGTCCTCGATGCGGGGGTCGGCGTCCGGCTCGAACCAGCCGCGCCGCGCCTGCAGGTGGATGTGCTCGGCGAACGCCTCGGCCAGGCGGTCGGCGAGGGCCTTCACCATGATCGAACGGTAGTCGTCGTTCTGGGCCTCGTAGCGGGCCGCGAGTTCCTCGGCGCCGTGGATCGCCACGGCGAACCCGCCGAGGTGGTCTCCGGCCGGGGCGATGTAGTCCGCCAGGCACCGGTTGGGCCGGCCGTCGGGCTTGGCCGTCTGCTGGCGCAGCATCGGCAGCCGAAGACCGTCCTCGAGCACGATGTCGTCGCCCTCGGAGTGGGCCGGCCAGTACGCGTAGGCGCCCTTGGCCTGGAAGCTCCCCTCAGCGATGATCTGGTCGAGCATGGTGTTGGCGTCGTCGAAGAGCTCGCGGGCCACCGGCTGGTCGAGGATCGCCGGATACTTGCCCTTCAGCTCCCAGGCCAGGAAGAGGAACTGCCAGTCGATCATCGCCCGGAGGGTCTCCAGGTCCGGCTCCACGAGGCGGACGCCGGTGAAGGCGGGGACCGGCAGGTCCTCGAAGGAGACCCGCTCGGGGTTGGCGCGGGCCTGGTCGACGGTGAGCAGCGGGGTGCGCTGCTTGTTCGCGTACTGCTCGCGCAGGCGCTCCTGGTCGGCGCGGTTGCTCACGGCCAGCGCCTCGGCCCGGTCGGCGTCCAGCAGGTCGGAGACCACGCCGACGACGCGGGAGGCGTCGAGCACGTGGACCGTGGGGTTGTCGTAGGCGGGGGCGATGCGGACCGCGGTGTGCTGGCGCGACGTGGTGGCGCCGCCGACCAGCAGGGGCAGCTTCAGCCCCCGGCGCTGCATCTCCGCGGCGACGGTGACCATCTCGTCCAGCGACGGGGTGATCAGCCCGGAGAGCCCGATGACGTCGGCGCCCTCGGCGACCGCGGTGTCCAGGATGACCGAGGCGGGAACCATCACCCCGAGGTCGACGACCTCATAGTTGTTGCAGCCCAGGACGACGCCCACGATGTTCTTGCCGATGTCGTGCACGTCGCCCTTGACGGTGGCGAGCACCACCTTGCCCTGGCCGCGGCCGGTGTCGATGCGCCCCTCCAGCCGCGCCTGCTCCTTCTCGGCCTCCATGTAGGGCTCCAGGTAGGCGACCGAGCGCTTCATCACCCGCGCGCTCTTGACCACCTGCGGCAGGAACATCTTCCCCGACCCGAACAGATCGCCCACGACCTTCATCCCGTCCATGAGCGGCCCCTCGATCACCTCCAGGGGGCGTGCCTTCTGCTGCCGGGCCTCCTCGGTGTCGGCCTCGATGAAGTCGACGATGCCGTGCACGAGGGCGTACGACAGGCGCTCCTCCACCGGGGCGTCGCGCCAGGCCAGGTCCACGACGCGGCGCGTGCCGGAGCCGCTCACCGTCTCGGCGAAGGTGACGAGCCGGTCGGTGGCGTCGTCACGCCGGTCGAAGATCACGTCCTCGACGAGTTCCAGCAGGTCGGCGGGGATGTCCTGGTAGACCGCGAGCTGCCCGGCGTTGACGATGCCCATGTCCAGCCCGGCGCGCACCGCGTGCAGCAGGAACGCCGAGTGCATCGCCTCGCGCACGATGTCGTTGCCGCGGAAGGAGAACGACAGGTTGGAGATGCCTCCGCTGGTCCGCACCCCCGGGCAGCGCTGCTTGATCAGCGGCAGCGCCTCGATGAACGCCTTCGCGTAGCCGTTGTGCTCGCTGATGCCGGTGGCGACCGCGAGCACGTTGGGGTCGAACACGATGTCCTCGGCGGCGAACCCGGCCTTCTGCGTCAGCAGGTCGTAGGCGCGGGCGCAGATCGACACCTTGCGCTCGACGGTGTCGGCCTGTCCCTGCTCGTCGAAGGCCATGACCACCACGCCGGCACCGTAGTCCCGGATGATCCGCGCCTGCTCCAGGAACGGCTCCTCGCCCTCCTTGAGGCTGATCGAGTTGACGACGCCCTTGCCCTGCACGCACTTGAGCCCGGCCTCCAGCACGCTCCAGCGCGAACTGTCGATCATGACCGGGATGCGGGCGACCTCGGGCTCGGTCGCGATCAGGTTCAGGAAGGTGGTCATCGCCCGCACGCTGTCGAGCAGGTCGGCGTCCATGTTGACGTCGAGCAGGTTGGCCCCGCCTCGTACCTGTTCCAGCGCGACGTCGACGGCGCCCTGGTGGTCGTCCGCCTCGATCAGGCGCCGGAAGCGCGCCGAGCCGGTGACATTGGTGCGCTCCCCGATCATGACGAACCCGGTGTCCGGGCCGATCTCGAAGGGCTCCAGGCCGCTGAACCGGGTGCGGGCCTCCGGTGCCGGGATCTGGCGGGGCGGGAGGCCGGACACGGCGGCCGCGACCCGCTCGATGTGCCCCGGCGAGGTCCCACAGCACCCGCCGACGACGTTGACCATGCCCGCCCTGGCGAACTCGTCGAGCAGCGCCGCCGTCTCCTCCGGGGTCTCGTCGTAGCCGCCGAACGCGTTGGGCAGGCCCGCGTTGGGGTGGCAGGCGACGTAGGTGCCGGCCAGGCGCGACAGCTCGGCGACGTGCGGGCGCGCCTCCTTGGCGCCCAGCGCGCAGTTCACACCGACCACGAGCGGCTCGGCGTGCCGGATCGCGCTCCAGAACGCCTCGACGGTCTGCCCCGACAGCGTGCGCCCGCTCAGGTCGACGATCGTCACCGAGATCCACAGCGGCAGGTGCGGGGCGACCTCGCGGGCGGCGGCGACCGCGGCCTTCGCGTTGAGCGTGTCGAAGATCGTCTCGATCAGCAGCAGGTCGACCCCGCCCTCGGCCAGCGCCTGGATCTGCTCGGCGTAGGCGGCGCGGACCTCGTCGAAGGTCACCGCCCGGTAGGCCGGGTCCTCGACGCGCGGGGAGAGCGAGAGCGTGACGTTCAGCGGACCGATCGAGCCGGCCACGAAACGCCCGCCCGCCTCGTCCGCGGCCTGGCGGGCCAGCTGGGCGCCCCGCAGGTTCATCTCCCGCACCCATGGCTCCAGCCCGTAATCGGCCTGGCCGATGCTGGTCGCGGTGAAGGTGTTGGTGGTGGTGATGTCCGCGCCCGCCGCGAGGTACTGGCGGTGGATGTCCAGGATGACGTCGGGGCGGGTCAGGTTCAGCAGGTCCGGGTCACCGGTCAGGTCACGCGGGTGCTCTCCGAACCGCTCGCCGCGGTAGTCGGCCGGGGTGAGCGAGGCGCCCTGCAGCATCGTGCCCCAGGCTCCGTCGAGCACCGCGATCCGCCGCTCCAGCATCTCCCGCAGTGCCCGTACCCGGTCGCCCGCTCCCGGCACGCCGTTCCCGTGCTCGTCGCTGTGCCTCGAAGAATCGTTCATCAGACCACCTCCCGTTGTGGGAGGCGCCCTTGGTTGAAGATCGCGGCCGAGCGTGGCGGGCCTGAACCCGTTGCAGCGCCTCTCGACCTGAAGATCGAGGGTACCGAAAAAGAAATGAGACACCAAGGCCGATCCTCAGCCGGTGCGGAAACGGCTGATCCGGTCGACGTACGGGGCGCGGAGGAGTTCGTGGTGTTCGCCGGGGATCTCGTGGACGGTCAGGTCGGAGACGGTCTGGCGCCAGCCCGCCTCCTGGACGGCGCGCAGCGCGGGCGGGTGCGACTCACTGACCAGCAGGGTGACCCGGCCGTGGAACCAGCCGGCCCGGTAGCCGGCCAGGCCGCGCAGGCTGTCGCGCCAGAGCCGCAGCAGCTCCGGCCCGTACGCCTCGTGGTAGGCGGCCACCTGGGAGGACGTCATGCCGATCCCGGGCGTACCTGGCGGCCATCTCCGGCAGGGAACCGGCTTTCATCCCCGACTCCAGCGCCTGCACCGCGTAGACCGGCCGGTACGCGGCGAGCCTGGCCGCCAGTCCCGCGTAGCAGCGCGCGGAGCCGCCGAGAGGATGGAAGCAGTAGAGCGGATCACCGGCGGACGAGGAGACGGTCAACGGAGTGATCACGGGGAGCGGTGCGGCGGGAGCGCGCTCGGGAAGGGCGGCCGAGACGAGGGTGGCCAGGCCGCTGACCGTGGCGTTGGCCAGGAACCTGCGGAGCTTGACCTTCACACCCAGCCGCTGCTCCACGCTGGCCATCAGCCGTACCGCGCCGAGGGAGTCGATCCCCCTGGCGAACAGGTCCTCGTCCGCGCCGACGTCGTCGGAGCCGATCCCGAGCAGCCCGGCGATCAGGTCGGCGATCTGCCCCTCGACGGCGGTGCGCGCCCGGCGCGGGGCGGGCTCCTTCTCCGTGTCCCACGCGGCGTTCACCTCCGCCAGCGCGGATCGGTCCACCTTGCCGTTGCGGTTGAGCGGGATCGCGGGCAGCGGCACGAAGACCGAGGGCACCATGTACTCGGGCAGGCTCCTGGCGAGACCCGCGCGCATCTCGGCCGCCGTCGCGGTGCCGACGACGTAGGCGACGAGCCTTCGCCCCATGCCTTACCTCCGATGTGGTCGTTGAGAAGCTCGTCCAGCAGGGCGTCCAGCCGCGCCGCCATCGGGTCACGGGTATCGGTCTCGCCGTTGGTCTCACTGGCCGGCCGGTCGTCCAGCTGGGCGCTCACCCGCCCGGCCAGCTCGGTGACGGTGGGACCGTCGAGGAAGGCCGGGGCCGGCAGCCGCACCCCGAGCCGGGCCTCCAGGAGGTTGCGTAGTTCGACGGCCATCAGCGAGTCCAGTCCCAGCCGGGTCAGCGACGTCTTCGGGTCGATCGCGGCCGGTGAGGTGCGCAGCACCCCCGCCACCCACTCGGTCAGCGCCCGCTCCAGTTCCTGGGGGGTCGTGATGCTCAGCCGACCGGCCCCGGTGTGGCCGGCCGCCAGTCCGGCGAAGATCGACCAGTGCTCGTGTCCGGGGTTGTTCGCGAACCAGGTGGGAGCGTCCAGCGGGACGACCGCCACCTGGGCCGGCAGCTCGGCGAGCAGCCCGGCCAGGATCCGCAGGCCCGACGCGGTGTCGATGGAACCCATGCCCCGGTCGGCCAGCCTGCCCGCCCGGTCCGGCCGGGCGGCGAGCCCGACCTGTGACCAGACGCCCCATTCGACGCTGGTGGCGGGCAGGCCCTGGCTTCTCCGCCAGTGCGCGAAACCGTCCAGGAAGGCGTTGGCCGCCGCGTAACCGGCCTGGCCGCCGGAGCCGAGCAGCCCGGCCGCCGAGGAGAACAGCACGAACAGTTCCACCGGGTCATCGCAGGTCAGCCGGTGCAGGTTGCGGGTGCTGGCCACCTTGGGGCGCAGCACCTCGGCCACCTTGTCGAGGTCGGCGGCGGCGATGGTGCGGTCGCGCAGCACCCCGGCGGCGTGCAGGACACCGCCACTGCCGCACTCTTCACCCTGCCTGTGGCCGTCGTTCAGGGTACGATCACCGCAGCCTCGTCAGTCGCCCACGTCACTGGCGACAGCACATGGACCTGATGATTCAGCGGAAATTCCCGATAAAGTAGCCAGTCGCGCCCTGATTTGCCGGTAATCCTCGGAATCGGTATCGGTGCAACAATCCAGGGCGTGATTCAGCGCGTCGGAGGCGGCGGCCTCGTCCCCTTTGAGGATGAACACCTCTCCCAGCGCGGACAGTGCCCTGAACTGCCACAGCCGGGTATCCAGCTCGGTGGATATCTCGAAGGTCTCAAGCAGATAGGCCACCGCCTCGTCGAACCGGCCGCGCCGGGCGTGCAACTGGCCGAAGGCCAGGTGGATCCGCACCTCCACGAAGCGCTCACGCACCCCCTGGGCGATGGCCAGTGCCTCGTCGAGGCTCTCCACGGCGGCCTCCAGCCGGTTCTGGCGGACCTGTATCTCCCCCAGCCCACACAGGATGTACGGCCTGCCCGATGTCGTCCTGCCGCTCCCTGACCAGGGTCAGCGCGGCCCGGGAGGTCGCCTCCGCCTCCCCCAGCCGATCCTGGCGCAGCAGTGTCTCCCCCAGCCTGTTGAGTATCTGCGCCTGACCCCGCTCACTGCCCAGCTGCCGGAAGACCTCCAGGGCCTGTCTCAGCAGGGGTGCGGCGAGCTCCACTCTCCCCTGGTCAACGTGGACCTGGGCGATGCCGCCGAGCACGTGGGCCTCGGCGAAGATCCCCTTCGCGGTGAGGAACCCGTCGAGCGCCGTGTCGAAGCGGCCCGCGAGCCGGTCCAGCAGCGAGATGTTGCGCAGCGCCAGCGCCATCCCGTACGAGTCCTCAAGCCGCTCGAACAGCTCACGCGCCGCCCACAGGCACTCGCCCGCCCGCTCCGGCACCTGCTGGAAGAGATGCATGCTTCCCGTCGAGCAGAGAACGGCCGCCTCACCGCGCAGATCACCGGCCCGGCGAGCGGCGGCGAGGGCCGTCTCATGGGTGGTGCGCCAGTCGTCGAAGTGGCTCCTGGCCTCGAACAGGGTGGTGGCGGTGACAGCGAGGTCCCAGCACAGCTCGGACGCGCCGAGGTGGGCGGCCTGGGAGATGGCGGCGACCAGCGCGCCGCGTTCGGCGTCCAGCCAGTCGAGTGGCCGCTCCAGGAGCTCGTCCGCGTCGGCCGGCCGCCACCGGGGCACCGCGCCGTGCAGCTGGGTGAAGGCCCCGCCGTACTCTCGCTGGTGTGCCTCCTCGGCCAGCACGAGCCAGCAGCTCAGGGCGCGGGTCACGGCGGCGAGCCGGTCCTCGGGCGGCTCCTCCTCATCGGCCCGCTCCCTGGCATACAGCCGGACCAGGTCGTGGAAGCGGTAGCGGATCTGGTCGGCGCCGTCGGGTCCGAGCACCTCGACGAGCTGGGCGTCCACCAGCTGGTCGATCAGGTCCTCGGCGTCGAGACCGTCGATGTCGAGCAACGCCGCGCCCGCCCAGGAGGCGAAGTCGGGCGCCTCAAGCAGCCCCAGCCTGCGGAACATCAGCGCCGCCTCGGGGTTCAGGTCGCGGTAGCTGAGGGCGAAGCTGGCCCGTACGGTCAGCTGGCCGTAACTCAGCTCGTCCAACCGGCGCCGTTCGTCGGCGAGACGCTTGGCCAGTCGGGCCGAGGTCCAGTACGAACGGGTGGTGAGGCGGGCGCCCACGATCCGCAGTGCCAGTGGCAGCCCGTCACACAGCTCGCCGAGCAGCGCGGCGGCCTTGGGGTCCTCGTCCATGACCACGGAGTCGGCGACCCCGGCGAGCAGCACGGCGGAGTCCGCCGCGCCCAGCACCTCCAGATGGATCACGCTGGCGCCCTCCCTGGCGGCCAGATCGCCCAGCGGGTCCCTGCTGGTCACGATCACACAGCAGGTGCCGGAGCCGGGCAGCAGCGGCCTGACCTGGTCGATGACCCGGGCGTTGTCCAGCAGCAGCACCTGGCGCCTGCCGATGACGGTGCGCAGCAGGCCGGCACGCTCGTCCAGGTCCTCGGGGATACGCTCGCCGGCGATGCCGAAGGCCCGCAGGAAGCGGTCCATGACCGCGCCGGGCGTCAACGGCTGGGCGTTGAGGTCGTAGCCGCGCAGGTTCACGAAGAGCTGGCCGTCGGGGAATCGGGAGGCGACCCGGTGTGCCCAGTGCACGGCGAGCCCCGACTTGCCGACCCCGCCCACTCCGGTGATGAGCGCGACGGTGAGCAGCCCCTGGCCGATCCGTTTGTCCAGCAGGGCGTCCAACTCGGCGATCTCGGTGGTCCTGCCGACGAAGTAGGGCGCGTCCGCGGGCAGCTGCGCGGGCACCACCCCGTGCTCGACCGGGGCCGCCGCGACGGGTTCCGCGGGCACGGGCTCCGGTCCGGCGGCGGCCTCGGAGGCGGGCACGCTCACCCGGACGGATGCCGAGGTCAGCTCGGGGGCGTCGCGCAGGATGGCGTCGTGCAGGGCCTGCAGCTCGGTGCCCGGCTCGATGCCGAGCTCCTCGACGAGTTGCATCCGCCCGATCCGGTAGGTGTCGAGCGCCTCCGCCCGGCGCCCGCACCGGTATCTGGCCAGCATCAGCTGGGCGCGCAGCCGCTCGCGCAGGGGGTTGGCGTCGACGAAGACGGCGAGGTCGTCGATCAACTCCCGGTGCCGGCCGAGGGCGAGCTCCACTTGGACGCGTTCCTCGGTCAGTGTCAGCTGGCGGTCGTCCAGCCGTCGCGCCTCGGACTCGACGAACGCGCTCTCGATGCCCGCCAGGACCGGGCCGCGCCACAGGCCGCACGCCTCGGCGAAACACGGCGCCACTTGCGGGATTGTTGGAGATTACCGCGACCGGACATCCGTATTCACGCCGAACGACGCAACCGGAAACCACGAGCGGCACTGGAAGAACACGGAGAGGCACGGCAGACCCGGGCGACACCGGCGCCTCCTCGGAACTCCGCCCTCCGACGCGAAGTGGTCACGCGGCAGGGCGACCCACCCCTGAGGCAGAAGTTCTTTGACGCGCTCCCCGGCCTGAAGGCCGGAGCACTGACCCGCATTCCGGCAGCAGCCCGTGTCCGCCCCTCCTGCCGGAGTCCCCGGCCGCCGCTGACCGTCCGCCCTGGTCACGGCCTGGGAGACTCCGGCCCGTGTCATCCGGTCGGGTTCAGGCGGAGCCGGCCTTGAGGCACTTCTTGAGCGCGTCCCTGGAGCTCTGGTGCAGTGGCGTGACCTTCGAAAGCGCCGCGTCGCGCGCCTGCAGGTACTTGGCCCCGGCCGCGTTGTACGCCTCCATCGCCTTCGCGTTGGCGGGATCCGCCTCCGGCGCGCCTGCCCCGAGCGGTTTCGGAGGCGTCTGCTGAGCGAGCTTGTCCACGTCCGCGGCGGCGCCGGCCTTCACCAGGGCGTCACGGGCCGCCTTGACCTCCGGGACGGTCTCGACGCCCGCGATGGCGTCCTCGGCGTCCAGCAGCGCGAGATGCTCCTGGGTACACCCGGCCGGGGTGGGAACGACCGCGACGTCAGTGGCGGCGGTGGCGACGCCGGCGGTGGCCAGGGTGGCAAGAATGCCGACGGTAACGAGCCCCGTCGCGGCGATACGGATGTGCATGGGTACTCCCTTTGGTGCTGAGGGTTGATCTGCACGTGACCTCATGCACCGCGATGACCGTGAGTAATCGTCGGGATACCTCAAGTTCACCCCAAGGATCGTGAGCACCGCGCACTCCCGCGCCCCTCCCCGGGACATTGGATCGGATTTGGGGGTGAACGATCTCCCGGATCGCATCGCCCCAGGTCACCGATCCGGTCCCCTGTGCCGCGCACCGGTCCGCAGCCGAAACCCCGGAGCGAGGGCACAGACAGCGCCACAAGTCCCAGTCAGAGGCTGCGGGCGACGATGTCGCCGTAGGCGGTGGTCGCGTGGATGTCGAGCTGGGCGGCGGCGCCCTCGGTGTTCTTGAGCGCGTTGTGGATCCGGCCACAGGGGGTGCCGGCGTTCAGGGAGGCCGAGACTCCGGCGGCGGCGGCGACCGACACCTCACCGACCTCGGTGCGCAGCACGACCGTGCCGCGCACGGCCTCGGCGATACAGATGTCGCCCTTTCCGGTGCTGATCTCCGCGGAGCCGTTGAGGCGGCCGACCAAGACGTCACCGGCGACGGCGGTGAGACGGACGCTCGCGGCCTCGTCGAGCTTGATCGAGCCGTGCGCGCCCTCGAAGGCGACGTCGCCGAACCGTCCGACGGCCCGGAATTCGGCGCTGGCCGCCTTCGCCTCGATACGGGAACCGACGGGCAGCTGAACCGTCACCTCGATGGATCCTGAGGGGCCGAGGAACTGGTTCTTCGCCGAGGCCTCGATCCGCAGGACTCCGTCGCCGTATTCGACCTTGGTCTGCTCCGCCACCTTCACGTCGCGGCCCTTCGAGGCGTCCGCGGGCAGGATCTCGACCGTGGTGTCGGCCCGGTCGGCGGCGATGAACCGGACGCGCCCCGCGGGGATGTCGAGGACGGCGGAAATCGGGGCGGGGGTGTCGAACTTCTGCATCGTGCTCTCCTGCGCTCGTTGTTTCTGACATTGGAAACGCTACGTTGCATTCCAATATCTAGCAACAGTCCCGTTGCACTAAATTACCATCCATGCAGGTGAGAGCCGAAAAATCGTTGCGATGGCTTTGAAGGTAATGCAACAACAACCCCTCATTGCGTTGCAATGGATTGAGAGCGAACGCTATAGTGGAGGCATCGAGGAACACGAAGGAGATCGCGATGCCGGGAGGCAGACTCACCCAGCAGGAACGCCAGCAGATCGCGCTGGGGCTGGCCGACGGCCTCGCCTACGCCGAGATCGCCAGACGTCTCGACCGCCCCACCTCGACGATCACACGTGAGGTGATGCGGAACGGCGGCCCCACCGCCTACCGCGCCGACCTGGCCCACCGCGCCACCGAACGCCGCACCCACCGCCGCAGGCAGGCCGCACCCCAGGGATCGGAGGCGCCCCCGCAGCCCCACGGACGTGATGCCGAGACCGTGCGCGACTACGAGGAGACGCTCACCACCGTCCTCATGCAAGCGGGCACGCCCAAGATGATGGCCCGGGTGCTGTGCTGCCTCTACACCACCGACGCCGGCAGCCTCACCACATCCGAACTCGTCCAGCGCCTCCGGGTCAGCCCGGCGTCCATCTCCAAGGCGATCACGTACCTTGAGAGCCAGGGCCTCGTCCGCCGGGAACGCGACGAACGCCGCCGCGAGCGCTACGTCGTCGACGACGACGTCTGGTACCAGTCGATGATGGCCAGCGCTCGCGGCACCGCCCAACTCGGCGAGATCGCACGGCAGGGCGTCGGCGTCCTCGGTGCCGGCACCCCGGCCGCCACCCGCCTGGAGAACATCGCCCGCTTCGTCGACTTCGTCTCCGAGAGCATCGCCCGCTCCGCCGAGCAGGCCCGCGAGATCCTCCACACCAAACCCGAAGTGACCTCGGGCGGCACCGTCAAGCCAAATTCGGATCGCGGATAGACAGCCGTCTCGACGGTCGCAGCCATGGGACGAAGCCGGCCGTGTTCCCGGTCCGGGGTTACCCGGCGAGTGGAGGGCCTACAAGTACGCGCCCGAGATCAAGGCCGGCGTCGACGGTCAAGCCGTCGACGCTCCCGCCACGGCTCGAACCAGCCCCGGCCGAGGACCCGACCAGCCGAGTGGCGACTCACCGTGGCCACAGCAGTTCCAGGCCGGACGAATCACTACGGCCACTTCGGTCCTCCTCGCGGGCCGTACCGCTTTCCGAGACTCACCGCTCGACCGCCCCACCGGCGAGAACGTCACAGATGACGTCCGGTGGCAGCTCCCTTGCCAACAGGCCGCCCACGTCCGAGACGGAGAGAGCATGCGCGCGCCCACCCGATCAGGCGGTGGCCCCGCCATCGACGACGAGGTCGTGGCCGACGGCGAAACCCGCCTCGTCACAGGCCAGCCAGAGCACGGTGGCGGCGACCTCGTCGAGCGTGCCGACCCGTCCGAGGGGGATCGACGGCGTGATCCGGGCGTCGCGCTCCTCGCGGGTCTCACCGGGCCGGTAGGACATCGGCCCGTCGGAGGCGCCGGGGCTGACGGCGTTGATACGAATGCCGTCGCCGATGTGGTCGCGAGCGGCGGCACGGGTCAGGGTGCTCACACCGGCCTTGGAGGTGGCATAGGAGCCCAGCAGCGTGAAGGCCGGACCGGTACGCGTTACGGAGCCGATCGGAAGGGCAGGCATGACACCTCATTATTTGACCAATCGTTCTATTATTTGAGCAGCGAAAACCGACCTCACCGACGAGCGAGTCGCGGATCAGGTGAGAACGGACAGGGCCTGCTCCGCGGTGTCACGCAACCGGGCAGGGTCGTTCGAACCCTTGCCTATGACGCGCATGCCCTGCATCAGGGTCAACAGGAAGCGGGCCAGCGCCCGCGGATTCCTCTCCGCCGCCAACTCGCCCTGCGCGCGGGCCCTGGCCAGCGCCGAGGTCAGGGTCGCCTCGACGAAGTCCCAGCTCGCCTCGACCCGCCGGGCCAGCGTCTGGTCGTGCGGCGCCAACTCCACGGCGGTGTTCACCACCAGGCAGCCACGCCGAAGCTCGTCCCGCGCGGCCTCCTCCGCATAGCGTTCGACCAGCGCCCGCACGGCGGGCAGCACGGGGCCGGGCTGGGAGAGCAGGCCGACGAAGTCGATGCCGTTCTCCAGGTAGCGGTCGTACGCCTTCAGGTAAAGCTCTCGCTTGCCACCGAACGTCGCATAAAGGCTCGCCCTGCCGATCCCCAGATGCTCGACCAGGTCTGCCATCGAGGTCGCCTCGTAGCCCTTTTCCCAGAAGAGCTCCATGGCCCGCTGCAGCACCGCGTCCGGATCGAACTCCTTGGTTCTCGCCATGACCGAGAACGTACACTTTATTAGAACGATCAGTCAATTTTGGGTGGCATGACCGGGCAACCTTCGCGCCCCCCAGGCGTTCGAGTCCGATCAGGGCAGGCCGTTCCTGCTCTTGTAGTCGTTCCAGACCCGTACGCAGTAGGCGTAGCGCCAGTCGCCGACGGGCAGGTGGCGGCAGGCGTAGGCGGCGCTGATACCGGCGGCACTCCCGCCCCCGGCGCTCGGCTCCGGCGGTCTGCTCCTGGACGCCGAGGGCGAAGGCGACCTGGTGGTGGCACCCGTCCTGGCCGTACGGGGCTGCGACCGGGCCTTCCGCACCCCGGAGCGCGACCGTCCCGATGCGGCGCTCCCGGCGCTCCCTCGGGTGCCTCCTGCGGCATCGCCCGCTCCCTGACCGGTACTTCCGGTCACCGGTGCGGTGTTCCCAGCCTTTCCCGACCCGGCGCCGGTCCGCGCGGAGCCTCGCCCCTCCCCGCTCTCGCGGCGCCGCTCCACCCGCTTGACCCATCCGTTGCCGGACCTTCCGGCAGGGCCGGCAAGGGTCCGCTCCGCCGGCATGACCCGCGCCGGGGCGCGGCGCGGCGCCTTCCGCCGCCCGGCCGCCCTCCCCTTGCCCGCCGAGGTCCCCCGCTCTCCCACAGAGACCTTCGCCCCTGCTCCCACCCCGGCCGCCGCCGGGGCTCGCGGTGGTGTGAACACCGTGTCGTGATCCGCGAGGAGGCGCCCCGCGGGAGGCGCGGGCACCGTGCTCGCGGTGGGCGTCCCGGCCCACGGGGACCAACCGGACGACCAGACGCCGACCCCTGCGGCGACGAGGAATCCGGCGATCAGCGCGGGTCCCAGGAGTTGGTCGCGCGAGAGCCTCGACCACGGCCGCCGCCAGGGGCTGGGCGGCGGGGGCATGGAGAACGGCCTGCTGTCGAGGTACGTCCAGGAGCGGTGGGCCGGCGATCTGGCGACGTCGTCACCTACCTCCTCGTTCCTCCTGTGCCGCGCGGCCCGGTGGGGTGCCGGCCGTCCATCAGGCTCGGGGAGGGTCGCGGGCCCGGCGGAGCGGGGTGGATCACCCGATGGCCGGAGCCACGAGTCGCTGTAGGGCATGCGCCCTCGCGGTCTGGTGTTGAGGCCGTGGCCGTGAGTCCGATCGTGCTCACCGTACATCTCGCCTCCCGTATCGCGTCCGACCTCCCCCAGCCTGGCAAAAATCACACACTGTATGCGGCCCATGACAGTACGGTCTTACCGATCTGTTATCAGCAGCAGGCCGCAAAGATAAAGAAATGCGCTGAAAGACCGGCCTCGCCGGTAAAGACAAGAACCGCCCATGCTTCAGCAGAACCCGGACTCGGCGGCCGGAGACCCGTACCCGGACGATCGAGGCTCCAGGTGACACGGCACCGGCACCCTTGCCTCCTCTGCCCCTGAAGGGGGGTGGGTCGTCATAAATGACGACCCACCCCCCTTTACAATGTAGATTTTCGAAGCCCCCGGCCATTCCCCCCGAGCGGTCGCTCAGGGGCCGGTCCAGCCTGCTTCCAGCAGGTCGAAGACGGCGTCGAGGGCGTACCGGGGGTCGGGCTCGCCTGCGGCGAGGTCGGGGATCTCCAGGACATAGCGAGCCAGCGCGCGAACGGTCATGTCGTCGGGATCGCGGCCGGACTCGGCTGCGACGGCCTCGGCCAGGGCGTCCTGGCTGCGGTTCCAGAGCCTGCGCTGGTAGCCGCGGAGCGCGGGGGTGCTCATGACCAGTTCGGTGCGGCGCCCGAGCCGCGGGGAGGGGTCGGCGACGAAGGGGCCCCGGGTGGACAGGAACTCGCGCAGCGCCCGCAGGATGGACCGCCCTTCGGGCCGGTCACGGACCGCGGCGACGATGCCGTCGCAACGCTCGCTCCCGTCATCGAAGATCAGACTCTCCTTCCCGTCGGGGAAGTAGGCGAAGACGGTGGCGATGGCGGTGTCGGCCTCTTCGGCGATCTGGGCGATCGTCACGTTGTCGTAGCCGTGCCGCAGGAACAACCCGAGCGCGGCATCACTCAACGCCTGCCGGGTCTGGGCCTTTCTGCGCTCGCGGCGCCCCATGGTCTGCACGCCGTCCAGGCTACCCAACTCCAGAACGATACAAAATATGAACTGATTCTAAATTCAGCATCATTCTGGGTATAGTCAGAGCAGCAGCCCGCAGA
This sequence comes from Streptosporangium amethystogenes, assembly GCF_000721075.1. Classification (GTDB taxonomy): domain Bacteria; phylum Actinomycetota; class Actinomycetes; order Streptosporangiales; family Streptosporangiaceae; genus Streptosporangium; species Streptosporangium amethystogenes. Next base: position 17,983 of record NZ_JOEQ01000042.1, read on the forward strand.
GCCACCACAAAGTGACCATGCTGCTACATTTCGTGATGATTAATGCGCACAGGAGGACATCATGGCTACAGCAATCGTCAACGCGCGCGTCTTCGACGGGGAGCGGATGCTGGGTGAGCCGACCGTCGTGGTCGACGGGGGGATCATCAGCTCGGTCGGGGAACAGGCCCCCGCGGGAGCCGACACGGTCGACGCGCGCGGCGCCACGCTGCTACCGGGCCTGATCGACGCTCACGTGCACACCGGCGAGCAGGCACTGGCGCTGGCGTTGCGGTTCGGGGTGACGACCGAGTTGGAGATGCAGGGCACCAACACCGGGAACAACCGGGCACACATCACCGACAACGACGCGATGGCCGATGTCCGCTCGTCGGGCATGGGTATCACTCCGCCCGGCGGACATCCCAGCGAGCTGTTCCCCAAGGATTTCGCCCCTCGTGAGCACAGCGAGAAGGCCGGAGGCCGGAAGCCCGGAGGCGGGCCGCCGCTGATGCCGTTCTCGACCACCCCCGAGGAGGCCGTCGCCTTCATCCCGCGGTTGGTCGCAGGCGGCTCGGACTACATCAAGTTCATGATCGACGACGGTTCCGTCGAGGGCCACCCCGGCCTGCCCATGCTCGACCAGGCCACCCTGAACGCCGGAGTCGCCGAGGCGCACCGGCACGGCATGCTGACCGTCGCGCACGCGCTCACCGTGGACGCGACCAGGATGGCGGTCGAAGCGGGCATCGACGGCCTGGCACACCTGTTCATGGACCGGCCGCACACCGACGAGATCATCGACCTCATCGCTCAGGCAGGGATGTTCGTCGTCCCGTGCGTGGTGCTGAACGCCTCCATGATGGGCATCACCGGTGCCGAGTTCGCCGCCGACCCGCGAGTGTCCTCCCGCCTGGACCAGGCGTGGCTGGAGACGTTGCGCTCCAGCTTCGACCACTACCCCCAGGGCGACATCGATGACGTCCTGGCCTCGGTCAAGGCCCTGCACAACGCGGGTGTGGACATTCTGACCGGCACCGACGTGTCGATACCGATGCCGTTCCTGGGCGGTCTCGCGCACGGGGCCAGCGTTCACCACGAACTGCGGTACCTCGTCCAGGCCGGCCTCACCCCCACCGAGGCGCTGCGCTCGGCCACCGCCACCACCGCGCGCCGGTTCGGTCTCGACGACCGCGGCCGCATCGCACCGGGACTCCGCGCCGACCTGCTCCTGGTCGACGGCGACCCCACCGTCACCATCACCGACACGCTCAACACCCGCGCCGTCTGGCGCCGCGGCACCCGCCTGGCCGCCCCGCGACCGGCCCTGCAGGCGGCCGGGTGAAGTGCCTGCGCCCCTTCACACGCCGCCGCCCCGAACCGTAGGAACTCCGTACCGCGAAGCAGCGGTTCGTCCCGGGGCCGATCACCGGCTCCGCCTTCCGCGTCCGCGCGGGCCGACCCGACTGCGATGCCGCGAACGACGGCTGACGGGGTCTGCCTCACCAACAGGTCGGGCGGCGCATCAGCGCTTGTAGGCGATCCCGCCGTACATGAGCCGCTGGCCCACGGTCAGCTTCGCCGGGACCGGCCCGTCGGGCCGCCACAGGGGCAGCGCGACGACACCGGGTTCGAGCAGCTCGAACCCGTCGAAGAACGCGGTGATCTCCTCCGGCGTGCGAAACCGGCCGGTGCCGAGCAGCGCGAGGAACTTCTGCTCGGCGTCACGGGAGTCCTGGCTGGAGGCGCAGAAATGGGTGATGAAGAGGTAGCTGCCCGACGGGACCGCCGCCATGTACGCCTCGACGATCCCCCGGGGGTCGTCGTCGTCGTGCAGATGGTGCAGGACCCCGACCATCATCACGCCCACCGGCCGGTCGAGGTCGATGAGCCGCTTGACCGCCGGATCGGCGAGGATCGCCTCGGTGTCACGCAGGTCGGAGGTGACCACCGCCGTACGGTCGTTCTCCGCCAGCAGCGCCCGGCCGTGGGCCAGCACCATCGGGTCGTTGTCGACGTAGACGACCCGCGCCTCGGGATTCGCCCCCTGGGCGACCTGATGGGTGTTCTCCACCGTCGGCAGCCCCGAGCCGAGGTCGACGAACTGGGTGATGCCCCGCTCCGCCAGGAACCGCACCCCCCGGCCGAGAATCTCCCGGTTGTAGGTCGCCACGTCGTAGATCTCGGGAACGATCTTCACGATCTCCGCGACGAAGGCCCGGTCGACCTCGAAGTTGTCCTTGCCGTTGAGGACGACGTCGTAGGCCCTGGCGATGCTGGGCCTGGTCGTGTCGATGCCGTCGTCCCGCTCATCCCTCTTGTCGGTCACTTGAGGTCCTTCCTCGCGATCTCCGGGCGATGCGAGTGATCATAAGACCAGAAGCCCCACCAAAGCGGCTTTTCCCATGACCAGAGCCACGTATCCGGACATCCCCAATGCGAGCGGCCGAGCCCACCGAAATTTGCCACGAGAGCCTGGGGCTGACATACGGAAGACGGTGGTGCGTCGTAGGCTACTGGTCGTGATCAGGGCTGTGGTGTTCGACGTCGGCGAGTGCCCGGTGGACGAGACGCGTGAATGCGGCACATGGGCTGAGTTGTCCACCTCCGGCTAGGGGGCCTTTCTTCCACTCAGCGGCGGAGGCGCGTGTGCCAGGGGTGGGTGCCGTGTTCGGTCGCCAGAGCCTCGTCCAGCCACGCCTTTTGCGCGTCGTCGAGCCGGGGCAGGGCCTCGTCGAAGTCGAGTTCGTCCTTGGGACGCGGCGACTTGGCCTTGTACAAGAGCTGGATCTCCGGCGCGATCCGCGAGAAACCGTCGTCGGCGACCGTGAACGACGCCAGCGGACGGCGAATCCTCGGATCTCGCCGGTACACCCAGTCCTGCCCGTCGGCCTCGTCGAGCATCAGCTGGATCCGCCACGGACCGTCTGTGTCCTCGCGGACCCAGACGTCATGGACACCCGGCGGGAGGATCTCGTCCTGTGGCCAGTGGCGCAGCGTGCCCGGCGGGTCGGCGGCCCAGCAGTCCCACCCCGCGAGCAACCGGCGCGCCGTGGCCTGGTCCCGGCGGAGGATTCCGACGTCGATGTCCACGTGCTCGCGGTAGGCGCGGCCGACCTCCAGCTCGATCGCGTATCCTCCGCCGATCCACCAGGACGTCTCCAGCCCGCCGAACAGCTCGACGACCTCGGCCAATGGAGCCGGCTCCCATATTCCCCACGGTGTCTGCGTACGCGGCATGTCGTCATTGTCGCTGAGCCTGTCCCAGTGGGAAAGCGTCATGCCGGGTCGGGGGCGGTCAGATGCCAGCTGAGCCATTCGACGACGTTCTTGACGAAGGTCACCCGGTTGGCGAGTTGCCGGATCTCGTGCCCCTCGTCCTCGAACAGCAGCAACTCGCAGGGGATGCCACGGGCCCGCGCCTCCCGCAGCACCTGCTCGGCCTCGTACACCGGGACGTTGGTGTCGCGGGCGCCGTGCACGACCAGCAGCGGGGCGGCCAGCCGGTCGAAGGAGTGCAGGGGCGACAGCGCCCGCAGCAGGTCACGGTCGGCGACCGGGTGGCCGTACTCGCTGACGGCCGCCGCGGCGATCCACGGCTCGGTCCGGTCGTAGAAGGTCTCGAAGTCGGCCATGCCGCAGACGTCGACCCCGGCGCGGAAGAGGTGGGGGTGGGTGACGAGGGCGGCCAGCGTCAGGTAACCGCCGTAGGAGCGTCCCATGCAGGCGATCCTGGCCTCCTCGGCGACACCCGACCGCGCCAGTTCGACGGCGCAGTCGGCGACGTCGTCGATCGCGTCGAAGCGGAGCCCGTGGTTGTCGGCGTTGCGGAAGGCCCTGCCGAACCCGGACGAGCCGCGGACGTTCGCCGCGAGCACCCCGATACCGGCGGCCAGCAGATTCTGGAACAGCGGGTTGAAGGTGGGCCGTTCCTGGCTCTCCGGACCGCCGTGCAGGTAGACGACGAAGGGCATCGGGCCCCGAGCTCCGGGGACCCGGTAGAGCCAGCCGGTCAGCTCCATGCCGTCGCGCGCCTGGAAGCGCATCAACTCCGCCTCGGCCGCCTCGGCGACCGGGGAGTCCCCCGCGATCCGCCGGTAACCGCCGTTCTCCAGATCGCAGAGCACCACGTGGGAGGGGGCACCGGGCCCCTCGACCGCCAGGACGGCCAGGCTACCGTCCAGGGAGACCCTGATCGAGGAGACCACCTCGGCGGGCAACGGCGGGAGCGGGCGCACCGCACCGGTGGCCGGCTCGATCACCTCCAGTTCCGACCGGCCGCTGTCGTTCCACACCAGGACGGCACAGTGGCCGTTGGCACTCAGCGCGAACTGGTCGAGTTCGGCGTCCACCCGCTCGGCCAGCACGACCTCCGTACCGTCCTCACCCACCGCGAGCAGCGCGGCCCGGTCACGGCCGACATCGGACAGCAGGTAGGCGACCGTCCCGTCCGGAGAGAGGATGCCGTAGTCGGTGGAGCCGTTCAGTCCCGCCAGCAGCGGCTGTTCCCCGGGTCCTGGAAGATCGCCCGCGGCCTCGTCGGGCAGACCCGAGGGCAGGCCGGGCGGGAAGTCCTCGAGATGCCCCTCGGGTAGATCGGAGCGGAGCCCGGCCGGGGGGTCGGCGGAGAGGGCGGAGCGGAGGCCGGGGGTGAGGTCCTCGGTTTCGAGAAGACCAGGTTCGAGATCCCCCGGAGCGGAGAGGCCGGACGCGAGGGCCCCGGGACCGGCGGCGCCGTCGGGACCGGACATGCCCGAGGTGAGGTCGCCGGGACGGGCGGCGGGAAGGCCGGTGGGATCACCGGGGAAGGCGGGAAGGTCGGCCGCGTACATCCGGCGCACGCCGCGCGGGCCGCGCCGCAGCAGCATCCGCCGATGGTCACGGCTGATCGCCGCCGGGTGCATCAGCGCGCCGCCCGCGATGACCTCCCGGCTGCCGGAGCCCGCGTCGATGAGCACCGCGTCCGTACGGCCGGACGCGGAGACCTCGGCGACGAGAAGGATCTCCCCCTGCCCGGTCCAGCGCACGAACGACGCCGATCCCCCCTCCGGCGCGGCCAGCGGGCGCAGATCGCTCCCGTCGGGCCTGACCGTCCAGACCTGGGTGTGCTCCCCGCCGCCCGGCACGACGAGGACGGCCAGCCGTCTGGCGTCGGGAGACCAGCTCACATCGGCGGCGGGCTCGGGACCGGTGTCGAGGGACCACGCCTCCGTCTCTCCGCCGGCCGGCCCTCCGGCCGACGCTCCCTGCGGGAGCAACGCCTCCAGATCACCGCCGAGAAGCTGGACCCAGACGCGCGGAGAGCCGTCCCTGTCGGCGATGAACGCGACGGCGCTCAGGTCGGGCGCCAGCGCGGGCGCCCGGCAACTCCAGGCGGTCAGGCCGGTGCCCGCCGAGGGGCGGGCACCGGCTCCGGGCATGTCGGCCATCAGATGCCCTGTGCCTGCAACCACAGCTCCAGGAGTCCGAGCTGCCACAGCGCGTTCGCTCCCAGGGTGGTGCGGTGCTCGTCCGGTGCCGCGAGCAGCTTGTCGACGTACGGCTGCTCGAACAGGCCGCGTGACCGCGCGGCCCGCCCGGTCAGCGCGTCCCTGACGAGTTCCAGGAACGGACCGTGGATGTGCCTGATGGCGGGGACCGGGAAGTAGCCCTTGGGCCGGTCGATGATCTCGGCGGGCAGCAGCTCGCGCGCGGCGTCCTTCAGGACGCCCTTGCCGCCGGAGGCGATCTTGAGCTCGGGAGGGCAGGCCGCCGCCAGTTCGACCAGCTCGTGGTCGAGGAACGGAGTCCTGGCCTCCAGCCCGAAGGCCATGGTCATGTTGTCCACCCGTTTGACCGGGTCGTCGACGAGCATGACCTCCGTGTCCAGGCGCAGCACCGCGTCGAGCGCGGTGTCGGCACCGGGCGCCGCGAGGTGGCGCCGGACGAACTCGCCGCTGACGTCCTGCTCCAGCATGTACTCGGGTGACAGGATCCCGGCCAGCGTCCCGTGCGAGCGGTCGAAGAACTCCTCGGCGTACGTGACGGCCGCGTCCTCGCGCGACACGCCGGCCAGTGGCGGGTACCAGCTGTAGCCGGCGAACACCTCGTCGGCGCCCTGGCCGGACTGGACCACCTTGACGTGCCTGGAGACCTCCTGCGACAGCAGGTGGAAGGCGACGCAGTCGTGGCTGACCATCGGCTCGCTCATCGCCCGCACCGCGTGCTCCAGGGCGGGCAGCAGGCGGGTGTCACCGATGGGGATGCGGTGGTGGTCGGTGCCGAACTCATCGGCGACCAGGTCGGAGTAGGCGAACTCGTCGCCCCGCTCCCCGCCCGCCGCGGAGAACCCGATGCTGAAGGTCGACAGGCCCGCCTGCCCCTCCCCGGCCAGCAGCGCGACGATCAGGCTGGAGTCCAGGCCGCCGGAGAGCAGCACGCCCACCGGGACGTCCGCGACCATGCGCCTGCGCACGGCGACGCGCAACTGGTCGAGCACCGCCTCGCGCCACTCGGAGGAGGACAGCCCGGCGCGGCCGGGCAGGGCCGAGCGGGTGTAGGGCGGCTGCCAGTAGCGGCGGTCGGTGACGGTGCCGTCGGGTTCGACGGTGCGTACGGTGGCCGGGGGGAGTTTCCGCACACCGGCCAGGATGGTGCGCTCGACCGGCACCACCGAGTGGAAGGTCATGTAGTGGTGCAGTGCCACCCGGTCGATGCCGGTGTCCACCCCTGTTCCGGCGAGCAGCGCGGGCAGCGTGGAGGCGAACCGGAGGCGATCGGCGTCCTGGGAGAGGTACAGGGGTTTTATACCGAGGCGGTCACGGCCGAGGGTCAGCCGGCCGGTGTCCCGCTCGGCGACCGCGAAGGCGAACATGCCCTTGAAGCGGTCGACGCAGTCGATCCCCCAGCGGTGGAAGGCCTTCACCAGCACCTCGGTGTCGGAGGCGGAGAAGAAGCGGTAGCCCCGGCCCTCCAGCTCCTCGCGCAGCTCGCGGTAGTTGTACAGGCACCCGTTGAAGACCGCGGTCAGGCCGAGGGCGCTGTCCGTCATCGGCTGGGCGCCCCGGTCCGACAGGTCGATGATCTTCAGGCGCCGATGGCCGAGCGCGACGGGTCCCAGCGACCACAGGCCCGACCCGTCGGGGCCCCGGTCGCTCATCACCTCGCTCATCCGGGCCACCGCGGCGACGTCCGCGGGACGGCCGTCGAACCGGATCTCACCGCTCAGACCGCACATCGGCACTCCCCGATGACCTGCCCACCCCGAAGCCGGGCGGATTCATCCCTGAGATCACACATCGGCGGCCCCTCCCGGCAGCCAGGTGTCCTTGGAGCCGCCGCCCTGGGAGGAGTTGACGATCAGGCTGCCGGCCGGTGCGACGCGGGTCAGCGCCGCCGGCGGCACCGTCGCCGTCTCCCCGAGGCAGACAAAGGCCCGCAGGTCGACCACGCGCGGGCTCAGCCGCTCCCCGTCGAAGGTCGGGTGCGTCGACAGCTGGACCGTCTCCTGGGCGACCCATCCCTGGGGCGCGGCGAGGATCTTCTCCCTGACCCTGCCGAGCTCCTCGGCGGACGCCTCGGGACCGACGACCACGCCCTGGCCGCCGAATCCGTCCACCGGCTTGACGACCAGCTCGGCCAGCCGGTCGAGCACCTGCTCGCGGTCCGCGGCGTCACGGCACAGGTAGGTGGTGATGTTGTCGATGAGCGGCTCCTCGCCCAGGTAGTACTCGATCAGGCGGGGCACGTACCGGTACAGACACTTGTCGTCGGCGACGCCGTTGCCCGGCGCGTTGGCCAGGACGAGCGCGGAGCGTTCGACGGCGTCCATGATCTCTGGCCCCAGGGGGCCTTCGACCAGCTCGTTCTCGTCGACCCGGCGGTAGAGCACGTCGATCCTGCGCCCCGCGGCCTCCAGATGACCGTTCCTGATCTCCAGGTCGGCCGGGACCACCAGGATCGCCCCCATCTCCTCGGCGAGCATCCGGTGCTCGTAGTAGGCGGAGTCGTCCGGCCCCGCCGAGACCACGGCGATGGCCGGCGAGTCGACCGTGCCCGCCGCGAGCAGTGCCTCCCGCAGCGTCCGCAGGCTCTGCCGCGGATCGGCGATCCCCTCGCCGGGAACGAGTTCCGGCAGCAACTCGGCCATCAGGTGCCTGTTGGTCACCGCGTACCCGAGGCCGGAGGGCACCCGCAGGTTGTCCTCCAGCACCGCCCAGCGGCCGACGTGGTCGCGGACCAGATCCAGCCCGGCCACGGCGCAGCGCACGGTGCCCGGCGGTACCCTCCGCCCGTGCTCGCGATAGCCGGGGGACTCGTCGACCACCCAGGCGGGGAGCACGCCGTCCCCGATGATCTCGCGCTCACCGTACACGTCGCGCAGGAACGCCTCCAGCGCCCGCACCCGCTGCGGCAGTGCCCGCTGGATCTCGGCCCACTCTCCGGGCGGGACCAGCCTCGGGATCAGGTCGAACGGGAAGATCCGGCTCTCGCTCCCGCCCTCCACGTGGAAGGTCATGCCGTTGCGACGCTGGTAGCCGTCGCGGAGCCGCTCCCTGCCGCGCAGACCGCGGGCGCCCAGCCGGTCCAGGACCCGCAGCACCGGCTGGTAGGACTCGCGTACCGTGCCCTCGATGATCGCCTCGTCGCCGGGGGCGTCGTAGCCGTCGAGGAGGCTGGTGTGCATCCTCGGCGTCGGCCCGCCGAAGGCGGTCTCCCAGTCCTCGGACCGCGTCTCGGCGATGACGAGGTCGACCACGTCGGCCAGCCGGCCGTCGCGGGCGAACGCCTCGCGCTGGCGGGCCGAGGAGCTTCCCCGCGCCAGCGACTCCCGGACCAGGGACGTGACGAGCTCGAGGTCACCGGACTCCTCCAGCTGTGGCCGCAGGCCGTCCACCATCCTCCAGATCACCTCGGCGGCCGGGCCCGGGGTGCCCTTGACCGGGTCGACGAGCTCACCCTCCAGCCCTGAGCGCGCCGCCCGCCATGTCGCGGCGCGGACCATCTCCAGCCGGACCGAGCGCTCGGGGCCGTGCTGCACCGCCTCCAACTCCCTGGCCACCAGCGCCCGGAACAGGCCGGCGATCAGCACGATGTCACCCACCCTGGGGCAGGCGTCGCACACTCTCAGCTCGATGGTGGGCAGGTGGGCCGAGGGCCGGATGTCGAAATAGATCATGCCGGGGTCGGTGATCACACCGGAGCTCACGAGCTCCCGCACCACCTGGTCGTACTCTGCGGCCGACTCGAACCTGGCCACGGGCCCCGCGGTGGGCCAGCGCTGCCAGAGCAGCGGGCGGTAGCTGGCGTACCCGGTGTCGGCTCCCAGCCAGTACGGCGAGCTGGAGCTCAGGGCGAGCAGCGGGGGCAGCCAGGGGGCCAGGCGGTGGGCGACGGCCACTGCCAGGTCGCGGTCCTCGACCTCGGCGTGGAACTGCGTGCCGCAGATCAGCTGTTCGCGGGTGAGCAACTGGTAGTCGGCGAGCATCTGCTCGTAACGGGGGTCCGGGGAGATCTTCAGCGCCGCCAGGTCCACCAGCGGCACGCTCCCCGCCGCCACGATCCCGAGCCCCAGACCGTCCGCCGCCTGGATCACCGTGCGACGCAGCGCGGTCAGATCGTGCCCGAGGTCCTCCAGATGCACGAAGGGCCTGCTGTTGGCCTCCACCACCGAACGCTGCAGCTCGTGGGTGAACCGCTCCTCCGGTAGCTGTTCCAGCAGGACACCGGCCCGTGGGACGAGGTGCCGGGTGTCGACATCGACGACGTGGAACTCCTCTTCGACACCGACCGCGATCGGCCCCGCCAAACCCGCCATTTCATCACTCCTGAAGTACGCCGACTCACCGGGATTTTTGTCCTTTGCCCGAAAAAAGCAGTTCCGCACTTCACGGGCCGTTCCGGAGAGAATCGAACCGTAAACTCACTCTCTGTGACCGGTGAGTCTCATCCGTCCGTTCGTCGACAAGGAGCACGGAGACACCTGACGAGCCTCCCTCGACGAAGGCCGGGGGAACGGCCGGGAAACCTCACCGAATCTCGGGCGGGTCCTCAGGCGACGGGCCGAAGGTGTCGGGAAAGGCACGGTCTCCGAGCGTCTCCGGATCATCCGGCGTGCCGGACGGATCGAGCAGGTGCCTCACGGGCGGCCTGTCGAGGAATGTGGAGACGGCCTCGACCACCCCCTCCCCCAGCGGGCGGAACGCGTCGACCACCGCCTGGGCGGGCGGGCCGAGGTGGCTGCCGACCTCCTGGAGAAGATCTTCCAGCATCTGCGGCAGCGGCGGCACCGGCAGGCCCAGCTGGGACGTGGAGCGAGCCTTCTCCGGCGGCGTCCAGCGCATCGAGTCGTCACTCATGGCGAGCCATTCGTCGACGGCCCCGTCGATGGAATCGAGCACGTGATCGGAATCGTCTGGCATGGCGGCTCCCCTCACCGACCGGGATCCGATAAGACGACGGTACCTCGCTCCGCCGCCACCGGGCAGAGGCGGGTCGGCGGCGGAAGCCTCGCGGACGGCTTCCGGGCCGCCCCATCCCCCGGTACGACAGAAGTTCGATCATCAAAGCCCGCTAAACTGGCATAACCCCCTCAGCTGGGGGAATGAGCTGTCGGTGCTCTCTCAAACTCGTCCCGTCGGCGGGGACACACTCACCTTTCTCGGCGCGATCATGCGTAATCCCCAGCAGCTGGGCGCGATCGCACCCAGTTCGAAGGCCGTCGCCCGCCTGGCCGCGTCGGTGGTCCCGGCCACTCCCGGAGCCGTGGTCGTCGAACTCGGCGCCGGCGGTGGGGTGATCAGCGACGCGATCCGCGACCGCCTGCCGCCCGGAGGGCGACAACTCGCCGTGGAGGTCAACGAGGGCATGGTGAGCCATCTGCGACGCAGCAGGCCCTGGCTTGAGGTGATCGCCGCCGACGCGGGGGACCTGGGCAAGCTGCTGAGGCAGGCCGGTCTGTCCCACGCCGACGCGATCGTCTCCTCCCTTCCCTGGACCCTGTTCGAGGAGGCGCGGCAGAGGCGCGTCCTGGAGGAGATCTCGGCCTCGCTCGTCCCCGGCGGCACCTTCAGCACCGTCACGACGCTGACCGTGCTGCCGCTCCAGCGCTTCCGGCACTTCCGCGGCCTCATGGAGGACACCTTCGCCACCGTCGACACCCTGGGCCCGATCTGGTTCAACGTGCCGCCCGCCCTGGTGTACACCGGGGTCCGGGCAGGCGAGCGGCCGGCGGAATACGTCTCCGGCGAGCCGGGCACGGGCTGACCACCCGGCGGCTCCCGGGCCCGTCGTCACCTTGAGGTCAGCACGGGTCCCGTCCAGACGAGATCGTCCAGGTTGACCACGATGGCGTCCTGGGTGCTGCGGGCGATGACCACGATCGCCTCCAGGTCGGGATCGGGGTTCTCCTCCCGGTGCGGAACGAAGGGCGGCACGAAGATGTAGTCGCCCGGTGCGGTGTCGACGCGCACCTCGACGGGCTCCTCCCCCTCGATGTCGACGAAGACGAACGAGGGGGTACCGCTGACCACGTAGATGGCGGTCTCGGAGTCGCCATGGTGGTGGTTGGCCGAAACGGTGGCCGGCGCCACGTGGGTCTGGCCCATCCACAGGCGGCTGGAGCCGGTGGTGGCTCCGCTGATCGCCGCCCGGCGGTGCATGCCGCCGGTCTGCGCGGTCTCCGAGGTGAGCCCGCCCGGGGTGATGTGGTGCAGGCGGCGGTGGAACGGATCCTCGGGAAGGACTATCGGCATCGGGCACTCCTGCTCCGAGTCGGCGGGATGCGGCGCGGGCGCGCCACAGTCCCATCGTGGTACCCCTGGGGCACCAAGAACACCTGCGCGTCCACGGGGTGGTCCCGCAGGTGGCGGGCGTACTCCAGCTCGGCGGGCAGGCCGTCGTTCTTCGCGGTGCCCCCGGTGACGTAGGCCAGGATCTTCCCTCGCAGGTCGGACGGCCGGGCATCGGCTCCGGCCGCCTCGTCCGAGGCCACCGACTTACGCGGATAAAGCCGCTAATCTCCACCGAATCTGCACAGAGGACCGTTACGCTCCGGGCTCATGATCAGATCGAGATGGGTGGGCCTGCTGGTCTGGCCGATGGTGCTGCCGTTCGCGGTGTGGGCGGCGCTCAGGACGAGCGGTTGGATCCCTGTCTGGCAGTGGGTCCCCCTGGTGGCCTTCACCCCGTACGCGGCGGTGGCCTCGGTGATCCCGCTGCTCCTGGCCCTGGGGCTGCGCCGCTGGGCGGCCGCGGCCCTCGCCCTGGTCACCGGTGCGGTACTGGCGGCGGCCGTGCTCCCCCGTCACTTCGCCGACGGCGACCAACCCGCCTCGGACGGGCGGCTCCGGGTGCTCGCCGCGAACCTGGCCGTCGGCTCGGGAGACACCGACGCCCTGATGGATCTCGTGCGATCCCTCGATCCGGACGTGCTGACCCTCCAGGAGCTCACTCCCGCCGCGCGCGAGCGCCTGGAGGCGGTCGGCCTGCGCAGGCGCATGCCCCATGTGGTGGATCGCGCGGTCGACGGGGTGCACGGCTCCGGCATCTACTCCAAGCATCCCATCACCGAGAAACCCCTGATCGCGCTGGGCAGGTTCCGGCAGGCACGGGGGGTGATCAGGCATCCGAGCGGCCACGAGATCGAGGTCGTCTCGGTCCACCCCTGCGCGCCCAGGTACGACTACAAGGTCCGGTGCTGGGACGAGGGGCTGCGGGCGCTGCCCAGGGCGGGCGGGCAGCTGCGGGTACTGGCCGGCGACTTCAACGCCACCCTCGACCACGGACTGGTACGTGACCTGCTCGGCAGCGGCTACCGCGACGCGGCCGACGTCACCGGGCACGGCCTGATCCCCACCTGGCCACAGCAGGGCTGGGAGCCCCTGCCCGGTGTGACGATCGACCATGTGCTCGCCGACTCGCGCATGGCGGTCAACAGCTTCGGCGTCCACCCCCTGCCGGACAGCGACCACCGCCCGGTCTTCGCCGAACTCGGCCTGCCCCGGTTCACGGGCCACTGAGCCGAGCCGGGCCGCGATGGGCCCGGCTCGGCTCACCCGGATTCACGGACCGCCGAGCGGGACCCGCCGAGGAACAGCACCAGGGCGAGAAGGGCGTACGGCACCGCGGCGGCGGTGAAGATCGTGGCGTGACCGGTCAGTGCCGAGGCCGCGGCGTAGCCGCCGTAGACGAGGATGGCGCCCACCTCGGTGCCCAGCCCGGCCAGCGAGGTCACGGTGGCGCGGGCCGGGCCGGTGATGCTCTCCTGCAGCCGCGCGTCGGCCAGCACCCCCGCCATCTGGAAGGCACAGAAGGCCGCCGCGACCGCGACGAACCCCGCCGCGACCCCGCTGGCCGCACCCGCGCCGAGCGCCAGCGCTCCGAACGCGAGAAGGGCCGCGAACCCCCTGCCGGTGAAGCTCCGCCCGGTCGCCGCGAGCGCGCCGCCGACCGCGACCCCCGCGGAGACCAGGAGCACCACGAGTGGCACGGCCTGCGTGGCGACCCCGGCGCCGACCGCGAGCAGCGGGACGTACTCCTCCAGCGATCCCCACAGTGCCGTCACCGCCGGCACCAGCAGCAGCGCCCGGCGCGTCGTCCGGTCGGCGCGCGCCTCCCGCAGCCCGGCGCGCAGGGTCGCGGCGTAGCCATCCGGGGAGGTCTCCTCCCGCCGCCCGGGTAGGCGATGTTCGGGAAAGGTCAGCGCGACGGCCCCGGCGAGCAGGCAGGCCAGCACGCTACCGGCGCCGACCAGCGGGTAGCCGCCAACGGCGAACACCGGGGCGGCGACGGCCATGGACGCCATGACCGCGCCCGTGCCGATCGCGCGGGCCCGGCCCATGATCGCGGCATAGCGGCCGGCGGCGCCCAGCCGGTCGAGCTCGGTGTAGACCAGCGCCTCCAGCGCGCCCGACTGCAGCGCTCCCGAGGTGCCCCACAGGACGAAGCCCGCGGCGAACACCCAGTAGGAGGGGGCGGCGACCCACAGGCCGAAGCCGAAGGCGGCCAGTAGCGGCGCGAGGGCGAGCAACCCACGCCGTGAGACGGTGTCGGCCCACACTCCTGACGGGACCTCCATCACGACGGAGGTCAGTGACCAGACCACCAGGAGCGAGGAGATTTCGGCGGTCGGCAGGCCCGTGTCGACGAAGAGCAACGTATAGAACGGGTAGAGCAGGACGAACTCATCAAGAAAGGTGTAGGCGTAGAGCGTCGCGGCCAGGCGCTTCGCGCGCCCGCCGGGCACGCGAAGAGAAGAAATGGTCACGGGGTCCTTCTCGCGGGGACTGTACGGACTCGGGATGCTCGGCATCTCCGGGGGTCCGCGGCAGCGCGCGCCGGACCGGCCTCTGGTTCAGGATCAATGTCGCCAGGTCATGCCGCCGACCCTACAACCTCCTCGCCGACCGCCGCCTCCCCTTTTTCCCGCCGTCTTTCCCACGGGGTACGGGCGCCCGTTCTCCCCGCCGAAAGTCAGAGGATCACCGCTCTCGCCCGTATGAGGATCCGGTCCTGCGGATACCCGTCGTTTCACTCGGGCACGGTCATGGCGGAACGCATACTCGTCTGCATATACTCGCAGGCGAGTAGGAAGAGAAAAGGGGGTGGTGGTATGGCCAAGCGCCGCAAGGTCGGCAATATGCTCGCCCTGGCCGTGCTCTCGGCGGTCTACGCCAAGCCGATGCATCCCTACGAGATGGCCTCGGTGCTGCGCGAACGCGGCAAGGACCAGGACATGAGGTTCAAGTGGGGCTCGCTCTACACCGTGGTGCGAAACCTTGAGAAACACGGGTTCCTCGCGGTGGTCGAGAGCATCAGGGACGGCGCGCACCCCGAGCGCACGATCTACCGCATCACCGATGCCGGGCGCGAGGAGCTCGTCGACTGGGTACGCGAGCTGATCGCGGTGCCCGAGCGGGAGCAGCCGCGGTTCGAAGCCGGCCTCTCGGTCTGGGGAGTCATCCCACCGGACGAGGTGACGGGACTGCTCCAACAGCGACTCGCCCTGCTGGAGAAGGAGGTCGCGGGTCAACGGGAGGCCCTGGCCGGATGCAGCCGCGAGATCCCACGGTTGTTCCTCGTCGAGTCCGAGTACGACCTGGCCATCCGCGAGGCCGAGATGAACTGGACCCGGTCGCTGCTCGACGAGCTCACCACGGGCTCGTTCCCGGACCTCGCGATGTGGCGGACCTGGCACGAGACGGGCTGGATACCGCCCGAGATCGAGGAGCTCACGGAGAGGGGCGCCGTCACCGACTGATCGACGAGAACGGACCCGGCGGGGTGCGGGAACACCGCCGCCGGGTCGTCGACCTCGAACCGAAACCCGCGGAACGGAACCCGGCCACAAGGTGGCAACCGCAAGAATAGCCGGGCTCCTCCCAGGGCCGGTTCGGACACGCAACATCCGAAACCGGAGGAACCATGGAGAAGACACGTCACAGGCAGTCCCAGGCCCCACAGATGGAGGGGGCGATGGCGCGGTGGTACGCCCGCCAGCGCGGCTCGGCACCCCAGGTCGCGGCGGTCAGGCGGCAGGCCACACAGCTCACCGGCGGCCTGCCGGACGGAGCCGCCGTGCTGGAGGTCGCTCCGGGCCCGGGATATCTGGCCGTCGAGATGGCACGGCTCGGGTTCGCGGTGACCGGACTGGATATGAGCCGCACGTTCGTCGAGATCGCGACCGAGAAGGCCCGCCGGACAGGCGTCCACGCCGACTTCCTGTGGGGCGACGCGGCCGACCTTCCCTTAGACGCGGACTCCTTCGAACTGGTCGTTTGCCAGGCCGCCTTCAAGAACTTCGGGCGGCCCGTCGGCGCCCTGGACCAGATGCACCGCGTGCTGCGCACCGGTGGGACGGCGGTGATCCACGACATGAACAGGGACGCCTCCCGTGCCGACATCGACCGGGAGATCAAGGGCATGGGGCTCAGCGGGCCGAACTCCCTCGTGACGAGGATGGCGCTGACGGCGCTCCGGCGCCGTGCCTACTCAGGGGCCGGGTTCGAACGCCTTGCCGCCGAGAGTGCCTTCCGGACCTGCGACGTCCACACCGATGGGATCCTCCTGGAGGTTCGGCTGACCAAGCGCGACGGGGCCTGAGCCTCGCCTTCCGCTGAAACGGACCCCCAAAAACCGGACACACGGCGACGGTCCCCGGCGAGGTTCGAGCCGGGGACCGGTCCCGGACCGTGCCCCGGTGGAGGGCACGGGGTCATCGGCCTTTCTGACCTGGCGGTTACAGGATGGGGGCCGTCACATCAATTGCCGACCCCGTACTCGGGCACGGAAACTGAATGGTCGCCCGCGCCGTGCGGGTGAGGGTGATCCGACGGGGCGTCCACCTGGAGCGGTGGTGCGGGAGAACGGTTGAGCGGGGATGGGTCTCCGATTCGCCATGCCCTCGAACGGCGATCACCCGGTGTGAGCACCGTGAGGAGCGTGCCGCCTGTTGATGCCTCCTGATACTTCGGACACAGAAATCTCGGACACCGAAACAGAGTCCCGAACCCGGCCGTCCCCACCCCTCCCCCGCCTCCGCGGGGCCCGCTCCCTGTGGCGGTTGAGGTCCTACCTGCGCCCCTACGCCACCCGCCTGGTCCTCGTCTGGGTGCCGGCCTTCGCCGCGGTCGGGATCGGCATCACCATCCCGCTGATCGGCAGGGAGATCATCGACGGCCCCGTCGCCCGGGGTGACAGCGAGGCACTGCTTCCCCTCGCACTGCTCGCCCTGGGGCTGGGCATGGCCGAGGCGCTGCTCGTCTTCCTGCGGCGGTGGCTGCTGGCCGACGCGGTCCTGGGCCTGGAGACCAGCATCCGCGACGATTTCTACAGCCACCTGCAGCGGCTGCCGATGGGTTTTCACGCCTCCTGGCAGTCGGGCCAGCTGTTGTCCCGGGCGACGACCGACCTGTCGGCCATCCGGCGCTTTCTCGGCTTCGGCCTGCTCTTCCTCGTCCTGGTCACCGTCCAGATCGTGACGGTGACCGGGCTGCTGCTCCGGATGTACTGGCCGCTCGGGCTGCTGGTCGTCGTCTCCGCGGTGCCGATCGTGCTCACCTCGCTGCACTTCGAGCGCAGGTACATCCTCATCTCCCGCCGGGTCCAGGACGAGCAGGGCGACCTCGCCACCGTCGTCGAGGAGTCGGCGGCCGGCATCCGGACGATCAAGGCGTTCGGCCGTGGCCGGCACGTCTCGGGGATCTTCGAGGAGGGGGCGGTGAAGATCTACGGGACCTCGATGGAGAAGGTCCGCCTGTCCGCGAGGTTCTTCACCTTTCTTGAGGTGATCCCGAACATCACCCTCGCGCTCGTGCTGCTGCTCGGCGCGCTGGCGGTCGGCTCCGGCACCCTGACGCTGGGCACGCTGGTGGCCTTCGCCACCCTGATGCTGCAACTGGTCTGGCCCATCTCGGCGCTCGGCTTCATTCTGACCGCGGGTCAGGAGGCGATGACCGCGGCGGACCGGGTGATGGAGGTGCTCGACACCGAACCGGAGATCGTCGGGGGTACCCGCGTGATCGAGCGGCCCCGCGGACACCTGCGTTTCGAGGGCGCGGGGTTCCGCTTCCCCGGCGCCACCGAGCCGGTGCTTCACGACATCTGGCTGGAGGTCCGCCCGGGGGAGACGGTGGCGGTCGTGGGCGCGACGGGGTCGGGCAAGACCACCCTGACCTCCCTGGTGCCGCGCCTGTACGACGTGAGCACGGGCCGGATCACGATCGACGGCGTCGACGTCCGCGACCTGCCACTGCCCGAGTTGCGCTCGCTGGTCGCCACCGCCTTCGAGGAGCCGACGCTGTTCTCGATGAGCGTCAGGGAGAACCTCACGCTGGGACGGTACGACGCGACCGAGGAGGAGATCGCGACCGCGCTGCGGATCGCCCAGGCCGGATTCGCGTACGAGCTGCCGTGGGGCCTGGAGACCAGGATCGGCGAGCAGGGCATGTCCCTGTCCGGCGGACAGCGTCAGCGGCTCGCACTGGCCAGGGCGGTTCTCAGCCGTCCCAGGATCCTCGTTCTGGACGACACCCTGTCGGCCCTGGACGTGGAGACCGAGGCCCTGGTCGAGCAGGCGCTGCGGCACGTGCTGCGCGAGGCGACCGGCATCGTCGTCGCCCACCGGGCCTCCACGGTGCTGCTCGCCGACCGGGTGGCCCTGCTGCTGGACGGCACGATCGCGCACGTCGGCCGGCACCACGAGCTCATGGCGAGCGTGCCCGAATACCGCGCGCTGCTGTCCGCCGACCCCGACGCGGAGGAGGCGCGGCTGTGAGCGGCACGACTCCCCCGGCGGAGACCTCCGCGAAGATCCAGGCAGAGACCGGGAACGGCTCCCGGGAGTGGCGCGGGGTCGCCGCCGAGAACCAGGACGAGTTGTCGGAACAGGTGTCGTTCCTGCTGCGCAGCAGGTCCAGGCGGCTGCTGGGTGAGCTGCTGCGCCCGTACCGCAGGAAGATCGTCCTGCTCGTCGCGATCATCGTGACCTGCAACGTCGCCTCGCTCGCCATCCCCTACCTGGTCAAGGTGGGCATCGACGCGGGCATCCCGCCGATGGTCGCGGGCGCGGGGCCGGGGACGCTGGTGACCGTCGTCTCGGCGATCCTGGCCGCGGCGGTCATCCAGCTGGTGACCCGGCAGATATTCCTCAGGATGGCCGGACGCATCGGCCAGAGCATCCTGCTGGAGCTGCGGCGACGGGTCTTCCGCCACTTCCAGCGGCTGTCGCTGTCGTTTCACGACGACTACACCTCGGGCCGGGTCGTCTCCCGCCTCACCTCCGACATCGACGCCATCTCCGAGATGCTCCAGTCGGGCTTCGACGACCTCGTCACCGCCGTGCTGACGCTGGTCGGCACGGCGGTCCTGCTGCTCGTCCTGGACGTCCACCTCGGCGTGGTCGCGCTGCTGCCGCTGCCGGTCCTGGCGCTGTTCACCAATTGGTTCCGGCGGCAGTCGAGCATCATCTACCGCAGGACCCGGGAGGCCGTGGCCCTGGTGATCGTCCATTTCGTGGAGTCGATGGCCGGCATGCGCGCGGTCCAGGCCTTCCGCAGGGAGCCCCGCAACCAGACGATCTTCGCCCAGCTGAACGCCGACTACCGGGCCGCCAACCTGCGGGGCTCACAGCTGATCGCGGTCTTCTCTCCGGGCGTCAAGCTGATCGGGAACGTGACGGTCGCGGCGGTCCTGTTCTACGGCGGCATGCTGGCGATCCAGGGCGGGGTCACGGTGGGCGTGCTGGCCGCGTTCCTGCTCTACGTGCGCCAGTTCTATGAGCCCATGCAGGAAATCTCGCAATTTTATAACACGTTCCAGTCGGCGGGGGCGGCGCTGGAGAAGCTCTCCGGCGTGCTGCAGGAGCGTCCCTCGGTGGCCGAGCCCGGCGCCCCGGTGATCCTGGAGCGCCCGCGCGGCCGGGTCGAGTTCCAGCACGTGGAGTTCTCCTACCTGGACGGCACCCCCGTACTGCCCCGGCTGGACCTGGTGGTCCCCGCCGGGCAGACCGTGGCCCTGGTCGGCACCACCGGGGCGGGCAAGACCACGCTGGCGAAACTGGTCGCCAGGTTCTACGACCCGGTGGCGGGGCGGGTGCTGCTGGACGGGATCGACCTGCGCGACCTCGGCGAGGAGTCGCGGCATGCCGCGATCGTCCTGGTGACACAGGAGAACTTCCTGTTCAGCGGTTCGGTGGCGGACAACATCAGGTTCGGCCGGCCGGGCGCGAGCATGACCGACGTGATGGCCGCGGCCCGGTCTATCGGCGCCGACGCGTTCGTCTCGGCGCTTCCCGAGGGGTACGACACCCAGGTCGGCAAGCAGGGTGGCCGGCTGTCGGCCGGGCAGCGGCAGTTGGTGGCGTTCGCCAGGGCGTTCCTGGCCGACCCCGCGGTGCTGATCCTCGACGAGGCGACGTCCAGCCTGGACGTCGCCGGCGAGCGGCTGGTGCAGCGGGCGATGCAGACGATCCTGGCGGACCGGACCGCCCTGATCATCGCGCACCGCCTGTCGACCGTCGAGATCGCCGACCGGGTGCTGGTGATGGACGGCGGCAGGATCGTCGAGGACGGCCCACCGGGCGAGCTCGTCGGGCGGGCGGGCCGCTACGCCGGCCTGCACCGCGCCTGGCTCGACAGCATCTCCGACCACCGGGACCTTCCCGGCTGATCCGTCCGCCCGTACCGGGAGAGTGGTGGTGCGGTGGCCCGGCACCGGGTCACCGCACCACCGGCCCCATGATGGCCAATCGATCGATTGATTGATACTCTTCCCCAGGCCACCCCGGCTGCAAAATCAAGGCATGAAAGCAAAGCTCATGAAGGTGTGACGGCGAGAGATCACCCTCATCGCCAATCGATCGATCGGGCTTTCTGTCATGCCGATCCGCGAAGGCCTCCGTATGAGAATCATCGACGCGCGGGTCCGGCTCCCCCAGCACCTGCGTGAGACCGCGACCTACAACGCCCCCTTTCGGCAGACCGAGCAGTACGACCGCGTGCTGGGACTGACCGGCAAAATGAACGACGGCACGCTGCCCGACCTGCTGGCCGCCATGGACGCGGAAGACATCGACCGGGCGGTCATGCACGCCGAGTCCGAGGGCGGCGAGTCCGCGGAGGCGCTGAACGAGGCGCTGGTCAAAGTGGTCGCCGAGCATCCCGGCCGCTTCTCGGGCATCGGCACCGTGGACCTGTACCCGCCCCGCCCGACGCGTGCGGCCAGGCAGGTCGCCGCCGCGGCCGCCCGGGGGCTGCTCGGCGTGGCCGTGCAGCCCGCCTTCTTCGGCCTGGACATCGACGACCGCGCGCTCTACCCGATGTACTCGCGCGCCGAGGATCTCGGCCTGGTCGTCGCGGTGCACACCGGCATCACCTACTCACGGATGCATCCCATCAGGCACGAGCGTCCCGAGTTGCTGGACCAGGTGGCGTGCGACTTCCCTGATCTGCGGCTCGTCGCCTGCCACGCGGGATGGCCGTGGGCCACCGAGTTCTGTGCCGTGGCGCGCCGGCACCCCACGGTCTACCTGGAGTTCGGAGGGCTGGCCCCGAAGTACGTGGCCCGTCCGGGCACCGGATGGGACGCTATGTTCGGCATGATGTCCACGGTGCTGCGCGACCAGGTTCTCTACGGCAGCGACTGGCCGGTGATGGAGCCCTCCCGCGCGCTCGCCGAATGGCGTGCGTCCGGCCTGCCCGAGCCCGCGCTGGAAGCGCTGTTCGCGGGCAACGCGGCCCGGTTGTTCGGCCTGGAACGGCGGTCATGATCGTCCGGCTGCTCGACGAGCGGGCCCGGCGGCACCCGGCCAAGGTGTTCCTGCGCACCGGTGAGGGCGACCTCGGCTACGCCGAGTTCCAGGAGCGGTCCCGCGCGCTCGCCGCGGGCCTCGCGGCGCTCGGGGTGCGGCCGGGCGAGCCGGTCGCCGTACTGATGCGCAACAGTGCCGACGCGGTGCTGACCTGGTTCGCGGTCGCCCGACTGGGCGCGGTGCACGTGCCGGTCAACACCTCGCTGATCGGTTCCGGCCTGGCCCATGCCTTCCGGGTGACCCGGGCGCGCGTCGCGGTGGTCGACGCGGACCTGCTGCCCGGCCTGGCCGCGTTGCCGCACGAGCCGTCCGGGCTGGAGACACTCCTGGTGCGCGGAGCCGGGGACGCCCTTCCCGCCTGGCACGGCGCGGCGCGCGTCGCCCGTTTCGAGCGGGCGGCACTCCCCGGCGTGGCCGTGGCACCGGCGGAGACCGGCGCGCTCGCACCGGCGATGATGCTGTTCACCTCGGGGACCACCGGCCCTTCCAAGGCGTGCGTGCTCTCCAACCGCTACCTCGTGCGGCAGGGCGAGCTGCACGCGGAGAACCTCCGGCTGACCGCCGAGGACGTCCTGTACTGCCCGTTCCCGCTGTTCCACATCGACGCCGCCACGCTGACCGTCGTGGCGGCCCTGTCGCTCGGGGCCGTCGCGGCGATCGGCGCCGGGTTCAGCGCGTCGAGGTTCTGGGACGAGGTCCGCCGCTTCGACGCCACGGTCTTCAACTTCATGGGCGCTACCCTGACCATCCTGTGGAAGCGCCCACCTCGGCCGGAGGACCGGGCGCACCGGGTCCGTCTGGCGTGGGGCGTGCCGATGCCCGCCTGGCGGGACGGGTGGGAGCAGCGGTTCGGGTTCCCGCTGCTGGAGGTCTACGGGCTCACCGACGGCGGCGTACCGGTCTACGAGCCGCTCGACGCCCCTCGGCGTCCCGGGGCGTGCGGTCGTGTCATCTCGCAGTACGAACTCGCCATCGGCGCGGAAGACGGCTCACCACTGCCGCCGGGTGAGATCGGGGAGATCCTGATCCGTCCCCGCGAGCCCGGCCTCGTCATGAACTCCTACCACGGGATGCCCGAGGCCACCGCCGCCGCCTTCCACGGCGAGTGGCTGCGCACCGGCGACCTCGGCCGCCTCGACGAGGACGGCCACCTCTACTTCTGCGGTCGCGCCAAGGACGGGATACGCCGCCGGGGCGAGAACATCTCCGCCTATGAGGTCGAGCAGGTCGTGGAGGGACACCCGGGCGTGCTGGAGGCCGCGGCCATCGGCGTGCCCAGTGAGCTGACCGAGGAGGATCTGAAGGTCTGCGTCGTGCTGCGCCCCGGCGCGAGCCTCACCGCCGAGGAACTCACCGAGCACTGCGCCCGCAACGCCGCGCCGCACCTGGTCCCCCGGTACGTCGAGTTCCTCGGTCTGCTGCCGAAGACGCCCACCCAGAAGGTGGAGAAGTTCCAGCTCAGGAAGGCCGGGATCACCCCGGCCACCTGGGATCGGGAGGCCGGGGTGACCACCGGGAGTGCCGGTGATGGGGCCCGCCCCACCGGTGTCGACGAGGAGTGACTCGACGCGAGCATTCAAACTCGATCAGATTCGATCGGACATTGACCTCATTTGTCAATGAATGTATCAACGTGGTTAACCACCCCTCACCGGGCCGCCGATCTCCCAGGGGGCTCGGGACACCCCCCTCGGAGTAGCCGTGTCACCTGCCACCATGCCCTCCTTATCCCGGTACGCCTTACCCCGGTGCGCCACCGTCCTGGTGACCGCCCTGCTGATCCTCCTGCCCGCCGGCCTCCCGCTCCGGCCGGCCTCGGCGGTCACCGTGACCAGGGCGGCGGCCGCCGCCTGGACGCCGAAGACACCGCCGCTGAGCACCCCCTGGACCTCGCAGGTTCCGGTGAACAACCCCCTGCCGGAGTACCCCTGACCGCAGCTGACCCGGCCCGACTGGCAGAACCTCAACGGGATCTGGGACTTCGCCGTCACCGGCCGCGACGCGGGGCAGCCGTCGGCCTGGAGCGAGCAGATCCGGGTGCCCTACCCGGCCGAGTCCGCGCTGTCCGGGATCATGCGCAAGATCACCGGGAACGACCGGCTCTGGTACCGGCGCACCTTCACCGTCCCGGCCGGCTGGAGCGGCAAGCGGGTCCAGCTGAACTTCGGCGCCGTCGACTGGCAGACCACGGTCTGGGTCAACGGCGTCCAGGCCGGCTCCGCCCACACCGGCGGCTACGACTCCTTCGGCTACGACATCACCCCGCTGCTCAACGGCGGCGTCAACACCGTCGTCGTCTCGGTGTACGACGCGACCGGCACCTCCCAGGTGGTCGGCAAGCAGACGCTCAACCCGAGCGCCATCTTCTACACCGCCACCTCCGGCATCTGGCAGACGGTCTGGCTTGAGCCGACTCCGACGGCGCACGTCACCCGGCTGGACATCACCCCCGACGTGCCCGCCGGGCAGCT
Organism: Streptosporangium amethystogenes; assembly: GCF_000721075.1. Lineage (GTDB taxonomy): Bacteria > Actinomycetota > Actinomycetes > Streptosporangiales > Streptosporangiaceae > Streptosporangium > Streptosporangium amethystogenes. The sequence continues at coordinate 41,719 of NZ_JOEQ01000042.1, forward strand.
GCACGTCATCGTCAGGGGGGCCGGGACCTCCGGCCACACCGCGCAGGTGACCGCCTCGGCCGGGGGCACCGCGGTGGGCACCGCCTCGGGGGCCGTCGGCGCCGAGATCCGGGTCCCGATCCCCAACGCGCGCCTGTGGAGTCCCGACGACCCGTTCCTGTACGACCTGCGGGTCGAGCTCAGAAGCGGGAGCACGGTCGTCGAGACGGTCGGCGGCTACAGCGGGATGCGCTCGATCGCTCTGGCCTCGGTCGGCGGGGTGCTGCGGCCGGTGCTCAACGGCTCGTACGTGTTCCAGATGGGCACCCTCGACCAAGGGTTCTGGCCTGACGGCATCCACACCGCGCCCACCGACGACGCGCTCAGGTTCGACCTGCAGGCCCACAAGGACATGGGCTTCAACACGGTGCGCAAGCACATCAAGGTCGAGCCGCAGCGCTGGTACTACTGGGCCGACCGGCTGGGCCTCATCGTCTGGCAGGACATGCCGTCCGGGGGCTCCGACACCCTGGGCAGGCAGTACCACGAGGCCGAGATGCGCCGCATGATCGACCAGCTGCGCAGCACCACGTCGATCGTCATGTGGATCCCGTTCAACGAGGGCTGGGGCGAGTACGAGCCCGCCGCCAACGCCGACCTGGTCAAGAGCCTCGACGCGTCCCGGCTGGTCGACAACAACTCCGGGTCCAACTGCTGCGGCTGGGACGGCGGCAACGGCGACGTCATCGACGACCACGTCTACCCCGGTCCCGGCGACACCCAGCAGCCGAGCGGCACCCGGGCCGCGGTGCTCGGGGAGTACGGCGGCATCCGCAAGCAGTTGCAGGGCCACACCTGGACCCCGGTGGGCTCCTCCGACACCAACGACGTGACGGCCCAGTACCTCAACCTGCTCGGCCAGGTCCAGACCCGGATGACCAGGTTCGGGCTGTCCGCGGCGATCTACACCCAGATCACCGACGTGGAGAACGAGCTCAACGGCATCTACACCTACGACCGCCAGGTGGCGAAGGTCGACCTCGGCCGGATCAAGTCGGCCCAGCAGGCGCTCATCGCCCTGTCGAAGGGGACGCGCCCGCTGACCTCGGGCACGGCCGTCTCGCTGCGGGTCACCACGCCCGGCTACACCGACCGCTACCTGCGCCACCAGCTCAGCCTGGCCAGGACCGACGTGGTCGGCTCCGGCGGCGACGCCCTACTCAAGCAGGACTCGACCTTCGTGGTGCGGCCCGGCCTGGCGGAGGCGAGCTGTTACTCATTCGAGTCGCGCAACTTCCCCGGCCACTTCCTGCGCCACCAGGAATTCCGGGTGCGCAAGGACGCCAACGACGGCACGGCGCTGTTCAGGGCCGACGCCACCTTCTGCGCCGAGGGACCGCCCGGCGCACTGCGACTGTCGTCGTACAACATCCCCGGCACCTACCTGCGCCACATCGGCGCGGAGGTCTACATCGCGAGCAACGGGGGCTCGCACACCTGGGACAACCCGGCCAGCTACCTGGCCGACACCACCTGGGCCGTCAGCGCGCCCTGGGCTCCCTGACCGCCCCTCGGACGCTCCCCCGCCCGAGGGCGCGTCCGGGACAGCCCCGGAACCTGGCGCACCGCCGGAGCCGGAGATCTCGTGGCCGAAATCTTCGCCCCCCGGGGACGCGGTCGGCGTACGAGCGGCCCGCCGCTCGGCGGCAGGCCACCGTTCGAACAGCACGGAGGAGGGCAGCAGCGAGGGGCACGACCGGATCGCGGTGACGCCGGTACCGTGATCGGGTCCCCCCGCCGATGGAGGCCCCCATGAAGACAACCGGGAGACGGCCCGTCCTCGCCGACTCCGTCAGGATCACCGACGACGCCGTGGAGATCCTCGACCGCCGCGTCTATCCCTTCGAGCACCGCTGGGTGCGCTGCGCCACAGCGAGGAGGTCGCGGTGGCCATCGAGCGGATGGTCACCCAGAGCACCGGCCCCTCCTTCGCGGCGACCGCCGGGATGGTCCTGGCCGCCCGCGAGGCCCGTGACGAGCCGCCGGCCCTGGCGGCGGCCCGGCTGCGCGGGGCGGGCGACCGGCTGATCGCGACCCGGCCCACGAACAACCACATCCGCGACGCCGTCCACGCGGTCCTGGCCGCCACCGTGGACGGGCCGCTCCCCGAGGCGTCGGGAAAGGAACTCGTGGAGGCCGTGACCCGGGCCGCGACCGAGCACGACGCGGCCTACCGGGCCAGCAGCGCGGCCCTGGGCAGGCACGCGGCGGCGTTGCTGGAGGACGGCGCCCGCGTCCTCACCCACTGCTGGGCCGACACCTATCTGATCGCGACGGTCGAGGCCGCGCAGCAGGCGGGCAAGCGACTGGAGTTCGTCTGCACCGAGACCCGGCCCTACCTGCAAGGAGCGCGGCTGACCGCGCCGACGCTGGTGGAGATGGGTTACCGGCCCACCCTGATCACCGACGGGATGGTCGCCTCGGTGCTGGCCGACGGGCTCGCCGACGTGGCGCTGACCGCGGCGGACCGGGTGACGATGGACGGCCACGTGGTGAACAAGGTCGGCACCCTCGGGGTGGCGCTGGCCGCCCGCGCCTTCGACGTCCCGTACTACGTGGTGATCCCGGCGCCCGACCCCCGGGCGCCGGGGATCGGCGACGTCGTCATCGAACGTCGGGACGGCGACGAGGTCCTGCACGTGCTGGGGAGGCGCACCGCGGGCGAGGGCGTGACCGGCCACTACCCGGCCTTCGACGCCACTCCCCCGCACCTGGTGACCAGGATCGTGACCGAGCGCGGCGCCTTCGAGGCCGAACGCGTATCGGAGCACTTCGAGGTGCCGGGGCGTCCGACCGCTTGACGTGGACACCGACAGCGCGTCGCTGGGCACACTCGTTGCGTACCGCAACCGCGACGACGGCTCCGGCGCGGGTACGGCCAGGGGGAGAGATCTGCTGTACGGCCCTTCAGCACGTGGGCAGGTAGTCCATGGAGGGGAGGTAGGTGGCCCACTCCTCGCGGGTGAGGTCGCGGCCGATCTCCTGGCAGAGCCTTCCCACGAGCGGATCGGGCTGGAGCGACCAGCGGATGACTCTGCCGTCGTCTCCTCCGGAGATCAGATCTCCGTCGGCGGTGAAGGCCAGGCCCTTGATCGGAGCCGTGTGGCCGGTGAGCGTCGCCGTCGACCTCCTGGACGCCAGGTCCCAGACGGTGATCGTACGATCGTCGCCCGCGGACGCGAGTGCGCGGCCGTCCCTGCTGAAGGCGATGACCTGGATCGGGGCGGTGTGGCCGGGCAGCGTGGCGTACGGCTCCCCGGTCCGCGTGTCCCAGAGTTTGACGGTCCGGTCGGCCCCCGCCGTGGCGATCAGCCTGCCGTCCGGGCTGAAGGCGACGTCGAGCACCGAGCCCTGCCTGGTTCTGAGGGCGCGGACCTGCCGGTCCTTGGCCAGGTCCCAGACGAGCAGGTCTCCGGCGGGGCCGGTGGTGGCGAGCAGCGGCTCGCGCGGGCTGAACGCCAGGGCCGAGGACAGGTTCCCAGGAACCGGAAACGGCACCTCGGATGCGCTCCGCGGATCGTGGACGTCCCAGCGGAACCGGCCGAGCGCGGTCGCGACGAGAAAGCGCCCGTGCGGGTCGAAGGCCACGTCGGTGGAGGCGCCGAGCCCCCGGTAGGTGATCGTGGTGAGCCTCCGCCTGCTGTCGACATCCCAGAGGGTGAGCGTGTGGCTGCGGGTGACGGTCGCGAGCCGGTGGCCGTCCGGGCTGAAGGCGACGGCCCGGACGTGATCCGGGTGGTCACCGAGCGTGGCGATCGGGTTTCCGTGCACGTCCCACAGCCGGACGGTGGCGTCGCTGCTCGCGGACGCGACGAGATGGCCGTCCGGGCTGATCTCGATGTCGTTCACGGCCCGGCTGTGTCCGCTGAACGGAGGGAGGGCACGCTCGCGGATCACGATGGTCCTGCCCAATCCGGCCGAGGCGAGCATCGAGCCGTCGGCGCTGAAGGCGAGGGACAGCGTTTCAGTGCGGTTTCTGTCCTGGTAGGTCTCGACGGGCTGCTGTCGCGCGATGTCCCAGACGGTGATCAGGCCGTCCTCGTCGGCGACGGCGATCCGACCGGCGGCGGGAGCGGACATGTCCCAGGTGTACGGCGACTGCTTGGGCAGCGCGGACAGAAAGGTCACACCGTCGTGAGCGATTCGCCAGAATCGCACCCCGTAATGTGACGACCCCGTGGCGAGGGTGCCATTGGCAGGGTCGAAGCCCAGCCTGTGGACGTTTTTGATGGAAAGCGTGGCGACCTTGGCCCCGGAGGCGACGTCCCACACGAGGGGTTTCTCGGTTCCGCCCGTGGTCGACACCAGAAACGCCTGGTCGGGGCTGAACGCGAGAGCCACGACCTCTTCCCGGTGTCCTTTCAGGGTGCGTCTGCTCCCGTCGAGCAGGTCCCACACCTCGATCGCCCCCTTGCCGACTCCGACCGCGATCTTCGTCCTGTCGGGGCTCAGCGCCAGCGCGTCGGTGAGTTTCGCCCGTGTCCGCTGAAACACCGCCCGGCGGGAGCCCAGATCCCACACGACGATCGCGCCCTTGGTGGCCCCGAGCGCGGCCTCCCTGATGATGGAGGCGAGCAGCCTGCCGTCTCGGCTGAACGCCGCCGCCCTGGCATGGACCTCACCCCTCCCGCCGAGTCCCGCGTTCGCGGAGAAGGTCGCGACACGGGTACGGCTGCGCGGGTTCCAGAGCCCGACCGTTCCGTCGGTGCCGGCCGAAGCCAGCCACGAGCCGTCCGGGCTGAACGCCACCCCGAAGATCGCCGGCCCTTCGGCGTTGAGCTCGATCCGACGGCGCGCCGCAGCCGACACGCTCAGCAGAGCGCCCCGCGTCTCGGCCTCCGGATTGAGGCGGAACGCGGCGATCGCCAGCAGACCGGCCAGATCGGGGTCGGTGCCGAGGAGTGACCGTGCCTTCAGGGACAGCTGGCGGGACAGGGCGACCAACTGCTGGCGGCCCGCCTCCTGGCCCTGCCGTACGGCCACGCCTCCGCCGGACAGGGCAAGCAGGAAGAGGAGGGCCATCGCGGCCAGGAGGCGTTGCAGGAGCCGGGTGCGGCGTCTCGTCGCGGTGCGCTCGCTCTCCTCCAGCGCACGGCTCACCCGCAGAAAGGCGCTCTCGATGTCGTTCAGCTCCTGCGGGTGATCCTCCGCCCAGGTCCGGGCGGCGAGAAGCTGCGCGCCTCGATACAGGGCCCCGGAGTCACGCCCCAGTTCCCGCCACGTCTGCGCGGCGTCGGTGAGCCTCCGATGGACGAACAGGCTCTCGCGGTCGTCGGTGAGCCAGCGGTGAAGCCGGGGCCAGGCCCGGATCAGCGCTTCGTGCGCCACGTCCACCGTCTCCTCCGCGAGGACGACCAGCCGTGCCACCGCGAGCCGGTCCAGCACTCCGGAGGTGACGTCGGAGTCGGCCACGCCGACGAGCTCCGCCCGGGAGATGGGGCGCCTGGTGTCCTCTGTGCCGTCTCCCAGCGCGGTCAGTCTCAGGAAGATCCGGCGTGCGGTCTGCTGCTCCGCGGGGGCGAGCTCGTCGAAGACCCGTTCCGCGCTCTGCGCGATGGCCCCGCGTACGCCGCCGGCCGCCCGGTAGGCCGACAGCGTGAGCCTGCCGTCGGCGCGGTTCCGCCAGGTCTCCAGCAGCGCGTGCGACACCAGCGGCAGGCTGCCCGGCTCCTCGGCGGCGTCGGCCAGCACCGTGGCCAGCAGGTCGGGTTCCACCGTCAGCCCTGCCTGGGCGGCGGGCCGGACGACGATCTGCTGAAGGTCCGCCGGCGACACAGGTCCGACGAGCAACTGGGCCTCGCCGCCCAGAGCCTCGACCAAACCGGGATGCTGGGTCAGGTGGGCGAGGAAGTCGGCTCGTATGCCGAGCACGAGGACGGTGCGGTGGCCTGCGCCGAGTGCCAGACCCAGAAGTGCCTCGATGAATCGGTGGCGTTCGCCGTCGTCGGCGCAGAGCGTGAAGGTCTCCTCGAACTGGTCCACCACCAGCAGCAGGCGGGTCTCCTGCGCGCCACACAGCGCGATGTCCAGGGCGGCGTTCAAGGAGCCGGGATCATCGGACAGGCCGTCGTGAAGCGCCTTGGGATCGCCGCCGGACGTCTTGGCGACCAGGTCGACCAGCGTGTCCAGCGGATGCTCGCCGGGCGTCATGATCAGGCCCCGCCAGGGCTCCGTCGTGCCCTGCGCACCGGCGATCGTCCCCAGCAGACCGGCGCGCAGGAGAGATGACTTTCCGCTTCCCGACGCCCCGAACACGCCGACCACCGCAAGCCGGTCGACCAGCTCGCGGAGCCGGTCGACCAGCTGCGAGCGGCCGAAGAACCATGCTTCGTCCTCCGGCTGGAATGCCATCAGACCCCGGTACGGGGAGTCGTCCGCAGCCCATCCCTCCGTCTCGTGCGGCGTGGCCGGCAGCCGCGGCGGCGGACCCAGGTCCGGGAGGAGTCCCTCGTCGCCGCGGAGTATCGCCTCGTGCAGACGTTGAAGCACAGGGCCCGGTTCGATGCCGAGCTGAGCGTTCAGCAGGTCGCGGGTCTGGCGGAATACCTCCAGCGCCTCGACCTGACGGCCGGACCGGTACAGCGCGAGCATGAGATGACCCCGCAAGCTCTCCCGGTATGGATGCTGCCGGGTGAGGTCGGCCAGTTCGGCGGTCACCTCGATATGCCGCCCCAGATGGAGCTCGGCCTCCGCCAACCTCTCGTGAACGGTGAGCCGCGCCTCCTCCAGGCGCCGGGCCTCCTCAGCGATGAGCGCGTGATCGCCGAACTCCGCGAACGCCGGCCCCCGCCACAGGTTCAGCGCCGCGCGCAGCCGGTCACGGGCCGATTCGAGATCTCCGCTGTCCAGGGCCGCGCTCCCTTGCGCGGCGAGGCTGCGGAAACGTGCCGCGTCGAGCGCGTCGGTGACGATCGCGTACCCGCCCGGCCGGCCAGGCAGGACGTGGGTGCCGAACGCCCGCCGTAACTGGTGGACATAGAGGTGGATGTTGCGCCGAGCGGACGCGGGCGGCCGATCACCCCAGACGGCGGCGACCAGCCAGTCGATCGACACCGGCTGGCCGGCCTTGGACAGCAATGCGGCAAGGGTGAGCTGAAGCTTGGGGGCTCCGCCGACAGGAGCCGGCTCGCCGTCACGGGAGACGCTGAGCGGCCCCAGAACATGAAATTCCACTCGGATTCCGCCCCCATCGGACTTCGGAATGAAGAATCCTGGACCGCCGCATAATTTGTCAATCATTCGGTCAAGGATGATCCCTTGCCTGTGCCGGACCGATCCGCAGCCGCCAAAGCGGGTTCTACCAGGGCCTATACCGCACGTATACCGGCCTGTCTGATGCTCAACCCGAGCCGATCAAGGCTTCGTCCCCGACTGGGGAACGAAAAACTTCCGCCTGATCTCTGGAGGTACGCATGTCGAAATCGAGGATCGCCGCCGGCCTGCTGGCCGGCTGCGTGGCCGGGGCGGTCACCCTGACGGGCCCGGCCGTATACGCGACGACAGGCTCGACCGGAGCGGACCGCACGGACTCGAGCACGGTGAGCACGGCGGACGACCCGTCCCTTCCGCACCGGCAGGCCCGCTCAGAGGCAGAACTGCGTCAGCAGATGGCGCTTCAGTTGAAGAGCGCCCCGGGAGGCGTGCAAACGAGCCGCAACGAGATCTCCTACGCGAACGGCACGTTCGTGGTGACCTACGCCCTCCCAGGTCAGGTCACGTTGGCCGCGGTCGCCGACTGCCCGTCCAACTGGTACTGCTTCTACGACGGGAAGGACTTCGGATACCCACGGGGAAAGCTCTCCTCCTGTGGCTGGCAGGACCTCGCCACGTGGGGGTGGAGCGACCGCACGACCTCGGTGCACAACAACACCAACTGGCAGGTGGCCTACTACGAGCACGATGATCTGGGCAACCCCGCCTACGGTCATCAGTTTGACTACTCCCTCTGGAGTTCGGGCCCGCACTCGAGCTGGAGCTACGTCAGGGACGTGAACAACAATCGGGCCGACCACGTAGAACTGTTCTGCTGACAGCGCCTTCCGAAGCGGGACGGATCCAGGGACGCGCACCCCACTCCCGGATGTGCTGATGCTCCCGTGAAATCCGGCGAACACACCGGCCGAGCCGAGCGCGGCTTCGAGTCCGCTTGAGCAACCTGGCCGTATCGGGCGTGCATCCTCCAGTCGGTGGCCTGGAGGGCGCACGCCCGACTTTCGTGGCGTTCTCCGTCCTCGGTGCTCTGCGGGCTACTTCGTCGTACGCGGCATCGACGTCCGCGCCGACAAGGCCCACGGCTCCCGCGCGAACCGCGCCTACCCGCGCCGACGCGGCATTTGCCGCACCATAACCGCAAGAAGCCGGACTCGCGCGGCGGTCGTCCGCCGAGGTTCGACAAGGATGACCACCGCGAGCGCCACGTAGTGGAGCGCGGGATCAATCGACTCTCTTTTGAACGCGTTCAACTCACTGCGCTAGGCTCTTCCCACACACCTAGGGAAAGCCTGATGAAGATAGTGATACCCGGGGGAACCGGGCAGGTAGGCACGATCCTGAATCACGCGCTGACCGCCGCAGGCCATGAGGTCGTGGTCCTGACCAGAGGGCCGGTGCGCGACCATGAAGTCCGCTGGGACGGCGAGACCCTGGGTCCGTGGGCGGAGGAGATCGACGGCAGCGACATCGTGGTCAACCTGGCCGGACGCAGCGTCAGCTGTCGCTACACCGCAGCCAATCTGCAGGCCATGATGGATTCGCAGGTGCGCTCCACCCGGGTTGTGGGTGAGGCGATCGCAGCCGCCGTGCGGCCTCCCCGGGTCTGGTTGCAGATGAGCACCGCCACTGTCTACTCCCACCGCTTCGACGCGCCCAATGACGAGGCGACCGGCGTGCTCGGCGGCACCGAACTCGGCGTCCCGGGCTACTGGGCCTACAGCGTCGAGATCGCCAAAGCGTGGGAGCAGGCGCAGGAGCGAGCCGAAACCCCGCACACGCGCAAGGTCGCCATGCGCTCTGCCATGGTGATGAGTCCCGATCGCGGCGGCGTCTTCGACGTCTTGCTGCGGCTGGCGCGGCTCGGTCTTGGCGGCCCGGTCGCGGGCGGCGCGCAGTACGTGTCCTGGATCCACGACCGCGATTTTGTCCGCGCTGTTGAGTTCCTGGCCGACCGGGACGACCTCGCCGGGCCGATGAACCTCGCCGCTCCCGTTCCCCTACCACAGCGCGTGTTCATGCGCGTGCTGCGCGCCGCGTGGGGTGTCCCGGTGGGCCTGCCCGCAACGAGGTGGATAGCCGAGCTCGGCGCGTTCGCGCTGCGCTCGGACACCGAACTCCTGTTGAAAAGCCGCCGGGTCGTCCCCGGCCGCCTGCTCGAAGCGGGCTTCGCTTTCGACCACGCCCAGTGGCCGGAGGCCGCCGGCGACCTCGTGCGGCGCATGCGCGGCGGGCCCGGCCTCATCAGATGAGCCTTCGGCTCCTGCCGACCGAGGTGACCTCGGGCAGCGACTGTCCACCCTGACGGAATGACCATCGCTGCCCCCTTGCACGTCGCTGTCGTCACCGGAGCCGGCCAAGACCTTGGCCGAGCCGTCGCCCCGCAGCCGGGGAGTCGGGGAGTCGTCGTCCGATGATTGCCTGCACCTTCCCCCGAGGCCTCCGTACTCAGGGGACGAGGGCGACCTTGCCGGTGACCCGGCGTTGCAGGAGGTCGTCCAGGACCTGCGCGCCGGCCTCCAGCGGGGCGGTCGCCGGGGCGGCCGGGGTGAGGAGGCCGGCGGCGACGAGGTCCAGGAGTTCGGTGAGCAGGGCGTGCTGACCGGCGGCGTCCGACATCGACCAGGCGCCCCAGTCGACCCCGACGACCGATCGGTTGCGCAGCAGCACCTGGTTGAGCGGCAGCGACGGGATGCTCCCCGAGGCGAACCCGATCACCAGATAACGGCCGCCCACCCGAAGCGACCGCAGGGCCGGATCCGCCAGGTCGCCGCCCACCGGGTCGTAGACCAGGTCGACCCCGCCGTTGGAGAACTCGCGGGCCGCGTCCTTGAGGCTCTGGGCGCTCGTGTCGAGCACGGCGACGGCGCCCGCGGCGCGTGCGGCCCGTCGTTTGTCCTCGCTAGTGCCGTGACCGCATTGGTTCGCCGGGTTTGTCAGGCTGCGGCCTTGAGAGGGCGTCCGCCCCAGCGGATGCCCTTCTCGCCGCGGATGCGTAC
>NZ_JOEQ01000043.1 GCF_000721075.1 Streptosporangium amethystogenes
CGTCGGCGAACATCGACAGCTGGTCGACCATGGTGTTGAGGGTGTCCTTGAGTTGGAGGATCTCCCCCTGGGCGTCGGCGGTGATCTTCTTGGACAGGTCGCCCTGGGCCACCGCCGTGGACACCGCGGCGATCGCGCGGACCTGGGTGGTCAGGTTGCCCGCCATCACGTTGACGTTGTCGGTGAGGTCCTTCCAGACGCCGGAGACACCGCGCACCTGCGCCTGGCCGCCGAGCTGGCCCTCGGTGCCGACCTCGCGGGCGACGCGGGTGACCTCCTCGGCGAACGCCAGCAGCTGGTCGACCATGGTGTTGACGGTGTTCTTCAGCTCGAACATCTCGCCGACCGCGTCGACGGTGACCTTGCGGCTCAGGTCGCCCCGTGCGACTCCGGTGGTCACCGCCGCGATGTCGCGGACCTGCGCCGAGACGCGGCTGGACATGGTGTTGACGGCATCGGTGAGGTCGCGCCAGCTTCCCGCCATCCCGCGCACCTGAGCCTGGCCGCCGAGCTGGCCCTCGGTGCCGACCTCGCGGGCGACCCGGGTGACCTCGGAGGTGAACAGTGACAGCTGGTCGACCATGCCGTTGATCGCCTTGCCGAGGCGGCGCACCTCGCCCCTGGCAGCGCGGTCGAGGTCGATCCGGCGGGACAGATCGCCCTTGGCCACCGCGTCGATCACGTCCGCGGCTCCGCTGACCGGGCCGACGAGCGCGTCGATCAGCGAGTTGACCGAATCGACGCTCTCGGCCCACGAGCCCACTCCGGGGCCGGGGCTGAGACGCTCGGCGAAGCGGCCTTCCTTCACCACTTCACGGCGGACCCTGTGCAGCTCGTTGGCCAGGTGCTCGCGGCGGTCGGCCACCTCGTTGAGCAGCAGCCGGATCTCGCTGAGGATTCCCGGCGGGGCGTGTGGCACCCGGCGGCGGAAATCGCCGTTGCGCCAGGTGATGAGCGTCTGCAGGATCGGTCGTAGATCCGATTCGCTGTAACGTCGCTCCTCGACGTCGGGCACGGTGTTGACCGTGGTCATATGACCTCCTTGACTCCCGGGGGCGCAGCCGTGAGTCACCCCAGTCTGTCACGGTGCGCAATGTGTAGTCCCACCTTCGATTCACCCCATGTCAATGAGAAGTGTGGTAGTCACGGAATAGTGACCAGTGCTCCTCGTGCCGTTCTGGCAGCGACCTTCACCCCGGGACACACAGCTGTCCCCGCCGTCAGGCGGTTCACCGTGGAGGTGATGACCGCCTGGGCCGCCGTCTCCGTGCTGTCGGCCGCCGAGCGGCTGGCGGCCGAGCTTGCCTCGCAGGTGGGAGACGCCCCCTTCGAGGTCGTCTGGAACCATCTGGGCGACGGGCTGCAGATCGAGGTGCGCCAGCAATGGGCACCCGAGCCGGGCCCCCGCGCCCCGTCCGTACCGGTGGAGGAGTGGGGTGTCACCTTCGCCGGTCAGCAGCGCACGCACTGGGCCAGGCTCCGGCTGCCCGGTTCCTCCGGGCGGCCGTCCTCGGAGTGGACCGCCGAGGAGCCCAGCCGCGGGCCGATCTGGATGGGTTTTCTCGCCGACGCCAGCGATCTGCTGGCGGGCACCCTCGATCCTGACATGGTGCCCGCGATCATCTCGCAGATCGTGGTGCCGAGGCTGGCCACCTGGTGTGCCGTCTACACATGGAGCAACGGCGGCGGCCCGCAGCGCCCAGCCTACCTCTGGCACACCGATGAGCGGCGCATCGACGAACTCCGGGAGGAACTCGCCGCCGTCCAGATCCCGCAGGCCGGTGGTTCCATGCAGCTCGCCGACTCGCAGGTGCTGGTCATCCCGCTTCTCGCGCGCGGGCGCACGCTGGGTGCGATGTGTCTTGGACGCCCCGACCGGTTCACCGAGGACGTGCTCCAGTACGCCGAGGACATCGGCCGCCGCGCCGCCCTCGCCCTGGACAACGCCCTGCTGTACGCCACTCAGGCGGCGGCCAACCGGGCACTCCAACGCAGCCTGCTCCCTCCCGACGAGCCCGGCGAGATCCCCGGCCTCGACCCCGCGGTGGTCTACGAGCCCGCGGGGGAGACCAACGAGGTCGGCGGCGACTTCTACGACCTGTTCGCGGCCGGCGAGAAGTCCTGGCGGTTCGCGGTGGGTGACGTCTGCGGGACCGGTCCCGAGGCCGCCGCGGTCACCGGCCTGGCCCGCCACACCCTGCGCCTGCTCGCCCGGGAGGGGTACGGTGTGGCCGCCGTCCTCGACCGCCTCAACCAGGCCATCCTTGAGGAGGGCGACCGCGCCCGGTTCCTGACGCTGCTGCACGGGGAGATCACACCCGGACCGAGCGGTCTGAACGTGTCGATGGTCTCCGCCGGCCATCCAGAGGCGCTGCGGTTGCGACCCAGCGGCGTCGTGGAGACGGTGGTGACCTCCCAGTCGCTGCTCGGGGTCTTCCCCGAGGCGACCTTCAAGGCGGAGGTCGTCCACCTCGACCCCGGTGACGTGCTCCTCGCGGTGACCGACGGGGTCACCGAGCGCCGCAGGGACGGGCGGCTGCTCGACGACGACGCGGGTCTGGCCAAGCTGCTCGCCGAGTGCGTGGGCCTGTCGGCGCGGGCGGTCGCCGAGCGGATCCGCCGCGCCGTGCAGGACTTCGCCCCCGAGCCGAGCGCCGACGACATGGCGATCGTGGTCCTGCGAGCACGCTGACCGAGCACGCCGGCCGAGCACGCCGACGGGGGCGGGCCGCGATCCACGGGCGGATCCGCCGCCTCGCGCCGGGCAGGGGCTAGATGTCGGTCTTCACGTGTCTGCGGGCGAAGTCCAGCTGCGCCGACATCTGCGCGATGCGCTCGGAGACGACCAGTGAGCCGTGGCCCGCGTCGTAGCGGTAGACCTCGTGCTCATGGCCACGCCCGGCGAGCCTGGCCACGTACGCCTCGATCTGCCCGATCGGGCAGCGCGGATCGTTCTCTCCGGCGAGGATCAGCAGCGGTGCCTCGACCTGGTCGACGTAGGTGATCGGAGAGCTGCCCGCGTATCGCTCGGGCTGTTCCCCCGGTGAGCCGCCGAGCAGCGCGCGGTGGTAGGCGCGCAGCGCCTCCGCCTCCTCCGCGTAGGCGGCCGAGTGGTCGGCGATCGGCACCGTGGCGATGCCCGCCGCCCACATCTTGGGCTGGGTGCCCAGGCCGAGCAGCGTGAGGTAGCCACCCCAGGAGGCGCCGGAGAGCACCAGCCGGTCGGGGTCGCAGACGCCGCGGTCGACCAGGGTGTCCCTGACGGCGGTCACGTCGGCCAGCTCGATGTGCCCGACGTCGCCGCTGAGGGCGTTCCGCCAGTTCGAGCCGTACCCGGTGGAGCCCCGGTAGTTGACCCTCACCACCGCGAAACCCAGGTCCACCCAGGCGGCCACCTGCGGCACGAAGGAGTCGTCGTCCTGCGAGGTGGGTCCGCCGTGCAGCAGGAAGACGGTGGGGAAGGGGCCGGAGCCGCGTTCGGGGCGCGAGACCAGGGCGTGGATACGGCCGCCTGGCCCCTCCACGTCCACGTCCTCGACCGGGACCGACGGTGGTGAGGTGGGGCCGCCGTGGCTCATCACCATGTGGCCGTTGGTCGACCGGATCAGCGGTGGGTGCGCCCCGCTGGACCAGGCGTACTCGACGGAGCCGTCGGGGCGGGGCGCGGCGGCGTCGATCACGCCGTGCTGGGTCTCGATCGGGAAGAAGCCGCCCCCGGGAAGGTCGTAGCGGCTCAGGTGGGTGCGGCCGCGATGACCCCGCACGACGAGCAGCGAACGGCCGTCGCCGTACCAGTCGGCGGTGATCTCCCCCGGGTCGCGCAGCCAGATCTCCCGCTGGTCGCCGGTCTCGGGATCCCAGACCAGGGGTTCGCGGCGGCCCCTGCGCTCGTGCAGGGTGAGCAGCCTGCGATCCCCGGACAGCGGTGCGAAGCGCAGGCCGGAAACCGCCTTGCCGGGACCGTCGTACAGGTCGCCGACGACCTGGCCGTGGCGCCGGAGCACGCGCAGCGCGGGGTGCCGGGCGTCGCCGTGCTCACTGTGGCTGATCGCGATCAGCGAGCCGTCCAGGGAGACGGCGGAGACGGCGGCGGCCTCGGCGTGCTCGTAGATCGTCCGAGCGGGCTCGCCCGGCCTGACGAGGTGGATGGTGAAGCCGCGGTCGGGCCTGGCCATGCCGATGACCGCCTCACCGGTCGCCGAGAGCGCGAGGCCGCAGGGGAAACCGGGGTCGAGGTCGATCGGCTCGTCGGGGCCGCCGTAGAAGGGCTGGCGCATCCACCGGCCCCACTCGTCGCCGTCGGTGTCGTCGAACCACCAGATCCACTGCCCGGTGGGGTCGAGTGCGCCGTGTGAGGTGCCCTTGGGACGTGAGGTCACCTGGCGGGTCGAGCCGCCCGCGCGGTCCCAGGCGTAGACCTCCCACGCCCCTGAGGCGTTACTGCGGTAGACGGACCGGCTGGGAGCCTGGACCGCCCACACAGGCAGCGTCGCGCGCGGCGCGCGGAACCTGGCCTGCCAGCGTTCCTCCGCCTTCATAGGGCGCTTCCCTCCGTCAAGGCGTCAGCTTCACGCGTTCAGTCGCGGGCTCGCCGGATTGCGGTCCAGTATGTCGTCTTCACCGGGTAATTGCTTGAGTAATGTCCGGGAATTTCGGACTAAATGTCACATCAGTAACAGGTGTCCCGAAGGTGGCTGTCAAGCACACGGCTTGCTTAGGGGCGGCGCTTAAAGATAGACATACGGAAAGAAGCCTCCACGGGGCTCATTTCACGAAGTCCTTGGATCTTTCTCCGGATAACTTCCGCATCCATGTGCCAGGCACTGGGCCCCATTCCCACGACCGCCTCGACCGCGTCGTGCCCCAGGGTCATCTCGAACTCATGGATGCTCCGGTCGGCCTCGACGAAGTGTTCGCTCAGGCTCTCCGCCATCCGTCGCTCCTTCGATTCGTCCACCGACAGAAGTCCCAGCCGCTCCACCAGTGGTACGAGGTGCCGCGAGGTGGGTGTGACGACGACAAGCTCACCGTCACCCCTGAGCACTCGGGCAAACTCTGCCCCGTTTCTTGGGGCAAACACATTCAGAAGCACATCTATGGTGCCATCTCTCAGCGGCAGTGGTCTCCAGACGTCGGCCACCACCGCCCCCAGCCGGGGGTGCGCCCGCGCGGCCCGCCTGATCGCGTGCTTGGAGATGTCCAACGCCACTCCGACGGCCCCCGGCAACTCGTCGAGCACCCGCGCCAGGTAGTGGCCCGTCCCGGCTCCGGCGTCCGCCACCGCCTTCGCGCCGGTAGGGCAGGCGCCGGCGATCGCTTCGGCAAGGGGGGCGTAGTGCCCGGCGCCGAGGAAGCTGTCCCTGGCCGCCACCATGGCCGCGCTGTCGGCCGTCCCGGGCACCCGCGACCCGGTCAGCAGGCTGACGTATCCCTGCCTGGCCACGTCGAAGCCGTGCCCCAGGGCACATCCGAGGACCCGGCCGTGAAGGGCCAGAGCGCCTCCGCAGACCGGGCAGGCGAGGTGTTCGACGACATCGTCCAGCATCGCTCCATCATCTCGCGTTCCGCCACGGCTGAATTGTCATGAAATGTTCCTATGATGCGAACAGTGTCCTCCCATGGTGAGGGCGGGAACCCCTCAATCGAACAGGAGAGCGCATGCTGCACCGGCCGATAACGGTCGCCGGGGTCGAGGTGTTCCCGCTGTGTGACGCGGTGGGGCCGATGGGCGACTCGATCCGGCGCCCGATGCGGGAGATGTTCCCCGGTGGCTGCCACGGCGAGCCGGACGAGTGGATCCTGCACTTCCACTGCTACCTGCTGCGCGACGCGGCGGGCCGTACGGTGCTCGTCGACACGGGCATCGGCCCCAGCGACTCGCCCGCGTCGAGCTGGGCGCCGGTGCCCGGCGCGCTGGGCGCGGAGCTGGCCCGGGTGGGGACGGCCCCCGAGGAGGTGGAGGCCGTGGTCATCACGCACCTGCACAGCGACCACGCGAGCGGGGCGGTGGTCGCGGGGGCACCGGCCTTCCCCAACGCCCGGTACGTCCTGCAGCGCGCGGAGCTCGACGCGGCGGCCGAGACGGTCCTGGACCACGTCGTCCGGCCGCTGGGCGAGCGGGTGCAGGCCGTGGACGGCGGTGCGGAGGTGCTGCCGGGCATCCGGGTGCTGCTCGCGCCGGGGCACACCCCCGGCCACCAGGTCGTCCAGGTCGGTGATCTGCTGCTGACCGGCGACGTGGTGCTGCATCCGGTGCAACTGGAGAACCCGCGGGTGACCTACCTCTACGACGACGACCCGGAACTGGCCGCGGCCACCCGGGTGGAGCTGCTCGACCGGGTCAGGGCGGAGCGGGGAATGATCGGCACCGCCCACTTCGCCGAGCCCTTCACCCGGATCGTCTGACGGGAGACCCCGGCCCTACGCGCTCGCCTGGGCGGCGGAGAGCAGGCGGCGCGCCTTGCCCCGGTAGCGGATGACCTGGACGGCACCCAGGGCCCAGATCGGATACTGCGTGGCGAACGCCCATCGGAAGGCCTCCGGGCCGCTCCCGCCCACCAGGTCGAGGGTGACGCCGATCAACACGATCACCGACACGGACGCGACGAAGCCGCCGCCGTTCACAATGCCGGTGGCCACGCCGATCCGGGTGGCCGGGTTGAAGGTCCTGGCGTAGTCGAAG
Organism: Streptosporangium amethystogenes; assembly: GCF_000721075.1. Lineage (GTDB taxonomy): Bacteria > Actinomycetota > Actinomycetes > Streptosporangiales > Streptosporangiaceae > Streptosporangium > Streptosporangium amethystogenes. The sequence goes on from NZ_JOEQ01000043.1 coordinate 6,683, forward strand.
CCGATCATCGACCCAGGGCCGTTGGCCGCCAGCACCACCACGAGCGCCACCAGCAGCCAGAGCGGCGCCCGCCCCGGCCAGAGCAGTACGGCGGTCCACGCCCCGGCGGTGGTGCCGATCACGACGAGCACCATCCGGGAGCGGTGGAAGGGGAACCGCCCGGCGAGGTAGCCGAGCAGCGGCCCGCACACCATGCCGCACAGGGTCAGCGTGGACAGCAGCACACCCGCCGTCGAGGGGGACAGCCCCTGCCCCTGGACCAGGAAGGGATATCCCCACAGCGTCAGGAAGGCCGCGGCCGAGCACTGGGTGGCCGCATGGGTCCACATGCCCAGCCGGGTGCCGGGCTCGGCCCAGGCGGCCTTCAGGCCAGGCGGCTCCCCGGCCCGCTCGGGGCGGGCATCGCTCACCACCGTGACCAGCAGTAACGCGGAGACCACACCCAGTACGGCGGCGCCCATGAAGGTCGGCGTCCAGCCGTAGGTGTGCAGGGAGTGGATGAGGGGCACCGCGGAGGCGATCGCGCCGAGCTGGCCGATCAGGCCGGTGAGCTGGACCATCAGCGGGTTGCGGCGGGCAGGGAAGGAGAGGCCGACCAGCCTGATCACGCTGATGAACGTCATCGCGTCCCCGCACCCGATCAACGTCCGCCCGGCGACCCCCGGCAGCAGGCCTTCGGCCAGGGCGAAGACGAGTTCGCCGCAGGCCATCACCACGGCCCCCAGGACCAGCATGCGCTTGGAACCGAGCCGGTCGACCAGCATCCCGACGGGTACCTGCATGCCCGCGTAGACCAGGAGCTGGCACATGGCCAGCACCGAGAGGCCCGTCGCGCCGACGTCGAGCCTCGCCGCCGCCTCGATGCCCGCCACGCCCAGTGACTGCCGGTGGAAGACGGCGATGACGTAGGCCAGTACACCCACGGCCCAGACGAGAATCGCAGTGGACCGTGGTGTCATACGGCAAATATTACTTTTTAGAAATTTTACGGATTCGACTGGGTCGCCGAGCGACGGCGGCGGCCGCGCGGGCCGCCGGGATCAGCGGCGTGGGTAGCGGATGAGCAGGCTGGCGTGAACGTCCTGGTCGCCGAGGGCGACGTAGATGTGCGGAACATCCGACCGCCAGGAGATGTGCTCGCCGGGACCGGCCCGCAGGGGGGCGCCGGTAGGTCCCGCGCTGAGCGTGCCGGCGAAGACGGTCAGGTACTCGGTGACGCCCCTGTGGTGGGCGGGCGAGATCTGTGGCGCCCCCGCGCGGATCACCAGCCGGTAGAGCTCGTACGTGACCGCCTCGTCCTCGAAGACCTGGAGGAGCGTCCCCTCCGTGGCGGTTCCACGCATGACGGGGACCGTGCTTTCCGGGTCTTCCGACGGCGAGGTGCCGATGGCCATGGTCAGGGGGACGCCGAGCTCGGCGGTGATCGCCCAGAGGGTTTCCAGCGTGGGGTTGCGGGTGCCGTTCTCCAGGCCGGAGAGCGTGGCCTTGCCGACGCCCGCGCCACGGGCGAGGGCGGACAGGGAGATACCGCGCTCTTCACGCAGCCGGCGGATACGCCGGCCGATGTCGGCCGTGCCACCGTCCACGGCGGGGCGGTGGCGTTGTGCTTCGGAGTCCATGGGGCTATCGTGCAGCACCGGATCTGTTCCGTTTACGGAACGATCGGCACCCCCTCAGGTGAGGACCAACAGATGACACGCCTGCTTCAACCCGTGCTGGCCGGGGTGGTGACCGCGGTGGTCGGTTTCGCCAGCTCCTTCGCCGTGGTCCTGGCCGGGCTCAGAGCCGTGGGCGCCGACCAGCGACAGGCGGCGTCAGGGCTGCTCGCGCTCTGCGTGGCCAGCGGCGTGGTGGCCGTCTGGCTGGGGGTGTGGCGGCGCATTCCGATCGTCGTCGCCTGGTCCACGCCCGGGGCGGCACTCCTGGTCGCGACCGGCACCGTGGAGGGTGGGTTTCCCGTCGCGGTCGGCGCGTTCGCGGTCTCTGGACTCCTCCTCACCGCGGCCGGGCTCTTTCCCGCCCTGGGCCGATGGGTCGCCTCCATCCCCACCTCGATCGCCGGTGCCATGCTCGCCGGGGTCCTGCTCGACCTGTGCGTGGCGCCGGTCAGGGCACTCGCCGAGGTGCCGCTGATGGCCGCCCCCGTCGTTCTCACCTGGGTGCTGCTGAGCAGGTTCGCCCGAAGATGGGCGACCCCGGTGGCCCTCCTCGTCGCCGTCACGGCGATCGTCCTGACCGGGCCGGGGCTGGGAGCGGTGGACGTGCGGCCGGTGGTGGAGGTGACCGTCCCGTCCTGGAACGCCCAGGCGCTGGTCAGCATCGCGCTCCCGCTGTTCCTGGTCACCATGGCCTCGCAGAACGTGCCGGGCATGGCGGTCCTCGCCGGGTACGGCTACCGCCCCCCGCTGCGGGGGGTCCTCGTCTCCACCGGTCTGGCGAGCACGCTGGGCGCTCCGCTGGGCGGCCACGCGGTGAACCTGGCGGCGATCAGCGCCGCCCTGGCCGCCGGGCCCGACGGCGACCCCGACCCGGCCCGCCGGTGGATCGCCTCGGTCAGCGCGGGCGCCTCGATGATCGTCCTCGGGATCGGCTCGGGGCCGGCCACGGCGCTCGTTCTGCTCTCCCCGTCGTCGCTCATCGAGGCCGTCGCCGGTCTCGCCCTGCTCGGCGCGTTCGCCTCGGCCGTCGCCTCCGCGGTCGCCGACCCCGAGGGCCGGGAGGCCGCGGTCGTCACCTTCGTGGTCACCGCCTCGGGACTGACGCTCCTGGGGGTCGGCGCCGCCTTCTGGGGGCTGGTGGCCGGCGGGCTCATGACGCTGCTGCACCGCCGCGGGAGATCCCCCCGAACCCCGCCGGTCATGGCGAACGCCGACGGTGGCGGTCCGGGCATGCCTCAGCCGGGGCGGCCCGCGGGCCGCCCCGGCTGAGGGGAGATGTGACTAGCGGTGGTCCGAGCGCCCGTGGCGACCGGCCACGAGCTGGTCGGTGGAGGGCTGGCGGGGCACCTCGACCCGGGGGTGGGGCGCGGTGTCCTCGGCGCGGTCGTCGACGCCGTCACGGTCACGGTCGACCACGGGAGCCGCAGGAGCCGTGGGAGTCGGGGGAGTCTTGGAGGTGGCGGGGGTCGCTTCGAGCTTGCGCTCCAGTTCCCGCTTCTCCTCCTCCAGGCGGGTGACACGGTCCCGAGCCTCCGCGCGCGAGGCACGGAGCCTGCGCCGGTGCGCGGACGAGCGCCGCATCCCGGCGAACATGATTCCCAGGCCGAGCAGGAGAACCGCTCCGGTGGCCACACCCGCGAAGAAGAGCTCCAGCTGGGTGAGCTGGATCACGCGGTCGAACATGGTGAACGTCGCGGTGGTGGTCGATGCTGCGGTCTCGTCCCAGGAGACCGCGATCACGGTCGCACCCGCGAGTACGATCAAGAGAAGTCCCAGCACTATCATGTGACCTCACCTCAGGCTTCGGCTGTTGTGGTAGACACTGCTGCCCCGGGCGGGCGGGATTATTCCTTCGAATCCCCGCAGTCGCCGGGGAACGCCACGGCGTCGTCGCCACCGGTGCGATCCGACTCACCCGGCCGGGACACGGGGTCTGAAGATGTGGATCCGACGGGGATTCCAGGTCCGTCACCGCAGGTCTAGGGTGGGCGCCCATGGACCGTACCCGCCTGTATCGCAACGGGGTTCTGGAAGCCGAGGGTTTCCCCATCGACGACGTCTCCGAGCACGTGGGGGACACATCGGCCGTCGTCTGGTTCGACCTCTGCTCGCCCACGCAGGCGGACCTGGCGAAGATCAGCGAGGAGTTGGGCCTCCACCCCCTTGCCGTCGAGGACGCGATCCACAGCCAGCAGCGCCCCAAGCTCGACACCTACGACAGCCACCTGTTCATCACCGTCTACGCGACGAGGCTCGCCGAGAAGGGGCTCGACTTCATCGAGATCTCGATCTTCATGACCAGGAACGCCCTGGTCACCGTGAGGGAGAGCCCCGACTTCGACATCGACGAGGTGATCAGGCGCTGGGACACCAACGCCGACATGGCCAAGTTCGGGGCACCGTATCTGCTGCACGCCCTGCTCGACCACATCGTGGACGGCTACTTCGAGGTCCTCCAGGTGGTGGACGACCGGGTCGAGGAACTGGAGGACGACCTCTTCCAGAACAACTCCCGGGACATGCAGCACGTCCAGCGCCGGACCTTCGACATGCACAAGAAGCTGGTGCGCTTCCGGCGGCTGGCGGTGCCGACGCGCGAGGTCGTGGGCAGCCTGCTGCGCAGGGGCGAGGACGTCATGGACCGTGGGCTGACCCCGTACTACCAGGACGTCTACGACCACACGCTGCGCACCGCGGAGTGGAGCGAGTCGCTGCGGGATCTGGTGAGCAACGTCCGCGAGGCCCATGTGAACCAGCAGGGATTCCGGCTCAACGACATCATGAAGAAGATCACAAGCTGGGCGGCCATCATCGCGGTGCCCACGATGATCACCGGCTTCTACGGGCAGAACGTGCCCTACCCCGGCTTCGGGCAGCCGGTCGGGTTCTGGGTGTCCACGGCTCTGATCGTGGTGGGCACCATCCTGCTCTACCGGGCGTTCCAGAAGCGTAACTGGCTCTGACCCGGCCGGACCCCGGGCCCACGCCGGGTTTTTGGCCGGCCGTAACCTGGCTTCGGAGAGGGGGACCGGCCGCCGGAGACCGCACTGTGCCCCTTCCAGGCTGTGCCCGCAACCGTGGAGGACCCGTGACGCGCATCCTCGTCGTCGATGACGAGCCCCAACTCCTGCGGGCGCTGAGGATCAACCTGGCCGCCCGCCGGTACGAGGTGGCCGTGGCCGCCGACGGCGCCGCCGCCCTGCGCCAGGCCGCGGACTGGCACCCCGACCTGGTGGTGCTCGACCTCGGCCTGCCCGACATGGACGGGGTGGACGTCATCCACGGGTTGCGCGGCTGGACCGCCGTCCCGATCATCGTGCTGTCCGGCAGGGCCGAGGGCCATGACAAGGTGGAGGCCCTGGATGCGGGCGCGGACGACTACGTCACCAAGCCGTTCGGCGTCGACGAACTGCTGGCCCGGATCCGCGCCGTGTCGCGCCGCATCTCGGTTTCCGAGGAGGAGCCGGCCCGGTGCGTGATCGGTGAACACGAGGTGGATCTGGCGGGCAGGACCGTCTCGGGTGGCGTGCGGCTGACCCCCACCGAGTGGCGCCTGCTGGAGATACTGGTCCGCAACCCCGGCAAGCTCATCACCCAGCGTCGCCTGCTGAACGACGTCTGGGGCTCCTCCTACCACAAGGAGACCAACTACCTGCGGCAGTACATGGCCCAGATGCGCAAGAAACTGGAGCGCGATCCCGCACACCCGGTCCATCTGCTCACCGAGCCCGGCATGGGTTACCGCTTCCAGCCCTGACCGGTCGGGTCTCAGCCCGCGGACACCCCCGTGTCAACCAACCGATTTCCGGGAATCGGTCAAGAATGGGCCGGTAGATCCTTCTGGAGGCATGGGTGGGCACGCGGGGGGTGGTCGCCGTGGTGCTGGGTGCCGCGATGCTCTTCTCACTGTCGACGCACGGCGACACGCGTGCGAGGGCCGCGCCGGCGAGGGTCGTGCCGCTGGACAACCCGGACGGTCTGCGACCCGGGCTGGCGCCCGTCAGGTCGGCCGGAGACCGGGGCGCCGCGGTCAGGTTGATCAACAGGCTCCGGGTCGGGCAGATGGGGTCGAAGGCCGGCTACAGCCGGGCCAGGTTCGGTGCGAACTGGGCCGACACCGCCAGTGGCGTGCCGTACGCGCGCAACGGCTGCCGTACCCGCGACGACCTGCTGGCCCGCGACGGCGAGGAGGTGCGCTACCGTCGCGGATCCGGCTGCGTGGTGGTCTCCATGAGGCTGCGTGATCCCTACACCGGCCGGATCGTGCACTGGAGCAAGAAGCGCTCCGACGAGGTCCAGGTCGACCACGTGGTCCCGCTCTCCTACGAGTGGCGGATGGGAGCCTCCCGCTGGTCAAGGTCCAAGCGGATGCGCATCGCCAACGACCCGCTCAACCTCCTCCCGGTGTACGGCGACGCCAACGAGGCCAAGGGCGGATCGGGGCCGGCCTCCTGGCTTCCCCCCAGGCGCGGGGTTCGCTGCGCCTACGTGGTCCGCTTCACCCAGGTGGCCCTGAAGTACCACCTGCCGGTCACCCGCGCGGACAAGAGGGTCATGCTCGCCCAGTGCCGGTAGCCACGGCCCTGTCCTGCGGATCTTTTGCCTACTGCGGCCGGTCACCGCAGCACGCTGCGGCTCCCTCCTCCGCCTTGCGAGACACCATCCGACCGATCCTCGCCACGGCAAGATCCACAGGACAGGGCCTAGCTGGACTCTCTGATCACGAGCTGGGTCGGGAGGATCACCGGGGCGGCGTCCTCGCCTCGCAGCAGGCCGAGCAGCAGGCGGGCGGAGGCGGCGGCCTGCTCGCCCATCGGGCTGCGCACCGTGGTGAGCGGGGGGTCGGTGTAGAGGGCCGCCTCGATGTCGTCGAACCCCACCACCGCCACGTCGTCGGGCACCCGCCGGCCCGCGCGGCGTAGCGCCCGCATGGCGCCGATCGCCATCAGGTCGTTGGCGGCGAACACCGCGTCCAGCGCGGGGTCGTCCTCCAGCAGCTGCGCCATGGCCTCGGCTCCGGAGATCCGGGTGAAGTCGCCGATGGCCACGATCGAGCGCCGCCCGGTCTCGCTCAGCACCTCGCGGTAGGCGCTCAACCGGTCCTGGGCCGCGGACATGTCCAACGGCCCGCTGATGGTGGCGATCCTGCGCCGCCCCCGTTCCAGCAGGTGCCGGACCGCCTGGGCGGCACCGCCGACGTTGTCGTTGTCGACCCAGGGCGCGCCCTCCCAGAACGCGGGCCTGCCGTGTGAGACGAGTGGGACGCCCGTCGTGGCGAGCGCCGCCGGCAGCGGGTCGGCGCCGTGCATCGACACGAGCATGACCGCGTCCACGTGGCGGGCGGCCACGAACTGCCTGGCTCGCAGGCGGGCGTCATCCGAGCCCGCGAGCATGAGCACCACCTGCTTGCCCGCCGCCTCGAACTCGCGGCTGGCCGCGCGCACCACCGTGGAGAACATCGGGTCGTCGGAGACGAGCCCGGTCGGCGGGTCGGAGACGATCACCGCGATGGAGTCGGTACGCCGGGTCACCAGGCTGCGTGCCGCCGGGTTGGGGACGTAGCCCAGCTCGTTCACCGCCCGCATGACCAGATCGCGGATGTCCGAGGCGACGGTCGGCTCGCCGTTCACCACCCTGGAGACCGTCGACTTGGACACGCCGGCCCGGGTGGCGACAGCCTCCAGGGTGGGTCGTCTCATCTGCTTCTCCCACAGGTCCGTACCGCCGACTGGCCGGTGGTGCCGGAACGTGCGGTGCCACCTCCAAGAAGCCTAATCGAGGATCATGAAGAGAGCGCTCCCTCACAAAGGGTGATCAGAGACGGGATTTCTGTCAATGGCGCGAACGGAATCGAATTCCTCTCCTCGGCGACCCGTGGAGGAATCCGAGAAAACGCTCCCAAAAAAAGATCTTCTTAATCCCAGTTCACAGCGTCCTGTAACGGTGCAAACGGTTTTGCGGGAGCGCTCCCTGAAGTGTGTGGTCGATTGTCAGATCATGTGCAGCCCGTTTCCTGCTGGTTAAACGGGTACTTGACAGGCTCTGTCGGACGAGAGCACTCTCTGCTTGAGAGAGCGCTCCCCGACCCATACCGGTACGCACCCCCCACCCCGAGGAGACGCCATGCCCTCGCTTCGAAGTCCCGGCCGCCGTGTGCTCCTGATGATCGCCGCAGCCGTCACCCTCGTCACATCCTGTCTCGCCGTCATGCCCGCCTCCGCCGCCGACACCCTGCTGTCCCAGGGCAGGACGGTGACCGCCTCGTCCGCGGAGAACGTGGCCTTCCCCGCGTCGGCGGCCGTCGACGGCGACGCGGGCACCCGCTGGTCCAGCGCGTTCGCCGATCCGCAGTGGATCTCCGTCGACCTCGGCGCCACCGCGACCATCACGCAGGTGTCATTGAAGTGGGAGACCGCCTACGGCAGGGCCTTCGAGATCCAGACCTCCCCCAACGGCACCACCTGGACACCGATCCACTCCACGACCACCGGCACCGGCGGCGACCAGACGCTGGCGGTCACCGGATCCGGCCGTTACGTGCGGATGTACGGCACCCAGCGATCCACCCAGTACGGCTACTCGCTGTGGGAGTTCCAGGTCTACGGCACCATCGGTTCGACCGGCCCGGATCCCGACCCGGGCGCGCTCAAGCTGCTGTCCTACGGCAGGCCGGGGGCGGCCTCCAGCTCCCAGCACGACGGGAACTGCTGGGAGTGCACCCCCGCCAGGGCGTTCGACCGCGACCCGGCCTCCCGCTGGGCGACCAGTTCCACCACCGGCTGGGTCGACCCGGCCTGGATCTCCGTCGACCTCGGCGCGACCGCGCAGATCAAGAAGGTCGTGCTGCAGTGGGATCCGGCCTACGCCAAGGCGTTCGAGATCCAGGTCTCCGCGAACGGGACCACCTGGACGCCGATCTACTCCACCACGACCGGCACCGGCTTCAAGCAGACGCTGAACGTCGACGGGACCGGCCGTCACGTGCGGATGTACGGCACCCAGCGGGGCACCCCGTACGGCTACTCGCTGTGGGAGTTCCAGGTCTGGGGCACCGGCGGCGCCCCCGTCACCCCGCCGCCGCTCCCGTCCGACCCGGCCAACCCGCCCAGGCTCGTCTGGAGTGACGAGTTCAACGGCGCGGCGGGGACCAGGCCCGACGCGGCCAAGTGGACCCAGGACCCGGGAACCGGCCCGAACAACGAGCTGGAGTACTACAACCCCGACAACACCGCCATGGACGGCAACGGCAACCTCGCCATCACGGCACGGCAGGAGGCGACCCCCGGGTCGGCGTGCCCGGGCGGGACCTGCCGGTACACCTCGGGCCGGATCAACACCGGCGGCAGGTTCACCTTCACCTACGGCCGGGTCGAGGCCCGCGTCAAGGTGCCCAAGGGCAACGGCCTGTGGCCGGCGTTCTGGATGATGGGCGCCGACTTCCTCACCGGCAGACCGTGGCCGTACAACGGCGAGATCGACATCCTGGAAGTCCTCGGCAAGGACGTCAAGACCGCCTACTCGACGGTCCACGCACCCGCCTACAACGGCGGCGGCGGTGTCGGCAGCCCGTACACGCTGCCGACAGGCGCGGACTTCTCCGACGACTTCCACGTCTGGGCGGCCAACTGGGACAGCAAGGGCATCGTCTACACCCTGGACGGCCGGACCGTCTTCACCATCAGCAAGGACCAGGTCGAGGCGACCCGGGGCCCGTGGATCTTCGACCACCCCTTCTACATCATCCTCAACCTCGCGGTCGGCGGCGACTGGCCAGGACCGCCGGACGTGAGCACGGGGTTCCCCAAGCAGATGCTCGTCGACTACGTACGCGTCTACCAGTAACTCCACCGCACCCCGGTACGGCTCGATGAGCCGTGCCGGGGGACCTCCCAAAGGAGTCACCCGTGCACCCGGCACTCTCCCCGGCCGGCCTCCGACGCCGGCTACGCCTGGCCCCCGGCCGAGATGGAGCGCCGCCTGCGCGACTGCATCCGCCCGATCATCAAGTGCGGCGCGGACGGCACGCCGTCCTGACACCTGACACCGGTGGCGGGACCCGGACACCGGGCCCCGCCACCGATGGCCGATCGGACCGGCGACGCGGGTGCCCCATCGTGCCTACTAGCCCGTGGCCTCGGCCGTCTGCGTCTCCTCGGCGAGGGTGCCGCACTTGAAACCCTCCTCCCGCTCCGGTTCGAGCTGGATGGATTCGAGGATGGTCTTGTCCATGGAGCGCCGGACGGTCTCCAGCTTGTCGCAGTCGTAGAGGACGTACGCGCCGTTGCTCTCGCCGAGCAGCATCATCCACCGGCTCTCGTAGAGCGGCTTGTCGTTCTCGGCGCTCCGGAGAACGGCCCACTGGTCCTGGAAGCCGACGTAGGTGATGAACTCGTTGCCCTTCCCGGTCTCCTGCACCTCAACCGCCCCGTTGACCATCTGCAGGATCAGCAGGAACCCCAGGCCAAGGCCGGTGAGGGCGCCGACGAGCACCTTCATCCCGGCACGGCCGACGGGCTTGCGGCGTAGCAGCCGGAACGGCACCAGGAAGGCCAGTACGCCCAGCACCACGGCCACGACGACCTTGACGGCGAGGTTGGTGTCGCCGACGACGTCGAGCAGGCCCCAGTAGGTCGCGCCGCACCACAGCGCGGCGATCATGGCGATCAGCCAGGGCCGCCGCCGTACGGCGTTCACAAGTTTGCCGGCCGCGCCGAAGGTCACCTTGTTGGCCAGCCAGCCCACCCCGACGACGACGCCGAGCACCGGCAGGGCGACCAGCAGAAGCAGGATCAGGGTGCCCATCAGTCGGCCGAGCAGGACTGACTGGTCGATCCCCGCCTGCTCCGGGGTGACCTGGAACACCGAGTACATCGACTGCACGCCGAGGTAGAGCACGGCGTAGAGTGCGACGCCGATCGGGACGATGATCGAGCCGATGCGCTCGATCATCTCCAGGACGCTGCCGCTTTTCTCATCTTCTGATGAATCTGCCGGATCTGCCGTAGCTACCGGATGAGTATCTTGTGAAATGGGGGGAATATGCGGGGTTTGCCCGGAAATATCCTGGGTTGTCATGAAAAGTGATCATAAGCCATGACGATTGACATGACTCTGCTAAAAGACAAGTGCGTCATCCTCTCAGTCATCCCTGCGGAAGCCTCAAGAATCGGCGCCGCTCCGGCCCCCCGTGGCTCCTCATGCGTCGTCATGTCCGACGGTCAGGAGGTTCGTACCAACACCCGTGATGTCCACCTGATCTGTGAAAAGTAACTATAAGTTTTTGCTGCGCAACTTAAAGTGATGGCACTAGCCTGCCTACCGGCGAGAGATCGACGAAGGTGGGGACATGCTGGCGGAAGGCGGAGTGGCCGTGGTCACCGGTGCGGCGCAGGGCATCGGCGAGGCGGTGGCGCGAGCCCTGACCGTGGCGGGCACGCGGGTCGCCGCGCTCGACGTGAACGCCGAGCGGATCGAGCGGGTCGCCGCCGGGCTCGGCACCGCGGTCGGCTATCCCTGCCAGGTCACCGACAGCGCCGCCGTCGACGACGTCGTCGCCAGGGTCGAGGCCGACCTCGGCCCGATCGAGTTGCTCGTCAACGTGGCCGGGGTGCTCTGCTCGGGACCGGCCGTCGCCCTCAGCGACGACGAGTGGGCCCGGACCTTCGCCGTCAACACCGGCGGGGTCTTCCACCTGTCCCGGGCGGTCGCCCGCCGGATGATCCCCCGTAGATCCGGGGCGATCGTCACCGTGGGCTCCAACGCCGCGGGCGTGCCGCGGATGAACATGTCGGCCTACGCGGCCTCCAAGGCGGCGGCCACGCAGTTCACCAAGTGTCTCGGCCTGGAGTTGGCGCCGTACGGCATCCGCTGCAATGTGGTGTCGCCCGGTTCCACCGACACCCCCATGCAGCGCGCCCTGTGGACCGGCGGCCACGACGCGCGGGCGGCCATCGACGGATCGCCGGCCACCTTCCGGGTGGGCATCCCCCTCGGCCGCCTGGCCGACCCCGAGGACATCGCGAACGCGGTCCTCTTCCTGGCCTCCGACCGCGCCAGGCACATCACCATGCAGGACCTGTACGTCGACGGGGGCGCCACGCTCCGGTAGCGGAACGGTCCCCTCCCGGCGCCGGCCGCCTGCCGGCGCCGATCCCTCCTATTCCTGGATCCCCTCCTGACAGGAGAGCTTTTCCCCATGTCGCCGAACGACGCCCTCACCATGTCCCGAATGCCGGACCTCCTGGAGGACTACGAACCCGGCACCTTCTTCTTCACCTCGCCGACCCGGACCCTGCTCGCCAGGGGGGTGTGCCAGGAGGTCCCCGATTCGGGGGCGACGAGCCTGCGAGACCGCGTCGCCTCCGCCCTGCGGGACGCCAAGCGCTTGGGCCACCCCAACCCCGTGGTGGTGGGTGCGATCCCCTTCCGCGACGACCGCCCGCCACGCCTGCTGGTGCCCGCCGCCGTCTGCTGGACGAGCCCACCGGCCGGTCCACCCGCCGGTCCCGAGCAGGTCACGGGCACGTTCACCGGATTCGGCCCGGTCCCCGACCCCGGTGACTACCTGCGCGGTGTGGAGAAGGCACTGGCCAAGCTGACCGCCGGAGAGCTCAAGAAGATCGTGCTGGCCCGTGCCCTGGACGTCACCCTGGGCGCCCCCGTCGATGTCGGGCGGGTGCTGCGCAACCTCGTCCGGCGCGACCCGCAGGCCTACGGTTACGCGGTGGACCTGCCGTCGAGCACCGCCACGGCCCGCACGCTCCTGGGGGCCAGCCCCGAGCTGCTCGTCTCCCGTTCCGGCCGCCGGATCACCACGAACCCGCTGGCCGGCTCCGTCCCCCGTCACCCGGACCCCGTCATCGACGCGGAGAGGGCCCGCGCCCTGCTCACCTCCGACAAGGATCTCCGCGAGCACGCACTGGTGATCGAGAGCATCGTGGAGGTCCTGCGCCCGTACTGCCGGGAACTCTCGGTGCCCGCCGGGCCCTCACCGCTGTCCACCGCCTCCATGTGGCATCTGTCGACCCGGATCACCGGCGTGCTCGACGATCCCGCGGTCACGTCGCTGGAGCTGGCCACCATGCTGCACCCCACCCCCGCCGTCTGCGGCACTCCCGCGAACGCCGCGCGCCAGGCCATCGAGGAGATCGAGCCGTTCGACCGCGGCCTGTACGCCGGCCTGGTCGGGTGGGGGGACTCGGCGGGCGACGGCGAGTGGGTCGTGACCATCCGCTGTGCCGAGGTCGCCGACCAGACCCTGAGGCTGTTCGCCGGTGCGGGAATCGTCGCCGGCTCGGTGCCGGAGACCGAGCTCGCCGAGACCACCGCCAAGTTCCAGACCATGCTCCGCGCCGTCGGCCTGGACCAGGACCGCTGACCCGCCGTCCGGCCCACTGCCACAGGAAAGGAGACAGTGCCCGTGGCCCTTCCCCAGATCGCCTCCTACCCGCTGCCAAAAGAAGGCGATCTTCCCGAGAACCAGGTGACCTGGCGCCCCGATCCGCGCCGCGCCATCCTGCTGGTCCATGACATGCAGAACTACTTCCTCGCCCCCTACGCAGCCGGCGCCGCACCGCTGACCGGGCTCATCGACAACATCGGTCTGCTGCGCGAGGCCTGCGCCGGGCTGGGGGTTCCGGTCGTCTACTCGATGCAGCCCAGCGGCCAGAGCAGCCACCAGCGCGGCCTGCTCCAGGACTTCTGGGGTTCGGGCATCCCCGGCGCGCGGGAGAGCGAGATCGTCGCGAGCCTCCTCCCCGCGGCGTCCGACATCCTGCTCACCAAGTGGCGTTACAGCGCCTTCCGCAGGACCGACCTGCGTGCCCGGATGGACGCCCTGGGCCGCGACCAGATCATCGTCTGCGGTGTCTACGCCCACATCGGCTGCCTCATGACCGCCTGCGACGCCTTCATGCAGGACCTGCAGGCGTTCCTGGTGGCCGATGCCGTCGCCGACTTCTCCCGGGAACACCACACCATGGCCCTCGTCTACGCCGCCCAGCGCTGCGCGGTCACGGCCCTCACCGGTGGCCTGCTGCGCGGGTGGGACCCCGCGCGGCAGGCCACCGGGATGGCCGGTGGCGGGTAGCCGGCCGCGGGACCCCGCTCCGCGAGGCCGGGTCGCCCCCGAGGCGGGTCAGGCCGTCGCCGGAGCGGTTCGGGGTGAGGCCGCCAGGCGCCCCGATCGGTCCAGGGCGACCACGGCCGCGGCGCAGCCAAGGCCGATCAGCACCAGGGCCAGCCACGGCAGGCTCGGCAGACCCGCCCGCGCACCCAGATCCAGCGCCCACCCGGTGAGCAGGTTGCCCGCGGCGATGCCGATCCCGGCCAGGGTGCTGTAGAGCCCGTAGTAGGTACCCACCATGTGCCGGCCGCCGAAGGTGGCGATGGTCGCCATCTCGAACGGATAGATGATCATGGTGGCCAGGCTGAGCAGCGCCGCCGTCCCCAGGACGGGGAGCAGCACGAGCACCCCGGCGGCGCCGCCGGACGTGCCGGCGCTGCCCGCCCAGGGGGCGGCCAGGGCCACCGGGGTGAAGGCGAGCCCCATCAGGACCAGACCTCTGGCGATGGCCTGCGGCGGCCGCCACCGCCGGGTCGCCCACGCGGTCAGGCGGGCCTGACCGAGGATGGTCAGCACCGCGGAGACCACGAAGACGAGGGTGACCCCCAGCTCGCCACCCGTCACCCGGCGGATCTCCAGTGGCAGGCCCAGATAGACCTGGAAGTTCAGCACGTACGAGCCGATCATGGCCAGTGAGAAGAGCAGGAAGGGCCGGTTGCCGAACACCTCGCGCCAGTCGAGCAGCACGCCCCGGCTCTCCTCGGCCCGTGGGCGGTCGCCTTTCGGCAGGGCCCGCATCTGGGCGACGGTGAGCACGGCGAAGATCACGCCCGCGACCAGGCAGACGAGCCTGAAGGCCACCGCGTTGAGCAGCAGGCCGACGAGCGGCCCGATCAGGATGCCGAGCTGGTAGAAGGCGTTGAACGCGGCGAACGCCTCGACCTTCCGCGCCCCGGCCTCCTGGGCGAGGTAGGCCCGTACGGCGGGGTTGAACAGCGCACCGGCGAACCCGGTCAGGGCCGAGGCGGTCACCAGCATGGGCAGCGAGTCGGCCACGGCCAGCATCAGGAACGCGAGGGTGCGCAGCCCGCACCCTGCGACGATCATGGGTTTGTGGCCGAGCCGGTCGGCCAGGGTGCCGCCGATCAGGAACAGGCCCTGCTGGCTGAGGTTGCGGATACCCAGGATCAGGCCGACCAGTGCCGCCGGCAGCGCCAGAGTTCCCGACAGGTGACCGGCCAGGTAGGGCATCAGCATGTAGAAGCCGGTGTTGATGGTGAGCTGGTTGACCAGGAGCAGTTTCACCGGCCGGTCAAAGGAGCGGGCCAGGGCCAGGGTGCCTCTCACCGCAGGACCTCTTCGTCTCCGGAGGGTGTTTCCACGACGCTGTTTCCCGGGACGGTGGGGTCGAGCACGGTCGTACACCGGGTCCAGCGGGTCAGCTCGCGCTCGGCGGGGTGGACGATCTCGTCGGGGTCGGTCGCCGCCGGCGCGCCGAGCAGACCCCGTTCGGCGCAGTAGTCGTCGTTGAACACGGTGTCGAAGTAGCGGTGCGGGCCGTCGGGGAAGATCGCCGCTATCCGGGTGTGGCCGGGCAGCGTACGGGCCAGCCAGGAGGCCACCAGGGCCACCGCGCCGACGCTCCAACCGCCGGTGGCGTACCGCAGCGCGGCCAGGCGCCGGCAGGCCCAGACCGCTTCGGCGGGTGCGACCCAGTGGACCTCGTCGAATGCCTCGTACGCCACGTTGCGCGGGTAGATGCTGCTGCCCAGGCCGCGCATGAGCCGCGAGCGCGCGGGCTGGCCGAAGATGGTCGAGCCGATCGTGTCGACGCCGACGAGCCGGAGGTCGGGATAGAAGCGCCGTAGCGCGCGGGAGACCCCGGCGCTGTGACCGCCGGTGCCCACGCTGCACACCAGGACGTCGATCCGCCCGAGTTGGCCGGCCAGCTCCGTGGCCAGCCCCGTGTAGGCGGTGACGTTGTCGGGGTTGTTGTACTGGTCCGGGCAGTAGGCGCCCGGGTGCTCGCCGAGCAACTCCAGCACGCGTAGGCGGCGGGCATGCTGCCAGCCGCCCACCGGGTGCGGTTCGTCGACGACGACGACACGCGCTCCGTAGGCGGACAGCAGCCGGCGCATCAGCGGCTCCATGCCCGGGTCGGTCACCAGCGTCACCGGGTGGCCGCCGACGATGCCGGCCAGTGCCAGGCCCAGGCCGAAGGTCCCGCTGGTGGACTCCACGATGGGTGCCCCGGGCAGCAGCAGGCCGCGCTCGCGTGCCCGCTCGACGATGTAGAGGGCGGAGCGGTCCTTGATCCCTCCGGGGTTGTTGCCCTCCAGCTTCGCCCAGAACCCGCGCCCCTGCCCCGAGGCGATCTCCGGAACCCAGAGCACCGGGGTGTTGCCGACCACGTGCTCGGGGGCGTGGCAGGTGGCTCCGGTGATCAACTGGCTGGGCGAGGCGGTGGCGATCTGTGACGAACTTGCAGTGACCTGCGATGAACTAAGTGTATATATCATGATCCGTTTCCCCTGGATGCGATGTGATCAGCTCGCTGACGGGCGCGCGCGAACGACGGCTCATACCGCTCAGTGGGAGCGTGGAGTCGTTGGCGGCCCGAGGGACGGGCTATATCCGGGAAACGGATTTGAGAAGAAGTAACGCGACCCCGGGGGGTGGACGGACCGGTTGCGCGCGACGGCGCGCGGGCGGCGGTGAGGGTGTCGCGGCGTCCTCGGCCACCACCGGGTCACCGAGGATCGGCCCGGCCGGTATCAGGACGCGCGTGCCGGTGATCTGCGCTCCGGCTGCCGCGCCGCACAGATGGTGATCTTCATCGATGGGCGGCACCGGGCACGGCAGGTGCTCCGCCGGCGTCCCCGCGCCGATCAGGGTGAGAAGCCCGGTGGCGGCGCCGGTATCCTCGGCGGCGCTCACCACGGCGGTCGCCGTGGCCGGCGGCCACGGGCCGGGGGCGCGATGATGGCCCCGATGGACGGGGGCCACCACACACAGCGTCAGGTGCATCAACACGGCGGCACCGAGCACGACCAGCCCTAGCGCGAAGGCGACGCCTCCGTGCTGTGCGACCCGCCGCATCGATGCGATCATGACCACAAACGTACATTACCGTCTGTCGCCGCTCGACTTCGGGGGGTTACTTTATGCCCTTAAAGGCTCCTATGAGCGCTGGAAACCATGCTGGCATTGGCCGCCCCAATGTCGAGCACTCCATGCTGCGACCGGCTACGAGACCCGCGCCGTGCGTACGAACGGGAGCCGCGGTCGGTGTGAGGCCGGCACATCGGCCGGGTACATGGAGGTGCACCCGTGGCGCGGCGTGTCTAGTGCCTGAGGCCGCAGTGGCAGGGCAGGCCGACCGGTTCGGGGGGATCGGCCCAGTGCAGGGCGATGAACGGCTCGGTGCGGCAGGGATGGTGTACCCGTTCGCGGGTGATGCGGTAGCGGGCGACGCCCCCGGGCTCTTCGGGTGAGCGGCGCGGGACGGGCACGGTGAGGGTGCCGATGTCCTGGTCGATGTGGGTGAGCATGCCGTGGCAGGGGCCGCCCAGGCAGATGGCGTTACGGGGCCGGTCACCGCTCATGCCGTACCCCCTGACGGGCGGCCGGACGGGCCGGGCGGCGCTGTACGCCGTTCCGGCCCGCCGGGGTCGCGGATCGCGTCATCGCGGGTCAGGGGGCCTGGAAGCCGGCCTTGGTCAGCACGTCCCTGCCCTGCTGCGACAGCACCAGATCGACGAACCGCCTGGCCGCCTCGGGGGCCTTGGACACGGTGGCGATCGGGTAGTCGTTGATCGCCTTCTCCGCCTCGGGGAAGTCGATGCCCGAGACCTTGCCGCCGGAGGAGATGACGTCCGTCCGGTAGACCAGGGCGGCGTCGACCTCGCCGAGTGAGACCTTGGCCAGAGTGGCCTTGACGTCCTGTTCCAGGGTGACCGGCGTGACCTTCAGTCCGGCCGCGTCCAGCGCCTTGGCCGCCGCCGCGCCGCACGGCACCTGCTCGGCGCAGAGGGCGACCTTGACCTTCGGATCGGTCAGGTCACTCAGGCCGTCGACCTTGGCGGGATTGTCGGCGGGTACCGCGATCTGGAGGATGTTGCGCACGAAGGTGACCGGGGTACCGGCCGGGGAGGCGTCGGTGACGGTCTTCATCGTGGCCGGACTGGCGGCGGCGAACACGTCGGCCGGGGCGCCCTCGACGATCTGCTGGGCCAGGGTGGCGCTGGAACCGAAGTTGAACCGCACGGTCGTGCCCGGGTGCGCGGCCTCGAAGGTCTTGCCCAGCTCGGTGAACGTGCCGGTCAGCGAGGCGGCGGCGAACACCGTCAGTGTCGTGCTCCCACTGTCGGATGACGTCCCCGAGGACGCGGAGGTGGCCGGATCGCCGACACCGCAGCCGGACAGGCCCACGGCCAGTGTGAAGGCGATGGGGATCGTGGCCCACCTGGAAAGACGCCTGAACAACGAGGGCTCCTTACTGGCTCACGTGCCGACCCGGAACGTCGCCACCGACAATCACGATACCTTCGCATATTCAGGTCTCAAGAGGCAGTACCCATAGCAACCAATAAAGAAGCTGCCGTTATGCCATCGCACTTGCGGAATCAGCCAGTCGGGATCATCGCTGTGAAGATCAAGGCGGGCGAGTACAGGCCACGGCAGGTGCTGCCCTCGGAAGCACGGCTACAGCGGGAACACGGCGTGAGCCGGGACGCCGTCCGCCGGGCGATGCGGGGCCTCGGAGAGCAGGGATGGGCGGTGACCGTGCAAGGTCGCGGCAGGCCGACCGATCAACGCGGCGGTGGTCGCCTGGAAAGCAGGTTCGTCGCCCCGGTTGAATCACCATCCCACCGGAAGCCGCACGATCCAGGTTTTCCAAAAGAGACGGTCACTCAGTAACGCAGAAAGCCGTTCCTGATTTCTCAGAAACGGCTCTCCACCTCGGGACTTTGTTCAACGTCGGGGTGACAGGATTTGAACCTGCGGCCTCTTCGTCCCGAACGAAGCGCGCTACCAAGCTGCGCCACACCCCGGTCACACGCCCGGTCTTGCTCGTGCTTGGAAAAGTCTAGCGGACTTCGTGGATGCTTGCGTCGCCGCGTCGACGGGGCACCAGGGTCAGCAGACTGGCCTCGGGGTAGCAGGCGAAGCGGGCTGGAGCGTAGGGGCTGGTGCCGAGGCCGGCGGAGACATGGAGGTAGGCGGAGTCGTGGCGGCTCATGCCCTTGACCCGGGCCCGGTCGATGCCGCAGTTGGTGACCAGGGCGCCGTAGAAGGGCACGCAGAGCTGGCCGCCATGGGTGTGGCCGGCGAGCAGCAGCTGGTAGCCGTCGGCGGCGAAGCGGGTCATGTTGCGGGGCTCCGGCGAGTGCATCACCCCCAGCCGCAGGTCGGCCTCGGCCGGGGCGGGGCCGGCGATCAGGTCGTAGCGGTCGCGGTTGATGTGGGAGTCGTGGATGCCACCCACCGCCATGTCAAGATCACCGACCTTGACCCGGGCGGTGGTGTTGTTCATGTCGAGCCAGCCCTCGGCGGCCATGGCGGTGCCCAGCTCCTCCCAGGGAAGCGTGGGGATCTTCTGGCCGTAGTCGGCCTTGGAGGTGCGCCAGAGATAACGCAGCGGGTTCTTCGGCCTCGGCTCGTACATGTCGTTGGAGCCGTAGACGAACAGTCCCGGACGCGACAGCAGGGGTTCCAGGGCATGCATCAGGGGCGTGATCGCGTCGGGGTGCGCGATGGAGTCGCCGGTGTTGACCACCAGGTCGGGGTGGAGGGCTCCGAGTGAGCGGACCCAGTCGATGAGCATCCGCCTGCCGGGGGTGAGGTGCAGGTCGGACAGGTGCAGGATGCGTACCGGACGTTGCCCCGGCTCCAGAACGGGCACGTCGAAGCGGCGCAGCCGGAACGCGTTGCGCTCGACGATCGAGGCGTACGCGAGGCCGGCCAGGCCGACACCGAACAGGGACAGGGGCACCGCAGCTGCTTTCCTCACCTTCTCATCATGCCCGAGATCGGCCCTGCGGACGGAAACTCTGGATACAGCGGGGCTGGTGAGGCGGCAAGATGGACCGCATGAGCGCATTGAAGGACAAGCTGAAGGCCGATCTCACGGCCTCCATGAAGAGCAGGGACGAGATCCGCACCCGCACGATTCGCATGGCCCTCGCGGCCGTGAACGTCGAGGAGGTCTCGGGTAAGGCGGCGCGCGAGCTCAGCGACGACGAGGTCGTCAAGGTGCTCACCAAGGAGGCCAAGAAGCGCCGCGAGGCGGCCGAGGCGTTCAGCGGTGCCGGCCGGACGGAGCAGGCGCAGGCGGAGATCGACGAGCAGGCCGTGCTGGAGGCGTACCTGCCCGCCCAGCTCTCCGACGAGGAGCTCGCCGTCCTCGTGGACGAGGCGGTCGCCGAGAGCGGTGCCTCCGGGCCGCAGGCCATGGGCCAGGTCATGAAGATCGTGAACCCGAAGGTCGCCGGGCGCGCCGAGGGTGGTCGCGTCGCACAGGCCGTACGGGCGCGCCTCGCGTCCTCCTGACCCGAGAGGTCATGGCGGCGCCCTCCAGGTAAGGCGAGAGCCCTCCTCACCGGACCTTCGAAGGGGTCGGGCGAGGAGGGCTCCGGTGTCCCACAGGACAAGGGCCTAGGGGATGACCGGAGGGATCGTGATGCCGCCGTTGACCTCCCGGCCGCCGCCGCCGTCCGGCGAGGGCGGGCGGTCGCCGCCGCCGCCACGCCGGTCACCGCCGCCACGCCGATCGCCGCCGCCGCCCCGGTCGGACTTCGGCGGCGGCTTGGGCGCGCACCGGTTGCCGGTGCAGCCGCCGAAGCGCTCCATGTTCACCGGGGTGAAGGAGGTCGGAGAGACTCCCTTGAGCGCGTTGATCATGGAGTTCTTCCAGATCGGGCCGGCGATCGAGGCGCCGTACACGTAGCCGTAGTAGCGCCCGCCGATGGTCACGCCGATCAGGTCGTGCCCGAAGGCGCCGCGCGGGTCGCCGACGCTCACCGCGGAGGCGAGATCAGGGGTGAACCCGGCGAACCAGGCGGCGGTGTAGGCGTCGGTGGTTCCGGTCTTGCCCGCCGCGTCGCGGCCGATGCCGCCGACCTGGCTCATCGTGCCCTTGGTGAAGACCCCGGACATGATGTGGGTGGCCGCGTCGGTGACCTCCTCGTCCAGGACCTGCTTGCACTTGGGCTTGTACGACGTCTTCTTGCCCTCGCGGTCGGTGCTCTCGGTGATCACCATCGGCCTGCAGTAGGTGCCGCGGGCGGCGATCGCCGCGTAGGCGGCGGAGACGGTCACCGGGTCCATCTCGTTGATGCCGAGCGTGAAGGTCTCGAACTCCTTCAGCGGGTTGCCGTCGGCGCGCTGGATGCCCAGGCTCTTGGCCATCTTCACCGTCTCGCAGAGGCCGACCTCCTGCTCCAGGCGCATGAAGAAGGTGTTCACCGAGCCCAGGGTGCCGGTGGTCAGGGTGTTGAAACCGCCGGGGCCCTCACTGGAGTTGGTGACGGTGTGGCTGGGCTCGCCGACCGCGTTGCCCTTGCAGTCGCGGAACGCGCTGTGGCTGGGGGCCTGGTAGCCGGTGCCGGTGTTGAAGCCGTCGTTCAGCTTCAAGCCCTTGTCGAGGGCCGTCAGCAGGGTGAAGGGCTTGAACGTGGAGCCGGCCTGGAAGCCCGCTCCGCCACCGTGCAGCCGGTCGCCGACCAGGTTGTAGCTGATCTCGTTCTTCTTCTTGTTCCCGCCGAACTTCCGGCTGGCGGCCATCGCCTTGATGGCGCCGGTGCCGGGGACGACCATCGCCTGCGAGGCGACAGGCTTGTCGCTGGTGTGGACGAACTGCTTGATCGCCTTCTCCGAGGCCTTCTGCGCCTTCGGGTCGAGCGTCGTCTTGATCGTCAGGCCGCCCCGCTGGAGCAGCCTCTCCCGCTGCTTGCGGGTCTTGCCGAAGTCCTCGTTGGAGGCGATCTCCTGCTGGACGTAGATGCAGAAGTAGGGGTAGTCGCTCACCTCGCAGCCGCCGGGGGCCGCGATGTTCTTGAAACCGAGCTTCTTCTTCTTGGCCTCTTCCGCTTCCTGCGTTGTGATCTTGCCGAGCTCGGCCATCCGGCTCAGCACGATGTTGCGCCGCTCCAGCAGCCGGGCTCGGGCGGCCTTTCCGGCGCTCGGGTCGGTAACGCTCGGGTTCTGCACGGATCCGGCCAGGGTGGCCGCCTCCCACAGGTTCAGCTTGGAGGCGGGCTTGTCGAAGAAGCGCCTGGACGCGGCCTGGATGCCGTAGGCTCCCGCACCGTAGTAGGAGATGTTCAGGTAGCGCTCAAGGATCTCCGACTTGGTGTACTTCTCCTCGACCGCCAGTGCGTAGCGCAGCTCGTTGAGCTTTCTGGGGAACGTCGGCGCGATCGCGGCGTCCTGCTCCTCCTTGGTCTCCGCGGCGTTGAGCAGCACGAGCTTGACGTACTGCTGCGTGATGGAGGAGCCACCCTGGACGACCCCGCCGCCTGAGACGTTCCGCACCGCCGCGCGGAAGGTGCCTTCCATGTCGATCGCCCCGTGCTCGTAGAACCTGGTGTCCTCGATCGCCACGATCGCCGTCTTCATGACGTCGGCGACCTGGTCGAGCTTCACCGACTCGCGGTTCTCGAAGTAGAACTGGGCGAACTGCTTGCCGTCCGCATCGAGCAGGGTGGTCTTCTCCGCCAGCGGAGGTTCCTTGAGTTCCTCGGGGAGAAGACGCAGCTCGTTCGTCGCCGCGTTCACGGTCATCCCCGCGCCGCCCACCGCCGGAAGCGCCACCGCGGCGACGAGCACACCTGTGACAGCCGCCGCACCGAGCAGCTTCAGCACATTGCCGACCGCCGACCCCTGATCTTTGCCTTGAGCTTGCACGAGTCCCAGGGTACGTCGGACGGATAACCCAAACGGTAACGGAACACTGTTTTGCCATGACTTCGTGCTGTATCGCAGGTGGGTGACTAGTCATTCCCGGCCAGATGGCCGTGGATGACCATGTGAGAATTTGGTCCCGCCGGGGTCTGTCGGCCCGAACGTCTGGTTGCGTACGGTCTCTTTCTGCAGCAATTGAATACCGAGGCCCGACGCCCGCGCCCGTCGGCCCAAGTCACGACTGACCACCTAAGGGGAGTGGGGTCGAATGTGGATCACGGATTGGACCTCCCGTGCGGCCTGTAAGGGTGCGGATCCTGACGCTTTGTTCGTTCAGGGTGCTGCCCAGAACCGAGCAAAGCTGATCTGCCGAGGATGCCCGGTCCGGACCGAGTGCCTCGCCGATGCGCTGGACAATCGCATCGAGTTCGGGGTGTGGGGCGGGATGACCGAGCGCGAACGCCGAGCGCTGTTGCGTCGGCGGCCGGATGTCGACTCCTGGCGGGACCTGCTGGAGTTGGCCAAAGAAGAATATGAGCGGACGAATGAGCTGATCGCCGGCTGAGTTCGCGCCGATCCCGTACGGCTGGCGCCGAGCGCCAGCCGTACACGTATGTCACGGGTCGGCGAACGTGCGCTCCGGGGTTCGGCAGGCCGCCGTGACGACTACTGGGCGGCCAGCAGGTCGCCCACCTCGCGCAGCCCTTCCAGGTCGTGCACGTCCTGCGACATGGCGGGGACTCGCGCGACGGGCACCGTGGGGTGGGCGGAGATGAAGTGCTCCTGCTCGCGTTGCTCGCGAGCGGCCAGCTGCATCCGGTCCGCGTGCAGCCGCAGTACGGCGGAGGTGAGCTCGTGCTCGCCGCGAGCCTCCAGGTCTTCGGCGGCGGCGGTGCTCCGCGCTCCGGACAGCACGGCCGCGGGCGAGCGGTGCACCCGGTTGACCACGAGGCCCGCCAGGGGCATGCGTTCCTCGGCCAGCCGCTCCACGAAGTAGGACGCCTCGCGTATCGCGTCGCGCTCGGGCGAGGCCACCACGAGGAACGCCGTTCCGGGGGCTTGCAGGAGCCGGTAGGTCTGGTCGGCCCGCGCCCTGAAACCGCCGAAGACGGCGTCCAGCGCGGACACGAATGTCTGCAGGTCCTTGAGCACCTGCGCGCCCAGCAGCTTGGTCAGCGCTCCGGCGACGATGCCGAAACCCGCGTTGAGCAGTTTGAACGCGCTCCGCCCGCCGGCCTTGGCGGGGGCCATGAGCAGCCGGATGAGCCGGCCGTCAAGGAAGCGACCGAGTCGCTCGGGGGCGTCCAGGAAGTCGAGCGCGGAGCGGGACGGAGGGGTGTCGACGATGATCAGATCCCAGTCGTCCGACCGCCGGAGCTGGCCCAGCTTCTCCATGGCCATGTATTCCTGCGTGCCGGCGAAGCTGGACGAGAGGGACTGGTAGAAGGGGTTCGTCAGGATCTGGCGAGCTCGCTCGGGGTCGGCGTGCGCCTCGATGATCTCGTCGAAGGTCCGCTTCATGTCGAGCATCATGGCGTGCAGCCGGCCCTCGCCCTCGACGCCCACGACGAGCCTGGGGGTGTTGTCGAGTTCGGTGAGCCCCATCGACTGCGCCAGCCGCCGCGCGGGGTCGACCGTGAGCACCACGGCGGAGCGGCCGCGTTCGGCCGCGCGCAGCCCCAGGGCCGCGGCGGTGGTGGTCTTCCCGACGCCGCCGGAACCACAGCAGACGATGATCCGCGTGTGCGGGTCGTCGATGATCGCGTCGAGGTCGAGGACCGGAGGGGTCTTCACGCTGCTCCTTGGGTGCGGATCGATTCCGCCAGCTCGTACAGTCCGGACAGATCCACCCCGTCGGCCAGTAGCGGCAGCTCGTAGCGGGGGCGTGCGGCCCCCTCCAGCGCCAGCCTCTCGTCCCGTTCCAGCTCGGTGCGGCGGGCGTGCTCGGTGATCTCCTCGGTCAGGGCCTCGGCCACCGTGACCGCGGCGGAGCCGCCATCGGTGAGTCCCGCGGCCTTGAGGCCGAGCGCCAGCTCCGCCGGGTCGAACCGGCTCTCGGCGGCGGCCTCCAGGACGGAGTCGGGCAGTAGCGACTCGCGGACCATGTTGATGAAGATCCCCCCGGGCGGGAGCCCGGCGGCGCGGAGCTCGGCCAGGCCGTCCAGGGTCTCCTGGACCGGCATCTCCTCCAGGAGCGTGACGAAGTGCACGGCGGTCTCCGGAGAGGAGACGACGCCGTTCACCAGATCGGCATGGTTCTTGATCGGGCCGACCCTGGCCAGCCCCGCGACCTCGTTGGTGACGTTGAGGAAGCGCACGATCCTGCCGGTCGGCGGCGCGTCCAGCACGACCGCGTCGTAGACCCGTCGGCCGTCCTTGCCCTTGCGCCGGACGGCCTCGCTCGTCTTGCCGGTGACCAGGACGTCGCGGAAGCCGGGGGCGATGGTGGTGGCGAAGTCGATGATGCCGATCTTGGTGAGTGCCCGGCCGGCCCTGCGCATGCCGTAGAACATCTCGAGGTATTCGAGCATCGCCTCCTCGGGGTCGATGGCCAGCGCGTAGACATCCCCGCCGTCGGGTGCGACGGCGATCTTGCGCTCCTCGTAGGGCAGCGGCGGCAGGTCGAAGACCTGGGAGATCCCCTGGCGGCCCTCGACCTCGAC
Source organism: Streptosporangium amethystogenes (assembly GCF_000721075.1). Lineage (GTDB taxonomy): Bacteria > Actinomycetota > Actinomycetes > Streptosporangiales > Streptosporangiaceae > Streptosporangium > Streptosporangium amethystogenes. The sequence goes on from NZ_JOEQ01000043.1 coordinate 31,972, forward strand.
CAGCAGGACCTTGTCGCCGCCCGCCGCGAGGGCGAGCGCGAGTGCGGCGGCCACCGTCGTCTTACCGGTGCCACCCTTGCCGGTGACGACGTGAAGGCGTACGCCGTCCCAATCGGTGTCGCGAGCTCTCACCTTTCGAAGGCTACCCAACGGTTACTTGACAACTCTCCGGCGCCTTCCCCGGTAGGCCGCAAAAGGCGTCGTTGCCCGGCGGGTCTGAGACGGGAGCCGGCGCCTGCTCCGAGAGGGAGGCGGAGAGCCTCTTTCGCCGATCACACTGGTCAGCAAGGCGGTGTGGGCCGGACGGCCCGAAGCCGAACCCGTCCGAAGCCGGAGGCGCGGCCCGGGAAGTCGTGTGTGGCCCTCTCGCTAATCGATCGGCTGCGGAAAGTAAATATGTAGATTCTCACAGCGGACCGCCCTGATCATCGGCCCGCCTCCGGCGGTACCGGGTGGCGGACATGAGCCATGCCGGGCGCTCGCGGCCCCGTAGTGGACGGCTCGCCGGGAGCCGTCTCGCTAATGTGTCCCGCATGACGAAATGGGAGTACTCGACAGTGCCGCTGCTGGTACATGCGACGAAGCAGATTCTCGACAACTGGGGCCAGGACGGCTGGGAGCTCGTCCAGGTCGTGCCGGGGCCCAACCCCGAGCAGCTGGTCGCCTACCTGAAGCGGCCCAAGCAGTGACGGCCGAGGAGAGGTTGGCGGAGCTGGGCCTGACCCTGCCGGAGGTGGTGCCGCCGCTGGCGGCGTACGTCCCGGCGGTGCGTTCCGGTGACCACGTCTACACCTCTGGGCAGCTCCCGGTGGTTGACGGCAAGCTGAAGGCCAGCGGGAAGGTCGGCGCCGAGGTGGGCGTCGAGGACGCCTACGAGCTCGCGAGGATCTGCGCGCTCAACGCCCTCGCCGCGGTCGCGTCTGAGGCCGGAGGACTATCGAACATCGTGCGGATCGTTAAGGTGGTCGGGTTCGTGGCCAGCGCCCCCGGCTTCACCGGCCAGCCGCAGGTCGTCAACGGCGCCAGCGAGCTGCTCACCGCGGTGCTCGGCGACGCGGGCAGGCACGCCAGGAGTGCGGTCGGTGTCGCCGTTCTCCCGCTGGACGCGCCGGTCGAGGTCGAGGTGATCGCCGAGGTCCGCTGAGGTCGGGTGGACACCCCGGCGTCAGCGAGGCCCTGACGGCCGCGAGGGCACACCGACGGCCGGAAGGCGGCGGGAGCCCACCGGGGGCCGTGGAGGGGCCGTGGGGCCCGCCGGGGCCGCCTCCCGGCGCCCCACCCGCCGGGGTGGTGCGCCGGGAAGGACCCCGCGATTGTCCGGGGCGGTGCCGTGCCACATGATGGACCCGGCAACCGAGTCATGTTCTGGCGGAGGGTCTCAAATGGGCGGTATCCCGCTTCCCGGCGAGTTCGGTCAGCGTGCACGCGACATTCTGGCCGGGCGGGTCGCGCCGGTCCCCGCACGAGACGCCGCCACCGTGGTCATCCTCCGCGAGAACGCCGACCAGGTGGAGGTCTACCTGCTGAGGCGCAAGGCGAGCATGGCCTTCGCCGCCGGGGCCTACGTCTTCCCAGGTGGGTCCGTCGACCCGCGCGACACCGACCAGGAGATCACCTGGGCCGGCCCTACGCCCGCGGCCTGGGGTGAGATCTTCCACGCGGACGAGCAGACCGCGCGGGGCCTGGTGTGCGCCGCCGTGCGGGAGACGTTCGAGGAGTCGGGGGTGCTGCTGGCCGGGCCGTCCGCGGAGTCCGTCGTGGCCGACACCACCGGTGACGGCTGGGAGGCCGACCGGCTCGCCCTGATCGACAGGACCCTGTCCTTCGCCGACCTCCTCGGCAGGCGCGGCCTGGTCCTCCGCTCCGACCTGCTCCGCCCCTGGGCCCACTGGATCACTCCCGAGGTCGAGAACAAGCGTTTCGACACCCGCTTCTTCGTCGCCGCGCTCCCGCCGGGCCAGCTCACCCGCGACGTCGGCGGCGAGGCCGACCAGGTGGTCTGGGTCCGGCCCGCCGACGCGCTCGACCAGGGGAGGACGGGCCAGATCTTCCTGATGCCCCCGACCCACCGCACGCTCACCGAGCTGTGCGCCTACGACAAGGTCTCCGAGACGCTGGCGGCCGAGCGTGAGATCGTGACCTTCATGCCCAAGATCGCCGAAGTGGACGGTGAGATGCGCATCGTGCTCGACGACGACTACGAGTTCGGCGGTTCGCGGTGAGCGGGCTGCGGATCCCTCTGGGTGGGCCCGACGGTGCGGGTACGGAGCACGCGCTCAACCTGCTCGCCCCCAACCCCTCCGAGATGACCCTGGACGGTACCAACACGTGGGTGATCGGCCTCGGCGAGGAGGTGCTGGTCGTCGACCCCGGCCCCGATGACGAGGAGCACCTGGCGCGGGTCGCCGGCCATCTGGAGGGCCGCCGGGTCGCCACGATCCTGCTGACTCACGGGCATCACGACCACAGCGGCGGTGCCGCGAGGTTCGCCGGGCTGGTCGGCGCGCCGGTCAGGGCGCTGGACCCCAGGCACCGGCTGGGCGAGGAGGGGCTCGGCGACGGCGACGTGCTCACCGCCGGGGACCTGGAGCTGCACGTGGTGGGCACACCGGGCCACTCGTTCGACTCGCTCTGCTTCTGGTTGCCGCGGGACAGGGCGATCCTCACCGGCGACACCGTGCTCGGCCGCGGCACCACCGTGATCGCCTCGGACGGTGACCTGGCGGACTACCTGCGTTCCCTGGACCTGCTCAGGGCGAAGGCCGAGCAGGTCGGGGCGGAGGCGCTGCTGCCCGGCCACGGTCCGGTGCTCCCCGACCCGATCGGCACGCTCGACGGCTACGTCGCGCACCGGCGGCGGCGGTTGGACCAGATCCGGGAGGCCAGGGCACAGGGGGCGACGACGCCCCGCGAGATCGTCGAGATCGTCTACGCGGAGGTGGACAGGTCCCTCTGGTTCGCCGCCGAGATGTCGGTTCGCGCGCAGCTCGCCTATCTGGACGGCTAGCTCCGCCCCTGGCGGGCCCCGCCGTGATGAGGGCCGGCCGGACAGGGCACGTCAGCGCGAGCGGTTGTGCAGCCGCTCCAGGTCCATGATGACCACGGCCTTGGCCTCGATGCGCAGCCAGCCGCGCTGGGCGAAGTCGGCCAGTGCCTTGTTCACGGTCTCGCGGGAGGCGCCGACCAGCTGGGCCAGCTCCTCCTGGGTGAGGTCGTGGTGGACCCGCACGCCGTCGTCGACCCGCTGGCCGAAACGGTCGGCCAGGTCCAGCAGGGCCTTGGCCACCCGTCCTGGCACGTCTGTGAAGACCAGGTCGGCCAGCACGTCGTTGGTACGGCGAAGGCGCTGGGCCAGGGCGCGCAGCAGGTGAAGGGCGACCTCGGGACGGCCGGTCAGCCAGGGGCGCAGGTCGTCGTGTCCGAGCCCGGCCAGCAGGACGTCGGTCAGCGCTGTGGCGGACGCCGTACGGGGACGGGGGTCGAACAGGGAGAGCTCGCCGAACATCTCACCCGGGCCGAGCACGCTGAGCAGGTTCTCCCGGCCGTCGGGCGCGGTGCGGGAGAGTTTGATCTTGCCTTCGAGCACCACGTAGAGGCGATCCCCGGTCTCGTTCTCGCTGAAAAGGGTCTGTCCCTTGGCGAGGCGCACCTCGGAGATGCTCGTGCGCAGCGCGGCGGCGCTCTCCCGGTCGAGCGCGGCGAACAGAGGGGCCTTGCCCAGCACATCGTCGGAGTTCACAGTGCCTCCCGTTTCACGGCTCACGCAGTCATTGTGACCCATCCCACCGAGCGGCTCTGCGGGGGGCCTTGAGCGTAGGCTGTCGGAGTGCTCCGCAACGTCAGCCCCGGTGGTGAATCTCAGCTCGCTCTGGTACGTCGAGCTCGGCGAATGGACCGAATCCTGGCGGAGGCCTATCCCGACGCCCATTGCGAGCTCGACTTTCGCAATCCTCTCGAGCTGTTGGTCGCGACAATCCTGTCCGCACAGTGCACGGACAAAAGGGTCAATACGGTCACTCCTACCCTTTTTGTGAAATATCCCACAGCAGAAGACTACGCCGGTGCGGACCGGGCCGAGTTGGAGGGGATCATCCGGCCCACCGGGTTCTTCCGGGCCAAGACCAACAGCATCATCGGCATGGCCCAGGGCCTCTGCGAGCGCTTCGGCGGCGAGGTCCCCGGGAGGCTCAAGGACCTGGTGACCCTGCCGGGGGTCGGCCGCAAGACCGCCAACGTGGTGCTCGGCAACGCCTTCGGGGTGCCCGGCATCACCGTCGACACCCACTTCCAGCGGCTCGTCCACCGCTTCCACTGGACCTCGGAGACCGACCCGGTGAAGATCGAGCAGGTCGTCGCCGAGCTCATCCCGAAGCGCGACTGGACGATGATGTCCCACCGCCTGATCTGGCACGGCCGCCGTGTCTGCCACGCCCGCACGCCGGCCTGCGGAGTCTGCCCGCTCGCCGCGCTCTGCCCCTCGTACGGCATCGGCCCCACGGATCCCGTCCAGGCCGTCAAGCTGGTGCGCCCCGGCCCCTTCTCATGATCTTTTCCGTACCGCCGCGGTAAGGCCGCCTCCGGGTCCTGGTGGATCCGCCAACATCCCACCGGTACCGGGAAGCGCAGGGCGGGACGCCGTGTTGCAGAGGACCGGAGGTGTGCCCGTGGAAGAGGTTCCCGGATGGTTGGAAACACTGGCGGAGCGGGTCGCGGGAATGCCGGTGCCCTCGATGTTTCGCCCGCCGGCGTCCGGCGGGCGGTCGGCCGCGGTGCTGCTGCTCTTCGGTGAGGGGCCACTCGGTCCGGACGTGCTGCTCATCCAGCGGAGCTCGAACGGGCGCACACACGCCGGTCAGCCTGCGTTCCCGGGCGGCGGGGTGGACCCGGAGGACGACGGCCCGATCGCCGCGGCGCTGCGCGAGGCCGTTGAGGAGACCGGTCTCGATCCGACGGGTGTCCGGGTGATCGGGACCATGCCCGAGCTGTACGTGAATCGCAGCGACAACCGGGTGACCCCGGTGCTGGCCTGGTGGCACACGCCCTGCGTGGTCCACGCGGCCTCGCCGGACGAAGTGGAGTCGGTGGAGCGGATCCCGATCCGCGAGCTCGTCGATCCGGCGAACCGGATCAGGTTGCGCCATCCGAGCGGTTACTCGGGGCCGGCGTTCCGGGTGCGCGGGCTGCTGGTGTGGGGATTCACCGCGGGAGTGCTCGACACCGTGCTCGGCCGTTCGGGTTTCGAGCTTCCCTGGGATCGTTCACGGATCGAGGACATTCCGCCTGACGTCCTCAACCTCGCGTCCCGTTGACAGGGCCAGACCGAGGCGAGCCCAGTCGGCCACGTCCCCGTCGGGATCGAGGGTCAGCCGTCTCAGCGCGGCCAGGCCCGTCGGGTCGGGGGGGCTGCCCATGATGTTCGGCAGCGCGTAGGCGGCCCCGTACCTGATCCGGGGGTCGGCGTGTTCGGAGAGGGCGATCACCGACGGCAGCGCGCGGCGGTCCCTGAGGTGGCCGAAGGCGATCAACACCGAGTAGAGCACCAGGCGGTCGTCCTCGCTGACGGACAGGGCGCGGAGCACCGGCAGCGTCCGGTCGACGAAGCCGAGTCGTCCCAGGATGTCGACCCCGAGCATCCGCTCGGCCGCGGTCTTTCCCGAGCAGAGTCTCCGGGCCGCGGTGAAGGTCTCCAGATCGCCCCGTTCCTGCAACCGGGTGATCGCGCGCCAGCGGGCCGCACCCTCCTGATCTCGCTCCCGTAGCGCGGTCTCGATGAGAGACGCCACGGTCGCCGCTCCTTCGATCATCGCCATCCGGCCACGATAACCGCAGAGACCTCGCAGAAGGTGTGCACGCGCGGGGCAGAGGCTGGATACCGTAAGGGAGTGAGCGGTGATCTCCTCGACCTCATCCTGATCGCCCTGATGGTGGCCTTCGCGGTGTCGGGATACCGCCAGGGGTTCATCATCGGGGCCCTGAGCTTTGTCGGTTTTGTCGGTGGTGGCCTGCTGGGCATGTTCATCGCCCCGCCCATCGCCGGAGCGGTGGTCGACGGTGAGACCGAGCGGGCGCTGCTGGCGATCGTCATCGTCTTCCTCGCCGCCACGATCGGCCAGTTCGCGTCGTCGACGATCGGCGCGGTGGTCCGCAGCCATGTCACCTGGGAACCCGCCAAGGTCGTCGACGCGGTCGGCGGCACCTTCGCGAGCGCCTTCTCGGTGCTGATCATCGCGTGGCTGATCGGCTCGCTGATCACCTCTTCGCAGTTCACGCTGCTCGGTGAGCAGGTCAGTAAGTCCCTGCTGATCAAAACGGTCGATCAGACGATGCCGAAGCTGGCCAGGGACCTGCAGAAGCCCTTCAGGGACTTCATCGACACCTCCGGTTTTCCCAGGGTGTTCGACGGCATAGCGAGCGGCCAGTTCGTCGAGGTCGCGCCGCCCGACCGGAGTGTGCCGAAGAGCGCGGCGCTCACCCGGGCCCGTCGGGGCATCGTCAAGGTCCAGGGCGTGGCCACCAGCTGCCGCAAGCACATCGAGGGCACCGGGTTCGTCTACGCCCAGGACAAGATCATGACGAACGCGCACGTGGTCGCCGGGGTCGACCAGGACCTTCAGGTCATCGACCATCTCAACAACGTCCACTCGGCCCAGGTCGTGCTCTACAACCCCGACAGGGACATCGCGATCCTGCGCGTCCCCGGCCTGGACCTGCCGATCCTGCGCTTCGACGGCACAGCCAAGAAGGACGACGACGCCATCGTCGCGGGCTTCCCGCACGGCCAGGGTTACACCATGGAACCGGCCCGGATCAGGGACCGGCAGAGGGCTCAGGGCCCCAACATCTACGAGCACAAGACCGTCAACCGGGATGTCTACTGGATCCGCAGCCTGGTCCGGCAGGGCAACTCCGGCGGGCCGCTGCTCACCACCGACGGCAAGGTCTACGGCGTCGTCTTCGCGGCGGCCACCGACCGGGCGGAGACCGGCTTCGTGTTGACCGCCGCCGAAGTGGCGCCGGACGCCGAGGACGGCTCCAAGCTGTCCCACCGGGTGAACACCCAGGAGTGCACCCGGAGCTGATCAGGCCTCGGACGTCCCGTCCGGTGAGGCCCCCGGACTCGCCCCCTTGGGGGGAACCCGGTGCTGGATCAGGTCTCTGATCACGGCGATGGCCGTTTCGGCGTCCAGGTCGTCCAGCCTTCCGACCGCCACGGCCATCTCCTCGTACGGCGTGCCGTACCGGCTGATCCGGTCGGCGCCCCGGGCGAACAGCGTCGCGGCTCCGCCGCGGTTGCCCCGCTGCAGGTGGGTGAGGCCCACACAGATCTGCGCCAGCCCCTGCCACAGCTCGCGCTCCTGGGCGGGGGAGTTCTTCCAGCGGCCTTCCAGCACCTCGTGGGCGTGGAACGGGCGCCCCTCGCCGAGCAACCTGCGAGCCTCAAAGACCGCCTCCTCCGCGCTTGGCGCGTAGTCGTCCGGGATGCGTTCCACGCCCTCCGCGCCGTACGGAAGCGGCCTCCCGAACGCGTCGCGAGGACGCCGGTTGCGCGGCCTTCCATCGGCGTCCCGGTCCCGCCCGTTCATCGGTCGGGCTCCGGATCGGACAGCCAGGCGACGAGTTCGGCGTCGAACTCCTCCGGGCACTCCTCGTGCGGGAAGTGCCCGGCGCCCTCGATCAGCCGCCACCGGTAGGGGGCGGCCACGTAGCGGCCCGAGCCCTGGGCGGTGCGGGGCAGGACGTGCCGGTCGAACGCGCCGTGCACCTGCAGAGTCGGTACGTTGATCTGGGCGCGCATGGTCCTCGCGTAGCGCCACCCGTCCGGGCGGAGCTGGGAGCGGCCGAACCAGCGGTGGTACTCCAGCGCGCAGTGCGAGACGTTGGGGATGCGGAACGCGTCGCGGTAGGTCTGCGTCACCTCCTCCTGCGGCCAGCCGGGGGCCGACCACTTCTCCAGCAACCGCCCCACCATGGCGCCGGAGTCGGCGGTCAGGCGCCGCTCGGGGAGCAGCGGCAGCTGGAATCCCAGCGCGTAGCGAGCCGCCCTGAACTGGCCGAACGGCTCGGTGAACAGCGCGGTGCGGAGCCGGCGGGGATGCGGCGCGGAGACGGTGACCAGCCGCAGGACCGCCTTCGGGTCCTTCACGGCCATGGTCCAGGCGAGCAGCCCGCCCCAGTCGTGGCCGACGACGATCGCGGAGCTCTCGCCCAGTGCCCTGACCAGCCCGGCCGCGTCGGCGGCCAGGGTGTACAGGTCATAGCCACGTGGTGGCTTGTCACTGGCACCGTAGCCACGCAGATCGACGGCGACGGCGCGGTAGCCCGCTGCCGGAAGCGAGACAAGTTGGTTGCGCCAGCTCCACCAGAACTGCGGGAATCCGTGGAGCAGCAGTACGAGGGGGCCCGTACCGGCCTCCACGACGTGGAAGCGGGTGCCTCCGGCATGGACCGAGTGGTGGGTCCACGGACCTTCCAACCTGACCATGGACTCGTCGGGTCTGCTCACTGGCCCGGTCTCACCGGATCGCGATGGCTGCCCACCTGACCGGCCGTGACCGGAGCGGTGGGAACGGCGCCGGCCTCGGCTCCGCTCTTGATGGTCTTGAGCGAGTGCAGGGTCCGCCGCATTCCGGTCAGGCCCTTGAGCCGCCGGATGCCGACGAAGACCAGCAGCCCGGCCACGATCAGGTAGAACACGGTGACGATCAGGAAGGCGAGCCAGGTCCACAGGCCCGCGGCGACCAGGCCGTAGGCGATCGCGAACGAGGCGAGGATCAGGCACAGGTGGGCCATGAACGCCGCGGCGCCGAAGAGACCCGCCGCCACGCCGACCCGTTTGGCGTCGAACCTGAGCTCTGCCTTGGCCAACTCGATCTCGGCACGGACCAGTGTGGATATGTGGTCACTGGCCGCGGCGACCAGTGCGCCCAGCGACTCCTCCTGTGGCTCCGCGGGCGGGATATGTGTCATGGACGGTCTCCTATCAAGGGCCTCTGTCGAACATCATGCTGCGCCCTGAGGCGGTCGTGCACGCACACCTGCCGCGGGATCGTCACCGGAGCCGGTGTCGCGAGCACAACTGTGGTAATCGCGCATGTGTCATCGAATATCTGCGTCGTCAAGACTTCAGACTTTAGTCCGGCCGTACCGGGTTGGTGAGGTCCCGGCCGTCCGGTGGCGGGAATCCGCGCCGCCGGGTGTGCCTTCGAAGCGGTGGGACGCGGAGGTCGGGTAGGATCTCCGGCTGGTTTTCCGCCCGCAGCCTTTGATCAGGGTTTTCGGTTCCGGTGCCGGACGACGACACCGGTGGGGAGGTTGTCACGGCCGGGGGCTACCCCGGCGGCGGGTCGGCGAACATCGCGGCGGTGACGGGGAGCCGGACCCGGGTGGGCCAGGGGTCCTGGCCCACCCGGGTCCTCCGGTTCGCTCAGTCCTCGCTCTTGGCGCTGGGCAGTTTCTCCGAGATGAGATTCATCACCGTGCTGTCGGCCAGGGTGGTGACGTCGCCGATGCTGCGGTTCTCCGCCACGTCGCGCAGTAGACGCCGCATGATCTTGCCGGAGCGGGTCTTGGGCAGCTCGGGCACCACCAGGATCTGGCGGGGCTTCGCGATCGGGCCCAGTGTCCTGGACACGTGGGCACGGAGTTCGGCGGCGATATCCGCACCTTCCTCGGCATTGCCGCGCAGGATCACGAACGACACGATGGCCTGCCCGGTCACCGGGTCGGTCGCTCCGACCACGGCCGCCTCCGCGACCTTCGGGTGGGAGACCAGTGCCGACTCGACCTCGGTGGTGGAGATGTTGTGCCCGGAGACGAGCATGACGTCGTCCACCCGGCCGAGCAGCCAGATGTCGCCGTCCTGGTCCCTCTTGGCACCGTCGCCCGCGAAGTACATGCCCTCGAAGCGGGACCAGTAGGTGTCGATGTAGCGCTGGTCGTCGCCCCAGATCGTGCGGAGCATCGACGGCCACGGGTCGCGGATCGCGAGGTAGCCGCCACCGCCGTTGCCGACGCTCCGGCCCTGGTCGTCGACCACGTCGGCGGTGATGCCCGGCAGCGGGCGCATGGCCGCGCCGGGCTTGCCCTCGGTGACGCCGGGCAGCGGGCTGATCATGATGGCGCCGGTCTCGGTCTGCCACCAGGTGTCGACGACCGGGGTGCGGTTGCCGCCGATGTGCTCGCGGTACCAGACGTACGCCTCGGGGTTGATCGGCTCGCCGACGCTGCCCAGGATCCGCAGAGATGACATGTCGTACTTGGCGGGGATGTCGTCGCCCCACTTCATGAACGTGCGGATGGCCGTCGGGGCGGTGTAGAGCAGCGTGACCCCGTACTTCTGCACGATCTCCCAGAACCGGCCGCGGTGCGGGGTGTCCGGAGTGCCCTCGTAGATGACGCTGGTCGCGCCGTTGGCCAGCGGGCCGTACACGATGTAGGAGTGGCCGGTCACCCAGCCGATGTCGGCGGTGCACCAGTAGACGTCGGTGGCGGGCTTGAGGTCGAAGACCGCGTCGTGGGTGTACGCGGCCTGGGTGAGGTAGCCGCCGGTGGTGTGCAGGATGCCCTTGGGCCTACCGGTCGTGCCGCTGGTGTAGAGGATGTAGAGCGGGTCCTCGGCGTCGTTCGGCAGCGCCTCGTGGACGTCGGACTGCCGGTCCACCACATCGTGCCACCAGACGTCCTTGTCGGTCTGGTCGACCTCCTGGCCGGTCCGTCTCACGACCAGGACGTGCTCGATGCCGGGGCACTCCGCGACCGCCTCGTCCACGGTCGGCTTGAGCGCGCTGGGCGCGCCGCGGCGGTAGCCGCCGTCGGCGGTGACCACGATCTTGGCGTCCGCGTCCTTGATCCGGCCGCTGAGCGCGGTGGAGGAGAACCCGCCGAACACGACCGAGTGGATCGCTCCGATCCGGGCACAGGCCAGCATCGTGATCGGCAGCTCGGGGATCATCGGCATGTAGATCGCGACCCGGTCACCCTTGCCGACGCCCAGCTCGGAGAGCGCGTTGGCGGCCTTGGAGACCTCGCGCCGCAGGTCGGCGTAGGTGAGCGTGCGGCTGTCGCCCTCGGGCTCGCCCTCCCAGTAATAGGCGACCTTGTCACCGTGACCGGCCTCCACGTGGCGGTCGACGCAGTTGTAGGCGATGTTGAGCTCGCCGCCCACGAACCACTTGGCGAAGGGCGGGTTCCACTCAAGGGTGCTGTCCCAGCGCTTTGACCAGGTCAGGCGGTCGGCCTGCTTCTCCCAGAAGGCGAGGCGGTCCTGCTCGGCCTCCGTATAGGCGTCGGCGGTCACGTTCGCGGCCGCGGCCAGGCCTGCGGGAGGTGCGAACCGCCTGGTCTCGTTCAGCAGGTTCGACAGCGTCTCCTGGGTCTCACGAGACTCGGAACCAGGGGTCTCCGGGGCCACTACGCACTCCTCACGTACTGCTATCGACTGGTCGTGTCCCACTTCACCAGGCCACCGGTGCTCCCCACAAGAGGTCTAGACAGGTCTGTACCAATCGGTGACAAGGCCTCATATGCCTTCAAAATGCTTGATTTTGCGGGAACGACCACTCTGGAAATGTTGTGTTTTCGACACCGTAAGAAGGTAGACGGCGTTATTCAACGCGTATTGACACGGCGCTGCGCCGGACGGTGGCATGCGCTCGGCGAACGGTTCCGCGGCTGTTTTCCGAGCCGCCGGAGGTTACCCCGCAGCCTGGTCGAGGTCTCGCCGAGCGGCCCCGATAGGGTCGGGCAGCGTGAGCGACCCATTGGCTGTCATCGCAGGAATGCCCGGAGTGTCCGAGGCGGTCACCGATGCGCGCAAGGCCGTCGACCGGCTTTACGGGCACCGAGTACTGCGGCGTAAGAGCCCGGAGGTGTCGGCCAGGTCCGCCCTGCGCGGCGCTCGTGCGTCAGCCGCACTGGAGGGCGTGGACATCCCGCTCGATGTCATCCCCGAGGCCACCGACCCGGTGGTACAGGGCGCGCTGCGCGTCTCGGCCGAGCTGGGGCGGCTCGGCTCGACCTGGCGTACGGCGCCCCGCCAGGTGCTGGCCAGGCTGCACACGCTCGCCGCCTCCGGGCTCACCAAGGACCTCGGCCGCCCCAGGGCCACGCCCGAGGCGTCCGATCCGCTCGGTATTGGCGCCGCGCCCGAACCGCAGGAGGCGGTGGCGCGGGTGGACGGTCTCGTCCAACTGGTGACGGCCTCCTCGAAGGCGCCGGCGCTGGTGCTCGCCGCCGTCGTGCACGCGGAGCTGGCGGTGCTGCGCCCCTTCGGGACGGCGGACGGGCTGGTCGCGCGGGCGGCGGAGCGGCTGACGCTGGTGGAGTTCGGCCTGGACCCGAAATCGCTGGTGGCCGTCGAGGTGGGTCACCTCGAACTCGGCCCGGCCTACGGGGAGGGACTGCGGTCGTACCTGAGCGGTACCCCCGAGGGCGTCGCGGCGTGGGTGCGACACTGCGCGACGGCGGTCACCCTGGGCGTGCGCGAGGCCACGGCGATCTGCGAGGCCATGCAGCGGGGCTGATCCCGATCTCGACAGGGAACGCTGTCCGCGCATGCTGGATCACTTACGGTCATCGATTACGGACACCCGCCCACACGAGCCGACGGCGCCCCTGGTAGGGGCGCCGTCGTCGGCACGTTCCTACCGGGTTACCAAGCGTGCACCTGATAATCGTTGAAACGGGACAAGCCCGCTTCAACGCGCCTCCCGCGGCTGACGGCGCGTGGGTACCCAGCGGTCGTGCCCGGACACATGGTCCGTGCAACCTTTGTACGTCCGATCCGCGCTGATGGGAACCCCTAGGGGCAAAACCTTTGCGGATCGAGGGACATTAATCAGCAAACCCACTCGTATGCCATCGCGCGTCGCGCGAGGCCGCCCGATGCCGTCCGCGCGGGCGGGGCCGGGCTCCGATGATGATCACTTAACGTAGTCGCGGTTCGCTCGTGCGAGGAGCGTGCCCGGATCGGGCGGTATCCGGAGACTGGATCGTTACATTAAAAAACTAGTGGAAATTGAGGATTACTCCTCGACGAAACTTGAGTTGATCGGGCAGCATGAGTTGGTATCTCCCCAAACCGGAGTAACTGCGCACAGGTTGCACCACAATCCTTTGCCATGCTCTGGTCGGCCGTTGAAGCTTTCTTCTGAAACGGGACCGGCTCTACCCCCCCAGAGCCGGACCGGTCGGCGACCCCCGTCCTCCCCCCGACGGGGGTCGCCTCTTTTCCCAGCGGTCACTCCCGCCGCGGTGGAAGGCTTCGTAGGCTCTCGGTGCGGTGCGTCGACGTGTGAACGTGTGAGGCAGGCCCGCTGAGGTGTTCGTCTCTGCCCGCCTGCCCGAGGTCTGCCGTGCTCGTACGGCTTCTTTCGGGGGGCTGGTTGTCCACAGGCCGGGTCACCTCGGAGCCGGTCTTCCACAGGATGGCGTTCGGTACCTCGGGGATGGGGAGCCATCGCGGAGGGTGGGGTCCCCGCATCCCAGGAGGCATCAGTGGACCGCCCGCTGGTCATCACCGAAGACCGTGATCTGCTCGACGACCTGCTCCGCATCGCCGCCGCGGCCGGAGCCGAGCTTGACGTCGCCCACGCGCCCGCGCACGCCCGGCCCTACTGGAACCGTGCTCCGCTGGTCGTCGTCGGTGACGACATGGCAGGCGCGCTGGCCTCGACCGGACCGCCACCTCGCCCCCGTGTTCTCCTGGTCACCCGCACCTGCGACGACCCCGACACATGGCGCAGGTGCGTCGCGGTCGGCGCTCAGGCCGTGCTGGAACTGCCCGCTGCGGAGCGCCGGCTGGTCGACGAGTTCGCAGACGTCGTCGAGCCACCCGCCACGCCGGGATTCGTGGTCTGCGTCGCGGGCGGGCGCGGCGGAGCCGGGGCCAGCGTGCTGGCGGGCTCGCTGGCGCTGGCCGCGTCCCGCCGGCGCATCCGCACCCTCCTGATCGACGCCGACCCGCTTGGCGGAGGCCTGGATCTCCTTCTCGGCCAGGAGGAGTCCGACGGAGCGCGCTGGTCGGACCTGGTCGCCCGTGAGGGCAGGGTCAGCTGCACGGCGCTCCAGGCGGCCCTGCCGACCTTCGCGGGGCTGACGCTGCTCTCCTTCAGCCGGGGCGAGGTCGAGCCGATCCCGGCCGAGGCGATGCGCTCGGTCCTCGAAGCGGGGCGCAGGGGCTTCGAGCTGGTGGTCGTCGACCTGCCGCGCCACCTCGACCAGGCCGCGGTGGAGGCGCTCGGCCGGGCCGGCACCACCCTCCTGGTCGTCACCGCCGACGTGCGCGGCGTGCTCGCCGCGGCACAGGTGCTGGCCTCCCTGCGCGAGCACACCGGTGAGGTACGGGCCGTGGTGCGCAGCGGGGTCCTGACCGACGAGGTGGTGACGGGCTCGCTCGGCGTCCCGCACGGCGGTAGCCTCCCCGATCAGCCTCGCCTCGCCGCCGCCCTTGATCGGGGGGACGTTCCCCCACTCGGCCGTCGCACCTCTCTCGGACGGTTCTGTGCCGCTTTCCTGCACGAGCGGCTCGGAGCGGACAGGTGAAACGGGTCGAGGGCGCGCCGACGGTCTCGCCGGAGCTGGTGGAGGCGGTCCGGGTACGGCTGGCCAGGACGGGAGTCGAGCCCAGCGCCGCGCACGTCGCGGTGGCGCTGCGAGCCGAACGGGCGATGCTCGGCGACGCGGAGATTCTGGCGGTGGCCCGGGTCCTGTGCGCCGATCTCATCGGAGCGGGTCCGCTGGAGCCGTTGCTGGCCGAGGCACAGGTCACCGATGTGCTGGTGAACGGCCCACGCGAGGTGTGGGTCGACGACGGGCACGGGCTGCGCCTGACCTCGGTCGTCTTCCCCGGCGAAGACGCGCTCCGGCGGCTCGCGCAGCGGCTCGCCTCCGCCGCGGGCAGGCGCCTCGACGACGCCTGCCCCTATGTCGACGCCCGCCTGGCGGGAGGTGTCCGGCTGCACGCCGTCCTGCCGCCCGTGGCGCCCAACGGCACCTGCCTGTCCTTACGGCTCCCGCCCCGGCGCACCCTCACCCTTCACGATCTGGTCGAGGCGGGCGCGATCGGGGCGGAAAGCGTCGCCGTTCTCACCGCGATGATCGAGTCGAGGGTCGCCTTCCTGGTCACCGGCGGTACGGGGACCGGCAAGACGACCATGTTGTCGGCCCTGCTCTCCCTGGCGGACCCCGGTGAAAGGCTGCTGCTGGTCGAGGACTCCGCCGAGCTGAGACCACTGCATCCCCATGTCGTCCGCCTGGAGGCGCGCCCGGCCAACCTGGAGGGCGCCGGTGGCGTCGGCCTGCGCGACCTCGTCCGTCAGGCCCTGCGGATGCGTCCCGATCGTCTCGTCGTCGGCGAGGTGAGGGGGTCGGAAGTAGTCGATCTTCTAAATGCTTTGAACACCGGTCACGAGGGAGGCTGCGGCACCCTGCACGCCAACACCGCGACCGATGTGCCGCCCCGCCTGGAGGCGCTGGCATGCGCGGCGGGTCTCAGCAGGGAGGCGGTCCACAGCCAGCTCGCCGCGGCCCTGGACGTCGTCATCCACCTCGCTCGCGACCATGCCGACGGGCGCCGCCGGGTCGCCGAGATCTGCATGATGATCCGCCGCCCTTCGGGACTGGTGGAGGCCGAACCGGCCCTCACCTTCGCTCCGGACGGCCGGATGAGTCCCGGCCCCGGTCTACCCGCCCTCGCGGCCCGAGCGCCCGGTATCCCCGCCTCGCCGACTCCCCGCCGCAGGCCCTACCTGTCGCCCCGCCCGCCGCGGTCGTACGGGCCGTCCGAGGCACCGGTCACCTCCTCCCGGGATACCTCGGCCTCCGAGGCTCTCGGCGGCCCGGGGCCGGACGTCCGGGATCCCGCGCGTCCACGGGAGGTCTCTCCTGACGCCTCGGGTTCCGGTGACCCCGCACCCCCGTTTCGCCGGAAGACGCGGCTGGACGTTCCCGGCCGTCCCAGTCCTGGCGAGCCGACGTCACGAACGGCCTCAAGGACGATGTCACGGCCGACGTCATGACGGCGGCCGCCCTGGTTCTGGTCACCCTGGCGGCATGGTTGTGGACGGGCGCGGATTCCGGCACCGCCCGCCTGGGCCGCCTACGCCGTCACGGCCCGGTCGCCTCGTCCTCTTTGCGTGAGCGGTTCGCCGCTCACTCGCGGCCCTCCCGGCGCGCGGTGGCCTGGCGGGTCGCGTCGATCGAGCTCTGTCAGGGTCTCGCCGCCGAACTGGCGGCGGGACGGACGGCCGGTGACGCGCTGGCGCGGGCCGTGCGGGCAGCCGGGTTTCCCGATCCCGAGGCGCTGCGCCCGCTGGTCGCGGCCGCGAGGGACGGTGGCGACGTACCCGCCGCTTTACTGGCCGTGGCGCCGGAGCAGGGAGGCGAGGCATTGCGGGCACTGGCCGCCTGCTGGAAGGTGAGCGTGACAGCGGGGGCGGGTCTGGCCGTCCTTGTCGATCGTGTCGCCGCCTCCCTGAGAGAGGCCCAGAGCCATCGCCAGGACATCGCCGCCCAACTCGCCGGCCCTCGCGCCACGGCCCGTCTGCTGTCAGGTCTGCCCGTCCTCGGCCTGCTGATGGCGGCCGGCCTCGGCATGCGCCCACTGCACTTCCTGTTCGGCGGTCCGGCGGGCGTCGGCTGTCTGGTCGTCGGTCTCGCACTCGACGCCTGTGGCCTGTGGTGGACCCATCGCCTGGTCGTCCGGGCCCAGCGGGGCTGACGTCTTCGTGGCCCGGATCGCGAGAAGGAGAGAAAATGATCACTCTGCTTGCCGTGGTGCTCACCGGAATCGCCGTCCGGCTCTGGATCGCCCGGCGTGAACCCGCCGACCGGCTTTGCCGCGCACGGTGCTCGGCACACCCGGCCGGGTTCCCGAAGGTACGGCCAGAGGCTGAAGCACCCACGTTTTTCCCGGCCACGAGGATGGAGGGACGGCGGCGGCCGAGCCGGGGTGAGATCGCGGCGGCCCTCGCCGTGGGGCTGGCGGCGTTCCTGGCCGTGGGAGGTCCGCCGGGAGCGGTCGTCGGGGCGGCAGGTTCCGGGATCGCGCTGGCGGTGCTGCGGCGGCGAGAGCCACCCGAACTGCGCGAGGAACACCGGCGGTTGACGGCGGATCTGCCGCTGGCGGTCGATCTTATGGTCGCCTGCCTGCGCGCGGGCCAGCCGATCACCGGAGCCGTCGACGTCACGGCGGAGGCGATCGGGGGACCACTGGGCGAGAGACTGGCCTGGGTGAGCGGCCAGCTGAGACTGGGAGCCGCACCGGAGAGCGCCTGGCAGGCCCTGGCCTCCGAGCGCTCGCTCGCCCCGTTGGCCCGTGCCATGAGCCGGGCCGCGTTGAGTGGCGCACCGGTGGCCGATGTCCTCACCCGGCTCTCCGACGACTTCCGCCGTGCCGTCCGCGCCGCATCGTCGGCGGCCGCCCAACGGGTCGGCGTCCAGGTGGTCGCTCCCCTGGGGCTCTGTTTCCTGCCCGCGTTCGTCTTCCTGGGCATCATCCCCGTCGTGGCCGGCCTCGCCGGCGAGGTGCTCCTTCCCTGACGACCGTCACCACGATCACGGCCGACCAACCGCTCGGCCCCCGTCCGTGCCGGGGTGGCGGCCTGCCGGAGCGTCTGTACAGGTGGCGCAGGCTGTTTTCGGTTCGGGGAACTGGGGTGCGGTTTGGATACCGGGCGTTGCGGAACACGGCCCCGGTTCTCCGAAGGGGGACGGGGCCTGTTTCGTGTCTCTAGGGCCGCATAGCCCTGTTGCGTCGAGAAGTGGGGTCTTGGTCGAGGTAATGGCCGGGGCCGTGCCGAATGACATCGGTGAGTCGCTCGGTCAGCAGCGGGTGAAGCTGCTCCAGGGCCTGCGGCGGAGCGCTCAGGCACCAGGCGTCGACCTCGCGGGCATCCACGGTGATTGTTTCCAGGTCCTCGGCTCGTAGTAGGCGGGTGGAGAAGACGAACGCGATCCGGTCGTGGCGGTCGCCGCTGCTGGCGGGGATCCACGCGACGGTCAAGAGCCGCTCGGCATGCAAGCCCTGTACGCCAGTCTCCTCGACAGCTTCACGGTGCGCGGCGGTGGCCGGGCTCTCACCGCGCCGGATCCGCCCGCCGGGCAGCTGCCAGCGGGTGTGGTCGCGGGCAGTACGCAACAGGAGCCACCGGCCCGCCTCGTCGAGCACGAGAAGGTGGGCGGTGACCGCGCGCCGTACGGTTCGGCCGAGGTCATTTCCGGGTGGCGGTGATCAGGTTACGGGCGCCCTGGTGGAGCAGGTCAGCGGCGACGCGCGCTCCAAGCGTGGCCGGGTCGGCATGCTCTCCCCAGGCGTGGGAGCGGACGAACGCGCTGCCGTCACGGTTGAACACCATGCCGAACAGGCTCATTTTCCCGTCGGCGGTGGTGCAGGCATGTCCGGCGATCGGGGAGTTGCAGTGGCCACGCAGCATATGCAGCATGGTGCGCTCAGCGAGGACGTGCCGGGCGGTGGGCACGTGGTTGAACTCGTCCAGCAGTCGCATGACCGGCCCGTCGGACTGGCGGGCCTGGATACCGATGACGCCCGCACCTACGGGCGGCACCATGGACACGCCTTCGCCTGTGGTGTGGAACTCCAGGGGCAGGATCTCATGGTGGCGATCCAGCAGGCCGAGACGGCTCAGGCTGGTGCGGGCCAGGATCAGCGCGGCGTACTTGCCGTCCTCGTCGAGCTTGGTCAGGCGGGTGTCGACGTTGCCGCGGATGCGTTCGGTGCGCAGGTCGGGCCGGTGGATGCTGAGCTGTGCGCGACGCCGCACGGAGCTGGTGCCGATCAGGGAACCGGCGGGCAGGTCGGCCAGGGCAACGCCGTCGCGGGTGACGACGACGTCGTGGACGTCGTCCCGTTCCAGGTAGGCGCCGAACGCGGTGCCCTCGGCCAGAGGCACATCGCCGGGGACGTCTTTGACGCAGTGGACGGCGATGTCGATCCGGCCTCCGGTCAAGGCGCTGTCGATTTCCTTGCTGAAGGCTCCCTTGCCGCCGATCTCGGCCAGGTCGCCGGGCCACAGGTCGGCAGTGACCTGCGTCGGCACGATCTCGATCGGGATCTCGGGCGCGAACTTGGTGATCATCTCGGCGACATGGCCGGCCTGGATCTTGGCCAGGGTGGAGGTGCGGGTGCCGATCCGGAGCGGGGTGTCGGCGAATCGGTTGAGGAACACATCGGTCATGGGATTGAGACTCTCTCGGGTGAACGAAGTAGGGGTTACAGAGTGTGATGAGGTGAAGATGTGCTGAAGATAGAGGCCACGACTACGTCCGGCCCCGCGAACGGCCCTCTGGTTACGCGCCGCCCGCGGGGAGTAGGGGCGCGGCGGCACGGGAGGTTGGTCGCCGTGCCGCCGCGCTGCTCAGGGTGAGGCGGGTTCGGTGTAGTGCTTCCCGAGTCGTCCGGCGATTCGGTGCGCGGCCCGGGGAAGGTCCTCGGCCGGTGCCTGGTCGGCGGGTTCCTCCATGAAGGAGGCGCCCCAGCAGAAGACCGTGCCCGCCTGGTCGGTCCACACGATCAGCTCCGCGCTGATCACCAGGCAGAGTCGGCCTTGGTCGTAGGAGATGGTCGGGTAAATGCGGTGGGCATGGAGCTCGGTGCGCAGGTGCTTGAGGGCGGCGACGGCGCCGGGGTGCCACCCGGTGGCGTTCGGCCGTTCGCCCGCCGGGGTGTCAGGGTGAGGGATCACGGCTGGCTCCCCTCCGGCGGTGAGGGGGTAGAGCGAGATGTATGGGTCCCAGGGTTGCGGAGAGTGGCGGGGCCGGACGGCTGGCCGTGTCGGGTGTGGGTGGTGTGGGAGCGGGTGATGTGGTCCGCCGGAGGTCGAGTTCTGTCTGTTGCATGAGGTCCCACAGGGCGGTGGCGCTGTTCGCGTAGACGATGTGGCATTCGTTGGGGTCGGTGCACTGCCAGGCTT
>NZ_JOEQ01000044.1 GCF_000721075.1 Streptosporangium amethystogenes
CCGCGCCACCGACGCGACCGTCCGTTCGCCCTCCAGTACCATCCGGACGGCCTCTTCCTTGAACTCCGATGAGAACTGCCTGCGACGCCTCGTCACGTATCTACCTCTTCCAGACTTCTGTCAGCTTATGTAGCTGACTGTCCGGAATCTGCTGGGCACCTCACTGACCGCATATGTTCACCGGCTTTGGGATCGGCGAACCGGTTGGGCCTGAGTACCCTCGGCTTGTGGAAGATCGCGAGCAATATGTGAGGTATCAGCAGGACCAGGCCGTGCTGGCGGCGATCGGGGCTTACCTCGATCCCCAGATCAGTCGGATTCAAGTGCGGTTGCCACGATCCGTGGCTGAGTCGGCGGTTGCTGCCTGGGGTCGCGATGAGTTAGGCGAGATCGGCGAGGAGAGCCGCGAAGAGTACGAACTACGTGACGATGCCGCCGAGCTGGCGTTGATCGGCTTGGCGATCACCTCGCGCGGTGTGTGGGATAGCGAGGAGGTCGTCGTCGACCTGGATGTCGCCCAGATCTCGGCGGCGTTGCGGACCGCGCGGTAGTTCAAGCTGCGGCAGCGAGAAGTCCTCCTCCCCAGCGCAGTCCCTTCTCGCTGCGGATGCGGGCACGCCGAATCCACTTGTCTGACAAACGTTCAAGCAGCTGACCAGCTATCTCGCTTGACTACCCAAAATAACTATCGCACCTGGTTTCAGGCGTTGCGGCCAATCAACGATTCGATGTATTGCTGAACGTCGACACTGCTGATGTCCGCGAGGAGAGCCGTCTCCGTGTGGCCGCCGTACTTCATCTGGTCGGCTCGTAGCGCTTTCGGAATGCCCTGGCTACGGACCCATATTTTGACCTGCCGTTCAAAAGCCCAGGCATCTCTGGTGAGCTCAAAGTCCCAGCGTGCGACCTGTTTCCAGCCTTGGGAGACGTGTTGGCTCAGGCGATGTTCCAGGTTGGCGATGCCCCATTTGAGAGCTTGGTAATCTTCATGGACGACCAGATAGAGATAACCAGACTTAGCGGGATTGATACCGCGTTGCGCGCAGGTGGAGCAGCCTCCTCGGCCGGCGCGGATGTTGTGCAGCATTGGTCCGGGGTCCAAGACAGTTTCACAGACCATGCAGCGCGCTTTCCACGGAACCATCGTGCTGCCGGGATAGGGCGCTAGTGGTTCAAGTGCCTTTTCCAGCATGCTTGCAATGGCTTCTTCAGCGCCCAGTCGCAGAGCGTCGGCAATCTTTTCTGATCGGCATGACCAACACTGATGTCCTCGCATACGAACTTTAGCATAGGTAGGTGTTCCTACATGATTGCACCTCAGGCAACAGGAGAGCCAGGGCTGAAGAGTTCCTGGATATTCAACGAGAGGATTCAGATCGGCATTGATCATCAGCTTCCGCGCCGTTTCATCAGTAATATCTCGCCCTGCGCAGCTAGAGCAGCTAGAGTTGCCGACTTGGACATGAGCCAGTCTCTTCGGCTTAATCGTTCCGCAAGTTATGCATCGGGATGACCAGGGTTTCCCCGCGCCGGGGTATTCCTCCACTGGCTCCCAGCCCCACTGCAACATAACGGCGGCGGCCTTTGCACCATCGCGCATGAGCTTGGCTGCGATCTTGCGCGACCTACACGTTTTACTGCAGACGCCGGTCCCCTTGTTAACGACGTCGTTGTATCGCGGTTTACTCACCTCTCCACATGTTAAGCAGCGGCATTCCCACGGCAGCTGAGTCCCGGGAAAGGGCGCAAGGGGGCGTGTCCCTCGGTCAAGCATGGCGGCGACCGCTTGCGCTTCGGTTATTTTGCGTGACATTCGACCTTCTTGAGATCCATCGTAACCACGGAGCTGTTATCGGGTTATCTCTCGTTGTCGTTCCTGGGGCTAGGTAGTGGTGCGCCCGGTGATGTCTCGAAAGGTTGGCATGCCGAGGTCGATCGTACTGGCGCGGCGGGCACATTCGTCGATTTGGGCGAGCTTCTGTTCTGCTCCGGATAGGCTGACCTTGAGTCTTTCGACTTCGCTCAGCCAGTTCTCCCGTTCGGTCTCGACGGTGCGAGATAGTAGTACTGATTGGTTAGGTGACGGGACATAGGCAGGCGGCCCGTAGGGAGGGGCTTGGGGTAGTTCCGTGCGTATGACGTAGGCTACTTAGATGGTGTCGAGAATTCTTTTAACGGACTGATCCACCCTCCATATATATGAGAGTGGGGCGAATTTACTCGAGGCTATCGGTAGCTTCCGCTGCTGAACGGGCATCGTTGATCGCTGACAGGAGTTGCTGCCCAAGGGGAGTCGGTTGCATGGGGCGCCCATGGTTCGCTCGACGAAATACCGGGCCTCCGAGTTCCTTCTCAAGCCGGTTGATCTGCAGGACGAGGCTACTTGCGTTGATGTCGAGAGCTGCAGCCCCGGCCTTCATGGACGGGTAGGCGGCGACCGCAGCAAAGCGATCGAGTCGCTCCCAAGCGCCAGCGCCAGTCAGCACCCGTTGCAGGATCCGAGGCATTGTTTCTGCTTGTTTTAGGGTGTTAAGAGTCGTGGAATGACTGAGTCCTCCGCTAGTTCTAACGGGAATCTTTAATTTCTTCGCCCAGCGGCTCATGTTGCCTGAGCTCATACCGGTTTCTTGAGCGAGTTCAACAAGGGTGCGTCGGTGATTGACGTGTTGGTCGTAAAGCCACTCTCGGGAGATGACGGCGCGCGGTTTGGGTCCGCCCGGTTGGCGGGTGATGATGCCATATTCGTAGGCAAGTGCAGTGGTTACCTTGCGTCCGATGCCATGCTTTGCGGCAATGTGTTGGAGGGAAAGTCTCTCTTGATAGTAGAGCCGGGCGAATTCATCGGGCTGTAGAACCGTTCGTGCCCAGCGCTTGACATCTCCGATGGCGCGTGCCTGATGCACGGTCATTGGTGTTGGGATCGCAGGGTGCTCCTCTAGGAGGCGCCGAACGGTTTCAATCGTTGTGCCGAGACTATCGGCCACTTGACTTATGGCCACCTTGGGAGTGCGGATCAGGTCGTGGAGGACCTTCAAGTCAATTTCTTCCAAGTCGGGGCCGGGAAGAGTGAGGCCCTGGAGCAGGTCGATAGGAGGCTGCCAGGAGATTGGTTCGTGTATGAACATCTCGCTAAGAAATCGGCGCGCGATTTGGTTAAGTTCGACGAGCAGATCTGGAGTAAGCTGCCGGGTGAAGTTGGCGAGACGAGAGCGGGAAACAGAATTGGTAGTAGCGAAGGATGGCGGAGCTAGGTCTGCCGGTAGTCCACTGAGTCGTTCGAAAAGTAGGCAACGGGCCAGTTTGATGCGGACACCCTTGCCGACAGTCATGCCGATACGTTGGCAAATATCCGCCCAGTCCGAATCTGGCAATACGTTGCTGTAGTCAAGGCTTCGGCGTCGTGAGTAGTCGATCGGGGCAGGATGTTCGTCGAGGGACTCGGCGAGACGAATCAGGGCAGTAAGGATGTCTCGCCAGTGAGGATCGACTTGGAGACCCTGTAAAACACGGGAGATGTTGCTGGTATTGATGGCTGCGCCGAGCCGCTGAGTTGTATCTGAGTACTCCAGACGGTTGCCGACCATTAAGAGTACGCATGACAGCGCGGGACGCATGAATTTTATTTGTGTTCCTTTGACGGGAGAGATTCGCAGTGACCATGCGGGCCAGAGCATGGTCGGGACTGAGCGGGAGCGACGCAGGACATGTGAAGATACTTCCTCAAGCGAGTCTGGTTTGCTGGAGGCGACTCGATGGCGGAGTTGGTCGCTGGGTCTTAGCATGGGGCCGATAGCAGCGAGTTGAACAGATTTGAACGCGGCGCTGGTTCCGCTGCCCCAATCTCTTAGCGTCGATGGGCTGACCGGCCCGGGATGCTGACGGCTTGTGGTTATAAGTCGGCCCAGTGCATGACCGGCTTGGCGGATGCTGGGTTGGATGAGAATGTTGATTGCTGCCGTAAGCCCGATTGCGGTCGTAATGGCACTAGGAGGCGCCGTTGCCCCCAAACGGGATGGCGGGTTGGCGACAGCATTAGTCTTTGATGGTAGAGCCAGCAAGCTCTCATAAGCATTCAGTAGGTCCTCGGGTAAGAACTCCTTGAGGTGTTCCGAGGAAACTGAGTTTAAAATGTGGCTAGCCAGCGCTCGGGCGTCGGACAGCATCGTCAAGGCTGGTTGCGGATCATCGGCATAGATGCCGAACTGGGCTGTTCCTGTATCAATCGTCTGAAAGAGTAATCGTTGTGCTGTCAAAGCCGGGTGAGGGGCGATGAGAGGGAGGGCTTCAGCAGCGGTGAGTATTCCACCGCATCGAGCGGTTCCGGCCCTGGGAGCGATGCCGAGTACTGGGTTGGCGCACAAGCCAGGTTGAGGGACGACATACTTTGCATGAGGGTACTTCCGTTGAACACGCCTGCAATCCGGGCAGAGGTCGGCGAGCAGACGGTTGTGGGCGGGACAGGCGAAAGCCCAGCCCAGTCGCCAGAGCAATCGCCATCGGCCAGCATCAGCAGCAAGGCAGTCCGAGCAGAAACGAGAGCCTCGTGATCGCCCCCACAATACTTGCGGGACGACTCGGCGAGTGATGCGGTCGATCTGAAGAGCCCGCTGGTGGTAATGCTCCAGCGTCATGGTTCTGATCGTTTTTGTGTTCGTCCCGGTGACATCAGCGATCACGGCGGCTTCGTGTTCCCGCAGGAGAATAGTCCAGTCTAGTGGAATGTCCATGAGGTGGTTTTCCACATGAAGACGGCGGGTGAGGCCGAGTTGCGGCATCAGCTCGCCCAGAGGGGTATGAAGCCGATGAGCGATCGCCTCGAACCAGGAGTCCAACGCCTCACCGGGTAAAGGAAGCACCCGGATCGGCAGGGTGCGCTGGCTGTTCATGCAGTCTTTTGCTGGGGCCGGCTCGTCAAGCGGCCTGCGGCAAAGGCTGACTCCATTTCCTTGCGGCCGGCCTCGGAGGCGGCATCATTCTTTACTCGGTCCAGCAGATCAATTCCCAACCGCTCGACACCGGTGCGTACGGCTCGCTGGCAGCCACGGTTAATCAAGGTCATGAGCGAACCGATGTGCCCGGTGCTACGGGCGAAGAGATAGTCCGACAGGTCGTCGGCGATCATACCGGAATACTTGTCCGCCAGGACGACACGTTGCTCAATCGCGAGCAACGTGTTGCGCCAATTTCTGCGCCCTTCAGCGCTATCAACAGTAAATACGTCCATGTCTAGTCGAGTGGTGCGTCGGCCCGTTTGCGCAAGGATCGCGTCCTCATAACTGTCGCCCTCGTCGAACAATCCTCGATTCTCCAAACCAACGCCAATCAGTAGCAGAGTCACTGGGAACTCGTTGGCGATGTGCTTGAAGTGGTTGCTGACCTCGATGCCATTCTTGTTCTTCCACCTCAAGAAGTGCAGATCATCGACGATTAGCAGTTTCGCTTCGCAGGACAAGACACAATCCAGTGCGCGGTGACCGAAGTCGGCGGCCGTGCCGCGGAAGCGGCCTGGGTGACCGTAGAACTCCAACATTCCGCGATTGAAGTCCCGCATCCCAGTATTGCTGGTTAGCCCGACTCGGCAGACGGGCCACCGTTCGTGTCCCGCATCGGTGTACTCGCCATGGTCTCTTACCTCGCGGAGGTGAAATTTCTTTGCGAAGGCGAGCGCTGCCGTTGTCTTCCCGAGGCCGGGGAAAGCATCGATTGCGATCCCCCCTTTGACTTTGTCGCCGTCTTGCTCATTGCTATCGAGGATGTCCCATAGATCCTCATGCAGTGCCGCCAATTGTGGAGTCTTCAGCGGGCCGAGGTTCGCATGCCAGACGCGGCGCCGTTTGTCATACTCAGCGAGAGCGGCCTCTCCCAACGCCTTGAGCTGCCGCCGCGTCAATATCTCGGGCTGGAGGCGAGGTGGGGCATCTACTCGGCGCTTCCATCCCTCTTTACGGGACAAGGTCAGGTTGTCCAGTCTGATCCGCAAATCGCTGTCCGGCACCTTGGCATCGCGGTGGTTAGTCATCCACGTCCTTCAGAGCGGTTGCGTAGAAGCCGAGTTCCTCATTCAGATCTTCAAGATCAATGTCGTCGTCGTCGCTCGCTTCGGTATCGGTTGCGCACTGGACAGCTTCGTCCATCGCTGGCTCTTTCGGCAGGGACAAGATGCGGGAGACCGACGGCAATGTGGCAACTGATGGTTCAGTCTCTGCCCCTGGCAGCCCCTCTCCCAGCTGCTCTCGGGAAAGCCGTAGGGCCATGCGGCGCTCGCTTAAGGAATTACCCAGCCCAAGACTCCATCGTTCCAGAAGTAGTCCGACCGCGAGTTTGTCGTTGGGATACGTGTACCGCTTGGCGGCTAACTGACGAGCGAATTTTAGGGCCTCATCGCTGAGCGGCATCTTCAAATCTGGAGCATGTTCCCACCACAGGGTGTGCCAGCGGTGTTCCACTGGATCACGAAAGTAAGCCCGGGTTACATCGTCAGGGTCGGTGCAGATCGGCCAGCGGCCCTTGGCTCGTCCTCCGTGCGAACTGGTGACATCGCGGCAGATATCGAGTGCGTCACCGTTGTAGCGCCGCGAGTCAATCTCGATACCGTAGTGCTGGATCGTCCGCCAATTGATCTCAAGGAATTCATAGGCCAGATTGGAGTCGCGCGGCACCTCGATGTAGCCGGCTCGAGCTATCCCGTGCTCGAACATCTTTACCGGGGACAGCGGGAACTTAGGTAGATGTGGGTCGAGCAGGCCACCATGGGGACGGCGATGGTAATCCACCGCCACCCACTCACGGATCATCGCCTCCAGTTCATGGTGGAAGAGGAACGCGTCCTTCTCTGGGTTGACGCCGCGCGTGTGAATATCCGGACCTTTATAGCCCGGCAGGACCTGGAGTAGATCCTCCCGGAGGGTCTTAAAGAACCTTTCGATTGGGCCTTTGTCTCGACCCGTCCGCAGCCGGGCAGGCTGCACTGAGATGCCCAATCGACGGCAGACACTGAGCAGATGTTCAGATAGGAATATCTTGCCGTGATCGACCACCAGCGTCTCTGGCACCATCGCAGGACCTGCCGCCGCAGCCAGTGGACCGTCGACCGCCGCCTTATCCACTAACACCGTACGGGGAATTCCGTGGTCCGGCCAGGCGGCACCCTCAGGCCATGAAGGGCCGATCGGTTGGGGCCGGTAGGTCTGGAAAAGCACAGCTGCGGCATCCACAGCCTTCGTCGATACCGGGGTGACACGGATTCCGGTGATGCATCGGGTGTACCAATCCATCGCAACCGTCAGCTCTGCTTGCATCCACTGAAGGGTGCCCGGATCCAACGCAAAAACATCCAGCCGAGTGGTGTCCATCAGTAGGTACTCGCCCGGCCGGGTGGGACGCAGTTTCCCATAGACCCCGCCGGGTCGGCTCGCGATGTCCCGATTGCGCTTGGTGCTCAGCCGGAACGTTGGCTGGCGCCGTTCCAGCTCTTCCATCCACCGGTAGGCCGTCGTCCGCTTCGGAACCTTGACCACGTCGGCGCCGAAGCGGGCTTCCAGACGTATGCGTACACGTTCAATGACGATCTTTACTGAGGGCTGGGACTCTTCGGTGTATTCGGCCATCACCTCCAGCGCAGTCTCCACCCACCGAGGATCCGCCCGGCCCAGCCCATCGGTCCTTGACGATCCCTTTTGCAGCACCAACCCGGCTTCGCCATCGGCGTGGTACCGCATTGCCCAGCGTTCCAGAGTGCGTACTCCTATTCCGAGTTCGGACGCCTTGGCTGCATAGCGACGCGCCAGCGGCAGGTCCGGAGAGTACTGCGGCCGTGGCTCATCCGCCCCCGGCAGTTCAGGCGTGCCCGAGCGGTAGCCAAAGAGCATCTCCCTGACGTGCGATGCACGCTCCAGAACCTCGGCTTTCTCCGCTTTCGATAGCGTGGCCAGCATCACCGTGGCCAGGTCACCCGGATCATCGGCTACGGGCCCCGTCCGGTTGGGGATCACCTGGGCTCGTCCCGAGGTCATTAGTTCGCGGACCGACATTCGCTGCAACCGGTCGCGCCCGTCCTTTAGGAGCACCTCCATGCCGGTGGGTAGCGCGAAGATTTCGACCACTTCGACCGTCTCGCCATCCAGTCGAAAATGCGTCCCGACTCCTAGTCGGGTTCCCGCCCCGCTCACGCGGCTTTCCGCAGTACGTGCGCCGCGCTGAGCGGACGGCTCTGATCTGTGATCACGTGCTGAGACCAAAGTAAGTGCAGCACAGCTGCCTTGAGCAGCGGTCGAGGCTGATCCGGCAAGCTCTTGAACGCGGCTCCTAAGGTCATTCCGTCAAGCGGTAGGGCTCGCAGAGCATCCAATATTCCGACATCGAACAACCAGTCCCGCCGGAACCCAGCCAGGAATCGGACATTTTCCAACTCGGCTGACTGAGGTTCGCTGTAAATCTCGTAACTCCACCCACGCCGCTCGACCGCTTTCCGCGTCCACGCGAAGGAGGAGGCGACCTTTGGGTGTTCTAGTCGGTGCTGCGGCTTGACGTCGACAACGACTGGCCCATTGTCGGTAAACAGCAGATAGTCGGGGATATGACGACGTAGCGCGCCGTCGATCTCCGCCTTGAGCAAGAAAGGCTGGGCGAT
Organism: Streptosporangium amethystogenes; assembly: GCF_000721075.1. Taxonomy (GTDB): domain Bacteria; phylum Actinomycetota; class Actinomycetes; order Streptosporangiales; family Streptosporangiaceae; genus Streptosporangium; species Streptosporangium amethystogenes. The sequence continues at coordinate 8,630 of NZ_JOEQ01000044.1, forward strand.
GATATGACGCACCACCGGGTCGAAGTCAGCGAAGAGCAATCGCCCCAACTCGAGCCTCGATTCGTAGATCACATGGTCACGTGTTGTGGCCGACCAATAGATCCCCGAGTAGTGCTTCTGTCCCTGGTACCAGCGGAACGTTCGCCACGGCAGCACGGTACGCAGGAAGTCGGCCGAGACAGAGTGCCAGTCGAGATCTTCCACCGTCTTTTCATCAGCCCGCTTCACGCTCGCCAGAACCGAACCGATATCGCTTAAAGATCTCATCGGCTGCCACCTAACTCGGCCTTCACGGAAGCGGCTTCACTAGCCGCCGGACGCAAGGGTGCCCTGGTCCCAAACCAGAGCATGGCAAGTGTCTTCCTCCCGCATGCAAACAAGTGGAACTTCGACAAGAACGGCATAAACGGTGGCGCATCCGCCATCGCACCGCTATTTTGAACGGGACTCCGCCAGGGGAAAGCGGAACCTACAGCACGGCCTGCTCGGAGGTGTCGTCGGGGTGTGGCAGCGCGCCGTAGCCGAAGAACGTCAGCTCGCACACATACGGTCGGTCTTGGGCGCGCAGCGTGCCCGCGGCGGCGCTGCGCGGATTGGCGAACGTGGTGCCGTCGTGCGCGCGACGCTTGGCGCACGCGTCCTCGAACTGCGACGTGGTCATCATCACCTCGCCGCGCAACTCCACCGTGACCGGCTCGGCCAGCCTGGCGGGCAGTCCCACGATGGTGCCGATCGCGTGGCTCACGTCCTCACCCTTAGTGCCGTCGCCCCTGGTGACCAGCTGCACCAGCCGACCGCCGCGATAGCGTGCGGCGATCGCCAGCCCGTCGAGCTTCGGCTCCACGCTCCACACGGTCACCGGCCGGCCCAGCCTGCGCTCCAGCGACGCGGCCCAGTCGACCAGCTGCCCGGCGCCGAAGACGTTGTCCAGGCTCAGCATCGGCACCGTGTGCGGAACGTCGCCGACCACCGCGCCACCGGCCACCTTGCCCGTCGGCGAGGACGGCAGCACCTCGTCGGGATGCTCGGCCTCATACGCCTGAATGCCCCGGACCAACCGGTCGTAGGCATCGTCGTCCAGCGTGGAAGTGCCGTCTCCGTAGTACGCCGCGGCGGCGTCCAGGGCGAGCTGAACGGCTTCGGCATAGGCGGTCTGATCAGCGATGAGAGTGCTGGGGGGTGCGTCGGTCATGATCCCATCATCGCGCCCGGCACCGACAATTTCCGGGCCACGGAACGCGCCCCAGAGCTGGAATGTCCCTCCCCGACGCAGCCGTCAGCCAGGGCTGTTCAGAGCACAACTGGGACACCCCGAAAGAAGGCACGCCGAACCACCGAATACAACGCTTGCTACCAGGCAGGAATCAACCTGGCCACCCCGAAGACAGCCAGACATTCTGGAGGCAAGGGTCGAGGGCGTCCCACACAGCGGTGGGCATCGTCAACACTGGCCGGGATCTGCCGGCACCGCCTTGATGATCGAATCCCAGTCTTCGGCCACCCACCAGTGAAACAGCGACAACGTGCTGATGACCAGGTCGGGCAGCGCGGCGACGAACTCGTGCCGTTGGTAGGGGTGAGGCACCCGCTCAGGATGAGTTTGGTTTGAGCGTTAATGACCAGGATGTCGCCGTCGAGCGGGGTGCCTGGATGCAGTTGGGACCAGGTGGCCAGATGGCGCTGCAGATCGGTGATCAGCGTTTCCGTGGCAGCACCGCTGGCGGACTTGACCTCCACCAGCACCGTCTGGGGTGCGTGCCGGATGAGGAAGTCCGTCGGCTTGGAGCCGATGACCTGATCGAGGTCGGTGACGTTCAGACCTTCTTGGCGTAACACCGCGCCCACCGCATCGGTCAGGGCGTGCCCGGCACTGTGCAACAACTGGTAGCGGATCGGGTCGGCGAGCTCTCGAGCCTCGGTCAGAGCTTTGTCCAGGTCGGACTTGGCTGCTTGGTAGTCCTCGGCCAGCCGGGCCAAAGACTCCTGGACGCGCTTTTCCGCGCTGGTCATGTACCGCTCATCGACCAGATGCGGGGAGCACGCGAACGAGGGTGTCCGGTACGAAGGCGGATATGGCGTGCTGGGCCAACGACCCCACCACGCTTTTCCAGTCCACCCCACCGGGCAGCACATACCAGCGCATCCGCTCATCGGGCGACTCCACCGAACTCGGGTGTACATCAAAGCTCCAGCAATTCCGGCGCGGTTCAAGACGCTTCGACTTGGAAGTCCTGGTTGCCCTGGCGCTGGCGGCGTTGGTCACCGTAGGCAGCGATCGCCGCGGCCATAAGGGCTTTGGCATCGGGATTCTGGTAAAGGAATGTGCGGGAGACATCCGCTCGGCGGGCAACGGCGGGATAGGTGACGAACGCGCGTTCGCGGCGCATGAGCCGCAGCGCTTCTTCTGTCCGTTCGAGCTTGTCCCGGGTGCTGCTGCGGCGTGCCTCGTTGGCTGCGCGGGTGCGTGTGCCGCTCGTCATGAGGTGTCCTCGGAGTGGCTGATGACGGCGAGGTCGGCGGCGTTGAAGCCGGTGCTCCAAAGCCGGTGGAAGTAGTCCTGAGGCCGGCGCATGTCCAGGGCGAGGGCATCGTCGAGTACGCGACCACCCCCGACGGGCTCCAGGTCAGCCATGACGGCGGCGTGAACTTCACCGCGCTCACCGGCTCCCCGCTCATGTCCTATGTGGACGCTTTTGGCGCCGATGAGCTCGTCGGAGCCGGTGCCGACGGCCAGGTGCACATCAGTAAGGACAGCGGCAAGACCTGGCAGGTATCGGGCCGGCTGCCAGGCCAGGCCGCTGCTTTCACCGCCGTCGACAGCCAGCGTCTCCTCGCGGCCATGGAGGACGGGACCGTCATGGAATCAACAGACGCAGGGCACCGGTTCGCCATCGTCTACCGTCCGGCCTCGAGCTGAGCCCCGCGAATGGGCCACTGTCGATAAGCCTTTTGCGTAACAGACGGCGATGGCGGAGGGCGGACCCATCGCCGCAGCGCCACTCGTGCAGGCTCCGTCCGTCCGCCACGTCTGCGGCTGGCCGGCTCCCTGCACGCTGGTGGCGCAGGCACCCGCTCACTGAACTACACGTCCTGGTCACAGCCGTCACCGCAAGACGGTCCCTCCTCCTGCATCAGCGCCAGTTCGGCGCCCAACTGGGCGTGCGCGGCATTCGGCAGCCGGGCGAAATCGGGCTCGCGAAAGCCCTTCGGCCCGCCTTTACGTCCGGGGTGAATCAGCATCCGGTAGATCAACCTGTCACGTCGTGTAGCCAAACCGTCTCCGGGCACATAAGAGCTACACCTTGTGTGACTTTCGGTTGCCTGTAATGGGGCTCAATGCACGCGGGAGAAAGCTCCCGAGATCTGCCCGCGACAAGATGGGGCGACATTCGAACATGGGAAAAGGAGCACCGCCATGTCCATCAACCCATCGCAGGCTCACCCTGACCGTCGCGGCGGGAGCCGGTGCGCTCGCGCTGCTTACCGCCTGCGGAAGCAGCAATGACGTCGCGGTCAGGCTCGCCGGCATGGCCGACGCTCCGTCCGCATCCCCAAGCCGCGAATCGAGTGTGTCCTTCAACGATGCGGATGTGATGTTCACCCAGATGATGATCGTCTGGCAAGGCGCCGGAACAGACCGAAGAGCCGCGCACAGCCGTGCTCAAGGAGTGGGCGACGCCAGGTGGCGCGGGGTGAGCACGGCAAGTACCACGGCTACGATCATCAGCGCGGGAACGTCGCCCACCAGATGAACCCACTCGCCGAGATCCATCACGGCGTGCACGGCCATGACGACGGCATGCACCAGGCTGGACCACACGGTGAACCAGATCAGGGACAGGTGGTTGAACGGGTCGCGGGAGGCTCGGATCAGGAAGATCCCAAGCACCGCGTAGATCACCGCGATCATCTGCTCGTACTCGGGCTGTTCCGGTTGCCAGCGGAAACCGGCCGGCCAAAGGTTCATTAAGGGGTATACCCCGGCGACAAAGACGATCCCCACCACGATGAGGGCGATTTGAAGGCGCCGTTCCTGGGGCATGTTCGAACCTTCCAGTGCCGAGCCGCTGGGGTGTTTCATGCCCGCCTCACCGGCGGTGCCGAAGAATAGTGCGTACCACCTGCCGGTCTCCTTCGCTGCGATACGCCCGGGGGGTAAGCGGTCAGGGAAACAATACCTCACCCTTAGGGGGTGAGGGTGTTTAGTCGCCCTCGGCCTGCTCAACGACCACATCGGCTACTGCGTGAAAGAAGCGGCCGCCGCCGACGTGCCGAACCTCAAAGAGACCGCGCGCAAGAAGCTGCCGAACGCGAAGAGGCCCGCACCGGGGCGTGCCGAGCACCCAGACAGACCCCGAACAAACATGAAAGAACGCAGTGGGAGAAGCTGTGCCCGCTGCCCAACGTGCTCCACACCGATGGCCGCCAGTGGGCGCTGTATCGCGATGGCGAGCCGGTCGGAACAGTCGCCTACCTTAACGGCGACATCCGCAAAGTCGGCGACAAGCTGACCCCGCCGCCGGGGAGTTCGCCCGCGTCGTCTCCGGCTTCCTGCTATGGAAGCCGACCCTGCCGCACAACATCCGCCAGCTCGTGCGGGCCGTCGCGGGGCTGTGCACGCTACTTCCGATCATGGACTTCCTCGCCGTTGCCAGGTGACCGCAACGGTGCCACGCACGCCCGCGTTGATTACCTGTGCGGGCTTGCCGCACTCCTCTCTTTATTCGTGCAATCAAGAATCGCTATGGGATTTGAACCCCCCGGGGGTATGTTAAGGTCATGAATCGAGGTACCCCACTGGGGTACATGCGAGAGGAGAACCTCATGTGCACGGCATGTGCGTGCGGCACCGCGGACAGCGTCTCCGCGCAGGTGGAGACCAGCGGCGGAAGCGTCTACACGGTCAGCGGGATGACCTGCGGGCATTGCGTCTCGTCGGTCTCCGCTGAGATCGGCAAGGTCGGCGGCGTGACCGGCGTCCAGGTCGATCTGGCCGGCGGCGCGGTCACAGTCAGCGGAGCGGGCTTCTCCGATGAGGAGATCCGCGCGGCGGTGGAGCAGGCGGGTTACGCCCTGGCCGATGCCTCGCCCGTCAGCGCTTCCTAGAGGAATTTAGCCTGAGCAAACAGATGGTGGGCGTGCATTGGCGTGCACGCCCACCTGCGGGGCCGGTCCGACTTCGACATCACACCCAACCCCCTACGACGCATCCTGCCACTCCGGCGGAATGCGAGGAACCAGGAGTGCGGCATGAACGCCGTCAATCCACGCAGGTGGCAGGCACTCATCGTGCTCGCCGCCGCACAGTTCATGGTCATCATGGACACCTCCATCATCGGTGTCGCCCTGCCCGACATGCAGCGCGACCTCGGCTTTTCCCAAGGCAACCTGCAGTGGGTGTTCAACGCCTACGTCATCGCCTTCGGCGGCCTGCTGCTGCTCGGCGGTCGGCTGTCGGACCTGTTCGGCGCCCGCAAGGTCTTCACCACCGGCTGGCTCATCCTGATCGCCGGCTCCATCGTCGCCGCCGCGGCGGGTAACGCCTGGATCGAGATTCTCGGCCGCGGCGTCCAAGGGGTCGGCGGCGCGCTCATCGCCCCGGCCTCGATGACCCTGCTCATGATGCTCTTCGGTCACAACCCGCGCGAGCTGGGCAAGGCCATGGCGCTGTACGGCGCCGCGGCTCCGGCCGGCGGCACCGCGGGCGTGTTTCTGGGCGGCGTCGTCACCGAATACTTGAGCTGGCCGTGGGTGTTCATCGTCTACGTGCCGATCGGCCTGGCCACCCTGGCCGCCGTCCCCGTCCTGCTGCCTGCCGTCCAGGGCAAGCGCGGTTCGGTCGACGTGCTGGGCGCCATCGCGGTCACCGCGGGCATCGCCCTGGCCGTCTACGCCATCGTGCGCGCTCCCGAGCAGGGCTGGAGCTCGGCTGCGACGCTGCTGGAGTTGGCCGGAGCAGCCGCGCTGCTGGCGCTGTTCCTCGTGGTCCAGCGCACGGTGCACGAGCCCCTCATGCCGCTGGGTATCTGGCGCACCCCCGGCCTGGCCACCGCCAACCTGGCGATGGCACTTCTCGGCGCCGCCTGGATCCCGATGTGGTACTTCCTCAACCTCTACCTGCAGCAGGTGCTGGGCTACGGCGCCTTCCCCAGCGGCGCGGCGCTGCTGCCGATGACCATCGCCATCATGATCTTCATGATCGGCATCACCGCGAGGCTGCTCGGCCGGTTCGGCGCCAAGCCACTCATCGCCGGTGGCCTGCTCGTCCTGGCCGCCGGGGTGGCGGGGTTGTCCCTGGTCCGTCCGGACGGGGCATTCATCTCCGATGTGCTGCCCGCTTCGCTGATCGCCGCAGTCGGCATGTCGTTGGCCTACATCCCGGCGATGATGTCGGCCATGTCCGGGGCGCGTCCGGAGGAGAGCGGGCTGGCCTCCGGCATCGTCAACACCACCTACCAGGTCGGCTCGGCTCTGGGCTTGGCCGTCATGACCGCGATCGCCACCTCCCAGGGCGCCGCCGAGCTGGGGAATCTGCCCAGGCTCACCGACGGTTTCCAGGGTGCCTTCATCGGCGCCGGGGCCGTGGCCGCCATAGGGGCCGTGCTCACCCTGCTGCTCATGCGCAAGCCGAAGCAGGCAAACGCTCAACCCGAGGTGGCCCAGGTGTAACGCGGTTTGGGGGGCGTGCCCCGGCACGCCCCCGCCGCTCCTTACTCACAGACTCCATCACGAAACCGGCTGGAATACGGTAGGGGGGTATATTGTTGCAGTGAGAAGAAGCCAGCCCTAGGGGAAAAATGCACGGATACGCCGACAACAAGCAGGACCATCTGCGGCGGCTGCGCCGGATCGAAGGTCAGGCCCGCGGTCTGCAGCGGATGGTCGAGGAAGACAAGTACTGCATCGACATCCTCACCCAGGTGTCGGCGGCCAACCGGGCCCTGCAGTCCTTCGCCCTGTCCCTGCTGGAAGAGCACCTGGCGCACTGCGTGGCCGACGCCGTCGCCAAAGGTGGCGCCGAGGCCGAGGCCAAGGTCAAGGAAGCCTCCGACGCCATCGCCCGCCTCGTCCGCTCCTGACCCTCACATAGACCGGCAGCCAACCGTCACCATCACAAAGAGGAGTGATCGTCATGACCACCACCACCTACACCGTCAAGGGCATGACCTGCGGCCACTGCGTCAGCTCGGTCACCGAGGAGGTCACCGAGGTCCCGGGCGTCACCGGCGTCAAGGTGGACCTGGCCACCGGCCTGGTCACAGTGGACAGTGACGGCCCCCTCGACAACGCCGCGATCACGGCCGCGGTCGAGGAGGCCGGATACGAAGTGGTGACCGCGTCATGAACACGCCCGCCAAGCTGGGCGCCTACGCCTTTGGCCTTGCCGTGATCTTCGGTGGAGCTCTCGGAGCCGGCGCTGCGGTGGGGTCCGCCGGCACCGCGCCCATCGCGGACGGCCACGGAGCCCACGCGACCCCGTCCCCGAGCCAGGCGATGGACGGTGATGGAGTCCCCAAGAAGGCGGCCCCGAGCCGGGCCGAGGCCGCGGCATCCCTCCCAGGAGGGCTTCAAGTGTCCCAGGACGGCTACACCCTGACCCCCGAGACAACGACGATCGAGCCCGGCAAGGCCACGGACTTCCGATTCAGCGTGACCGGCCCCGACGGGAGGCCGGTCACCGGCTACCAGGTGCTGCACGACAAGAAGCTGCACTTCATCGTGGTCTCCCGCGACCTGGGCAGCTTCCAGCACCTGCACCCCGAGTTGGCTGCAGGCGGCGTGTGGTCGGTGAAGCTGACGTTGCCCGAAGCGGGCGCCTACCGGGCGTTCGCCGACTTCGCCCCCGAAGGCGGCAGCGGCCTGACTTTGGGCGCGGACCTGCACGCCGCCGGCGACTACGAGTCCAAGGCGCTGCCGGTGGCCAACCGGACCGCAACCGTGGACGGCTACACCGTAGAGCTCGAGGGAACTCTCACTCCGGGCGCCTCCAGCAAGCTCACCCTGAAGGTGAGCAAGGACGGCCGCCCGGTCACCGACCTGCAACCCTACCTGGGTGCCTACGGTCACCTGGTCGCGCTGCGCGCCGGGGATCTGGCCTACCTGCACGTGCATCCCGACGGTGAGCCGGGCGACGGCACAACGCCTGCCGGTCCGGAGGTCACCTTCTACGCCGAGGTGCCCAGCCGGGGCGACTACCGGCTCTTCCTGGACTTCCAGCACGAAGGAGACGTGCGCACCGCCGCCTTCACCGCCCATGCCGGCGGGGCCTCAGCGCCGGTTGCGACCTCAAGCCCGACGCCGACGGCCACCCCGTCTGCATCCGATTCACACGGCGATCACAACCACTGACGCAGGCATGACGAGAGAAAGGAGCAGGTGATGTCCCCCCTCACCGACGACAGACCACAGAGCACGGTCGAACTCTCCATTGGCGGCATGACCTGCGCGTCCTGCGCCAACCGGATCGAGCGCAAGCTCAACAAGCTCGACGGCGTGACCGCGACCGTCAACTACGCCACGGAGAAGGCCAAGGTCACCTTCGGCGAGGGCGTCGATCCGCAGGAGCTGATCGCCGAGGTCGAGAAGACCGGCTACACCGCCGAACTGCCCGCCCCGCCCAGGGCCGAAGGCTCACCGCAAGAGCCCGTGGACGAGCTCCGGCCGCTGCGCCAGCGGTTGATCACTTCCGTGGTGCTCGCCGTGCCGGTGATCGCGATGGCGATGATCCCGGCGCTGCAGTTCACCAACTGGCAGTGGCTGTCGCTCACCCTGGCGGCCCCGGTCGTCATCTACGCCGGCTGGCCCTTCCACAGGGCCGCCTGGACGAACCTGCGCCACGGCGCCGCGACCATGGACACCCTGGTCTCGCTCGGTACCCTCGCCGCTCTCGGCTGGTCGCTGTGGGCTCTGTTCTTCGGCAGCGCGGGCACCCCGGGCATGATCCATCCGTTCTCGTTCACGATCGAGCGCACCGACGGCTCGGGCAACATCTACCTGGAGGCGGCCGCGGGCGTGACCGCGTTCATCCTGGCCGGCCGCTACTTCGAGGCCCGCGCCAAACGCCGTGCGGGCTCCGCCCTGCGAGCCCTGCTGGAGTTGGGTGCCAAGGACGTCACCGTCCTGCGCGACGGATCCGAGATCCGCATCCCCTCCGATCAGCTCGTGGTCGGCGACCGGTTCATGGTCCGGCCGGGCGAGAAGATCGCCACCGACGGCGTGGTCGAGGAGGGTTCCTCCGCGGTCGACGCCTCCATGCTCACCGGTGAGTCGGTGCCGGTCGAGGTACGGCCCGGCGACACGGTGACCGGCGCGACCGTCAACGCCGGGGGCCGCCTGGTCGTCCGCGCCACCCGCGTCGGTTCCGACACCCAGCTCGCCCAGATGGCCAGGCTGGTCGAGGACGCCCAAACGGGCAAGGCCGCCGTGCAGCGGCTGGCCGACCGCATCTCCGGGATCTTCGTCCCGATCGTGATCGCACTGGCCGTCGGCACGCTCGGCTACTGGCTGGGCACCGGCGGCGGCGCCGGGGCGGCCTTCACCGCCGCGGTCGCCGTGCTGATCATCGCCTGCCCGTGCGCCCTGGGCCTGGCCACCCCGACCGCGTTGCTGGTCGGCACCGGCCGCGGAGCCCAGCTCGGCATCCTGATCAAGGGCCCCGAAGTGCTGGAGTCCACCAGAAGGATCGACACCGTGGTGCTGGACAAGACCGGCACCGTCACCGAGGGCAAGATGACCCTCACCGAAGTGCACCTGGCCGACGGCCAGGAGGAGGCGCAGGTGTTGCGCCTAGCCGGCGCTTTGGAGCACGCCTCCGAGCACCCCATCGCCCAGGCCGTCGCCCGGGGCGCCGCCGAGCGCGTGGGCGACCTGCCCACCCCCGAGGACTTCGCCAACCTCGAAGGCCTCGGCGTCCAGGGGGTCGTCGACGGGCACGCCGTGCTGGTGGGCCGCCCCACGCTGCTCGCCGAATGGTCACAGCACCTGAGCGCCGAGTTGGAGGGGGCGCTCACCGCGGCGCAGGCGGCAGGCAGTACGGCCGTCGCGGTCGGCTGGGACGGCAAGGCCCGCGCGGTCCTGGTGGTGGCCGACACCGTCAAGCCGACCTCCGCCGAGGCGATCCGGCAACTGCGCACCCTGGGGCTGAGGCCGGTGCTACTCACCGGCGACAACGAAAGCGTCGCCCGGTCGGTGGCCGCTGAGGTGGGCATTGAGGAGGTGATCGCCGAGGTGCTGCCGGCCGACAAGGTCGACGTCATCAAGCGCCTGCAGGCCGAAGGCCGGTCGGTGGCCATGGTCGGTGACGGCGTCAACGATGCCGCGGCACTGGCTCAGGCCGACCTCGGCCTGGCCATGGGGACCGGCACCGACGCCGCCATCGAGGCCTCCGACCTCACCCTGGTACGCGGCGACCTAAGGGTGGCCGCCGATGCCATCCGGCTGTCGCGCCGCACGCTGGCCGTCATCAAGGGCAACCTGTTCTGGGCCTTCGCCTACAACGTGGCCGCCCTGCCGCTGGCCGCGCTCGGCCTGCTCAACCCCATGATCGCCGGAGCCGCGATGGCGTTCTCCTCGGTCTTCGTGGTCGGCAACAGCCTGCGCCTGCGCCGCTTCACATAGGGGAAGCGCCAATGTGGCTGAAGGCGAACGCATCGCCTCCAGCCACGTTGGCGTTCAATCACAAGCTGTGATTGAACGCCCTTATGTTCCGCCACCATGGCATGGGGGAAGCCCCGAGGTTCGGCTGCCGGTAACCGGACGGTGAATCGCTCGATGAGGCGCACCGGAAGTAGCGGCCCTTGCTACCCCACAGAAAAGCAGGACAGGCGTCAGATTAATGCTCTGTCGCTACTTGGTCGGCTGGCCGCAGTATCCGCAGAAGCTGTGGGCGGGGCCGAGGCCCATCCCGCAACCGGTGCAGTGTTTCTGCTGCGTGGGCGTGTCAGTCGGTTTGGTACCGGGATCCCTCTTGCTGTCGGGCCCCTTCGCGACCAGCACGGGCTGGCCCGGCGAGGTGGGGATCCTGGGCAGCGCGGGGAAGGAACGGCCGACCACGATCGTGGCGTCGGCCTTCTCGTCGAACGCCGGTCCCGGCGGAGCGGATGGCGGATTGGTCAGGGGAGGCCTGGTATTCGCGGGCGGATTCATCAAGGGCGGCCGGGTCTGCGCGGGCGGGTTGGTCAGGAGAGGCCGGGTCTGCGCGGGCGGGCCCTCCGGGGAATCCGGTGCGGACGACCTGCGGCGCCAGAGCAGCAGCGCGCACACCACCACGACCCCCACGAGCAGGGCTCCGACGACAAGAAGCGGCCAGAGCGGCGTCTCTCCCGTGTCGGCGACGGCAGCGGCTCCCTTGGTCCCCGAGTCCTCGGCGGTGCCGCGCTTCTGCTGGAACGTCTTCAGGTGCGCGGCGGCCACGGTGTGGCCCGGATAGAGGTCCAGGACCCGCTGGAAGGCGGGGACCGCGGCACCGTAGTAATGGGTGTGGAAGCGGGTCAGCGCCTGCTCGAAGGCGGCGTCGATCGGACCGCGCCTGGGGGCGACGTCCGCCTCGGCCAGCGCCTTGGTGACCTCCCGGATGCCGATCATCCTGGCGTCCTTGCCTCCGCCGACCAGCAGCCCGACGACCTCGCCCTTCTTGTCCTCGATCACCGGCCCGCCGAGCAGCCCCCTGTCCACGAGGGCTCCCAGTTTCTCCGGCTCGTTGACCTTGCTCTCCGGATCCCTGAACTGCCGGCCGCTCTCACCGGCGCCCCCCGCCCGCAGGTGACCGATGTCCACGGTCTACGGAAGGTTCGCGGCGGGTCGCCCGGTGAACCCGGCGACCGCCACCGGCGAGGCGTCCTTGGTGGGCACCACGGCGGCGAGCGGCGCCGTGGGCAGGCCCGCACCACCGTCGGCGCGTCCGACGGGTCTCAGCACGGCGGGGCTGTCAGGCTTGTCGCCCGTGCGGACGATCTCGGCCACCCCTCCTTGTCGGCGGGGGCGATGTTGGGGAAGACCCTGAGGTCGGTGGTGACGTCGAAGATGCAGGTGGCGGTGGGCTGCTTGGGCGGGTAGCACTCCTGCAGGTGGTGGTTGAGCTGGTCGTCCTTGAGGGTGTGCCGCTCGAAGTCCGCGGGAATCTTGACCTTGTGGTGCGCGGCGAAGATCTTGTTGGCGGCGTACACAGCACGGGATACTGCTCCCCACCGTGTCCGGCGGCGGAGGACTCCGGGGCTCTGTCCCTCGCCGCTCAGGCGGCGGCGTCGATGAGCGCCTGCAGCACGCGCTGGGGGTCCTCGGCCAGCCGGTTGCACACATACAGCCACCACTCGGTGCCGAAGACGACGTACTCGCGGGTGGGATGACCCCGTTCCGCCATCGCGGCGAGCCGGTCGGGCCCGAGGCCCAGCAAGGTCTCGAACTCCCAGGGCACGTCGGGACCAGGCGTGCCAAGCTGGTGGTCGATCTGGTTGATTAGCTCCCAGTCATGGGTGGCGAACGAGCACAGATGTCCCGACGCGGCCAGCAGCTTGGCATAGCGCAGGTATGCCGTGGCCAGGGCCTGGTCCCCGCGCGCGTAGGCAATCGTCTCCGGCTCCAGGAAGGCCCCCTTGACCAGGCGGATCCGGCCCGGCAGGTCGAGCAGCGCCGGCAGGTCCTCGACGGTACGGTGCAGCCGCGCCTGAACGGTGATCCCGACGTGGTCGAAACATTCGGACAGTTTGCGGTGCACGGACAAGACTGTGTCCGTACGGTCCGAGCCCTCCGCCGAAATCATCATCTCCCGCCCGGTGTCAGCTGTAGCCCGCGCGATGCGTGTGGCGTTTTCCAACGCCAGATCTTCATCGATCGCCAGGCCAATGTGCGACAGGTCGAGCGAGATTGAGCAGCCCGGCGGTAGCAGGCGCGCGGCGTCGACGAACACGTCCGTCTCCGTCCCGGCCCGCTGCGGGTCGCTGCAGCTCTCACCCATGTACTCGACGCTCGTGCGGTGGCCCTTCGCGAGAATCCCCTCGAGCCGGTCCAGCGCGTCCGCGAGGCTGTCACCGGCCACATAGCGCCGCGCCACCCTGCGGACGATGCCGCCGAGCACCGGGTCCGCGGGGACACGCCATTTGAGATCCTCGTCCAGCGCGAGCTTGCGCAGGACTTGGGCCGCTGCGTCGGACGTCTCCTCGATGCCAGGGGTGAACGTGCTCGTCATCGTGCGCCTACCTATGAAGATGAAGAAAAGAGGGAAACGCAGTCGCCGGCCCTCTTGGACCCGATCGCTCTGCTCTGTCAATCTTTCCGATGCCGCTCCGTGAGCGAGAGTGGCAGAGCAGCCGAATAAGCTGAAATTCCTGCCACCTCATGCGCCTCTCAAGGAGAACCGGATGCTGCACGACGTCGCGGTGCTCGCTCTCGACGGCGGCCACGCCTTCGAGTTGGGAGTGTTCTGTGAGATCTTCGGGATCGACCGCGGGGACGACGGCCTGCCCGTCTACGACTTCGCGGTCGTCTCGCCCACGGGAACGAGCGTGCGGACGAGGCATGGCTTCCGTGTAGAGACTCCTCACGGACTGGAGCGGCTGGAGTCGGCCGATCTCATCGGCATTCCGGCTTCGGATCCGAACGTGCGGCACTCGGAGGACCTGTACGAGGCGCTTAGGACCGCGGTGGCACGGGGCGCGCGGGTGCTCAGCATCTGCTCCGGCGCCTTCCTGCTCGGCGAGGCCGGCCTGCTGGACGGCCGCCGCTGCACCACCCACTGGCGCTATGGCGAGGAACTCGCCCGCCGCTACCCGAAGACCCGGGTGGAGGTGGACGTCCTCTTCGTCGACGAGGACCCGGTCATCACCGGCGCGGGGACCGTCGCGGGCATCGACACCTGCCTGCACCTGGTACGCAAGGAGCAGGGCAGCGCAGTCGCCAACGACATTGCCCGGCGCATGGTGGCGCCTCCACACCGGGACGGAAATCAAGCCCAATACATCAAACGCCCGAACGTCGAGTTCGGCGCCGGGCCCTTCGCATCCCTGCAGACCTGGCTGCAGGCCAACCTCCACGAGCAACTGACTGTGGAGAGCATGGCGCGCCATGTGAACATGTCGCCGCGCACCTTCGCCCGGCGCTTCCACCAGGAGATGGGCATCACCCCGCTCCAGTGGCTCACCAACCAGCGCATCCTGCTCGCTCAGCAGCATCTCGAGAACACCGACGAGTCGATCACCACGATCGCCGAGCGGGCCGGATTCGGCTCGGCCGCCACGCTGCGCCACCACTTCGCCCAGCGCCTGGGAACCACCCCCCACAGCTACCGACGTACCTTCCGTGGCCGGCGCACGGGCCCGGACAGCGCCTTCCGGTGACGGCAGGCGTGGGTGGTGAAAGCTCTCGGCCATCATCACGATCACGTTCGGGCTCGAGTCAGGCATGATCGCCATACTCGAAGAGCTGTACGTCGCCCCAGCGCAACTGCTCGACGCCCGCCAGGCCTCCGGTGACACCCTGTGGATGCCGAGAACCATGTCACCTCATGCGACCTGCACGTACTCGTGGATCAGGTCACCGAATCGATCTCGCCTAAGTGGTCGACTTCGGACGTCCTTCGGGGGTTATGCGGCTGGCCAGCCGGTCGATGGCGGCCTGGCCACGGTGGGAGGCTGAACCGCGCCGGGATTGCTGGAGGCTTTGTGTACCCCGGCGCGGTTCACTCGTGACTATTGCTCCCGCCCGCTGCGGGGGCGAGGGGTCCGTCCAGGGCCGCCCATTGCAGGAGCAGGATGGTCTTGCCGTCGGTGATGCGTCCGTCGCGGGTCATGGCGAGGGCCTCGGCGAACGGCAGTTCGAGGACCTCGATGTCCTCGCCGTCTTCCTCGAGTCCGCCGCCGGTCCCTGTGCGGTCGGCCGGGGTGTAGGGGGCTGCGAAGAAGTGCAGGCGCTCGGTGACGGAGCCGGGACTCATGTAGGCGTCGAAGACGTGGGTGAGCGAGCCGAGCGTGACGCCGAGTTCCTCGGCGCTCTCGCGTCGGACGGCGGTCGGCGGGTCGTCCGCGTCGAGCAGCCCTGCGGCGGCTTCGACGAGCATGCCGTCGGGGTGGTCGTTGACGTAGGCCGGGTAGCGGAACTGGCGGGTGAGCAGGACGCAACCGCGTCCGGTGTCGTAAGGCAGGACGACGGCACCATTGCCGCGGTCGTAGGTCTCGCGCTGCTGGGTTTCCCAGCGTCCGTCGCGGCGGCGGTAGTCGAAGGTGGTGCGGCGCAGGACGTGCCAGCCCTGGGAGGTGAGCTCGACGTTGCGGATCACGACGTCGGGGTTGCGGTCCAGGCCGCGCCCGGCCTGGTCGAGGCCGGTGCGGCCGCGATGGTCGGGGGTGTCGATGCCGGGGTGGCTTGTCACGCGGTCTCCTGCGGGGTGCGGCGGGGGATCTCGGCCACGTCGTGGTAGACGGGCAGGCCGCGGTGGCGGGCGGTGGCGACGTCCTGGTCGGCTCCGGAAGAGTCGCCGGGCAGGCGCAGCACGGCGTCGCAATGGGCGAGCAGTCGGTCGGCGGTCGGGTACAGCACCTGGTCGGCGAGGGGGTCGGTGGGGCCCGCATCGGCGGAGCGCAGGACGGGCAGGGCGATCCATTCCCCGATCACGGGGAGGTGGCCGGTGGCGAAGACCGGCCAGGCGGCGGCTTCGAGGCGGGCGAGGTTGGCGGCCATGGCCTGCGGGTCGCCGTTGGTGCCGGAACGGTAGGGGCCGGCGATCAGGATGAGCATGGGCTTGTCGGTCACGGGCGCTAAGATACATGCAGAAACGTGCAAGAACAGGAGGGAATGTGCATGCTGGCTGCTGAACGACACGACCACCTGCTCGGCCTGCTCGCCCGTGAGGGCAAGATCGTCGCCAAGGACGTCGCCGCCGAACTGGGGATCTCCGAGGACAGCGTGCGGCGCGACCTGCGCGATCTCGCCTCCGAGGGACTGTGCCAGCGGGTCTACGGCGGCGCCTTGCCTGTTTCGCCCGCGGTGGTCGGCTATGCCGCCCGGCAGACCGTGGCCCCGGACGGCAAGCGGAAGGTCGCTTCGCTGGCTGCCGGGCTGGTGCGGCCGGGCGGTGCGCTGATTCTCGACGGCGGCACTACCGCCCTCGCCGTCGCCCGCGCGCTCCCTCAGAACCTGGCCTGCACCGTGATCACCCACAGCCCGACCATTGCCGCCGCGCTGCTCGACCATCCGCAGACGGAGCTCTTTCTGCTCGGTGGCCGCATCTTCAAGCACTCGGCGGTCGCCTGCGGAGCGGCCGCGGTCGAGGCCGCACAGAACGTCTCCGCCGACCTCTGCCTGCTCGGCGTCACCGGCGTACACCCTGAGGTGGGACTAACCACTGGCGACGCCGAGGAGGCCGCGATGAAGCGTGCCCTGGCCGCACGCGCGGCGGACACCTACATCCTCGCCTCCTCCGAGAAGCTCGGCACAGCTTCGCAGTTCCGCGTCCTGCCCTGGGAAAAGATCAGCGGACTGATCACCGACGCCGACCCCCACGACGCAGTCGTCGAACGGCTCACGGCGCGCGGCGTGGAGATCCTCACAACCGGCTGACGGCTACGAGCCGAACGCTCGCCGGCCGGCAGGTCATCCACCAGCCGAGCTGGGGGAATGATGGTTGCAGGGGACCACCATGCCGAAGCTACTGTTCACGCGCCCGCCGCTGAACGCCGACGAAGAACGCAAGATCCGCAAGCTGGCCGGAGCGCGGCACGCCCCGAGCGACTAGATCATGCGGGCGCAGATGATCGTATCGAGTTGGCAGGGGCTGCGGACCAGCGCGATCGCGGCCAAGCTGGGCTGCCACATGCAGACCGTGCGCGAGCGGCTGGACCGGTTCAACGCCGAGGGCCTGGCCGGGTTGGGTGACCGGCCCGGAGTGGGCGCACGGTGTGCGACATGTCGCCGACCACGGCGCCACCGGCGACCTTGCCGGTGGGTGAGGTCGCCAGCACCACCTCGGGGTGGGCCTCCTCGTACGCCTGGATCCCGCGCACGAGCCTGTCCTAGGCGTCGTCGTCAAGCGTGGAGGTGCCGTCGGCGTAGTACGCGGCGGCGGAGTCAAGCCAGTTGGACGGCTTCGGCGTAGGCCGTGTCGTCGGCCAGGACAGCGATCGGGGGCTCCTCGGTCATGGTTCGATCATGCTTGATGGCACCGACGATTCCATCGGGCCGTCCGAGGCCTGCGCGCTGTGAGGCTGCGGTCGATAGACAACGTTCGTGATCGATGACCGCATGCCGGGAGAGGCAACACAGGTGATCATCGCGCCGGCCGAACACCTCCGGCGCGATCAGCACGCGTCGGCCGAGGCCACAGCACTTGTCCGAGGTGAGAGCAACCGATGAACGGTCATGTCGGACGACGGACTCGACTTGGGCGGGCTGAGGGGGAAACCGTCCAGCTCAAAGCGCCCGTACAAGTTCAGAACGTCCGCAACCATCGGCGGAAGCGGTCGACGGTGTGACGCGGTTGCAGCGGGGGGAGGACGCGGCGCAGTTCCTCCTCGGTGACCGGGCGGGCGTTCAGGGTGGCCTGCCGCAGTGATGCCTTGCCGGTCCGCAGGCCGCCCAGCACCCGCACGCTCACCTCACCGCGCCGCATCACGTACCCGTGCGTGTCCTCGTGGCGGACGTAGGTGAGGCCGGCGCCATCCGGTGTGCACTCAGTGGTGCGGAAGCACACGTCTTCCCCGTCCGCGTAGGTCACGTACAACTGGATCGCGACGCTCTGCGCTCCGATGCCGGTGCGGTCCAACGGCAGGTAGATCATGCCCGGAGGGATCCCGGTCGGCTGCCCGGCGTATCCGGGGATCCTCGCCGCGTAGTAGTCGCCGGTCTGCTCGTGGCCGGTGCCCAGCTCGCGGGCGGTGGCCAGGTGCAGGCTCAGCGCCGCGGCCCGCAGCCGGTCATGGTCGACCGATGGGGTTCCCACCACGGTCACGTGCCGGCGGCCGACCGGCACCTGGTAGCCGTGCTCGATCTCGTTGTGCCGGTACACCAGGCCGCCCGGCTCGACGGCGCAGAGGCCCCATGTCAGGCGGGAGTCCTGGGCGGTGGGTTGCCCGCACATCTTTTCGCCCACCATGAGCCGGTCGTACGCGATGATCGTGATGTGCCGATCGGGCGGGATCGCGTCCGGGTTCTCGGGGAGGAAGCCGGCGTCGCCCAGCCCGCGACCGTAGTCGCGGCCGCCGTTGGACCGGTAGCCGGGGATGGCGACCACATACGTGGTCTCCCTGCGTACGCCGGCAGCCGCCAGCCGTGCCTCGAACTCCTCTGGCGACTCCTGGCGCAGCACCACCACGCCGGCACCGATCAGCACCGCGCTCAGCCCCAGCGCGGTAAGGCTGAGCCGCCATCCACGCAGCAACACCCCGGCCGCCAGGACGAACGGAATCCCTCCGAGAAGGGACGACAACAGCCCGCTGCGACTCACCCCGAGCCCGGCGACGTCGGTCGCCGCCCAACCCAGCGCCCATCCGGCGGTCCCCGCGCCTAGGACCAGCAGCGCCCAGAGCACCCGGCCGATGACCGTCGCGCCGAGGGCCGACGCCCTGCGGGTGGCCGTGATCACTACGATCAGGTAGGACAGGACGAGCAGTGCGCCCAGGAAGGCGACGAGGACGACCCCGCTTTCTCCAGCCCCGAACGCCGCGACCGGTAGGAACCGCCACACCAGGGGCAGCGCGATCGCCCCCACTGCCCAGGTCGCACCGAGTTGGGCCGCGATGATCGCCGGCTTCGACGCCCTCAGTTCAAGCACCGCTCAAGAATGCCGTGAAGGACCAGCGCCGATCACCCCGGCCCCCGTACGACGCCCGGCCGTCGCCGATCACCGCGGATCCTGCGCCATTACTATTGGGACCCCCAGAAATCCCAGAGTTCAGCCACCTCTAGTGCTGTGACCGAATAGGTTCGCCGGGTTGGCGGTTGGACGTGCAAGGACGGGACCTCTATGCGCGATCGATGGTAATGGCTCGCGAAAGCCACGATCAGCGCGTTTCTTCTCGGTTCCCCAGGATGTCGTACACCTCTCCCGGTGGTATTCCGCGAGCTTTTACTCGCGGAATGCCGCCGGGAGAGGCCAAAAGCGCGTCGCCCGCCTCCCCGCCCCCGAAGGCGGGGAGGCGGGCACACCGGAAACCTTCTGTGACTGTAGGTCATTGATTCAATACACTGCGCAACCAGTGATTGTGATCACGGCCAAACCGACACAGGAGGATGCTCCATGCGACGTGTATTCACCAAGATCGGCAGTTGCGCGGCGGTCGCGATGCTCGCCCTCGCCGGGATCCAGCCCGCCCAGGCCGAGCAGTCCGACGGTGCGGCTCGGCAGGTCGCCGCCGACCCACCGGCCTACTTCGAGATGACCGACATCAGCAGAAGGTCGTTCATCGTGAAGATCGACAAAGAAGCGGACATCAAGCACGCCAGGGACCTGGTGAGCGGCGCGGACAAGGAGAGGCCCCACCTGCTGGGCCGGATCATCAAGCGTCCCGCCCCGTTCAACCCGGGCTGGAGCTACCACTTCGACCCGGCCACCCTGAGCTTCTTCGACATGGCCATCGAGGTGTGCGACGCCACGATGACATACGTCGAGGACCACCTCGACGAGGCGGGCGGCCCGTTCCTGCCCGGAAACCTGTGGTGCCCCTGGAGCTCGAAGCTGGTGAAGGAGGTCCCCGCACCGTAACGGCGCCCGCACCGCCCGGGCGGGAACCCTAGCCGCGCAACCGCTCCATCGCCGGGTCGTAGAGCGGCTCCTCGGCGACGACGGCGCTCACCCTCCGGTCGAAGTAGCCGATGTGCAGCTCTCGCCCCGGCACGGACAGCTCGGCGGGCAGCCAGGCGTAGGCGATGCCCCTGCCTATCGTGTAGCCATAGGCGGCGCTGGTGACGTATCCGGCGCAGGACGCGCCGTCGTACACCGGCTCTTTGCCCATGACGACGGCGGCGGGGTCGTCGACGGTGAGGCAGGTCAGCCTGCGCCGGGTCGCCACGCCACGTTCGGCCAGGGCCGCGCGGCCGATGAAGTCGCCCCTGTCGGCCGTGCGCACGGCGAAGCCGAGGCCGGCCTCGTAGGGATCGTGCTCGTAGGTCATGTCGGTGCCGAAGGAGCGGTAGCCCTTCTCCAGCCGCAGGCTGTTGAAGGCGCCCCGGCCCCCGGCGATGATCCCGTGGGACTGGCCGGCCTCCCAGAGGGTGTCCCACAGCTTGGCGCCCATGTCGGCGGTCGTGTAGAGCTCCCAGCCCAGCTCCCCGATGTAGGAGAGCCGCAGCGCGGTGACGGGCACGGTGCCGACGTGGGCGCGCGCGCCGCGGAAGTAGCGGAAGCCGCCGGGGCCGAACCCGGGACCGGCCAGCGGGGCCACGACGTCACGGGCCCGCGGGCCCCAGACGCCGACGCAGCAGGTGCCCGGCGTGACGTCGGTGACGGTGACCGATCCGTCGGCGGGCAGGTGACGGTGGAGCCAGTCGAGGTCGAGGTTGCCGTTGGCGCCGACCTGGAACAGGTCACGGCCCAGCCTGGCCACGGTGATGTCGCTGCGGATACCGCCGTCGTGGTCGAGTAGCAGGCAGTAGGTGACAGAGCCGACGGACTTGTCGACGTCGCCGGTGGAGATCCGCTGGAGGAAGGCGGCGGCTCCCCGGCCCGCGACCTCGATCCGCTTGAGCGCGCTCATGTCGTAGAGCGCGACGGCCTCGCGCGAGGCCTGGGCCTCGGCGCCGACGATCGGTGACCAGTAACGGGCGGCCCAGTCGTTCGGCCGGGGGATGTCGCGGCCTTCGAGCAGGGAGGCGTTGGCCTCGTACCACTGGGGGCGCTCCCAGCCGGCGGCCTCCAGGAAGTACGCGCCCAGCTCGCGCTGGCGGGCGTGGAAGGGGCTGGTGCGCAACGGGCGCAGGTTCTCGGCCGGCTGAAGCGGATGGATGATGTCGTAGACCTCGACGAAGTTCTGGCAGTCGCGGGTGCGCACGTACTCGGGGGCCAGCTGGTGGGCCTCGAACCGGTTGACGTCACACTCGTGCAGGTCGAAGGAGGAGCAGTGGCCGTCGGCCAGCCATTCGGCCATGGCCCGGCCCACCCCCGCCGAGTGGGTGACCCACACCGCCTCGGCCACCCAGAAGCCTCGCACGTCGCGCGACCGGCCGAGCAGCGGCATGTTGTCGGTGGTGAAGGAGAACAGGCCGTTGATGCCCTCTTCGAGCGCCGCCTGCTCGGTGGCGGGCAGCAGCGCCCGCGTCTCGGCCCAGGCGGGGGCGAAGTCGTCGCCGGTGAACGGCAGCACCGAGGGCATGACCTCGGCATCGCCGGCCGGGAGGATCTCCTCCGGGGTGATCGGCATCGGGCGGTGGCCGTAGTAGCCGATGCCGAGCCGCTCGAACCGCTCCCGGTAGTACAGGTCGGCGTCCTGGTGGCGCAGGATCGGCCGGACGGCCTCCGCGCTCTGCCCGCTGAGCGCGGCGACGGGGCCGGTCCAGGCGAGCTGGTGGGCCAGCGGGGTCAGCGGCAGCGCCATGCCGACCATGCCCGCGACCTTGGGGCCCCAGATACCGGCGCAGCAGACCACGAGGTCGGCGGGGATCTCGCCCCGGTCGGTGACGACGGCCGTCACCCGGTCGTCCTCGACCCGGATGTCTCGCACCTCGTGCCGGTCCAGCACGCGCACGCCTCGCTCCCGTGCTCGCTCCAGCTGGACCTCGACGGCGCGCACGGCCCTGGCCAGGCCGTCGGTCGGGACGAACAGCCCGCCGAGGACCCTGGCCTTGTCGAGCAGGGAGTGGTGCTCCACGCACTCCTCGGGGGTGAGCAGGCGCGCCTCGACCCCCCAGGCGGTGGCCCAGCCGTGGCGGCGGTGCAGTTCGGTGAGCCTCTCGGGCGTGGTGGCCACCTCCAGGCCGCCCACCTGGAGGAAGCAGTCGAGCGCGACGAGCTTTTCGACCGTGTAACGGGCCAGCTCGGTCATGGTCTTGGACGGGTTGGTCTGGAACACCAGCCCCGGCGCGTGGGAGGACGATCCGCCGGTGGCGGGCACGGCGCCCTGGTCGACGACCGTGATGTCGTTCCAGCCCTTCGCCGAGAGTTCGTCGGCCAGGGCCGCCCCGACGACACCGGCTCCGATGATGACAACGCGTTGGCCCGTCATACACACCTCCGTCGTTGCACAGTCCGGAACGCGGTGCGCTTCCCGCAACAGATTCTCCCTTTGCGGGTGGGGCTGTCAAGAACGAGCCGTACCTGCCGGCGAAGGGGCCGGGCACGGCATCGGAGCACGCCGCGGACGCCGTCGTCGTCCGCGCCGCGCCCGACTCATGTCACGCTCGCCGGGACCGCCGCCCGCTCAGCCGGTGGGGAGCCAGGCCTTCACCTTGTCGGGGTTGTCGCCGACCCACTTCTCCGCGGCCTCCTCGGCCGTCATCTTGTCCTCGGAGATGTACTTGGCCACCAGGTTCTGGTCCTCGTTCGTCCAGGAGAAGTTCTTGACCAGCTCGTACGCCGGACTGCCGGAGTCGGCGAACTTCTTGCTCACGATCTTGTCGAGGTCGTAGAGCGGGTAGTCGCAGGCCACCTTCTCGGCATCGGCGTCGCAGCCCTCGGTGTACTCGGGCAGGTCGACCTTGACCAGCTTGACCTCCGCCAGGAACCACTGCGGCTCGTAGAAGTAGCCGAGCAGCGCCTTCTTCTCCTTCTCCGCCTTCCTGAACTCGGTGATCAGCGCCGCCTCGCTGCCCGCGTAGACGACCTTGTAGTCCAGTTTCAGGTTCTTCACCAGGGCCGCGTCGTTGGTCACGAAGGACGGGTCGCCGTCGAGCAGCTGCCCCTTGCCGCCCGACTCCGAGGTCTTGAACAGCTCGGCGTACTTGTTGAGGTTCTTCCAGTCGGTGATGTCGGGGTACTTCTCGGCCATCCACGGCGGCACGTACCAGCCGATGACTCCCTTGTTACCCGTCGAACCCGCCGCGACGGCGACCTTCTGTTCCTCGATGTACTTCTTCTTCAGGTCGTCGTGCGCCCAGTTCTCCACGATGGCGTCGACCTGGCCGGTGGCGAACCCCTGCCAGGCGACCTCCTCCTTGAGGTCCTTCTTGGTGACCGCGCAGCCGAGCTCCTTCTCGGCCACCTGGGCGATGACCGCCGCGGTCGCCTCGTACCCGACCCACGGGTTGATCGCGATGTTGACCGCGCCACAGGGCTTCTTGCCGTCCGTGCCCGAGGTGGCGGACGTGGCTGTGCCGTCGCTGCCCTCACCGACCTTCGCCCCGCCGCACGCGGAGACGAGGAGGCCGGTGGCGAACAGGAGCGCCAACGTCCGTGGCCGCCCGATCCTGGAAACTGTCACCAAAATCCTCCTGTACATGAGGCCGCCGATGGCGGCCGTCCGGGATTTCCGTCTGTCCTGCTCAGCGGGCGCCGTGTGCCTCGGCGTCCGCCCGCCGCGCCGCCGCCCTGGTGATGCGCTCCAGCATGATCCCGAGTACGACGATCGCCACG
This sequence comes from Streptosporangium amethystogenes, assembly GCF_000721075.1. Taxonomy (GTDB): domain Bacteria; phylum Actinomycetota; class Actinomycetes; order Streptosporangiales; family Streptosporangiaceae; genus Streptosporangium; species Streptosporangium amethystogenes. The sequence continues at coordinate 32,118 of NZ_JOEQ01000044.1, forward strand.
CCCGCCGCGAGCCCCTTGCCCCGCAGCTGCAACTGGGAGAAGCCCGCCACCACGTCGTAACCGAGCGCGCCCGCGCCGACCAGACCGCCGACGACGACCATGGCCAGCACGTAGATGAGTCCCTGACTGGCCGCGAGGGTCACCGCGCTGCGCGCCATCGGCAGCTGCACCTTGGTGATGAGCTGCCAGGTGTTCGAGCCCGCGGCCGTGGCGGCCTCCACCGCGCTCGGGGAGACGCCGCGGATGCCGTCCGCGGTGAGCTTGATCGCGACCGGCGCGGCGTAGACGACCGCGGCGATGATCGCGGTGACCCGGGTCGCGCCGAACAGGCCGAGGATCGGCACCAGGTAGACGAACGGCGGCATGGTCTGCCCGGCGTCCAGGACGGGCCGCACCAACTGGTCGACGCGGTCGCTGCGCCCCATCCAGACACCGAACGCCACCCCGAGGACCATCACCAGGACCGTGGCCACGAGCGTCGAGGCCAGCGTCACCATGCTGTCCTGCCACAGGCCGAGTGCCACGAGCAGGGCGAGGCAGGCCACGGTGACGAGCACGACCCTGACGTTCGCCAGGATGGCGGCGGACACGACCAGCACCGCGGCGATCAGCCACCACGGCGAGTCGGTGAGCAGCGCCTCGAACGGGTTGAGCAGACCGTAGGAGACGGCGTTCTTGAACGCCCCGGTGTAGGCCGCCAGGTTGTCCTGCGCCCACAGGGTCGCCGCGTCGACGCCCCGGCGGACGTACGGTCCCAGGTTCGCCTCGCTCGGGAACTCCGCGGCCCACACATAGGTGTGGGAGAGATAGACCAGCACGCCGGTGCCCGCCAGGACGGCGCCGATCCCGGCACGGCGGCGGCCCGGCCCCCGCGAGCGGCCGGCCCGGTACCGGGTCTCGACGCGCCTGCCGGCGGCGGAGGTGACCCGGTCCAGCACGATGGCCATGATGACGATGGCCAGGCCCGCGTTGAAGGCACTGCCGACGTCGAGGGTCTCCAATGCCTTGATGACCGTCTTGCCCAGCCCCGGGGCGTCGATCAGCGCGGCGATGGTGACCATGCAGAGCGCGGCCATGATGGTCTGGTTGACACCGACGACGATGGTCCGCTTGGCCAGCGGGAGCCGTACCTTGCTCAGCAGCTGCCAGGCGGTCGAGCCCAGCGAGGCGCCGGCCTCCAGGGTCGCGGGGTGCACCTCGCGGATGCCGTGCGCGGTGATGCGGATCGCGGGCGGGGCCGCGTAGATGACCGTCGCCACGGTGGCGCTCGCCGGGCCGATGAGGAAGAACAGGGTGAGCGGCGCGAGGTAGACGAACGTCGGCATCGTCTGCATGAAGTCGAGCACCGGGGTGACCAGGCGGTTGAACCGGTCGTTCACCCCGGCCCAGACGCCGAGCGAGATGCCGATCAGCAGCGAGATCACGACCGCGGCCAGGGTGAGGGCGAGGGTGTCCATGCTCTCCTCCCACAGACCCAGCAGGCCGAAGGAGGCGAAACCAGCCACGGTCAGCACCGCGACCCTGAGGTTGCCCCAGAGCAGCGCGACCGCCGTGGCGACGGTGACCACGCCCAGCCAGCCGATGACCGGCAGTGGCCGCCCGAAGGACGGCCGGCTGATCAGCGCCTGGACGAACGTGACGGCCTCGTCGAGGAAGAGCCGGATGTAGTTGACGAAGTACAGGAAGAACGGGTTGTCGTTCCTGCCGTTGTCGATGACCTCGCTCGCCTCGTTGATCCGCAGGTGCAGCGGCGTCAGCTCCGCGCCGCCGAGCTGGAAGGTGTCGCGGCCCTGCACGAACACCCAGATGAGCACCCACGCCGCGACGACGGCGGTCAGCAGGTAGCGGCGGGACCAGCCGGGCAGGCGCCGCAGGCCACCGGCCGTGGAGGCCGGGGTGGCCGTCACCCCTGCTCCCCTGCCCTGGCCGGCTTGGCGGACTCGCCCGTGCCCTCCTCCGGGAGCTCCGCCGGGCTCTCCGCCGGGAGCGGCTCGGTGGACTCGCCGGAAGTCCTCCCGGTGAGTTCCCCGGGGGCCTTCTCCTCCGGTGGTTCGGCGCGCGTCACGGAGGCCTCCGCCGGGGACGGCTCGGCGAGGACGCCGAGGAGTTCCTCGGCGGTGATGACGCCCAGCAGCCCGCCGCCGTCGACCACCCTGACCGGGCTCGTCGCGCGCAGCACCGTGTGCACGGCGTCGCGTACCACGACGTCCGGCCCGATCTGTGGCCCGTCCAGTGGCTCGTCGGAGCGGGGCGGACGCATGATCCAGCGAGTGGTGAGCACGTGCGAGCGGGGCACGTCCCTGACGAACTCGCGCACGTAGTCGTCCACCGGTGCCCCGACGACCTCCTCGGGCGTGCCCAGCTGGACGAGCTCACCGTCGCGCATGATCAGGATGCGGTCGCCAAGTTTGAGCGCCTCGCTCAGGTCGTGCGTGATGAAGATCATCGTCTTGCCCACCTCGCGGTGCAGCCGGATGACCTCGTTCTGCATGTCCCGCCTGATCAGCGGGTCGAGCGCGGAGAACGGCTCGTCGAAGAAGAGCGCGTCGGGGTCCACCGCGAGCGCCCTGGCCAGTCCGACGCGCTGCTGCATGCCGCCGGAGAGCTGGTCGGGGTAGGAGTCCTCGGAGCCGGAGAGCCCGACGAGCTCGACCATCTGCCTGGCCCGCTCGTAGCGGGCCTCCTTCCGGGTTCCGCGGATCTCCAGCCCGTAGGCCACGTTGTCCAGGACCCGCCGGTGCGGCAGCAGCCCGAAGTTCTGGAACACCATCGCGAAGCGGTGGCGGCGCAGCTCGCGCAGCCGCCGGTCGTCGGCCTTGCGAATGTCCTCGCCGTCGAACAGCACCTCCCCCGCCGTCGGCTCGACGAGCCGGGTCAGGCAGCGTACGAGGGTGGACTTGCCCGAGCCGGACAGGCCCATGACGACGAAGACCTCCTGGGGCCGCACGGTGAAGGAGACGTCGCGGATCGCGGTCACGCAGCCCGTCCTGGCCCTCAGCTCACTGCGCGAGAGCTCCGCCAGCGGGGTTCCGACGACCTTGCCGGCACGCGGGCCGAAGACCTTCCAGAGACCGCGCACATCGAGGACGGCCCGCTGATCCTCCGCGACGAGATCTCTCCGGTCGCCGTCGAGGTGGAGATCTGACACGAAGGGGCATCCTTCCGGTCATCGCGTAGCTCGTTGCGTATGGCGCATCGGATCGCTTAGCGAGGAACAGAATCGACCCTTTTCATTCAATCAGTCAAGGCTTTCCGAGCTTCGTTACCGCGCCTGCTCAATCGTAAGAAACCTCACCCGTGGTCATTGTCCGATCGGTGAACAGGTATGACGGCCGGTCATTCGAACGACTTCTTCAGGGCACGGGCGAGCGGCGTCCCGGCGAAAGCGAACCGCACGGGCGTACGGTCAGTGGGCGGAGCCGTCGCGGTGCCGGTAGAAGTCGACGTGCTCGGCGGCGAGCGGGGTGTTGCCCAGAATCAGGTCCGCCGCCTTCTCCGCCACCATCATGACCGGCGCGTAGATGTTGCCGTTGGTCACGTACGGCATCACCGAGGCGTCCACCACGCGTAGTCCCTCCAGGCCGTGCACCCGCATGGAGAGCGGGTCCACCACGGACATGTCGTCGATGCCCATCCGTGCGGTGCACGAGGGGTGCAGTGCGGTCTCGCCGTCCCTGGCCACCCAGTCGAGGATCTCCTCGTCGGTCTCGACCCCGGGCCCCGGCGACAACTCCCCCGCGTTGAACTCGTCCATGGCCGGCTGGTTGAGGATGTCCCGGGCGACGCGGACCGCCTCCACCCACTCGCGCCGGTCCTGCGCGGTGGACAGGTAGTTGAAACGGAGCGCCGGGTGGATCCGGGGGTCGGTACTCCTGATCTTCACCGAGCCTCGGGAGTCGGAGTACATCGGCCCGATGTGCACCTGGTAGCCGTGCCCGCCCGCCGGAGCCGAGCCGTCGTAGCGGACCGCGATGGGCAGGAAGTGGAACATCAGGTTGGGGTAGTCGACATCGTCGTTGCTTCGGGTGAAGCCGCCCGCCTCGAAGTGGTTGGTCGCACCGGGACCGCTCCGCGCGAACAGCCAGCGCGCGCCGATCCACGGCCGGTTGTGCCACTTCATCGCCGGTTGCATCGAGACCGGACGCCTGCAGCCGTACTGGATGTAGACCTCCAGGTGGTCCTGGAGGTTCTCGCCGACGCCCGGCAGGTCGCACGCGACGTCCACGCCGAGGTCGCCCAGTTCGGCGGCGTCGCCCACCCCGGAGAGCTGGAGCAGTTGCGGTGAGTTGATCGCGCCGCCGCAGAGGATGACCTCGCCCGCGCGGACCGTCCGGCCGTTGTACTCGACGCCGACGGCGCGCTTTCCGTCGAAGAGGATCCGGGTGACGAACGCCCGCGTTCTGACCTCCAGGTTGGGGCGGCCGGCGACCGGGTGCAGGTAGGCGCGGGCGGCGGACATCCGGCGTCCTCTGCTGATGTTGCGGTCGAACCGGGCGAAGCCCTCCTGGCGGTAGCCGTTGACATCGTCGGTCAGCGGGTGTCCGGCCTGCTGCACCGCCTCGAAGAAGGCCCCGAACAGCGGGTTGCGCACCGGTCCGCGTTCCAGCACGAGGGGCCCGCCCCGCCCGCGCATCGGGTCGGCGGGGTCGGCGGCCAGGCAGTTCTCCATGCGCTTGAAATACGGCAGGCAGTGGGCGAAGTCCCAGGTCTCCATGCCGGGGTCGGCGCCCCAGCGCTGGTAGTCCAGCGGGTTGCCCCGCTGGAAGATCATGCCGTTGATGCTGCTCGATCCCCCCAGCACCTTGCCCCGGGCATGGTAGATCCGGCGGCCGTTCATGTGCGGCTCGGGCTCGGAGGTGTACTTCCAGTCGTAGAAGCGGTTCCCGATGGGGAAGGGCAGCGCGGCCGGCATGTGGATGAAGACGTCCCACGGGTAGTCCGGACGCCCCGCCTCCAGCACCAGCACCCGGTTGGCGGGGTCGGCGGAGAGCCGGTTGGCGAGGGCGCTTCCGGCCGAGCCACCTCCAACGATGACAAAGTCGTACATGTCCGCCTCGCCTCCCTTAAGCAGGAACAGTGTCCGAAATTGGAGCGAATAGCGCAATAGGCTGCACCATTCGCAACAGACATTGTCGTCCCCGATGACGTTCGTTCCCTTTCCAACGCCTACAGTTGCGCCATGGGCAACGATCGCACCGACAGCGGCGGTGGAGTCCAGTCCGTCGACCGGGCCATCACCATCCTGGAGATCCTCGCCGAGCGCCGCGAGGCCGGGGTGAGCGAGATAGCCCAGGAGATATCGGTGCACAAGTCGACGGCGTTTCGGCTGCTGGGCGCGCTTGAGGCACGCGGCCTGGTCGAGCAGGCCGAGGACCGGGGAAAATATCGCCTCAGTTTCGGGCTCGTCCGCCTCGCGGGCGGGGTGGCCTCCCGGCTCGACCTGACCCAGCAGAGCCGCCCGGTCTGCCGCCGCCTCGCCGAGGAGCTCGGCGAGACGGTGAACCTGGCGGTGCTGCGCTCGCACTACGCGGTCAACCTGGACCAGGTACGCGGCCCTTCCGCCGTCACCACGCACAACTGGGTCGGCCAGCTCACCCCGCTGCACGCCACCTCCAGCGGGAAGATCCTGCTGGCCCACCTCGACGAGGCGCATCGGACCCGGCTGGTCAGGGCGGGCGGCCTGGAGCGCTACACCCCGAACACGATCACCTCCGCCTCCGCCCTGGGAAAGCAACTGGAAGAGGCCCGCGAGCGGGGTTACGCGGTCACCGTCGAGGAGTACGAGATCGGCCTGAACGCCATCGCCGCCCCCATCCGCTCCTACGACGGTGAGATCGTCGCCGCGGTCAGCGCGTCCGGCCCCGCGTACCGCTTCGGCGAGGAGCGGCTGCACGAGCTGGCACCGCTCATGATCGCCGGTGCCCGCGACATCAGCCACCGCCTGGGCTACGCCGGACGAACCTGACCGTCAACGCCGGTGTTCTTTCAGGTGGACGCCGATCCGCACCACCTTCGTGCTCCGGCCGAGTCGGATCGGTGCGTGATCCGTGACCGCCCTCTCCGGCGGAGACCGATCCGCGCCGCTGTCGTGCTTGAGCCCGTTCCGTGAACTGGCGGGCGGGTTCAGCCGTCGGCGGTGAGCCCTTCGGCGATCCTGGTCAGTTCACGGTCGACCGCTCCGGCACTCTTGAACTCTTTGGCGTAGACGGGGCTGAACATCACCTCGACCCGCCGTCCCTCGCCCACGCTCAGGATGATGGTCGGGGTGCCCTCCATGCCGTCCTCACCGACCCCCTGCCTGAGCAGATAACCGGTCCGGTCGTCAACGGCCACCTCCTCGCCCTCCCCCTCGTCGCGGTATGCCTGTACGCGCTCCTCGACCTCCTCGACTGCCTGGCCCTCGTAGACGTATATCTGCACGCAGTAGAAACTGTTCTCGTCACCGTCGTGGTTCCACGAGGTCGTGTACCTGTCCCCCCGGTCCATGGACCAGTGGGACCACCGCAGACCATCGGGTAGGTAACCCACCTTGACACGCCCGAAGGCCCTTCCATCGCCCAGGTCTCCGAGATCGGCGGTCTCCGATGGGACGGGCAGCGGGGTGTCGTCGATGGCGGGGGGTTCCGTGATGCCCGGCTGCGAAAGCTCGGAGACCGCGACCTGCCCGCCGGGCCTGGATACCGACACGACCGAATCCGGCCCGAGGATCCGGTAGACGGGTACGACCGCCCCCGCGACGGCCACCGCGGCGGCCAGGGCGGAGAGCCTGACCCGATTCGCCTTCCTCCTCCGTGAGGATCGGAGAACCCGGTCCACCAGGTCGGGGGCGGCGCGCAACCTGGCGGTCTCGTCTCCCATGAGCCGGCGAAGGTCGTCCTCAAGCGTGGACATTCCCAATCACTCCTTCCATCGATTCCGGGCCGATCGCCGAGCGGAGCTTCGCGAGTGCCTTTGACGCCTGGCTTTTCACGGTGCCGGTCGAGCAGCCGAGGATCTCCGCGGTCTGCGTCTCGCTGAGGTCCTCCCAGTACCGCAGGACGATCACCGCACGCTGCCGGGGAGGCAGTGCGCGCAGGATGTCCATGAGCACGTGACGCAGGTCGACGTCGGTCTCCCTCCCCGACGGTTCGGGCGGGGTGTGCATCGGGATGATCCGCAGGATCGCCCGGCGCCGGGCCCGGCTGATGGAGGTGTTGACGATGACGCGGCGGAGATAGGGCTCGGGGTTGTCGTAGCGCACCCGGTCCCAGTTCCGGTAGGTGCGCTCCAGCGCAGTCTGCAGCAGGTCTTCCGCCTCCCTCTCGTCGCCGCACGCGAGGTAGGCGACCCGCAGCAGGCTCGTGCCACGGGCGGCCACGAACGCGGCGAATCCGTCGTCCTCGGCACCGCTCATAGCTGTTCGTCCAATTTCATGCCCCCTAATACGCCCGGCCCGGGCTGGGCGTTGCCCACATTCGCGAACTTCCCTAAATTCGGTCAAATCTATGAATTCATAACAAAGATGACGAAAACCTAATGCTGCTCAAATCAAACACCGTACGCGGGCAACCCCCCAGGTGGTCCGGGCGTATTAGGGGGCATGGAATCGGACGCCTGGAGAAAGCAGATGAAGTTCGCGACCACCCCGATCCGGCCGCTGACCGCGATCGGAGTCGGCCTGGCCGCGGTGGGCGTCATCGCCCTGTCGGGACCGCCGAGCACGCCGGACCTGCGGCTCGCAGCCGCGACCGGGGCGGTGACGGCTCCGGCGCAGGGTGCCTACTGGCATACCAGAACGCTGTTTAAGATCACCCATCCCCGGCAGCTCGGGAGCGGTTCCAACCGCTACTGGGTGGAGGAGCAGAACATCTCTGAGAGTTGGACCTCGCCCGACGGCAGGAGCTGGTTCGGTTTCCGGAAGCTGGGGACACGTCCGAAGAGCGCGGCCGACGAGAAGGCATGGCGCCGTGACGGTTCCCCGACCCGGTGGAGCCGCACGGCGGAAGGCACGACCGTGTCCCTGTCCACCACGCCGAACAAGGGCCGCGTCGTCCTCACGAAGGGCCCTGCCTCGTTCCCCGTGGCCGGGCAGCAACTGTCGTATGAGGAGCTCCAGAGGCTGCCCGCGGACCCCACCGGTTTGAAGAACTGGATCGAGAAGGCGGTACGGGTCCCGAAGGCGGAACCGGACGCGGAGATTCCCGAGGACGCCGTTGACGGCCAGGTGACGGGGACGCTGACCATGCTGCTGCACGAGGTTCCGGTCCCGAAGGAGGTCCGCGTGGCGGCGTATCGGGCGCTGCCGACGATGCCCGGTGTCCGTTCCCTGGGGAAGGTCAAGGACGCCCTGGGCAGGACCGGCGAGGGATTCTCCATCGACCACCGGCAGGCTCGCCAGAAGAACCTCAAAGTCGTGGCCAAGACCGACGTGATCATCGACACCGACGCGATGTCACTGCTGGCCGAAAACCTGAAGAGCACGCGCAACGGCAAGCCGTTCCTGAACAAGACCTGGACCCGGACCATGCTCCAGGTCGGCTGGACCGACGACAAGCCGTCGGTCCCCGCTCTTCCTTGACCACCGATTCACGCTCTCCCATCAAGGAGCATTCGCAATCCCGGGGCCGGGGAGGCCCCGTGATCGCGTCTTGGGACGAGCTCATCACTCGAACGGGGACTTTCACATGACGGGGAAGATTCACAGGCTGATCAGGAACGCGGCCCTGTGGTCACTGAGAAGACTCAACCAGAGACGGGCACGGCGGGCGCCCGCGCCCGACACGAGCACGGTCCGGATCCTGTTGCACCACGCCCACGGGATGGGCGGCACCATCCGGACCGTGCTGAACCTCGCGGAGTACCTGGCGCGGGAGCGGGACGTGGAGATCGTCAGCGTCGTCCGTGCGGCCGAGGAACCGTTCTTCCCGATCCCGCCGGGCGTGCGGGTGTCGTTCCTGGACGACAGGATCGGACCGCGCGGCCTGGCCGCCCGGCTGCTCTCGCGCTTTCCCAGCCGGCTGGTTCCCCGGCAGGAGAACATCCATCACGCCGTCACACTCTGGACCGACCTGCGGCTGGTCCGCTTCCTGCGTTCCATCCGCGGTGGCGTGGTGATCGCCACCCGCCCGGCGTACACCCTGACCACCGCGCTGTTCGCACCGCCCGGCGTCATCACCGTCGGCCAGGAGCACGTCACCCTGCAGACCCACCAGCCCGAGATGCGACGACTCATCAAAAGGCGGTACGGCAGGTTCGACGCGTTCGTCACCCTCACCGAGGCCGACCGGAGGCAGTACGCCACGTTGCTGAGAGCCGACGCCCCCCGGCGGCTGGTGCACATCCCCAACGCCGTCCCGCCACTGGCCGGAGACATCTCCGGGCTGAGGGAGAAGACGGTGATCGCCATCGGCAGAGTGGTTCACGCCAAGGGATTCGACCGCCTGGTCAGAGCCTGGAAACAGGTCGCGGAGGCGCACCCGGACTGGACCCTGCGCATCTACGGCGGCGGCACCCCGGATCGGGAGGAGCGACTGCGTACGCGGATCGAGGAGGCCGGCCTGTCCGAGAAGGTCCTCCTGATGGGCAGCAGCCGGCAGATCGGCGAGGAACTCGCCAAGGCCTCGATCTACGTGGTCAGCTCCCGGTACGAGGGCTTCGGCATGACCATCCTGGAGGCGATGAGCAAGGGCGTGCCCGTGGTCAGCTTCGACTGCCCGCACGGTCCCCGCGAGATCATCACCCACGAGCACGACGGCCTGCTGATCCGCTCCAACAGAGCCGCCGCGCTCGCCGAGGGCGTCTGCCGCCTGATCGAGGACGAGGAACTGCGGCTGAGCCTCGGCGGCAACGCGCTGCGCACCGCCTCCCGCTACGACCTCGACACCGTCGGCGCCCAATGGGACGCCCTCTTCGCGGACCTGGGCAGAGACCCCCGTCTCCAACCCTGTTCCCTGGGCACCTCGACGTGGTGACGACCCGGGTTCACGACGGCGAGATCGGCGCCGCGGTCAGCGCCTCCGGCCCCCGTCCCGACCCGCACCGGTCACGAGCGCCGAGGCCGGTGAACATCAACCAGCGTCTGGGGCACGCCGGACGAGCCTGACCACGACGCTTTTGGAGGTGGGGGTGTTGGAGGTGTCCGCGACCGAGTCGAGCGGGACGAGCACGTTGGTCTCCGGGAAGTACGCGGCGCAGCAGCCGCGCGCGGTCGGATAGGCGACCACCCGGAACGCCTCCGCCCTGCGCTCACCGTCGGGCCACTCGCTGACCAGGTCCACCAGGTCGCCGTCGGCCAAACCCTGCTCCACCAGGTCGCCGGCGTGCACGAAGACCACCCGGCGGCCGTTGCGAACGCCCCGGTAGCGGTCGTCCATGCCGTAGATCGTGGTGTTGTACTGGTCGTGGCTGCGAACCGTCTGGAGCAGCAGCCGCCCCGGCGGCACCCGCAGCACCTGTAGGTCGTTGACCGTGAAGTTGGCCTTGCCCGTCGCGGTCGGGAAGCGACGCTCGTCGCGGGGCGCGTTGGGCAGCGCGAACCCCCCGGGAGCGCGAACCCGGACGTTGAAGTCGTCGAATCCGGGCACCACCCGGGAGACCCGGTCGCGGATCGCGTCGTAGTCGGCCGCGAACTCCTGCCACGGCACGTGCGGGTCGTCGCCGAACAGCTCCACGGCCAGCCGGCAGACGATCTCCACCTCGGAGAGCAGGTCGTCGGAGGCGGGCCGCAGCCTGCCTCGCGAGGCGTGCACCATGCCCATGGAGTCCTCGACCGTGACGAAACGATCGCCGTCGCGTTCGGTGCGCCCCAGCGTGGGGAGGATGAGCGCCTCGCGCCCGCACACGGCGTGCGAGCGGTTCAGCTTGGTGGAGACCTGCACCGTCAGCCTGGCCCGGCGCATCGCCTCCTCGGTCGCCGCCGTGTCGGGGGTGGCGGACACGAAGTTGCCGCCCATCGCGATGAAGACCTTCGCCTGCTCGGAGCGGAGCGCCCTGATCGCCTCCACGGTGTCGAAGCCGTGCTCGCGGGGCGGCTCGAAGCCGAACTCGTCGCGCAGCGCGTCCAGGAACCGGGCCGGCGGCTTCTCGTAGATGCCCATCGTGCGGTCGCCCTGGACGTTGGAGTGGCCCCTGACCGGGCAGACCCCCGCGCCCGCGCGGCCCACGTTGCCGCGGAGCAGCAGGAAGTTGACGACCTCCCTGATGGTGGCGACGGAGTTCTTGTGCTGGGTGAGCCCCATCGCCCAGCACACGATCACCGACTTCGCGCCCAGCACCTCCCGTACGGCCTCCTCGATGGCCGGGCGGTCCAGCCCGGTCGCCTCCTCGACCTCCGTCCAGTCCAGGGAGCGCAGGTCCTCGGCCCAGTCGTCGAAGCCGTGGGTGTGCGTCTCGACGAAGTCGCGGTCGATCACGGTGCCGGGGGCGGCCTCCTCGGCTTCGAGCAGCAGCAGCGACATCGCCTTGAAGAGCGCGAGGTCACCGTTGAGCCGGATCTGCAGGAACCGGTCGGACAGCGTCGTACCCTTGCCCACCAGCCCCGACGGCCGCTGCGGGTTCTTGAAGCGGAGCAGTCCGGCCTCGGGCAGCGGGTTGACCGCGACGATCCGGGCGCCTTCGCGCTTGGCCCGTTCCAACGCCGAGAGCATGCGCGGGTGGTTGGTGCCGGGGTTCTGACCGACCACGAGGATCAGGTCGGCCCGGTACAGATCCTCCAGCGAGACCGTGCCCTTGCCGATGCCCAGGGTCTCGTTGAGCGCCGAGCCGCTGGACTCGTGACACATGTTGGAGCAGTCGGGCAGGTTGTTGGTGCCGAACCTGCGCACCAGGAGCTGGTAGGCGAACGCGGCCTCGTTCGAGGTGCGCCCCGAGGTGTAGAAGAGCGCCTCGTCCGGGCTGTCCAGCGCGCGCAGCTCCCGGGCGATCAGGGAGAAGGCGTCATCCCAGCTCACCGGCACGTAGTGGTCGGAGCCCTCGGGCTTGTGCATCGGCTCGGTGAGCCGCCCCTGCTGGCCCAGCCAGTATTCGGTGTGCCCGGCCAGGTCGTCGACGGTGTGCCGGGCGAAGAAGTCACGGGTGACCCTGCGGACGGTGGCCTCCTCGGCCACCGCCTTCGCGCCGTTCTCACAGAACTCGAACGGGCTGCGGTGCTCGCCCTCGGGCCAGGCGCAGCCCGGACAGTCGAAGCCTTCCTTCTGGTTGACCCCGGCCAGGGTGAGAAGGGTGCGACCGACGCCCATCTGGGCGTTGGCGGTCAGCAGCGACCGGGTCACCCCCGGTATGCCGGCCGCCCACTCCTTGGGAGGCCCGATCTCAATGCCGTCCTCGTTGACGTCGTCGCGCGGAGCCTTTCTGGCCATCCTCGCGCTCCCCTTCCGCTCGCCCTACGTCCCGAAACGGAGGGTTTCGCACACTATAGGCGTCTTCCCGCCGTCAACCGGATCCGGCCCCCAGCCTGTTGATCACCCAGTCATGGAAGGCCCCGATGTGGTGCTCGCTGGGCACCAGGACTCCACCTTGAGCGTACGCCCGGGAGCTCATCGCGGGCTGGCACCGCTCGCAGGCCGCGAAGTCCTGCTCGTTGACCCGGTGAAAGAGCTCGACGGACGGGCCGAGATCGGTGCCCGCGTCCACCACGTCCTTGAGGAAGAGCCAGTCGCACTCCACGATCGTCCGGTCGGCCGCCAGCGGGAACATCCGGTGCCAGATCACGTGGTCGGGCACTAGGTTGACGAAGACCTGCGGCTTGATGGTGATCGCGTAGTAGCGGCGGTCCTGCTCCTCGCCGACCCCCGGGATGCGGTCCACCCCCGCCGAGCCGTCGACGGTGAACCCCCGGATCTCCTCACCGAACTCCGCCCCGTGCCCGACGAAGGACTGCGCCGCGTAGCCGTCGGCGAACTCCGGCAGCACCTCGGTGAGCTCGGGGTGGATGGTGGCGCAGTGGTAACACTCCATGAAGTTCTCCACGATGAGCTTCCAGTTGGCCCGCACGTCGTAGACGATCCGGCGGCCCACCGCCAGGTTGGCGATGTCGTAGCTCTCGATGGCCCGCTCGTCGCCCAGCCGGACCGTCGCCTCACCGATCACGTCCACCTCGAACGACGGCGGCTCGTCGGCCAGGCAGACCCACACGTACCCCATCCACTCACGCACGGCCACGTTGACCAGCCCGTACTCGACCCGGTCGAGGTCGGGCATCTTCGTCAGGTTCGGCGCGGCGATCAACTTGCCTTCGAGATCGTAGGTCCAGGCGTGGTACGGGCACTGGAAGGCCCGTTTGACCTCGCCGGACTCCTCGGTACGGATCCGGGCGCCGCGGTGGCGGCACACGTTGAGGAAGGCCCGGATCGAGTCGTCCCTGGCCCGGGTGACCAGGACGCTCTCCCGGCCCACCTGAACGGTCCTGAAGGCCCCCGGCTTTCCCAGGTCGGAGGCACGGGCGACGCAGAACCACATCGACTCGAAGATCCGGGTCTGCTCCAGGGCGAAGATGTTCTCGTCGGTGTAGTGGCCGCCGGGCAGGGTGGCGATCACGCTAGGCGGCAGGCTTCTCGCGGTCACGATCGCTCCTCGGTCTGCCACGTCGACGGGTCAGGGCGGCCGTTCGTGAGGAGGGCGCAGCCCGGCACCGGACCGGCGGTGGACTCCCGCCCGCGCGCCCGCTCCGGCGAGGCTCCCACGACTGTGATCGGCGTCATACCGTGCCCGCGCGGACGCCGGGTGGCAGGTTCGGGGGCTCCTCGGAGGGCACCACGTAGACGGTGTCGTCGGAGACCACCACCCGGTGGGTGCGCAGCGGCAGCTTGGCAGGGGGACTGCTCGGCCGTCCCGTCCGCAGGTCGAAGCTCGACGCGTGCAGCGGGCACTCGATCTCGCACCCCTCCAGCCACCCGTCGGAGAGCGAGGCGTCCTGGTGGGTGCAGGTGTCGTCCACGGCGTAGATCTCGCCGTCCTCGGTGTGAAAGACGGCGATGGGCGGGTCGACATCGAGCCGATGGGCCTCACCTCGCGGAAGGTTCGCGAGAGGACAGACAGGGATCATCGCAACAAACCCCGGTTTCGTAAAGCAGAACAAGCAGCGCTATACGCAACAGCGTGATCCCCGGAAATCCCGCTGTCAAGGGCCGTCGCAGGCGTCTTCCCCATGGTCACGCACCGGTTTTTACGGCTACAGACCGGCAAGGGTGTACAACAGGGCCGCCATGCTGGTGCCGCTGACGATGTCGTGCTTGTCGATCAATCGGCGGATGTCGGCGAGTGGCACCCACTCGATGCGCTCGGCCTCCCGCCCCTCGGTCGGCGGGCCGATGTGCGTGGCACCGTCAACATGAAAGTGGATTCCTGATTTCAACACCACGCTACAAGGGCACCGCCTGTTGCCCCAGGGCCCCGGCGTTCCCGGGTTCTGATGCGGTATGGCGATGTTGAGCGTTTAGCCAGGTGGAGTACGAAAGAGCGCGACTTCTGCTGATCTTTCAGGTCTCGAATCCGAAGATCGTCGCAGGAGTCGCGCTCGTGTCCCCATCTTCCCTGACCAGCTCTCCTCTCGTCCCTGCTCTTGACCAGCTCGCTGACCTGGCGTTGTGGGAAGCCGAGCTGACGGCTGATCCGGTCATGGTGGAATCGGCGTTGATGCGCCGGTTGGCGGCCGTGCCCGGTCGCCGCTCGGCCTGCGGCTTGCGGCATCCGCTGGTGGTCATCTTGACGTTGACCGCATGCGCGACGCTCGTGGTCGGCAGCGACAGCGTCGCGGCGATCCGGCAGTCGGCCGCCCGCACCTCGCAAGCCTGCTGGAACGGCTGGGCGCCTACCTCGATCCTTGATCACCCATGCCCGCACCCACAAGGCGCGGTTCCTCGGCTACGACATTTGGACCCGGCAGGCCGACACCTGGCGCACCAAGGGCGGTCGTTCCATCAACGGCACCATCGCCCTGGGCGTGCCACCGGAAACCGTCGAGACCAGATGCCGGACCTAGCTGCGCGGACAGAGTAAACCCCTGATCCGCAACGATCTGATCCGCACCAGCGACTACAACATCATCGCCGTGTTCGGCACGGAGTATCGAGGCTTTGTCCAGTACTACCAGCTGGCCGGGAACATCAACCGGCTCAACAAGCTCCGCTCGGTGATGGAACGGTCGATGTTCTCCACCCTGGCCGCCAAGCACCGCCGCCCACCGTGGGTGATGCGAGACCGCCACCAAGCAACCGTCGTGACCCCATACGGGAAACGTCGATGCTTCGAGGCGGCTCAGCGCAGCCCCTTGGGTAAGGTGTCCACGGCCAGATTCGGAGGCATCCCGCTGCGTCGACGCAAACACGCCCGTCTTATCGATGGAGCTTGGCCGACTCAGCGCGGAAGGCAACTCATCGCCCGGCTCACAGCCGGAATCTGCGAGCTATGCGACTCGCGCGACGGGATCACCGTCCACCACGTCAAGCGAATCGCCGACCTCAACCGATACAGCCCCACGACCGCACCGGAATGGGTGGAAGCCATGCGGACCAGTCGACGGAAGACCCTGATCATCTGCGCCCGCTGTCATGCCTCCATCCACCACCAGCAGTCGATCACGCAGTAGCACCACTGGAGAGCCGGATGCGGGGAAACTCGCATGTCCGGTTCGGGGAGAAGCCGCGCGGAGACGCCCCCACCGAGGGCACCGCGCCGCGCGGCTTACTCCACGCCGCCGGCCCGCGCTACCGCCCAAGCCCTGCTGACCGGCCCGGATGCCGACTGGACCGACACCACCTCCATCGACGACGATCACGGGCATGGCCGTACCGAACACCGCACCATCCGCACCGCCCCCGCCGATGACTCCCTGTTTCCCGGCGCCCGGCAGGCCTTCCGGCTCCGCCGTGACGTCGGTGACCTGGACGGCACCTGGACCAGCAAGGAAATCGTGTACGGCATCACCAGCCTGCCCGCCGACCTGGCCGGGCCCGCTCATCTCAACCACTACGAACGCGCGCACTGGGGCGTGGAAAACCGTCTCCGCTGGATCCGCGACGTGACATTCCGGGAGGATCACTCCCAGGTCAGGACGGGGACCGCGCCCAGAGCCCTGGCCGGCTTCAGAAACCTGGCGATCAGCACCGCCCGTCTGGCAGGTCGCGCCAACATCGCCCACGCGCGCCGCGACCTCCTCGACCATCATGACGCCTTCGCCGTCTACAACATCGGATCAACTAACGGAAAGCAGACTTAACGAATCAACGCCGGGGCCCTGCCTGTTGCCCGGCACGCACCAGAAACTCCCGGACCACTTTGGCTGCTTCCTGTGGTCTCCAGATTCACAAGCGCCAGAGAGGTACGGCGACGGTCTTCCGCTATTCGGGCAAGACCTGATGGCGATCCGCGCCGAACGGCACCTCGGCGACGGGGCGCCAGTCCCACGAGGTCTCGGGACCGTCCTGAATGACAAGGCTGATGCCGCCTATCGTGATCTCACGCTCCGGCAACCGCCGCCCCAACGCCGCAATGATTGGAGCCGACGGCCCGTTCGCGGTGCTGTACGCCACCGTGACGTGGGGCGTCCACGGCTCGTGGGCAAGCACACCGTCTCGGCCGGTAGCCGCGCGGGTCGCCACCCGTACCGCTTCGAGCATCGGCAAGAGGCGCTCGGCCGGCCGCACTTTCAGCACGATGGCCTCTGGGTGGTAGAGCACGCATCCGATGGTCACGGTGATCGGTGACGTCCGCGCGAGCAGCCTTCCAGCTTCCCGCACCTCTCGATCCAGGCGGCAAGCTCGATCGCTTCGTCGGAGAGGGACAGCAGGTCGCGCGGGTGAGTATCCGGCTCGCCGAAGAGATCGGCCTCATCGATTCCAAAGGCCCGAGCGAACATCTGAGGGGAGGTCCAGCCAATGACCGACGTTGAATCCACCATCCCCGGCTGGCGGCTGATTCTCAGCGACACCGGACGGCTGTGGGCCAGCCGGGAGAAGCCCTTCTGCGCGGTCGCGTTCCACGCCGGAGCCGAACGGACGGTCGACGCCGACAACCTTGCGGCCCTGCGCGCCGAGACCGAACGGCAGGAGACCATCGCGAGGCAGGCGCGGCAGCGGGCCGCCGGGCAGGTGATCTCATGATCCGCCGCTGCCTGGCCCCCGCACGCGGACGCCACCGCGACGGCCTGACCCCCAACCCGGTCCCCCACTACACCTGGGACCACGAGGTTACGGATCGGCGGCTGCGACATCTCCCTGTTCACTGGTGACCGGGAGCAATCGGCGGGTACCCTCGGGTCATGAGCATCGACCAGGAGCAGATCACCTACCCCGACGAGCATCGCCGACGTGACCTCGACCTGCTGCGGGAGATCATGGGCGGGGAGCCCGATCCGGAGATGCTTAAGCTCGACCGGCAACGCGATCGGGAGTTCGCCGTCCGCCGTAGCCACGCCGCGTGATCGGCCGCGTTCTCGACACGAGCGCCCTGCTGGTCTGGAGCCGCCGCACATCGCCGTTCGTCGACGCCGTGGTGTGGTCACGAGCCCAGCACAGCGGATACATCGTTCCCCTCGTCATCACCGCGCCTTCGCTCACCGCCGCACTCGCGCAACTCCCCGACCAGGCCGTTCCCGTACTGCAGGCACTGCTCGGAATGGAGATCAGCGTCATCGACGATCTGACACCTGACAGCGCGCCGGACGTGGCCGCGATCCTCCGCACCGCCGGGCCATACGCGGCCGAGCAGCTCACCGCGGCCAGTGTCGTGCACACCGCCCAACGACGCGGACTCCCTGTGATCACATCGAACCCGTTTCCGTTGCAGGCCCTCGCCGCCGAGGTGGAGATCGACCTCATCCCTTAGCTTGACTCTGTCGGGGATCTTGGTGTTTCCCGGTGCGGCAGCGTGATCAGTGGGCATGCCTGATGCTGTTTCGAAGGCCGATGCAGTTGTCGAGGTGTCCGTTGTCTGTCCGTCCCCGTTCCGGTACACCTCCCTGGTCCACCTGGAACAGGCCGCCCGAGAACACCAGGTCACGGTCACCGGACCACTGCCGGGCAACCCCACCGGCCAGCACCGCAAGAACGAAGGCTTCGGCCGGGACGACTTCCACATCGACTTCGACCGCCGACAGGTCACCTGCCCCAAGGCCAGGTCAGCAAGGGATGGCACGGCCCCTACCTGACCTCCTCGCCCACTGCGGCCCCGCTGATCGTGGCGCGGTTCACCAAGTGCCAGTGCCAACCGTGCCCGGTCCGCGCCCAGTGCACCACCTCCCGCGAAAGCGCACGGAACGCGGGCTTTCCCCCGCGAGAACTCCGTGACCTGCAAGTCCGCGTCCGCGCCGAACAGCAGACGTCCGATTGGCACGCCCGGTATGCGGTCCGCTCCGGAGTCGAGGGCACCGTCAACGAGTTCGCTCACGGACACGGCATGCGCCGCTGCCGCTACCGGGGGCATCCGAAGGCCCACCTACAGCACGTGTTCACGGCCATCGCCGTGAACATCGAGCGCCTCAGCGCTCTGCCTCCGACCGGTGAAACACCCCCGCACCGGCCAGCGACCGCCTTCCAGAACTTCCTGGACCAGCGTGGGATCCCTCGGCTGAAGTCCTGGCGTGCCCTCAGCCCCTGACCCCGACGACTGTAAGATCCCCGACAGAGTCAAGGTTAGACACGGAGACGCGGAGACGCGGAGCGACCCGGTCGCCACCAGGCCGCCGCGCCGGCGATCGGTGTGAACCCACCCGCGGCGCCGGTTCGTGGAACTCCCACGGCCCGTTCGGGGGCGGGTGCGGATGCCCGCCGTCAGCGGCCGTCTTCACCGGTCTCTCAGTGGAACCCGCCCCTGTCCGCCGTGACCTCTTCAGCGAATTGGGTGTGGTAGAGGTCGGCGTAGAGTCCGCCGGCGGCCAGGAGTTCGTCGTGGGTTCCGCGTTCGCGGATCTGGCCGGTTTCGATGACCAGG
>NZ_JOEQ01000045.1 GCF_000721075.1 Streptosporangium amethystogenes
GGATCAAGTCCAGAGCGCATACTAAACAGCGAAAGACCAGCTAGGAGTGTCAAGCATCATCCGATGCCATTGCGTCAAGCATCAAGCGAGTCACGACAACTCGTGACGCTTTGATGACCCGAGTAGACGAGTGCCGTCGTGGTGGCGGATGGCCGGCGCTTGGTCGTGGTGCATGGCGTCGAGGACGCGGATGGCGAATGCCTCGGAGGCGAGTTCTTGGACCTCGTCCGCGGTGACCCAGCGGAAGGCGCGGGCTTCGTCGGTTTCGGTGAGGTGGCCGCTGATGACTTTGCAGCGGAAGACGAGGGCGACGATGCCGCGTGTCATGTTCTTGTAGACGCCGGTGAGGGTGATGGGCTCGACGTGTAGGCCGGTCTCTTCGTGGATCTCTCGGAGGAGGCCGGTGGTGATGTCCTCGTCGCGTTCGAGGACTCCGCCGGGTGCTTCCCAGTGGTTGTTGTCTCGGCGCTGGGTGAGGAGTGCGCGGCCTTGGTCGTCGATGATCACGCCTGCCACGCTGACGGAGTGCTGCGTGTTGTGGTGATCCATCGGATGTCCTCCGGGGCTGCTGATCGCTATTCTCAAGCTGCGGTACATGTATGTACGAGTTGAGGAGTTGTTGGTCGTGGCCGAGCTGCCGTTTCCGGATCTGGACCCGACCAGCGATCGGGCCGTCTTCCGGCAGATTGCCGATCACATCAGGCATGCGATCGAGCGGGGCACTCTTGCCGAAGGTGACAAGGTGCCCTCGGAAGCTCAGCTCATGCAACACTACGGCGTCGCGCGGATGACCATTCGCAACGCGCTCCAGGTCCTCCAAGGCGAAGGGCTGACGGTCGCCGAACACGGGCGCGGCGTCTTCGTCCGCTCTCATCCTCCGGTGCGGCGGCTGGCCTCCGACCGGTTCGCCCGTCGCCATCGTGAGCAGGGCAAGGCCGCGTTCATCGCGGAGACCGAGGGCGCGGGCGGAAAGCCGACCGTCGACTCTATCAAGATCACCGAAGAGCGGCCCTCTGCGGACGTCGCCGAACTACTCGGGATCAGCTCGGAAGATCAGGTGATCGCCCGGTCGCGCCGGTATCTGATCAACGGTCAGCCGGTGGAGACGGCTGTGTCGTACATCCCGGCGGAGATCGCGCGGGATACGCGGATCGCGCAGCCGGACAGTGGTCCGGGTGGGATCTACGCTCGGCTGGAGGAGTTGGGGTTCCGGCTGGATCGTTTCGTGGAGGAGATCCGGTCTCGGATGCCGTTGCGGGACGAGGTGCGGGCGCTGAAGCTGGCTCCGGGTGTTCCGGTGTTTCACCTGGTCCGTACGGCGTATGCCGCCGATGGTCGCGCCGTGGAGGTGTGCGACACGGTGATGTCCAGCGATGCCTATGTGCTCTCGTACGAGCTGCCTGCGCGATAGGACTTGACGTACTCCTCTAGAGGAGTCATAAATGACATACGCTCAAACTCCTATAGACGAGCAGACGTCTGGAGTAGCTGAATCTACGACGCGAAGATCAGCAGACCGAAGGGCTGTGTCTTATGACCGATCAGTGCGTGTCCTGCGAAGGACGGGGGTGGAAGTACGTCAGTCCCCGGCGCGGACTTCTCGCCGGACCTGTCGGAGTCGCGCCCTCTATGCGTGTCCGCGATGACTGCTCGATGTGCCAGGGGTTGACCACATCGCAGGCTCCGCAAGGACGGCAGTCGTGAACGGGGCGCTGACGATGGGAGGCGTCTCCCCGGCGGAAACAGCCGAGTCGCTCCAGGCCGAACTCGATCGCCTCAAGATCTCCTCTGATGTTCACGACGGTTACGGCCTGGCGCTGGTGTCGGTCTGGGTGGGCCTGGTCGTCTGGTGCGACGGTGATCGGTTCTGGTGGCGCACCGGCTGGGACGTGCGACGTGGCCGATTCGTCTATGCGTGGCACTGCTCGACGGAACCGGCTCGTGCGGCTCGGCGGGTCGCATTCCAGTACGCGCATCTACGCGAGCACCACTCACCGGCCTGGCTGACTCCGGACACCGAAGGAATCGATCATGGGCCGCGCTGAGCCGCGAGCACTGGCCGACGCCGGACCTGTCGAAGAGCGGCAGGTCGACGACCTGAGCATCGGCGACTACCTCGCCTTCGAATACGGCGCGGGCGCCGCTCCGGCCGGGATCAGAATGTCGCCGGCCCAGGTCGAGCACCGCAAACCAGATCTTTCCCCAGAGGGCTGGGTGTGGGGGAGAGTCGCGGAGATCGGCCGGCGGCTCTGGCGCAGCTTTCCCGTGGTGGCCGAGAGCCAGGTGGTGTGGGTGCTGTGCGAGTTCGGCGATCAGTCGTCGATCATCACGGGCGTCCCTCACAAGGGCGTGATCATGATGCGGCGTTCGCCCCTTTAGGCGGGTGCGGCGGTGCGGTTCGCGAGGTCCGGGAGGGAAACCTCAACGTTCCGCATCGCCGCACTCCTTGTTCACCTATGAGGAACAGCTGTGCACGCTAAATGCCTGCTCTATGCTGACGATAAGTCGAGTAGTTGGGTTGTTGAGATGTCTGTTTCCGGCGAGGAGTACGCGCCTCCGAAGTACGCCCAGATCGTTGCTGCGATCCGACACAAGATCGCGGACGGTACCTATCCTCCCGGTTCTCTGTTGCCCTCCGAGTCGCAGCTGATCCGGGAGTTCGCGGTCAGCCGCCCCACGGTCGTGCGGGCGCTTCAGGTGTTGCAGCTGCGGGGCTTCATCGACCGTGAGCACGGCAAGGGCTCGTATGTGAAAGCGGCTCCTCCGCTGGCCGAGGAGGACTTCTCCCGGCCTGGCCGTTCCGTCCTGGATCGACCGGAAGCCAATCAGAATGCTTCAGTACTGGAGGCGGGGCCGCGCCCGGCTCCCGCAAACATCGCGATGATGCTGACTCTGCCCACAGAGGCGCCGGTCGTGATGCGCCGGGTCCTGCTGAGCGACGGCAGCGAACCATGTGAGCTGATCACCTTGTGGTGCCCGATTGAGCTGGCCGAGGGAACCGATCTTGGTAAGGCGCTGCCGTTGACGGCGGGCATCCGCCAACACGTACAGGCGGTCAAGGGCCTGCGGCTGGATCATGTCACCGAACGCCTGGCGGCTCGTCACCCGACAGCCGATGAGATCAAGCTGCTGGCGATCGGTAAGACGGCGGCGGTGCTGGGGGTGGTGGCCCGCGTCTTCGCTGGGACTCGGCCCGTCATGGTCATCGAGGTGGCCCTTCCGGGAGTACTCCATGAGCTAGAAGACACCTACACCCTGTGATGTGACGCAGGTCACATAGCAGAACGGAAACTCGTCTTGTCGAGTATCCGTTCATTGATTACCTTCAACTCGACAGTACGAGTTAGCGACAGTGCGACTAGACAACAGGAGAAAACATCATGGCCATCCAAGGCCCCATCCCCGTCAGCTTCAACCAGGTCTTCCCGCACGGCTGCTACGTGGTCGGCGAGGTCGAGCAGGTCAAGGACTTCACCGCCTCGACCGGCGGGCGCACGGTCTATGCCAAGGACAAGACCACCGGCGAACTCGTCTGGCAGGTCGCCGTCATGGACGCAGACCCCACCCTCAAGGCCGGACAGAAGACGGTGGCGGTCAAGATCCTGTCGCCGGTCCAGCCGGTTCCCCCGCCTCCGCTGCCGAACCTGCCGTTCGTGCCGGTCGAGTTCGACGGCATGACCGCCACCGCCTACGTCGCCGAGAAGACCGGCCGCCTGGCCTGGTCTCTTCGGGCAAGGGCGATGCGTGCTCCCCGCTCCGGCGCGGCTTCGGCCAAGGCTGCGGCCGGTAAGGACGTGGCGGCATGAGTGAGCACAAGCCCTACACCTACGTCACCGCGTCGATCCGTGAGGGCGTCACCCGGTTCGATGTCTCCTTCTGTACCTCGGAGGTGTCGGCCAAGGCGTTCGGGGGCGACGGTGAGCGGCCGTTCCTGACCCTGTCCAGCACTGAGGCACAGATGACGGTCACCACCACGGGCGGCGGGCCGGTCACCGAACGGGACGTGACTCTCGCTCGGGAGATCTTCGCCGCTGCCGCGCGCTACCTGGCCGACTGTGAGCGCCTGCACACCGAACAGTTCGCCGACTCCGACCAGGCCGAGCAGGGCAAGGCGGCCTGACACGCAAGCGGGGCCGCTGGAACTGGCATTCCGGCGGCCCCTCGGTTCTCCCCAGACAGCGAATCAAGGAAGAGGCACAAGCCTAATGTTCAAAAAACTGCCCGGCGACGAGGCGCGCACCCTCGTCACCACGACCCCTGACACCGCCATCGTCTTTCGCCCGGCCGTCGTGCGTACCCCGGCCATCCTCACCATCACGATCTTTCTGTGGCAGCTGCTGGCCGGAGTGATCCGGCTTGTCTGGCGTCACCCGATCGCCATGACCGTGCTCGCCATTCCCGCTGTGCTCGGTGTCCTGTACGGCTGGCGCGTCGCCCTGCTCGTCGTCACCGTTCCCCTCTCGCTCCTGGCTCCGTGGCCGTTCTTCGATCGGCCCTCGTTCGATCGCTGGATCGGCCGGCGGCTGCTGGCCTTCTGGCGCCGGGTGTGGATCTACCGGCGGCACTGGCAACCGGTAATGATCGTCTCCGGGCTCGGCCGTCATCTCCAGGGCCGTGACTACCTGCCCCGCCTCGTCGGCGTCTCCTGTACCTCGTGGGCCGATGTGGTCACGGTGAAGATGATCAGCGGCCAATCGGTCAAGGACTGGTCCGACCGCATCGAACACCTCGCCCACGGGTTCGGTGCCTCCTCCTGCCGAGTCGTCGTCGTGCGGGCCGGTCGTCTCCAACTAACCTTTCCCCGCCGTGACCCGCTGGCCGTCCCGCTGCCGGCGGTTCCGCTCCCGGTGGCTGCCTCGGTGGGGCCGGTCGAGATCGGCAAGTGTGAAGACGGCAGTCCGTACCGGCTCAAGGTGCATGGAACTCACGTGCTGATCGCGGGCGCGACCGGTGCGGGTAAGGGCTCGTTCCTGTGGTCGGCCATCCGTGGTCTCCTCCCGGCCGTCCGGGCGGGCCTGGCTCAGGTGTGGGCGCTGGACCCCAAGCGGATGGAACTGTCCTACGGGCGCGGCCTGTTCGGCGACCGCTACGCCGCGAACCCGGCTGACTGCGCCGACCTCCTGGAAGCCGCCGTGCAGATCATGCAGGAGCGGGCCGACCGCTACGCCGGACTCCAGCGCTCCCACACCCCCACCCTCGATGACCCGTTCGTCCTGGTGGTCGTCGACGAGGTGGCGTTTCTGACCGCCTACCAGTCGGACAAGGGCCTCAAGCTCCGCATCTCCGCTGCCCTGGCCACCCTCACCACGCAGGGTCGCGCGGTCGGGTTCGGCGTGATGGCGGCACTTCAGGACCCGCGCAAGGAGGTCATGAACGTCCGCAACCTGTTCCCCGACAAGATCGCGCTCCGGCTCGACGAGTCCGAGCAGGTGGACATGGTCCTCGGCGACGGCGCACGAGACAGGGGAGCGCTGGCCGATCACATCTCCCCGATCCCTGAGCAGGGCGCGGGCGTCGCCTACGTCCGACTGGAGACCTCACCCGACCCCATCCGGGTCCGCGCGGCCTACGTCTCCGATGCCGACATCCGGACCATGGCGGCCCTGGTCACGAGTGACACCCTGCCGATCGAGATGGAGGGGGCGGCCTGATGCGCATCATCCTGCACGGCACCCCGGCCGAGATCGACGCCCTGCCCTTCCGGCGGCTGCGCACCGTCGACGGCTCCGACCTCGCCGAGGTGACGGTGATCGTTGACCTCGACTCCACCCGGCTGCGCAAGCACCCCTACCGCGACGCCTACCGGATCTGCGCCGACCTCATCGACCCCAAGGGGGCCATGTGACCGACACCCCCGCCCACCCGTCCACCCCCTCGACCGACACCCCGCCGAACGGCTCAGACCGCACCCTGCCCCGCCTCGTCCGTGACACCCTGCCCGTCGCCCTGGACGTGGCAATCGAGGTCGCCAAGCTCAACGGCGTGTGCATCCGCCCCATCGAGATGCGGCGCCTGGACACCCACACCGGCCAGAGCGAACCGTTCGACATCCCCTGTGGGACCACACAGGAGGCCAAGTGCCCGCCGTGCGCCAAGCGCAATCAGCAGCTGCGCCGGGCGCAATGCCGGGAAGGCTGGCACCTGGATCACGAGCCGATCGCCGAACCCCACCCCTCCACCGAGGACCAGCGGTGGCTGATCGAGTTCCGGGCCGACGTGCAGGCCAAGCGCGACGAGGCCGAACGCGATGGGGAAGACACCTTCGACTGGGAGGAGGCCATCGCGGGCATCGATGCGGAGATCAACGCCGCTGGTATGCGGGGCAATGTCCTGGGCGGGCGGACGGCTCCCAAGCGTTCCCGTTCCACGAGGCGTCGCCAGGATGCGCCGGACTTGCCCAAGCGGGCCAAGCAGGACACCACCCTCGGCCGGACCTTCATCGCCCCCGATGGCAGGGTGTATCGGCCGTCGCTGTTCGTCACGCTCACCCTGCCCTCCTACGGCAAGATCCGTTCCGGCCTGGGCGTGCCGGTCGATCCGAGCACCTACGACTACGCTCGCGCGGCCCGTGATGCGCTGCACTTCTCCAAGCTGGTGGACCGGTTCGTGCAGAACCTGCGCCGGGTGGCCGGCTACGACGTGCAGTACTTCGCCACGGTGGAACCTCAGAAACGGCTCGCTCCGCATCTGCACATGGCAATCCGCGGGACCATGCCCCGCGCGGAGATCAAGGCGATTGCCGCCGCGACCTACCACCAGGTGTGGTGGCCATCGGTCGATGAGGTGAAGTTCGACGGTGACCACCTGCCCATCTGGGCGCCACGGGCCGACCTGGGCGACGGCGCCACCTACCCGGACGGTCAAGCAGGCGACTACCTCGACCCCGAAACCGGGGAACTGCTGCCCACCTGGGACGAGGCGGCCGAACCGCTGCACGTGGTCCGCTTCGGTCCCCAGGTCGATGTTCAGGGCATCGTCGCCGGATCACCGGACGCTCACAAGCGCATCGGCTACCTCACCAAGTACCTGACCAAGAACCTCGGCGACCCCCTCGACCCCGACGACCCCACCACCAACGACCTCGCCCGCCGCGACCACGCCGTCCGCATGGTCGAGGCGCTGCGCTACGAACCGTGCTCGCCGACATGTGCGAACTGGCTGCGCTACGGCATCCAGCCCAAGGGGGCCAAGGCGGGCATGCTGCCGGGCCGGTGCAAGGGCAAGGCACACAAGGCCGAACACCTCGGCTACGCGGGCCGTCGCGTCCTGGTCTCGCGCAAGTGGTCGAACAAGACCCTCCGGGAGCACAAGGCCGACCGCCGGGCCTGGGTGCTCGACATGCTCGGCCTGCCCGACGAGGCCGTGACCGACTCCCACCGCTACGTCTGGCGGCCGGTCTCGACCAGCGACCCCACACGGACCCCGCTGGCCAAACGGCTGCTGCGCGGGGTCGCCGACCGTCACCGCACCAAAGCACGCCTGGCCGAACTCCAAGCCAGAGCAGACGGCACCCCTGTTCCAGATCTTTCGGCAACTCCAGCTCTGGAGGTGGCTGCGTGACCAGAAAGGCCAGGCAAGAGCCCGTCTCGCTCCTCCCAGAGCTGGCACGGGGCCGGTTGCTCACCGTGGAAGAGGCCGCCGAACGGCTCAACACCACACCCCGTTTCCCCCGGCGCCTGATCGAAGAACGCCGCATCGCCTTCGTTCACGTGGGGCGAAACGTCCGTATCCCCGAAGCAGCCCTTGACGCATTCATCGCTGCCGGGCTGGTCGAACCGGTCACCACCACACGCCGCAGGAGGGCTGCCTGATGGCAGAGCGCCGTAAGTTCGGCAACATCCGTAAGCTCCCTTCTGGGCGCTTCCAGGCGCGCTACAAGGGGCCTGACGGCGTGTTCTACACCGCCCCCGAGACCTTCGGCAACAAGACCGATGCGGACAACTGGCTCGTTCTCAGAGAGTCGGAGATCCTTCGGAGGGACTGGACGGCCCCCGACGCTGGAAAGATCCGTTTCGACACCTTCGCTACCGAGTGGATAGATGATCGTGTGCTCAAGCACCGGACGGAAGTGCTTTACCGGGGCCTGTTCAAGAACCATCTCGCGCCGACTTTCGGCAATTGCTACCTCTCCGACATCAAAGAGGCCGACGTACGGCGCTGGCGCAAGGAACGGCTCGGCGTCGTCGGGCAGTCCACCGTGGCCAAGGCGTACCAGCTGCTCAAGTCGATCATGGGCACGGCTGTGGAGGATGAGCTGATCCGCCGTAACCCGTGCCGGATCAAGGGCGCCGGGATGCCGAGCACTCCGGAACGGGAGATGATCCCGCTGACCAAGGTCGTGGAGATCGTGACGACGGTTCCCGACCGTTACCGGGCGCTCGTGCTGCTGGGCACCTTCGCGAGCCTGCGCTGGAGTGAGCTGGCCGGGCTCCGCCGTACACACCTTGACCTTGATCAGGGAATGCTTCGGGTCGCCGGTGCGCTGGTCGAGATCGGCGGCGGCAAGGTGCTGGACGAGACGCCCAAGTCGCGAGCCGGTCGGCGGGTGGTGTCCATTCCCCCGGAGATCATTCCGGACCTGCGGGTACACCTGGAGATGTTCGCGGAGCCGGAGGAGAACGGGCGCGTCTTCACCGGCCCCAACGGCGGGCCTTTGAAGCACTCGGGATTTCGCCGGACGTGGAACAGGGTCCGTGCGGCTGCCGGGCTCCCCGATCTCCATTTCCACGATCTTCGCCACGTCGGCAACACCCTGGCCGCTTCCAGCGGGGCGAGTCTCAAAGAGCTAATGTCCCGCATGGGGCACTCCTCCACGCGGGCGGCACTGATCTACCAGCACGCCAGCCAGGACCGTGACAAGGCCATCGCGGAGGCTCTGGGCAAGGCGCTCAAGGTGGCACGGAAGACGGCCACGAAAAAGGCCAGTGGCACGCGGGTGGCACGAAAGGGCAAAAAGTCCGCTTAACGACCAAAGGGCCAGGTCACCGTGTGCCGGTTGACCTGGCCCTTTGTCACGAGCCGACGAGGGGAATCGAACCCCTGACCTACAGTTTACAAGACTGTCGCTCTGCCGATTGAGCTACGTCGGCATGGTCGCCAGACGATTGTAGTCGGCTCGCGACTCACACGTCACCGAGGTACGCCGTGACGATTGCGAACCGTTAGGAACGACGCTTGCGGGCGACCTCGTAAAGGGCGATGCCGGCGGCGACGCCCGCGTTGAGGGACTCGGCCGCGGCGTGCATCGGGATGCGGACGACCAGATCGCAGGACTCGCGGACCAGCCGGGACAGGCCCTTGCCCTCGGAGCCCACCACAACGACCAACGGGCCGTCGAGGAGGTTGGCCTCGCCGATGTCGACCTTGCCCTCGCCGTCCAGGCCGATCACGAACAGGCCCGCCTCACGGTACTCCCGCAGGGTGGCGGTGAGGTTGGCGGCGCGGGCGACCGTCAGGGTGGCCAGCGTGCCCGCCGAGGTCTTCCAGGCGCCACCGGTGACCCCGGCCGAGCGTCGGGAGGGGATGACCAGGCCGTGAGCGCCGAAGGCGGTGGCCGAGCGAGCGATGGCACCCAGGTTGCGAGGGTCGGTGACACCATCGAGGGCGACGATCAGCGGAACCTCCGCGGCGTCCCGGGCGATCCGGACCAGATCGTCGGGGTGGGCGTAGTCGTACGCCGGGATCTGCAGGGCGATGCCCTGGTGGATCCCCCCCTCGGTAAGCCGGTCCAGCTTCTCCCGCCCGACCTCCAGCATCGCGATGCCACGGTCGGCGGCGAGGCGGACCGCCTCCTTGACGCGGTCGTCGTTGTCGATGCGCAGGGCCACGTAGAGCGTGCTGGCCGGGACTCCGGCCCGCAGCGCCTCGACCACGGGGTTGCGCCCGCCGATGTGCTCGGGCGCGTCGTCGCTCCGTCTCGGACGAGCCGAGGTACGCGAGGAGGCGGGCCTGCCGGCCTTCTCCTCGCGCTCGATCCGCTCGGCGCGTGCCTTGTCCTTGTGCCAGTGCCGCAAGTGCGCCGGCGGGGTAGCCCCCCTGCCCTCCAAGCCCCGGCGGACGTTGCCGCCGGTGCCCTTGGTCGGACTCTTCTTCTTCGCGGGTCGCCCGGACCCTTTACCCCCACCAGCCATGGTCTATAGCGTACGGCCTGGTTTCACCGCGAGAGTTCCCAGCGAGTGCCCTGGGGGGTGTCCTCGACGTGGATCCCGGCGTGGGAAAGCTGGTCACGGATGCCGTCGGCCGCCACGAAGTCCCTGCGGGCCCGCGCCGCCTGCCGCTGCTCCAGCGCGACGGCGACCAGCGCGTCGACGGTCGCCCGCATGCCGGTCTCGCCGCCCGTGGAGCGCCACTGCTCCGAGCGCGGGTCGAGGCCGAGGACGTCGAGCATGTTCTGCGTCTCGGCGAGCAGCCTGGCGACCTGCTCCTTGTTGCCCTGGGCCAGCGCGACGTTGCCCTCGCGGACCACCTCGTGCACCACGGCGAGCGCCTGAGGGGTGCCCAGGTCGTCGTCGAGAGCCTCGGAGAAGGCCACCGGGAGCGGCGCGTGCGCGTCGACGTCATGGATGACCTCGGCCGCGCGGGTGACGAAGCCCTCGATGCGCTGGTAGGCCGTGGCGGCCTCGAAGAGCGCCTCCTCTGAGTATTCGATCGAGGAACGGTAGTGCGGGGCCGCCAGGTAGTAGCGGAGCTCGACCGGGCGGACCTTCTTGGTGACCTCGGGGATCAGCAGAGAGTTGCCGAGCGACTTGCTCATCTTCTCCGCGCCGATCTTGAGCATGCCGTTGTGCATCCAGTAGCGGGCGAAGCCGTCGCCGGCCGCCTGGGACTGGGTCAGCTCGTTCTCGTGGTGCGGGAAGATCAGGTCGACGCCACCACCGTGGATGTCGAAGGTCGAGCCGAGATACTTCGTCGCCATGGCCGAGCACTCCAGATGCCAGCCGGGACGGCCTCGGCCCCACGGGGTCGGCCAGGTCGGCTCGCCGGGCTTCTCGCCCTTCCAGAGCGCGAAGTCACGCGGGTCGCGCTTGCAGGAGTCGGTCTCGGTGTCACCCGCGGCCCGCATGTTCTGAAGCTTCTGGTTGGAGAGCGATCCGTACCGGTCGGCGTAGGACATGACGTCGAAGTAGACGTCGCCACCGGCGGCATAGGCGTGGCCGGCGGCGATCAGCCGGTCCATCAGCTCGATCATCTCGGGCACATGGCCGGTGGCCCGTGGCTCGACGGTCGGAGGCAGGCAGCCCAGCACCTCGTAGGCCCAGGTGAAGGCCCTCTGGTTACGCTCGGCGACGGCGAACCACGGCACGTTCTCCGCCGCCGCGACCCTGATGATCTTGTCATCGATGTCGGTGACGTTGCGGCAGAAGGTCACCTCGTAGCCTGACCTGATCATCCAGCGGCGGAGCACGTCGAAGTTGACGCCCGAGCGGATGTGCCCGATGTGCGGGGGAGCCTGCACGGTGGCACCACACAGGTAGATCGAGGCCCGGCCGGGTTCGACCGGGACGAATTCGCGGACGGTGCGTACGCTGGTGTCGTATAGCTGCAGGCTCACGAGGGCAAGGCTAATGCCTCACCTCCCCTCACAAGCCAGGTTGCGGGACGTTGAAGACACCCACTAGAGGATTTTCTGACCATTAGTAGCGAATGTCCCCCAGCCAGTCAGTGAAAGAGCACCGGGTAGAAGACATACCCGGAAGCGATATGGACGATCATGCCGGGTGTCGATTCTGTAGGCTCGAAGAGCCATGGACGCCAAATCCCCCGCGGCGGCAGACTCGCTCTCCCGCCCGTCACCGCCCCTGACCGCCGCCGCCGAACCGAGCAGGACAGTCCTCGCCCTGCGCCGTGCCGGGATCGCCGTCGCCGGAGTCGGCGTGGCCGCCCTCACCGCCGCGGCCTGCGTGCTCTCCTTCGAGGACCTGCGCGCCCTCGCCCTGGCGGGCAGGGCGCCCGCCGACCTCGCGTATCTCTATCCCGCCGCCTTCGACGCACTGCTCGTCGTCGCGATGATCGGCGTGCTGCTGTTGAGGGGCGGCTGGTGGCCGGTACGGCTGCAGGCGGGGGTGGTCCTGACGCTGCTGTTCGCCGGCGCGACCGCCGCCGAGGTGGCCACCGCCATGCGGATGGCGGTGGACGAGCAACGAGCGGCCGTCGTGGTCGCCGTCGCCCCCTGGGTGATGCTGATCCTGGCCCTCTGGCTCTGGCTCCTGCTGATCAGGCACGCCGCCGCCAGGCGTGCCGCGACCGATGCGCCCCTGAGCGGCCGGATCGCCTCCGAGCACGACATCGTGCCGTTCCCCGAGGCGGGCCGGCCGCCCTCGGAGTACCCGGGCGCGCCGGACCGCGAGGAGCGCCGGCAGGGGCCTGGCCACCCCGGGCAGCTGGTGCACCATCCCGCGGCCGAGATCATGCTCGATCCGCACGCCGCCCCTCCGCTGGAGACGGTCCCGCACCACGATCTCCCGACGGGTGAGCCTGTGGTCGGTCCCACCGCGGCGCCGGAGACCCCCGAGGTCACCGACGTCCCGCAGGGCCCCCCGCCGCCGCGGAGAGCCGCGGCCCCCCGGCAGGGGAAGCCGATGCGCTGGGGTGACCTGGTCCGGCCCCGCCAGGGCGATCTGCTCGTCCACCCGCCCCGTCCCGGCCTGCGGGCGACCGAGGAGGAGCCGGAAGGCGAGGGCAGGGTCAGCGAGCGGGTGGAGACCTGGGACACCGGCGCCGACCTCTCCCGGGAGCAGGAGGCCCGGACCAGCGAAGTCGATACGGCCGAGGCCGGCCCGCCCGGCACGGCTCCACACGACAAGGACGAGGTGAGCGAGCGCGACGCCGACACCCAGCCGATCCTCGCCGTGAAGGATCGGGCGGCGGCGAAGGCGGATGCCACGGGCAGGAGAGCGGGCGGCTCGCCCGACCCCGCGCACGGTGCCGAGGCCGCCGAGACCGAGGAGGAGGCCCAGGCGGACCGGGCAGACGGCACCGCGGCTCCCCCTTCCGGGCGGATGCGCAGCACACCCGTCCCGCCCGGCGAGTGAGGGGTGAAAGCTTGACCACGCCCGCATGACCCCCTGACCGGATCCGGGGAACGAAGCCGGCGTGACGAAGTGCTGGGTGAAGGCCTCCGATGACAGCGGCTTTCCGGTGCGGAACCTGCCCTTCGGGGTTTTCTCGCGCCGCGGCGAGTTCCCCCGTGTCGGCGTGGCGATCAGCGACCAGGTACTGGATCTGGGCCTGCTGGCGGAGACCGGGGTGCTGAAGGGCTCGCACTGGTTCGCCTCCGGCACCCTCAACGCGTTTCTGTCCGCGGGACCGCGGATCTGGCAGGAGGTCAGGGAGCGGTTGATCCATCTGCTCACCGAGCCGTCATGCCGCCCGGCGGTGATGCCCGCGCTCATCCCGATGGTCGAGGTGCTGATGCACCTGCCGTTCCACGTGGCGGACCTGATCCGCTTCCAGTCGTCCATCGAGCACGAGACGAACCTGGGCCGGATGTTCCGGCCACCCGGCGATCCGCTGCCGCGCAACTGGCCGCGGATGCCCATCGGGCAGTACGGCAGGGCGTCGAGCGTGGTGGTCTCCGGCACTCCGGTCGTACGCCCGTCGGGTCAGCTCCGGGGCCTGGGAGGAGCTGACCCGGTATTCGGGCCGTCCACTCAGCTGGATTTCTCCGCCGAGATCGGCTACGTGGTCGGCGTCCCCTCAACCCCGCCGCACGCGCTGGGAACCCAGGCGTTCGATGACCACGTCTTCGGAGTGGTGGTGGTCAACAGCTGGCGGGCCCAGGACATCATCGCCTGGGAGAGCACCCCGCTCGGGCCGTTTCTCGGACGGTTCACCACCTCGATCTCTCCGTGGGTGGTCCCGCTCGCGGCGCTGGAGCCGGCTCGGGTGGTGCCGCCCGCCCAGGACCCACCTCCGCCGCCCTACCTGCTGGCCAGGCGGCAGTGGGGCCTGAACCTCACCCTGCGGGTCGAGTTGAACGGCCGGCTCCTGTCGGAACCGCCGTTCGCCACCCAGTATTGGACCGGCCCGCAGCTATTCGCTCACACGGGTGTGAGCGGCGCCCCGCTGCGGACCGGCGATCTGCTCACCTCCGGGCCGGTGTCAGGGTCGGCCAGAAGCCAGTTCGGCACGCTGCTCGAACTGACCTGGAACGGCCGAGACCCGCTCCGTATGCCGGACGGGACCGAACGGGTCTTCCTGGAGGACGGCGACGGCGTGCGCGTCACCGCGAGCACCTCCGGTCCGGAGGGGGGCCAGCTGAGCCTCGGCGAGGTCACCGGAGTGGTCCGCCCCGCTGTCGGCTAGAGGTCTGTTCGTCAGACCCTGGAGCGCTTGAGACCGGCGACCAGGCCGACACCGGCGATGGCCAGGACCACCTGCATGACGAGTTCGATCCAGTCGATCCCGTCCGTGGTGGCGACGCCGAGAACCTGGGCGATGGCGGTGCCGATGAGCGCCGCGACAATGCCGACGACGATGGTCAGGATCCATCCGATCGCCTGCCTACCGGGAAGCAGCAGACGACCGATGGCACCGATCACAGCGCCGATGACGATTGCTCCAAGAATGGACTCAATAGTCATTTCAACCTCCCAGTGAGGTGAGACCTTCACTCTCACAGGGAGGTGGCTACCCCCCATGCCATGGATATTCCTGTGAACGGCAAAAATTCGGTCAGTGCGACTTTCTCGCCTGTATCTGAACGACGAGGAGTACTCCGATCACGGCGACCACGAGTTGGATGAGGTGCTCCCACCAATTGATCCCCCGCGTGTTGGTCAGACCGACCGAGGCGGCGATGGCGGTGCCGATAAGCGCCGCGATGATGCCGACGATAAGCGTCAGGCCGATGCTCAGGTTCTGGCGCCCGGGAAGGATGAGGCGTGCCAGCGCGCCGATGATGGCGCCGATGATGATTGCGGAGACAATCGATCCGATCATGTCCGGCTCCCCCTGTCACGAGACACAGTCATCAGGGAGTTACCCAGCGCATTCATAGATCATCCCAAAAAGGGGTGGCCCGTACCGCGCCAGGAAACGGGCCACCGCCTCAATGTGGATTGACGGGCATTCCGCGCCGCCCGCCGGAACGTTTCGACGTTCCGCATGAGAAGACGCCCGGCAACCGCTAGAGGTTCACCACGATCGCGGTCGCGATGGCCGCGACGCCCTCACCTCGGCCGGTGAGGCCCAGCCCGTCGGTCGTGGTGGCGCTGACGCTCACCGGGGCGCCCACGGCCGCGCTGAGGGCCTTCTCGGCCTCGACGCGGCGGGGGGCCATCTTGGGCCGGTTACCGATCACCTGGACGGCCACGTTGCCGATCTCGAAGCCCGCGGCCCGCACCTGACGAGCGGTCTCCTCCAGCAGCGCGGCACCCGAGGCGCCGGCCCAGCGAGGATCGGACGTGCCGAACAGGCCTCCGAGGTCACCGAGACCGGCCGCGGACAGCAGAGCGTCACAGGCCGCGTGAGCCGCGGCGTCACCGTCGGAGTGCCCGGCCAGACCGGTCTCTCCGGGCCAGTGCAGGCCGGCGAGATGAAGCTCGCGGCCGGAAGCGAACGGGTGGACGTCGACTCCGACGCCCACCCGTGGAAATGTCCTGTTCAGGAGTTGAGAACCTCGTCCAGCAGGGCCTCGGCCTTGTCCTCGTTGGTCTTTTCCGCGAGCGCGAGCTCGCTGACGAGGATCTGCCTGGCCTTGGCCAGCATTCGCTTCTCTCCCGCGGAAAGTCCGCGTTCCCTGTCTCGTCGCCACAGGTCGCGAACGACCTCGGCGACCTTGTTGACATCACCGGACGCCAACTTCTCAAGGTTCGCCTTGTAGCGGCGGGACCAGTTCGTAGGCTCTTCGGTGTGAGGCATTCGAAGCACGTCGAAAACGCGCTCAAGACCCTCTTGTCCGACTACGTCGCGAACACCCACGAGTTCGGCGTTATCAGCCGGCACCTGGACGGTAAGGTCGCCCTTGTCGACCTTAAGAACCAGGTAGGTCCTTTCCTCACCTTTGATGGTCCGGGTCGTGATCGCCTCGATCCGAGCAGCCCCATGGTGGGGGTAGACGACAGTGTCGCCGACCTGGAAAGTCATGTGACAAGTACCCCTTCCGCTGTACTCAAGAGTACCACGTATCCACAGCCTCCCGGAACAGTGAAATCACCATAACTGCAGGTCAAAGCCGCGTCTTATGACTTGACAAGTGCTCAAGTGTGTGAATCAAGAGGGCAAAAAGCACTTATGACCTGCGTTCCCCGCCTCCGAATGATCAGGCGGGGCGAGGCGGAAGCCGGTAAACGTCGCCGATAGGGTTGGCCTTGCCCTACCTCATGCGTGACAAGGAGAACTCGCACCGTGACCCGCAACAGCCGTCACCGGGCGATCGCCGCCGCCGCGTTCCTCGCAGCCGCCCTGACTCTGGCCGGCTGTGGCGCCGGATCCGACGCGATCACCAACAAGCCCTACTCGCCGACCGAGGCCCTGTCGGTCAAGACAAAGGGCATCGACATCTCCCAGGCGTTCTTCCTGGGTCCCGACTCCGGCGGGACGCTACCGGCCGGGACGGCCATGCCGCTCTACCTGTCCCTGGTCAGTACCCACGGCCCCGACCAGCTCGTCGGTCTCGGCGTCGACCCGGCTCTCGGCACGGCGAAGGTGAGCGCGCCTGTACCGCTCCCCCAGAACCAGCGGGTGAACATCGGCAGGCCGACACCCACGATCCTGATCGAGGGGCTGAAGAAGCCGCTCAGGGGCGGCGAGGCCATCCCGGTGCAGCTGCAGTTCGCCAACGCGGGGGTCGTGCAGCTCACTGTCCCGGTCATCACCCGCAGCCGCGAGTTCACCGCCTACCCGCAGGTCCCCGGCGCCTCCGCGGCTCCCACGCCGACCCCCACCCCCTCCGCCTCCACCGAGGGCGGGCAGGGGCACGGCCACTGACCGCTCCCGGTGGCCGCACCGCGGCTCCCCGGGAGATCCGAATCCCCGGGAGCCGGCCATCGGACACGGTCCGGCCCCGGTGACCGGAGGCGCGTGCGAAGGCTCAGGCCTCGGCGGGGTCGAACTTGTAGCCCAGGCCCCGGACCGTGAGGATGCAGCGCGGGTTGGACGGGTCGGACTCGACCTTGGCCCGTAGCCGCTTGACGTGCACGTCCAGGGTCTTGGTGTCGCCCACGTAGTCGGCGCCCCAGACCCGGTCGATGAGCTGGCCCCGGGTGAGCACCCGCCCGGCGTTGCGCAGCAGCACCTCCAGCAACTCGAACTCCTTCAGGGGCAGCTGCACCGGTTCGCCCCGCACGGCGACGGTGTGGCGGTCCACGTCCATCCGGACCGGACCCGCGGCCAGCACCGCCGACTCCAGCTCCTCCACATCGCCCTGGCGACGCAGCACCGCGCGGATGCGGGCCACCAGCTCCCTGGAGGAGAAGGGCTTGGTGACGTAGTCGTCGGCGCCGAGCTCCAGCCCGACCACCTTGTCGATCTCGCTGTCCTTGGCGGTCAGCATGATGACGGGCACGTTGGAGCGTTGACGGAGCGAGCGGCAGACCTCCGTTCCCGGCAGGCCGGGGAGCATCAGATCGAGCAGCACCAGGTCGGCGCCGTTCCGGTCGAAGGCCTCCAGCGCCTCCGGCCCGGTGGTGGCCACAGCCACCTCGAAGCCCTCCTTGCGCAGCATGTACGACAGAGCGTCGGAGAACGACTCTTCGTCCTCGACGACAAGCACGCGGGTCACTGCGCGGCCTCCAGGGGGATCGTGGTGGTAGCTGGTACTGCCACCGCCATGCCGCCGAAGGCGGGCAGGCGGAGGGTGAAGGTGGAGCCTGAGCCTTCCTTGCTCCACACCGTGACCGCCCCGTTGTGGGCGGCGGCCACGTGCTTGACGATGGCCAGGCCGAGGCCCGTGCCACCGGTCGCGCGTGAGCGTGCCGCGTCGACGCGGAAGAACCGCTCGAAGATTCGTTCCTGGGCGCTCTCGGGGATGCCGATGCCCTGGTCGCTCACGCTGATCTCGACGTATTCGGTGTTGGGACCCGCGCCGCGGGCACTGACCACGACCCGGGTGTGCTCGGGGCTGTAGGCGACCGCGTTGTCGATGAGGTTGCGCAGGGCGGTGACGAGAAGCTCGTCGTCGCCCCATATCCGCAGGCCCTCGACGCCGCCGGAGACCAGGGTGATGTCCTTGGCCGCCGCGGTGGTGTTACAGCGGTCGATGGCCTCGTGCACCGCCTCGTCGATCAGCACCGGGCCCGGCGTGGGGGTGGGCTCGGCGCCCTGGATCCGGGAGAGGGTGATCAGGTCCTGGACGAGATAGGTGAGCCGGGCCGCCTCATGCTGCATGCGCCCGGCGAAGCGGGTGACCGCCTCGGGGTCGTCTGCGGCGTCCTGGATGGTCTCGGCCAGCAACGACATCGCGCCCACCGGCGTCTTGAGCTCGTGGCTCACGTTGGCCACGAAGTCGCGGCGGACCGCCTCGACGCGGCGGTGCTCGGTCTGGTCCTCGGCGAGGACCAGCACCTGGCCGTAGGAGCCGAGCGGGGCGACCCGCACCGCGAAGTTGGTCGACTCCTGGCCGAACTTGTGGCCGGCCACCTCGATCTCGCTCTCGCGGATCTCGCCGTCCCTGCGCACCTTCCTGGCCAGCGCGAGCAACTCGGCCGCCATCAGGTGCTCTCCCTTGACCAGGCCGAACGCGCGCGCCGCCGAACTGGCACGCAGCACCCGGTCCTCCTTGTCGAGCACGACCGCCGAGGACGGCAGCACGGCCAGCACCGAGGCGACCCCCTGCGGGAGCGCGCCGGGCTCGACGCCGTCCACCGGTGTCATCCCGGCCCGCCGTCCATGGCTCTGCTGGCGGACGACCATCACGGCCAGCGCTCCCACGACGAAGCCGGCCAGCGCGGCCAGGCTCGCCATCAGCTCACTCACGTGGTCCTCCCGTAGGCTTCACGTTTTCGATGGTAGGTGGGGGTTTCCGTGTTGGGGACGGCCCGGGGGCGGTGACAGCGGCCTTTCCCGCAAAGTTCACTTTGCGGTCGAGGTTCGTTCACCGACCCCCTCGTACGGTGATTTCCATGCGCGACGCCTATCACGAAGACCTCGACGCCCTCACCGAACGGCTGGTCGAGATGACCCGGCTCGTGAGGTCGGCGATATCGCGGGCCACCACAGCCCTCCTGGACGCGGACCTTCATCTCGCCGAGAACGTCATCTCCCAGGACGAGGAGGTCGACCGGCTCTTCGCGGAGATCGAGGCCACGATCTTCGACCTGATGGCCAGGCAGCAGCCGGTGGCCGTGGATCTCAG
The DNA here is from genome assembly GCF_000721075.1 of Streptosporangium amethystogenes. Lineage (GTDB taxonomy): Bacteria > Actinomycetota > Actinomycetes > Streptosporangiales > Streptosporangiaceae > Streptosporangium > Streptosporangium amethystogenes. The sequence goes on from NZ_JOEQ01000045.1 coordinate 19,295, forward strand.
AATGATCATCGCGGCGCTGCGGATGGGCACCGACCTGGAGCGGATGGGCGACCTCGCCGAGCATGTGGCCAAGGTCGCCAGGCTGCGCCATCCCGACTCCGCGATCCCGCCGGAGATCCGTGCCACCATCCTGGAGATGGGCCAGATCGCCGAGCGCCTCATCACCAAGACCGGCAGCTGCATCGCCTCGCGCGATGTGGAGTCCGCCCTGGAGCTGGAGGCCGACGACGACGCGATGGACCGGCTGCACCGCAGGCTGTTCAAGGTCCTGATGGCCCCCGACTGGAAGTACGGCGTCGAGCCGGCCATCGACGTGACGCTGATCGGCCGCTACTACGAGCGCTATGCCGACCACGCGGTCCGGGTCGCGCACGACGTGGTCTATCTGGTGACGGGCTCCAGGCCACAGGACACCGGCGCCCTCTGACCCCCATCGGTCTTCTCAGTCCCTCGGAATGTCAGGAGGGCCCGCCGGATCCGGCGGGCCCTCCTGGCATTCCTGCGGGTGAGGCCGGGGCTACTTGCCCTGGTTGGCCACCGCCTCGATGGCGGCCTCGGCGGCGGCGGGGTCGAGGTACCGGCCGCCCGGGGTGACGGGGCGGAAGTCCGCGTCCAGCTCGTACCGGAGCGGGATACCGGTGGGGATGTTGAGCCCGGCGATCTCGTCGTCGCCGATCCCGTCCAGGTGCTTGACCAGCGCCCGGAGCGAGTTGCCGTGCGCGACGACCAGCACGCTCCTACCTGCCGCGAGGTCGGGCACGATCTGGTCGTACCAGTAGGGCAGCATGCGCTCGACGACGTCCTTGAGGCACTCGGTCCTGGGCAGCAGCTCGCTCGGCAGCAGCGCGTAGCGGGGGTCGCCGGACTGGGAGAACTCGTCGTCGTCGGCGATCACGGGCGGCGGGACGTCGTAGGAGCGGCGCCAGAGCATGAACTGCTCGTCTCCGAACTCGGCCCGCGTCTGCGCCTTGTCCTTGCCCTGCAGGGCGCCGTAGTGGCGCTCGTTGAGCCGCCAGGACCGGGAGACCGGCAGCCAGAGCAGGTCGGCGGCGCCCAGCGCGAGGTTGGCCGTCTGGATCGCCCTGGTCAGCAGCGAGGTGTGCACCACCTCGGGTCGCACCCCGGCGTCGAGCAGCAGTCTTCCGCCGCGCCGCGCCTCCTCCTCGCCCTTGGCCGAGAGTCCCGCGTCCACCCATCCGGTGAACAGACCCTTGGCGTTCCATTCACTCTCACCGTGCCGGAGCAGCACCAAAGTCGACATACCGCCAAGCTTAGTGGGCATCCCCCGGTGTCCCTCAGCGGTCGGGATCGGCGAAGCGGGCGAATGCCCGGAGGTTGGCGAGCGACTCGCCGCGCTTGGCACGCCACTCCCACTCGCGCCGGATCGAGGTGGCGAAACCCAACTCCAGAGCGCGGTCGAACCCCTCGTCGGAGTAGGTGAGCACGCACCCGAGAAGGCGGTCGAGCTCCTCTTCGGTGACCGCCCCCAACGGGACCCGGCCCACGAGGTAGACGTCACCGATCGGGTCGAGGGCGAAATGCACCCCGTACATGGAGCCGTTCTTGGTGAGCAGCCAGCGGTAGAACTCGGCGTGGTTCTCGTCCGGCTGACGGCAGAAGAACGCCTCCACGTGCAGGGCCTGGTCACCGACGATCAGCCAGGTCATGGTGGCGAGCTTGTGCTGGCCGGGGAGCTTCACCAGGAAGGCCCCCGGTCTGGGCTGCTCGTAGGAGACGTCCGCGCTCTTCAGCGCCGCCTCGATCACTTCGCGCATGGGCCCAGCCTACGAGCGGGTCTCATGAATTGACCGCGATGGGGACCCGGTGCAGGTTCGCCATCGCCCCGGCGTAGACATCGGCCAGCCTGGCCGCGGTGGCCGACCAGCCGAAGGCCGCCGCGTGGGCCACCGCGGCCGCGGACAATGCCTCCCGCCAGTCGGGGGCGTACACGAACCGGCCGAGCACCCGTGCCCAGTCGTGGGGGTCGTGCCCCTCGACGAGCACCCCGGAGACCCCGTCGCGTACGGCGGTGCGCAGCCCGCCCACGGACGCGGCGACGACGGGGGTGCCGCATGCCTGGGACTCCAGGGCCACCAGGCCGAACGACTCGTTGTGCGAGGGGACGACCGTCACATCGGCCGCGCGGTACCAGTCGGCCAGTTCGTGCTGGGGCGCCGGTGGAACGATCCTGACCACGTCGGAGATCCCCAGCGAGGCGGCCACGTCGGTGAGGTACGAGGGCCTGGCCAGGCCGTTGCCGCTGGGGCCGCCGACGCAGACGACGACCAGCCTCGACCTGAGCGAGGGATCTTCGAGGAGCATCCTGGCTGCGGCGCGCAGCAGCACGTCCGGAGCCTTCAGCGGCTGCACGCGGCCCACGAAGAGCAGCACGTGGGCATCCTGCGGCAGCCCGAGCCGGTGCCGGGCCGCGCCTTTGGAGGCGGGCTGGAAGACCCTGAGGCTCACGCCGGGGTTGACCACCTCGACCCGGGCGGGGGCCGCCCCGTACAGCTCGACGAGATCACTGGCCTCGGCGGGGGTGTTGGCCACCAGGCGGTCGGCGACGTCCACGACCTGCTGCTCGCCTAGTACCCGGGCCGTCGGCTCGGGCTTGTCGTCCTCGGCCAGCAGGAGGTTCTTCACCTTGGCCATGGTGTGCATGGTGTGCACCAGCGGCAGGCCCCAGCGCTCCTTGGCCAGCCAGCCCACCTGGCCGGAGAGCCAGTAGTGGGAGTGGATGACGTCGTAGCGGCCCGGCTCGTACATGGCCTCGGCACGCAGCACGCCCGACAGGAAGGCGCAGAGCTGGCCTGGCAGGTCACCCTTGTCGAGCTCCTCGTACGGTCCGGCGGTGATGTGGCGGACCGAGACGCCCGGAACGATCTCCGCGACCGGTGGCAGGTCCCGGGATGTCTGCCGGGTGAAGATCTCCACCTCCACCCCGAGTTCGGCCAGGCGTTTGGCCACCTCGACGATATAGACGTTCATACCGCCCGCGTCCCCGGTCCCCGGCTGGTCCAGGGGGGACGTGTGCATGCTGATCGTCGCGACTCGGTTGACCCGCCGTCGCCTCACCGACACCACCTCCGAGTGGGCTCAACCATCTGATAATCCGCAACATTCCCGACACATCACCTCAGAAGGGTCCGCGCGAGGTGTTCCTGGCAGGATGGAGGGTCATGAAGAGGACAGCTGTGGTGACAGGGGCCAGCAGTGGGATCGGCGAGGCGACGGCCCGCAGGCTGGCAGCGGAGGGCTTCGACGTGGTGGCCGCGGCACGGCGCCGGGAGCGGCTGGAGGCGCTGGCCGCCGAGGTGCCCGGCATCCGCGCGGTCACCCTGGACGTGACGTCGCAGGAGTCGGTGGACGAGCTGGCCTCCTCGCTCGACCGCTGTGACGTGCTGATCAACAACGCCGGTGGCGCGATCGGCCTGGAGCCCGTGGCGAGCGGGGATGTCGCGGACTGGCAGCGGATGTACGACGTCAACGTGCTCGGCACGCTCCGCGTCACCCAGGCACTGCTGCCCCGGCTGATCGAGTCCGGCGACGGTGTGCTGCTGATGCTGACCTCGGTGGCCGGACTCGTCTCGTACGAGGGCGGCGGCGGCTACAACGCGGCCAAGCACGCGCAGACCTCGATGACCGAGGTGCTCAGGCTGGAGCTGGTCGGCCGGCCGGTCAGGGTCGTCGAGGTCGCCCCCGGGCTGGTCCATACCGAGGAGTTCTCGTTGAACCGCTTCCGTGGCGACTCCGCCGCCGCCGACGAGGTCTACCAGGGCGTGCCCGGCCCGCTCACCGCCCACGACGTGGCCGACGCCATCGCCTGGTGCGTGACCCGACCGGCCCACGTGAACATCGACCGCCTCGTCATGCGCCCCCGGGCCCAGGCCGCCCAGCACAAGCTCCACCGCATCTGAACCATGTCCAAGCCGATAGGGGAGATCACCAGGGGGACCACCGGTCACAACCGCCTGCGGCGGGCCGACCGGTGGGTCATCGCCGCACACGGCCGCCTGCTGCGCGCCGCCGACCGCCCGCTGGTGGTCGACCTCGGCTACGGGGCCTCGCACACCACGACCCTGGAGATGTTCCTGCGGCTGCGCCGGATCTGTCCCTCGGTCGAGGTCGTCGGCGTCGAGATCGACCCGGCCAGGGTCGCGGCGGCCAGACCCCACGAGCGTCCGGGGCTGTCCTTCGCGCTCGGCGGCTTCGAGTTGCCGGTGGACCGGCCGCCCCTGCTGGTCAGGGCGTTCAACGTGCTGCGGCAGTACGGCGAGGCGCAGGCGTGGGAGTACTGGGCGATGCTCCGCGAGCGGCTCGCGCCGGACGGGGTGATCGTCGAGGGCACCTGCTCGGAGGTGGGCCACCGCGCGGTCTGGGTCGGACTCGATCGCTCGGGTCCCCGGACACTGACCCTCTCGGCCCGCTTCGACTCCTTCGAACGCCCCTCGGATCTGGCCGACCGGCTGCCCAAGACGCTCATCCACCGCAACGTCCCCGGTGAGCCCGTCCACGCCTTCCTGCGTGACCTCGACCACGCCTGGGCGGTCAACGCGCCCTTCGGCTCCTACGGTTCCCGCCAGCGCTGGATCGCCTCCGCGGAGACGCTCGCCGGGACCTGGCCGCTGGCCGAGCACCCCCCGCTCGGCGGCCGGTCGCGCTGGCGGCTCGGTGAGATCACCCTCCCCTGGGCCGCGGTCGCCCCGAGATGACCCCGGCCGGCCTCTGCCGCGCCCCGGGCGAAGAGCGCGAGACGAGCGGCTCCGCCGTGAAATGCATCACTCGACAACCCGTAGTACTACCCCTCGTGGTGCGGGGGTTAGTCTTGACGGTGTGAAGGGTCTCGGCGAGCTTGAACGCAGCATCATGGACATCATCTGGGCACAATCATCCCCCGTGACGGCACGGGAGGTCGGGCGCCTGATATCCGACCGCGACCTGGCGCCGACCACCGTGATGACCGTGCTCGACCGGCTCACCCGCAAAGGCTTCCTGGTCCGCACCCGCGACGGGCGCGCGTGGCGGTACGCACCCGCGGAGAGCCGCGACGCCTACGTCGCGGAGCTTATGCTGGAGGCGCTGGATCTGACCGGTGACCGGTCGGCGGCCCTCACCCGGTTCGCCCAGGCCGTCACCGGCACCGAAGCCGACATCCTGCGCAGGGCCCTGACCGGCCTTGAGGAGGAGCTGGAGGACGAGTAAATGACCGCGGCAGCCCTGGCGACGCTCGCCCTGGCCTGCGCGGTCGGCGCCTGGCGGCTCACCAGGGCGCGGTGGACCTACCGCGCCCCGCACGTGGCCATCGTGCTGTGGCAGGCGCTGGGGGTCACCTGGGGGCTGGCCGGGACGGGCGCTCTGCTCGGCTACGCGCTGGAGCCCTACGGCCAGGGGGTGCTGCACGGCCTGGCCGGCTTCGCCGCCTCCGCGTTCGGCGGCGGCCAGGGGTTGCCCCGGCCGTACGACCTGCCGAGGATCGTCGCGCTCATCGCCGGGCTGACGGCGCTCGCCGTACTGATCATGGTGCTCCTCGCCGCGGGCGTGCAGACGTTCCGCGCCCGGCACCGCCACCGCACCCTGCTCGCCCTGATCGCCAGGGAGGACCCGGTGGTCCCCGGCGTACGGGTGCTCGACCACCCGGGCGCCACCGCCTACTGCGTGCCCGGCCTCCGCTCCCAGGTGGTGGTCAGCGAGGGTGCGCTGAAGCTGCTCTCCGCCGACGAGCTGACCGCGGTGCTCGCCCACGAGACCGCCCATGTGCGCGAGCGACACGACCTGGTGCTGCTGCCCTTCGCCGCGCTGCGCAGGGCCCTGCCCTGGTCACGCGTGGTCAAGGACGCGCAGAGCGAGGTCAGCCTGCTGGTGGAGATGGCCGCCGACGACGTCGCCCGCCGCTACTGCTCCGCACGCCGCCTGGCGACCGCCCTGCTGCGCTTCGGCACGGCGGGCGCCGTGCCCGCGCCGCACGGCGCGCTGGGCGCCGTGACCTCGTCGTCCGCCGCCGTGATGGCCAGGGTCGAGCGCCTGGTGACACCGGGGCCGATCCTGCCGCTCGGGGTCCGCTACGCCATCGTCGCCTTCTCCATCACCCTGACGACCTCGGCTCCGCTGCTCTGGCTGATCCCGCACTGACCCCACCTCGGCCGACGTACCGGCCGATCCTTAGACAACTTCACTCCAAAGCGCTTGCAAATGTTAGCCATGGCGTTTGCAATTGCAAGCACGGTGCGGCAGACTCAAGGCATGGCACTACCCAAGGTCGGCTCGATCGGTGAGTACATCCGCGAGCAGCGCACGCACGCGAAGATCTCCCTGCGTCAGCTCGCCGCGGCGGCGGGGGTCTCCAACCCCTATCTGAGCCAGATCGAGCGCGGGCTGCGCAAGCCCAGCGCCGAGATACTGAACCAGATCGCCAAGGGCCTGCACATCTCGTCGCAGGCGCTCTATGTCCAGGCCGGTCTCATCGAGGAGCGCGAGCCGGACAGCGACGTGCTGACCGCGATCAGAGCCGACCATCTCATCACCGAGCGCCAGCGCCAGGTGCTGATCGACATCTATGAGTCGTTTCGCAAGGAGAACCGGGCTGAGGCTCCGGACGAGGATGCGCAGACCTCCCAGAAAGCGCATCCCGCACCGGAGCCCCGGCAGGGTGACCCGGGCTCCTCGCCTGACGACGAGGTACCGCTGCCCGGGGAATATCTCACCGCGTTGAAACCCTACGCGGCGCCCCCGAGCAACGGCCACATCACAAAGGAAACCAAGGAAGGTTAACCCATGCCCATCACCACCGAAGTCAAGAAGCTCGCCGAATCCAAGCCGTTCTACGCCGTCGCCGGAGCCGGCGACTTCGCCGTCGAGAAGCTCATGGAGCTTCCGGAGCGGATCCAGAAGCTGCAGAGCCGCCGCGAGGAGATCCGCGAGGCCGCGAAGGACCTCCCGGAGAAGGCCAGGGTGCTCGCCGGCAAGGCCGAGGGCTACGCCAAGGACTTCCCCGTGAAGGCGCGCGACTACGCCGACCACTTCGCGGGCAGGGCCACCGAGCTCTACGAGGAGTTCGCCAACCGCGGCCGCAAGGTCGTCTCCAAGACGAGCGGCGACGCCGCCCTGGAGCTGGAGGATCTCTCCGAGGCCGCCCGGCCCACGGCCCAGAAGAAGGGCACTCGCACCTCGAAGTCCGGCACCTCCAAGGCCTGAGCCCGTCGAGGGCTCGCCAGGCGAGGTCGCGGCCGGACAGGACAACCGGCTCCAGGACCCGTTCCGGCACCGCCGGAACGGGTCCTGCGGCGTTCGAGAGCCGTTCCCCGGCCGGTTCGGGCATCTGCGGGCCGATGACGCCGCGAAGGGGACTTTCGGCATTAGGCTGAGGGAAACCGGTGAGGCGAGCGTTCTGGAGAGACGATGATCCAAATCCACGGTGCCCTGGACCTGGTCTTCTGGATCCTGGCCGTCGGGGTGTTCGCACTGTCGGGCTGGGCGCTCATCCACGCGGTGAAGACCCCCGCGCGGGCGTTCGCGGTCACCGGAAAGCAGAGCAAGAACCTGTGGCTGGTCATCCTGGGGCTGGCGGCGCTGTTCGGCTTCGCCGCCGCGGTGGGCTATCTCAACACGCTGAGCATCTTCACGATCGCGTCCGTCATCGCCTCGGGCATCTACCTCGCCGACGTGCGGCCCGCCGTGCGGGAGATCGGCAAGGGCGGCAACCAGGGGCCGTACGGACCCTGGTGAGGCCCTCTCCCCCCGGCTGAGGACGACGCGATTGCCCTGCGGGGGTTTCGGCCGATAGACACACCCAATGATGTTCGCGCACAAACCCACGCTCTCCGGAGAGCACGTGACGCTCCGGCCTGTCGGCCCCGAGCATGTGGACGGTCTCTGGGAGCTGGTCAACGACCCCGAGACCGTCCGGCTGACCGGCTCGCACGGCAAGCCGGAGTTCCAGTCGCTCAAGAGCTGGTACGGCTCGCGGGGTAACCACGACGACCGGCTGGATCTGGCGATCTGCACCGCCACCGACGACGCCTACGTGGGCGAGATCGTGCTCAACCAGCTCGACGCCGACAACCTCTCCTGCAACCTGCGCATCGCGCTGATCGGCCCGCACGCCTACGGCAGGGGGTACGGCACCGAGGCGATCCGGCTGACCCTCGACCACGCCTTCGCCTCCACGCCGCTGCACCGGGTGAGCCTGGAGGTGTACGCGTTCAACGAGCGGGCCGCTCACGTCTACCGCAAGATCGGCTTCACCCAGGAGGGGGTATGCCGTGACGCACTGCGCATGAACGGTGAATGGTACGACTCCGTAATCATGGCGATACTTGCCTCTGACTGGGCTGTCAGGGAAATTTGACATACACATGGTGATTTTTCGGAAACATCTTTTGACACTTCCGAAACAATGCTAGGTTCACTGGGAGCGCTCCCACCTGTGCGGAATCTTGGTGTGGAGGAAGTTATGACGGATCTACCCACACTTGCCCAGGTCGCCGCAGAGGCAGGGGTCTCCCCCGCCACAGCGTCCCGGGTACTCACCGGTTCAGTCAGAGTCAGCACATCGACTCGTAGGCAGGTGCATGACGCAATCTCGCGTCTCGGTTACGTCAGGCATCGCGCTCCCCGTGGCGGCTCCGGCCGCCGATCCGACCAGGTCGTGGCCATAGTGGTCTGCGAACCCGCGCACCGACTGTTCACCGAGCCGTTCTACGCGAGAATGATCACCGCTGCCGAGGAGGTCCTCACCGGGCACGGCGTTCCCCTGGCCGTGATGACCGCCACCGCGGCCACCTCCACCATCGCCACGCCCCCGCTCGTCGCCGGAGGCATCGACGGCGTGCTGCTGATCGGCGCGCGCGACAGGCACCCGCTCGTGGTGACCCTGGCCGCCTCGGGCATCCCGGTACGCAGCGCGGGCCGTCCCCCGGACGGCATCGACCTCCCCCATGTCGACATGGACAACCGCGACGGCGGCAGGCAGGCGGCGGAGCACCTGCTGCTCGCCGGCCGGCGGTCCATCGGCGTCATCGCGGGGCCGCCCGCCCTGCCGGCCGCCCGCGACCGGCTCGACGGATTCCTGCAGACTCTCGCCCTGGCCGGGATGACCGGCGTGCCGGTCGCGTACGGCGACTTCAGCCACGCGTCGGGGGTGCACGGCATGCAGTGGTTGTTACGCCGGATGCCGCACGTCGACGCGGTCTTCGCGGCCTCCGACGTGATGGCCGCGGCCGCGTTGCAGACCCTGCGCCGGGCCGGCCGCCGGGTGCCTGAGGACGTGGCGGTCATCGGCTTCGACGACGCCCCCGCCGCCCGGCGGACCTCCCCCACGCTCACCACGGTCCGTCAGCCGGTGGAGGAGTTCGCCGCGCTGGCCATCAGGCTGCTGCTGCTCTCGATGGGCTCGGCGGGCGCATCCCGTGACAACCCCGTACTCCCCACTGAGCTGGTGGTCCGTGAGTCCGCCTGACCCCGTCGGACTCCGTGCGGGAGACGTGCTCACCCGCAGGTACCTGCTGCTGGAACGGATCGCCTGGGGCGGCATGAGCGTCATCTGGCGCGCCTTCGACCAGTCGCTGCAGCGGATGGTCGCGGTCAAGCTGCTGGACGGCGAGCTCGGCGTCGACCACGGGGAACGCGAGCTCATCCGCAGGGAGGCGCGCGCCACCGCGCGCCTCATCCACCCCGACGCGATCGAGGTCTACGACTACGGGGAGACCGTGACCTCGCACGGCCGGCTGGCCGCCTACGTGGTGATGCGTCTGCTGGAGGGGCAACCGCTCTCCGACCGGATCATCGAGGGCCCACTGCCGTGGGCGGAGGCGGCACTGATCGCCGCCAGGCTGGCCACCGTGCTGGCCGCCGCCCACGAGCGGGGCATCGTCCACCGGGACGTCACCGCCGACAACGTGCTGCTGACCTCCACCGGCGCCAAGTTGCTCGACTTCGGCATCGCGGCGTTCATCGGAGAGGACGGCGACGACCGGGCCTCCGACTACGGCACGCCTCCCTACGTGGCGCCCGAGCGGCTGACCGGCACCGTCGCGGACCCGGCGAGCGACGTCTACGCGCTGGGCGTGCTGCTGTTCGAGATGCTCACCGGCAACCCCCCGTATCCGGAACGCACCTGGGAGGAGATCGAGAACGTCCGGCGGGAGGGACCCCCGCCGACGGCGGACGTGCCGGGGATGCCCGTACAGATCAGCGCGCTCTGTCAGGTCTGCCTGTCACATCGGCCCGAGGTCCGGCCGAAGGCCCAGGAGGTGGCCGACGGCCTGGCAGAAGCCCTGGTTCCGCCTCGTTCGACCGGAAGGGGCACCCTGACGCGCTGGAGCATGGCCGCCGCGACGGCGACGACACTGCTGGTGGGAGGTCTGGTGTGGAGCCAGCTCACCGGCTACCCCGACGGCCAGGTGGCCGACCCTCAGGGGCGCGGAACGCTCCCGGCCGCCGCCCTCGACCCCGCCACCGCGTTCCCCGAACCGGGCACGACTCCGAGCCCCAGCTCCTCCCCCTCCACTCCCGCCATCAGCAAGGGGGGCGGGCGGGAGGCGGAGCAGACGCCCTGGACGGAGGCTGTCCGCTCCTCCGTCCCGAACCTCAACCAGAGCCTGCGGAGCTTCAACGCCCTGCTGGCGAAGGGGGAGGACGAGGGCAGGATCCGCCCGGACGTGGCCCTGGACCTGCGGCAGGTGCTGGCCAACAGTGTCCGGGACTCCGGCGACCTCACCTCGATCTGGGGAAAGATCGCCGACCGGAACCGGGAGGGCTCCCTGCCCGACGATTTCCGCCGCGCGCTGGAGGCCCAGCTGCAGCTGGTGTCGGTCGCCCTGACCGGTTGAGCCCGTCGCGCCGACCTGCCGCGGCGGTACCCCGCCACCGGTGGGCGGACCGGCGGGTGGCGCGACAGGTGAAACTTTCACCTGGTGATCGGCGGGACGGGAACCGTACAGAGCGAGCTGGGAGGGGTCGTGGGCACCCGTGAGAGGCGGGAACGGTCCCGCACACGGTTGACGGGAGCGGGGTGGGCGCCGAACCATGACGAGCGCGACCGGCCGCACCTTTCGATCGCGGGGCCCTCTCCCCGCGTACAGATCCCGTCCCCGAAGGGTCCTTGATGAAAGTCCTGCGTGTTCGCAGGTGGCCGGCGGCGCTCGCGGCGCTCGTGGTCACCTCGGCGCTGGCGGTCGCGCTCGGCTCCTCCCCCGCGGGTGCCGCGGGCGGAACCGGTACCGGCTACCTGCGCACCTCCGGTAACAAGATCGTCGACAGCACGGGTGCGACGGTCCGGCTGACCGGTATCAACTGGTTCGGCATGGAGACCGATAACAAGACCTTCCACGGGCTGTGGTCGAGCAACCCGTGGAAGGGCCAGATCGACAAGATGGCCTCGCTCGGCTACAACACCCTGCGTGTGCCCTTCTCCAACGACGCGCTCAAGTCCGGCGCGGTCGCCAGCGGCATCAACGACTTCGTCAACCCCGATCTGGTCGGCAACACACCGCTGCAGATCCTCGACAAGGTCATCGCCTATGCGGGAAGCAAGGGGATGCGGATCATCCTCGACCGGCACCGGCCGACCGCCGCCGGGCAGTCGGCCCTGTGGTACGTCGCCTCGACGCCGGAGAGCACCTGGATCAACGACTGGAAGGCCCTCGCCCAGCGGTACGCGGGCAACACCACGGTCATCGGCGCCGACCTGCACAACGAACCGCACGCCGAGGGCACCAATCCGGCGGCCACCGGGGCGTGCTGGGGGTGCGGCGACACCGCGCGCGACTGGCGACTGGCCGCCGAGCGGGCGGGCAACGCGGTGCTGTCGGTCAACCCCAACTGGCTGATCTTCGTCGAGGGGGTGAGCTGCCCGAGCGGTGGCCTGTCGAACGTCTGGGACAACGACCCCAGCAACGACGAGGACTGCGGCTGGTGGGGCGGCAACCTGTCCAAGGCCGGGGAGTTCCCCGTGCGGCTGAACGTGGCGAACCGGCTGGTCTACTCGCCCCACGAATACGCCACCTCGGTCTACCACCAGGCCTGGTTCGACGCGCCGAACTATCCGGCGAACATGCCCGCGATCTGGGACAGGTACTGGGGCTATCTCTACAAACAGAACATCGCTCCGATCATGATGGGCGAGTTCGGCACCACGCTCCAGGCGGCCGTGGACAAGGTCTGGCTCCAGGAACTAATGAAATACACCGGCACCGGGGTGAACGGGATGTCCTTCACCTACTGGTCGTGGAATCCCAACTCCGGTGACACCGGCGGCATCGCCAAGGACGACTGGACCTCGATCAACCAGGACAAGCAAGACATCCTCCAGCCGTACCTGATCCCGCCGGTCGGCGGCGGTGGCACCTCCACGCCCACGCCCACGCCGACGGCCACCACCTGCGGGACGACGTACGCGATCACGAACTCCTGGTCGGGCGGCTTCCAGGCGGAGCTGACCGTGAAGAACACCGGGACGTCGACCTGGAACAACTGGTCGGCGAGCTGGACCATGCCGTCCGGGGTGACGCTCGGCAGCGGCTGGAACGCCACGGTCACCCAGAGCGGGACCACCTTCACCGCGAAGGCCCCGAGCTACGCGGCCACCCTCGGGGCGGGCCAGTCCGTCGTCGTCGGGTTCACCGCCACCGGGCCCGCCACCCCCGGCCCGTCCAACATCACCTGTTCCTGATCGACATCTCCCCGACGGGTGCCCGCCCGTCGGCACCGTCGAGGGCGTGCCGCCGAGCGGCACGCCCTCGCGTGCGTCTCCCCGGGCCCTGGGCACGAGCTCCGGTGTTCGGCGGCCCCCGGGGCCGGACCCGGCCTCGCAAGCAAGCGCTCGACCCTCAAGATCGGGAGGTCTGAAACTTTCACGATCTGCGAAAAAAGTGGCGCGGATCGTAGCAGCCAGGCGGCATGACCCGCGAAACATCGACGTAACCGAGAACACATGCCATTGACATCCCCGGGACTGTCCCCAGAATCCCTTATGGGAGCGCTCCCACCCCCTCTCTCCCTTGCTTGATCCTGCGCGAGGCCACTACCAGCAAATTCGTGCTGATCTCACCCCCGGAGGCTCACTTCATGCATCGATATCCCATCAAAGCGGGAGCGCTCCCACGCTTCCGGAGACGAGTCGCCGCGCTGGCGCTGCTCAGCCTGGCGGCCGGGACGACCACCGCGCTGGCAGCCTCGCCCGCGCTCGCCGCAGTCGCCTGCGACGTGACCTACACGACCAACGACTGGCAGGGCGGCTTCACCGCGAACGTGACCGTCAAGAACCTCGGTGACCCGCTGACCGGTTGGACCCTCGGGTTCAGCTTCCCGACGACCACCCAGAAGGTCACCCAGGGCTGGAGCGCCACCTGGGCGCAGAGCGGCCAGGCCGTCACCGCCAAGAACCAACTGGACGAACGTCGCCGCCGGAAGCTACTCGCTCACCGCGAGGGCGACCGACAACGCGGGGGCGGTCACCACCTCCACCCCCGTGGGGATCACCGTCACCGCCGACTCCGCCGCCGCGGTGCTCGCCACCCCGTCCACGATCGCCGTCCCCGAGGGCGGCACCGCCGACTTCTCGGTCAAGCTCTCCAAGGCCCCGACCTCGAACGTCACCGTGACGACCGCCAGGACGAGCGGTGACACCGACCTGACCGTCTCCTTGGGCGCGTCGCTGACCTTCACCACCGCCAACTGGAACACGGCCCAGACGGTGCGGATCGCCGCCGCCGAGGACACCGACCAGACCTCCGGCAGCGCGGAGTTCACCTCGACCGCCTCCGGCCACACCTCGGCCAAGGTGACCGCCACCGAGGTGGACAACGACGTCACCGGCGGCGACAACGAGTACATCAAGCGCTTCACCGCGATGTACAACAAGCTCAAGGACCCGGCGAACGGCTACTTCTCGCCGGAGGGGGTGCCCTACCACTCCGTCGAGACCTTCATGGTCGAGGCGCCGGACCACGGGCACGAGACCACCTCCGAGGCCTACAGCTACTACCTGTGGCTGGAGGCGGCCTACGGCAAGGTGACCGGCGACTGGACCAGGTTCAACGCCGCCTGGGCCTCGATGGAGAAGTACATCATCCCGGCCACCGCCGACCAGCCGACCAACTCCTTCTACAACCCGTCCAAGCCCGCCACGTACGCCGGCGAGTGGGACGACATCAAGCAGTACCCGTCCAAGCTGGACAACGGCGTGAGCGTCGGCGTCGACCCGATCGCGAACGAACTGAAGACCGCCTACGGCACCAGCGACGTCTACGGCATGCACTGGCTGCTGGACGTGGACAACACCTACGGCTTCGGCCGCTGCGGGGACGGCACCACCAGGCCCGCCTACATCAACACCTACCAGCGCGGTCCCGAGGAGTCGGTCTTCGAGACGATTCCGCAGCCGTCCTGCGACACCTTCAAGCACGGCGGCCCGAACGGCTTCCTGGACCTGTTCACCGGGGACAGCAGCTACGCCAAGCAGTGGAAGTACACCAACGCCCCCGACGCGGACGCCCGCGCCGTCCAGGTGGCCTACTGGGCGCACACCTGGGCCACCGAGCAGAACAAGGCGTCGCAGGTCTCGGCCACCGTCGCCAAGGCCGCGAAGATGGGTGACTACCTGCGCTACGCGATGTACGACAAGTACTTCAAGAAGCAGGGCTGCACCAGCACCGGGTGTGCGGCGGGCACCGGCAAGGACAGTGCCTCCTACCTGCTGAGCTGGTACTACGCCTGGGGCGGCGCCAACGACAGCTCCGCCGGCTGGGCCTGGCGGATCGGCTCCAGCCACAACCACTCCGGCTACCAGAACCCGATGGCCGCCTGGGCGCTGTCCAGCGTGGACGTGCTCAAGCCCAAGGGCACGACCGCCGTCGCGGACTGGACCACCAGCGCCAAGCGGCAGCTTGAGTTCTACCGCTGGCTCCAGTCGAGCGAGGGCGCGATCGCCGGTGGCGCCACCAACAGCTGGCAGGGTCACTACGCGGCTCCGCCGTCGACACTGCCCACCTTCTACGGCATGGCCTACGACTGGCAGCCGGTCTACCACGACCCGCCGTCCAACCAGTGGTTCGGCTTCCAGGCGTGGACGATGGAGCGGGTCGCGGAGCTCTACTACGCGACCGGCAACGCCGACGCCAAGCTGATCCTCGACAAGTGGGTCAAGTGGGCCACCGACAACACCACCGTCAACACCGACGGGACCTACCAGATCCCCTCGACGTTGGTGTGGACCGGCCAGCCCGACACCTGGAACGCGAACAACCCCGGCGGCAACAGCGAGTTGCACGTGAGCATCAGGGACTACACGACGGACGTGGGCGTGGCGGGTTCCTACGCCAAGGTGCTGATGTACTACGCGGCCAAGTCCGGCAACGCCACCGCCAAGAACGTCGCCAAGGGCCTGCTCGACGGCATGTGGAAGAACAACCAGGACGCCAAGGGTGTCTCGGTCCCCGAGACCAAGGCCGACTACCGGCGCCTCAACGACCCGGTCTACGTCCCCGCGGGCTGGAGCGGCAAGATGCCCAACGGCGACGTGATCAACTCCAGCTCGACCTTCCTGTCCATCCGGTCCTTCTACAAGAACGACCCGGACTGGCCGAAGGTGGACGCCTTCCTGAAGGGCACCGGGCCCGCCCCGTCCTTCAACTACCACCGGTTCTGGGCACAGGTGGACGTCGCCGTCGCCCTGGCCGAGTACGGCCGGCTTTTCCCCTGATCCGGCACCTTCCCCGATCCTCGGTCCGGCTCTCGTCTGAGCCGGACCGGGATCCACCTCCCCCGAGACCTCGGGGCGTGACGGCACCCCTGACCTGCTGTCACGCCCCGAGCACCACCTCCGAGAGGCAACCCCAATGAAGAAAACCCTGGCGGCGCTCGCGCTGCTGGCACTGGCGGCGGTGCCGGTGCCGGCCGCCGCCCAGGCGGCGGCGCCCGCCTTCGCCTACGGCGAGGCACTGCAGAAGTCCATCTGGTTCTACGAGGCCCAGCAGTCGGGGAAGCTGCCGAGCTGGAACCGCGTCAGCTGGCGCGGCGACTCCGGGCTCACCGACGGCCAGGACGTCGGGCTCGACCTGACGGGCGGCTGGTACGACGCGGGCGACCACGTCAAGTTCGGCCTGCCGATGGCGGCCAGCGCGACGATGCTGGCCTGGGGCGCGGTGGAGTACCGCGACGCGTACGTCTCCTCAGGGCAGCTCACCCACCTGCTGAACAACCTCAAGTTCGTCAACGACTACTTCATCAAGGCCCACCCCTCGGCGAACGTGCTGTACGGGCAGGTCGGCAACGGCGGCAAGGACCACGCCTGGTGGGGTCCCGCCGAGGCGATGCAGATGGAGCGGCCCGCCTACAAGATCGACGCCTCCTGCGGCGGAGCGGACCTGGCTGGGGAGACGGCGGCGGCGATGGCTGCGTCGTCCATCGTTTTCCGTCCGACAAATCCGACTTATGCTGACACGTTGGTGACGCACGCCAAGCAGCTCTACACCTTCGCCGACACCGTGCGGAAGAAGTACAGCGACTGCATCACCGACGCGTCGGGCTACTACCAGTCGTGGAGCGGCTACAACGACGAGCTGGTCTGGGGTGCGATCTGGCTGCACCGGGCCACCCAGGACGCCTCCTACCTGGCCAAGGCGGAGTCGTACTACGACAACCTCGGCACCGAGCCGCAGTCCACCACGAAGTCCTACAAGTGGACGATCGCCTGGGACGACAAGTCGTACGGCAGCTACGTGCTGCTGAGCAAGCTGACCGGCAAGCAGAGGTACCTCGACGACGCCAACCGCTGGCTCGACTACTGGACCGTCGGGGTCGACGGCCAGCGGGTGAAGTACTCACCGGGCGGCCAGGCGGTGCTCGACCGGTGGGGATCGCTGCGTTACGCGGCCAACACCTCGTTCGCGGCCCTGGTCCATTCGGACTCGATCTCCGACACGACGCGTAAGGCGAGATATCACGACTTCGCGGTCAGGCAGATCAACTACGCGCTCGGCGACAACCCGCGCAACTCCTCGTACGTGATCGGGTTCGGCGCGAACCCGCCGAAGAACCCGCACCACCGCACCGCGCACGGCTCGTGGACCGACCAGATGACCAACCCGGTCGAGACCCGGCACACCCTGTACGGCGCCCTCGTCGGCGGTCCGCCCGACCCCAACGACGCCTACACCGACAAGCGCGACGACTACGTGATGAACGAGGTCGCCACCGACTACAACGCCGGCTTCACCAGTGCCCTGGCCCGGCTCTACCGGGAGTACGGCGGAGCCCCCGCCGCGAACTTCCCGGTCGCCGAGACCCCGGACGGGCCGGAGATCTTCACCGAGGCCGGGGTGAACGCCGCCGGCTCGACGTTCACCGAGATCAAGGCCATCGTCAGGAACCAGTCGGCCTGGCCCGCGCGTCCGCTGACCAACGGCTCGTTCCGCTACTACTTCACCCTGGACGGCACCACGACCGCGAACCAGGTCACCGTGTCGTCGGCCTACAACCAGTGCAAGGCCCCGACCGGGCCGACCTTGCTGTCCGGTAAGACCTACTACGTCACCATCGACTGCTCCGGCACCTCCATCTCCCCCGCCGGCCAGTCACAGCACCGGCGCGAGGTGCAGTTCCGCCTCGCGAGCACCGGCACGTGGGACCCGTCCAACGACTGGTCGTACGTGGGCGTCGCCACCACCCCCGGCGCGACCCCGGTCCGGGTGCAGAACATGACGCTCTACTCCGGCACCACGAAGATCTGGGGCACTCCCCCCGGTGACGAGCCGCCGCCGCAGGAGGACCTCGTCGCCCCGTCCCGGCCCGGCAAGCCCGTCGTCTCCGCGATCACCGGTAGCGGCGCCACACTGACCTGGACCGCGTCGACGGACAACGTGGGCGTCAGCGGCTACGACGTCTATCGGGGCACGACGAAGGTCGCCACCTCCACGGCCGCCTCGTACACCCTCACCGGCCTGACCCCGGCGACGGCGTACACCGTGTCCGTGGTGGCCAGGGACGCGGCGGGCAACTCCTCCGAGGCGTCCGAGAGCACCGCGTTCACCACCACCCAGGCCCCGGCGGGCGGCTGCACCGCCACCTACACGGTGGGCAACAGCTGGCAGGGCGCCTTCCAGGGTGAGGTCACCGTCAAGAACGAGGGCACCTCGGCGATCACCGGATGGACCGTGACCTGGAAGTTCCCCAACGGCCAGACGATCAGCCAGCTCTGGAACGGCACGCTCATCCAGACCGGGGCGGACGTGTCGGTCAGGAACGTGGCCTGGAACGGCAACCTCGCCCCGAACGCGTCGGCGTCCTTCGGCTTCACCGCGAGCCAGAGCGGCGTCAATGCCATCCCCACTCCGGTGGCCTGTACCGCGAGCTGACTCCTCTCGTCCCTCCATGTCCAGGCGCCCCGGTCCACCCGGCCGGCGCCCCCCTGCCCCGGCCGGGCGCGACGACCCCTCCGCCCGGCCGGGCACTCCCCAACCGAGGTAGGTCATGCGTTTCAGAAGCCTGGCGCTGCTCGCGGCGCTCCTTCTCTCGTTCTTCGTCTCGATCCCACCCGCCCACGCCGCCGTCGGTCTCCGGGTGAGCGGCACGAAGATCGTTGAGTCGAACGGCAACACGTTCGTCATGCGGGGCACCAGCCACGCGCACACCTGGTACCCGTCCCAGACCGCCTCGTTCGCGGGTATCAAGTCACTCGGCGCGAACACGGTCCGGGTGGTGCTCAGCGGCGGCCGGTGGACCGCCAACGGCGTCTCCGACGTGACGAACGTGGTCTCGCTCTGCAAGCAGAACAAGCTCATCTGCGTGCTGGAGAACCACGACACCACCGGGTACGGCGAGCAGAGCGGCGCCTACACCCTCGACCAGGCCGTGGACTACTGGATCAGCGTCAAGAGCGCGATCGTCGGCCAGGAGGACTACGTGGTCCTCAACATCGGCAACGAGCCCTTCGGCAACAACGCGACCACCCCCGGCTGGACCCAGGCCACCTCGTCCGCGATCTCCCGGCTGCGGAGCAACGGCTTCCAGCACCTGATCATGGTCGACGCGCCCAACTGGGGCCAGGACTGGGGCTTCACCATGCGCGACAACGCGGCCACCGTCTTCGCCGCCGACTCGCAGCGCAACACCGTGTTCTCCATCCACATGTACGGCGTGTTCGACACGGCCGCCGAGGTCACCGGCTACATGCAGAGCTTCCAGACCGCCGGACTGCCCCTGGTCGTCGGCGAGTTCGGCTTCGACCACTCGGACGGCAACCCCGACGAGGACACGATCATGGCCCAGGCCCAGGCCAGGGGCATCGGCTATCTCGGCTGGTCGTGGAGCGGCAACGGCGGCGGCGTCGAGTACCTCGACCAGGTGACCAACTTCAACGCCGCCAGCCTCACCAGCTGGGGCCAGCGGCTCTTCAACGGCGCGAACGGCATCGCGCAGACCTCCGTCGAGGCCAAGATCTACGGCGGGAGCACCACCCCCGACACCGAGGCGCCGACCAAGCCCGGCACGCCCGCCGCCTCCGCGATCACCGGGAGTGGCGCCACGCTGACCTGGACCGCCTCGACGGACAACCGCGCCGTCACCGGCTACGACGTCTACCAGGGCACCACCAGGCTCGGCTCCGCGGCGACGAACTCGATCACCCTGACCGGGCTCAGCGCGCAGACCTCCTACACCGTCCACGTGGTGGCCAGGGACGCGGCCGGCAACACCTCCCCCGCTTCCAGCACCGCCACCTTCACCACCACCTCGGCCCCGCCGAGCGGCTGCACCTCCACCTACAAGACGGTCAACTCCTGGCAGGGCGGCTTCCAGGGCGAGGTCACCGTGAGCTGCCCCGCCGCCGTCACCGGCTGGAAGACCGTTCTCACCCGGAGTTCTCCCGCGCGAGCGCCCCTCCCGCACGAGGACCCGGTGCGGCCGGGCAAGGGGGCACGGCTCACCCGCCGCGCCCCCTCCCCCCGGCCGGTTTCCGAAAGTTTCGGTAGTTTATCGCAAATTTTCTAACCATTAGGCCGGATCTTCCATCACCCTCAGAGAGGACCCCCCATGTCCAGCCTCCGCAAAGCGATCTCGGCAGGGGCGATCGCCCTGCTCCCGCTCGTCACGGCAGCCGTCGCCATCCTGCCCGCCACCCCGGCCCATGCCTCCGCCTCCCTGCGCGAACACGCCGCCGCGCGCGGCAAGTTCATCGGCGCCGCGGTCGCCACCTCCCCGCTGGCGAACGAGACCTCCTACCGCAACATCGCGGCGACCGAGTTCAACCAGATCACCGCCGAGAACGTCATGAAGTGGGACACCACCGAACCCAGCCAGAACCAGTTCAACTGGACCGGGGCGGACGCCGTCGTCAGTTTCGCCACCCAGAACAACCAGCAGGTGCACGGGCACACGCTGGTCTGGCACAGCCAGACGCCGAACTGGGTGCAGAACCTCAACGCCACCGACATGCGCTCCGCGATGCAGAACCACATCGCCAAGGTCGTCGGCCGCTACGCCGCCAACCCCACGGTCGTCTCCTGGGACGTCGTGAACGAGGTCTTCGACGACAACGGCAACCTGCGCAACTCGTTCTGGTACCAGAAGCTCGGCGACACCTACATCGCCGATGCCTTCCGGGCCGCCCGAGCCGCCGACCCCGACGCCAGGCTCTGCATCAACGACTACAACGTCGAGGGCGTCAACGCCAAGAGCACCGCGATGTACAACCTGGTGCGGACACTGCGGGCGCAGAACGTGCCGGTCGACTGCGTCGGGTTCCAGGGGCACCTGGCCACCCAGTACGGCTTCCCCGGCCAGGTCCAGCAGAACCTCCAGCGCTTCGCCGACCTCGGCGTCCAGGTCAGGTTCACCGAGATCGACATCCGGATCCAGATGCCCCGCGACGCGGCCAAGGACGCCCAACAGGCCACCTACTACCGTGACGTCATCAACGCCTGCCTGGCGGTGACCCAGTGCGCGGGCATCACGCTCTGGGGCTTCACCGACAAGTACTCCTGGGTCCCTGACACCTTCCCCAGCGAAGGCGCAGCCCTGATCTACGACGCGAACTACGCCAAGAAGCCCGCCTACACGGCGGTGCACGACGCGCTGGCCGGTGGCACCACCACCCCGGACACCGAGGCCCCGACCAGGCCGGGAACCCCGACCGCCTCGGCCGTCACCTCCTCGGGAGCGACCCTCAACTGGACCGCCTCCACCGACAACCGCGCGGTGACCGGCTACGACGTCTACCAGGGAAGCACCAGGCTCGGCTCGTCGACCACCAACTCCGTCACGCTGACCGGCCTCAGCCCGCAGACCGCCTACAGCGTCACCGTCGTCGCCCGTGACGCGGCGGGGAACACCTCGGCCGCCTCCGCGGCGGTGACCTTCACCACCCTCGCCGGGCAGCCCGGCGGCCCCTGCGCCTCCACCTACAAGACGGTCAACTCCTGGCAGGGCGGCTTCCAGGGCGAGGTCACCGTGAGCTGCCCCGCCGCCGTCACCGGCTGGAAGACCGTTCTCACTTCACCTTCACCAACGCCGCCTGGAACGGCTCCATCCCCGCCGGCGGATCCACCACCTTCGGCTTCATCGGCAGCTGGAACGGAAGCGGCACCCCACCCACCCCCACCATCTCCTAGCCGGTGACGCGACGGAAGCCGGACAGCGCGAGGCGGCGACACCGCGGTTCGAAAACCACGGTGCCGCCGCCGGTAATCCTGTGAGAAACAACAACTCGCACTGTATTGAGAGTCAGGACCCCGAAGAGATCTCTCCCGGATTTCCGTGCCCTCAGTTCGGGGCGGCGTTTCTCTGTGGAAAAACACGGTCCCGGTGAATACGGGATCCCCATCTCCTGGCAACGCTTCCGGAGCCGTACGAAATCGCGGATCCGGCCGCGAGTGACCTCACATCCCGGATGTCTTCGACATCCCGGATACCTCGGCCCCGCATCGCGCCCCGATCAGAGCGCGACCACGGCTGGACGACCGGAAGGCCTAGTCCTCGTCGTCGAAGCCGCGGAAGCCGGAACCACCGCTCCTGTTGTTCAGCCGGTTGACGTTGTTGTTGTGGTTGTTGATGATCACCCTGACGCGGCTGTGGTTGCGGTGGCCGCGTCCCCAGCCGCCCCAGCCGCCACAGCCGCCGCCGCAGCCGCAGCCGCGCCCGCAGCCACCGCCCCAGGTCGGGAAGGCCGCGGCGGTGACCGTGGTGGTGGTCGCGCCGGCGCTCGTGGCGGTGGTCGCCGCCCCCATACCGACAGCCCCACCGGTCAGTGCCGCACTGATCGCGAGCCCTGCGATAACACTCTTGGACTTGGGCATTGTGTTTCCCCTCGAAAGGTTCAGTTACCCCAATTTCCGGCATTTCGTAGATCGGCCGAAAATCGCCTGAGATGGCCAGATGTGAGCCATCACTGATTGTCATAGTTTCCTGCCATGTCTGCCCACAAACAATGATTCAAGGCTTTTACGCTATTCTTGTCTACTTATGGCGGACATTAAACTATTATGAGTCGCTTTGGGATGAAATATCCTTTATGCACCCTGAGGGGCCGCAATCCACCAGGACCAGGTGAGCCGCCGAACCCGTGACTCCCGGTCCCACGGCCGTGAACGAACGGACCGCTTTTCGTACCGCCGGTCAGGACAGAGGGCGGTGCGGGTCAGAGGGGACGGGCCTCGATGCCGTACTCGTGCAGCCTGGTGACCATCCAGCGGGAGAGGCGCAGATGGCCCACGAGGGTGGGATGGACCCCGTCGGGCAGCACCGCCCCCCTGCCCCAGCCCCGGCCGTACGGGCCGAGCGGTTCGAACGGGTCGAGGAAGGGCACTTCCAGCCGGTCGGCCGCGGTCGAGACGGCCTCCCTCACCCGGTAGGCCCATCGGGGAGCCCTCGTCATCCAGATCGGGCCGACCAGCACGATCCTGGTGTGCGGCCACCACCGCCTGACCAGCTCCAGCAGGCGGACCGCCGCTCCCTCGATCCTGGCGGCCCCGATCCGGCGGTCGTTACGCCCGCCGGAGATGATCAGCAGGTCGGGCTCCGGACGCCAGGAAAGCTCCTTGACGAAGGACTGCTGGAAGGTCCGGTCCACCCTGCCCGGATTGACGAAGCCCGTTCCCGCGGCGCCCGCGGTGATCAGCTGCCAGCCCAGCTGCCGAGCGACCTGTGCCGCGTAGCCGTCCCAGCCCTGTACCGGCCCCGACCCGACCGTGAAACTGTCACCGATGATCATGACGAGCGGTGCCCGGCTCGGGGGTGACGGGGTGGCCGAGGCGGGGAGTTCGGCACCCAGTGTCACCGGTACGGCCGTGCCGCTCTCAGGGACACATCCCGAAATAAGACAGGAAATCGCTATGACAAACGCGACCGCGAACGCCCACGGTCGTCTACGTGCGGGCGTGCGCATGCCACCTCGGGGGACGTCGGACTGCCGACATGATTGTAGATGTCCGCCGGTAGCCGGACTCGGAAAGCGGAAAAGCCGGACCCTGCGGCATCACAGGGTCCGCAGGCCTCTCCGAGCGGCCTGCCCGTTCGGCGGGAGCGGGTCAGCCGACCTGGGAGGGAGGGACGACCCAGGTGTTGCAGTAGCCGGTCCGGGCGTACTTCCAGCCCTGGTGGAGCCAGGCGGCGTAGTGTTCGCCGGTGCCGTGGTCGCGCCGGGGGGCGCCGTTCTGGTCGTCGCCGCGCCCGTACTCCGTCCGCAGCACCTGCTGCCAGCGGGCGCCGGTGACACCCAGCGGGACCCGCACGGTCCGGACGAAGGCCCCGGCGAGACACTGCGCCTGGAGCTCGTGGCGCCGGGAGTGCGCGTCCTGCGCCTCACGGGACCTGGTGGAGACCTCCCACCACCAGGCCCCGCCGATGCCCGCCATGGACTGTACGTGGTGGGCGTACTCGTGGGCGAGCACGGTCAGGTAGGGCACGTGGTTCCGGGCGGGGTCGACCTGACCGCTCTGCTGGATCACATGGCTCAGGCCGATGTACATGCCCCGGTTGGCCGGGCAGTAGTAGGCGGAGGCGTCGGGGTTGGGATAGACCCCGCAGGGCCCGCGTCCCGCACGGGACCAGTAGACCTTGCTCGGCTCCAGGAAGACCGCTCCGGCCTGGGAGAACTTCGCGCTCCACGCCCGGTCCAGGCAACCGGTGACGGCATTGAGATAGGCGAGCATGTCACCGGGGTGGGTCGAGGGCCGAGGAGCACGGCAGGAGGTGGGGCGCATCAGGCCGGTGCCGTACAGCGGGTTGCGCTTGAGCCGGGCCGCGGTGTCGGAACGGCGCATGTGGCGGAGGTCGACGGCCATGCTCCGCTCCGCGGCGGCCGGCACGATCCCGGTGTCACCCAGCGAGCCGAGGTTCAGCTTCCGCGGCGGGGTGAAGGCCGGCGGGGTGATCTCGACCTCGCCGGTCTGGGTGGGGACGGCCTTCCCGGTCGCCACCGGGCCGGTCCCGGGACCGGCCGGACTCTCGGCCTCCTCGCCACCGGCCAGGCCGGCGATCACCACGACCCCGGCGAACGCCAGGGCGAGAATGCCCAGGACGCCAAAGGCCAGTGGGTTCGACCTCCGTGGGCGCATGCGACCGCCTCTCCCAAGAGTGGATCTCCGGGCGGCAATCTAGCGGATACATACACATATGGGTTTACGGGTGCGAAGAAATGGAGACGGGGCCGATCATCACGGCTCGGTGCTTCTCGATAGGCTCCCCACCCATGGCGGCATCTTTCTTGCACCGAGCAGCCGGAAGCCTGGCCGCGACGGCCATCCTCGCGCTGCTGGTCGGCGTCTCCCCTGCCCTCGCGGCTGTTTCCGCGTCCCCCCAGGCCGCGCAGGACGGCAAGGTGACGAGCACGACGGTGCGGATGGAGCTCCGGCAGGACGGGGTGCTCCATGTCAAGGAAGAGGTCACCTTCGAAGGCGACGCGCCGTCGCGCGACCTCGTCGACCGGACCCGCTACGACAGTCGCAGCGACCGGCTCTACCAGGTCACCGACCTGAAGGGCGACGCCACCCTGACCGACGGCACCATCACCCTGAAGGGCACCGGCAGCGCCGTCCTGGAGTACGACGTCAGGGGCACCATCACTCCGCTCACCGACGCCCAGGAACTGCGCTGGTACGCCGTGGGCGGCTGGTCCGTCCCGGTCGAGCAGGCCAGGGTCACCGTGAGCGGCCCGGCCGCGCTGCAGCACCTGTCGTGCTTCGCCGGCCCCCTGACCTCGGCGATCGCCTGCACCGAGGCATCCATGGACCACACGGGCATCGCCGCCGAGTTCGGGCAGCAGGGCCTGGACGCCGGCGAGGTGCTCACCGTGGTCATCGGCTACCCCGCCGCCGCCACCAAGGGCGCGCCGATCCTGGCGCGCCGCTTCGAGCTGTCCAATGCCTTCACCCTCAACACCGTGACCGGCGGCGCGCTGGCCGTCCTGCTCCTCCTGATGCTCGGCGGCCTCGCCCTCCTCTACTGGACGCGAGGCCGGGACGCCCGCGTGGTCGGCCATGAGTCGGGTTCGCTCAGCGGTGTCGAGAACGGTCACTTCGCCCCGCCGGACGGCGTCCGCCCCGGTCAGATCGGCACCCTCATGGACGAGCAGGCCGACGTGATCGACGTGACCGCCACGATCGTCGACCTGGCCGTCCGGGGCTACCTCAGGATCGACGAGCAGCCCCGGCAGACGTACGAGACACCCGACTGGAGGCTCGTAAGGCTGCCCACCGCCCAGCTCTCCGCGCTGATGGCCTACGAACTGGAGCTCTACGACGCCATCTTCGACGGTCGCGACACGGTGCTGCTCTCCGAACTCCAGGGGTCGTTCGGCGCCAAGCTCGGCAAGGTCCGCGAGGCGCTCTACCGCGACGTGGTCAAGCAGGGCTGGTTCGCCCGCCGCCCCGACACCGTCCGCACCCGCTGGACGACCCTCGGCGTGCTTCTCACCGTGCTCGGCGTCCTCACCACCTTCGCGCTGGCCTGGCTGACCACGTACGGACTGCTCGGCCTGGCCCTGATCATCGCCGGTGCCGCCCTGGCGGTGGGCGGCCAGTACATGCCGGCCAAGACCGCCAAGGGTGCGGGAGCCCTCGCCCACACCCTGGGGTTCAAGGAGTACCTGTCCGGCGGTGACATCGCCGACGACGTGCCGACGGCCCAGCGGGTGGAGCTGTTCTCCCGCTACCTGCCCTACGCCGTGATCTTCGACAGCGTCGACCGCTGGGCCCGCGTGGTCTCCTCGATCACCGGCGACGGCCGGCAGGCCGACAACCTGTACTGGTACCACGGCCCGGCCGAGTGGGACCTGTCCAGGTTCGCCGACTCGATGCGGACCTTCACCATGACCACCTCCGGCGCGATCTCCACCACCCGCCAGTTCCGCTCCCTGTGAGCTCGTCGGTGGGGTGCCGGGGAGACCTGCGGATCACTACCGCACGCGGATCTCCCCCACCGGACGCCCGCCACCGAGCAGCACCCCGGTGGCCAGCTCGTCGAGTTCGGGGCTCTCGAAGCCGAGCGCCCGCAGGGCCGCGACGGTGACCGGAACCCGGGCGCGCTGGCCACCATCCTCGATCTTGACGGTCCCGGAACGCCCGTCGCCGAAGGCAAAGGCGTCGAACGCCTCCGCACCGATCTTGACCATCAGCCCGGGAATCACCCGCATCAGCCGGGCCTCGGGGCGGGTGGTGCCCGACGTCCATTCGGGGTGGGCCCGGAAGTCATCCGCGATCCGGCGCTCCGGGGTGCCCGGCTCGGCCAGGACCAGTGCGCGGAACGCCCGGGTCACGCCCAGCATCGAGACGAAGAACAACGGGGCGCCGCAGCCGTCCACCCCGCCGGCCGCGACACGCTCGCCGGTCAGCTCCTCGACCGTGGCGCGGATCGCCCGCTGCAGCGGATGGGTCTGGTCGAGGTAGGTCTCCACCGGCCAGTCATTGACCACGCAGGTGGCGAGCATCGCCGCGTGCTTGCCCGAGCAGTTCATGTAGACCCTGGCCCGGTCCCCTCCGGAGCGCAGCACCTCCTCCCGGGAGGCGGTGTGCTCGGGCAGGTCCTCCGGGCAGCCCAGCGCGCTCTCGTCCAGCCCGGCCCCGGCCAGGATCTCGCGTACCCCGTCCACATGGAACGGTTCACCCGCGTGGCTCGCGCACGCCAGCGCGAGCAGCTCCCCCTCCAGGAGGAGCCCGGCGCGGACCATGGCGAGCGCCTGCAGGGGCTTCATCGACGAGCGCGGCGAGGCCGGCGCGTCCACCGCCCCGTGCACCCTCACCAGGGAGCCGTCGGCGGCGACGGCGAGCATCCGCGCCCGATGGGTGGACTCCACGAACCCCGAACGGACGACCTCGACGAACAATGACTCAGCAGACACCTTTGTCTCCTTTCGCCCAGAGTCTAGGGAGGTCGGGAGGCACGAGATGATGGGAGGCATGCGTGCGGTCGTGCAGCGGGTGAGTTCCGCGTCAGTGGTGGTGGACGGCGTGACGGTCGGGGCGATCGACGAGCCAGGACTGCTGGTCCTGGTCGGCGTGACCCATACCGACACCCCCGAACAGGCGGCCAGGCTCGCCGCCAAGCTCTGGGGCCTGCGGATCCTCTCCGGCGAGAAGTCCTGCTCCGACGTCGGAGCGCCCCTGCTGGTGGTCAGCCAGTTCACCCTGTACGGCGACACCCGCAAGGGTCGCCGCCCCACCTGGCAGGCCGCCGCGCCGGGCCCGGTCGCCGAGCCGCTGGTCGAGACGGTCTGCGCGGAGCTGCGCGGGCTGGGCGCTCATGTGGAGACGGGGGTCTTCGGCGCCGACATGAAGGTCGGGCTGACCAACGACGGCCCGATCACCCTGATCCTGGACGTCTGACCCCGGTCCCCGACGAAACCGGAACCCGGCGCCCGGGAAAACCGTCCGCCCCTTGGTCCTGGACCGCTTGGCCGCCCGGGACCGGGGCCGCCCAGGACCGGGGCCGCCTGGGCCCCGGTGAGCCGATGACGTCGTGCCGTCAGCGGATGCGGCGGCGCAGGGAGGGGTCGATCTGGACGTTGCGTCCGGCGTCCGGCGGCACGATGACCTCCTGGGACGCGGCCACCCCGCCGGCCTCCAGCGTGGCGTCCACCGGCACCGTCCGCTTGACCACGGCCAGCGCGATCGGGCCCAGCTCGTGGTGGCGCGCGGCGCTGCCGACGGAGCCGATCTCCACGCCGTCGTACGTCACGGGGGCACCGTGCTTCGGCAGGGTGTCGACGCTGCCGTCCAGGTGCAGGAAGACCAGGCGGCGCGGAGGGTGGCCCAGGTTGTGGACGCGGGCCACGGTCTCCTGGCCCTTGTAGCAGCCCTTGCTGAGGTGCAGGGCCGTGCCGATCCAGCCCACCTCGTGCGGGATCGTCTTGTGGTCGGTCTCGAAACCCAGCCGGGGACGATGGTCCTCGATCCGCAGCGCCTCGTACGCCCAGAGCCCGGCGAGCCTCAGCCCGAGCCCCTTCGCCAGCTCCTCACGCGGGAGCAGGATGTCACGCCCCACCACGACGGCCCCCTCGGGCAGATCGGGCGGCGTCTCCCCCAGCACGGAGACCACGGCGTAGTGGTCCGTCACGTCGGCGACCTCGACCCGGAGCATGAAGCGCATCCTGTCGAGGAACGCCACCAGCTCCGCGCCGGTACCCGGCTCGACATGCGCCCAGACGGTTTCACCGTCGTCGACGAGGACGAGGTGGTGCTCCACCCTGCCCTGGGCGTCCAGCAGCAGCGTCTCGGTGGGCTGACCGGGTTTCAGGTCGTCGAGTTTCTGCGAGCTGAGGCTGTTGAGCCAGCTCAGACGGTCGGGTCCGGAGATCCGGACGACCTCGCGGTTGCTCCGGTCGACCATCGCCTCTCCGGCGAGCAGCGCGCGCTGCTCGGCGAACGGGTCGCCGTAGTGTCCGGCGACATCGGCGTCGGGGGCCTCGGCCGCGACCGCGCCGGGAGTGTCCAGCAGAGGGCTTCGCATGTACACAGCCTACGAGGCCGCACCAAGCAGGGCGGCGGCGGCTCCGCCACGCTCCCGGGACGGAATTCCGGAGGCGTCCGCGGATCGCGGTGGCTCAGCGGCGGAGCGCCTCCAGAGGATCAACGGGCGCGTGTGTCCCGGCGGTGCGGCCGGCTCGCGCCGGTCGGCACGATCCTGGCGCGGACCAGGTCGGGCCGCGCGTTTATCCGGTGGATCCGCCTCTCCCCCTCCCCGTACAGTCGCCGGAACGCGACGTCGTCATGGGGAGCGGATCATGCGAGTGCACTATCCCCGCACCCCTCACCTGCCCTGGTCTCCCGGGGCCACTTCGGACGACGTACGCGCCGACGGCCTGTCGGGGCTGGCCGGCCGGGAGGTCGTCGTCA
Source organism: Streptosporangium amethystogenes (assembly GCF_000721075.1). Lineage (GTDB taxonomy): Bacteria > Actinomycetota > Actinomycetes > Streptosporangiales > Streptosporangiaceae > Streptosporangium > Streptosporangium amethystogenes. The sequence continues at coordinate 48,613 of NZ_JOEQ01000045.1, forward strand.
CCGAGAAGCTCGACGGGGAGAACACCACCGTGTACCCCGACGGGGTGCACGCCCGTTCGCTGGATTCGGCACACCATCCGTCCCGCGCGTGGGTCAAGGCCCTGCAGGGCAGGATCGCCCAACTCCTCCCACCGGGCCGACGGATATGCGGTGAGAACCTCTACGCCCGGCACTCGATCGAGTACCGGGACCTGGAGAGCTGGTTCTACGCCTTCTCCGTCTGGGACGGTGACCACTGCCTCGACTGGGACAGGACGGTGCGCCTGACCCGGCGGCTGGGGATCCCGGTTCCGCCGGTGCTGTGGCGCGGCACCTTCGACGAGCGGGCGCTACGGGCCCTGCGCCTGGACACGGCGCGGCGGGAAGGGTACGTCGTGCGAACGACCGCCGGATTCCACCGGCAGGAGTTCGCCCACCGCATCGCCAAATGGGTGCGCCCACGGCATGTCCGGACGACCGAGCACTGGATGCTCGCTCCTGTCGTCGAGAACGGCCTGGGACCGGCCGCCGCACTGTGGGGGGTGCGTTCAGGAGCCGATCCGGACGTGCCGACGCTCATCGCGGCGACGGGCATGACGGGGATGACGGCCGGTGACCCGGCGGGGCAGGCGATCCCGGTAGCCGCCGCCGAGCGCGTCGAGGCAGCCGTGGCCGACGTCTCCGCCAGGCTCGATCTGCTCGGCCGGGCGGGGGACGCCCGGCTGGCGGGCGTCCTGGCCACCCTGTTCCACGGCACGCGCCGGACCTGGCTGGCGTCCGCCCTGGTGGCTCCCCTCGGCATGCCCCTGGCCCGACGGGTCGCCGACCTGGCCGAGCTGAGCACCCGCCTGCACCGCCCCTTTCCCGACGAGGAGCGCAGGACCGGTCTGGTACGGCTGACGGCCGCGGCCGACCTGGGGGTCCTGCACGCGGTCGCCGCCGCGGCCCTGACCGGGCGCGCCGGCGATGAGGCCGCCGACGCGCGCGAGCAGGTCGGCTGGTCCGAGCTCCACGCCGAGGAGGCCGGGCTGCTGGGCGAGGCGCCGCTGGAGCCGCTGCGCCTGGGCCTGCGTCAGGCGCTCGACGGGTGTGATCCCGACGTGGCGGACCGGTGCTGGGCCGAGACGCGGGAGTCCTACGCGCTGGGCCGGATCGCCACGGCCGAGGGGGGCCTGGCGCTGAGCGGGCGCTGGCGGTCCGGCCGGTTTCCCCGGCTCGTCGTGATGGTCGGCCCGTCGGGCAGCGGGAAGAGCACGTTCGCCGGCGGCCTGCCGGAGGCCGGGGCCGTCGTCGCGCTCGACGACCTGCGCCAGGCCCGGGGGGCCCGGTCCGACCAGCGGGCCAACCCGGCGATCCTCCGCGAGGGCCTGCACCGGCTCGACGCGCTCCTGGCCGACGGCGGAACCGTGGTGTGGGACGCCACGGCGCTGAACCGGCACCAGCGCTCCCTGGTGCACACCGTGGCCCGCGGGCGCGACGCGCTGACGACGCAGGCGGTCATGCTGGTCCCCGGCGACGTGCTGGCCCGGCGTAACGTGGGCCGTGCGCACCCGGTGCCGCCGGAGGTGCTCTCCGCCCAGCTTCGCCGCTTCTCCCCGCCCTATCCGGGAGAGGCGCACCGTACGTGGTACATCGGGCCGGAGGGGAACGTCCTCGACGTCGCCGGGGCCCTCGACGGCGATGAGGAATGATCATGCGGACGAGCGAGGAGATCTTCCACCGGATTTGCTGGGATCCGCGGTTCGACCCGGCGCGGTTCGTCCTGGGCATCAACGTGCGCGGGGCCTCGCCCAAGCGCGTGCCACTGCCCGCGTTCGTACCGGGAGGCGATATCCCGTGGCACCGGATCCTGTTCGTCGAGGCCGACGGCGAGACGGTCTGGGACCGGTCGGCGGGCCTGGACCGCATCGACTCCTCGCAGGCCGGCCGGGTACGGGATCCGCGCAGGCTCCGGGCGCCGTTCTTCGCGGCCAGGACACCGTTCGGGTGGGATCCGGTCGCGGGCTGGCGTCCCGTGCCCCCCGTGCCGGCCGGGGCCGCGCCCACGACGGCACACCTGCGCGTGCTGACCTGGAACACCCTGTGGGATCGCTACGACAGCGACCGGCTGGACACCGCGCGGCGCCGGCGGCTGCTGCTGGAGGAGCTGGAGCGGGCCGACGCGGACGTCATCGCGCTGCAGGAGGTGGAGGCCGAGCTGCTCGGCATGCTGCTGCGGACCCCGTGGATCCGCTCCGGTTACACGCTGAGCACCGACCCGGCCGGCCAGAGCGTCGACGACGCCGGGCTCCTCCTGCTGAGCCGCCTGCCCGTTCGAGAGGCGGGCCTGCACGTTCTCGGCCCGCACAAGGCCGTCGCGGCCGTCACGGTGGAGTCCGCCGCCGGGCCGGTCGTGGTGGCCGCCACGCATCTGACCAGCGACCACACCGACGACGGCCCCGCCCGGCGCGAGGCCGAGCTCGCCCGGCTCGCCGAGGTGCTGCTCGGCGTGGACGGGGATGTGATCCTTCTGGGCGATCTCAACGACGGCGGGGGCCGGCCCGCCGAGGTGCTGGGCCTGCGAGACGCCTGGATCGAGGCCCACGGCCCCGATGATGCGACCGCCACCTTCGATCCGCGGGTCAATCCGCTGGCGGCCCTCTCCTCGCTCTCCGGCCGCGCCTCCCGGCTCGACCGCGTCCTGCTGCGCGGCCACGACCTGCGCGTCACGACCGCGGCCGTACGGGGTGACGTTCCGACGCCGGACGGCCTGTTCGTGTCGGACCACTACGCCGTCGCCGCCGACGTCACCATCGGCGGAAGCGTCTCCGGCGTCTCCGGCGTCCTCGACGCGCGCCCGACGGCACGGACCGCGCTGGCCTGGATCCCGCCACGGGAACTCTGGCCGGCGATCCAGGAGATCCGCCGGGAGCACGATCCTCAGATCCACAGGTGGCCACCGCACGTCACGGTGATGTTCGGTTTCGTACCGGAGGCCGACTTCGAGGAGGCGGCCCCTCTCCTGTCCGCCGCCGCGGCCGCGATCCCCCCGTTCACCGCCCGGTTGGAGGGCGTGCACGTCTTCTCCCATCGTGACGGCTCCACGGTCTGGCTCGACCCGGCCGCGGACGGAGCCGAACCGTGGGCCGCGCTGCGCGGCGTGCTGGAGCGCGGGTTCCCGCGTTGCCGGGGCCGCTCCGAGGGCTACACCCCGCACCTGACCCTGGGAAGGGTCCGGGATCCCGAACGGCTGGTCGCCAACTGCGCGGCACGGCTGGGCGGCGGGTCGGTGCGGGTCGGCGAACTGGTCCTGCTGTCACGCCGGGGTGCGGAGCCCATGCGGCCCCGGGCGACCGTCGCCCTCGGAACGGGCGAGGTGCGCTGGCTCGACCACGGGACACCCGCGCCAGACGCCCAGCCGGACCCGGCGCGCACCCCCCGGGACGCCCCGGGATCGGGAAAGGACGGCGCCCGCGCGGAGGACGGCTCCGAGGCGCGGGAGCGTCACGGCGACGCCGTGGCACGGGAGGTCGTGGCGCGGCTGCGGGTCTCGCTGGCCGAGGGGGTCGTGCACGTCGCCGGGTCGCGACGCCTGGGCTGCGCCCTGGCCGACGCGGACCTGGACCTGGTGGTGGCGCTGCCCACGGCGGTCGCCCTCGCGGACGTCGAGGCGCGGGTGCGGGCGGCACTGCCGGAGGCGACCGGGCTGCGGAGTGTGATCGGCGCCAGGGTGCCCGGCCTCCGGTGGCGGATCGACGGCCTGAACGTCGATCTGGCCGTCGTGGCGGTCACCGGCGTCACCCCCGCCGAGGCGGTGTCGCGCCGTACGGAGCTGGACGAGGCCTCAGCGATCGCATTGAGCTCGGTCAGCGACGCCGACGCCGTGCTCGCCGCGGTCGGTGCGAACCACGCCGCCTTCGCCGGGCTGGCCCGGGAGGTGAAGGCATGGGCGAGGGCGCACGGGCTGGACTCGGCCCCGTTCGGCGGGTTGCCGGGCCTGGCCTGGACCATCCTCGCGGCGCTGACGGTGTGCGAATCCGGGGATCTCCCTCCCGGCGACCTGCTCCGGCGCTTCTTCGCCACCTGGGCCGCGTGGGACTGGCGCCGGCCGGTCGGCCTGTGGCCGGGGGCACCGGACGGGCCGCCGGGCGGAGAGTCCGGTGCGGCCGTGTCGGTCATGACCCCCACGGCCCCCGTCCGCCTGTGCAGCGAACAGGTCGGCGCCGGCGGGCGGGATCTGCTGGCACAGGAGCTCTACACCGCCTGGGAGATCGTGGAGGAGGCGGCGCGGACCGGCCGGAGTCCCCGGGAGGAGTTGCTGTCGGCACCGTCGTCGCACCGGCGGCACGCCGCGTGGGCGGTGGTGACCGTACGGGACGAGCGGGCCGAGAGATTCGCCGTGACGCTGGGCCGCGTCCGGGGCCGGGTGCGTGCGCTGCTCACCTCCCTGGAACGCGCGGGAGTACGGGACGCGCACGCCTGGCCCAGGCCGTTCGAGGCCGGGCCGGGAATGGCCCGGTTCGCGATAGGGCTCGGCCGCACACCGCCGGACGCGGCCGCGCTGGCCGAGGCAGCCGGCCCGTGGGCGGCGGGCCTGCGCGGAGTCGACGTCGAGTGGGCGGAGGGCGGCGAGGTACCGACGCTTTGCTGATCACACCTCGATCCGGGTTCCCGGCGGCCGGACTCCGCCGCTAGCGGCAGTTCCGGCAGCGGCCGAAGACCGTCAGGTGGTGCACGTCGGTGACGAACCCGAGCTTCTGGTCGAGGTTGTCGACGAAGCTCTCCACCAGATCCGGACTGACCTCGCTGATCTCCCCGCAGCCGCGACAGACCAGGTGCACGTGATCGGCCTCGGAGGTCAGGTGGTAGGTGGGGGCACCGTGCCCGAGATGGGAGTGGGTGACCATGCCGAGCTCCTCAAGGAGCTCAAGGGTCCGGTAGACGGTCGAGATGTTCACCCCGCGAGCGGTCTCCCGCACCCGGTTGCAGATCTCCTCCGGGGTGGCGTGCTCGCAGGCCTTGACCGCCTCAAGCACCAGCTGGCGTTGCGGAGTGACCCGGTAACCACGGGCCCGCAGTTCCTCATGCCACGACGTCTCGGTCATGTCCAGAGTCTAGGAGCAGTCGTCATGTCGGTGAACGCCCTCCGCCACGGAACACGTACGCCGGACAGCCCCGAAGGCCGGCGTTTCGACTCCGAGGAGCTAGTCCAGGTCCTGGAGCCGTCGCGCGACCTTCTCCACCCGCTCCGTCATCGACTGGTCGAGGGATTCCCGCAGCCCCCGCAGCTCGTCCCAGAACTGCGCGCGATCGGTCAGGTTTCCCGGTGCCGGCGAGCCGAGCGCTTCACCGACCAGTTCTCGCGTCCTGCGCTCCCCGTCCAGCTGTGCCCGCTGTACGGCCAGGCAGAGCTCCTCCGCCAGCTTCTGGCTGTCCATCCGCATGACGCGCGGGTTCAGGGTGAGCTTCAGGAGCCGGCCCGCCGAGTCGGTGACGGCTTGGATCATCGCGTCCGCCGCCTCACCCTTGCCGGTGAGATCACTCAGGCCGTCCTCCATCACGCGCAGTGTCGCGTCGTTCGGGCGATCCACGGTGTGCTCCTTCGCTATTTGAATTTCCACCCGGGCGGGAAGATGACCGAGCGCAGGCCGTGCCCGGTGATTTTGGTCATCCACTCCTCGTCCGTGGGCATAACCTTGCCGTTGTCGTCCAACAGGTTGTAGGTGGGGGTGAAGCCGGCGCCCGAGCCGAACAGGCGTGCGCCCAGCTCGATGCCGCGAGTGGTCGGCGCACTGCCAAGGGGTACCTTGGCCAGGTCGTAGGCGAGGACGTACGCGCCGTTCGCTCCAACGATCTTGCCGAACTCGGCGGCGTTCTCCTTCCCCGACCCCGTCGGCTGGTCGTTGCCGAGCTGGACGAGCTTGGTCAGTCCCATCGGCCCGGCCGCGTAGGCCGCGCCGTCCACCGCCATGTAGAGAAGCGTGGTCATGGCGTACTTCGGCACGGCCATCGCCATGATTCTCGCCGCGTTCATGGCGAAGGCGGTCTGCAGGCCTCTCGCCGCCGCGGCCAGTGCGGCGATCCGCGCGGCGGCGAACCCGTAGAGGGCGGTCGTCATCGGCTGGAACGCCACGAGCCACACGATCTGCAAGATCAGATCTTCGTAAACGGCGAAGCCCTTTTTGACCTCCTCGATCTGTTCCGCGTACGCCTCGCAGCCGATGGCCACGATGCGGCAGTCCTTGGCGAGCTGTGGCACGTAGACGGACACGGCGTCCTGATAGACGCGGCGGAACGCCTCGATACTCCGACCCTCGCTGCCCTGGTCTTCGCTCCCCGAGTTCTTCCACACCGAGACGGCCAGCGCGTCGGCCTGATCCGCGATGCCGTCCTTCCCGCTTCCGCCGTCGATCTCGTCGGCCAGCCGGAAGAAGACCTTCGCGATCTCCCGCAGCTTGTCGGGGGGGATCTCGGGAGCCGTGACGCCGGCGTAGATCTTCAGCGCGGCCATGGAGCCCAACCCGGTGAGACCGACCATGGCAAGAGCCTTCGTCGGGATCATGGTTCGGCCCGCTTCACCGGGCCGTCGTCGGTGTAGTCCGGCACCGCGTCCAGGCTCTTCGCCAAGCCCCAGTCGATGTCCAACATATTGCGGCTCATCGCGATCAGCCCTTTTCCGATGTCGCCGTAAGCGCCGGCGAGGTCGGCCGTCAGTGTCAGCATCTGTTCGTATTTGGGGGTGAACCATTCGAGAAACCGCTGATCCACCTCCTCCCCACTCGGCAGGGGACCGATGGCCTGTAAGTCCTCAAGGGCACGTTTGACCACGGCGCCAAGATCACTGCTGACATCGGCAAAGCCGAGCCCCGCCTGATTCTGCAGTTGGTCGTGGTCGTAAGCCATGGTTGACGAATTGCCTGCGGACTCGGGATCGGCCAACTGCCGGACTCCTAACCGTGAACAGATCACAAGACACTACGAGCGAGAGTGTCTTGGCCGCATGTTCCAAATGGGGTAATTTATAATTAAAATGGCATTAATCTTGATCATCTCATCTGGCCGGCCGGACGAACCTCGCACCGACGCGACTCGGCGATCCCTGCTCTGAACTCCGGCCCGAAGCCCCTCGGGAAGACCGGGGGCTCGCCACGGCGCATGGCGGCATGTACCGCAGCCCTGTCCAGAGTCGGCAACGGCGGATCAAGTATGATCGTTTGCCCGCTCCCATCAGGCCGTATCGGGCCTGGTCAGGGGATCGACTTTGGGGCCGGACCCTCGGCTCGGCGGGATGGCGAATATTCATTTGCCTCGACGGCATGAGATTTCATAACGTACAGGCACGCCGAAAGGAGGTGGTCCGAACAATGGTTGATCATAGTTGGGCTAGCGAGGTGGCTGTCCGCTAGGACGCCGCGACCGGACTCTGTCCGGGCGTCTGGCGACGTTCGGCGAATCCACGACAATCACCGGAACCCCGGGCCGCCGGGGGCGGGAAATCCCGCCTTTGGTCCACCGGCCCTCCTGCTCGGCCAGGAGGAAATGGCCCGGGGTTCTTCCCTTTCCGGCACTCTTCTCTCCAGGCCCTCCCCTCCCGGGCCGAGACGCGCCTTTTCTCGTACGCCTCCCGCCAGGCCCCCCGAGGGGCCTGAGGTCACCGCTGAAAATCAGGGTTGGCGCAGTGCAGCGGGCTTTCCCCGCCGAGGATCCTGACGATGTCCTCGCAGATCATCCGGGTGTGGTTGATCTCGGTGTCGTAGGTCCCCGACCCCAGGTGCGGGGTGAGCACCACATTGTCCATGTCGACGAGCGGATGGGACGGATCGAGCCAGTCCCCGGCGAACCTGTCGAGGGCCGCGCCGCCCAGATGGCCCGCCTTCAACGCCCCGACGAGGGCGTCCATGTCGTGCAGGGCCGCGTCGGAGGTGTTGACGAAGATCGCCCCGGTTCTCATCGCGGCGAACTCCACAGCGCCGATCAGCGGCCTCGCGGACGCGGGGGCATGTACGGAGACGACGTCGGCCTGGGCCAGCAGGACGTCGAGACCGTACCGGTTCTCCGCCGCCTCGGGGTCGTAGACCATGACGCGCATGCCCAGCCCCCTCATCCGCCAGGCCAGCGCGTGACCGACCGCCCCGTAACCGATCAGGCCGACGGTCCGGCCCGCGAGCTCCCACGCGCGGTGCCGCCGGTAGGAGACCATGCCATGGCGGATCTCCCGGTCGCCGACCGCCACCCGGCGGGTCACCGCGAGGATCAGGGCGAGGGTGAGCTCGGCCACCGCGTCGGCGTCGCGCCCCGGGGCGCAGACGACGGGAATGCCCCGGTCGGTGGCCGTGCCGAGGTCCACGTTCCCCGCGTCGCCACGGGCACAGCCCACCACCAGCAGGGGAAGATCCAGCACCGGGCCCGCGACCTCGTCGGACTCGGTGATGAGAATGCGCGCCCCGGTGTCCACGAGCTGCCGGGCGAGATCGGCAGCCTGGTGCGGACTGTGCTCAGCCGGGTCGTAGTGGACGTCGATCAGCTTTCTCAGACGGTCCCACTCCGGACCTCGCATTGGCGCCAGCACAAGGGCTCGCGGTTTCACCGCGCCTCCTTATTTCAGGAAATTTCAGCATCTGGGAGCTTTCCACGGATGCCACGATCAGTCCTGACATTGACCCGAATGTCACCAACGCCCCCATCGGCCTCTCCTGTTTTCGGACTTGTCCCTCGCAGTCTCCTCCAGCGGGAAGTTCCTAGTGAAAATACATTCAAAGTATGAAAGACCAGGAAAATCCCGCAAATAAGGTCATCCGAATAAAACCCCGGCCGGCGCCGTAATCACCGGCCCCGGCTCCCGGCCGGCGCCGCCCGGGCGGTGCCCCGGGGCCGGCCCTGGGCAGTGCCTCTGGGCAGTGCCCCGGACAGTGGAAAGCGAAGGTCCGCGACCGGGATCGGCTCCGGTGACCGGTCCGTCGCCGATCCTTGCGACCGCCGCGCCCGGCGGGGTCCCAGACCGAGGAGACTCCCGGTCAGTGCTCGCCGCGGGCGGGGACGCCAAGGGCCGCGCAGGCGTCCCGATAGAGACGGACGACCTCCGTACGGACCTGTGCGCGTTCGGTCAGCGCGGTGCTCCACGGGACCCGGACCGGAATCTCAAGCCCGCCGACCACGGCGGCGAACTCGATCGCCTCGGCGTCGACACCGGTCGTCGTCGCGCCGGTGGCCTCGGGCTGTCCGCCGAGGCCCCTGCAGATCAGTAGCGCGTCGTCAGCGTGATCGTCGTTCATGTGGCGCTTGATGGCCTCGACCGCTTCGGGGGTAAAGGGAGTGCTCATTCCACAGAGCGTAGTCAGCGCCCTGCCTCTGTCACCCCCGGGTACGAGCGGGAGCGCTCAGCCGGTGCCCGGCTCGCGCCCCCTTCGGGAATTCACCCGGCGTCGGGAACGAAGTCACCGACCCGCTTGAGCTCGGCCGAGATGTGGGACTGGATCGGCTGGTCCATGGCCGCCATGTCGTACGCCCACATCAGGTTGCCGTTGACCAGGCCGTAGAGGCGATGGCCTCCGGCGTACTCCTTGGCGGTGGCGGTGCGGGCCACCACGTCGGTGTGCAGCTCGATCTTGTGAAAGACCACCTCGCCGACGTAGATCTCCACGATGCCCGTGGGATGTGACAGGCACACCTCCAGCTGGCGCCCGGGGAGCTGGCGCCAGAAACCGGTCTCGACGCCCAGCGGGCGGACCTTGTTGCCCGCCTCGTCGAGCAGCCAGGTGCGGCTGCTGTAGGTCAGGAACGGCTTGCCGTTGTGGCCGAAGACGATTTCCTGGCCGAAGTTGAAACTCTCGATCGTCGGATATCCCCCGACGCCGGCGCCTTCCCACACGCCCACGAGGAAGGCGATCGGCTCAAGATCGGGATGCAGTTCGGGAACGTCCATGGATCCGAGCCTAGGCCCTGCCGTGCGACGCTCGCCGTGGTGAGGGCCGGTCAGACGGTGCCTCTCGGGGCGGGCGATGGGAACGGCAACGCGGTGCGGCGCCACCTGGCCGGCCGCGGTGGGCAAAAGATCCAGGAGATAGGACCTGGAGCCGCCCTGATATGGTTCGCGCCCGCGAGGCGGACCCGCATAGGCTTCGGGCATGGCACGATCACTGGTGATCAAGGTTACCGCCGGCGAAGACTCACCCGAGCGCTGCAACCAGGCGTTCACGGTGGCCGCGGCGGCGTTGGCGAGCGGAGTTCCCGTCTCGCTCTGGCTGACCGGCGAGTCCGCGTGGTTCGCCCTCCCCGGACGGGCGAAGGAGTTCACTCTCCCGCACGCCGCCCAGCTCGGCGACCTGCTCGACGCGGTGCTCACCGGCGGCAGGGTGACGCTGTGCACCCAGTGCGCGGCCCGGCGCGACATAACGGTCGACGACGTGATCGAGGGCATTCGCATCGCGGGCGCCCCCACGTTCGTCGAGGAGGTCCTGGGCGAAGGCGTCCAGGCTCTCGTCTACTGAACGCCGCCCGGTAAGGCGCGCCCTTCGGCCGCCCGGCAACGCCGGACGGCCGGTTTCCGACGTCAGCCGGGCAGCACCGCGGCCAGGCGCTCCTCGCGGAGGCGCTCGAACCAGGAGTCGTCGATCGGCGGCAACTGGGCACCCACCGCCCAGGTGAGCAGCAGGTCGGCGAGGCCGGGGTTACGGGCGAGCGCCGGACCGTGCAGGTAGGTGCCGACGATCTTGCCGGTGTAGCAGCCCTCGGTGCCGTCGCCGTTACCCGTGCCGACCGCCGTATGCGCCAGTGGCCGGACGTCGGGCCCGAGCCGGGTGACGCCCATGTGGTTCTCGAAACCGGTCAGCGTCGGGATGCCGAGCGCCGGATCCGCCTCCCCGGCCAGCTCGCCGACGGCCCGGCCCTCACCACGGCCGCTGGAGATGTCGATCAGGCCGATGCCGTCGACCGGCTGTCCCTCCTCGCCGCCGAAGGTGGTGCCCATGATCTGGTAGCCCGCGCACACGGCCAGCAGGGCCGCGCCCCGCTGGATGGCCCGGTGCAGGCCGCCGTCACGCCGGAGCCGCTCGGAAGCCAGGATCTGCGGCCGGTCCTCGCCGCCGCCGATCAGGTAGATGTCACCGCTCTCCGGGACCGGGTCGGCCGAGCGCACGTGCACGGTCTCGACCGGGATGCCGCGGCGCCGGGCGCGCTGCTCCAGGACCAGGACGTTGCCCTGGTCGCCATACGTGCTCAACAGGTCCGGATAAATCCAGACAAGGCGAAGAGCGCTGTCAGACTGCACGACCGAACTCCGATCGAATCTGCTGGAAGGCGGTGTAGTTGGCGATCACGTCGACCTTGCCCGGCGGTTGCGCGCCGAGCGCCTGCTCGAACGATCCGGCCAGCTGGAACGGCACATCCGCCACATCCAGCCGGAGCGCGAGGTCGAGCCGTCGCTCACCGGTCACGAAGACCGGCCTGCCGCGCAGCACGCGGTAGTCGACGTCCCACAACCATGAGGTGTCGCGGCCATCGGGGCCCTGGGCGTTGACCGAGAGAATCACCGGCAGCGAGGAGTCGAGCACATCGAAGGCCTCCAGCCAGCCGGCCGGGTTCTTGGCCAGCAGCAGCCGGGCGTGCCGTCCGCCGCGCTCCACGGTGGTGTAACGGCCGGCGACCGACCTGACCTCGCGCAACCGGGGCAGCGCCCGTTCGACGGGCAGCCCGAACGCCTCGGCGGTGGCCAGTGCTATCGCCGCATTGGCCCGGTTGGCTCGCCCGGGGAGCTGGATGTCCAGCAGCCAGCGCCGCCCGCGCGGGTCGATCACCGCGTCGTCGTCGAGCACCCAGGACGGCTCAGGCCGCCGGAAGGTGCACTCGCGGCAGGCCCAGTCGTTCTCCCCGGCCTGCGAGGAGGCACCGGAGCCGAGGCTGCCCGGCGGAACGTACTCCATGCCCTTGCGGTCGAGGGGGCCGCCGCATTCGGGGCAGCACCAGGAGTCCTCCTTCCAAGGCTGCCCGGCCGACACCCAGGTCACCGAGGCCGCGGTGGAGGCGCCCCAGGTCACCAGCGGGTCGTCGGCATTGGCGATCACATGGGTGTTCTTGCCGGCCAGCGCCCGCCGCCACTTCTGGGCGAGCAGCCAGATCTCGCCCGCCCGGTCCATCTGGTCCCGGCTGAGGTTCATCAGGCAGATGACCCCGGCGCCGGTGGTGTCGATCACCTCGGGCAGGTACTTCTCGTCGACCTCAAGCACCCCGTACGGGGCGTGCTTGGCCGACGACAGCGCCGAGACGTGCCCGGCGGGCATGTTGGCGCCGAAGGCGTTGGTGGCGACGTCGCCGAGATCCGACAGTGCGGAGGTGATCAGTCGGGTCGTCGTGGTCTTGCCGTTGGTCGCGCTCACCAGCGCGAGCTTGCGGTCGCGGGCCAGCTTGCGCAGCAGGTCGGGCTCCAGGAGCATGCTGACCCGGCCTCCGATCACTGACCCGTCTCCACGTCCGGTGACCCGGGACAGGGTCGCGGCCGTCCGGCCGAGAGCGGTGGCGAGCTGCGCCCGCAGCGGAAGCTGAGTCATGCCGTCTCCTCGCGTGGCGACCGTTCGCGGGACGACCCGGCGGCCGGCCGGCCCGGCCGCGGAGCCGGAATCGCCGAATCGTTCATGCCGCAGATCTTAGCCGGGCTTCGGCCCCCCGACCCCCGAGCGGCATGTCACACGCCCCGGCCGGTGACGGTGAGAGGTGAACCTCACGCATCACCATACGACGGGCACGCCCCCCACAGGCTCCACAGTAGGAAATATGACCGGATGTCCCCCGGGCCACACCTCACTGCTCGGCGAAGACGAGTTCGACGGGTTCCTGCGAATCGGCGTCGAACGGCAGCACGAACCGGTGCGGCCACGACAGCACGTTCTCCAGCCAGCCCGCCCCCATCGTCTGGGCCACGTGCCGAAGCCGCTCGGCCGGGTCGATGCCGATGGTGACCGTGAGGATGTCGCGCTCCACACTCTCGCGCTCGTCGTCACCGAGGATCACCCGCCAGGCCAGTTCCCGGTTGCGGTCCACCTCCATGGAGAGCGGGTGGTGGCGAAGCGCCTTGGCCCGGTGGCCGAGCAGCTCCGAGCCGCCCGCGGGACGGTTGAACAGGGCGTACTCCATGACCGGCGCGGAGCCGCGCGGGTTGGGCGCGGGCTGGCCGTACGGGAAGAGCCGATCCACCTCATGCAACCACCGCACCTGCGGAATGACCCAAGCGGGTCCGGGCCGCTCGCCGGGGTCGCGGTCGGGGCCGAGCAGCCTGGTCGCGATCGCGGCGACCTGCTCGGTCAGCTTGGCCGGGTCGTGGACGGTCCGCAGCGACCACGCGCGGCGGCCCACGCACCGTTCGGCGGTCGTGGCCAGCAGGCATTCGCGCCGCCGTGCCGGAAGCTCCGCCCAGAGGTCGGCCAGTGCCCGGGGCACCCCAGGCGCCGGCCTGTTGGTACAGAACGCCAGCACCAGCGTGTCCGTCCAGATCCGCAGCCAGGCCCACTCGGGCGCCTCGGCGAGCAGGTCCGCCTCGCGCAGCTCGACCAGCGTGCACGCCCGGCCGCCCTGGCACTCCTGCCCGCACGCCGCCGAGCGGCGGCCACAGATGGGCGGCGTGTGACCGGGGACCGGGCGCTCGCGGTCCTCGCCCAGCGGCACCTGGATGCGGAGCGGCCGGTCCATGCCGTCGGCGAAGACCGCGGCGACGCCGGGCGGGAGCGAGACGACCTGTCGGGACTGCTCCTCGCTCAGGTTCGTCGCCGCCCCGACCAACCGGCGGTCGTCCTCGGCGGGGAGCCTGTGGATGACCTTCAGCGCGGTGTTCTTCACGACGTCGGAGACCAGTTTCGTGGGGATCTGCTCGGCGACCACGATGCCCTCGCCGTACGCGCGGATCTCGGCGAGCATGCCCGCCAGGAGTTCGACGGCGTGCGTGCTGGCCCGCCCCGCGCCCCGGTCGCGGAGCAGCCGGTGCGCCTCCTCGATCACGATGACGTGCTTCAGCCCGCTGCTCCGCTCCTTCCTGGCCCGCATTCGCAGGTGCTCCACGATCCGGATGATCAGCGTGCCCATCAGGAACGCCTTGTCCTCGTCGTTGGCGACGTCCTCGATCGCGAGCACCACGTTGCGCTGGAGCAGGTCGCCGATGTCGGCGGGGTGTCCCCCCTCGAAGAACCGACCGGCGGAGCCGACCCGGAGCGACCGCAGCCGCAGCGAGATGAAGCCCTCCACATCGGCCTGAACCTCCCGCCCGTAGCCGATCTCCTTGATCACCTCCATCGCGTGCCGCTGCAGCTGTTCGAGGGTCGGCACGGCGGGCCGTACGGCGGCGCCGGGAGCGGCCCAGCCGGTGACCACGTCCCACCCGTTGGCCTCGTACACCCGCTGCAGGGCGAGCGACATGATCTGCGGGAACGGCTCCTCGGCGTCGAAGGCCGCCATGAACAGCGCCCGGACCATGTCGATGTGGGCCTGGACCGGATAGCCGGGTTCGGGAGCGAGTGGGTTCACGCTGAACGGCACGCTCTCCGGGGCGGACGGGTTGATCACGGTCACCGGGGCGAGGTGCTCGATCCGGCCGCCCATCGAGGCGTACTCGGACTTCGCCGGCTCGATGGCCAGCCACGGGACGCCCGCGCCGGTGAGCTGTTCCAGCAGGTGCCTGACGGTCTGGGACTTGCCGGAGCCGGTGGCGCCGGTGACGAACGCGTGCCGGTTGAGAGTGGCCAGCGGGATCCTGAACGAGCCGACCGGCCTGTCCTGGCCGTCGAGGATGGCCCCGAGCTCGACAGCCGGCGCGCCGGGCGCGGTGTCGGCCTCGCTGGTCACGTCGAAGAAGCCCGCGTCGAGCACCCGTACCCCCGGCACCTCCCGGTGCGGCAGCCCGGCCAGAGCGGCGAGTGCCCCGGCGGTGGCCGCGAACGGGGCGGCGGCACCGTCCGCCGGATCCTGCAGGGTCACCGCCAGCGCCTCGGCGAAACCGTGTACGGGGCCGGACAGCGCGCTGCGCAGGCGGTAGGGGTGGTGGCTCATCTCGGCGGAGCCGACGAGCACCGGGGCGATCTGGCGCAGTTCCTCGGGACCGGCGGCCCCGGCCAGCAACCGGACGTTCCACAGCCCCGCCTCGCGGAAGGCGTCCAGCTCCTGCATGCGCCGCTCGGCCCGCTCCGCGTCGTAGCGGGAGCGTTCGGAGGCGTCGCCGTACTGCCGCAACACGTTGAGCTGGGTGCGCAGGTGCGCGACCTCGGCGTCCAGCAGGTCGGTCTGCTCGGCCACCACCAGCCAGGCGAACGGCCGGGACATGAGCGTGACCAGCGTCGACTCGAAAAGCGTGGGCCGCCTGATCTCGTCGGCGTCCGGCTCGCGACGGCCGCCGAGCGGCGGGGCCTGCCGGCCGGGGCAGACGGTCCACACCAGGTCGGACAGGTCGCGGAGCCACTCGTCACCGATCCGGACGCCGCGGGCGCCGCTGGGAAAGAGCAGCGGCTCGGGGCCGCCGGGGGCGTGCTCGACCTCGGTGGCGGCTCTGCGAGGCGGGCGCGGTGGAGTCAGCGGCCCCGCGTTGGTGATCAGCTCCAGCGGGGCGCCGGACCCCCGGGAGAGCCAGCCGACCACGAAGGGCCGGTTGCGCTGGGCCGTGGAGAGCACGGCGGGCAGGACCGTGACGAAGTCCCACTCGGCGGAGGAACTGCGCGAGGGTGCTGTGATCGCCTGGATTCTGTACCAGGGACCGGTCAGGGCGTTGGGCGGACGGGACACACTTGGCTGCATTTGGTCTCCACCCGGGGGACCCGGCTCCAGGCCGGAGGGTTGACGCTTCACGGATCACTCCGCCATACCGGCCGACGCGTAATCGGGGGTAGGCCACCCCCGTAACCACGGTCGAACCTGACTCGGGGCTCGCACCTCCACATTGACCATCCCATTACGACATACGGACGCCCCATTGGCATGCCCGGCGATACCGTCCCCGACGGGATCATCGCTACCCGGATCACCACCGGCCGAATCCCCGCCCGCCGACGCGTCGGCGGCGCGAGCCCGGATCTCATTGGCGGCGGCGCCAGTCGAGCCTGGCCGGGGGCGGGCCGAGGTTGGGCGGCGCGTCCTCGAACGGGCTCGGCTCGCGTGACTCCGCCTTGCTCTCCTGTACGCGCTCCAGCACGGCTTCCTTGATCTCGTCGAACTCGCCCAGCGTCGTCTTGGGGAAGGTCAGTATGGCCGGGTTGGCATCGGCGAGACGGACCCTGCGCCCCTGGGCGGTGGCGTCGGTGACGATCACCGAGGTGGTGGGAAGCTGCTGGAGCTGGTGAGGCTCGACGAGGAACTCCCGGGAGCGGTGCAACACCCGCTCCGTCTCCCCCATCGCCTTGGTCGCGCGACGGCCCCACTCGGTGGAGAAGGTGATGTCCTCCTTGAGGTCCGCGCGGCTCACGTCGCGCTCGTCGTCGCCCTCCTCCGCCTGGCCGACCGTGGAGATGTAGCCGCCGTCCATGCCGACCCCGGCTGCACTGATCGTCTCGGTGAGCTGGGCGAGCTCCAGGCGGTGCTCGGTGCCGACGTGCTCGCTGGCGATCCGGGCGTCCTCGGCGTTGCCGAGCCGCATGAACGTGACCGCCGCGTGCCCGCGCCCGAGCCGTTCCCGTACGGTCGGGGTCAGCGAGCGATAGGTGAGCACCAGCCCGGTCCTGGAGGTCTCGCAGGCGTCCATGAGCCGGTCCAGCACGTCACCGCGGAGCTTGTCCGCGCCCGCGACGATGATCGTGTGATACCAGGGCCGCTCGGAGGCGGGCGACTGGCGCAGGATGTGGGTCAGCGCGGTGGCCACGTACGTGCCGAGGACGCGGTTGCCGAACACGCCCGCCTGGCGGTCCATCGACACGACCCGCAGGCGGGCGGGCGGCAGGCGTACCGCCTCCGAGCCGAGGGTCTCCAGCTTGCGCAGCTGCGACTCCAGCGCCCAGGCCCGCTCGATCACCACCCGGTCGCTGACGCCACGGCCGAAAAGCGTGCCGATCCGGTCCAGCTGGGTGGCGGTGATCAGACCGCACCGCAGGTCCTCCCGGGGGTCGCCGACCTGGGCCAGGGCGCGGAGCGCGGCGGTGACCTGGTTGATCGTGGCACTCTCGCCGAGGACCTCCAGGACCCGCTCCAGGATCGCGTTGTCGAACGACAGGTCCCTGGTCGTGTGGTGCTCCTCGCTGACGCTCACCACGTGGGCGAGGACATCGGCGAACGCCTCGGGAGCCAACGTGGCTCCCAGGTCGAGCCGGGGCAGATCGGTCGGCAGCACCCAGACCAGCGGATCGTCGCCACCCCTGCGTGCCAGCTCGATGAGGTCCTTGGCGATCGCGCCCTCGGACAGGTCGAGCACGGTCAGGTGGCCACCGCTGTAGAGGCGGGTCGCGCCGAGCAGGGTGATCAGCGCCGACCAGCCGGGCAGCGTGCCGCCGGCCACGTCGATCCGGTCGATCTCGTCGGGCACGGCCACCGCGTACCAGGTCAGCTGGCGGTCGTGACGCTCCTTCTTCTCGGCCCACTCCCGGTAGCGTGCGGCGTGCTCCTCCTGGGCGGCGAAGAGCTCCCGATCCCGCTCCTCCCGTAGCCGATCGCCGGCCACCTCCCGCTCCCTGATGCGGTGACGGACCGCCCGGTCGCCCTGGTGGACGGCGTAGCTGCAGAACACCGCGATGCCACCGGCGGCGATCACCCCGACGGCGGCGAACGACCAGCTCAGCATCTCGGTGAGGCCGAGGACGAGGATCAGCGTGGCGAGTGCGGCCATGAACGCACGGACGATCTTGACCGGCCGGTTCAGGAGGTCCTCGTTGAGGCGCTCCCTGCGCACCCACTCGGGATCGACGGGCTCCGTGGGACTCTCCACCGGCGAGGGTCGCTTGGGAGCCGGACCTGGATCCGGGTGCAACAGCGCATACTGCCAGCCCAGGTAGATCCGGTCCGCCTGGAGTTGCGCATGCTCGGGATGCACGTCCGCCACGGAACCCCTCCGCCATCGGGCTCATCGGAAGCCTCTGAGACAGCGTAAGAGTTCGACATCATATTCGGGCAGCGTTCCCGTCAATCCGCTGTATTTTCCCCAGCTTTACCACCACTTAAGGGATCGATGAGCCGGGTGGGATGGACATCACCGATCACCGTCGTCGCGCATGCTCCCTCCCCGAGGGGCCCCGAAGGCGGCGGCCTTCCTGACGACGCCGAGGATCGCCGGGGTCCGAATCAGCGGATCAGGTTCCACGCCATCGCCGCGATCTCCTCGGCCGGACGGGGCGGACGCTCGCCCAGCCAGTACATGAAGAGCCCGATCAGCGCGCCCGCCACATGATGGGCGTGGATCTCCGGTGGCACCTCGTCGTGTCCGGGGGGCCGGGAGCCCGCCGCGAAGGGGCCGCGCAACTCCGCGGCCAACGCCTCGCGCAGCCGCGCGCAGAAGCGGGCGCTGCCGGAGGGCCCGAGCATCCGCCGGTAGAGCGGGGCCCGCTCACCGACGTGCTCGAACAGCGCGACCAGCGACGCCGGCACCGGCCCCGGCTCCCGGTAGGGACACCGCGCGGCCTCGGCGGCCAGTTCCTTGACCGCGGCCTCCATGGCGTCGAGCACGAGGTCGTCGCGGTCACGGTAGTGAACGTAGACCGTGGCCCGGTTCACCCCGGCCAGCTGGGCGATCTCGGCGACGGTGACCGAGTCGGGATCGCGCGCGGCGGTCAGCTCCAGGGCGGCGGAGCGCAGCCGGGCGCGGGTTCTGCGAATTCTGGGATCGTCTCCGGGCATGCCGCCAACTTTAAACGACACTTGTCGAATAAACGACGCCTGTCGTTTGTTGTGGCGGACATGAAGCGCATCGAAGTCTGGGCCGACATGGTCTGCGCGTGGGCCTACATCGGCAAGCGACGCCTGGAGCAGGCCGACCTCGGCGAGGACGTGGAGATCGTCTGGCGTCCCTACCTCATCGATCCGATGGCTCCGGCCCGGTCCGAGCCGCTGCGGGACGCCCTTCGCGACCCGGTCGCCGAGGGTGCCCTGCGGGCCTGCCACCCCGCCCTGACCCCGGCCGAGAACCGGGCCCGGGTCTCACGCGTCGCCGCCGCGGAGCGGATCGGCGAGCGCGCCGGCGACGGCGGGCAGCGCTGGGGAGCGGTGTGGCGGGCGAACACGTTCGACGCCCACCGGGTCATCGCCCTCGCCTACGGCCGCGGCGGCGCGGCGCTCCAGGACGCGGTCGTGGAGCGGATCCTGCGTGCCCACTTCATCGAGGGCTCCGACATCGGGGACCGCGGCACGCTGGCGGCACTCGCCGCCGAGGCCGGACTCGGGGGCATGACCGAGGCACTGGAGCGCGGCGAGGGGGCGGCGGAGGTCCGCTCCGAACTGCTGCGCGGCAAGGCCGTCGGCATCGCCACCTCACCGACCTTCGTGGTGGGTGAGGTGGCGGTCGCGGGCGCGCAGCCGCCCGAGGTCCTCGCCGACCTGGTACGGCACGCCGCTCCCCGGCGGGAACTCCCCGACGAGGTCAGGTGGCTGCGCCAGGCCGAGGCCCTGCTGGAGGTCAGGGATCCCCTCGGTGCCCTGCGGACTCTGGAGCCGCTGATGGCCGAGCACGGCGAAGACCCCGCCGTCCGCCTGCTGGCGGCCCGCGCCTACTTCGGTTCGGCCCAACTCGGCCGGGCGAGCAAGACGCTGGAGTCGCTGCTGGGGCGCACCCCCGGTGACCACTACGCCCGGTTCCTGCTGGGCAGGACCCTCGAACGCGCCAACCGCCACCCCGAGGCCCTGCCACACCTGCGTCTGGCCGCGGCCATGTCCCCGGAGCCCGACTACCTCGACGCCCTCCGGCGCGTCGAGAACCGGCTGGCCGGCTGACCTGGCACAAGCGAAAAGGACCGGCACTCCCCCGGGGGAGTGCCGGTCCTTTTCGCTTGTGCCGGCTCGGCGCGCGTCGGACCGGAGGGTCAGACGGACACGGCGAGCTGGGTGACCTCACCCAGGCGGGCCTGGGCCGGGATGTCCTTGGTGACGCCGCCGCCCGCGATGATGCGGACGGTCCAGTCACCGGGGGCGGCGAAGAAGCGGAAGATTCCCTCCTCGGACACCACGACCTCACCGGTGAACTCACCGGAGTGGTCGAGCAGACGAGCGTAGGCCGTGCCCGCGCCCGTGACCACGCCCTGGATGACGGCCTGGTTCGCAAGATCGATCCCGGCCGGAAGGGCAACCGTCTGTTCCGGAGCAGCGCATCCCTGAGTCATTATCGAGCCTCTCCCAGTTCGATCGGCACGCCGACCAGCGAGCCGTACTCAACCCATGAACCGTCGTAGTTCTTGACACCTGCCTGGTCGAGGAGCTCGTGCAGCACGAACCACGTGTGAGCCGAGCGCTCCCCGATGCGGCAGTAGGCGATGATGTCCTTGCTGAAGTCGACGCCCGCGCCCTCGTAGAGGGCCTTGAGCTCCTCGTCGGACTTGAAGGTGCCGTCGTCGTTGGCAGCCTTGGACCACGGGATGTTGCGGGCGGTGGGCACGTGGCCGACCCGCTGCGCCTGCTCCTGCGGAAGGTGCGCGGGGGCGAGCAGCTTGCCGGTGAACTCGTCGGGCGAGCGCACGTCGACCAGGCTGAGCTTGCCGATCGCGGCGACGACCTCGTCGCGGGAGGCGCGCAGGGACCGGTCCTGCTCCTTGGCCTTGTAGTCCGTGGCGGGGCGGCCGGGAACGTCCTTGACCAGCTCGCGGGACTCAAGCTCCCACTTCTTGCGGCCACCGTCGAGAAGCCTGATGTTCTCGTGGCCGTACAGCTTGAAGTACCAGTACGCGTAGGCGGCGAACCAGTTGTTGTTGCCGCCGTAGAGCACCACGGTGTCGTCGTTCGCGATGCCCCGGGCGGACAACAGCGCCTCGAAGCCCTCGCGGTCGACGAAGTCGCGGCGGACCGGGTCCTGCAGGTCCTGCTTCCAGTCGACCTTCACGGCGCCACGGATGTGGCCCTTGTCATATGCGCTGGCATCCTCGTCCACTTCAACGAGAACGACACCGGGAGTGTCGAGATTGGCCTCGACCCAGTCAGCGTCGACCAGGACGGCGGAGCGGCTCATTTTGATCCTCCAGGATCATCGTGCGGCGGGTAGTAGGCGGCGAATGATCAAAAACATCTCGCAGCCGAGACAGAAGCCGAAGGCGGCGTTGAGAAATCCGGCGAAAAGTGCCGCCGCGGTGGCCCCGAGGGCCAGCGGCGTGATCTGTGCGACGTATCCGACCAAGCCCACCAGGGCGAAGGCGAGTCCGACTCCCTGCGCGAAGCGCGGCGGGGCGGCGTCCTCCAGCTCCTTCGGAGGGCTTTTCACTATCCCTTTGAAAACCATCCCGTACGGCGAGAGGCCGAGAACGCCCAGTGCGAACACCACGGCCTGTGCGGCCAGCAGCCACGCACTGCCTGTCACCAGGACGAGCGCGAGCACGACTGTTGTGACGGCCGCGGTGAAGCGGAGAGCTCGGGGATCAGCTTGCATCGCTTGATGCTCCTGAAGGGTCGTGCAGATCGGTGCGGCTCGACGGCCGCTTGAGATCGCCCTTTAGGAAATACGACAGAGCGCGGTGGTCACGCGGCAGAAATCAACCGCGCGCCGCTTTGTGAGCAGCTCCGTCGTGGGGTTCATGTCCACGACAGTACCCCGGTGTCCCGCCATCTGTCACATCCCTGTCCAATTTCTGAGACGTGATCATTCGAGGAACGATAGGGTGCCCCGTTCATCCCTCGATCACCAGACCGAGAGCACCGATGACGTCCGCCTTCCTGGGCTGGCCGGAGGCTCGCCGCACCACCCGTCCTGACGGGTCGAGGACGAGGACGGTGGGGGTGCGCAGAATGTTCAGCGAACGGACCAGATCCAGGTGGGACTCCGCGTCGATCTCCACATGCGCGACGCCGGGCACCATCCCCGCCACCTCGTCGAGGATCCGCCGGGTCGCCCGGCACGGCTGGCAGAAGGAACTGGAGAACTGCACCAGCGTGGCCCGCTCCCCCAGCTCCGCGTGGATCTCACCGGACGTCAGCCGCTCCACCTCGCCCCTCACCTCTCGCGCCACGCCGTTCCGCCGCCGAACCACCACGCCCACGAGGGTGGCGAGGGCGAGGGTGACGACCACCACCGTCAATCCGGTCACGGAACACGACAACAGGCGAGCGCTCCGCGCCATTCCCGCGCCGCTCACATATCCGGCACCGTTTCCACGCCCCGCCGGAACGCTCCTTGCCCGGACCGCCCCCGCACGGACCGCTCCCGTACGGGCCGCCCCCGCACGGACCGCTCCCGCCTGCGGCGCGGCCCCCGGCGGCACCGGACAGGTTCAGCGGGCGTCGACCGTGAGCAGCACCCGTCCTCCGGCGGTGGAGATCTCGAACGACGTGATGCGCTCCGGCGGGATCGTCGTGGTGCCCGTGAAGGCGCCCGACTCGTCATAGGCGGCCCGGTTGACGGTCCAGTTGCCCGCCGTCTCCCTGACGCCACCGTCCCCGATCACGTCCAGCCGGCAGCGCGTGCCCTTGGCCACACCGGTGAGCACGACCTTGACCGTGGTCGCCCCCTGCCCGGCGGACGCGGTCACCACCGCGCGGACCGTACCGTCACCGTCCCTCCCCGTGACCCGCAGGTCGCTCGGGGCGAGCAGGAGCTGCGAATCGACGCTGGGCGCGGCCTTGTTGGCCCTGGCGTCGGGCGCGGATGAGGCCGAGAAGGACCCGGCATGTTCCTGAACGCTCTGGTCCTGAGTGCTCGGGTCCGCGGCCGACTCGGGTGCGGCGGACCCGGCTACCGTCATGACATCCCCCGGGGACTGGATGACGGCCCAGACGGTCCCGCCGCCGAGCCCGACCACCAGGACCGAGGCCGCCAGGCCGAGCACCAGCCGGGTGGTGCGACGCCGCTTGACCTTGGCGCTGAGCAGCCGCTCCAGCACCGCCGTGGGCGGGCTCGCCACCTGCGCCACATCGTCCTCGGACACCCTGCCGAGGAACGTCGCCACCCCGCTCAGCTCGGCGAGCTCAGCCGCGCACTCCGCGCACTCGGCGAGATGGGCCTCGACGAGCACGCGCTCGTCCGGCTCCAGGGCTCCGAGCAGGTGGACCCCGAGCGACATCCGTACTTCATCACAGGTCATCATGGCGCGAGCCCCCGCTCCTCCAGCGCCAGCTTGAGCGCCCGAAGCGCGTAATACGTGCGCGACTTAACCGTTCCGGCGGGGATGCCGAGCGACGCGGCCGCCTCCGCGACGGATTTCCCCTGGTAGTAGACCTCGGCCAGCACCTCGCGGTGCTCGGGCCGCAGCGCGGCCAGCGCCTCGGCGACCGCCCACGACTCCACCGCCCGCTCCAGTTCGTCATCGGCGGGCACCACGGCGAGCGCCTCGTCGCCCGTCTCCGGCGGGCGTGCCTTCCGGGCCCGGTGCTGGTCGACGACGAGATTGCGGGCCACCGTGAACAGCCACGCGCGGATGGAGCGGCCGGCGAACGCGTTCGGATGGCGCCAGGCCCGCAACAGCGTCTCCTGCACGACATCCTCCGCTCTCCCCGAATCGCCCGTCAGCCGCAGCGCGTAACCGTAGAGTGGCCCGCCGTGCTCGTCGAAGAGCGCTCTGACAAGCTGCTCGTCGGCGGTTCCGGCTTGACTCACATCCCCACGACGTACGGCGGGACGATCCGGTTCAGACACGGGACACGTTCAGCCCCGCAGAGGCACGTCGGAGGCCTCACCCGAGATGCGCAGGCCCTCGGGCGTGACCTTGATGTCGGTCAGCTTGACGTCGTACGGCAGCTTTCCGATCGGGATCCGGAAGTTGATGAACCGCTCGGGATCGGGCACGGGGATGCCGCCGCCCAGGGTCACCTTCTCGGGAACGAGTTTCAGGCCGCCCTCGACGATCTCGACCTTCAGTGCCGCCTTCACCGGCACCTTCTGCCCCAGCACGGTGATCTCTCCGCTGACGTTGAGCGCGTCGCCCGCGACATCGACCTTGATCCCGCGGGGCGCCCGCTGGCTGAGCGTCTCCAGCGGCACGACCACCGAACCCACCACGCGCTCGGCGCGCATGTCGACCTGCTGGGGGCGGAGCACCAGGTCCGCAAGCGGCGCGGTGACCCCGTAGAGGGTGAAGTCGACGCTCGACAGCGCGACACCCGAGACGGTCATCGCGCCCGCGGCGACCTTGACCTCCTCGTAGCGCCCGGCGACCGCCTGGGTCAGGAAGGGGATGCCCTCGATGGTGACCTCGGGCGGGGACTCCAGGTCGTACTTGGCCGTCGCCTGCGTGGCGATCTCACGCTCGACTCCGGCGACGGCGACCCTGTCCAGGATCGCGACGAGAACGAGCAGCAGAACCAGAAAAGCGATCAGCTTACGCATCCGACTCCCTGTTCATTCTCCGGCCCGAGGGGTGCCCATTGGCGTGCTCTCCCCCTGCAATCCTGTACGAAACCCCGTGTCGGCGATAGCACCCGATCAACCTCCGGCGAAGGGCGGGAGCACCTCCACCGTCGCCCCCTCGGCCAGGACGATCGTCTGGTGCGCCCGTCTGCCCACCGGATCCCCGTTGACCAGGAACGACGACCGCTTCAGCACGCGAGCCAGCTCTTCACGGCCCGGTGTGATTTTCGTCATCAGCTCGGCAAGGGTCTCGGCCTCGAAAGGCTCCTCCGCGATGCCCGCCGCGTCCTTGGCCGCGGCCCAATATCTGACAGTGCCCGTCGCCACCTGTGAACCAACTCCTCGAACATACACAGAGTTACCATGCCATTACGGCGAATCCACTCGGAGAACCGGTGTTCACCAGGTGGACCTTCGCTGGACGCTTACTCCTCGTGGGTTATCCTCACGTACTACGGGACCTGGGCAACGTAGCCCCCGGGTCCTTACGTGTTTGTACGGCTATCGCCGACATGACGCGGGAAGGAGACATTGTGAGCAATCTCCTACTGCTCACCAACGCCCTTGAGCCCTCGACTGAGGTGCTCCCGGCGCTGGGGCTGCTGTTGCACTCGGTACGCGTCGTGCCCGCGGAGGCGTCCGCCCTGCTCGACGCCCCGCCCGCCGACGCGATCCTGGTGGACGCGCGCCGCGAGCTCGTCCAGGCCAAGAGCCTGTGCAGGCTGCTCCGCACCACGGGCGTTTCCTGCCCTCTGATGGTAATCGTCACCGAGGGCGGTCTCGCCGGACTGACCGCGGAGTGGGGTGCCGACGACGTCATCCTCGACAGCGCCGGCCCCGCCGAGGTCGAGGCGCGCCTGCGGATGGCCGTGGGCAGGCTCAATCTGGCCGCCGCGGAGGAGGTGCCGGACGAGATCCGCAACGGTGACCTGTCGATCGACGAGGCCACCTACACCGCCCGGCTCCGCGGCCGCGCGCTGGATCTGACCTTCAAGGAGTTCGAGCTCCTGAAATACCTGGCGCAGCACCCGGGCCGGGTCTTCACCCGCGCCCAGCTCCTCCAGGAGGTCTGGGGATACGACTACTTCGGCGGCACCCGTACCGTGGACGTCCATGTCCGGCGGCTCCGTGCCAAGCTCGGCGCCGAGTACGAGGCACTGATCGGAACGGTCCGCAACGTCGGCTACCGGTTCGTCCCCGAGCGCGGCAACGAGGCCGCCGAGGAGCGCGAGCCCGCCCGCCAGTAGGGCAGGCGGTTCCCACCCCCGCCGCGATCGGCACCGATCTCTCGCTGAGCTGTCAGGTCGGCCGCCGACCGGTGAGTTCGCGCGTCCCCGGCCTACAGGCGCCTCCGCGCCCCGTGGGCACGGGTTCCCGACATCACGCCAGACCCACCGGAGTCGTCCGGCAGGTCTGACGCGTGCGTCGCGCCTTTCGCCCCTGTTACGGAGCGACCGTGATGTGGTTGGGAACCGGAGGCGTGATCAACGGATTCGCCGCGAAGTGGGCGGCGAAGGCGTCGATGTCGAGCGGGCCACTCCACAGGTCGGTGCCCCCGGTGAAGGCGAGGAACGCGTCACCGCCGCCGACGAGGAAGTTGTTGGCCGCGACCCTGATCGTCTGGGTGTCCGTCACGTCGACACCGTCGATCTTCATTGCGGAGATCTTCGAACCCCACGCCGCGCTCGTGCTGTAGGTGTAGGTGAAGTTCGACGAGGGCTGCAGGATCTTGGTGAACGCCTGGGCGTTGGGGCCGCCGGTGAACTGCTGCTCCAGAACGGTCTTGAGCTGCGCACCGGTGAGCGTGACCACCTGCATGAGGTTGTTGAACGGCTGGACCGTGAACGCCTCGCCATACGTCACCACCCCGTCGCCCTCACCGGCGGGTGAGCCCGCATAGCTGAGGCTGGCCCGCACGCCGCCCGGGTTCATCAGGGCGATCTGGGCGTTGCCGCCGGTCCTGGTCGCGGCGAGCTGGCCGTCGGCGATCAGGTTGCCCAGGGAGGACTCGCCGGACGCGGACGCGGCGTTGGTGATGTCCGCGGTGATCTTGCCGATCGGCCGGTTGGCCACCGGCGCGACACGGTCCTTCCAGGTCTGGACCAACGCGCTGATCTCCGGGTCGGGGGTGACGGTCCTGGTCACGACCTGGTTGTCCGCCACCACCGAGGAGCGCACGACGTCGCGGGTCTTGACGTCCACCTGGAAGTCGACCTTGGTGATGACCCGGCCGAAGGAACCGCCCTGGCTGTAGAGGCGGCCGGCACCCCTGGGGTCGGTCACCGTGCACAGGTAGGCCTGGTGGGAGTGGCCGCTGAGGATCATGTCGACCTCGGCGTCG
This sequence comes from Streptosporangium amethystogenes, assembly GCF_000721075.1. Lineage (GTDB taxonomy): Bacteria > Actinomycetota > Actinomycetes > Streptosporangiales > Streptosporangiaceae > Streptosporangium > Streptosporangium amethystogenes. The sequence continues at coordinate 75,333 of NZ_JOEQ01000045.1, forward strand.
ACCTGCGTGGCGATCCGGTTGCCCGCGCCCGGCCGGGCACTGCAGCTGTCGGGCGACTGGCCCGCGGTCACCTGGTCACCCTCGTGGACGAGCACGACCTGGGCCTTGACGCCAACGATCTTGAGAAGCCTGGAGGCGACGTTCGCGGCCTTCACCTCGTCGATGAAGTCGAGGTCCTTGATGCCCTCCGAGGTGACGATGCTCGGGGTACTACCGGTGACCAGGCCGATGAAGCCGATCGGCACACCGTTCATCCAGCGGATCGCGACCGGGGGCAGGGCCGGGATGCCGTAGTCCTTGAGCAGGGCACGCAGCGAGGCGGTGTTCGTCCCGCCCAGGGCGTCCAGCGCCTGCTTCTCCGCGCCCTGCGCCGGCCGCTTGAAGACGACGTTGGCGCCGAGGTAGCTGTAGCCCGCGCCCTTCCACCTGCCCGCGGGCGAGCAGCCGTCCACCGGGTGGCAGCCACCGTTCATGATCCGCTTGAGCTCGGCGTACCCCTCGTCGAACTCGTGGTTGCCCACGGCGGAGGCGGTGACGCCGACCTTGCCGAGGAACTCCACCGACGGCTCGTCGTGGTAGGCCGCGGAGATCAGGGGGGTCGCGCCGATCAGGTCGCCCTGGGCGACCTTCAGCGTGTTCTTGTCGGACAGCTGCTTGAGGTGGGTGGCGACGTAGGCGGCACCACCCGCTTCGACCGTGGCGCCGGTCTCGTCGACCATGCGGCCGGAGGAACCGGTCGGCGGTTCGAGGTTGCCGTGGAAATCGTTGAGGGAGAGCAGGCGGACCGGCACCGTCTTGGCGGGGTTGTTGCCCGCCTCGGCCGGCCCCATCGCAAGCGTGACACCGGCCCCGGCGAGCACGCACGCCATGGCCAGCCGCAGGAAGGAACGAGACATCATGGTCCACGACACTAAGGGGACTATCTGTGCAAGGAATGTCCGAGAGATAACGATTAACCCGACCAGTAGCTGGCGGCTTTTGCCAGTCCCCCCTGCTCCCACAGGACGTGTACCCGCCTAGAGTCCAGAGCATGAACGCGCGTGTTGAACACCGGGGATCACTCGGCGAACAAGAGGTGTCCGAGGTCCTCACGGTGGTGGATGCGGCCACGAAGGCCGACGGGGTCCGGCCACTCAACGAACATGTCATGCTGCACCTGCGCTACGGCGGTGACGAGCGGGCCGGAGCCGTGCTCCTGTACGCCGGGGACGAGCTCGCGGGCTACGCCCACCTGGACCCGACAGACCCCGTCGAGGGACCCAGCGGGGAGCTGGTCGTCCACCCGGCGTTCCGCGGACAGGGACACGGACGGCGGCTGCTGCGGGCCGTGCTCGACCGCGCCGGCGGGCACCTGCGGCTGTGGGCGCACGGCGGACACCCGGCGGCCGATGCCCTCGCCCTGTCGGAGGGGTTCGAAAGGGCGAGGTCGCTGTGGCAGATGCGCCGCCCCCTCGCCACCGACATCGGTGGCTTCGACCTCCCCGAGGGCGTACGACTCCGCACCTTCGAACCCGGCACCTCGGACCAGGAGGCCTGGCTCGCCCTCAACGCCAAGGCCTTCGCCGACCACCCGGAGCAGGGCGCGTGGACGCTTGACGACCTCAAGCTGCGCGAGCGGGAACCCTGGTTCGACCCGGCCGGGTTCTTCCTCGCCGTACGGCCCGGCGGCCCCGAGGGCCGCGACCGGCTGGTGGGTTTCCACTGGACCAAGGTGCACGGCGACGGCGACCACGCGCACGAGCCGATCGGCGAGGTCTACGTCGTCGGCGTCGACCCCGCCGAGCAGGGCGGCGGCCTGGGCAGGTCGCTGACCCTGGCGGGCCTGGCCCACCTGCGCTCGCGAGGCCTGACCCACGTGATGCTGTACGTCGACGAGAGCAACTCCGCGGCGATCCGCCTGTACCAGGGGCTGGGCTTCACCCGGTGGGACGTCGACGTGATGTATCGGAAGGACACTACCTGACGGCCCTGAAGTGGACCAGGTCCCTCCGAGGGATCTGGTCCACCTGGAGTACTACTCGATCATCCAGTGGAGCGCGAAGTAGGACAGCGCGGCGACGAGCGCGGCGGCCGGGATGGTGAGAACCCAGGCGGTCACGATGTTGCCCGCGACGCCCCAGCGCACGGCGGAAAGGCGCTTGGTGGCGCCGACGCCCATGATCGCGCTGGTGATCGTGTGGGTGGTCGAGATGGGGGCGCCGAAGCCGATGGCCGCGGTGTAGAGCACCGTCGCGGCGGCCGCCTCCGCGGCGAATCCCTGTGGGGGGTCGAGCGCGATGATCCGGCGGCCGAGCGTCCGCATGATCCGCCAGCCTCCCGCGTACGTGCCGAGCGAGATGGCCGTGGCGGCGGCGAGGATGACCCACTGCGGGATCGGGTCCCCGTCATGCTGGTAGCCGCCGACCACGAGGGCCAGGAAGATGACGCCCATGGTCTTCTGCGCGTCCTGGAGACCGTGACCCAGCGCCATCGCCGCCGCGGAGATGGTCTGCGCGTGCCGGAAGCCCCGGTTGGTCTTCGACGGCTGGGAGCGCCGGAACCCCCACAGAATTCCGATCATGATGAGCCCGGCGAGGGTGAAGCCGATCACCGGAGACAGGATCATCGGGATGACGACCTTCTCCACCACCCCGTCCCAGTGGACGTTGCTCGCCGAGGCGAGCGCGGCGCCGACCAGGCCGCCGATCAGCGCGTGACTGCTTGAGGAGGGAAGGCCGAAGTACCAGGTGATGAGGTTCCAGGTGATCGCGCCGATCAGACTGGAGCCGACGATGACCAGGCCGTGGTTTCCCTGTGGAGCGTCGATGATGCCTTTGCCGACGGTCGCGGCCACCTGCGTACCAAGGTGCGCACCCAGGAAGTTCATGGCCGCGGCCATGAAGAGCGCGGCCCTCGGCGTCAGCGCGCGCGTTGAGACGGAGGTCGCGATCGCGTTCGCGGCGTCGTGGAAGCCGTTGGTGTAGTCGAACACCAGCGCTACGACCACCACGCCGATAACGAGTGCGAGCGTGAGATCCACTTAACTTTCCTTGACCGCGATCGACTCGATCGTGTTGGCCACGTGCTCGAAGGCGTCGGCGGCCATCTCGAGCTGATCGATGACCTCCTTCATCTTGAGGACGGTCAACGCGTCGTACTCCCCGCCGAAAAGCTTGGCGAGAAGGCGGCGGTAGACCTGGTCGGCCTGGTTCTCAAGCCGATTGATCTCGATCCAGTACTCGTTGAGGTTCTTCATCGAGCGCAGCCGCGGCATGGCCTCGGCGGTGAGCTCGGCGGCACGTTCCAGAACCTCGACCTGCCGGACCACCTCTTTGGGAAGGTGATCGATCTGGTAGAGGACGATGAGGTCGGCGGCCGCCTCCATGTAGTCCATCACGTCGTCGAGGTTCGAGGCGAGACGGTAGATGTCCTCGCGGTCGAAGGGGGTGATGAAGCTCTCGTTGAGCCGGTTCATGATCGCGTGAGTACGCTCGTCACCGGCGTGCTCACATGCGCGCATCTTCTCGGCCAGAGCTTCCCTGTCCGATCCGTCACTGATGATCTCTACCAGTAGACGGGACGCTGTGACGAGGTTGTTCGCCGAGTCTGCGAACAAGTCGTAGTAGCTGTCCTCACTCGGTGTGAGACGGAGGCGCACGTCGTTCTCCAGATGTGCGGGGATGGTCCGCAGAGAAGGGTACGGGTTACCAGCGGAAATACGAACTTCACCCGCTAGACATGCACTCTTCCCGATGTCGCTACCCGGCGACACACAGCTTGAGGCAGCCTTGAGGGCATCTTTCCGATGACCGTTTTGCTGGTTTTCGGCCACAGTATGACGAAGACAGGCCAAGTATGGGACTTCTCCACCCCTGAACGCCATCCGGCACCTTCCCCGTACTCCCCTCGGAAACCCCCGCTTCCAGTGCGCTTCCCGCACGGTTCACCAAGGTCGACAGGGCCCGTGGGCCCCCCGCGAAAAGTCAGGGTGATTTCTATCACGGTCGCCCACTAAGCCGTATTTTGGCTGCTCACAGCAGCCCCATCCGCAGCCCCGTTCCTGCGGCCTCTCATCCCTCGAAGTCCTCGGGTGCCCCCCTTCCGCGGCGGGTTCACCCCGTCACGACAGCCCACCCCGGCATGAAAGTTCACTTTTAATTCACCGTTAGTTCACCTTGGGTTGAGAATCCGCCCCGGGCCTCAGATCGGCGTCCGGTGGAAGTTGAGGTACGAGCGGCTCGGCGTCGGCCCCCGTTGCCCCTGATAGCGGGATCCGTACTTCTCCGAACCGTAGGGATACTCGGCCGGCGAGCTGAGCCTGAACATGCAGAGCTGGCCGATCTTCATCCCGGGCCAGAGCTTGATCGGCAACGTGGCGACGTTGGAGAGTTCAAGCGTGACGTGCCCGCTGAAGCCCGGGTCGATGAACCCGGCCGTGGAGTGGGTCAGCAGGCCGAGCCTGCCCAGCGAACTCTTTCCCTCCAGCCGCGAGGCGATGTCGTCCGGCAGCGTGACGACCTCGTACGTGCTCGCCAGCACGAACTCCCCCGGATGCAGGATGAACGGCTCGTCCTTCTCCGGCTCCACCATCCGCGTCAGATCAGGCTGCTCGACCGCCGGATCGATGTGCGGGTATCGATGGTTCTCAAAGACCCTGAAGTAGCGGTCCAGGCGTACGTCGACACTGGACGGCTGGATCATCTCCGGCTGGAAGGGATCGATCCTCACCCTCCCCGTCTCGATCTCGGCAACGATGTCACGATCGGAAAGCAGCACGTGAGGCAACCTACCAACGCCGTCCCCTCCCGGGAGCCTCCGATCCCGCTTCCCACAGTGGACGAGAGCCACCCAACTTCCGCTACAGTGGTGGGGCGGCACACCGCTGCGGGTGTAGTTCAATGGCAGAACATCAGCTTCCCAAGCTGACAGCGCGGGTTCGATTCCCGTCACCCGCTCCACGCTTCAAGGCCCAGGTCAGGGATGGATTCCCGACCAGGGCCTTGTTTGTTTCTGAAGCTATTTGATCTTCGCGTGCCATTAGCGTGCCATTAGCTCTCGATCAGCGCATTGGGATCAACTTCCCCGACGAGCCGTCCTCCTCGTCGTCGCGCCCACTGATCTGCCGGTCGATCGCGTCCGTGATCGTTCTGTCGGCACCCCGCACGGCGTGCTGATAGATCATCGCGGCGCGCACGTTGTCGTGCCCCATCCGGGCCATCAGATCCTTGAGCCCCGCGCCGGACTCTGCGGCGAGCATGTTGCCCGTGTGACGGAGATCATGGAGGTGGAGACCGGGAAGACCCATCTCCCTGACCACATCCACCCAACGCGTGCGGGTGTTGAACCCACTGCGCCGGAGCGGGCCGCCCTTGGCACCGGGGAAGACGAGCGCGCCGGGATCCTCCTGGACATAGGTGGCCAGGTGCTCCCGCAGCACCGAAATGACGCCCTGGGGGATACCGACCACGCGACGCCCGGCCTTGGATTTGGGCTGGCCAAGGACCAGCTCACCTGTGGAGCGCTCGACGAAGGCCGCCCGGATGCGCACCGTCCCCGCATCGAGATCGATGTCACTGCGGCGGAGCGCACTCACCTCGCCCCATCGCAGACTGGCGAAAGTAGTCAGGAGCACCAGGGCGCGGAAACGCCGGTCATGGGTGCAGTCGGCCCGACCGTCCGCGCCCATCTTCCACAGCGCCCGTTCGGCGTCCGCCCGTGTTGTGAAGACCTCCGGATGGGTGCGCATCTCGCCGTGCCGCTGGAAGCGCAGCCGATAGGCGTTGTCTTTGAGCTTGCGGACGTTGCCGACCGGACGACGGCCCACGAGGTCGGCCAGCTCGAAGACTTGAGCCACGGTGAGCACCGGGCGCTCCTGGGCGTGCTCGTCGCCGGCCCCACGGATCCGGCACGGGTTACGCGAGATGATGTGATCCTCTTCGGCCGCCGTCATCAGCACGGCCCGCAACAGGCGATACGCCTTGGCTGCCATGCTGACCGAGACCCCGTTGCCGAGCAGGTCGGCCCGCCACTGCCGAATCATCGCGGTGGAGAGCTTGCCGAGCTGGACCCCGCCCAGGTGCGAGGCGATGTGTTTCTTGAGCAGCCAGCGATAGAGGTCGACGGTGCGGGGGCGGAGGCCCGCGCGCTGGGAGATCCACGTCTCCGCGTAGTCCTGAAGCTTGATCTTCCCGCGATCCGGATCCGTCCACTCCCCCTTGATGATCTGAGCCTCGACGAGGGACAGTGCCCGTTCCGCGTCCCCCTTACGGTCGTAGGTGTCCGAGCCGGTCCGCATACGCCCGTCCGGGCCGGGATAGCGGATCTGGAAACGTCCGGACGGGAGCTTGCGGACGTTGCCGAAACGTCGGTGACCGTCCTTGTTTGCCATCAGGCCGCCTTTCCGGTGACGTCGTGAGTCATCAGGGGCTCAACCGTCCCCGCGACGACGAAAGCGAGCAGTGCGGACTCTCGGATGCGGACGTGACGGCCGATCTTCACGAACTCGATCCGGCGTTCCGCGATCAGCCGGCGGATGAAGCGCTCCGAGGTGTGAAGCAGTGCGGCGGCCTCGTGTGCCTTGAGTAGTTCGTCCAACGGATTCTCCTGTCAGGTGTCAGGCGGCCAGTGAAGTCACCGAAAGATCTGGAACGGGTTGTCCGTCTGCTCTGGCCTGAAGTTCGATCAGGCGTGCGCGGGTGCGTTGGCGGTTGGCGACCTCGCGGAGCAGTCGTTTGGCCAGTGGGGTGCGGTTGGGGTCTTTGGAGGAGACCGGTCGCCAGACATAGCGGTGCGGGTCGGTGGTGGTGTCGTCGGGCAGGCCGAGCATGTCGAGGACCCAGGCCCGCCGGTCCTGCTTGTGCTCGCGCAGGGTCTTGTTGGACCACTTGCGCGAGACCAGGACGCGACGGCCCGCGTAGCCGAGGTGTTCGGCCTTGTGCGCCTTGCCCTTGCACCGGCCCGGCAGCATGCCCGCCTTGGCGCCCTTGGGCTGGATGCCGTAGCGCAGCCAGTTCGGGCACGTCGGTGAGCAGGGTTCGTAGCGCAGTGCCTCGACCATCCGCACGGCGTGGTCACGACGGGCCTGGTTGTCTTGGTCATCGGGGTCGAGGGGGTCGCCGAGGTTCTTGGTCAGGTATTTGGTGAGGTAGCCGATGCGCTTGTGAGCGTCCGGCGATCCGGCGACGATGCCCTGAACATCAACCTGAGGACCGAAGCGGACCACGTGCAGCGGTTCGGCCTCGTCGTCCTGGCCGAGCTGGTCGAGTGCCTCGTCCCAGGTGGGCAGCAGTTCGCCCGTGGCGGGGTCGAGGTAGTCGCCGCTCTGTCCGTCCGGGTAGGTGGCGCCGTCGTCCAGGTCGGCCCGCTGCGCCCAGATGGGCAGGTGGTCGCCGTCGAAGCGGACTTCATCGACCGAGGGCCACCACACCTGGTGGTACGTCGCGGCGGCAATCGCCTTGATCTCCGCGCGGGGCATGGTCCCGCGGATTGCCATGTGCAGGTGCGGCGCGAATCGTTTCTGTGGTTCGACGGTGGCGAAGTACTGCACGTCGTAGCCGGCCACCCGCCGCAGGTTCTGCACGAACCGATCGACGAGCTTGGAGAAGTGCAGCGCATCACGGGCCGCCGCCGCGTAGTCGTAGGTGCTCGGATCGACCGGCACGCCCAGACCGGAACGGATCTTGCCATACGAGGGCAGGGTGAGCGTGACGAACAGCGACGGCCGGTAGACCCTGCCATCGGGGGCGATGAAGGTCCGGCCAAGAGTCGTGTCCTGCTTGGCCCGCTTGGGCAGGTCCGGCGCATCCTGGCGACGCCTCGTCGAACGGGAACGCTTGGGAGCTGTCCGCCCGCCCAGGACGTTGCCGCGCATTCCAGCGGCGTTGATCTCCGCATCGATGCCCGCGATGGCCTCGTCCCAGTCGAGGGTGTCTTCCCCGTCCCGCTCGGCCTCGTCGCGCTTGGCCTGCACGTCGGCCCGGAACTCGATCAGCCACCGCTGCTCTTCGGTGGAGGGATGGGGTTCGGCGATCGGTTCGTGATCCAGGTGCCAGCCTTCCCGGCACTGAGCCTTACGCAGCTGCTTGTTGCGCTGAGCACACGGCGGGCATTTGGCTTCCTGGGTGGTGCCGCAGGGGATGTTGAACGACTCGGTCATGCCGGTGTGAGTGTCCAGGCGCCGCAGTTCGAGGGGGCGGATGCAGATCCCATTGAGCTTGGCGACCTCGATTGCCACATCCAGAGCGAGGGGCAGGGTGTCACGGACGAGGCGGGGCAAGGTGCGGTCGGAGCCATCCGGCGAGGAGATAGGGGAAGCAGGGGTGTCGGTCACCTGTCCTCCTCTGGGGAGAGCACATCGGCGGTGAACCGGTAGGAGGCGCTGTAGGGGTCGCGACGCAGCCGGACGTTGACCAGGTCGGAGAGCACCAGCTCAAACCGCGCCGGAGAGTCGGACAGAGTGCCCAGGAGGCGGAAGGGGATCGCGTCGATCTCGGCGAGGGTGCCCTGAATGATGATCTTCACTGGTGTGCCTCCCCGGCGAAGTCGGCGACCATGGCGCGGATATCGGAGTCGGAGACATAGCCGGCACGGGCACGGATCGGATCGGGCGAGGTCTCCAAGCGGACGTAGCCGATGCCCGCGCCCTGCTCGGGAACCGGGGAGATGTGATCGGCCAGCGCGCCCCGATCACGGGCGCCGTCGCCGAGCACCATGTCCACCTGTTCGGACTCGTCCAGGCGAAGCGCGATCTTGTCGGGGAACAGGTTGCGGACGTTCATGACCTCCTTGCGCGGGTCTTGGAGTGCCGCCATGACGCCGAACCCGACCGCGCGGCCCTGTGTGGTGAGCGTGGCCAGCGCGGCCGAGATGCGCAGTTTCAGGCCCTTGTCGGATTGGTAGGCGGTCAGGAACGCCACCTCGTCGACCACCACCAGGACGAACGGGTCATCGAGGGTGGGGGTGTGGTTGCGCTGGAGTCCGGCGAACCGGTCGGCCCGCTCCTGCATGATCTGCACAGCCGCTTCCAGGAGATCAGCGCAGGCCGCCGGACTCGCGGCGTACCGGGTGCCGAACAGGCCACGGCCGAAGGGCAGTTCCATCCGCTTGGGATCCAGCGCCCAGACCTGGACCAGGCCCGCCCGCACCGCAGGCAGCAACCCCCGGATGACAGACCAGATGATCGAGCCCTTCCCTGCTCCGGTGGCACCGGCCACCAGGACATGAGTGCCGTGAACCTTGAGCCGCCACGGGGTACCGTCCTCACACCGGCCGATCTCGACCGGCCCGACCGAGGGCATCTCAGGGATGGGTAGCGCGGGTAAGGGGGTGGCCAGCGGGTCACGCCGGGGGAAGGTCAGCAGCAGTCGCCCCGACCGGGCGATGGTCACCCGGCAGGAGGTGGCGCCGAACCCGTGGGCCAGGTGCTCGATACGGTCGGACCAGTCCTTGACCGCTTGGCCGGTGAGCATCTTCACCGTGACCAGGTCCGCCCACGAGGTACAGGTGACCTTGACCAGGCGGGGCAGGTAGTCCCGACCGCGCAGGTTCCGGCCGAGCCCGGAGACGATCATCACTGGTTGCCAGTGCCGCCGGTAGACCCACACCAGCCGCCACCAGGCCAGCAGCCGCCAGCCCATCCATCGGTTGAACGAGGCCCGATCGAAGAACGGCCACGGAGCCAGCAGCGAGACGGGAACGGCGACGACGACCAGGGCGAGCCGCCAGCCGTACAGGACACCGAGCAGGCAGGGAACGGTGAGTACGGCCAGGGCGACCGGGTGACGCCAGATCAGCCGGACGATTCCGGCCAGCAGCCGCCAGGCGAAGATCAGAATCGTGATGATCGCCGGGGTCCGCAGGACGGCCGGGCGGAAGACGACGGCGGTATCGGGGGTCGTGGAGACGAGGTTCTGTGCCTCGTCGCCGGGCAGTTTTTTGAACATTAGGCTTGAGACCTCTCTTGATTCGCGTCTGGGGAGAACCGAGGGGCCGCCGGAATGCCAGTTCCAGCGGCCCCGCTTCGTGTCAGGCCGCCTTGCCCTGCTCGGACTCGTCGACCTGGTGGAGGCCGGTGCACTGTTCGGCGTGCAGGCGCTCGCAGTCGGCCAGGTAGCGCGCGGCTGCTTCGGCGATCTGCCGGGCGAGGGTCACGTCCCGTTCGGTGACCGGTCCGCCGCCGGTGGTGGAGATGACCACCTGTGCCTCACGGGAGGACAGGGTCAGGAACGGCCGCCCGCCCTCGGCGCCCAGCACCGTGACCGACAGGTACGGAGTGCGAAACGAGGTGTCGAGCCGGGTGCCGTCCTCGTCGAGCGTCACCACGGCGCGGGTGTAGGGAAGGTGCTCTCTCACGCCGCCACGTCCTTACCGGCCGCAGCCTTGACCGGAGCCGCCGCGGAACGGGGAGCCCGCATCGTCGTGGCCCGGATGGACCAAGCCAGACGGCCGGTGTTCTGGCCGACGTAGGCGGTGGCGGTCATGCCGTCGAACTCCACCGGCACGAACGGCAGACCCGGCAGCGCAGTCGGAACGATCGGCTGAACCGGGGACAGGATCTTGACCGAGACCGTCTTCTGTCCGGCCTTGACGGTCGGATCGGCGTCCATGACCGCGACCTGCCACACCAGCTCTCCGGTGTTCTTGTCCTTGGCGTAGACCGTGCGGCCCTTGGACGAGGCGTCGAAGTCCTTGACCTGCTCGACCTCGCCGACGATGAAGCAGCCGTGCGGGAAGACCTGCTCGAAACGGACGGGGATGGGGCCTTGGATGGCCATAAGGCAACAACTCCTCTTCTTGGTTGGCCAGTCTGCTTGACTGACCAAGTTGCTTCTACATTAAGCACGAAGCCCGCTTGGTTAGTCAAGTGCACCAAGCGGGCTTCGTGGGGAAAGTTGGATTACCGGATCGGGTAGGCGTCTTCCAGTTCGTGAAGATCACCGGGGAGTACGGTCTCCACCACCACCCACGGCTTACCCGTCGCATCACAGGCGACGGCGTACACAGCCAACAGCGCGGCCGAGGTCTTCACGCCCAGTAGCTTGCGTTCCTCGGCCGTGGGGTTGCGCGCGGTGATGTGCTCGATGATGTGATCCAGGGAGACGCCGGCCGCACTCTCCACGTAGCGCCGGATGCCCTGTCGCAGATCGGCCGACTCCGCCAGAGCCGTACCTTCGGCGACAGTGGCCGGAACCCAGGTGGCGGAGATCTCGGTAGGTTCGCCGTCGCGCTCCACCAGAATCTTGCGCAGCACGACCGCGGATTTCTGCTCCAGGCCGAGATAGGCGGCGATGCGGTTGGGAGCCTCGACCGGTCCGGCCGCCAGCAGCTTGCTCGCGGCCTGAGTCTCTGTCCGGTCGAGGAGCTCGCGGCCCGTGCGCGCCTTCTGGTCTTTGGGAATCGCCGGGCGACCGCGCACGAAACGGCCCTTGCCCTGCTGGGTGACGATCCACCCCTGGTCGCGAAGTACGCCGAGAGCCTTGACCACCGTGGGACGCGCCATGCCGAACTCCGCCATGAGCGTGTGTTCGCTGGGTAGCAGCGAGCCCGCCGGATACTCGCCGGAGTCGATGCGCCGCTCAAGCTCGGTGATCAGTTGCGCGTACTTGGGAGGCGTGTACTCAAACGACATTGAAGCCTCACATTCAACATGCTTGCCTAGCCAAGCAGGCTATCAGCGCATGTCGGGGATGCGAAGCCCTTCGACCGACAGGAAGCCCTCACCCCAAGACGCGGCGACACCGAAGACCGAGGTCAACCATGCCGCCGCGCCCGCCTATCGGGCCTCACCGGAGAGCAACGCCCTCCATACATCGCTGGCCTGCCGGATCGGCCATCGATAGGTCTCGTGAACCTCCGGACTGCCGTCCAGTTGGAGCGTGCGGCGGATGAACCCCTGTCCTCCGGCCTGGCACAGCTCATACAACGTGGCCCGGCACCGGCAGGTCCAGGTGATCACCCGCAGGCGCGTTGTCCACTCGTCAGGGGTCAGCCAGACGAGCCGCGTGTGATCACGCTGCGGTGTGGACACGTGCGGGCTCAAACAGCCTGTCAGCTCGATCACTGCGGAGCACAACCAGTCGGACCAGGAACCGGGGCAGGCCCCCGTTCACGAAGCTCGACGCAACGATCGGCCACCCGGTGCGCGGCCGTCACCGGATCATTCGCGGGGCAGAAGGCGTAGCGCCGAAGACGAGAGCGCCCGACCTCCTGTCCGGCCCACCAGCGAAACACCCGCCCATCGGTCCACACGACCAGCCCGAACCAGACCGACACCAGCGCCAGCCCGTACCCGTCATGAACATCCGAGGCGATGTTCAACGCGGCCAACTCAGCCCGCAGACACCGCGCCGCCCGCACCGGCGTGATCGCTTTCTGTCGGCTGATGGCCGGAATCTCATTCCCGCTCATCAGGCCGCCATCTCGCCAGAGCCCAGGCAGTCGAAGCACTCGATGCGGACCGGCTTTACCACCTGGCCGTCAATGCGGCACTCGACATCGGCGCGACTCCTACGGATCCACCGCCAGCCACGGCCGCAGCAGGTCCCGCACCCCTGATCCGTCGACTCATCCTCGGCAACCATGGATCAAGGTTCGTCATCAGGGGCCGGCCAACCCATCCCAGGCCGGAATCCTTGCCCCGAATAGTCGATATCCCTTGACGGGATAACTCGCAGCGGCAAGCGTTGGATATTCGGAAGCCGAGGCAACAAAGGGAGATACCACGTATGCCAGCAGATGCGACTAAACCAGTCGTTATCCTGCCGGAACTGTGGCAGCGCCCCGAAATGCTAACGGCCCTCCAAAAACGCAATATCGGCCAGGTATTTCAACTAATCCGCCAGTACGCAGGGGTCAGCCAAACCCGCATCGGCACCGCCGTGAATCTCAGCCAGGGCAAGATCAGCGAGATCATGAGGGGAACGGTCAAAGTCACCTCGTTCGAGGTGTTCGAGCGCGTCGCCGACGGCCTGGACATGCCTGATTCCGCCAGGCTGACTCTCGGACTGGCACCGCGACGGCTTCCCACAGCCAGCCCACAGCCGCAGCGCACACCACCCCCTGATGAAGCGGTGCCGCCATCAGATACGGACCTGTTGACGCCGTACCTGGCCAGTTTGACCGGAGCATCCAGCCGCCCCGTCATCTCCGGACTCCGGCACGTTCTCACCGGCCACATCCAGGCCGAGGCGATCATGGGGCCACTCCTACTGATCAACGCCGTTCAAGGTCAGGTGCCCGTAGTCGGCCAGGTCTGCCGGGTGACCCGAGGAGCCGACCGCACCGAGGCCCTGAACTTCGCCAGCGAACTTCTGGAGTTCTGCGGATGGCTCCATCAGGACCTGGGGGATTTCACCCGGGCCACGATGTGGACCAACAAGGCCCTGGACTACGCGATGGAACTGGGCGACCAACGCGTCATCTCCTACATCCTCATGCGCAAAAGCATCATCGCCACCGAAGCCGGCGACTACGGCCACGGCCTTGGAATGGCGAACGCGGCATTGGCCAACCCCGATGCCCTCACGCCCCGGCTCAGAGCGGTCATCTTGAGAACCCGCGCGACAGCCAACGCCTACCTCAGAGAGGCAGCGGACTCCGCTCGTGATTCAGAGACGGCCCTCGTCGAAGCCACCGCAGGGATGACCCAGAGCGAGACCGACCGCGCCCCGTACTGCACTCCCGCCTACATCGCCATGGAGACCGGCGCAACCCGAGTACTGCTGGGCGAGGCCACCGCGGCCATCCCGATATTCGAAGCCAGCAGATCCCAATGGCCCGAATCCAGCCAGACGCGCGACCACGTCCTGTTCCTGACCCGCATGGCCACCGCCTACGCCATAGCGGGCGAGCGCGAACAAGCCTGCACAGTGACCGAAGACGCTCTGTCTCGCATGCAGGCCCTTCGATCCAGCCGAGTCGCCGGCCAACTCACAGCGCTACGCGCTCACCTGGCCCGATGGTCGGCAGATCCGTACATGGCAGACTTGCTCACCAGGGTCGACATCCTCTCGGAGTCCTTCTCCCTGCCAGCATCCCAGCCACAAGGAGACCGGTGACCCCCTTGCTGCCCACCGCGACCACCACCGAGGAACGACAGCGCAACGCCCAGGTAGCGATCCTGCCCGTCGGCAGCTTCGAACAGCATGGTGACTACCTGCCTCTCAGCACAGACACCATCGTCGCGACCCTGATAGCCCGCCAGATCGCCGACGCCTACCCCGTCCTGCTGCTTCCTCCGGTGACGATCTCCTGCTCCCATGAGCACAGCGCCTGGCCGGGAACCGTCAGCATCTCCGCGCGGACCCTGCACGCGATCATCACCGACGTCTACGATTCCGTCACCCGCTCCGGCCCCACGGCCCTGGTCGTCATCAACGGCCACGGCGGCAACTACGTCCTGAGCAACGTCGTCCAGGAAGGCAACGCCGAAGGCCGCCACATGGCGCTGTTCCCCTCCCGCGAAGACTGGCACGAAGCCCGAACCGCCGCCCAGCTCACCAGCTCCATGCACGAGGACATGCACGCCGGAGAACTGGAGACCTCCCTCCTACTCCACGCCTGCCCCGAGGTCATCCGCCCCGGCTACCACTCCGCCGATTGGATCGCAGACGACCGCCGCCACCTCCTGACCAAGGGCATGCAGGCTTACACCGACAGCGGAGTCATCGGCCGCCCCTCCCTGGCCACTGCCGAAAAAGGCAAAGCCCTACTCGACAACCTCACCAACGACTTCAGCGAAGTGCTCAACCTCTTCACGAAGCCCTGAGCAACGGCACACCAGCCGATCACGACCCGAGTCACTGCCGAATTGTTCTCATGAGGTATCAAGGCGGCGGCGCGGCGCGCCGTCGCACGGCCCGCCGCCCGCCAGCCGTCCGGGCATGCGGCCTGGGGGCCGGTCCCAGCCGGCGCGGGGCTCTGGGCCGCGCACCGCACCCACACCCGCCGCACCCATCCAACCCGCCACACGGGGGGCCGCACCGCCACCGGCCAAGACCAGCTCAGCAACCAAGGAAACTACTTGTGCCTCAGCGAGCAAGAGCACAGACGATGGCCGGGATGTCCTCCTGCCGAGCCCGCAGCTGACTGGCAAACTCATTGATCATCAGCGAGTAGGCGAAAGTCAGTAGAGTGCGTTTGAAAACATCCGGAATGAGGTGCTGATGTTACTGAATATCCTCGACGTCGAGGCGACCTGCTGGCCCGGTCGTGTCGCGCCACCCGGTCAGATCACAGAGATCATCGAAGTCGGCCTGTGCGTCGTGGACCTCACCACTCGGACTCGGGTGTCCCGGCACCGAATTCTCATCCGGCCGGAGCGTTCGACGGTCACCGACTTCTGCACTGAGTTGACTGGTCTTACCCAGCGCGAGGTCGACCGAGGCCTCTCCTTCTCCGAGGCATGCGCCCTGCTCGTCAGCGATCATGAGGCGAGAACACGGCACTGGGCGAGCTGGGGCGACTTCGATCGCAGGCAGTTCACCGAACAGTGCGCCGCCGCAGGCGTCTTTTACCCTCTCAGCCCTTTTCATACCAATGCCAAACAAAAGTTTGCCGCCGCCTACGGTCTCTCGCATGGGCCCGACCGCCCCGAGGCTTTCCGACTCGTCGGCCTTCCCTTGGAAGGCACAGAACACCGTGGAGTTGACGACGCCTGGAATGCCGGTGCCCTGGTGCTCAACTTGGTCGCACGCAATGCCTGGCTCTGACCACAGCAAGCCGCATATCGCCACGTTTCCCTTAGTGGTGCCACCCTGACTTCCCAATGAGGTTGTCAAGCGGCGACGGAGGCGTTTGCCGGCGGTTGGTAGCGCCGTCGATCACGTATAAGAGCCCACAGGACGTTGACGCGTCGG
>NZ_JOEQ01000046.1 GCF_000721075.1 Streptosporangium amethystogenes
GGACAAATACACCGCGACCCGCGTACACGTCCGCGGCCACAGCGACGGCTTCCGAGCCTCCGGCGACGACATCGTCATCACCGACTCCTACGTCCACCTCTGTTCCAACCCCAAAGACCACTCCGACGGCATCCAGACCTACCACACCGGAAAAGGCCTGGTCTTCGACCACAACACCGTCGACCAACGCGACGCCAAGGACGTCACCGCCCCCATCTTCCTCGTCGACAAGCAGATCGTGGACGCCTCCGTCACCGACAACCTCGTGATGGGCGGCACCTACAGCATCCAACTGAAGAACGCACGCGGAGAACTGGTCGTGCGCGACAACAAACTGGTCGACAAATCCTGGATCTACGGACCGGTCGAGGCCGACTGCAAGGCCATCGACTGGGCCGGAAACTCACTGGTGACGATCGACCGGAACTACCGGATCACCTCCACCGTCGGCCCGCTGAGGTGTGACGGCTGAGGCGTCTCGAAACACGCTGACAGGGGGCGCGGGCGGTCAGGGCACGGCCTGACCGCCCGCGTCGCGATCCGCACCGGTCGGATCCCCGGCACCGGGGGCGCCCGAGGACGCGCCGGGTTCGCGCGGACGAGAGGCGGCCGGCTCGGTGGCGGCGCGCAGCAGCGCCCCCGCGGCACCGATCAGCAGGAACGACAGGCCGGTGGCCGTGGCGAAGGCCATCAGGTCGAAGGTGGCCGCCCCGATCAGCGGGACCACCATGCAGGCGGCGAGGGTGAGACCGAGGTCGCGGGTGCCGGGATCGGTGCTCAGGTGCCGGGCCCGGAGCCCCGCGTAGAACGCGCAGGCGAACATGCCGACGATCGCCCCGACGCCGATCAGGCCGGTCTCCACCGTGGACAGGATGTACTGGTTATCGAATACCTGGTGTTTCGGGGCGTACCAGGTGCCCGCTCCACGTCCCAGCCACAGATGCTTGGCGATCTCGTGGGCGGCGACCTCGTAGTCGTGCGTGCGGTAGCGGATGCTGTCGTCGTTCCCGAAGTTCGCGAACAGGCCGTAGAACGTGCCGAGCAGTCCCGGAACCATGATCCTCATCAGGACCAGGAACCCGAAGACGACCCCCAGCGCCTGCAACCGCCGCCGGGCGGGCCAGCCGAGGAACAGGACGACGGCGACACCGACCAGCCCGAGCACCGCGGATCGGGAGACCGAGAACATCAGGCCCATCCCGATCAGCCCCGAGCACACCCACCAGCGCAGAGCGGGCTCGGAGCGCTCGCGGGCCTGGAATCCGTAGTGGACGGCGATCGGCAGGAGCATCGCGCACACGACGCCGAACTCGATGGGATGGCCGGTCGTCGCCGCGACCCGCCGGAAGTCGGATCTCAGGGTGATGAATCCGTCTTCCGCGGTGTAACGGAGCCCGGGAAACTCCATGTAGCGGGTGAGGTCCAGATCGAGCAGGAACTGGCAGGCCCCGATCACCGCGATGATCGCCCCGGCCACCACGACGGTCTGGAGCACGAAGTCCAGGCGGGCGGTGCCGCGGACCCCGTCACAGACCAGGAGCGCGAGGCCGGCGTTCGCCACCAGCAGGATCAGGGCGTGATCGGCGAGGTTGAGCTCGTCGGAGGGCATGTATCCGAAAGTGGCGTAGCCGAAGGTGGCCACCATCGCGGTCAGGAAGACCAGCAGTGCGGTGCGCACCGGATTTCGGCCCTTCGCCATCCCCAGTGTGAGGGTGAGGTGCGCGCACAGGCACAGGAAGGTGGCGGCGAGGGCGACGAGGCTGGCCGGCGTGATCGACAGCGGCAGCCCCCGGAACACCATGCGGGCCGGGACGACCAGCAGGGCCACGGCGAAGACGCAGGCCAGGGTCGCGGCGTCGGCGCGCCGTCGCGTTGGCAGGGCGGGCCGGTCCGCCATCGGGTCAGTGCCTCACAGCCGGGTCGGCGGGCAGCCGGCCGTTGAGCGCCGCCGCCACCCGGGTGTGCTCCGGGGTACCGGGTGGACGCCGGAGCCGCCGCCTGTGCAGGAAGCTCTCGGCCATGAACGTGGCACACAGACTCGCCATGACGCCCACGCCCGCCGCCGCGGCGACCGCGCGCAGCTTCCGCCCTCGCTGGGCCAGCGGGGTGGTCGGCGGCACCGCCTCGTAGGTGGTGATGTAGGTCGCCGAGGGAGCCCGCACCGCCTTCTGCCGGAGATCCAGCTCCGTCTTCGCCCGTGCGATGACCCGCCGCACGATGTCCTGCGCGGCCGCCGCCGAGTGCCCCTCTCCCTCGATGAACAGGAACGGTCCAGTGGCGAGCGACTCCAGGTTGCTGCCCCCGTTGGTGACCTTGAAGGTGACCTCTCCACCGTCCCGCACGCCGATCTCCGCCGCCATCTCCGGCGTCCCCATCGCCGCGATGAGAATCGAGGCGGAGATGCTCAGCCCGTGGTCGAAGTTGAGCATGGGGTTGGTCAGGCCGTTGGGGATGTCCGGGTTGGTCGGCAGGCTTCCGCCGGTGGTCGGCGTGGTCAGGATGAGCACCGCGCTTGAGACGTAGGTCGTCGGGACCGTGGAGTAGAGGCCCGCGGCGGCGGCGACGGACAGCGCGAAGACCGGCAGGAAAACGTACCAGCGCCGGAACACGACGAGGACCGTCCCCCAGAAGTCCATGCGCTTCCTCTCCCGAACCGGGCGACCGTGCGGCAGCCCGCCAATGGTCATCGCCCGGACCGAAGCAGGGTGTTACTCGAAACGAGCTGGAAGATATGCGGAATGCACACCGTAACGAATTAGTTAATGTGACGATACTGCTTGTGGGTGATTCGTGACCATCGATGCCACAGGACTGGGGTTCATCGTCCATGACCGAGCTGGCCGTCATCACTCCGACCTACGGGCCCGACGCGGAACTTTTCGCTGATCTGCACCGGTCGGTGCTGAAACACACCTCGGACGAGACGGTGCACCATGTGATCATCTCTCCGGTTTGTACGAGCGTTTTCGCCAAGTTCGCCGGTCCTCGTTGTCGCATCTGGACGTACAACGAGCTTCTTCCGAAATACTACATACGTCTGGCCCCTTATTCCCTGTGGGTTAATTCCCGTAGACCGTGGCCCCCGGTCAGGGGCTGGGTCATGCAGCAGACGCTCAAGATCGCGCTCTCCGCTCGGCTCGATGTGGACGTCGTGTTGATCGCCGACTCCGACGTGGTGCTCGTCCGCCCGACGAGCCCGGCGAGCTTCACCGTCGACGGGCGGCTCTGCCTGCACCGGGAGGAGAAGGGGGTGACCCCCGACATGGAGCGGCACGTCATGTGGCACCAGGTCTCCCGCGAGTTGCTCGGTCTTCCTCCCGCCCCGCCGCCCCCGCTGACCGACTACGTGACGGCCATGAACTTCTGGGTTCCCGCCACCGTCCGGGCCATGCAGCGACGGATGACCGAGACCACCGGCCGGCACTGGCTGGACGCGTTCAACTCCCGGCTGCACATCTCGGAGTTCATGCTCTACGGGGTTTTCGTCGACGAGGTTCTGAGCGGGACCACGGAGCCTCCGCCCTCCAACACCACCATCTGCCACAAGAACTGGCAACGGACGCCACTGGACCACGAGGGAGCCGTCGCGTTCGCCGATCGGCTCGGCCCCGAGGCGGTGGCGATGATGATCTCGGCGAAGTCCCAGACGCCGTGGGACGTACGGCAGGCGGCCATCAGGCGATGCGCCGAGATCACCGGTTGACCGTCTCGGTCTCCCACACCCCGTCCGCGCGCTTCGGGTGATCGGCAGGGTCGGTGGGCCGTCCGCTCCCGCGCACCTGGATCAGGCCGTACGCGATGGCGATACCGATCACGAACACCAGGAACAGTGCCCCGCCCGCGGCCGTCACCTTCGCCGAGAGCTTGGCCTCGGGGGTGGTGGAGGGCACCACGTCGATGACCGAGATGAAGGTGGACCGTGGGGCCCTGAGCTCGTCCTGGCGGGTGGCCAACTCCTTCCGGACGCGTTCCTTGGCCTTGGCCACCACGTCCCGGGCGGTGGCGGCGGAGGTGCTTTCGACCTCCACGTAGACGAACGGGCCGTTCGTGCTGATGCCCAGCAGGTTCGGATTCGTACGGCCGTCGTTGATGGTGATCTTGGTGCTGCCGTCCTCCGCCACCCCCAGCTCGGCCGCGATCTCCGGGGTGTTCAGCGACAGGATCAGAATGCCCGCCGTGACCCGGAGACCGTCGCTGAACTGCAGTAGCGGATTGGTCAGTCCGAGCGGCCTGGTGGATTCGGTCGGGAGCGTTCCACCGGTGACGGGGGTGGCCAGCACCATCGACGCGCTCGAAACGTACGAGGTGGGCATCAGGAAGAAGACCAGAACGGCCACGACGAGCGCGGACAGGACCAGGGGAGGACCGACGGTTCCGCGTCTGACGAGACCGAATATGGCTTTCCAGAAGTCCATATTTTTCCGCCCCTTGTTCGCGACGGGGCATCGCCGATCCCCGAGACAGCACGGTTACGAATCGGGAAGTACATGCTTCCCGTTACATCGGCCGGAAACAGAATCAGGCCGTTCGGCATTTCCTCATTTGATGTTACGTCTGGCGACCATACAACGATAGACCCGTCGATAGGCCGAAAAGGGCGACTGAGTGAGTCCGACATCGGCCCGAGATGGGAGTTGATCAGGTGAAATCACCTGAAAAGGACGGGCAGGATAATCCCATCGATAATCCGGAGCGACCGCCCGGGGAGCGCGGCAGGCTGGCGGGGCTGGACGGGATCCGCGGCATCGCGGCCCTGTTCGTCGTGGTGCACCACTGCTGGCTGATGTCCTTTCCCGGGTATCCGGCCAACACCGGTCCGAGCTGGCTCGGCTGGCTGCTCTACGGACACTTCGCGGTGGTCGTGTTCATCGTCCTGTCGGGCTTCTCCCTGGCCGTCTCTCCCGCGCGTTCGGGATGGCGGCTCGGCGGCGTGCGCCGGTTCGCCCAGCGCCGTGCCTGGCGCATCCTGCCGCCCTACTGGGCCGCCCTGACGTTCAGCCTGGTGGTCGCGTGGACCCTGGTCGCCCAGCCGGGAGAGGGACCGCCCACGGCCACATCGGTGGTCGTGTACGGCCTGCTGCTCCAGGACGTCTTCGGTGCGCCCAGTCCCAACGGGGCCTTCTGGTCCATCGCCATCGAGGCCCAGCTCTACCTGGCCTTTCCGCTGCTGTTGCTGATCCTGCGCAGGGCGGGCGCGGCGGTGATGGCCGGGCTCGTCACCGCGGTCGTGGTGGCGATCGGACTGCTCGCGCCCAGCGTGCCCGCGGTGGACATGCTGATGCGGCTGACTCCCCAGTTCGCGGTGCTCTTCGCCCTGGGCGTGGTCGCCGCAGGTGTCGTCGGCGCGGGTGAACGGGCACGACGGCTGCCCTGGCACTGGCTCGCGCCGCTCGCCGCGGCCCCGGTGCTGGCGGTGATCGTCGCGCGGGGCTCGGTCTGGACGGTGGCGCACTACTTCTGGATCGACATCGCGCTCGGCCCCGCGGTGGCCCTGCTGCTCGCGGCGGTGGCCACCGGCCGGCCGGCGCTCCTGGTCCGGCTGCTGGACCTGCGCCCGATCCGGGCTCTGGGCTCCTTCTCCTACACGCTGTACCTGATCCACGCCCCGATCGTGGTGGCCGTCCACCAGCTGGTCGTCACCCCTCGCGTGCCCGCCGGCCTTCCGGCGTTCCTGGTCGCCCTGGCGCTGGCCATACCGGTGACCCTGCTGGTGGCCCGGTTGTTCGCGGCGGTCTTCGAGCTGCCCTTCCAGCGCCATCGCAGCCGGGCCGCCCTGCTCGCGGCGGCCCGGGCCAGGCTGTCACGGGATCTCACCGCGGCCGGGTGAGTGCCTCGGCCTCGTACTCCAGCGCCAGCTCCTCCGGCATCGGATCGAGGTCCGCACAGCGTACGAAGTCACGCAGGGTGGTTCCGGTGCACGCGGCGTCCACGTTCACCGCGCCCCGGCGCGCACGCACGTCGTCGATGTTCACCGACCGGAAGTCGATGCTGAAGCGGGTCCGGCCCGAGGTGTTGGGGACCGTGGAGTGCAGTTGGGCACCGGAGAAGAGCAGCACTCCACCGGGCTCGGGCACCACCCGCACCTGCGGGTCGAGCTCGATCGGCTCCTCGGGCCTGGGCTGCTCCCTGCTGTCGGTGCGCACGTGCTGGGCCGCGGTGAGCCTGCTGGTCCGGTTCCACTCGGCGTAGTCGTACCGGGCACTGCCGTTGCGCACCGGGTGGTCGAAGTATCGGGGGTGGAAGGCCATCACGTTCTCCGGCACCACCGGGTAGATCGGGATCCACCAGTTGAGCTGGTTGAACGGCGCGGAGTACCAGCAGTCGCGATGGGGGTGGAAGGCGTAGGAGATGCCGGAGGTGAGGTAGTCGTCAGAGGTGGAGGTCCGCAGCCGGGGGACGTCGAAGTAGGTCCGGTCGAGCGGGCAGCCGAGTTCCTCAAGGACGGCTGGCAGCAGCTTCTTGCACTCGGCATGGTGGATGAACCGCGGCTTGAGATCGGCGAGCAGGGCGGCGAACTCCTCGACCGGCAGGTCGAACTGAGCGGTCTCGGGATCACGGCCCCCGAACGCCTCGGCGATCAGCTCGCGGGCGAGGTCGACGAGCCGGCCGGAGGAGGGCGTCGCGGAGTAGACGAACACCTCACCCCCGTAGAGCAGGCCCCTGCGGGTCTCGTCGTCCACGACGCTGTTGGAGAAGACGGTGGTCATTGGCGAGCGGTCTCCCATCTGTACGGTGTCGATCCTGAGCGGTGTCCTTCGAGGCGGTCAGCTTCCCGCCGAGGGGCGCCCCGGGGTACGGCCGACGAGATCGCCTGCCAGCCGCACGAGCTTGCGACCGCGGTGGGACACGGTCCGCCGCTGGCGGCGCGCGTACATCCGGTGCGCGGCGGTGCGGGCGCGGCGGCGCTGGTCCGCGGTGAGGTCGCCCTCGCGCAGCAGGCGCAGGAGTTCCAGATACTGCAGGGTCGAGGAGAAGTACGCCTGCCAGCCGGGCACGCCCAGGCGCCGGCCGACCAGACCGATGCGTTCCGGCCGCCAGTTGCGGTGGGCGAGCACCTCGGGGACGTGACCCCACGGTCCGGCCAGCGCGAGCTTCGCGGCGAACACCTCGTCCTCACGGAGCATGTTGCGCCGGGGGATGTCCACCACGGGAACACGCCGCATCAGGCCGTACAGCGGGTCGATCAGCAGATGGCTCTCGTTGAGCATCCGCAGCATCTCGCCGAAGCGCTCGACCGGATCGTCGGAACGCAGTCCCGTGCCGTCGTAGGAGGCACTCGCGGTCACCCCGTCGGGGCCGGTGTAGGCCACCCCCGTGGTGACCAGGACGAGCCGTTCGTCCTCGGCGAAGGCCCGCAGGGAGCGGGACAGACAGCCGGGATCCAGCCGGTCGTCGTCACCGACCCAGCGGAAGAACGTCCCCCGGGCGAGCCGGCCCACCCGGATGAAGTTGTTGAGCAGCCCGATGTTCTCCGGGTTCCGGTGGTAGGTGATCCGGCTGTCGGACGCCGCCAGGTCGCGACAGTACTCCTCGGTCTCGTCCGTGGAGGCGTTGTCGGAGATCACCAGCTGGATGTTCTCGTGGTCCTGCGCCAGCACCGACCGGACCACGCCCCCGAGCCTCGCGGCACCGTTGCGCACCGGCAGTCCGACGGACACCAGCGTGTCGGTTCCCACCATTTTGCTTCCTTTGTGTCTGGGTCGGTTCTCTCATCGACATCAGCGAGTCGATATCAGCGCGGGCGTGCGGGGATCAGCCCGGTCACCCGTCCGCCCAGTTGCCTGAGCACCGCCCTCGGCACGACGACGAGGACGAAGACGAGCAGCCCGGCACCGCCCGCCACACACAGCTCGACGAACGGGAACCCGTCGGTCAGCCGGGCCAGCGACGCCATGACGACCGCCGCGAGCGCACCGCCGAGCAACGGGCGTACCAGTGAGGAGGCCACGGGTCGCAACTCCACCCCGGCCCGGTGCAGGGCCAGCGTCGCCAGCGGCAGCGCGACCAGGAGGGCGACCGTCGCGTGGCCGATCGCCGCGCCGCGAATGCCGTCCAGCCGGGCGCCGGCCGTCAGCGCCGGCAGCAGTACCGCGACCCAGCTCAGGTTGAGCCAGACGGTGGCCCTGGTGGCACCGAGGGCGGCCAGGATGTCGGTCGTCAGGGCGGTCAGCATCCGCACGGCCATCACGACGGCCAGAAAACGCAGTACCTCGGCGGAGGGCGCCCAGCGCTCGCCGTACAGGAAGACCACCATGGCGGGGGCGAGCGTCCCCATCGTCACGGCGACCGGCAGCACGATGGAGACCAGCAGCGGAACCGCCCGCTGCACGCCGAGCGAGAGCGCCTTCGGATCCTCCTCGGCCAGCCGCGAGAAGCCGGGCAGCGCGACGTAGCGGACGGCGGTGCCGATCAGGCCGGGCACCCAGCTGGAGATGTTGAGCGCGAGCAGGTAGAAGCCGAGCAACGTGGCCCCCAGGGCGTCACCGACGATGACGGAGTCGGCGTTCAGCAGCACGCCCTCGATGCCGAGGCTCGCGCACAGCGGGAGTCCGAAGATCAGCAGTCGTCTGGCGACCGCGCGGTCGAGGCGGAGGCGGATCCGCAGCCTGGCGAACGCGACCACCAGCACCCCGGTGACCGAGGCGCCCGCGAGCTGGCCCCAGGCGAAGCTGAAGGCCCCGGCGCCATTGAGGGCGAGCGTGATGGAGATCGCGGCGTTCACCAGGAATCCCACCAGGTTGGCCTTGGTGAGCCTGTCCTGCTCGAACCTGCGCAGCAGCGCCGCACTGCGTACGGCGGTGAGGCCGTAGACGAGGTTGGTGGCGCCGAGCACCCGGATGACCCAGGTGGCCTCCGCGCTCCCGGACAGCTCCGCGAAGAACGGAGCGATCACCCAGAAGGCCCCGTACAGGGCGGTGCTGGACACGATGGCCACGACCGTCGCGGTGGGCGCCATGTCCTCAAGCCTGCCCCGCCACTGCACCGTCGCCGCGATGACGCCCGCGTCGTTGATGTGGATGACGAACTGGCTGGCCGCCAGCGCGATGGCGAAGACGCCGAAGTCCTCCGGGACCAGCAGGCGGGCGAGGACCAGGCTCACCACGAACGAGCCGGCCTTGATCACCAGGTTGCCCACCAGGCTCCAGCGCAGCCCGCGACCGGCCTGCTCGCCGATCGCCCCGACCCGCGCGGCGGTCTCTCCCGAGTCGCCGGAACCGCCCCCCGCGGCGGTCTCTCCCGGGTCACCGGGACCGCCGTCCGTCGCCGCCGGTTCCCCATCCTGCCTCTGTTCCACCTGTCGCCTCTCAGCACCTGCTTACCGAACCGGGTCCAGCACCTCGGCGTGCGCCGGACCGCTAGGCCGGCTCCTCGATCCGCTCCAGCCAGATCTCCCGCCAGAAGGGGACGAACTCCCGGGGACAGCCGACGCTGTACGCGCCCGCGCAGACGACACCCTCCAAGATGATGCAGGGGCTCTTCATCTGGAGCATCCGGCCGGTCTTCTCGTCGAGACATCGATCGACCCTGGAGAGCACCCGGGCCGTCTGCCCGCAGTAGCGCGACATCTCCTCCTCGAACCCCATGCCACGGTTGAGCAGGTCCCGGTTGAGGGTCTTGACGATCTCCCGCTTGGACTTGATCCGGACGAGCTCTCCCGGCCGGAGGTCGAGCGTGGCGGTCGGCGTCCCGCCGACGGCCGTACCTCGGACGAAGCCCCACTTGAGGCCGCCCCTGATCCGCAGCCACCGTGGCAGCACCCGTCCGCTGCGGTCCTGAAAGCGGTTGAACAACCCGACGAGAACCGCGCGGAGCATGAAGACCGGGCCCGCGTTACCGGTCCGCACGTCGGCGACGTACTGCCCGACGTCCTTGAACGGCAGGCAGGTGGGCGCGGCGCGGAGCAGTTCGGTCGCCTGGCAGGAGAAGCGCTCCTCCCCGCCAGGCCCCGGCTCCTTCCTGGTCGCGGCCTGCAGGATCGGCAGCAGGGGCCGGCCCGCGGCGAGATCGTGCTCGGTGACCGGAGTGCGGGGGGAGTCCGGATCCACCCGCTTGAGCCAGGACTCCTTCCAGTAGAACTGGCAGGCCGTCTGGCAGCCGCCGTGCGCCTGCCCGTCGCAGCGGGCCCCGGTCAGGTGCACCGCCCGCTCCATCCGCCGCATGCCGCTGCGGCTGATCGTGTCGCAGAGCTTGTGCGCCACCTTGTGCACGGTGAGCCTCCGCCCGCAGAAGGCCAGCATCTCCGGCATGAAGGGCAGCGCGTCCAGCTCTCCCCGCTCGTCCAGGGTGGCCATGATCTCGGCCTCGCTGAGCACCTCCACCGTCTCGCCGACCCGGAGGTTGAGCGTTCCAGGACCCATGCCGGCCCGTTGCAGTGTCATTTCCCGTACTCCTTGAGCAGTCCCGCGCCGCACAGTGCCCGTGCCGCGTCGGCCACCGCGGCGAAGGGCAGATCGGATCGTTCCGCGACGTCCAGGAGGCTGTGCTCCCCGTCGGAGAGGTTCAGCACCCACAGCATCGCCAGCTGGGCCTCCTGCGTGTCGCTGCGCCCGCCCAGTGACCCGTACAGGCCACGCCTGCCCAGCTGCGGCTCTCCGTAGGGGCTGAGGTTGAGATAGGAGCGGTTGCCGTCAAGCACCCGGGTGACCTCCCAGCAGGTCTCCAGGGTGTCGGCCATCGCCGCCGGGGAGACGAAATCCGGATTGTCGGCGGAGGTGTGATATTCCGGGTAGCCCGCGTAGGGGGTCCTGGTGAGCGAGCCGACGGGCAGGTCGAAGCCCGGCGAGCAGAACTGCCGCTCGTCGTAGCCGTAGGGGGAGAAGTCCACGACCGCGTGGTCGCGCCCCGACGTCCGCAGGACGTGCCGCACGGCGCGGTCGATCTCGGCGTCGCCCCGCCTGCTGCGCTTGTAGGTCAGCGGGCCGCGATCCCCCGCGCAGGCCAGCACCAGGCCGTGCCTGATCCGCCCCGCGCGTTCCCGGTTGCGCGCCAGCCAGGTGATCGCGCCGATGGTGCCGGGAGCGAACAGGAAGCGGTAGGTGTACCACGGGTCGGCCTCGGCCAGCCGCCGCGCGAGCCCGACCGCCACGGCGACGCCCGCCAGGTTGTCGTTGGCCAGCGACGGATGGCACACGTGGCAGGAGACGAGCACCTCCTCATCGACCCTGCCCGGCACCACGTGCTCGCCGTAGGTCAGGTGACCGTCGGCGAGGGTGGAGTCGATCATGACCTCGTACCGCCCGTCGGCCAGGCCCTCGAGGGTGTCGTGGGCCAGGCAGAACCCCCACGTCTCCGCGTAGTAGCCGGTCCGGTACGGGATCAGCCCCGGCTGCTCGGGCAGCGTGTGCAGGTGGGGCCGGAGCTCGTCCAGGGTCATGGTGGCCGACACCGGGACGCTGTAGCCGACCACGTGCAGGTTCGACGCGGCGAAGTCGACGACCCTGGCACCGGAGGCGTCCTTGACGTAGGCGTCGCGGATGTTCCACTCCCTGGGCACCGTCCAGTCCAGCACCTGGGTCCCCGTCGGCACCTCGTGGAGGTGCAGGCCGATGGACTCCGCGACGATCTCCAGGGTGCGGCGCACGCCGTCGCCGGTGATGCTCCGGCAGAGCGGATAGAGCCGCTCCACCAGGGCGTGCATCCCGCGCCCCTCGCCGTCATCGGTCATCGTGCACCGCCCCCGCCACTCGGCGCGGGCGCAGCGCGCCGTCGACGGTGCCCGCCTCGCGCCGGGCGGACAGCCAGGCCAGCCTGGTGAAGCGGCGCTGGAAGTCGTCCGCCGTCAGGCCGAACCGCCGGTACGCCTCGACCAGTTGGAGTGCGCCCGCCTTGATCGTCCACAGCGCCTGGTAGCCGGGGAGCGCGGCGCGGATGCGGGAGAAGTCGACCCGGTAGGAGCGCGGGTCGGCTCCGGTCTCCCCGGTGATCACGACCCGGGCCTCCGGCACCGCCTCGGCGACCTCGGCGGCGATCTGGGCCACCGTCAGGTTGTTCTCCTCGGTGCCGACGTTGAACGCCCTGGCGTGGACGGCGTCGCGCGGGGCGGCCAGCGCCATGGCGAAGGCGCTCGCGATGTCGGCGGCGTGCACCAGCGGGCGCCACGGGGTGCCGTCGGACAGCACCCTGACCTCCCCGGACAGCAGCGCGTGTCCGGCGAGGTTGTTCAGCACGATGTCCGCGCGCAGCCTGGGCGAGAGCCCGAAGGCGGTGGCGTTGCGCAGGAACACCGGGCTGAAGTCCCCGTCGGCCAGCTTGAACAGGTCGCTCTCGACCCGGACCTTGGAGTCGGCGTAGGGGGTCACCGGGCGCAGCGGCGCGTCCTCGTCGACCAGGTCATCGCCCGAGGCGCCGTAGACCGAGCAGGTGGAGGCGTACAGGAACCGGCGCACGCCCGCGTCCCGGGCCAGCCTCGCCAGGCGCACCGCGGCGCGGTGGTTGATGTCGTAGGTCAGCTCGGGTGCCAGCGCGCCCAGCGGGTCGTTGGAGAGCGCGGCGAGGTGCACCACCGCGTCCACCCCCGCCAGCAGGTCGGGGGTGACGTCCCGCAGGTCGACCGCGTGTCCCGGCGGGTCACCGGGCGCGGGACCCAGCAGGCATCCGGCAAAAAGCCCGGAGTCGAGCCCGGTCACCTCGTGGCCCGCGGCGACGAGCACCGGGGCCATCACACTCCCCAGGTAGCCCTGGTGCCCGGTCAGCAGCACGCGCATCCGGTTCAACCTCCAGACAGGTCAAGGGTCAGCTTGTTGACGTGGAACGCCTCGGCGTAGCGGGCGTGGCATTCGATCCCGCGGACGCGGGCCAGCCCGAGGAACGCCTCGCGGTCGTACCAGGGGCGGTGGCGCTGCGAGGGGTAGTGGCGCTGGAGCAGGCTCACCTTCGCCTCGGCCACCTCGGGCGCGAGCGGCTGGTAGACCGAGGGGCGCCCGAGGTCGCCGTCCCATTTGGCGATCTCGTAGCCGAGCACCTGGTGGTCGCGGAAGGCCGTGGGCACCAGCTCGGCCAGCGTCCGGTGGTCCTGGTGGGCGTCGGCCGGGTGCGGCGCGAACAGCAGACCGGGGTCGGTGCGCACGCGCAGCTCCTCCACCGCCTCCTTGGCCTCCTCCCAACGCGCGGGCAGCCGCCCGTCGGGCAGTTTGAGTACGGTGAGCCGCAGGTCGGCGCCGGGGCAGAAGGCGGTCAGCGCCGCCTGCTCCTCGTCCTGACGCTCGGTCCCGCCGCCGGAGAGCACCAGGGCGTCCACCCGGATACCGGGACGCGCCGCGCAGAGGGTCAGCAGGCTGCCGCCCGCCCCGATGGCGAGGTCGTCGCAGTGCGCGGCGAGCAGCGCGATCCGGCCCGCCTGGGCCGGTCTGAAGCGGATCACGTGGTCGGCACCGCCAGGTGCTCGCGCTCCCAGAGCGCCCAGGGCCGGTCACCGCGCGAGTACGCCTCGTCGAGGGCGACCCGCTCCTTGACCGTGTCCGTCGGCCGCCAGTAGCCGCGGTGCGGGTAGGCCAGCAGCCTGCCGCGCTTGGCCAGCTCGGCACAGCCGTCCGCGACCAGGTCGCCGCCCGCCGGGATGTGGTCGAAGATCTCCTGACGGAGCACGAAGTAGCCGCCGTTGACCCAGAGCGGCATCTCGCTGACCGGGGTGATCCCACCGACCGTGCCGCGCTCGCCCAGCTCGATGCAGTGGAAGGTGTCCGAGGGCGGCACCACCATCATCGACGCGCCCGCGCCCGAGATGGTGAAGCGGTCGACGATCTCCGGCAGCGGCGCGTCGGTGAGCACGTCCGCGTAGTTGGCCAGGAACATCTCCTCGCCGTCCAGGTGGTCGCGGACCCGGCGCAGCCGCTCGCCGATCGGGGAGGCGATCCCGGTCTGCACGAACGAGATCGACCAGTCGGAGATGTCGGTGGACAGCAGCTCGACCCGGCCGCCGCGCAGCACGAAGTCGTTGGAGGTCGTCTCCTGGTAGTTCAGGAAGAAGTCCTTGATGTGGTGCGCGCCGTAGCCGAGGCAGAGGATGAACTCGGTGTGCCCGAAGTGCGCGTAGTAGCGCATCACATGCCAGATGAGCGGCCGAGGCCCCACCAGCTGCATGGGCTTGGGCGCGTCACCGGGGGTGCCGGTGCGCATCCTGGTGCCGTATCCGCCGCAGAAGAGGACGACCTTCACGGGTTCACCTCGACGATCTCCAGGTTGGGGATGGGGAAGACCAGCCGGCCTCCCCAGGCGTGTACGAAGGACAGCTGCTCGACGAGTTCCTCGCGGAGGTTCCACGGCAGGACCAGCACGTAGTCGGGCCGTTCCTCGGCGAGCCGCTCGGGCGGCAGGATCGGCACGCGGGTGCCGGGGGTGAACCTGCCGTGTTTGTACGGATTGCGGTCGACGGTGAAGGGGAGCAGGTCGGGCCGGATCCCGCAATGGTTGAGCAGGGTGTTGCCCTTGCCGGGCGCCCCGTAGCCGACGACGGTCCGGCCCTGGCGGGCCGCGTCGAGGAGAAAGGTCAGCAGGTCCCTGCGCACCCGCGCCACCCGCTCGCCGAACTCGGTGTACCCCGACAGCTCGTGCAGGCCCGCGGCCTTCTCCGCCGCGAGCAGCGCGGCCACCCGCTCGCCCGGCTCGCCCGCGATCTCCGCCGGCCGGGCCCACAGCCGGATCGAGCCGCCGTGCGTGGGCAGCGACTCGACGTCCACCAGGCGGAGGCCGCCGCTCGCCAGGGCGCTCCGCGCGGAGGCGACCGTGTAGTACTGGAAGTGCTCGTGATAGATCGTGTCGTACTGGTTGTGCTCCATCAGGGTGAGCAGGTGCTGAACCTCGATGGAGACCCAGCCGTCGTCGGCCACCAGGGCGCGCAGTCCCCGGGTGAACCCGATGACGTCCGGGATGTGGGCGTAGACGTTGTTGGCCACCACCAGGTCGGCCGGCCCGTGCTCCGCGCGTACCGAGGCGCCGGTCCGCTCGTCGAGGAAGGCCGTGTGAGTCGGCACCCCGGCGTCCCTGGCCGCCCGGCCGACGTTCTCGGAAGGCTCGACGCCCAGGCATCGGATGCCCCGTTCGACGACGTGCCGCAGCAGGTATCCGTCGTTGCTGGCCACCTCGACCACGAACGAGTCACTCCCCAGCCCGAGCCGGTCGACCGCCCCGCTCACGAACTCCCGCGCGTGCTTCACCCACGAGGTCGAGTACGAGGAGAAGTAGGCGTACTCGGTGAAGGTCTCCTCGGGCGTGATCATCGGCGGGATCTGCGCCAGCCAGCAGCCGGTGCAGACCCGCAGGTGCAGCGGGTAGGTGACCTCCGGCTCCGCCAGCTGCCGTTCGGTGAGGAATCGTTCGCAGGGCGGTGTCGCCCCGAGGTCGACGACGCTGGCGAGGCTCGTCGAGCCGCACAGCCTGCAGGTTGTCATGAGCTGATCTGCACCTTGCTGTGATCGCCCAGCACGAGGCGGTGGGCTCTGGGGGTGTTGGGGGCGGGGGTGACCTCGACGTCGTGGCCGATGAGGGACGCCTCGATCCGCGAGACTCCGGCGATCGAGGACCTGGGCAGGACGATCGAGTACTCGATCTCGCTGCCGCTGATCGCGCAGCCTGTCGCGATCGAGGTGAAGGGGCCGATGTAGCTGTCGCGGACCCGGGCTCCGGAGCCGATGATCGCCGGTCCGACGATGCGGGACCTCTCGATCTCGGCGCCGGCCTCGACGACCACCCGGCCGATCAGCTGGCTGGCACCGTCGACCAGGCCGTCCACCCGGGGTTCCAGGGACTCCAGCACCAGCCGGTTGACCTCCAGCATGTCCGTGACGTTCCCGGTGTCCTTCCAGTAGCCGGAGATGACCGTGGAAGCGACCGGCCGCCCGTCGGCGATCAGCCAGTGGATGGCGTCGGTGATCTCCAGCTCGCCCCGCCCAGAGGGCTTGAGCTCGGCCACCGCCTCGTGGATCGCGGCGCTGAACAGGTAGACGCCGACCAGCGCGAGATCGCTCTTGGGCACCGGCGGCTTCTCCTCAAGCCCGATCACCCGGCCCGCCTCGTCAAGCTCGGCGACCCCGAACTGCCGGGGGTCGCCGACCCTGGTGAGCATGATGTGGGCGGCGGGCCGCTCGCGGACGAAACCTTCGACGACCCCGTTGATGCCGCCGACGATGAAGTTGTCGCCGAGGTACATGACGAAGTCGTCGTCACCGAGGTAGTCGCGGGCGATGAGCACCGCGTGGGCCAGGCCCAGCGGCGCCCGCTGGCGGATGTAGGTCACCTCCAGGCCGAGCGCGCGGCCGTCGCCGACGGCCGCCTCGATCTCGGCGTGCGTGTCGCCCACCACGATCCCGATCTCGCGGATGCCCGCCGCCGCGATGGCCTCAAGGCCGTAGAAGAGCACGGGCTTGTTGGCGACCGGTACGAGCTGTTTGGCCGAGGTGTGGGTGATCGGCCGCAGCCGGGTGCCCGCCCCTCCGGCGAGCACGAGTGCTTTCACTAGTAGGCCCCTTCTCCGCCGATCACGGCGCTCCAGGTCTTCCAGAGGATCTGCAGGTCCAGGAAGAGCGACCAGTTCTCCACGTAGCGGAGGTCCAGCCGGACCGACTCCTCCCAGGTCAGGTCCGAACGCCCGCTGACCTGCCACAGGCCGGTCATGCCGGGGTGGACGACCAGGCGGCGGCGCACGTCGGCGCCGTACTGCCTGACCTCGGCGGGCAGCGGCGGCCGCGGGCCGACGAGGGACATCTCACCGCGCAGCACGTTGAGCAGCTGTGGCAGTTCGTCGATGGAGTACCGGCGCAGGAAGGCGCCCACCCGGGTGATCCTTGGATCGTTCCTAATTTTGAACAAGACTCCGTCGAACTCGTTTTCGCAGGCCAAGTCGATCTTGAGCCGCTCCGCGTCGACGACCATCGTGCGGAACTTCACCACCTGGAACTCCACCCCGCCCTTGCCCACCCTGACCTGGCGGAAGAGCGCGGGCCCCGGACTCGTCGCGCGGATCAGCGCGGCGATCACCAGCATGGGCACGCCCAGCACCAGGAGGGCCAGGCCCGCCCCCAACCGGTCGAACAGGCTCTTCGCCAGCCTCCTGGCACCGCGGAAGTCAGGGTGTTCGACGTGCAGGAGCGGCATGCCCGCGACCGGGCTGATGCTGATGCGCGGGCCGGCCACGTCCATCAGCGCGGGTGCCACGAACAGGTCGGTACGGGCGTCCTCCAGACCCCAGGCGAGCCTGCGCAGCGCCGCGCCGTCCAACTCCGGGCAGGCCAGCACGGCGACGGCGTCGGCGTTGACCTCGGCCACCACCGCGGCGACGTCGGAGAAGCCGCCGAGGACCGGAATCCCGTCGACCTCGACCAGGTCGGGGCCCGCGGGCAGGCACGCGGCGACGACGAGCATGCCGTGGTGCGGCTGCCCGCGCAGCTGTATCACCAGGTCGAGCACCGACTCCCGGTGGCCGACGGCGACCACCTGGCGCATGTGGTCACCGCGGATGCGCCTGCGGTGGAGCCGCTTGCGCATCCGGTGGCGGAAGACGGCGTTGAGGATGAAGGCCAGCGGGAACATCGCCATGACGAAGCTGCGGGCGATCGGCGTCTGGGTGACGTAGGCCCCGATCGCGACGGTGGCCGTCAGCCCCGCGGCGCCGTTGAAAACCGTCCGGAACTCATCCGTTCCCTCACCGTAGGTGCGCTTGCGGTAGGCGCCCCCCGCGGCCAGGGCCAGTGGCCACACCAGCGCGAGCCCCAGCCCGAGCAGCGCCTCCGTCTCGGGGATGAAAGCACCGAACCAGAGTCGAATTCCAAGAACGACCCCGCAGGAGATCACCGAACACGCGACATCTCCGACCAGGAGAATACGGATATAAGGGCGTGTCCAAATACTCGGAGAAGT
The DNA here is from genome assembly GCF_000721075.1 of Streptosporangium amethystogenes. Lineage (GTDB taxonomy): Bacteria > Actinomycetota > Actinomycetes > Streptosporangiales > Streptosporangiaceae > Streptosporangium > Streptosporangium amethystogenes. Next base: position 17,851 of record NZ_JOEQ01000046.1, read on the forward strand.
GCGCGCTGGACTCTTAAGGAGCCCGATGACGAGCTCCTCAGTTCCCACTCTCATACCACCCCACCCAAGATGCCCCGACTCGTCCGGATAAGGTGCCACGCATCTTATTTCAATAGTTGACAGCATTCCCTAATGCATCAGGAGCGTGGATACCCATGGAAATCCTAGTGATCACCATTGGGCAGGGGAATACCGGCCACTGTCCACTATTGGCCGAAGTATAAGGAGATAGCATCTTGACGGAGCGGATCAAACGTGTTCCTTTGACCGCTGATATTTGTCAATAATGTGAAATTAGTCGTATTCAAAATCCGGAAGAGCGGAAGGTGGTTCTGGACTGCGCCATACGACGACGTAATCGTCGCGCGCGGCCTCCACCGCCGCACCGAGCCGATCGAGATCGAAGTCCGGGAGATACCGGAGACGGGCGAGGAAGGTCGCGTCGGTCGCCGACCTGGGCACCACGCACCCCTGGCCCTCTCGATCAAGAAGGATGTACAGGATGTCCGAGTCCGTATCGCCCACTACCCGCACCTCGACGACGTCCTCCCACGCGAGGGCGTCAACGCTGCCGTCCGCGTAGTGACGGGTCACGCCTTCTTCGGTGACATATACGTAGGAGTCCGGCACTGAGTTGCCGTGCATGGGCGCGATTGTGACCACTCCGGGGCTCCGCGTGCAATAGAGCCGTGCAAGTCAGTGCCTAATGATCGCCCCAGCCGTGATCGAGATGCGCGGCGACCGCCTCCCTGGCGGCCTCCGCGGGACCGCTGCCGATCGCGTCGAGCAGGTTCCGGTGCTCGGCGACCAGTACGTGCCGGTCGGAGTAGACGGCGCGCAGCCTCACCAGGCCGAGCCGGGTCTCGACGGCCAGCATGCCGTAGAGCCGCTCCAGCCGGGGGCTGCCCACCGCGACGACCAGCGCCTGGTGCAGCGCCATGTGCTCGGCCACCATGTCCGACCAGGGGGCGTCCGCGGGCAGCGCGGCCATCCGCGCCAGTGCCGCGTCCGCCTCCCCGACCCGCCGACCGGCCAGCGAGGTGGCCGTCAGTTCCTCAAGCGGGCGTCGGACGAACATCAGGTCGTCCAGGTCGGCCACGGTCACCTCGGCCACCTGGGCGCTGCGGTGCCGCTCGCGCCTGAGCAGCCCCTCGTGCACGAGCACGGCGAGCGCCTCGCGGACCGTCGGGCGGGCCACCCCGTACAGGGCCGAGAGCTCCTGTTCCGGCAGCGTGGTGCCCGGGTCGATCTCGCCGGACAGCACCCGCCGGCGCAGGGCGTCGGCGAGCGCGCCGACGGCGGAGACGGGATGGAGCGGGAGGGTCACGCCGACGACCCTATTGCCCTTCCGTCCCGGCCTGCCGGAGGGACGCGCTCGGGCAGGGAGACCGCCACCAGGCCGGCGCCGAGCAACAGCAGGCCGGTGACCGCGGCGGCCCCGAGCCGCTCGCCGAGCACGACGACACCGAGCAGTGTCGCCACCGCGGGCTCGGCCAGCGCGAGGGTGGCGGCGGTCGCGACCGGGGTGGTGCGCAGCCCCCTTCCGTACAGCAGGTAGGCCAGCGCGGTGGTGGCACAGCCCAGATAGAGGGCGGTGAGCAGGCCGCGCGGCTCGGCGAGCCAACCGGTGCCGGTCCACAGCAGGACGGGCACCATGATGACCGCCGCACCACCGAACATCAGCCCCATCACCGCGTCGGAGGGCGCCCCCGCACTGATCGTCCGCGCGGCGGTGACCGCGTAGAACGCGTACAGCAGGCCGCCGAGCAGCGCTAACAGGACCCCGTCGGCCCGCACCTCGCCTCCCCCTCCGGTGAGTACGGCGCAGCCGGCGATCGCCGCCGCGGTCGCCGTCGCCCAGCGGCGGCTGGGCCGCACGCGGTCGAGCAGCCAGGACAGCAGCCCGGTGAAGACGGGGCCGCTGCCGATGGCGACCACCGTGCCGACGGCCACCCCGGTCCTGCTGACCGCGGCGAAGAAGCACAGCTGGTACGCCGCCACGGCCAGCGCGGCCGCCGCGAGCGGGCCCCGGGGGAGACCCGGGAGCCGCGCGGGACCGGTGACGGCCGCGAGGACCAGGCCACCGATCACCAGGCGTGCGGCGGCCATGGAGACGGGATCGACCCCGGCGACGAGCAGGCCCGCGGTTCCCGCGGTCCCCCAGAGCACGGCGGCTCCGATCACGGCAAGTTTCACGGGCCGATTGTAAGCATATTGTCTGACAACCAGACAATGCCATTCCGGCGGACGGCCGGGAAGACACGCCGCCGTCCCGTTTTCCAGGGCACGCGCGCGGGTAGTTCGGCGGGGTGAGATGTCCGATAAGCAGTACGAAACAGCAGCTCAGGGCGGTCGATGATGAGTCACCACACACCCCCTCCGGCGATGGACAGGGGTGATCGCGTTGCCCAGGGGAACGTTCCGCCAGGTGTCGGCGGAGGAGGTCGAGTCCATGCTCGGCACCGCGACGCCGCATCCGCTGAACGGCACGAAGATCACCACTTCAGCCGAGGCGATGGACGCGATCGCCGAGGCTCTCGACCTGCCCGACCGTTTCGGGCACACCCTCGACTCGCTTTATGACGCGCTGACCGACCTGTCGTGGCTGCCGCCGGGCGAGCACCTGCTGCTCTGGTCGGAGCCGTCGACGCTGCGGAGCGAGGACCGCCAGACCTACGACGCCATCCGGACCGTCCTCACCGAGGCGGTCGCCGATGACACGCCCGGAGAGTCCTTCCTGTCCGTTCTCGTGCTGACCGACTGAGCCGTCGCCACGCAGTGCGCGCAGAAGGCGCCGTCACGACCCTCGGGACAGCTGCAGCGCCAGTCCAGCGTCTCGTCAACGATCCGGAACTCGACGCACGCGGCGCCCTCGTCGACCTCGGCCGTCACCAGTCGCGGGCTGAAACGGACCAGCTGCACCGCCAGCGTGCCGCCGTGGGTCCGCGCCGACTGTCCCGCCCGCTCGGCCTCGGCTTTGACAAGCTCCGCAATCGTTTGCATCGAAGGTCCCCTCCTACCTAAGAGACGCGTCTGAGGCATGGAAGGTTCCAAACCGATACAGCACGATAAATCATCTCAACGTAACCCACATGCACATCTAGCACCAGGTGACCCTCATTGCTATGTTTGGCGACTGTTAACCACGCATCTCAGTAGTGCGAGGTATTATGGCTGGTCGAAAATACTCAATCAGGGTGAAAATTTTTACCTTACTTTTGGTACCGATTGTATCCCTTGTAGTCATTTGGGCGTTTGCTGCCAGCCTAACGGTCCAGAGCGGCCAGGAACTCCTCAAGATCCGCGACGGCTACGCGTACGCGGTCCAGCCCGCCAGAAAGGTGACCACCGCGCTCCAGCACGAACGGCTGATGTCGCTGTCCGTCCTGGGAGACGTCGACGTCTCGCGTGCGGAACTGGACGCCCAGCGCGTCCGCACGAACGACGCGCGAGCCGAGCTGGAGCGACTGATCACCGAGGCCCGTTCCGACCTCGTCCCGGGCACCTGGGAGCGGCTGAACCGGCTCCTTCGCGCCATGGACCGGCTCACCGAGATCCGCAGCGGCGTCGACACCCGCACCGACACCCGGCTGCAGACGCTCGACGCCTACACCGGGATCATCGAGGCCGCCTTCGACGTCTACGAGAAGGTGCGGATATCCACCGACATCGAGTTGACCGACCAGGCGCGGGCCGTCGTCATGGTCGGGCGGAGCCGCGAGATCCTCAGCCGGCAGGCCGCCCTGATAGCCGGAGCCGTGGTCGAGGGGGCCATGAGCCCCTCGGAACGTGCCAGGTTCAGCGAGCTGGTCACCGGCCGCAGGCTCCTCTACTCCCTGGGCTTCGACCAGTTCGACGCCGAGTTCCAGGCCCTCTACACCCCCCTGCACGACTCCCCCGACTACTCCTCGTTCGAGAGGATCGAGGACGCCGTCCCCACGTCGGCGGTCCCGGACCCCGCCTGGGCCGAGGTCGCCGCCCGTCTCTCCGATGACTTCGACAGCCGCGCCGGAAAGGTCAGCGAACGCATCAGCGAGCGGTCCATGCCGCTCGCCAGGGGCATCCTGATCCAGGTCGGCCTCGCCGGCGGGCTGGGCCTGGTCGCGGTCGGGCTGTCCGTCTTCGTGTCGGTACGGTTCGGCAGGCGGCTGGGCGGCGAGCTCATCGACCTCCAACAGGCGGCCCTCGACCTGGCCGACCGGCGACTGCCCGACGTGGTCCGGCGGCTCCGCCGGGGCGAGGACGTCTGCTCGGAGGCACCCGAGATCAACGTCGGCAGCACCACCGAGGTCGCCAGGGTCGGCGAGGCGTTCTCCTCCGTGCAACGGACCGCCGTCGAGGCCGCCGTCGGTCAGGCCGAGATGCGCAAGGGCGTCAACAAGGTCTTCGTGAACCTGGCCAGGCGCAGCCAGTCCCTGCTGCACCGGCAGCTGGCCATGCTGGAGACCATGGAAGGGCGGGCCCGCGACCCGGAGACCCTGGAGGATCTGTTCGGCCTGGACCACCTGACCACCCGGATGCGCCGCCACTCCGAGAGCCTGATCATCCTGTCCGGCGCCGTCCCCGGACGGGGATGGCGGACACCGGTCACGATCTACGACGTGGTCCGCGCCGCGGTCGAGGAGGTCGAGGACTATCCGCGCGTGACGATCAGTGTTCCGCACGGCCCGTCCGTGATCGGCGCGGTCGTCACCGACGTGATCCACCTGGTCGCCGAGCTGGTCGAGAACGCCGCCATATTCTCTCCCCCGCACACCTCGGTACGCGTGCACGGCGAGACGGTCGCCAGGGGCTACGCCATCGAGGTCGAGGATCGGGGGCTCGGCATCCCCGCCGAGGAGATGGCCCGGCTCAACGCGCGGCTGGCCGACCCACCGGAGTTCGACCTGGCCGACAGCGACCGGCTCGGCCTGTTCGTCGTCGCGCAGCTCGCCATCCGGCACGGCATCCGCGTCTCCCTGCGTCCCTCCCCCTTCGGCGGCACCACGGCGATCGTGCTGCTCCCGAGCGAGCTGGTGGTCGAACCGCTCGATCCCCGGTTCACCTACTCGGTCGAGATCGAAAGGCTTCCCTCCGGCAACGGCCTCCCCAAACGGGTGCGCCAGACCGTACCCGCCGAACGGGCCGCTTCCGGCGACCCCGTCGCGGAGACCACCCCGGAGGGCAGGAGAGCCGTCCCGAGCGGCGTGCTCGCCTCGTTCCACGACGAACGGCAGCGCACCGGGCCGGAGGGTCGGCCCTGATGACCGAGCGCTGGCTCGACCGGGAGGCCGGTCCGATCGTCCGCCCCTACACGATGACCCGCGGCAGGACCAGGGCCGCGGGGGCCCATTTCGACCTGATGGCCGTGGTGGTGGCGGTCAGGGCCCCGCGCCGGGACCTGCCACCCGAGCACATGTCGATCCTGAACGCCTGCCGCGCGCCGATCTCCGTCGCCGAGCTGGCCGGGGAGACCGGCATGGCCGTCGGAGTGCTCCGGGTGCTCCTCGGCGACCTGCGCGACCACGACCTGATCACCATACGGCTCCCCGCGGCTCCCTCCGCGATCCCCCGCGAGAACCTGCTCCGCGACCTCCTCGCCGGGCTCAAAGCCCTCTGAGCCCTCTGAGCCCGGCGAGCGAAACCGCGCCGCTCAGTCCGTGGCCAGGCGGGCGTGCCGCTCCACGTCGTGGCGGACGCCCGCGTAACTCAGCTTGGCCCGCTCGATCCCCTCGGAGCGGAATCCGGCCCTGGTGGCCACCGCGCAGGAGGCCACGTTGCTGACCCGGTGCGCCAGCTCCAGGCGGAACAGCCCCCGTTCCCCGAACGCCCACTCGGCCATCTTCCTGGCGGCGGCCACGGCCACGCCCCGTCCCCTGGCACGCGGGATCGTCCAGTAGGACACCCAGCCGGTCTCGTGCGCGTCGATGTTGCTCACCGCGACGTTCCCCACGACCTCGCCGTTGGACACCACGGCGAACGCCCGCGCGTCATCGCGGAAGCCCCAGACCCCCATCCACTCCAGCGCCGCCTGGGCCGTGTCGATGGGCCGAGCCGCCTGCTCGGCCATGTCCGGGGAGCCGAACGCGTCGAGCACGACCCACACGTCGTCGGGTCGCCATCCACGCAATTCCACTTCAATCATGCCGTGCAGGGTAACCTCGCGACCGTCCCGCGACATGCCCCGGCACCGGCGGGACAGCGCCGCCCACCGCTCTGACGTCCGGAAATCGTCCACATCGGAGCGCGGCTCCCAGATAGACCCGAGACCTGCTGGGCACTCAGCAGCTATGAGTGACGATTCGGAGAGCCGCGACCTCACCGGGAAGGGCTTCGGCGACGGCCGGCCCAGGACGATGGGAGAGATAGCCGTGAATCTGGCGGTCAGCGAATCACTCGCCAATCACGGCCACCACGCTCTGTTCAACGCCCACGAGGCGGCGGCCAGCAGTCACCAGCTCATGGCCGACGCGGGCGTGGGCGATGTGGAAGAGCACCTGGATCTGGCGCGCTGGCACCGCTGGTGCGCCATCGTGGAGGAACAACTGGCGGACGAGGCGGATCGGCGGACACCCGCCAGACGGAACCGGAACGACTGAACACGGCGGACGAGCCCGGGAGGCGCACCCCCGCACCGGTACGGCCGGGTGGACCGCTCCACTGGGAGGCGCGGTCACGGCGAGGATGACCGCGCCCACGGCCGGAGGGATCAGCTTTCGCGGATCTCCTTGGCCAGCGCGGCACTGCGGTGTTCCAGGTGCCACAACCCGAGGCGGTGGTGGATCTCCCGCGCTCGCTCGGCGTGCGTCAGGGCGTCCTCGACGCGACCGATCCTGTGGAGCAGCTGGGCGACCACATCATGGACCGTCCCCCAGGAGATGCACCCCGTTCCCAACGTCACCAGCTGTTCGGCGATGGGTTCCAGCTCCTCCAGCAGCCCGTACGGATCGGGGCGGCCGATCCTGGCCGCGACGAGACCCCACTGCCAGGTGACGAACTGCCACGCCCAGTCATGCTCGACGGCGACGCCCCACCGGTCGATCAGACGGTGGGCGAGCGCCTCGTCCCCCGCCTCGATCACGGCCAGTACGGCGGCGGGGCGCAGCAGGCTGTTGGAGTCGTCCTCGGCGGCCTCAAGCAGTTCCGGCAGAAGCACCCCGTGCCGGCCCTGTGCCCAGGACGAGAAGAAGGCACAGAGGAGGTGGATGTACTCCGGGCCCCAGAGACTGATGCGCCGGTAGCTCTCGGCGCCGGTCGCGGCGAGCCTCTCCACCTCCTCCCAGCGGCCGTCGAGCATCGCCCGCCCGGTCGCGGCGTAGGTCACCTGCGTCTCGATCTCCGGCATCCGCACCTCGCCGGTCAGGCGCAGGCAGCGGGCCAGCTCGGCGTCGTAGTCGGTCAGCCTTCCCTCGCGCAGGAAGGTCGGCATCCGGTGCAGGCGGGCGATGATCTCGGCGACCCGGGGCAGGTCGGGGAGGGAGAGGATCTCCTCCGCCGCCCGGTAGCGCTCCTCCTCGTACTCCGGGGTCCAGGAGGCGATGACGAAGTTGTTGAGCGTGCGCGCGAGCAGGCGGTGGTCACCGGCCCGCCGGGCGAGCGCGACCGCCTCGGCCGCGAGACGCGCTCCCTCCCACCGCCGTTCGCTGTAGTAGAGCTCCACTCCGAGGGTTCCCAGCAGCTCGGCCCTGACCGCCTCCCGTCCGGGCGGCAGCCGGTTCAGCTGGTCCTCCAGCACCTCGATCATGCGCGTGTCCACCACGCCGTAGGCGCGCCAGTTCCACAGCGTCACTCCGCCGAAGACCGTCGCCGCCTCGATCACCGCCGCGTCGTCGCCCTTACGGGTGGCGAGGGTCACGGCCTCGTCCAGGGCGGTGTGCGCCGTGATCACGTCGCCTGCCACCCTGCGCGCCCGTCCCAGCTCGATGAGCAGGGCGCCGCGGCTGAACGCCGGATCCGCGGACTGCGGGTCGAGCGCCGCGAGCGCCTGCTCCCAGAACATGACCGCCTCGTCGTAGGCGAGGCGGGCCGCCGCCTGTACCGCCGCCCTGACGGCGTACGACGTCGCCTTGGCCGAGTGACCGATTCTGGCCGCCATGCCGAAATGGTGCGCGAGCACGGGCAGCCGCGGCTCCAGGTTTCCCGGGTGAAGATTCTCGACCGCCTCACCCACCCGCCCGTGGATCTGCGCCCGCTGCAGTCGGCTCAGCCCCGTGTAGAGAGCCTCGCGGACGAGCGCGTGCGAGAAGCGATAGTCCCAGCTTCCGGCCACCTCGGTGAGCAGGCCGGTCGCCACCGCGGGTTCGAGCAGCATCATCATCCGGGCGCCGCCGATCCCGGTGGCGGCTTCCAGCACGTCCGCGTCGACGTCCCTGCCGATCACCGCGGCGGCCCGCAGGAGCGTCTGGGAGTCCTCGGGCAGCCGTGAGACGCGCTGGGTGATGACGTCGCGCACCCCCTCGGGGACGGAGAGGGAGGTGACGTCCGCGGCGGCGACCTGGTCCAGGGGCGAGACACTGTCCAGCAGGCGGAGCACCTCGCCGAGGAAGAAGGGGTTGCCACCGGTACGGTCGTGCAGCGCGCGGGCCAGGGCCGGGTCGGGACCGGTGTCCGCACGGCCGGCCCGGTCCAGATCGTCGGGACCCGCGTCGTCCAGGTAGTCGGCGACCTGCTCCCGCGTGAACGCGGTGACGCTCATCCGTTCGGTACCGCGCTGCCGGGTCAGATCGCCGAGCGCGTCCGTCAGCGTCGGCCGTGCCTCGGCGGCCTCGGCGGCCTCGGGGCGCAGGGTCGCCAGCACGAGCAACGGCACCCGGTGCAGGTCGCCGCCGAGGAAGGTCAGCAGCTTCAGGGATGCGGCGTCCGCCCAGTGGACGTCCTCCATGAGGATGAGCACCGGCGCCGCGCCCGCCCGTCGTGCCAGCGCCCTGGCCACCGCGTCGTAGAGCAGGAAGCGCGCGGTGTCGGGATCGTCCGCGACCGAGGCCCCGTCCGCGCCCGTCAACCGGCGGATCACGCTCTCGACCCCCGCCGCCTCCCGGGTCACAGCCTCAAGCCCTCCGGCACCGGCCTCCGCCTCTTCTTCGAGGGTGGTCAGCACCTGGATCCACGGCCAGAACGCGGGCGCGCCGCGCCCTTCGACGCACCGGCTCCACACCGGGGTGACGCCCAGTTCCCCGGCGATCTCGGCCGCGGCCTCCGCCAGACGGGTCTTGCCGACACCGGACTCGCCGCTGACCAGCAGCACACCTCCCGCACCACGGACCGTGTCCCGCACCCGCTCCCGGATCCGGCGCAGGTGGGGCTCCCTGCCCACGAGCCTGCGCCCGCGCGGGACCGAGGCTCGCCACTCCCCTGCCGTCCGGGGAGCCACGACGTCCTCTCCGCGAGACGGTCCCCCGCTCGCGGGCGAGATCTCCTCCCCTCGCGCGATCGACGGCCAGGAGCCTTCGAGAGACTCGTCCTGGTCAAGGATGGCCTGTTCGAGACGGCGCAGTTCAGGGCTGGGATCGAGCCCGAGCTCGTCACCGAGGAGGGTGCGGCAGCGCTGGTAGGCGGCCAGCGCCTCGGCCTGCCTGCGGTCGCGGTACAGGGCGCGCATGAGCAGCGCCCAGGCCCCCTCCCGGTAGGGATCGAGATCGAGCAGATGCCCGGCCTCGACGGCGGCCTCGCTGAACCTGCCGAGCAGCAGCCACGCCTCGGCCCTCGTGGACAGCGCCAACAGGCGCACCTCGGTGAGGCGGGCCACGGTAGGCCCCACGAAGGAGCGGTCGGAGAAGTCGGCGAGCGGCTCGCCTCGCCAGGTGCCGAGTGCCGCGTCCAGCGACCGCTCGGCCTCCCCCGCCCGCCCGTCGGCCAGGGCGGCCTGTGCCTCCTCGACGGCCCGGCTGAAGCGGTTGGCATCCACCTGATCGGGTGAGATGTCCAGCAGGTACCCAGGCTCCCGGGTCAGCAGGACGCGAGCGGGGGACCGAGGGCTGCGCAGCGGTTCGAGGATCCTACGGAGCTGGGAGATGTACGCCTGGAGCGTTCCCGTCGCGCTGGACGGCGGCTCGTCGGCCCAGAGCCGGTCGATCATCTGGTCGAGGGGTGCGACATGGGGCGCGTTGAGCACCAGGAGCGTCAGCACGGCCCGTTGCTTGCGGGATCCGAGGTCGAGGACCGCACCGGTGCCGTCGGCCACCTCCACCGGTCCGAGGATGCGGAAATCCAGGCGCGTCGCGGCCTGGACGGTATCCGGTACCTCGCCACCGTTCGCGAGCATCACAACTCCCGCACGAGCCAGGTGACCGCCAGCGCCTCGATCGCGGGCCCATCGTATCGGCAGGCCGCGATGGGGGTTCTGTCGGCGGCGACGAAACCGGAGGAGCCAAGGAGTGAGAACGTTCCCGGATCCGTCACCGCCACACGGTAGCGCACCCGTTGGACGCCGTCCGCGCGCATCTCCGTCAGCAGGTCACCCAGCAGCCGTCGGCCGAGACCCTGTCCCCGGTGTGGCAGGGCGACGACCATGGCTCGCAGGCGGGCGTCACGGGCGGGCTGCCCCACCTCGACGAGGGCACCCGCCACCGGCGGATCGTCCACGGGCCGTGCCAGATCGACCAGCACGTACACCCGGCAGCGAGCGACCGACACCTCGGACAGGGCCTCCTCCAGGGCCTCGTCGAGCAGATCGGGACCCGTCGCACCCGCGTGTGCCAGGACCTCCCGTAACAGCAGGATGCTGGAGGGCTGGGACTCCAGTGACGACGACATGCACGCAGCGTCTCATCGCCGTCTAGGAAAAGACTTGGAGTCCTCTAGGGCCTCGGCCGGGACCGGCGGCCACCACTCGATCGCCGCGGCCGCCGGGCGCCCAGTGACAACCCAGCCGTCTCCAAGTGCCGGCTGCGATAACTGGAGGACCGGGCCGATCGAGGCCCTGCGACCTCGCCCCACGCCGCGAGTCGTCTCACACCATCGGGAGAACCTTCATGAGCACCGTCTTTTCCACAGCCGGGTATCTCGGCGGAGAGCTGGAAGTCCTGCGAGGCCAGGTCGCCGGCCCTGTCCTCTCTCCCGGTCAGGACGGTTACGACGAGGAGATCGCGACTTTCAACACCGCGGTCCGGCACCACCCGGCCGTCGTCGTGGGCGCCACCCGCACCTCGGACGTCATGGCGGCGGTCCGCTTCGCGGTCCACCACTCCCTTCCCGTCGCCGTGCAGGCCACCGGGCACGGCGCCGTCCAGGCCTCCGACGGGGCGCTGCTGATCAACACCTCCAGGATGCGCGAGGTTACCGTCGAGCCCTCCGGCCGCACCGCGCGGGTCAGCGCGGGCTGCCGCTGGGCGGACGTCATCGCGCAGACGACCCCGTACGGCCTGGCACCCCTGAGCGGCTCGTCCACAGGCGTCGGGGCGGTGGGCTACACGCTGGGCGGTGGCATCGGCCCGATCTCGCGGACCTTCGGCTTCGCCGCCGACCACGTACGGGAGATCACCGTGGTGACCGCGGACGGCCTGGTCCGGGTGACGGACCCGGAGACCGAACCCGACCTGTTCTGGGGACTGCGCGGCGGCAAGGGCAGCTTCGGCGTGGTCACCTCCATGGTCATCGACCTGTTCCCGGTGTCGACCCTGTACGGGGGCGGCCTCTACTTCAGCGCCGAGGACACCCCCGCCGTCCTGCACGCCTACCGGACCTGGGCCGGCACGCTGCCGGAGGCCACGACCACCTCGGTGGCGATGCTGCGCCTGCCCCCGATGCCCGAGCTCCCTCCGCAGCTGCGTGGCCGCTTCGTGACCCACCTGCGCTTCGCCCACCTCGGCGACGCCCACAAGGCGGAGGCTCTTCTCGCCCCGATGCGGGCCGTCGCCGAGCCGATCTTCGGCGAGATCGCACAGATGCCGTTCGGCGCGATCGACTCCGTGCACCAGGACCCGGTGCACCCCATGCCGACCTGGGAGCGCGGCGCCCTGCTGCGCGAGCTCGGTGCGGAGACCGTGGAGGCGCTCCTGGCAGCGGCCGGCCCGACGGTCGACGTGCCGCTGGCCGTCGTTGAGCTGCGCCAGCTGGGCGGGGCGCTGGGCCGCGAGCCGCGCCGGCCGAACGCCGTGGGCGGACGGGACGCCGCCTTCGGCGTGATGGTGATCGGCGCCCCCGTTCCCGAACTGCTCGACACGGTCATCCCGGCCGTGGGCGGTGCCGTGCTCGGCTCCCTGGCTCCCTGGCTGACCGGCGGGACGCAGCTCAACTTCCACGGGGCGATGCTCGCCCCCGAAGACCTGGCCCGCGCCTGGCCGGAGCCGACACTGCGCAGGCTCGTCGCCCTCAAGGACCACTACGACCCGGCCCGGGTGTTCCGCTTCGGCCACGTCGTGCCCCGCGTCTGACCTCACGACTCACCGGCAGGCCGGGGGGCCTGCCGGTGTGGTGATCGTGTGTGCGCCCACCTACACGGTGTTGCGGTACACGTCCCGCTGCCAGGCAGTCCGGCCCGCCTTCACCAATGCGACAACCGCGGTGGACAACGCGGAAGCTTTCATGGCACCACAAATATTCCGCACGCCAGAATTCCTATTGATTAATAATCAATCCGCATTGATATTACTTAATCTCATTAATTAAGCCAGTATCCTCGAGGTCCGCCGACGCGGCGGATACTCGCCGGGACGCCCTCGACCGGCGCCCAGTACGCGATCTTGCAGATCGGCCCGCGGTGGATCCGACACGGCGGCGAGATCCGGCAGAGCCCGGGGGCTTCGCGGGAACAGCACCCTGACCTCGGCTCCCACCCGCGGAGGCAGGACCTCCGATCCATCCCATCCATGACGCGCGACCTATTGACCTCATGTTTCCGACGAGTTAAATTAAGTGTAGAAATAAGGCGTTGATTTACGGGTGCCGTAGTCGCGCCTCATCTGCTGTCGGACCTTCCACCCCCCGGATCCACTGTGGAGACAAGCATGAGAGGTCTGTTCCGTCCTGCCGCCTTATGGACTGCCACGGCAGTCGTGGCGGCTCTGCTCGCAGTACCGTCGAGCCCGGCCTTCGCCGACACGTTGTTGTCGCAGGGCAAGACCGCGACGGCCTCCTCGACCGAGAACGGCGGCACCCCGCCGGCCGCCGCGGTCGACGGCAACACCAGCACCCGCTGGTCCAGCGCGGCCAGTGACTCCCAGTGGCTCCAGGTGGACCTGGGCGCCTCGTCCGGCATCAGCAGGATCGTGCTGAACTGGGAGGCCGCGTACGGCAGCGGATACAAGATCCAGGTGTCCGAGAACGGGAGCACGTGGACGGACCTGAAGACCGTCACCGGCGGTGACGGCGGGATCGACACCTGGGACGTCACCGGCAGTGGCCGGTACGTCCGGATGCAGGGCGTCACCCGAGCCACCGGCTACGGATACTCACTGTGGGAGTTCCAGGTCTTCGGTGGGGGCTCGGGCCCGGTGGGCCAGTGCGGGGCTACCAACGCCGCGTTGAACAAGCCCTCGACCGCGTCGTCCACCGAGAACGGCGGAACCCCCGCGAGCGCCGCCTTCGACGGCGACAACGGGACCCGCTGGTCCAGCGTGGCCGCCGACCCGCAGTGGATCCAGGTGGACCTGGGCTCGGCCCAGACCATCTGCAGGATCGACCTGAGGTGGGAGGCCGCGTACGCGAGCGCCTTCAAGCTCCAGGGGTCGGCCAACGGCACCACCTGGAACGACCTGAAGTCCGTTACGGGCGCCACCGGTGGCGTTCAGTCGCACGAGGTGAGCGGCTCCGCCCGGTACGTCCGGATGCAGGGCACCACCCGAGCCACCGGCTACGGATACTCACTGTGGGAGTTCGCCGTTTACACCACGTCTGACGGCCCGGTGATCCCCGGCGGCGGGGACCTGGGGCCGAACGTTCACGTCTTCGACCCGTCCATGTCCAGCGCCGGCATCCAGAGCCAACTCGACACCGTCTTCCGGCAGCAGGAGTCGGCCCAGTTCGGCACCGGGCGCCACGCCTTCCTGTTCAAGCCGGGCACCTACAACGTGAACGCCAACGTCGGCTTCTACACCTCGATCATGGGTCTGGGACAGTCCCCCGACGACGTCACCGTCAACGGCGTGACCGTCGACGCGGGCTGGTTCGGCGGCAACGCGACCCAGAACTTCTGGCGCTCGACGGAGAACCTGTCGGTCCAGCCGCCCGGCGGCACCAACCAGTGGGCCGTCTCCCAGGCCGCGCCGTTCCGCCGCATGCACATCAAGGGCGCGCTCAACCTGGCCCCCACCGGCTACGGCTGGGCCAGCGGCGGCTACATCGCCGACAGCAAGATCGACGGCACCGTCGGCCCGTACTCGCAGCAGCAGTGGTACACCCGGGACAGCTCCGTCGGCGGCTGGCTCAACGGCGTGTGGAACATGGTCTTCTCCGGGGTGCAGGGCGCTCCCGCCACCGCCTTCGCCGACAAGTCCTACACCACACTGGACAACACCCCGATCAGCCGCGAGAAGCCGTACCTCTACGTCTCCGGCAACGAGTACCGGGTGTTCGTCCCGGCCAAGCGGACCGACGCGCGCGGCGTGAGCTGGGCGAACGGCGCCACTCCCGGAAGCTCGATCCCGCTCGGCCAGTTCTATGTCGCCAAGCCCGGTGACACGGCCGCGACCATCAACACCGCGCTCAGCCAGGGCCTGCACCTGCTGCTCACCCCCGGCATCTACCACGTCGACCAGCCGATCAACGTGACCCGGGCGAACACCGTGGTCCTGGGTCTCGGCCTGGCCACGATCATCCCCGACGGCGGCGTCGGCGCGGTCAAGGTCGCCGACGTGGACGGCGTGCGGCTCGCCGGCTTCCTGGTCGACGCGGGCCCGCAGAAGTCCGACGTGCTCATCGAGGTCGGCCCGCCGGGGTCGAGCGCCGACCACGCCGCCAATCCGACCACGCTGCAGGACGTGTTCGTCCGGATCGGCGGCGCCTTCGCCGGCAACGCCACCACCAGCGTGGTCGTCAACAGCGACGACGTGATCATCGACCACACCTGGCTGTGGCGCGGTGACCACGGCGACGGCATCGGCTGGAACGTCAACACCGCCGAGACCGGCCTGATCGTCAACGGCGACGACGTCCTGGCGACCGGCCTGTTCGTCGAGCACTACCGCAAGTACGACGTCGAGTGGTACGGCGAGCGCGGCCGGACGATCTTCTTCCAGAACGAGAAGGCGTACGACCCGCCGAACCAGGCGGCCTACATGAACGGCGACACCAAGGGCTGGGCGGCCTACAAGGTCGGCCCTGCGGTCAACACCCACGAGGGCTGGGGACTGGGCAGCTACGTCTACTTCAACGTCGATCCGACGATCCAGGTGGAGAACGCGTTCGAGACCCCGGTGAAGCCGGGAGTCAAGTTCCACAGCCTGCTCACCGTCTCCCTCGGCGGCAACGGGCGGATCAACCATGTGATCAACGGCACCGGCGGCCCGGCCTTCGGCACGGACACGATCCCCTCCAAGCTCGTCTCCTACCCCTGAGGTGCCCTGAGCCCGCCTGATCAGCGGTGGTCAACGCGCTCTCCCCGCTGATCAGGCACTTCACCCCCACGCCGTGGGTCTCCACTGTCGCAGGGAGGCCCACGGCCTCGTGTCGTACGGTCCCCGGCCACCGATCGAGATCCGCCGTTCTCCGGGCACGGACGCGTGCCCCGGATCCCCGGGCCGACGAGACCGCATCCCGCCGACTCCACGGAAAATCATGACCTTATATAAGCAAATGTCCGAATAGAAAGTATTAATCGACGAATACATTGACTCACGGTTGATTAGAATGGAAATGCGTGGTTCGAGAGTGACTGTCTGTTCTTAGCCGTAGGCGTGGTGCTACGGTGTGTGCCTGTTCGCGCTCTGCCGTGAAGCGGCACCACCCGGTTGACCGATATCGCAGGGGGAACAGCAAGTTCAACGCGGCCTTGTCACGCCTTGCCGCCACCCCCCAAGGACGCCGATGTCAGTAGATGTACCGCACCGGACCCGGAGCAGGCTTTCACCGAGGGAACTGGCGGTCATCGCCTCTCTCGGCACCATGATCATTATGGCCTGCATGTGGTTGTGGGCGGTGTCCGCCGTCCCCTACGAGGCCAGAGAGCTGATGGCGCTCGTCGGCGGGATCTCGGCCGTACTGCTGTCCGGCGCCGCCGCGGCCATCGTCCACTACGCCGGCACCGGTCGCCGGCTGCGTGAGCGGGCCGAGTGGGCCGGCGCGCGGTTCACCTGGCTGGAGCGGGAAGTGCTGCGAATGGCCGAGGAGTCGCTGCCCTCGCTGGGACGCCAGGTGCGCGGCGGCGTCTCGGCCGCCGACGCGCTCTCCCAGCTGCCGCAGCCCCCGGACGGCCCGCTGCGCCGGCTGCTCGACGCGGCCGGGCACGAGCTTGAGCTGATCGAACGCGAGCTCGCCACCGCCCGGGCGTACCGCGAGGCGACCGAGGACGAGATCTCCCGGCTGACCGACGACACGCTGCCGGATCTGGTCCGGCGGATCCAGACGAACCGGATGTCGGTGAGCGCCGCACTGGCCGAGACACACCAGCCGGGGCCCGGCCCGCTGCGCGACCTGCTGAGCGAGACGGCGCGGCAGCTCTCCGAGAGCGAGCGCAGGGGCACCGCCGTGATGGCGGCGTGCGCCGGGGCCGCGGCCCGGGTGCAGGCACAGGCCACCAGCCTGCTCGCCCGGCTGCGCGAGCTGGAGGAGCGGTACGGCGAGCACGAGGAGGCGTTCGCCGACCTGCTGGACCTGGACCACCGCGTCTCCCAGCTGAGCCGGCTGGCGGACAACATCGCCCTGCTGAGCGGCGGCCGTTCCGGGCGGCGATGGACCCGGCCGATCGTCATGGAGAGCGTGCTGCGCGGCGCGATGGGCCGCATCGGCGCCTACCGGCGCATCCGGCTGCACTCCACCAGCACCGTCGCCGTCGCGGGATACGCGGCGGAGGGTGTGATGCACGCGCTGGCCGAGGTGATGGACAACGCCGCCACGTTCTCGGCGCACGGCACCGAGGTTCACGTGTACGTGGACGAGGAGGACGCCGGCGTCGTGATCACGATCGAGGACAGTGGTCTGGGGATGCGCCCGCGCGAGCGGCAGCACGCCACCAGGCTCGTGTCCGAGCCGCTCGACCTGCGGACGCTGTCCGGCACCCGGCTGGGCCTGGCGGTCGTGGGGCGCCTGGTCGACAAGTACGGCCTGACGGTCAGCTTCCGGCCGTCCGCCCGTGGCGGCATGGGGGTCGTGATGCTGATCCCGCGCCTGCTGATCACTCAGCCCCTGTTGGCCACCGTGCCGCCCGTCGTCGAGTCGTCGGTCCGCCGCCCTGTGAAGGTCGCCGTACCCGCGCCGGCCGTACCCGCGCAGGAGGGGCCGGCCGACGAGTCCGAGGATCCGCTGCCCAGGCGGCGCCGGGGGCAGACGCTGGCCGAGGCGACCAGGGCGCGGCAGACATCGCCTGCCAAGCCCGTGCGCGAGGGGCGTGACTCGGCGGCGAGGTTCGCCGCGTTCCGCCAGGCCGGCGGCCGTGGGCGTTCCCCCTCCCCAGCCCCCTCCTCGGCCCCGGGCGACTCCTGACACGCGTCCGCCGACCACCGGACATCTTTGGATTCACAGATGAGGAGGCAGGGGCCGTCCCTTCCGCGCACGCGCCGAAGGGGCACCCCGTCGTTTCTATGAGCACAACCGACGCTTCGCACACCACCGACCGTGACTTCGACTGGCTACTGGAGAACCTCAAGGAGAAGACCCCCGGGATCAGGCATGTGCTGGTGCTGACCAGGGACGGCCTGAAGATGTGCTTCACCGCCGGCCTCGGCCGGGACGGGGCCGACCAGCTCTCCGCCCTGGCCGCCGGGATCCAGAGCCTCTCGCTGAGCGCCTCCGCCGAGTTCGGGGACGGCATCGGAGCGGGGCAGGCGATGGTGGAGTTCGCCGGCGGACTGCTGCTCATCGTGCCGGCCGGGGACGGCGCCCACCTGGCCGTGGTGGCCGAGGAGGACGGCGAGGTGGGGCTCATCGCGCACAACATGAACGAACTGGTGGAGCAGATCGGGGTGTACCTCACCGCGGCACCGCGGCAAACGGAGAACAGCGACGACCGCGTATGACACGGCGAGCCATCGACCAAGAAGACCCGGACCGGCTCTACACGGTCACCGGGGGGCGTACCAGCGCCGACGAGAAAACCTTCGACTCCGTCTCCCTCATCGTCAGCGAGTGCGCGCCCACCCCCGGTATGCAGTCCGAGCACATCAGGATCCTGCGGATGGCCCAGCGGCCGACGGCGGTGGTGGAGATCTCGGCGGAGCTGCGGCTGCCGGTCAGCGTGGTGAAGATCCTGCTGCGCGACCTGCTGGACACCGGTCGCATCACCGTCCGTCATCCGTCGGTCGCCGCACAGGCCGGACGACCGGATCCCGAAATCCTGAGGCAGGTGCTCGTTGCACTCCACAACCTCTGACCAGAGAACGCCGCTGCGCACGACCGCCGCGGATGCCCTGAAAATCGTGGTCGTCGGCGGGTTCGGCGTGGGAAAGACCACCCTGGTCGGCTCGGTGAGCGAGATCCGTCCGCTGAGCACCGAGGAGGTCATGACCCAGGCGAGCGTGGGCATCGACGACGCCAGCCGGGTACGGACCAAGACGACCACCACGGTGGCCTTCGACTTCGGCCGGATCACGCTGAACACGAGCATGGTGCTCTACCTGTTCGGCGCACCCGGTCAGCAGCGGTTCTGGTTCGTGTGGGACCAGTTGTTCGCCGGCAGCCTGGGCGCGGTCGTGCTGGTGGACGCCCGCCGCCTGGAGGACTCCTGGTACTCCATCGACCGGCTGGAGCACCACCGGACCCCGTTCGTCGTCGCCGTCAACCGCTTCACCGACGGGCCCTCCCTGGAGGCGGTGCGCGAGGCGCTGGCGCTGTCGCCCGAGGTCCCGCTCATCGACTGCGACGCGCGGGAGCGGTCCTCGGGCAAGCACGTGCTGATCACGCTCATGGAGCACCTCACCCGCACCCACGACCAGTCGCCCGCCCAAGAGAGCATGCCGTGACGAACTCCCCTCCCCTGCCCGACTCCACAGCCCCGTCCGCCGCCCCGCCCGCGCCTCGGAATCCCGAGCGGAGACGGGAGCCGCTGGAGGGATATGCCGACCACGCCGATGCCGTACGGCTGCACGCGTCACTGATCGACGACGACCCGACCGCGATGTTCCAGGAGATGCGCCGCAAGCACGGGCCCATCGTCCCCATTCTCCTCGACGACATGCCCGCCTGGTTCGTGATCGGTTACCGCGAGCTGCACCATGTCACCAGCCAGCCGCAGTTGTTCGGCCGCGACCCCAGGCGCTGGAACATGCGGGATCACCTCCCTCCGGACTGGCCGTCGCTCCCGTACGTGACATGGCAGCCGTCCGTGATGTACTCCGAGGGGGTCGAGCACCAGCGGCGGAGTGGCGCCATCAGCGACGCGCTGGACACCGTCGACCGCACCGAGCTGGCCCTGATCTGCGAGCAGGTCGCCGACCTCGCGATCGACGAGTTCTCAGGGGACGGCCAGACCGACCTGATCTCCCAGTACGCCTACCGGATTCCGGCTCAGGTCGTCACCCGGCTGTTCGGGCTGTCGGAGACCGACCTGCCGGACCTGGTCAAGGACGTCAACCACGTGCTGGGCGGGAGCGAGGAGGCCGCTTCGGCGCTTCCCCGAATTCTGGACAAAATAGGCCGGCTCATAACCGACAAGCGCACCCGGCCGGGCCACGACATCACCTCGCACCTGCTGGCACACGCCGCGCGGCTCACCGACGAGGTGATCGTCCAGGACCTGATCGTGTTGATGATCGCCTCCCACGACAGCAGCGCCAACTGGATCGGCAACACCCTGCGGCTGATGCTGGTGGACGACCACTTCTCGATGAACCTGCAGGGTGGCCGCAGCAGCGTCGGCGAGGCGCTGAACGAGGTGCTGTGGAAGGATCCGCCCTCGCCGAACCTGCCCTCACGCTGGGCCGTGCAGGACTGCGAGCTGGCCGGGCGGCGCATTCGCCGGGGCGACCTGCTGGTGCTCGGCGTCGCCGCGGCCAACGCCGATCCGCAGGTGCAACCGGCCGCCCATGCCGGCTCCGGCGCCAACCGGGCGCACATGTCCTTCAGCCACGGCGAGTACGGTTGCCCCTTCCCCGCGCCCGAGCTCGGCGAGATCATCGCCAAGACGGCCGTGGAGGTGCTCCTCGACCGGTTGCCCGACGTCTATCTCACCGTGAAACCGGACGCGCTACGGTGGCGCCCTTCGCTGTGGGTTCGCAGCCTGGAGGCCCTGCCCGTACGGTTCAGCCCGACCGTGCCGACCGGCCAGAGCCCGTCGAACACCTGGGACGCCCCCAGGTAGGCCCCTCCCTGCCCCGAAGACTCGATCGTCCGCGCACGGACGCCCCCGGTCAGGCCGGAGCGGAGCCCGGCGACCGGTCCGCGGCGAAGCCTGTGGCGGACAGGGTGAGCAGACGCTCGATCAGGTCGTGGCCGGTCGACTGCTCGCTCGCCCAGGCGATGCCCGCCACCAGGGCCAGGAGTTCGCCGATGACGAGGTCGGCGCGGACCGCACCGGACTCCTGGGCCCGCGCGAGAAGCCGGCCCCCGGAGGCGCGCATCGCGTGACAGGAGGCGTGCAGTTCGGAGCCCTCCTCCCGCAGCGCGGCCATGACCGACGCCGGAAGACCCTGGTAGGTGGTCGAGCCGACGGCCAGCTCGCGCAGCCAGACGAGCAGCGCGTCACGGGGCGAGGACGCGGCCAGCAGCTCTTCCGCCCTGCTCTGGAGGGCGTCGAAGCCACTGCTCATGAGGGCTTCGAGCAGGGCCTCCCGAGTGGGGAAGTGCCGGTAGAGGGTGCCGATGCCGACGCCCGCCCGGCGGGCGACGTCCCGGAGTGAGGCGTCGGTCCCGTGCTCGGCGAAGGCCTCCCTGGCTACGGCCAGCAACTGCTCGTAATTGCGGCGCGCATCGGCGCGCATCACCTCGGCCATGCGATGTGCTCTCCAGCCGCCGACAAAGGGAGCACCGCTCCGATCATTATTGGAGCGGTGCTCCACATCCTAGCCGGAGGAGAGACGCCCGGCTCAGAGAAGATCATCCTGGCCACCGGCGCCTCCGGCCGGCGGTACCGCTTTCGCTCATTCGTGGGTGGCGGCCGCCCGGGCCAGGAAGAGGGTCCGCTCGCGCTCGTTGCGGGTGAGCTCGGCGGCCCGTTCGAACTCCGCGCGTGCCTCGTCGAGGCGGCCCAGTCTCGCGAGCAGATCACCCCGTACGGCGGGCAGTTGCGGATAGTCCCTCAGCGCGCGCTCCGCCGCCAGCCCGTCCACGATCTCCAGGCCCCGCGCCGGGCCGTACGCCCTGCTCACCGCGACCGCGCGGTTCAACTCCACCACGGGCGAGGGGGTGAGGTGGACGAGCACCCGGTAGAGGGCGGCCATCCGTTCCCAGTCGGTGTCGTCGGTGGACCGCGCGCGGGCGTGGCAGGCCGCGATCGCGGCCTGCAGGCCGTAGGGACCGAGCGTGCCGAGCTTCTCGGCACGTTCGAGCGCCTCCAGCCCCCGGCGGATCAGCAGCCGGTCCCACAGCCTCCGGTCCTGGTCGGGAAGCAGGACCGGCTCACCGTCCGGCCCCGTCCTGGCCCGGAGGCGCGACGCCTGGATCTCCATCAGGGCGACAAGGCCGTGAGCCTCGGCCTCCCGCGGCATCAGACCCACCAGGATCCGGCCCAGGCGCAGTGCCTCCTCGCAGAGCGAGGGACGCGTCCAGTCGTCACCGGCGGTCGCCGAGTAGCCCTCGTTGAAGATGAGATAGACGACCTCCAGCACCGACGCGAGGCGCTCGCCCAGCTCGGCCGGGGCCGGCATCTCGATGCGCACCCGTTTCTCGGCGAGGGTGCGCTTGGCCCGGAAGATCCGCTGCCCGACCGTCGGTTCCGGCACCAGGAAGGCGCGCGCGATCTCCTCGGTGGTCAGGCCGCCGAGCAGGCGCAGGGTGAGCGCCAGACGTCCCTCGGTGGACAGCACCGGATGGCAGGCGGTGAAGAGCAGGCGCAGCACGTCGTCACCGATGTGGTCGTCGAGGGCGTCGTCCAGCTCGGCCTCGGCCGCCTCCTGACGGATCTCCACGTCCCTGCCGACCTCTTCGAGCTTGTGCTCGTAGCGGGTCCTGCGGCGGATCATGTCGATCGCCCGGTGCTTGGCGGTCAACATGAGCCAGGCTCCGGGATTATCAGGTATGCCGGATCTCGGCCACTGCTCAAGTGCGAGGACCAGGGCGTCCTGCGCGAGTTCCTCGGCCAGGCCGACATCGCGCACCATCCGGGCAAGCCCCGCGATCACCCGCGTGGACTCGATCCGCCAGACCGCCTCGACCACCCGATGAGGATCACCAACCACCATGCCTCCCGATCCAACCATCTCGCCCGCACCCGCGACACCTCTCGGTCCCGTCGTTCCGAGGGCCCCGGACACGGCGCGGGCGCGCACGGACCGCGTGCCGCTCACCGGCCGGCGAGCGGCGCGCGAATCGGACGGGACAGCCGGCCTTACCGGGCTCGGCACACTTGCCCGAATTACTCGCATGACGTATTTTTTACTCATGCAAGTAAGGAAGGGCAGGGAAACACCCGCCGAGCACTCCTTCACCGGCGCGGCCAGGCGCTCCCAGATCATCGCGGCGACCATCGAGACGATCGCCGAGCTCGGCTACGGCCAGACGTCCTTCGCCCGCATCGCCGAACGGGCGGGCCTGAGCAGCACCCGCCTGATCTCGTACCACTTCGCCGGCAAGGACGAGCTGATGAGCGCGGCCGTCGCCGAGTTCTACGATCACATCGGACGGTTCATGGCCGGGCGGATGGCCGACGTGACCTGTGCCCGTGACGCGCTGCGCACCTACATCACCGCGCTGGTCGCCTACGTCGCGGACAACCGCGCACGGATGCGGGCGATGATGGAGATCTTCCTCAACTTCCGCGACGAGGACGGCGCGAGCCGCTCCTATGACGGGGGCGACGAGAACGAGGTCCTCGGCCACCTGGTGCGCATCCTGCGCGACGGGCAGCGCGGCGGCGAGTTCCGCGACTTCGACACCTTCGTCATGGCGGCGACCGTGCAACGCGCCCTGGACGGCCTGCCGTTCCTGCTGGAGGCCAGACCCGATCTCGACCTCGCCGCCTGTGCCGAGGAGCTGGTGACGCTGTTCGATCTCGCGACCAGGAGCGGGCCGTGAGCGCCCCGGGCAGGCGGCGCACGCTGCTGCGCCTGCTGGTCGACCTGCTCGTACCGGCCGTCCTGTACTACGTGCTGCGCTCGGCCGGGATGAGCGTCTACCTGTCCCTGCTCGTCACGGCCGTGGTGCCCGCGGCCATGGGCGCCTACCTGCTGGTCAGGGAACGCAGGGTCGACGGGCTCTCCGTCTTCATGACGGCCATGATGGTGCTGGGCGTGGGGGCCTCGCTGATCAGCGGCAGCGAGCGGTTCCTGCTCGCCAGGGAAGGGTGGCTGACGGCCGCCGTCGGGCTCTGGTTCCTGGCCAGCCTGCGGGCCGGGATGCCGCTCACCTTCCTGTTCAGCCGGCCGCTGCTGGAGCACAGGTTCCCGGTCCGCGGCACCGGCGAGCCGTGGGACGTGCTGTGGGAACGGCTCCCCCGCTTCCGCAGGGCCTGGCGGGTCACGACCGTCCTGTGGGGCGCCGGCACCCTCCTCGACTCCGCGGCGCGCGTGGTCATGGCCTACACGCTGCCGGTCGACGCCGTCCCCGCGCTCGGCAGCGCACTGTACGCCGGCACGTCGATCACACTCATGGTGATCGCCAACATCTACTTCGCCACGGTGGGACTCTTCGACAGGCGGAGCGCGATGTACGCGCCGCTCGACCGCGAGGGCGCCCCGGCACCCTCCACCTGACGTGCGCCGGGTCAGCGGCGCACCATCGACGGGTAGTCCTTGAGGGTTATGTTGGTCGCGAACCTGTCGGTCAGCCACAGCATCAGCTTCAGCAGGAATCCGTAGCGAAAAGTCCAGTTGCGCATCCGGATCCGGCCCGGGGTGCCGGGGGCGAGGAAGGGGCCGGCGTTGCCGTTCTTGGCGATCCTGGCATAACCGCGGAACCCCTCCTCGTAGCGCCGGAAGGCGACCCGGTGGTCCCCGTCCGCCGCCGCGAGCTCTCCGGCCAGCACGTACGCGCCGACCATGGCCAGGCCGGTGCCGAAACCGCCCAGCGTGTTGCCGTAGGCGGCGTCACCGAGCAGCACGACGCGGCCCCTGGCGTAGTGCTCCATCCGGACCTGGCTGATCGAGTCGAGGTAGAAGTCGTCCGCCTGCCGTACCGCGTCGAGGACCTCGCTGGTCTGCCAGCCCATCCCGGCATAGGCGTCGATCACGATCCGCTTCATCGCCGCCACGTCGTAGCGGTCGTAGTCGAGCCGCGGCGAGGCGAAGGCGAAGAAGGCATCGGCTCCGGGCCCTCCGACGGCGACCATCCTGCCGGGCTCGTTGTACATTTTCGCGGTCTTCCCGAAGCGCTGTGGAAGGTCGGCCAGGGCGTAGTAGTGACCCAGGAAGCGGACATGGTCGGACTCGGGGCCGAAGGCCAGCCGGCGAACGTTGGAGTGGATGCCGTCCGCGCCCACCACCAGGTCGAAGGTCCGCGGAGCACCGCGCTCGAACGTGACGTGGACGCCGCCCTCGGTCTCGGTGAGCGAGGTGATGGAGTCGCCGAAGACGTACCGGCACCCGGCGGCGAGCGTCCTGTCGTACAGCAGCCGGGACAACTCCCCGCGCGGGATCTCCAGCTCGCCACCGGTGAACTCGCCGGGCATCACCGCCAGCCTGCGGCCGTTCGCGTCAACGATCTCCTGGTCGGTCCCGCCGGTCTGCAACCGCCGTACGTCTTCCAGGATGCCCATCCGCTCCAGCACCGACAGGTGGGTCTCGCCCTTGAAGTCGACCGCCTGGCCCCCGAGGCGCAGGGCCGGAGCCTTCTCGACCACGGTCACGGTGTGGCCGTAGCGGTTGAGCCAGTAGGCGAGAGCGGGGCCGCCGATACTGGCGCCGGAGATCAGGACGTTGCTGTTCCTCATGCCTCCTAGCCTCGCCGGGAGCGTTGACAGGCCACAGACAGCCGGCTGACGGTCAGGAGACGGCCGTCAGCGCGTCGTCCCGGTTCAGCGCGGCGCCCCTGGCGAACGCCGCGGCGAAGGCCTCCGCACCGATGAGCTCGGTGGCGCCCACGGCGACCCGCGCGACGTCAGGGTCGCCGGCGACGACCGCACCGCGCAACGCCACCCCCACACCGAGCAGGAACGCGGCCCGCTCCGCCGCGCCTTCGAGCAGGGCGAGCCCCGCGTACCCCTCGGTGACATGGGCGAGATCCATCGTCACCACCGGTGGCATGCGTGTCAGCGCGAGCGCCTCGCCGTGACGGCGCCCGGCCTCCGCGCGGTCGCCTTCCGCCTCGGCCAGCCGTCCCAGCGCGGTGAACACGAGCGACGCGATGCTCTCGGTGACATAGCCGCCTGAGCCGACGACGTCCAGCGCCGCCGCGTAGTGTTCGCGCGCCCGTGTGTGATCGCGGCACCGCCGGGCGAGTTCCCCCCAGCCCAGCTCGATCGGCGACGATCGGCGCGACGCGCTCGTCCCGCGCGCCAGCTCGGTGGCACGCCGCAGGTCGGCGCGGGCCGCGGGAACATCGCCCTCGCGCAGCAGCCCGTCGGCCCTCCGGCAGAGCACGTCCACCATCTCGTCCAGAGCGCCGAGCTGTTCGTGCAGATCCAGGGCCTCCCCCCAGAGCCGCCTGGCCCGTGCCCAGTCCCCCCGCCAGCCGGCGATCATTCCCAGCCATTCGAGCCCCTGTGCCATCCCCCAGCGCTCGCCCACGGAACGGAAGCTCGCCAGCGTCGACTCCAGCTCTCCCTCGGCATCGGCCACGTGGCCGTCAAGCAGGTGCATCAGGGACGTCCCGAGCATGGTCACGGCTCGGCTCCACGGGTCGGAGCCGAGCAGCGGCTCCCACATCAGGACGGATCCTGGAGCCGGCGGCCCCGCGACCATGCCCCACAGCACGGACGTGAAGGGATGGTGCAACTCCCGGTCCAGCGACCGCAGGACCTCCTCGGCCCTCGCCCACTGCTCCGGCAGGACATGCGGTACGGCCTGCAACACGCACAGGACGTACTCCTCCTCCAGCCCTTCGGGCGGCTCGGTGCCGAACCGTTCGAGCAGCCGGAGCGCCGACGAGACCGCCTGTTCCCGCCGCCCGCTCAGCCACTGGTACGCCGCCAGGGCCGCGATCAGCCGCAGCGCCATCTCAGGGTCATCCGGTACGGCACGGCCCAGCGCGGCCCGCAGGTTGCTCTGCTCGGCGGAGAGCAGGGCCAGCCATTCGAGCTGCTCGGCCCTGCGCAACCACGGGTCGGCGCGCTGTGCCAGCTCCAGGAAGTAGGCGGCGTGCTCGGCGCGCGCCCGCTCCCGCTCCCCCGCCTCGGCCAGCCGCTCCGCACAGAACAGGCGGATCGTGTCGAGCATCCGGTAACGGCCGTCGTCCACCTCGATGAGTGACTTGTCCACCAGGTCGGCCAGCACCTCGCCGGATCCGCAGACCCGTTCGACGGCCTCCAGGGACGAACTGCCGGAGAACACCGAGAACCGCGCGGCCAGCGCCTGCTCCTCGGGGCTGAGCAGGCTCCAGCTCCAGTCCACCACCGCGTACAGCGTCCGGTGCCGTGCCGCCGCGGTGCGATCACCGCGTGACAGCAGCGCGAACCGGCCGTGCTCCTTCAGCCGCGCGACGATCTCCTCGACCGTGAACGACCTCAGCCTCGCCGCCGCCAGCTCGATGGCCAGCGGCAGCCCGTCCAGCATGACGCAGATCTCGACGACCTCGGCTCTCATGACGGAGCCTCTCATGACGGAGCCGGGACGTACCGCGGCGGCCCGCTCCATGAACAGCCGTATCGAGGGATAGCCGAGGGCGTTGTCCAGGTCCGTGCCGGGGGGCGGTACGGCCAGCGGCGAGAGCGGGACGAGCATCTCACCGGTGATCCCGAGCGGCTCGCGGCTGGTGGCCAGCACGGCCAGCCCCGGGCAGGCGTCGAGCAGCCGCCGGACGAGCGCCGCGGCCGGCGCGATCAGGTGCTCGCAGTTGTCCAGGACGAGCAGGAGCTCCTCGTCTGCCAGGGCCGCCACGAGCCGGTCCGTGGCGTCGAGCCGACCCGGCACCGGTGGCCGCAGCCGCGCCTCGCGCAGACCGAGCGCGCCGAGTACCGTCAGGGGGATCTGATCTCCGTCGTCGAGCGTGGACAGATCGACGAAGCACACGTCCCGCGTCCGGCGGCGGGCCGCCTCGATGGCCAGCCTCGTCTTGCCGGTGCCGCCCGTACCGGTCAGGGTGACCAGGCGGGAGTCCCGCAGCGAGTCGATCCGGTCCAGCTCGGCCTCGCGACCCACGAAGCCGGTGAGCTGCCCGGGCAGCCGGTGCCGTACCGGCTGCCCGGGCCGCTCCGCGCCGCGCAGGATCGCCAGGTGAAGCGCCGCCAGTTCCGGCGACGGGTCGGCGCCGAGCTCGTCCGCCAGCAATCGCCTAGCCTCGTCGAAGACGGCCAGCGCCGCGGCCGGCTGCCCGGAGGCGTGCAGCGCCCGCATGAGCTGGCCCCACAGCCGCTCGCGCAACGGGTTCTCGGCCGCCAACTGCCGCAACTCGGCTATCGAGGTGCCCTCCGGGAGCGCGAGCTCGGCCTCGACCAGGTCCTCCCGCGCCGCCAGCCGTAGCTCTTCCAACCGGGCCGCCTGCGGCATGCCGACCGGCGCGGGCCCTCGCCACAGCGCCAGCCCTTCACTGAGCACCCTCGTGGCATGCTCATGCCGGCCTGCGATCAGTAACCTGTGCCCCTCGCGTGCGAGCCGCTCGAACCGGTGCGCATCGACGTCATCGGGGTCGACCGCGAGCCGGTATCCGGCCTGGTGAAACGTGATCAGGCCGGGAGGCAGGCCGCGGCGGAGCCGGGACACCTGGGCCTGGATCGCGTTGGCCGCACCGGCCGGCGGATCGTCACCGTACTGACCGTCTATCAACCGGTCCACACTGACCGGCCGGCCCGCGTCGAGCAGGAGCAGCGCCAGCAGCGCGCGCGAGCGGGGGCCGCCGACGGAGACGGGTTCCCCCTCCTCCGTCCGCACCTCCAACGACCCCAGGATCCCGAACTGCACGAGACCAATTGTGGCCCATACGCCCTACTTCACGAGGATCAGCGCGAACCTCACGGCCGGACCCGGCTCAGCACGCGTCGCGGTACTCGGTGGCCGCGGCCCTGATCCGGGCCAGCTGCGCCTCCAGCTCCTGGACATTGAACGGCACGGCCGAGGCCTCGAACTCCCTGCCCAGCTCCTGCAGCATGTCCAGGCCGTCCCAGATCGCGGCGAACTCGTCGTCGATCGGCCGCACCAGATCGGCGAGTGCGCCCTCGACCCGGTGACGCAGGACGAGCATCCGCCACTTCCCGAGGAACCAGCGAAACTCCGTGAGCCGCGCGCCCGCCTCGGTGATCTCGGCGACGATCTCGCACAGTGTCCGGTTCACCTGCTGTGCCCTGGCCGACATCTCCAGCACGCTCTCCTGCACGGCATCGCAGAGCTGGGGCACCTCGCTCAGCGAGGTGAGCGGTGCGATACCGTCCGCGACCTCGGCGGCGAACGCGGCGACCATGTTGTTGTGCAGGCTCGCCAGCACGATCCGGAAGCGCAGGTCCGTGACGTACGAGCGCAGCGCGGCGAGTCTGGGCACCAGCCGCTCCAGGGTGACCATCGCGGTGCGCGTCGGCGTGGCCATCACCCTGGCGACGTTGCTCAGCACCGGTACGGTGTCGGCGACCGTCTCGGAGGCGACCTGGGCTCTGGCGACCACCTCGTCAAGCCGGCGGGCGACGTCGAGCACCTGGGTGGACGACCGTATGAGCCGGTCACTGAACACCCGGTAGCTCTCCAGCCGCTCCACCAGGTCGGTCAGCAGCGTTTCCAGCGCTCCGACCCCGGCCAGCACCTCCGCGATCGGTCCCCGCGCCCGGGGCCGGGCATAGGCCGCGGAAGCCAACCGGCCGCGCGCCGCCACCTCGGCGGTCAGCGCCTCGGTGAGGAAGTCGTCGTGCGAGCCGAATCCGAGCTCTCCCAGCAGCCGCTCGATCTGCTCCCTGCCGACCAGCGCCACGTCACGCCGGTTCATCCGGTCGTGCTCGGCCGCTTCGAGTTCGGCGTCGGCGACATACTTGTATATGCGCTTGACCTCCTCGAACAGTCCGGCCCGCGGTGCCATCCGAACCGACAGGAAACCCTCTGCCGAGGGTGTCATGGTGGCGAAAACCCAGTAGTGACTGCCGTCCTTGGCCAGGTTCCGCACATAGGCTCCCGCCGGGCGCCCGGCGAGCATGCGGTCCCACAGCAGTTGGAAGATCCCGGCCGGCATGTCGGGGTGGCGCACGATGCTGTGCGATGCCCCGGTGAGCTCGTCCAGGGAGAACCGGGAGGTCCGGACAAAGACCGAGTTCCCGCTGCGGATCAGCCCGCGCCGGTCCGTCGTGGAGAAGAAGAGCTCCTCCGGACCGATGACCTGTTCCAGTCCGCTGGGCACGATCAACTCACCAAAACCCATTGCCCGCCTTTCCGATCTGGGAGACGGTATCAGCCGGATCCCGTGGCCCCGAGCGAAGGTCACGGCCGCGCGCTCCTTTCCGGAGGACGCCTGACCTCGGCTGCCGCCGACGCCGGCGACCCCGCTGACGACTCCCGGTGCACGCGTCCGGCCCGTGGCTACGTCCGGACGCGAAGGTGCCAGGCACGCACGAACCCCCGGCCAGGGGTTCCTGGCCGGGGGTTCGTGCACGGCGGTGGGATCAGGCGGGAGCGGCGAAGTCCTCGGGGCCGAAGACGCGCAGCACGTCGGCCTCACCCTCCCAGCCCGCCCAGTGATCCCGGTGGATCTCCAGGAAACGGGAGGTCCACTCGACGGCCTCCTCCTTCGAGCTGACCTGGTAGAGCGCGTAGCTGATCAGTTCCTTCGCCTCGGCGAACGGGCCGTCGGTGACGCTCAGCCTGCCGGCGGTGATCGTGACCCGCGCGCCCTG
>NZ_JOEQ01000047.1 GCF_000721075.1 Streptosporangium amethystogenes
AAGGACCTGAAGGACCGGCAGGACCCGCAGGCGCCGACGGCGCCCCCGGACCCGAAGGACCCGCAGGACCGGCAGGACCTGAAGGACCGGCAGGACCCGCAGGCGCCGACGGCGCCCCCGGACCCGAAGGACCCGCAGGACCGGCAGGACCCGCAGGCGCCGACGGCGCCCCCGGACCGGTAGGCGCCGACGGCGCCCCCGGACCGGAAGGACCCGCAGGACCGGCAGGTGCCGACGGCGCACCCGGACCCGAAGGACCCGCAGGACCGCAAGGACCTGAAGGCCCACAAGGACCACCCGGACCTGAAGGCCCGCAAGGACCGGAAGGCCCGCAAGGACCGCCCGGACCGCCCGGACCGGGAACTTTGAGCACCACGACGACCAGGCCACCGGTTATCAGGACGCCGATTATCACTGGCCCGGTCATCTGGACTCCCGTGCATGTCTGCACTCCTACGAAAATCTGCTGAGGTTCTCCAGGGATCTCGTGGAACAGGTCGATTGACACCTCCCGGCCCAGTGGTTCGCTCCGAAGGTCTCTAGGACCAAGAAAGCGGCGTTCGGGAACGGTTGCGCAGGACAGGTGGCCGTCGACTGACAGATAGAACCGACAGACGGAGAGGTACGGGGCGATGATGCCCCGTACCTCTCCGTCTGTCCGCCCCTACCGGAAGTTCTCACGCCCGATGGGTCACCTCCTCTTCCACAGGCCCGCGAATCGACACCGCCGGGCGTCGCAGCCTTCCGCTCCGATTACGCGATACGCCCCTGGACAGCGAGAAGTTTTCCTACAAGATTGGTTGGATATCGGTTCCGGCTACGAGTCCAGGAGTTCGCTGTGCCGCTCATCCAGCCTGACCCCACCTTCTACCCGTCCGCCCGCGAGGCCATGCTGGCCCCTCCGGAGGAGCTCGCCTACGTCGCCCTCCTCGACCCGGCCGGCGGCCGGCCCGATGGGCTCGCCACGATCGACCTCTCGGACGGATCGATCATCGATGTGCACGACATGTCCGTCCCCGGCGACGAGCTCCATCACTTCGGCTGGAACGTGTGCAGCGCGGCCCTGTGCCCGTACGCGCCACACCCGCACGTGGAAAGGCGCTACCTGGTCCTCCCCGGCCTGAGGTCCAGCCGGATCTACATCTTCGACGTCAAGGACGACCCCCGGCATCCCAAGCTCGTCAAGACGATCGAACCGGAGACGGTCTTCAAGAAGACCGGCTACAGCCGCCCGCACACCGTCCACTGCGGCACGGACGCCATCTATGTCAGCGCGCTCGGCAACGTGAACGGCGACGCGCCCGGCGGGGTGTTCACTCTCGACCACGACACCTTTGAGCCGAAGGGCCGCTGGGAGTCCGACCGGGGGTCACAGCGGCTGCACTACGACTTCTGGTGGCACCTCGGGCACGACACGATGATCACCAGTGAGTGGGGGACGCCCAACCAGATCGAGCCGGGCCCCTCGCTGGAGCTGCTGGTCGGCCGGCAGTACGGTCACCGGCTGCACGTCTGGGACCTGGCCAAGCGCAGGCATCTCCAGGAGATCGACCTGGGTGACCAGCATCAGATGGCCCTGGAACTCCGGCCCGCCCATGACCCCACCAAGACCCACGGCTTCGTCAACACGGTGATCAACGTCGAGGACCTGTCGGCCAACATCTTCACGTGGTACCTGGAGGACG
The DNA here is from genome assembly GCF_000721075.1 of Streptosporangium amethystogenes. Lineage (GTDB taxonomy): Bacteria > Actinomycetota > Actinomycetes > Streptosporangiales > Streptosporangiaceae > Streptosporangium > Streptosporangium amethystogenes. The sequence continues at coordinate 1,686 of NZ_JOEQ01000047.1, forward strand.
ACCTCTGGAAGGCCCGCAAGACGATCACAATTCCAGCCGAACCCGCCGACCCCGACCTGCTGCCCGAACCACTCAAGCAGTTCGGCGCGGTACCGCCGCTGGTCAGTGACATCTCGCTGACCCTCGACGACCGGATCCTGCTCGTCTCGGCCTGGGGCACCGGCGAGCTCAAGGCGTACGACGTCTCCGACCCGTTCGCCCCGCGCGAGACCGGATCGATCCGGATCGGCGGGATCGCCCGGCGCGACGCCCACCCTGCCGCTCCGGGCCGGGCGCTGAACGGCGGGCCGCAGATGGTCGAGGCCAGCAGGGACGGGCGGCGGGTCTATTTCACCAACTCGCTCTACCGGTCCTGGGACGACGTCTTCTACCCCGACGGCATCTCCAGTTGGATGGCGAAGGTGGACATCGCCGATGACGGTTCGATCGCGCTCGACCCCGGCTTCTTCGTCGACTTCGCCGCCGACGGCCGCCGTGCGCACCAGATCCGCCTGCAGGGCGGCGACTCCTCCTCCGACTCCTACTGCTTCCCCTAAAGGCCCGCCGATGGATCTGACCTCCCTGCTCGTCCTGGCCGGGTTCGGCGCCTTCCACGGCCTGAACCCGGCCATGGGCTGGCTCTTCGCGGTCGCGCTCGGCCTGCAGGAGCGCTCACGCGACGGAGTCCTCCGAGCGCTGCCACCCATCGTGTTCGGCCACGCGGGCTCGGTGCTGATCACGCTTGGGCTGGTGTCCGCGGCACGGCTCGCCGCCCCGCCGAAAGCGGTCTCGTACGGCGTGGCGGCCGTGGTGTGCGCCTTCGGCCTCTGGCGACTGCTGAAGCGACGCCATCCCCGCTGGGTCGGCATGAAGGTGACGAGGTGGCAACTGGCCGGGTGGTCGTTCCTGATGGCCACCGCGCACGGAGCGGGACTGATGGTGCTCCCGGTCACCCTGCTCGGCGGACACGAAGGCCATGGAGGTCACGGAGGCCATGACGCCGCCGCACTGGCCTCGCAGAGCCTACTGGCGACCGGGGTGCACACGGTGGCCATGCTGGTGACGACCACCGTCCTGGCCCTGGTCGTCTACGAACGGCTGGGGGTGTCGGTGCTCCGCAAGGCGTGGTTCAACCTCGACCTCGCCTGGGCCGTCGCCCTCATCGGGGCGGGCGCCTTCGCCGCGCTCACCTGACGTCACCCGCCACACCGAAGGTGAACCATCGTGCGGCGGCATGCGTGTTAGAAACATGCGCCGACTGTTTCCCGCACTGCTGGCCGTCGCCGTCCTGTCATCGTGCGCCATGGCCGGGCCCAACGTGATCACCGCTGAGGGGGTACAGCGGGAGGTCCCGGAGAACCCTCCGGTCGCGGAGACCGTGCATGGCCTGACGTCCTTCGGACATGCCCTGTTCACCGCGACCGCGATCCCCGGGGCCAACGCCGTCCTGTCGCCTCTGAGCATCGGCTACGCCTTCGGCCTGGCGAGGGCGGGGGCGGTCGCGGACACCGCGACCGAACTCGACAGAGTCTTCGGTTTCCCCTCGGCAGGACCGCATACCTCACTCAACGTGCTCACCAGGCAGATCATCACGACCGAGGACCCACCACCCCATCCTGCCCCGGACGCGGAGCGAGATGCCCGGGATACCCCCGCCCCCGCGGTCGTGGGCATGGCCAACGGGCTGTTCACCCAGGAAGGGCTGAGTGTCAGGGCGGAGTTCCTGCGCACGCTCGCGGCACAGTACGGCGCGGGTGTGCACCAGGTGGACTTCACCCGGGACGGCGCCAAGGTCATCGACGCCTGGGCCGAGGAGCGGACAGCCGGGCGGATCAGGAAGGTGTTCGACAACCTGAGCCCGCAGACCAGGCTGGTCATCGCCAACGCCGTATACCTCAGGGCCGAGTGGACGACACCGTTCGTCGAACCGCCCGAGGAAGGCGCCTCCTTCAGCCGCGCGGACGGCACGGCCGTGCGTACGGCCCTGATGCGCCGCGACGGAGTCCTCCCGTACGCGGCGGGGCCCGGCTGGCAGGCCGTGGAGTTGCGGTACGCCGGCGGTGACCTGGCCATGTGGGTTCTCGTCCCGCGAGCGGGCGGTTCTCCCGGCGATCTGCTCTCCCCCGCCGTGATGGCACGGGTGGCCGCCGGGCTCGGGGAACGGCCGGTGAGGCTCGCCATGCCACGCTGGGACTTCTCCACGAGCCTGGACCTGGCGGAGCCGCTCGGGAAGCTGGGACTGCGGGGAACCGACTACTCGGGCATCACCGACGGCGCCTCTCTTGAGCAGGCCGTCCACCGCGCCAACATCACGGTGAACGAGTGGGGCACCGAGGCCGCCGCCGTCACCGGCCTCGCCTTCCCCGTATCGGCCCCGGCCACGCCCGAGGCCGAAGTCCGCGCCGACCACCCGTTCGCCTTCGCGATCGTCCACCGGCCGACGCTGACCCCGCTGTTCATCGGCCAGGTCGGCGATCCGGCCGCCGGAAGCTGAGCCGAACCGGACGGTCAGGCCGGACGTCGGCCATCACGCCCGCAACGAGTCGACGAAATACGCCATTCCGGTCAGCCAGCGGTCGGGGTCTTCGGCCTTACGTCGGACGAAACCGGCGACCTCGGGGTGCGGGAAGATATGGAACCGCTCGGCGGCGAGGCCCTCGACCACCGCGTCGGCCACGGCCTCGGGGTCGAGGACGGGTCCCGACGCGCCCGCCGCCCTCGCGCTGAGATGGTCCGCGGCGACGCCGCGCTCGAACATGGCGGTGCGCACGCTCTGCGGGCAGAGCACGCTGACCCTGACGCCCCTGGTCGCGTAGTGGATGGACACCCACTCGGCGAAGGAGATCGCCGCCGACTTGGTCACGGCGTAGGGGGCGTCTCCGGGGCAGCTCACCAGCCCGGCCGCCGAACAGGTGTTGAGCAGGTAACCCTCACCGCGCTCGACCATCCCGGGCACGACCGCGCGTGCCGCGTAGACGTGGGCGAGGATGTTCACCGCTATCGTCCGGGTCCAGTCCGGACTCGTGGCGTCGAGCCCGCGGCCGGTGGTGACGCCGGCGTTGGAACAGAACAGGCCGACCGGGCCGAAGGCACTCTCGGCGGTGGTGACCAGGCCGCGCACGTCCTCCTCGACCGACACATCAGCCCGTACCGCGACCGCCCGGTCACCGATCTCCCTGGCCACCGCGGTCGCGCCCGCCGCGTCGATGTCGGCCACGACCACGCCTGCCGCCCCCTCGGCGGCGAACCTGCGGGCCATCGCCCGGCCGATCCCGCTCGAGGCCCCGGTCACCACCACGACCTTGTCCCGCACCCGCATGCAAGCTCCCTCGAACCGACCAGCCGGTCTCTGGGAACCTATTCCTACCCGTCAGTAGCCGTCAACGACGGCGCAGCACGAAGACACCCCAGCCGAGGTGTCGCCTGCCGTACTCGACATGCGAGCGGCGGCAGCGCTCCAGGAAGCCGCGCACTCCCTCGACGTCGGGATCGTCGGGATTGTCACGCAGCCAGTCGCTCAGCGTCCACCACTGGCTCGCCACGTAACGGTCCCAGCTGTCCTGGTCGGCGAGGACCATCTCCAGCACCTCGACCCCCGCCGCCTCGAATCTGTCGAAGGTCCCCGCCAACGAGGTGAAGTCGTCCGGCCCGAAGCCGAACGACTCGTATGCCGCCGCGGGCGGCTCGGAGTTCCAGTACGGCTCGCCGACGAGCAGGATCCCGTCCTCCTTCAGCGGGGGAAGCATCAGCTCGACCGTCCCCTCCAGCCCGTTGCCGATCCAGGTCGCCCCCAGGCAGGACACGACGTCGAACGTCCCCGGCTCCGCCGGGTAGGCCCCGGCGTCGCCCTTCACCAGGCGTACGCGATCGGCCACCCCGAGCTCCCCTGCCCTGGCACGCGCCGCGTCGAGGAAGACGTCGCTGATGTCGACCCCGACCCCCTCGATACCGTGGGCGAGAGACCATTGGCAGAGCATCTCCGCCTTGCCGCAGCACAGGTCGAGCAGGCGGGTTCCCCGCCGGAGCCTGGCGACCTCGCCGAGCAGCGCCAGCTTGTCGTTCGTGAACGGGTTGAGGATGCGGTGACCGTCCTCGGCGATCTCGTGAAAACGCAGTGACATGACCGCCATGTTTCCCGGGCGGGTAACAGCCGGACAACCGAGTTTCAGATGACGGTCACGCGCGCGATGACCAGATCGCTCGCCATGGTGGTCACGCCCGCACGCCATCGGGGATCTTGGCGGCAACCTGGCATCTGTCCCCGGTCCTTGGTCCGCGGTGGCCGGGGATCGGGGGTCACAGCTGCTCGGAGCCGGTGGACTCGGGGACACGGATGGTGACGCCGCCGGGCACGACCTTGGCCTTGAGCTTGGTGACGGCTCCCTTGGCACCACCGTCCAGCTCGTAGGTCATGGGGGAGCCGAACCTGGCGGTGATCTTGCGCGCCCGGGTCATCCGGACGAACGGCGACTCCTCGGACCGCCCCGTGCTCATCCGGCCGAGCACGCGGGCCCACTGGATCGGCCCATTCGCGGTGGTCACGCCGACCTCCAGCCATCCGTCATCGGGACGCGCGTCGTCGAACGCCTCGATGCCGCCGGTGATGGTGCCGATGTTGCCCAGCAGCAGGCAGCTGGCCTCGCCCTCGAACCACGTCACCCCGTCGATCCTGACCTCCATCGGCACCAGCTCCCCGCGGACGTGACGCAGGCCCGTCCAGACGTACGCCGCACGCCCCAGGCGGTCCTTCAAACCCCGGTCGGCCTCCTCCATCATCGCCGCGTCGAAGCCGACCCCGGCCATGACGGCGAAGTGCTCCCCGTTGACCTTCCCCAGGTCCAGTTTCCGGTTCTCGCCGTGGAACGCGACGTGTACGGCCTTGGGCAGGTCCTCGGGGATGCCCAGGTTCCGCGCGAAGAGGTTGCCCGTTCCCGCGGGGAGGATGCCGACCGTGACACTCGAGCCCGCGATCGCGTCCACGCAGCGCTGCACCATACCGTCACCGCCCCACACCAGGATCAGGTCGGCGCCCTCCTTCAGCGCCTTCCGCGCCTTCTTCGGCGCCTTCTTGCTCTTGGGCACCTCGTACCAGAGCAGCTCACCGACTCCCTCGTCTGCGAGGAGCCTGCGCAGCTCGTCCAACCCTCCGCCGAATGACTTCCGCTGGTGAGCGATCACCGCGACCGTGCCGACCTTCTGCTTCCGGGGCAGCATCTGACCTCCTGTAGCACCGTGCCGGATACGCTGACGGCTGCCCTCGCTCCGGAGCGGCAAACGTCACGCACCCCCAGCTCGTACCTGGTTTCCTCGTTTCCCGGCTGCTCGGCCGGTTCGGTCAATCGGTGATCAACCAGTCCCAGAAGTCACTATCGTCACAACCATGGAGCAACTGGCGTTCACCTCGACCACCCTGGTCAACTTCAAGGACAGGACCTACCGCTGGGTGGACGTGAAGCACTTCCGTATCGCTCCCGGACAGGGCGACGAACCGCTGCTCACCGCGCTGCTCTCACACCGGCTGTACCGGGACGACTACCTGGGCTCCGACTCCTGGAAGGGCGACGGATCGGTGCACGGCCCCTACCGCCTCGACGCGCTCTCGACCGCCTCCTTCGAGGACGTCGACGCGGAAACCGCCTCCGCCACGATCCGCATCTGGGCCGACAGGTACACCGATCTTCCCGAGACCGTCGCCCACGACCTGGAGAGCGAGGTCTACCGACTGATCCGCGCGGCCACCTCGCTCTACCGCCTCCGCGACCTCGACGAGGCGGCCCGCGACGACGACCTGGGATGGATCCTCGGCGAGTTCCACGAACTGGTCCTGATCGACCGGAACGAGGACTCCCTGGCCGTCATCGTCGCCTCCGACGACTGACCCCGCCCCCACCATCACCGAAGCAGGCCGTCGAGCCTCGATCGGCAGTCATCCGCCCCCCACCAGCGGAGCGTCGGCCACTGAACACGGATACCGATTCCCGGGCTTCGCCTTCTCGCCCTGCGACGAGCCTGGCCCCACCAGCCACGCCCACGGCCCACCGACAATGCGGAGACCGCACAACGCACGGCACTTCCCCGAGCGAAGCGAAAGGCCCGGGGGCGAAGCCCTCGCACCGTGGGGTTCGTCCCCCCGTGTGAACGACGAAGGGGCCCGCCGGAAGCAGACTTTCGTCTGCGAACAGCGAACCCCAGCCACCGAAGTGGAGCTATGGGGATTCGAACCCCAGACCTCCTCCATGCCATGGAGGCGCGCTACCAGCTGCGCCATAGCCCCTTGCGATGCAGATGAAATCTTAACCGACTTCGGACACCCCTCGCGCCATCAATCCGGACACGAGCGCGATGGCCGCCGACCCCAGAGCGCTCGCGGTGATGATCCCGAAGGAGATCACATAGGCGTCCCGGGACGGGACGGCGGTACCGGCGATGGTGATGGAGGTGAGGAGCGCGGCGGTCGCGGCGCCGGAGAGGCTGCCACCGATGGAGCGGACCAGGGAGTTGATACCGCTGGCGATGCCGCTCTGGTCCCTGGGCACGTGCTGCACGGCGAGCGCGCCCAGCGCCGCGTAGGCGACGCCGAAGCCCAGCCCCTGCACCGCGTTGGCACCGACCAGCTGGAGTACCGAGTCGTTGAAGAGGGTGAACCAGCCGAATCCGATCGCGCACAGGCCGGCGCCGAGGGCGAGGGAGTAGGCGGGGCCGAACCAGGCAGAGAGACGACCGGCCATGAAGGAGGAGAGCAGCATGGTCACAGTGCTGGGCAGGGCGTAGAGACCAACGTCGAGGACAGATCCCCCGAAACCATAACCGGCGGACGGGGGCGTCTGAATGAAGCTGGAGATCAGGGCGAAGGAGCCGAACATGGCGAAGCCCAGGAGCAGCGAGGCCAGGTTGGCCGGGAGGGAACGGCGGCCGACGAGCAGGTGGAGCCGTACCATCGGCGCCCGGAGCCGCAGCTGGCTGAAGACCCAGACGGCACCGAATCCGCCCGCGCCCGCGAACAGCCACAGGACGGCCCCCGAACCCCAGCCCCAGTCGTTGCCCTTGGAGATCGCCAGCAGCAGGCAGACGAGCCAGGCGGACAGCAGTGCCGCGCCGATGAGGTCGGGGCGGCCTCCCGCACCGGTTCCGCCGCCGGGGGCACTCAGCGCGATGAGGACGATCGCGATCACGCCGAGCCCAGCGGTGATCCAGAAGACCGGGTGGTGGCTGGGGGTACGGTCGGCGATCAGGCCGGTGACGATCATGCCGAGGCTGCCGCCGACGCCCATGGTGGCGCTGACCACCCCGATGGCCGTCATGACCCTGTCGGACGGGAAAGTGTCCTTGATCATGCCGATGGCCAGCGGCACCAGCGCCACCGACGCGCCCTGCAGGGCCCGTCCGGCGATCAGTACGGGAAAGGAACCGGACAGGGCACAGACCAGCGAACCCAGGACGAGCAGGCCGACCGTGAACAGGATCATCCGCTTCTTGCCGTACATGTCGCCGAGGCGCGACAGCAGCGGCGTGGCCACCGCGGCGGCGAGCAGCGAGGCGGTGAAGACCCAGGTGACCTCGGCCACCGACACGCCGAAGGTGGCCATCAGCCGGGGCAGCAGCGGGATGACCACGGTCTGCTGGACGGAGACGACCATTCCCGCCGCGGAGAGCGCCACCAGGGTCAACCAGAGATGTCTGCTCTGTTGCGCGGCACCCGCTTCGGCGACGATCGTTCCCGTCACTGCACACTCCTTCACTGCCGACTTCTGCTCTCGCATGGTAAGGCGAGGCAGTAAACAGCCGTTTACCGGGCCATGTCACACCGGAGGGCCGTGATACGTCTATGCCCCTATGCGCCGTACATCGCCAACCACGGCTCCCTGCCTTCCCCGTCTCCGACCTGGACGAGGGCGGCTTCATGGAGCAGTACGGTCTGGCGGCCCCCTCCTGATCACGGCGGAATCCGCCCTGCGGGCCACCCGGAACTGACGACTGCGCCGACACGGCCTGTGCCGCCCCCGAGAGGGCACAGGCCGTGCCGGCGAGGGAGGGTCAGCGCGCCAGAGCCCGCTCATCCTCCAGGTAACCCGGCCGCCCGGCGTACCAGCCGGCCACGAACTGCAGCGCGACCACCCCGAGCAGCAGCAGGAACGGCAGCGTCCAGCCGCCGGTCGACTCGTGCGCGAAGCCGATGACCAGGGGCCCGGCGCCCGCGATGAGATATCCGGTGCTCTGCCCGAAGGCCGACAACGCGGCTGTCGCCTCGGGGGTGCGGGTGCGCATGGCGAGCATGGTGAGCGCGAGCGGGAAGGACCCCATCCCGATGCCGACCAGGCTCGCGAAGAGCCACGCCAGGCCGACGGGCGCGAGCCAGAGACCGAGGAAGCCGGCGACGTAGAAGACCACGAAGGCGACGACCACGGGCCGCTGGTCGGAGAACTTCGACGCCGTCCAGGGCACGAGGAGCGAGATCGGGATACCGATTGCGGTGAAGACACCCAGCACCAGACCCGCCTGCCCGCTGCTGTAGCCACCATCGATGAGGATCTTCGGCAGGAAGCCGAACATGATGTAGGCGACCATGCTCTGGGTGCCGAAGTAGGCGGCGACCGCCCAGGCCAGCCTGCTGCGGAGCAGGGCACGGGCACTCGTTCCCTCGCCCGCGCCGCGCCGCTCCGGCTCACTGCGCGCGAGCGCAAGCCACGGAATGGCGGCGACGGCGGCGAGCGCCCCCCACACCCCGAGGGCAACGTGCCAGTTGCCGTCGGTGGCCTGCTGGATGGGCACGGTCGCGGCGGCCGCGAGCATCGTGCCCACCGCGAGGGCCGTGGTGTAGACGGTGGTCATGGTCCCGGCCCTGCCGGGGAAGTGGCGCTTGATCAGGCTGGGGATGAGCACGTTGCCCACCGCTCCGCCCGACAGCGCCAGGGCACTGCTGTAGAGGAACACCTCGGCCGAGCCCACCATCGAGCGGATGAGCAGGCCGGCGCCCAGGACGATGAGGGCGAGGAGCAGGAGGCGGTGCTCGCCGACCTTCCTGGCCAGCGCCGGGGTCAACGCTCCGACCGAGGCGAAGATGAGCACGGGAAGCGTGGTGAGCAGCCCGACTCCGAGGGCGGTCATGCCGAGGCCGGAGGTTATCTGGTCGAGAACCGGCCCGACGCTCGTGACGGCGGTGCGCAGGTTCAGCGCCGCGAGAACGATTCCCAGCACGAGCAACCAGGCGAGAGATCCTGTCGTTCCACCGGTGCGGCCCCTGGTCTGATGGGTTAGCACGCTCATGCTGGTTTCAGTCCTCCTCAGTGGTTTCATCCAATCGTAGGATGATTGGCTGACCACAACTTTAACAGGACTGAAACATCCGTTTGTTCCTGACCAACGTGCCGGGTCGGAGGTGATCGAAAATTGCTGACAATATGAAAGCCGGGTCACGCATCCCTTTACAGGGCGTGACCCGGCTCTCTCGCGCACCGGCGTGTCCCCGGCTCCGATGCCAGAGAGCCCGGACGGTCAGAACACCGGACACCTGAGGCCACACCGGGCGAGCCTGCGAGCCGGGCGAACCTCAGACATCAGGTGATCGTCCCGGACTCACGAGCGTCAGATGCGCGGCCCCGGGGTGAGCGGCGGCTCCTCGCCGAGCCGGCGGCCGACCGGCGGCAGCGGTTCACCGCCGGGAGGCGGAAGCGCGGACTCCGGCGGGTAACCCTGGCCCACGGTGCGCGGAGGTGCGGGCTCGTCAGAACCGTAGCCACCTGTCGTGCCGGTGCCGCCGACACGGGCGCCGTGCTCGTGCGGTCCCGGCACATCCCCGCGCCAGGCGCCGGTCTCGCCGCCGCGCGACTCGATGAAGGTCTTGAAACGCTCCAGATCACCGCGGACCCGCAGGCGGACGATCTGCAGCCAGTCGCCGACGGTCTCGACGAACCCCTCGGGGTCGTACTCCATCTGGAGCGTGACCCGGGTGGTGTCCGGACCGAGGTGATGGAAGGTCACCACACCGGCCTGGTGCGGCCGCTCGACCGATCTCCAGGCCACCCGCTCGTCGGGGTGCTGCTCGGTTATCTCCGCCTGGAACTCACGGCGGACCCCCGCGATCTCGACGACCCACGCGGTACGCGTGTCGCTGAGCTGCTTGATCGACTCCACGCCTTCCATGAATTCGGGAAAGCTCTCGAACTGGGTCCACTGGTTGTACGCGGTCTGGATCGGTACGTTGACGTCGACTGACTGTTCAATCGAACTCATGACCGTGCCTCCCTTGTGGTTTGGTCGGTTCGGGAGGCAGACCTGCCCGGTACGGGCCGGACCTAACTAACGGCGCCGCAGAAGCCAGTAAAGCCCCAGGACCGGCAGCACAAACGGGATGAAGAGATATCCGCTTCCGTAACCCGACCAGACTGTGGCACGCGGGAACGCCTCTGGATAGACCATGCTGAGCGTGCCGACGATGAGCACCCCGGCCAGCTCGATCCCGCAGGCGACCAGCGCCAGGGTCCGGTCTCCCCTGGCCAGCGCGACGGTGAGCACGATGTAGACGGCGGCGGCGAACGCCGACAGCCAGTAGGCCAGCGGGGCCTCCTGCAGACGCGTCGCGATCTGCACCGCCGCGCGGGCCCCCGCGGCCAGGGCGAACACCCCGTAGACCGCCACCAGCGCGCGGCCGGGTCCGCTGCCGATCGCCGGCTCGCTCACGGCATCCCCTGCCAGACCTGGAGCAGCCGCCCGACCATGCCGGGAATCGCGAAGCCCGCCACCGCGATCACCGCGGGACCCCAGCGTGAGCGCTCGCCGATCCCCCAGAAGGCCGCCGCCGGCGGAATCACCACACTGCCCGCCAGGTAGCCGATGAGCGTGGCCGAGCTCGCCGGCCCCTCGCCCCGCACCATCGCGGCGATCACGAACCCGGCCTGGACCAGCAGCCCCACCTCCAGCACCCCGAGCGCGACGAGAAGCACGGTGCCCATCGCTCTGTTCCGCATGGTGGTCAGGAGGCCGACCAGACCGATCGCCAGAGAGAACAGGATCAGGCCGGTCGCGAGCGGGCCGATCATCGAGACCGCAGGGGATCGAAAGGCATGAGCAGTAGGGTACTGCCCGCCCCCCTCGCCCCCTCCCGCACGGCGCCTATTCTGAGACCGTGGAAAAGATCCTGGTCAGCGCCTGCCTGATGGGGCGGAAGGTCCGTTACGACGGGTCCGCCAAGACGAGCGGCGACGCCCTGCTGACCGCGTGGCGGCGCCAGGGGCGGCTCGTCCCGTTCTGCCCGGAGGTCGGGGGCGGCCTGCCCGTCCCACGCCCCGCCGCGGAGATCGAGGGCGGTGCCGGGGGCGCGGCGGTGCTCTCCGGGGCGGCCCGGGTGCTGACCGCCGGGGGTACCGACGTCACGGCCGCCTTCCTCGCCGGCGCTCAGGCGGCGCTCGCCGTCGCCAGGTCCTTCGAGGTGAAGGTGGCGATCCTGAAGGAGGGCAGCCCCTCCTGCGGCAGCCTGACCGTCTACGACGGCACCTTCACCGGTCGGCGGGCCCCCGGCCACGGAGTCACCTCGGCCCTGCTCGAACTGCACGGCATCATGGTCTTCGGCGAGGATCGCATCGCCGAGGCCGCCGCACGACTGCGCGAGATCGGCGAATCCTAGTATTCCCACAGGTCCGTACGGCTCTCCCCGCCGATGCAGAAGACCGCCGAGCCGTGCTCTCCCCTGACCAGGTCGACCCGGATCCACCCGGTGGCCGAGGCGACCTTGGCCTCGTAGCCCGCGTTGGGGGCCGCGGCGATCAGACGGCACACACCGTTCTCGATGGCGAACGAGACCGAACCGCCCTTGACGTTCACCACGCGCAGGTTTTCGGTCGAGATCGACCTGGTCCTGGTGACCGTCGGCTTGGGCGCGGTGGGCGACGGCGCGCCGGATCCGGACGGCGAGAGGGACGGCACCGACCGGGAGAGTCCGGCGTCCCGCGTGCGCACCGGCGCGGCCGTCCTCGACGGTGAACGGGCCGGCTGCGATCCGGTGGTGTCCCGCGTGGGCTGAACGAGACGAGGCGCCGGGGTACGGACGGGTTCCGAGGAGGCCGTCGGCACGCCGATGACCTGCGGTCCCGTCGGCGCCCCCGCGGGAAGCCGCGAGTCTCCGGTACGGCCGACGGCGGCGTTGAGGGGCTCGATGCTCGCGTCCTCGAAGACCTCGCTGCGGAGCACGTCGCGGACGCCGAACCAGGCGACCGAGACCGCCAGGACGGTGGCCCCACACCACACCGCTATGAACCCCAGCGTTTGCCGCATGTCACGGATTATTACGTCATATGCCCCATGACTCACTACCGTTACAAGACATGGCGATAGTTCTGGTGGTCGAAGACGACGAGTACGTACGATCCGCGATCATTCAGGAACTCAGCAGGCGCCAGCATGCCGTGCGCAGCGCGGGACGTGCCCTCGACGCCCTGAGGGAGATCACCCAGAACCCCCCGGACGCGGTGGTCCTCGACCTCGGGCTACCCGACCTGGACGGGGCGGAGGCTCTCAAGATGGTCCGCAGCGTGTCCAGCGTCCCCGTCATCATCGCCACGGCCAGGGACAACGAAGCGGAGATCGTCCGTCTGCTCCAGGCGGGGGCCGACGACTATCTGGTGAAGCCGTTCTCCGGCGACCACCTGAACGCCCGTCTGGACGCCGTGTTGCGCCGGGCGCGGAGCGCGACCCCACCGCCGCTGCTGTGCGTCGGCGCGCTGTCGGTGGACCTGAACCGGCGCGAGGCCCAACTGGACGGTGCCCCTCTCACCCTCACCAGGCGCGAGTTCGACCTCCTCGCCTACCTCGCCGCCCGCGCCGACCGGGTGGTCTCCCGCAAGGAGTTGCTCACCGAGGTGTGGCAGCAGTCCTACGGCGACGACCAGACGATCGACGTCCACCTGTCGTGGCTGCGGCGCAAACTCGGCGAGAGCGCGTCCTCCCCCCGCTACCTGCACACCGTACGCGGCGTGGGGGTCATGTTGATCACACCGCCGTGAGACGGACCCTGGCCCTGCTCACTGTCGCCGGGACCTCGATGGTCGCCCTGGCCTTCCTGATCCCGCTCGGGCTCATCGTCAGGGAGATCGCCCACGGCCGGGCCATGGCCGAGGCGGAACGGCAGGCGTCGGCTCTGGTCCCGGTGCTGGCCATCACCGTCGAGGAGAGCCGGCTCACCCACGCGCTGCTCAACACGGGTGCGCAGGACCGGATCGCGGTCCACCTGCCCGGTGGCGGCTCAGTCGGCACCGTCAGGGCCCCCGCCGAGACCGTGGCCGCCGCCTCCCGGCTGACCAGGGCCATCACCGCGGAGATGGACACCGGCTACCTTCTGCTGCGCCCGGTCGCCCTGGAGGGCGGGCGGACCGTGGTCATTGAGATCTTCATCCCCTCGGACGACCTCACCCGGGGCGTCGCCGCGTCGTGGGCCGTGCTGAGCGGGGTGGCGGCGGTGCTCGTCGCCGGCTCTCTGCTGGTCGGCGACCGGCTGGGCGTCCGGGTGGTGCGTTCGGCCCGGCGCCTGGGCAGGGCGGCGAGCGCGCTGGGCGCCGGAGATCTCAGCGTCCGCATCGAGCCGGAGGGCCCACCCGAGCTGGTCGCGGCCGGTGAGGCGTTCAACAGCATGGCCGACCGCGTGGTCCAGCTCCTGGCCGCAGAGCGGGAGATGGCCGCCGACCTGTCGCACCGCCTGCGCACACCTCTCACCGCGCTCCGGCTCAGCCTGGACCACCTGGGACCCGAGGCCGAACAGAGCAGGAGCGCGCTGGGCCGCCTGGAGGTGGAGGTGGACCAGATCATCTCGGCGGCCAGGCAACCCTCCCTGGCACCGGAGCTCGTCCACTGTGACGCCGCCGAGGTACTGCGCGAGCGGCTGACCTTCTGGTCCGCCCTGGCCGAGGACCAGCAACGCGCCTGGGAGTGGATCGGCGCCTCGACCCCCACCCGGGTCCCGGTCGCGGCAGGAGAGCTCAACGCCGTGCTGGACGCCCTGCTCGGCAACATCTTCCGGCACACCCCCGAGGGCACGGCGTTCACGGTGACCCTGCACCAGGGCTCGGGCACCGTCGGCATACTGATCGCCGACGCCGGCCCCGGGATCCCCGACCCGGAGGCGGCGCTGCGGCGCGGGAGCAGCGGCGCGGGATCCACCGGGCTGGGCCTGGACATCGCCCGCCGGCTCGCCGAGTCCACCGGCGGCACGCTGCGGATCGACGCCTCCTCCCTCGGCGGCGCCAGGGTCCAGCTCTGGTTCCGCACCGACCGGCACGATCGGCCCCCGCGCATCACCCGACGCCTGGTCCGCGGCCGCTGGTTCCGCGGGAACGCAGCGCGTTGAACAGCCCGCTGAAGGTCACCGTCATGCTCGGCGAGGGACTGCCGGAGTTCGCGTGACAGGCCTGTCTCTTCCCTTTTGCGGTTCCGGCCCTGGAAACGGGCAGGACCTCGCCTCGTTCAGGGGAGGCGAGAAGCCGCCTCCATCGGGGAGCGGAGAAATCAGGCATTGGTTAGATCACACGTAAGCACGCCTTAAAAGCGGTTAAAGCCTGCTGCTTCGCCATTCCGGCTGCACGATCATGAGGGAGCGCGGCAGGGATCGCGTACGGCACCCGCGTCCGTGATCCCCCGCTCGTCTCACCGGGTCGGCCTCACGTTCAGACGGAGGGCGCGCGGCCGGCCCGGCAAGACGCGCCGGGATCCGCGACCAGAAACGAAAACCGCCTCTGGCCTGCACAAAAGTGCAGGCCAGAGGCGGTTTAGCGGTGGAGCTATGGGGATTCGAACCCCAGACCTCCTCCATGCCATGGAGGCGCGCTACCAGCTGCGCCATAGCCCCTGGTCACCGCTTCGAGTGCTCTCGTCGCGGCGCTTGGGAAGCATATAAGGACACCGACATGTTCACCTAATCGACGGCCACACGGCCCGCGCCCGCCACCGGGGCGCAAGCCGCACCGGCGAGGTCACTCCTGGGTGGCCTCGGGGCTGTCGTCGCTGCTGACCGGCTCGGGGAGGGTCCCGGCGTTGTGCTCCAGCAGGCGCCATCCCTTGCGCGACTCCTCCAGCACCGACCACGAACAGTTTCCCAGGCCCCCCAGGGCGGGCCAGAGCTCCTGCGGCAGGTTCATGAGTTTGGCGATGCCGAGCCGGATCGCCGCCCCGTGGGAGGCGACGACGAGCAGGCCGTCGGAGTCGACCTGCGCGGCCCAGCGGCGTACCGCCGACGCCACCCTGTCGGCGACGTCGCCGACCTCCTCGCCGCCCGGCGCCTCCCAGGCCGCGAACTCCCTGGGCCAACCCGTGGAGATCTCCTCCCGGGTGAGCCCTTCCCACTGCCCGCCGCCCCGCTCCCGCAGATCCTTGTCGACCATGACATTCAGGCCGGTGACGCGGGCCAGTGCCGAGGCCGTGTCGAAGGCCCGTTGGAGATCGGAGGACACGATCATGCTCGGGCGGAGCGCGGCGAGCAGCGAGGCCGCACGGGCCGCCTGCGCGATGCCGGTCTCGTCAAGCGGGATGTCGCTGTGGCCCTGGAAGCGGTGCTCGACATTCCACAGCGTCTGACCATGTCTGAGGCAGACGACGCGACGGCTCACTCAGCTACCGCCCCGCGGGCACGCTGAGCGGCGACCTGGGTCACGCTGTCCGGCAGCGCGATGGAGGGGCAGTCCTTCCACAGGCGTTCGAGCGCGTAGAAGGTGCGGTCTTCCTCGTGCTGGACGTGCACGACGATGTCGATGTAGTCCAGCAGGACCCAGCGGCCCTCGCGCTCGCCTTCGCGGCGGACGGGCTTGGCGTCGGCCTCGATCCGCAGCCGATCCTCGATCTCGTCGACGATGGCGCGGACCTGGCGGTCGTTGGTGGCGGAGCAGAGCACGAACGCGTCGGTGATGACGAGCTGGTCGCTCACGTCATAGGCGAGGATGTCATCGGCCAGCTTGTCCGCCGCCGCCTCGGCGGCGAGCCTGACGAGCTGGATGGATCTGTCGGTTGCTGTCACGGTGTGGGTCAGTCCTCCTACTAGTCGGCGCTGTCACCTATCAGGGTGCCCGATTCGGCGCTCATTGAAGAGCCACCGTTTGAACAACGCCTATCGTGGGCCGCCCGATTCCGTACCGCAAACGGATTGGCGGTCTGATCGGGGGCTTGGCGCGCGGTCGGGGCCGCGCTTGCCGATCTCGGGTGGGACGGGCAGGTGCCCGGGTCATTCGGCGATCAAACCGGCTGAGCTGTGGATACCCGCCCCACGCAAACTTCTCGAATCATAGCGAAACGTGTTCTAACTTGCGCCATTTCTGCAGATCATCGCGATTCACCGAATCTCTTCCGGCCTGCCCTGTCCCACCCGCCGGGGCCGCTCCCCCTCAGATGACGCCCTGCCGTAGAGGCCACGCTTGTTGATGTACTGGACGATGCCGTCGGGCACGAGGTACCAGATGGGCTCCCCTGCGGCCACCCGCTCGCGGCACTCCGACGACGAGATGGCCAGCGCCGGGATCTCCACCAGGCTGACCTTGCCCTCGGGAAGGCCAGGGTCGTGCAGGACGTGGCCGGGCCTGGTGGCGCCCACGAAATGCGCGATGGTGAACAGCTCGTCGACGTCGCGCCAGCTCAGGATCTGGGCCAGGGCATCGGCGCCGGTGATGAAGTAGAGATCGACGTCGGGCCCCCAGGCAGAGGAGATCTCCCGGAGCGTGTCGATGGTGAAGGTCGGCCCCGGGCGGTCGATGTCGACGCGGCTCACCGAGAAGCGAGGGTTGGACGCGGTCGCGATGACCGTCATGAGATAGCGGTCCTCCGCGGCGGAGACGGTCCTGTCGGCTTTCTGCCAGGGCCGTCCCGTCGGCACGAAGACCACCTCGTCGAGGTCGAAATGGTGGGCGACCTCACTGGCCGCGACCAGGTGACCATGGTGGATCGGATCAAAGGTCCCGCCCATGACGCCCAGGCGCCGCTTCCCCCGACCGGTAGGCGCGTTCATCATGAAACGGACCATACGCGCAAGCCGTACAGAGCTTTTAATCACCCCCCGCGCGTGGCAGGCAGACCCGACGTAGCATGCCGGACATGACCACCACCCCGGATCGCAACCGCGTGCAGCTTCCCGGCATCAGCTCACGCGCCTACGAACATCCCACTGACCGGTCCGCGCTGGTCGCCCTCCGATCGCTCAGCGGATTCGACACGGTGCTCAAGCAGATGTCCGGCCTGGTCAGCGAGCGCCGCCTGCGCCTGATCTACCTCGCCTCGGCCGTACGCACCGGTGACACGCAGTTCCGAGCGCTGCACGACATGGGCCGCGACGCGGCCTACACGCTCGACCTCCACCGCATTCCCGAGGTCTACGTGCAGCAGAGCCCGCTGGTGCAGGCGAAGGCGATCGGCTTCGACGACCCGTTCATCGTCGTCACGACCGGCCTGCTGGACCTGATGGATTCGGAGGAGCAGCGCTTCGTCATCGGCCACGAGACCGCCCACATCCTGTCGGGCCACGCGGTCTACCGCACCATGCTCGACATCCTGACCCGTCTGGCCGCGCGCGTGGCCTGGATTCCGCTCGGCTACATCGGCCTGCGCGCGATCGTGGCCGGTCTGGAGGAGTGGCAGCGCAAGTCCGAGCTCTCCGCCGACCGCGGCGGCCTGCTCTGCGGCCAGGACCCCGATGCGGCGCTGCGCGCCCTGATGAAGCTCGCCGGCGGCTCGCGCCTGCACGAGATGAACATCGAGGCCTTCCTCGACCAGGCACGGGAGTACGACACCGCGGGCGACGTCCGGGACGGCCTGCTCAAGGTCCTCAACCTGCTGGGCACCACCCATCCGTTCGCCGTCTCCCGCGTCGCCGAGCTCGACAAGTGGCGCCGTGGCGGCGAGTACGACACGATCATCGCCAGCGACTACCCCCGCCGCGCCGACGACGCCAACGCGAAGATCTCCGAGGAGGTCCGGGCTGCCGCCCGCTCCTACCGCGAGTCCTGGTCGCAGTCCCAGGACCCGTTCATCGGTGTCCTGCGCGACGTAGCGGAAGGTGCTGTCAACGCCGGGGAGCGCATCTTCAATCGCTTCTCCCGCCGCGATGGAAATTAACCAAGAGTTCCACCGAAAGGGCCCGGACACCCGCCGGGCCCTTTTTCATGCGACCTGAGCCGGGGGCCTCCCTGACGCAGGACGCCCCCTACACGAGGAGGGCGATCGCGCGTACGGCCGCCGAACACAGGGCGACGAAACCGCCCAGCACCGCGAGCGCGCGCAGCCCCTCCTTGCGGAGCTCGACGAGCTCGGCGCCGATCCGCTCGATCTCCCGACCGAGGAGGCCCCCACAGACGACGCCGAACACGACACCGGAGACGGCGATCGGGGCCGAGTGCAGCCACCACTCCGGTGGCAGTGAGCCACCGAGGGTCAGCCAGAGTGCGAGACCCGCCAGGGCGGCCGCCGGCAGCCCCGGCCAGGCCAGGACGGTCAGCAGCGAGACGGCGAGGATCACCGGGAAGCCCAGCACCCGCAGGGCCACCCGGACCCTGGCCGACTTGCGCTTCCTGACCAGCCAGTGCCCGCCCCAGAGCGCGCGGGCCAGCGCGGCGAACAGGACGGTGACGGCGAAGGTGGCCGGCGGCCAGATGACCGTGGCCACGACGCACGGCACGGCCAGCACCGCCAGCAGGAGCAGCGCCGCGTTACCCGTGGGCAGCGGCCCCGCCCGGCCGGTGGCCTGAGCTTCCCCTGCCGCGCCGCCGGACCGTCTGCCCGCCCGGCGCCGGATCGCCCTGCCGTCCGCGGCGGAGGAACGCCCGCCCCGCGACGCCTCAACCGCCGCGAGAGCCGCACGCCCACCACTGGACACCTCAGCGGCCGGGGAAGCCTGACGCCCGCCCCGCGACGTCTCCCCCGCCGCGGGAAGCGCTCGCCCCGCGCGAGACGCCTCTCCGGAGGCGAGCGCCGCCCGTCCGCCGCGTGACGTGCCCTCCGCGGCGGCAGAAGGGCGTACCGCCCGCGCGGGCCCCGCAGAGCCTTCCGCCGCCGGAGTGGGCGGCCTTCCCCTGCCCGTCTCCGCCCTGGCCGATCGGCCGCTCCTCGCGGATTCGTCGCCCTTGGCGCGGGGCTTGGGACGGCTCTCCTGCTTCCTGGTTCCGCCGGGCTTCTCCCGTGCGGAACCGGCCGCCTTCCGGGAGATTTCCGCCTCGGGCGAGGCCACCCGGGCGAGGCGGCCGAGGCGGCCGGCCAGGAGGGCCGCGGTGGGGCGCTTGGCCGGCTCACGGTGCAGGGCCGCGCGGATCAGGGGCAGCAGGGCCGCCGGAACACCCTCAAGATCGGCCTGACCGTTGAGGATCGCGTACATCTGTGCCTCGACCGTGCCCCTGCCGAAGGTGGGCCTGCCGGTCGCCGCGAAGGCCACGGTGGCCGCCCAGGCATGCACGTCCGCGGGTTCGCCCACGGGCTCGTCGGCGAACAACTCGGGGGCGGCGTAACCGGGGGTGCCGAGGAAGGTGCCGGTCAGGGTGAGTCTGGTGGCGTCCAGGACGTGGGCGATGCCGAAGTCGATGAGGACGGGCTCGTCGTCCTCGTTGACCAGCACGTTGGCGGGCTTGAGGTCGCGGTGGACGACCCCGGCCGCGTGGATGATCGACAGGGCGGTGGCCAGCCCCTGTGCGAGGGTGAGCAGGCCGCCTTCCAGGGGACCGCCGCGCCGCACCCGCTCCAGAAGGGTTTCTCCCTCGATGTGCTCCATGACCAGGTAGGGCCGATCACCGTTGAGGTCGGCGTCGACGACACGGGCCACGTAGGGGCTCTCGACCCGGCGAAGGGCACGTACCTCCCGCTCCAGACGTATCCGGGCCTCGGAGTCGGTGTCGACCATGTCGTGGAGGACCTTGAGCGCGACGTTGTCACCCCGGCGGCCGGTGGCGAGGTAGACCTCGCCCATGCCTCCCCGGCCGAGACGCTCCAGCAACGTGTAGGGACCGACCCGCCCGAGACGACCCATATGACCTCCTGCGTCGGCCACATGGGTCAGGGACCGCTGCGCCTATCGGGTCGCTCGCTTCCGCTCGCTTCCCTGCTGTCCAGCCGTAGGAG
This sequence comes from Streptosporangium amethystogenes, assembly GCF_000721075.1. Classification (GTDB taxonomy): domain Bacteria; phylum Actinomycetota; class Actinomycetes; order Streptosporangiales; family Streptosporangiaceae; genus Streptosporangium; species Streptosporangium amethystogenes. The sequence goes on from NZ_JOEQ01000047.1 coordinate 21,729, forward strand.
ACCACACCATAGCGGGCGAGTGTGACGTTTTCCCGATGGCACGCCGGACTCCCGGAAAGATCGGCCTGACGGGACGCGCGTCTCCTCATGCGCCTCGTCAGGCTCGGGTCAGACCACGCGCGGAGCGTCTCAGGGCCGGCGAGCAGGCCCGCGGACCGGGTCTTCCAGCAGGCTGTCGAGCTTCGCGGTGGGTTCCGCCGACAGGTCACGGCGCCGGGTGCGGCGCCAGTTGACGTGCCCGCGGCTCTCCATGAGCAGCAGCAACCGGTCCACAGCAAAAACGACAAAAGCTATGAAGAGGAGTGCAACCACGATTTCCATGAAGTCCAGTCAAACCACAAGCGACCGCGATCACATGGAGCGACACACCATAACGCTCGGCTACGAGCAGGGGCATCGCACGAAATCCCCGGTGGATCACACCCGTACCGCGCGGTTCGCGGAGTGTTCCCGATGCCGTTGATCCTCGTCGTCGGGAGCACTCCGCGGCCCACGCCCCTACCTCAGGCCGGCTTCGCCGAGGCGAGGACCGTGCCCTCGCTGGTGCGCAGGTGACCCTCGCCGGTGTAGACCCACTTGGTCGAGGTCAGCTCCGGCAGGCCCATGGGGCCGCGCGCGTGCAGCTTCTGGGTGGAGATGCCGATCTCCGCGCCGAAGCCGAACTCCGCGCCGTCGGTGAACCGGGTCGAGGCGTTGACCGCCACGGCCGCGGAGTCGACCAGGGCGACGAACCTGCGGGAGGCGCTGACCGAGCGCGTGACGATCGCGTCGGTGTGGGCTGAGCCGTACTTCCTGATGTGCGCGACCGCGTCCTCCAGCGAGTCGACCACGGCGGCCGCGATGTCCAGCGAGAGGTACTCCATCCGGAAGTCCTCCTCCTCGGCGGGTACCACGTCACCGTACGCCGCGACGCGGGCGTCACCGTGCACCGTGACGCCCTCCGCCGCCAGCGCGGCCAGCGCGCGCGGCACGAAGGTGTCCGCCACGGCCGCGTGCACCAGGAGCGTCTCCGCGGAGTTGCAGACCGAGGGGCGCTGGACCTTGGCGTTGATCAGGATCTGGATCGCCAGGTCGAGGTCGGCATCGGCGTCGACATAGACGTGACAGTTGCCCACGCCGGTCTCGATCACCGGGACCGTGGACTCCTCCACCACCGAATTGATCAGCGAGGCCCCGCCACGCGGGATCAGCACGTCGACCAGGCCGCGAGCCCGCATGAGCTGCTTGACCGAGTCGCGGGTCAGCCCGGGAACCAGCTGGACGGCCCCCGCGGGCACCCCGGTGTCCGCCAGCGCCTCCTGCATGATCCTGACAAGGACCCTGTTGGACTCGTACGCGCTGGAGGAGCCGCGCAGCAGGGTGGCGTTGCCGCTCTTGAGGCAGAGCGCCGCGGCGTCCACGGTCACATTGGGCCGGCCCTCGTAGATGATGCCGATCACCCCGAGCGGGACCCGGAGCTGGCGCAGTTCCAGTCCGTTGGGCAGCGTGCTGCCCCGGATCACCTCACCCACCGGGTCGGGAAGGTCTGCGACCTGACGGACCGCCTCGGCGATCGCCTCGATCCTGGTCTCGTCGAGAGCGAGACGGTCGATCATGTACTCGGAGGTCCCGCTCCCCCTGGCCTTCTCGACGTCGAGCGCGTTGGCCGCGACGATCTCGGCGGCCCCGGCCACGAGCGCGTCCGCGATCACCCGGAGCGCGGCGTCCTTCGGTGCCCTCGGCAGCGGGGCCAGCTCGGCGGCGGCCTCTTTAGCCGCCAGGGCTACCTTCAGGAAGTCCTCGGACATCTCGCGCTCCAAAAAGAACTAGTGGTGGGATTCCAGTATGACGATGTCGTCACGGTGGATGAGCTCTCGTTCGTACTCGGGTCCCAGGGTGGCCGCCAGTTCCCTGGTGGAACGACCGAGCAGTTCGGGGATCTCCCCCGCGTCGAAGTTGACCAGGCCGCGCGCGACCACCTGGCCACGCGGCTCGCACAGATCCACCGGATCGCCCGCCGCGAAGTCGCCCTCGACCGCCGTGACCCCCGCGGGAAGCAGTGACTTGCGGCGGCTCACCACGGCCTCGACGGCGCCGGAGTCCAGGTGGAGCCGACCCCGGCCGGTGGTGGCGTGGGCCAGCCAGAGCAGGCGGGTGCCCGGGTGGCGGCCCTCCGGGTGGAAGTAGGTGCCGACATCGGTTCCCGCGAGGGCCTGGGCCGCGTGCGCGGCGGCGGTCAGCACCACGGGAACGCCCGCCCCAGTAGCGATCTTGGCGGCCTGAACCTTGGTGATCATGCCACCGGTGCCGACCGCACCGCCCTTGCCGAGCTCGACCCCGACGAGGTCGGCGGGCCCGCGCACCTCGGTGAGCCGGCGGGCGCCGGGGCGGCGGGGGTCGTCGTCGTAGAGGGCGTCCACATCGGAGAGCAGCACCAGCGCGTCGGCCCTGGTCAGGTGGGCGACCAGGGCCGCGAGGCGGTCGTTGTCGCCGAACCGGATCTCGTCGGTGGCCACGGTGTCGTTCTCGTTGACCACCGGGACGATGCCCAGTTCGAGCAGGCGCGCCAGCGTGCGCTCGGCATTGACGTGGTGCGAGCGGCGCATCATGTCGTCGGCGGTCAGCAGCACCTGACCGACCCGCAGGCCGTACCTGGCGAAGGAGGAGGTGTAGCGGGCCACCAGCACGCCCTGGCCGACCGAGGCCGCGGCCTGCTGGGTGGCGAGGTCGCGTGGCCTGGCCGCCAGGCCCAGCGGGCCGAGGCCCGCCGCGATCGCGCCCGAGGAGACCAGCACGATCTGGGTACCGGACTTCCGCCGGGCACCGAGCACATCGACCAGGGCGTCCACCCGGTCGACGTCGATCATTCCCTGCGGAGTGGTGAGCGAGGACGAACCCACCTTCACGACGAGGCGTGAGGCCTTACGGATCCGTTCGCGCGCAGCGTCCACGACACGCACCTTTCAAAAATGATCATTGGAAGAACAGCCGGAGGCGTACTAACCGAGCCGGTTGTCCGACCCGCGCGGCCCCTGGTGCACTGCCTCGGCGTTGAGCGTCGGCTGCCAGTCGAAGATGTAGCCGTTCTCCATGGAACCGATGATCACTTCGGCCCCGGCCTTGGCCCCGGCCTTGGTCAGCTCCTCCTCGACTCCCAGCCGCTCCAGCCGGTCGGCCAGATAGCCCACGGCCTCGTCGTTGGTGAAGTCGGTCTGGCGGATCCACCGCTCCGGCTTGGCCCCGGTGACCTGGAAGGTGTCCTCGTCGACCCGGCGGACGGCGAATCCGGTGTCGCCGTGCTGCTTGGGCCTGATGACCAGTCGGGTCGGCTCGGGGACCGGGGCGGCGGCCCTGGCCGCGGCGACCATCTCCCCCATGGCGTAGGTCAGTTCCTTGAGCCCCTCGTGGGTGGCCGCGGAGATCGAGAAGACCCGTAGCCCCCGCTCCTCGAGCATCGGTCCGACGATGTCGGCCAGGTCACGGGCGTCGGGCACGTCGGACTTGTTGAGCACCGCCAGGCGCGGCCGGTCCTCCAGCTTGCCGTACGCCGCGAGCTCGGCCTCGATCGCCTCGTAGTCGCTGATGGGGTCGCGGCCCGGCTCCATGGTGGCGCAGTCGATCACGTGCACCAGCGTGTTGCAGCGCTCGACGTGGCGCAGGAACTCGTGCCCCAGGCCCTTGCCCTGCGAGGCGCCGGGGATCAGGCCTGGCACGTCCGCGACCGTGAAGACGGTCGCGCCCGCGGTGACCACCCCGAGGTTGGGGACCAGCGTGGTGAACGGGTAGTCGGCGATCTTCGGCCGGGCGGCGGACAGGGCCGCGATGAGGGAGGACTTGCCCGCGCTGGGGAAGCCGACCAGCGCCACGTCGGCGACGCTCTTCATCTCCAGCATCACGTCGAGCTCGTCACCGGGCTCGCCGAGCAGCGCGAAACCGGGGGCCTTGCGCTTGGTGGAGGCCAGCGCGGCGTTGCCGAGCCCGCCGTGCCCACCCTCGGCGATCACATAGCGGGTGCCCGCGCCGACCAGGTCGATGAGGACCTCACCGGTGCCGGCGTCCTTGACCACGGTGCCGTCCGGTACCGGGATGACGATGTCGGGACCGTTGGCGCCGTCGCGGTTGGACCCCTGCCCCTGCTTGCCGTTGTCGGCCTTGCGGTGCGGGCGGCGATGGTACTCCAGGAGCGTCGCCGTGCTGGCGTCCACCTCCAGGATCACGTCGCCGCCGCGGCCGCCGTTGCCCCCGTCCGGGCCCCCCAGCGGCTTGAACTTCTCCCGATGGACAGAGGCGCAGCCGTTTCCCCCGTCACCGGCCTTGATGTGCAGGACCACCTGGTCCACAAAGTCCGGCATCTCTACTTTCCTACCTCTATCTACGGGAACTTCTGCGGAAAACGCGAGCAGGGGTGGACCGCCGAATGCGATCCACCCCTGCCCTCAACGTCTGTCGGTGCGAATCTACTCCGCGACCGGAACGATGCTCACCGCGCGGCGCCCGCGCTTGACACCGAACAGAACGTGGCCTGCGGCCAGCGCGAACAGCGTGTCGTCACTGCCACGGCCGACGTTGTCGCCGGGGTGGAAGTGGGTGCCACGCTGACGAACGATGATCTCGCCGGCGTTGACCAGCTGACCACCGAAGCGCTTCACACCGAGCCGCTGGGCGTTGGAGTCGCGGCCGTTCCGAGTGGACGACGCGCCCTTCTTGTGTGCCATCTCGCAAAACTCCCGAAACTCAGGCCTGGTCGATGCCGGTGATCTTCACCTGGGTGTACCGCTGGCGGTGACCCTGGCGCTTCTTGTACCCCGACTTGTTCTTGTACTTCAGAATCCGGATCTTCGGACCCTTGGTCTCACCGAGAATCTCGGCGGCAACCGTGAACTTGCCCGCCTCGGTGGTCACGTCGCCATCGTTGACGACGAGGACCGTCGGCAGCGAAACCGTGGAACCGACCTCGCCGGCGACCTTGTCCACTTCAAGGACGTCACCGACGGAGACCTTCTGCTGCCTGCCGCCGCAACGAACGATCGCGTACACCGCGGAACCCTTCTTCTGACTGCTTGCTCGCTGGATGCTGCGCCCCGCATCCGGCTGTGGTCATTGATGACGTACCGGGTAGGCGCGCGAACAGGGCGCGCCATGAGCGCACCGGTTCACCAGAATACCGGATTGACGGTGTCCTGGTCGAACCGGGCGGAACGTCGGGGGTGCCGACCTCAGGTCCTGCTCCTTGGATCTTCTGCCTGCCTTGGTCACCCGGACGGGGCCTCGCGACGGTCTCCGTCACCCATAGCACGCTATGAGCTCCTTTTCCGCCCTACGAGGCACCGTCCGACAGACCCACGCCACGGCAAAATCTGCGGGACAGGACCTACTCGGCCGGCCTGGCCTTGCGGGAGCGTCTCCGCCCCCGGCCAGAAGCCTGTGCTGCCTGACCGTCCTCGTTCTGGACGCCATCAAGCGCATCGGTCACCGTATCACGACCCGACTGGTCACCGGCCGCCACAGCGTGGCTACCGTCCTTGCCGAGCTTCTCCGCGACGACCTTCTCGACCGCCATCTTGCCCTGCGTACCACGCGGCTCCGGCCTGCCCTCGACCGGCTCGGCCGAGACGTGCAGGCCGCGGCCGTTGCAGCACTCACAGACCGTGGAGAACGCCTCCAGGAGGCCCTGACCGACCCGCTTACGCGTCATCTGGACCAGCCCCAGAGAGGTGACCTCGGCGACCTGGTGCTTGGTACGGTCGCGGGCCAGGCACTCCAGCAGCCGCCTCAGCACCAGGTCCCGGTTGTTCTCCAGCACCATGTCGATGAAGTCGATGACGATGATGCCGCCGATGTCGCGCAGCCTGAGCTGGCGGACGATCTCCTCGGCCGCCTCCAGGTTGTTGCGGGTGACGGTCTCCTCAAGGTTGCCGCCCTGACCGGTGAACTTGCCGGTGTTGACGTCGACCACGGTCATGGCCTCGGTCCGGTCGATCACCAGCGAGCCGCCGCTGGGCAGCCAGACCTTGCGCTCCATCGCCTTGGCGATCTGCTCGTCGATCCGGTAGGCGGCGAAGACGTCGCCGTCCTCTTCCCACCTGCTGAGGCGGTCGGCCAGGTGCGGGGCAACGTAACGGACGTATTCGTCGACCGTCTCCCACACCTCGTCTCCCGCGACGACCAGCGAGGAGAAGTCCTCGTTGAACACGTCTCGGACCACCCGGACCGTCAGGTCCGGCTCGGAGGAGAGCAACTCCGGCGCGCTGGCCGACTTGGCCTTGCGCTGGATGTTCTCCCACTGCGCCGACAGCCTGGCCACGTCGCGGCTCAGCTCGTCCTCCGACGCGCCTTCGGCGGCCGTGCGGACGATGACCCCGGCGCTCTCCGGCATGACCTTCTTGAGGATGCTCTTGAGGCGGGTGCGCTCCTTGTCGGGGAGCTTGCGGCTGATCCCGGTCATCGAGCCGTCGGGCACGTAGACCAGGTAGCGCCCGGGCAGGCTGATCTGGCTCGTCAGGCGGGCACCCTTGTGCCCCATCGGGTCCTTGGTGACCTGCACCAGCACCGACTGGCCCGACTTCAGCGCCACCTCGATCCGCTTGGGCTGTCCCTCCAGCCCGGCGGTGTCGAAGTTCACCTCTCCGGCGTACAGCACCGCGTTACGGCCCTTGCCGATGTCGACGAACGCGGCTTCCATGCTCGGCAGGACGTTCTGCACCTTGCCGAGATAGACGTTGCCCACATACGACTGGCTCGCCTCGCGGTTGACATAGTGCTCAACGAGGACCCCGTCCTCCAGTACCGCGATCTGGGTGCGCCCGCCGGTACGGCGGACCACCATCATGCGCTCGACGGACTCCCTGCGGGCCAGGAACTCCGACTCGGTGATGATCGGCGGACGCCTGCGGCCGAGTTCGCGCCCCTCGCGACGGCGCTGCTTCTTGGCCTCCAGACGGGTCGAGCCTCGCACGCTCTGCACCTCGTCCACCGAGGTGCTGCGCCCGGCACGGGGCGCGCGGATGCGCACCACGGTGTTCGGCGGATCGTTGTGAACCTCGCCCGCCTCGTCGGTGCCCCTGCGCCGCCTACGGCGACGCCTGCGCGAGCTGCCGCTCTCCGAGTCCTCGTCCTGCTCGGCCTCGGACCTGTCCTCTTCGTCCTGCTCGCCCTCGGTCTCCTCGCTCTCGTCGAGGTCTCGAGTCTTGCCACGGCCCCGACCGCCCCTGCGGCGCCGACGCCGACGGCCACCGGCGTCCTCGTCTCCGTCCGTGTCCTCGTCCTCGGGCTCCTCCGCGATCTCGGCCTTCGCCTCGACGGGCTCGGGCTCCGGCTGCGGCGCGGGAGGCTGGACCGGCGCGGGCCGGGCGGCGGGCTGTGTGGCCCGCTGCGGGTCGGGTGCCTGGAACAGCGGCTGGAACACCGCCGCGGGTGCCTGGAAGGTCACCGAGGGCACCTCGGAACGTTCTTGGGCGACCAGCCCGAAGGGGTCGGCGAACAGTCCCGGCCGCCGTTCCTCGACGACTTCCTCACCCGCGGGCTCGTCATCGAGCGGTTCGTCAACGGGCAGTTCGAGCAGCAGCTCCGCCTCGGCCGTGGGCACCTCGCCGGTGACCTCCTCGGCCGCGGCCGGCTCCTCCCGCACGACTGCCTTCTTGCGCGTACGGGTGCGCTTGACAGGGGCGGCGGGCGCCTCCTGCGGCGCGGGCTCCTGAACGGCGACGGGCGCCGCGGGCTCCGCCTCCGCGACCGCCGTCTCGGCAGGCTCGGCGACCGGTTCGGTCACCTTCTTCGCACGACTACGCCGCGTGGCGGTGACGGCACCTTCCGTCGCGGCGGTCTTGCGCCTGGTGGCGCGCTTGGGCGCCGCCTCCTTCGCCTCCTCGGCCTCGGCGGGCTCCGCCGTGGGCCCGGACGCACCGGCCTCCGATGGTTCCGGCGAGATGCCGGACGCCGCCCGGGGTGCGGGTGCCGTCACGACCTCGGGAACCGAATCCGGCACCTCTGGCGGAGGTCCCGCGGGTCGGCTCGCGGCCCTGCGCCGGGGCGCCGGTGGCCGCGTCTCTTCTGTTGTCGTATCCCCACCGAGGCTGTTGACCCCGGCATTGGGCTCGTTGTCGAGCATGCGGGCGCTCTCCCGTTCAGCTCCCGGGCACGTCTCCGCGCCGCGCGGGAGCTCTCGTCTCTCACTGTCCGCCAGGCTCATAGCCCGGCGCCAAGTCCTATATGTCGCCGCCGACGTGCCTGCCCACCGGTTCCGCTTCGCCGCCGCGCGTAATGTCGCGGTCCAGGCCGAACGGATCAGCGGGCTCACCGGTACGAACGTCCAGCGGGCCCTGCGCCAGCCTGGTCACCTCGGGGGGCACCGGCGGCGCGAAGTCAGCCACAAGACGCAGTCCAGTGAGAACGTCGTCGGGTCGAACGGCAGGAGTTGCGTGCCGTACAACCATGCGAAGTATGACACATGGCCGACTGGACGCCTGACCTGCTGTTGTCCCTTTGCCCTCAAATGCCGCGAGGCTCAGCACCGCTTCTCGCGCGTCGAAACGTCGCATCCCCTTCTTGGTAAGGCGTTCGACCTCGATATGATCGGTGGCGACGAATTTCTCAACCGCGACACCGGCGAGGGCGAGATCGGCTCCGGGCAGCCGCAGTTCCCACGCCGAGCACTCCATCTGGTCGGCCAGACTCGCGGGGCCGGCCTCCACGATGTCGAGCACGTCGAGACCGGGAGGCAACGAGGCGTCCAGAGCGGCTCGCAGCCGCTCCGGGTCACACTCGCGCGTCAGGCTGATCTCGAGGTATTCGGCCTCGCTGGCGACCCCGGTGGGTGCGGCCCCTCCCACATAGGAGATCTTCGGGTGGGGCGAGAAGCCCGCGCTGAACGCCACCGGGACGTCAGCTCGCCGGACCGCGCGTTCAAGCGCCCGGGAGATGTCGCGGTGGCTGGTGAAGCGCAGGCGGCCGCGCTTGGCGTAGCGCACACGGAGGCGCTGCACCACTGGCGCGGGCGGCGGCCCGTCGGGAGCGGGTTTCAGGGTGGTGTCGTCCTTCCAAAGTCGTGGTCGTCATCTCTTGGGTGGGCGGCGCTCACACACCGCCTACCTCAGACAACCGTCAGTGGCAGCAGCTTCTTCCCGGTGGGCCCGATCTGGATCTCCGTCCCCATCGTGGGGCAGACGCCGCAGTCGTAGCACGGGGTCCATCGGCAGTCTTCGACCTCGACGTCGTTGACCGCGTCCTGCCAGTCCTGCCAGAGCCATTCGCGGTCGAGACCGGCATCGAGATGGTCCCAGGGCAGGACCTCGTTCTCCTCGCGCTCGCGGGTGGTGTACCAGTCGACGTCGACGCCGACCTTGGCCGCGGCGTCCATCCAGCGCTGGTAGGAGAAGTGCTCGCTCCAGCCGTCGAACCGGCCGCCGGCCGCCCACACCGCGCGGATGACCTCCCCGACCCGGCGATCGCCCCGCGACAGCAGGCCCTCCACGATCGAGGGCTTGCCGTCGTGGTAGCGCAGGCCGATGGCCCGGCCGTACTCCCTGTCACCGCGCAGGGCCTCCTTCAAGGCCCTGAGCCTGCGGTCGACCGTCTCGTGGTCGGCCTGTCCGGCCCACTGGAACGGGGTGTGCGGCTTGGGAACGAAGCCGCCGATCGAGACCGTGCAGCGGACGTCGCGCGACCCGGTGGCCTCTCGACCGGCCTTGATGACCTTCTTGGCCAGGTCGGCGATGCCCTCGACGTCGACGTCCTCCTCGGTGGGCAGGCCGCACATGAAGTAGAGCTTCACCTGCCGCCAGCCCTGGGTGTACGCGGTGGTGACGGTCCTGATCAGGTCTTCCTCGGTGACCATCTTGTTGATCACCTTGCGCATCCGCTCGGAGCCGCCCTCAGGGGCGAACGTCAGACCGGAGCGTCGGCCGTTGCGGGAGAACTCGTTTGCCAGGTCGATGTTGAACGCGTCGACCCGGGTCGAGGGCAGCGAGAGCGAGGTGTTGGTGCCCTCGTAACGATCCGCCAGCCCCTTGGCGACCTCACCGATCTCGGAGTGGTCGGCCGAGGAGAGCGACAGCAGGCCGACCTCGTTGAAACCTGACGCCTTCACGCCCGCCTCGACCATGTCGCCGATCGTGGTGATCGAGCGCTCACGCACCGGACGGGTGATCATGCCGGCCTGGCAGAACCGGCATCCCCGGGTGCAGCCACGGAAGATCTCCACGCTGAACCGCTCGTGCACGGTCTCGGCCAGCGGGACCAGCGGCTTCTTCGGGTACGGCCACTCGTCCAGATCCATGACCGTGTGCTTGTGGATCCGCCACGGCACGCCCGACCTGTTGGGTGCGACGCGCTGGATACGGCCGTCGGGGTGGTAGTCGACGTCGTAGAACTTCGGCACGTAGACCCCACCGGACTCGGCCAGCCGCATCAGCAGCCCGTCGCGCCCGCCGGGCGAGCCCTCGGTCTTCCACTCGCGGATGACCTCGGTGATCGCGATGGCGATCTGCTCTCCGTCGCCCAGCACGGCGGCGTCGAGGAAGTCGGCGATCGGCTCGGGATTGAACGCCGCGTGACCGCCGGCCAGGACGATCGGATCATCGTCGCCCCGCTCCGACGCCTCCAGCGGGATACCCGCCAGATCCAGCGCGGTCAGCATGTTGGTGTAGCCGAGCTCGGTCGAGAAGGAGAGACCGAGCACGTCGAACGCCCGTACCGGACGGTGCGCGTCGACCGTGAACTGAGGCACGCCCTCGGCGCGCATGAGCGCCTCCAGGTCGGGCCAGACCGCGTAGGTCCGCTCGGCCAGCGTCTCCGGCAGCTCGTTGAGGATCTCGTAGAGAATCTGGACGCCCTGGTTGGGCAGACCGACCTCGTAGGCATCCGGATACATCAACGCCCAGCGGACCGTCGCCTCGTCCCAGTCCTTGACGGTCGAGTTGAGCTCACCTCCGACATACTGGATCGGCTTCTGCACTCTGGGCAGGAGCGCTTCCAGACGGGGAAACAACGACTCGACAGACATGCCATCAAGAATATCCGCCTGGAGAGAGTGCCATAGGCAGTCACCAATGCCGATGCTAGAAAGACTGCCGCCGCATGTGAATCGCCTGAAGTATCCCAAAAGCAATCATGTTGGCGAAGGTGGCGGTACCGCCGTAGGAGACGAACGGCAGGGGAAGACCGGTGATCGGCATGATCCCGACCGTCATCCCGATGTTGACGAACGACTGGAAGGCCAGCCAGCACACGATCGACCCGGCCGCCAACGCGCCGAACCGGTCCTCGCACTCCCGCGCGATCCGCACCCCCCGCAGCAGGATCACCCCGAGCAGCGCCACCACGGTGACCGAACCGAGGAAACCGAACTCCTCCCCCGCCACCGTGAAGATGAAGTCGGTGTGCTGCTCGGGCACGAAGCGACCGGTGGTCTGGCCACCTCCGAACAGCCCCTTGCCGAACACCTCTCCGGACCCGATCGCGATCAACGACTGGGTGCTGTTGTAGCCGACCCCGCGCGGATCGCTGGCCGGGTTGAGAAACGCGGTGAACCGGGCGATCTGGTACGGCTCCAGGATGTCGAGGAACCACACGGCCGCCCCCGCGCCGAGCACACCGAGGGTGAGCCCGCCGATCCAGCGCTTGCGGGCGCCGGCCACGACGATCGCACCAGCCGTGATCACCCCGATGACCATCGTGGTTCCCAGGTCGGGCTGGAGCATCACCAACCCCATGGTGAAGGCGGCCACCACCAGCGCGATCACGACGTCGAAACTCCTCGGCCGGTCGGTGCCGCGGGCGGGCTGGGCCAGCAGCATGGCGAGCATCAGCACCAGGCCGAGCTTGGCGAACTCCGAGGGCTGGAACGCGAAACCACCGCCCAGCATGATCCACGAGTGTGCGCCGTTCACCGTGCTGCCGAGGGGTGTGATCACCAGAAGCAGCCCGATCAGCGTCACGCCGTACACCAGCGGCGCGAAGGTTCTCAGCGTCCGGTGGTCCAGCATCGCGGCCGTACCGGCCAGCACGGCCCCGATGACGAGGTTGAGGACGTGCTTCTTGACCAGTCCGGTGGAGCCGGCCGCCCATGTCCTGGTCGAAGACCAGACCAGCATCGTGCCGATCACCCCCAGGGCCGCCACGGCGACCAGCATCACCCCGTCCATCCGGCCCACCGCGGCGGCCGCCGCCACCGTCCTGCCGGCCAGGGACGTCCTCGGCGGCACGGCCGCCACCCGGTTCACACCGCCCTCCTGGCGGACGTCACCGCCGACGCCGTCACGGATCGCATCGCGGACGGGGTCACCGATGCCCCAACGGACCTCATCGCGCCACCGTCCCGTCTTTCGCGATCACCGGAAGCGCTCTCACCGGACGCCCGCCCGGCAGGATCGGGGAGGCCGGCTTTCCGTCGGGCTTGAACCCGAAGATGCCCTCGTAGATCTTCCGCACCGCCGGAGCCGCGGTCTGGGCGCCCATCCCGCCCTGGGACACCATGGCGACGATCACGAACTGCGGCTTGTCCGTCGGGGCGAACGAGGCGAACCACGACGTGTCGGCCTTGCCGTAAACCTCGGCGGTGCCGGTCTTTCCGCCGACCTTGACCTTGTTCATGGGAAACCCGACAAAGGCCCCGGCCGCGGTGCCGTCGGAGGCGACCTCGCTCAACGCCCCCTTGATGTAGGCCCGCTCCCGCGGTGAGAGCGGCAGCCTGCCCACCACAGGCACCTCGATCTCCTTGACCTTGGTGCCGTCGGGACGCACCAGCGCCCAGCCCAGCCGGGGGCTGCGCAGCCTGCCGTCCCCGACCAGCGCCGCGTAGGCCGCCGCCAGCTGCAGCGGCGTCACCAGCACGTCGCCCTGCCCGATGGAGAAGTTGGCGGCGTCACCGGGCCGCCACTGGTACCCCTCCAGGCAGTTCTCGTACGCCAGCCGCTTGAGGAAGGCGGCCCTGCTGGGGCTGCTTCTGGCCACCTCCGGGTAGCCGGTCCTGGCCCGCTTGCAGTTGGTGTCCTTGGTCGCCGACCAGAGCGTCTTCTTCCACGCCCGGTCAGGGATCCGTCCCGCCGACTCACCCGGCAGGTCGATGCCGGTGGGGCGGCCGAAACCGTAGGCGCGCGCCATGGCCGCCATCGGTTCCTTGGTCCTCCCCTTGGGATTGAGCCCGCCGTCGCGCAGCCACTGCTCGTAGGCCGCCCGGTAGAAGATCGTGTCGCAGGATTTCACCAGCGCCATGTGCAGGGTGAGCGTTCCCAGCCCGATACCCCGGAAGTTGTTGAACGGCCGGTCGCCCACCATGAAGGAGCCCGGGCAGTCGTACTGGCCGTGCAGCGGGTAGCCGTCCTTGAGCATCGCCGCCACCGACGACACCTTGAAGGTCGAGCCAGGCGCGAACTCGCCTTTGATCGCCCGGGAGACCAACGGCTTGCCCGCCTTGCCCGACAGCAGGCGCTGGTACTGCGCCTCGGAGATTCCCCCGGTCCAGATCGCCGGATCGTACGTCGGCGCGCTGGCCAGAGCGATGACCCTGCTCGTCTTCACATCCAGCACCACCGCCGCCGCGCCGTCGGCCGTGGGCGCGCCCTTCATCGCCTCGGCCAACGCCTTCTCCGCCGTGGCCTGCACCCTGGAGTCGATGCTGGTGATGAGCGTGTCGCCCGGCACCGGAGACACGTGCTGCTCCACCCCGATGACCTTGCCAAGCCGGTCGACCTGCACCCGCCGCATCCCCGGCGTCCCCCGCAGCGACACGTCGTAGACCGACTCCAGGCCGTCCCTTCCCACCAGGTCGACCCCGGAGAACGCCGCCCTGAGCCCGTCGCGCCTGTTCAGCTCCTCCTGCGTGATCGGCTGCAGGTAGCCGAGCGCCTGCGCTCCCGCGCTCCGGCTCGGATACTCCCGTACCGCCTGCACCTCGGCCGTGACCCCGGGGAACTCCTCCTGCCGTTCCAGGATCTGCAGGGCCTCGCGCGTGGTGACATCCGCGTCGATGGGGATCGGCTGGTACGGGGAGCCCGGCCAGCAGGGACGGGTGACCCCTGGCCCGCATGCCCTGATGCGCTCCCGTAGCTCGGCGGGGCGACGGCCGAGCACGGCGGCCAGCTTTTCGAGCACCTCCTTGCCGTTGCCCTCCATCCGGTTCAAGCGGGTGCGGTCGACCGAGACCACCAGCGTGGTCCGGTTTCGGACCAGCGGACGTCCCGTCGAGTCAAGGATCTGCCCGCGTACCGCGGGAACGACGACATCGCGTGTGCGCGTCTCGGTGGCGGCCACCACGTACTCCGGGCCACGCACCACCTGTACCTGCCAGAGCCGGACGGTGAGCAACGCCAGCATCGACACCACCAGCAACTGCACCACGACCAGCCGCCCCCGCATCAGGCCCATGCTCGCTCCTCCCACCACCGCTCACGTGTTCCCCAGCACGAGATGCCTCACAGGCGGCTCCGCATGACGTATCCGAGCACCTGGACGGGGCGCGGCTCCGGCCCGCAGACGAGCCTTCGCACCACCCACACCACCGGCGACGCGGCAAGCAGGTTGTAGAGCACCGCCTGCGGCAGCGCGGTCGTGAGCATGGACACGCCGGTCCGCGGGTCTCCCAGCAGGGCGCCGGTCGCCACCGCGATCACCGGACCGGCGACCGCGCAGGCCAGCGCCGCGAGCGGCCCCGCCCCCGGGTGGCTCTCCACCGCGCGTCCCGCGATGAAACCGACGAGGCAGAGCACCAGCGCGTGGTGCCCGAACAGGTGCGCGGCCGGTGGCAGCACATCGCTCAGAAGCCCGGCGGCGAAACCCATGACCGCCCCCGCCGCTGCCCCACGGGCCAGCGCGTACCCCACCACGGCGAGCAGCACCAGATCCGGCGCGGCCTGCCCCGGCAGCGGCAGCCTGTTGACGATGGTCACCTGGAAAATCATGATTCCCAGGAGCAGCGCCACGAAGATCGCGTTACGCCCCATCCCGTCAGACCCCCTCTCGCTGGAAGCGCGGAGGGGCCGCCTTTCGCGGGCCGGAGGGGAGCACCGCGTCACGCGGGTCGCGGCGCGGCGCCTGCACCACCACGCCGACCACGTCCAGCGCGGTGAGGTCGGCGTACGGCCGCGCGTACGCGATGCGGGTCAGCTCACCCGGCGTGGCCTCCACCCGCTCCACCACTCCGATCGGCACCCCCGCCACGTACGGTGCACCGCGCTGGGAACCGAAACTCACGATGCGGTGGCCGGGGATGATGGGCGCGGTCGAGTCGAGCAACCGGAAGCGGACCAGGCGGCCGTTCTCCCCCACCCCGTGCACCACTCCGATCTCGTTGCTTCCCTCCAGCCGGGCTCCGGCCGCTGAGGCGGGGTCGCTGAGCAGGACCACGGTCGAGGTGGACGCGCCCACGTGGATCACCCTGCCGACCAGGCCGTCGGCGTTCAGCACCGTCATCTCGGTGCGCACCCCGTCGGCGCGCCCCACGTCAAGCTCGACGGCCTCCTCGAACCCGGGGGCCCCGCGCCGAGCGATCACCTGGGTGGGCAGGATCTTGTATCCGCCGGCGCCCGAGACTCCGAGCAGTTTGCGCAGCTCCTCCGAACGCCCCCGGTCGAGGCTCTGCGCCACCAGGTCCCTCTTGAGCCGCTGGTTCTCCGCGAGCAACTCCTCGATGCGTCCACGCGCGGAAGGAGCCTCGGTCATCGTCTCGAAGAACTCGCCGACCGGCCGCACGATCCCCGACCCCACACTCTCCGCGGTGCCGAACAGCGTCGTGCCGACCATGCGGAGCGGCCCGAACGGGGACTGCGCGGCCGAACGGTGGTCGATGGTCACGAGCACGAGCGCGGCGGCCAACAGCAGCCCCAGGTTGACCCGTGCCCGGCGGGTGTCCTTCATCAGTGCCGCGGCTCGGGAACCAGGACCTGCTGCAGGGCGTCGAAGTCCTCGACGCACTTGCCCGTGCCCAGCGCCACGGAGTCGAGGGCGTTGTCGACGAGGTGGATCGGCATGCCGGTCTCGGCCTTCAACCGCTCGTCCATGCCCTTGAGGAGCGCCCCGCCTCCGGTGAGGGCGATCCCCCGGTCCATGAGGTCTCCGGAGAGCTCCGGCGGGCACTTGTCAAGTGTGGTCTTGACCGCGTCGACGATCACGTTGAGCGGTTCCTCGATGGCCTTGCGGATCTCGGCCGCCGACACCACGATCGTCTTCGGCAGACCGCTGACCAGGTCACGTCCCCTGATCTCGGCATGGCTCTCCTCCGGGAGCATGCAGGCGGAGCCGATGGCCATCTTGATCTCCTCGGAGGTACGCTCGCCGAGCATCAGCGAGTACTCCTTCTTCGCGAAGGCGATGATCGCCTGATCGAGCTCGTCACCGCCCACCCTGATCGACTGGCTGGTGACCACGCCGCCCATCGAGATGATCGCCACTTCGGTGGTGCCACCGCCTATGTCGACCACCATGTTGCCGGTGGGCTCGTGCACGGGGAGCCCAGCGCCGATCGCGGCGGCCATCGGCTCCTCAACGATGTAGACCCTGCGGGCACCCGCCTGGTATCCGGCCTCCTTGACCGCCCGCTGCTCGACGCCGGTGATCCCACTCGGCACGGCGATGATGATGCGCGGCTTGGCGAAATGGCGGCGCTTGTGCACCCGCTGAATGAAGTAGCGCAGCATGCGCTCGGTGACGTCGAAGTCGGCGATGACGCCGTCCTTAAGCGGACGGATGGCGATGATATTGCTTGGAGTGCGGCCTATCATCCGCTTGGCCTCGATGCCAACGGCCACGATCTTCCCAGTGATGCTGTTGATCGCTACGACGGACGGCTCGTTGAGCACGATTCCGCGCCCTCTGACGTACACGAGGGTGTTCGCGGTGCCGAGGTCGACTGCCATGTCACGGCCCAAAAAAGCAAGATTGCTGCCCATGAGGAAGGCTGGCCTCCTTCCGTCAGGTCGTCGGCGAAAACTACGGAACGCACTCGAATCGTAACGTGACGCACCCACCCTTGAGCGCAATGAGCCGGCCTACCGCAGCAAAATCTTGGGTTAGCCAAACAGGTCGGGCCCCGCCGTCCAGAAGGACGGCGGGGCCCGACAAACACGATAAAAGCGGGCGTCTAGAAGCGATCCGGGAAGAAGATCTTGATCTCCCTTGCGGCGGACTCGGGGGAGTCCGAGCCGTGGACGACGTTCTCGCCGATCTCCAGAGCGTGGTCACCGCGGATGGTGCCGGGAGCGGACTTGACCGGGTCGGTCAGGCCGGCGAGGGAGCGGAAGGCCTCGATGGCGCGCGGCCCCTCCAGCACCAGCGCGACCAGCGGACCGGAGGTGATGAACTCCACCAGCTCACCGAAGAACGGCCGCTCGGAGTGCTCGGCGTAGTGCGTCTTGGCGGTGTCGACGTCCAGGGTGCGCAGCTCCAGCGCCACGACCTTCAGACCCTTGCGCTCGACACGGGCGATCACGTCGCCGATGAGACCACGCGCCACACCGTCGGGCTTGATCAGGACAAGGGTGCGCTCGGACACTGAGGTTCTCCTTCGAACACGTATGGGTCGCTGACTGCGGTAATCGCGCGAAGTTTACCGCCCTTCACGCGCTTTCCCGTGGTCGGCGAAGTCACCGCAGGGCCGGACCGCTCCCCGGGCCGTCCTCCGGGGAGGGCGCGGGCGGCGGCACCACCACCGGCGGCGCGACCACCTTCTCCGGCTCCGGCTCCGTGTCGGGGTCCCGCTCGGGAACACGGTCCGGCTCGTGACGAGGCCTGGACCTGTTGCCCTTGCCGGCTCCGGTACCTCCTCCGGCCGCGGCGACAGACCCGCGCTCGGGCCCGCGCTCGGGCCCGGTCTCCGGCTTCGAGCGGGCCGGCGTGTGGGAACCGGTCACCGCCTCGGAGCGTGGCCGCACCACCGTGGGCCCCGGCTGCCCTCGCGTGACGGCCTCCTGCCACGCACCGCCGGCGGGATCGATCTCCCCCGCGGGAGAGGGCACCAGCCCGGAGGCGGTGCCCGCCGCCGGCGAGGTGCCCGCCGTACCGGCATCCGGCGGGCTATCCGGACTCCCCGGTAGGAGACGGGCCAGCACGGCAGCGAGCACGATCACCACGAGCACCAGGCCGCCCCCGATCAGTGCCCACAGGTGCAGAGCGTCCACGAACCCGTCGACCAGCGCCTGCGGGGTCTTGGCCTCCCGCAGTTGGGCGACCTGGACACCGCTGCCCAGCAGGAATCCGGCCAGCACCGCGGGGAAGAACAGCGACAGCGCCAGGAGCGCGGCCTCCTCGGCACAGGAACGCAACGCGCCGGTGAGGGCCACCGAGGCGCCGCCCGCGAGCAGCGTGAACGGGAGGATCAGCGCGAGCCCGCCCGGAGCGGGCAGGAACAGCCGTACCGCACACAGGCCCGCGACCACCACCACCAGTCCACCGGCGGTGACCATGGGCATGGCCGTGGCGCCCAGCCGGTTCGTCAGCGCGGCGGCCAGGAGGGCCACCACGGTGGCGATCGCGAAAGCCGACCAGAGGCCGGACAGGCCCGGACCTCCCAGCCCGCCGAGTTCGACGTAGGTGACCTGGGCCGCGGTGGGCAGGACAACGACGCCGACCGCGACCATCGCGTAGGCCGGCGCGCGGCCGGCGGCCCCCAGTGAGGCTCCCGAGGAGGCCAGGGCGAGCAGCACGACGACGGACACCAGGGCCGCGCGGATCACGAGACTCGCCGACCAGTTGAACGTGCTGCCCAGGGCGAGGGCCGCGACGCCCGCGGCGGGCACGACCGCCCACAGTGTGCGCCCGCGTGCCGTGACGACCGCGCCCGGACCGGCAGTGCTCTCACCGTCCTTCAGCCACAGCACGAGGTAGAGCGCGGCCAGCACGAGCGCCACCCCGGTGAGCATCGGGTACGGCTGCAGGGTGACGCGCCAGGAGTCGACCTGGTCGAGGGGCCAGAGCGCGAGCGCCTGTGCGGCCAGGAGACTCGCCGCCAGCGTGGCCGCCCACAGCGCCCGCAGGAACGATGAGCGCCCCCAGACGGCCATCAGGGTGGCGGGGACCAGCAAGCCCGCGCCGACACCGTGCAGGACCCGCAGGACCCCTACCAGCATCGTGGACCCCGCATAGCCGCCGGCGGCGTCCGCGAAGGCGAGCAGGGCCAGCCCCGCGACCATCATCGGGGCCGCCCGCACCCGGCGTACGAGCACCGCGGCCACCGGCATGGTCAGGACCATCGCGGGGAGCGCCAGCCCATGCGCCCTGATCATCGCTATCTGCGAGACTTCCGGCGGCAGGAGGGCGGCGACCACCGAGATGGTGTTGGGGATCGCGACGATCGCCAACGGCAGCACTACCGCGACGAGCAGTCCGAGGACGACGTCGAGCATCAACGAGACACGGAGTGCGCGCACCAGGCCCGTGGGCCCGGCGCCCACTGCCCGGGTCGGCTGGATGGGAGGGACGGCCATGTTGGCCGACTTTAGCGAGAAGTCACGCCCTCGACACGGCGAGCGACGAATATCGCTGTGATCCACAGCGCGGCGAAGATCACTCCGAGGAGGAACATGGTCGGGACCATGAAGCCGGAGGCGATGGCGAGCACCTGGATCAGGCTTCCCGCGACGTAGGCGAAAGGCCGCTTGAGCAGGCCGATGACCAACACGCAGAGGAGCGCCAGACCCAGCCCGACGGTGGCCGCGACGGCCGGTTCGACGCCCTGGACGTTGATGGCCACCGGAGTGAACAGCCCGACGACTATGGCCTCCATGCCGAGCACGCTGGCACAGAGGCGCCTCATGCCCGGAGTGACCGTGATCATTTCTCGCTCCTCCTCAGTCGCCCGGCCGGCGGCCGCCGACACTCACCGCTCATCGCGTCTCATCTGCCTTGAGCAGGAGCCGCGCGTCGCCGGCGGTGACCACGGAACCCGTGATCAACACCCCGGCACCGCTGAACTCTCCCAGAGCGTCGACCATGCCGATCGCCTTGTCGATCGCACTGTCCAACCGCTCGACCTGGTGCACCCGGTCGAGACCGAAGATCTCCTCGGCCAGCGCGGCGAGATCGTCCACGTCCATGGACCTTGGCGAGGAGTTCCGGGTCACCACGATCTCGTCCATCATCGGCTCCAGCAGTTCCAGGATGCCCTCGACGTCCTTGTCCTCGAACACCGCCACCACTCCAATGAGCTTCGCGAAGTCGAAGGACTCGTGCACCGCGTCCAGAGTGGCCCGCATCCCCGCCGGGTTGTGCGCGGCGTCGACGATGACCGTGGGGCCTCGGCGCACCACCTCCAGCCTGCCGGGCGAACGCACCCCCAGGAACGCCTGCCGCACCAGCTCGGTGTCGAGAGGCTCGTCCCCGCCGGTCAGCGCCTCGACCGCGGCCAGGGCGCAGGCGGCGTTGCTCGCCTGGTGGGCGCCGTACAGGGGAAGCAGGATGTCGTCATAGGTCCCCTTGAGGCCCTTGAGCCGGAGCAGTTGCCCGCCGATGGCGAGCTCCCGGCCCAGCACTCCGAACTCCAGCCCCTCGCGTGCCACGGTGGCGCCCGTCTCGGCCGCCTGCCTCATCAGCACCTCTGCTGCGGGAAGCTCCTGCTGCGCGAGCACGGCGGTCGCCCCGGGCTTGATGATGCCGGCCTTCTCCCCCGCGATCGTCTCGACGTCGGGCCCGAGGTAGTCGACATGGTCGAGGGAGATGGGCGTGATGACCGCCACAGCGCCGTCCGCGACGTTGGTGGCGTCGGTGATGCCGCCCATTCCCGTCTCGATGACTGCGACGTCCACGGGGGCGTCGGCGAACGCGGCGAACGCCATCGCGGTGAGGGTCTCGAAGAAGGAGAGCCGTCGCCCTTGAGCGTCGACCATCTCCAGGTAGGGCGCGATGTCCTCGTAGACCTCGACGAAGCGCTCCTCACTCAGTGGAGCGCCGTCCACGCTGATGCGCTCGCGCATGGAGACCAGGTGCGGGCTGGTGAACCGGCCGACACGCAGATTACGCTCGCGCAGCAGCGCCTCGATCATCCGGGTCGTACTGGACTTACCATTCGTGCCGGCCACGTGCACGACGGGATAGGAGTGCTGCGGGGAACCGAGCAGATCCACAAGCGCGGCGATCCTGTCGAGGCTGGGCTCGAAGTTCCACTCGACTCCGCGCTGCATGATCGCTTGTTCAACCGCTCGATAGTCCACGCCTCCAGCCTACTGACGTCCCGGTCAGGTTCCGGACACGAGTACCCTCAACGCGAAAAAGGGCCCCAGCACCTGGTGTGGCGCTTTTCAATGGAAAGGCTCTCACCGGCCAGAGCCCCGGCCTTTCGGAACTCTCCTGGAAGGTAGGAGGATCATCGGCTGACGGCCCGGATTCCAGAGCAAGGGCTCCCACCAGCCGGTCGAGGCTTAAAAACCCCTCCCCGAAAGCTCTCCGGAAAACAGGAAGGCCCCACCGCGTGGTGAGGCCCCGGGAACGAAACTCCCCCGGGAAAGCACGAAGGCCCTCACCGAAAGGTGAGGGCCCTCATAT
>NZ_JOEQ01000048.1 GCF_000721075.1 Streptosporangium amethystogenes
ACCCGAGCCTGAGCGTCCAAACCTCCAGGCTCACCTGTTCCACCAGCTTCACCCGAAGGGGCCCGGCATCAGCCGGGCCCCTTCGGCCATTCCCACCGGATTCTTACCGGTGAAGGCTCCCCTGCCCCGTTTCGCCTTCACCCCCATGTGGTGGAGGACCCGGTCTCCGCCACCGGGCCTGACGCGGCGGCGCGGGCCCTCGGAGACGACCAGGAGCTCCTCTCCCGATCCGCCGGGACGAGCGGGTCGGCACCCACAGGCCGGCAGCGTACGTGATCCGTTCGTATCCGCGTTCCGGCCCCCTGCGAGCACAGGTGCCGGAAGCACTTTCCATGACACGACGCGCGACGGACACCGGCGGTCCTGGAAACCAGAGACGCCCCCCGCCGGTCGGGCGAGGGGCGTTCGGTCGGGCGCCTGGTGGGCGTGATCGTGCTTCGGCCGGATGGCGGGTTCGCCTGCCGCGCCGCCTGGGCTGTCGCGATCTAGAGACGGGCGACCCCGTCGACACGGGCCTGCTCGGAGACGGCGGCGATGACCGCCGGGGCGACACGCTCGTCGAACGGGCTGGGGATCACGCAGTCGGCCGACAGATCGTCGTCCCCGACCACCCCGGCCAGCGCCTCGGCGGCGGCGACCTTCATGTTCTCGGTGATCGTGGTGGCGCGGACGTCGAGCGCCCCGCGGAAGACGCCGGGGAAGGCCAGCACGTTGTTGATCTGGTTGGGGAAGTCGGAACGGCCGGTCGCGACCACCTGCGCGTACTTGCGCGCGATCTCCGGCCGCACCTCGGGCGTCGGGTTGGACAGCGCGAAGACGATCGAACCGGAGGCCATCGACGCGATGGCCTCCTCCGAGACCGTCGAGCCCGACAGTCCGATGAACACGTCGGCCCCGGCCAGCGCCTGCTCGGTGGAACCGCGCAGGTCGGCCCTGTTGCTGTCGCGGGCCAGGGCCTCCTTCACCGGGTTGAGACCGTCGCGGCCCTGGTGGATGACACCCTTGGAGTCGGCCACCGCGATGTCACCGATGCCCGCGTTGAGCAGGATCCGGCTGACCGCGATCCCGGAGGCACCGGCACCGGCGACCACGGCCCGCAGATCGCCCAGCGAGCGACCGGTCAGCCGCGCCGCGTTCTTCAGCGCGGCCAGCGCGACGATCGCGGTGCCGTGCTGGTCGTCGTGGAAGACGGGGATGTCGAGGATCTCGCGGAGGCGCGCCTCGACCTCGAAGCAGCGGGGGGCACTGATGTCCTCGAGGTTGATCCCCCCGAAGGAGGGGGCGAGCCGGACGACCGTCTCGACCAGTTCGTCCACGTCGGTGCAGTCCAGGCAGATGGGCACCGCGTCGACATTCGCGAACTGCTTGAACAGCAGGGCCTTGCCCTCCATGACCGGCATGGCGGCGGCAGGCCCGATGTCTCCGAGACCGAGCACCGCGGTGCCGTCGGAGACGACGGCGACCACATTGGAGATCCAGGTGTAGTCCTTGGCGAGTTCGGGCTTCTCGGCGATCGCGCTGCAGACCCTGGCCACGCCAGGTGTGTAGGCGAGTGCCAGGTCGTCGGCGTTGCGGACCGGGACCGTGGAACGGACCTCCAGCTTGCCCCCGCGGTGCAGGGCGAAGGCCGGATCCAGATCCAGGGCTTCGAGTGCTTCGAGAGAGATGGAAGATGGCATGGTGGCCACAGCGACCCCTGTAGTTCAGTCAGGCAGACGGATAGTTCCTTCTGAGACGGCCGCGGAAAGCCTGTCCCCGGCTTCTGTAGCCGCTCGGGGCCTACTTCACTGAGCACGGTCGCCTGGAGGGTTCGGGGGTCACCCGTCGCTCGATTGTGCCACATGTTGAGACTGTCACCACGGGCGGGTGCCCCATACTTTCGTCGTCCCGGTGTTAACCTCACCACACCGTGTAATACTCGAAGTCCATGCCACCTCTTACATTGACGGATCCCCAGATGGACCTGACCTCCTACGCGGAGCTGGCCGTACTACTGATCAACAGCCCCGACCGGCTGACCGGTCTCGAAGGGCTGCGCGCGCTCCTGGAAGAGGGCGGTCGCTACCGGCCCGGCTGCCGCATCACCAGAAGCGACCTGGAAGCCCTGCGCGACCTGCGCGAAGAGCTGATGGTCGTGTTCGAGACCGCCGAGGCGGGCGACGAGGAGGCGGTGGTCGACCGGCTCAACTCACTGCTGATCCACCACCCGGTCCAGCCACAGATCTCCGGGCACGACGGCGAGCGCTGGCACCTGCACCTCACCGAGGGCGGCCGGATGGCCGACCAGTACGCGGTGGGAGCGGTGATGGGACTCGCCACCATGATCACCGATCTCGGTGTCGACCGGCTCGGCCTCTGCCAGGCGCCGCCCTGCCGCAGGGCCTACCTCGACACCTCCTCCAACCGGTCGCGCCGGTACTGCTCGGAGCGGTGCGCCAGCCGTGCCAACGTCGCCGCCTACCGGGCCCGCCAGAAGGTCGGCCAGTAGCGCAGCACCACCCGGCCGACGATCGACGATGGAGGCAGCGCGCCGAAGTCCCAGCTGTCACGCCTGCCGGGAGCACGCTGGTTGTCGCTCTCCAGCCACCAGCCGCCGTCCGCCTCCCAGACCGCGCGTTTGACGATGAGCACGGCAGGGTCGGACGGCAGCCGGGCGACGACCAGATCGCCGGGCCTCACCACCGCTCCGCGCCGTACCCAGAGCCAGTCGCCGGACCGCAGCGCGGGCAGCATCGAGTCCCCCGCGACACGTACTCTCATCGAGCGTAACCCCCTCCCACACGGGCATTCAGAGACGAGTAAGGTCGTTAACCGGACCATTCTGAACATGGCATCAAGGAAGGATTTCCGATGCTCGCACGACTTCTGCGCCCCAGGAACATCGCGTCGGCGCACTGCGACCTGCCCTGCGGCGTATACGACCCGGCCCAGGCCCGCATCGAGGCCGAGTCCGTCAAGGCCATCATGGAGAAGTACGCCGGAAACGAGGACCCGGTGTTCCGCTCCCGTGCGCTCACCATCAAGGAGGAGCGGGCCGAGCTGGTCAAGCACCACCTGTGGGTGCTGTGGACCGACTACTTCAAGCCCCCGCACCTGGAGACCTACCCGCAGCTGCACCAGCTGTTCTGGGAGGCCACCAAGCTCGCGGGCGCGGCCGGCGGCAAGGGCACCGTCGACGTCGCCAAGGCCGACGAGCTGCTGGGCAAGATCGACGAGATCTCCAAGATCTTCTGGGAGACCAAGGCCGCCTGAAACCCTCACGACCACCCCGTGAGGAAGCGTCGGCGACTGGACTGAGGAGGGGGAGGTCGCGAGGAACGAGCGACCTCCCCCGACGAGGGAAGGAGCCGGACAAGAGCGGCCTCACCTCGACGCGCAGCGTCGCCATCTACACGACACGCGCTAGCTTCGTAATCAATACAGTCAAATCGCCCCGATCGCGAGTCCAAATGGGCCAACCACCGTCTCAGGGCTGTAGGTTGCAGTCAGCGACTCTGCGAGGAGGAACGTGACCGAACACACCGAGGCGCCCGCAGTCGGCATGGGCGGGATCCGTGACGTGGTGAGCGTCCGGCTGCCGGCGACGAGTGCTTATCTATCCGTGCTGCGTACGGCGACAGCCGCACTTGCCGTACGGCTGGACTTCACGCTGGACGAGATCGAGGATCTACGGATCGCGGTCGATGAGGCGTGCGCGATGCTGCTGACCCAGGCCGTCCCCGGCACCGATCTGACCGCCGAGTTCGAACTCACCGGGCAGTTGATGAAGGTGCGGGTCGAGGTCAGCACGGTGGGAAGCACCCCCCCGAAGCGCGACGATTTCGCGTGGATGGTGCTCACCGCCCTGGCTGATGATGTGGATGCCGTAACCGACTCCCCCGACCGTATGGCGATCGTCCTCCGCAAGCGCCGAGGCGCGGCGAGGCCGGCGTGACGGAAAGGACTCGTGCCATGGCCGCCAGCGACCACGCGGTGCCCGACCGGGTGCGTGCGCGCCTGCTCTTCGCAGAGCTGGTGGAGTTGACCTCCGACGACCCCCGGCGCCAGCGCATCCGTGACGAGCTCGTCGAGCTCCACCTTCCCCTCGTCGAATATCTCGCCCGCCGGTTCCGCAACCGGGGCGAGTGGCTGGATGACCTCACACAGGTCGCGACCATCGGCCTGATCAAGTCGATCGACCGCTTCGATCTCGGCCGCGGTGTGGAGTTCTCCACCTACGCCACCCCGACGATCGTCGGTGAGATCAAACGTCACTTCCGTGACAAGGGCTGGGCGGTCCGTGTACCGCGTCGGCTTCAGGAGCTGAAGCTCTCGCTCACCAAGGCGATCAGTGAGCTCTCCCAGCGGGAGGGACGCGCGCCGACCGTGGCCGAGCTGGCCACGTTCCTGAAGATGAGCGAGGAGGAGGTGCTCGAAGGACTGGAGTCGGCCAACGCCTACTCCACGGTCTCCCTCGACGCGCCCGACTCCGGTGACGACGACGCGCCGGCGGTGGCCGACTCCCTCGGCATCGTGGACGACTCCCTGGAGGGCGTCGAGTACCGTGAGTCGCTCAAGCCCCTGCTGGAGCGGCTGCCTCCGCGCGAGAAGCGAATCCTGCTGCTGCGTTTCTTCGGCAACATGACACAGTCTCAGATCGCCACCGAGCTCGGCATCTCGCAGATGCACGTGTCCCGGCTGCTCGCCAGGACACTCGCCCAGCTCCGCGAGGGCTTGACCGTGGACGACTAGGGCCCGCCTGGCAGGTCCTGCCGTGGCGGGGATCGGTCAGGTGGTGCCTCGTAAGGCGGAGGAGGGAACCGCGGTGGGCCGCGGTGACCGGTGACGCGGCGAGGCCCCGTCTGACCAACCCCGCGACTGCCTACTCCTGGTCCCCGTAGAGGGCGTGCGTCGTCGGCGGGGACAGTAGCGTGACCAGTCCGATCACCGCCAGGGTGATCAGCGAGATGCCGATCACCAGTTGGTCGGACTGGATCAGCGTGATCGAGATCGGGGTGGCGAAGATCTGCGTCAGCACGCCCGGACTCCGGGACCACCGCTCGGTGAGGATCATGCCCCATCCGACCCAGAGCAGAGCCGCACCGATGATGATCCCGGACACCGCGACGGCGATCGAGGTCATCAGGTCGGACGGCTGGCCGATCACGGTCTCCACTCCGACGTAGCCGCCGAGGAGCAGAGCGGTGGCGCCTTCCACCGCCATGACGGCGGCGGCGACGGTGAGGGTCATCGGACGGTTCGACACGCTGTCAACCCTATCGCCGAGGGGGGCCGCACCGTTCTTTGCCATCTTGGCTTGGACCTTGGCGGAAGGTCGGGTTTCGACGGAAGTTCGGGGCTCGGCGGATACGCTGGGATTATGCGCGCGATGCTCCTGGTGAATCCGAAGGCGACGACGACCAACCAGCGGACCAGGGATGTGCTCATCAGAGCGCTGAGCGCGACGATGAACCTGACCGTCGAGGAGACCGGCTACCGGGGGCACGCGACACAGCTCTCCCGCAAGGCCCACGCCTCCGGTTACGACGTGCTGGCCGTCCTGGGCGGTGATGGCACCATCAACGAGGCAGTGAACGGGCTGCTCGACCCGGTGGACGGAAAGGGTGGCGACGAGGGCAGCTCGGCCGACCGGCCGGCACTGCTGGCCATCCCCGGCGGCAGTGCCAATGTCTTCGCCAGGGCCCTCGGCCTGCCGAACAGCCCGGTCGAGGCGGTAGGGGCGATCCTGGAGGCGATCCGTGACGGCCGGCAGCGAATCGTCGGCCTCGGTCAGGCGATCTGGGATGGCCAGACTAGATATTTCACGTTCTGCAGTGGCCTGGGGTACGACGCCGAGGTGGTCAGGGCGGTCGAAGGGATACGAGGCACCGGCCGTAAGGCCACGCCCGCACGCTATGTGAACACCGCGTTACACCACTACCTGTCGACGGACAAGCGTCATCCCTCGATGACCGTCGAGGGGCCGGAGGTGCCGCCGACCGGCGGCATCTACATGGCCGTCGTCTCCAACACCTCACCCTGGACGTACATCGGCCCGCGGCCGGTCTCACCGACCCCGTGGGCGAGCTTCGAGACCGGCCTTGACCTGCTGGGACTGCAACGCCTGGGCCTGCCGAGCATGCTCCAGCTGATACCTCAGATCATCGGTGCCCGCGACACCCTGCCCACCGGCCGTCACCTGGTGCAACTTCACGACGAGAGAGAGTTCACGCTGAGTGCCGAGCGGCCCGTGGCGTTTCAGCTGGACGGGGACTATCTGGGGGAGGTTGAGCGAATAACGTTCCGCTCTATCCCTAATGCGTTACGAGTCGTGGTCTAACCCATTACGTCCCGTCATCGTGTGACGCATCCGACATCCATTTCAGGCAAAACGTTCTCCCAAACCTCTTGCGTGTACTGAGCGTGGCTGACAATCTCGAGATTGACGTCGGAACGTAGGACCTTTGAGCGGTACCCCGCTCCCAGGCCATCGGCGATCAAGCGGACGCGCCCCGAGCCGAACCCCGGATCGGGGAGTTGTTCGCG
This sequence comes from Streptosporangium amethystogenes, assembly GCF_000721075.1. Taxonomy (GTDB): domain Bacteria; phylum Actinomycetota; class Actinomycetes; order Streptosporangiales; family Streptosporangiaceae; genus Streptosporangium; species Streptosporangium amethystogenes. The sequence goes on from NZ_JOEQ01000048.1 coordinate 6,526, forward strand.
CTGGTTAGTGAAACTCTTCACAAAGTGAGCCGCTGGAGCGCGTAAGGGCTCCTCTTTACTAAGGAGTGGACGCATGGACTGGCGCCACCGAGCTGCCTGCCGTGACGTGGACCCCGAGCTGTTCTTCCCGATCGGCAACACCGGCCCCGCCCTGATGCAGATCGAAGAAGCGAAGCAGGTCTGCCGTACTTGCACCATCAGTGAAGCATGCCTGAAGTGGGCACTGGAATCCGGGCAGGACGCCGGCGTCTGGGGCGGCCTGAGCGAGGACGAGCGACGCGCCTTCAAGCGACGTACGGCCCGCGCCCGCGCCCGCAGTAGTGTCTGACTGCGACGCGTGCCTTTGGCGACGCTAACGCGTCGCGGTGAGACCGCTCTTACCCGGCTCTGTACTGTCGGCGACGCTAACGCATCGCAGTGAGACCGCTCTTACCCGGCTCCTTCCCTCGTCGTTCATCCGCTTCACTCCTCAGTCCAGTCGCCGGCGCGGCCTCACGGTCGTCCCTTGGGCAGGGCATGGGCACGTCCCGAGGTGGCATCTGATCGGTCACCTGGGTGGCGTTGTGGTGAAGTGCGCTGGCCTGGTTTCCTACCTCTTCGTTTGTTCCGTTTCGCGTTGCGTCAACGGCGACGTCGCGCGTAGCGGTAGGGATGCTCCGCTTTTTGGCCCGGTCGGCGATGCGGCCTCGCTGTGAGGTTTCGATCTGATGCGGTTTTCCTACCCCGCGGGGAGGGGGATGCTCAGACTTACCTCGGTGCCGCCGCCCTGTCGCGGTTCGATGGCCAGCCGCCCGGACAACTCGCCCACCACCAGGGTCCGTACGATCTGCAACCCCAGACTGGTGGTCTGGTCCAGGTCGAAGTCCTCCGGCAACCCGCTGCCGTTGTCGGACACGATCACGTCCAACCGCTCTGCCCCGCGCGACACGATCACCTGGAGTTTACCCTGACGCTGCGCCAGCCCGTGCTGGACCGCGTTCTGCAGCAACTCCGTGAGGACCATCGCCAGCGGCGTCGCGATCTCCGAGCGCAGCACCCCGAAGCTCCCGACCCGGCGCGGCACGACCTGTGTCTCCGGGGCCGCGACCTCTCCCGTCATCGCGATCACCCTGTCGGCGATGTCGTCGAAGTCCACCTGCTCCTCGGGCGTGTGGGAGAGCGTCTCGTGCACGATCGCGATCGACCCGACCCTGCGTACCGCCTCCTCCAGCGCCTCCCTGCCCTCCGGCAGCCGCAGCCGCCTGGCCTGGAGCCGCAGCAGCGCGGCCACCGTCTGCAGGTTGTTCTTCACCCGGTGGTGGATCTCCCTGATGGTGGCGTCCTTGGTCATCAGCTCTCGCTCGCGGCGGCGCAGCTCGGTCACATCCCTGATGAGCACCAGAGCGCCGATTCTCCCGCCACCGACGATCAGCGGGATCGCCCGCAGCTGCACGACGGTGCCGCCCGACTCCACCTCCGTCTCCCTGGGCTCTCGCCCGCTGGCGACGATCATCAGGTTCTCGTTGATGGGCTCGTCGGAGTAACAGAGCGTGGCGGTCGTACGGCCCAGCTCCGCACCGACCAGGTCGGCGGTGAGGCCCAGCCGCCGGTAGGCCGACAGCGCGTTCGGCGAGGCGTATGTGACACGGCCCGCCCGGTCGAGCCGGAGCAGCCCGTCACCCACCCGCGGCGAGCGGACCAGGATCGGCTCCGCGCCGGAGAACGGGAAGCGGCCCTCGGCCACCATCTGGGCCAGGTCGGAGGCGCTCTGCAGGTACGTCAGCTCCAGCCTGGAGGGGGTCCGCGCCGAGGACAGGTTCGTCGAGCGCTGGATGACGCCCAGGAAGTGGTCGGCCCGCCGCACGGGAATGGTCTCCTCGCGTACCGGCACCCCGCTCGACCAGTCCGGATCGCCCTCACGGCAGATACGCCGCTCGTTCCAGGCGGTCTCCAGCAGCGGCCGTTCGCCCTTCGCCGCGATCATGCCCACGATGTCGTCGTGATAGACGGTCGGCCCGGTGGTGGGCCGCATCTGCGCGATCGCGACCCAGCCGGAGCCGTCCTTCAGCGGGATCCACAGGATCAGGTCGGCAAAGGACAGGTCCGCGAGGAGCTGCCAGTCGGAGACCAGCGAGTGCATCCACTCCAGGTCCGCATCGTCGAGCGCGGTGTGACGAACCGCCAGGTCGCTTAGAGTCGGCACTCGTGCATCATGCGTTCTTTCCAGGCCCGAACGCGAATCGGGTGAGTCCTGCTGAAAAGATGCCGCTTATGGAGCAGATCCCTGATCCGCTGGTCCGGTTCCGTGCGGCGGCGGCCACGAGGGAGGCCGCAGGGCTACGGCGGACCCTGCGCGCCCGCACACCGGACGACGACGGCCTCGTCGATCTGGCCTCCAACGACTACCTCGGCCTGGCCAGAGACGAGCGGCTGGCCGAGGCGGCCGTGGCGGCGACACGCACCTGGGGTACCGGCTCCACGGGTTCCCGCCTGGTCACCGGCTCCACGAGCCTGCACGCGCGCCTGGAGGCACGGCTGTGCGCCTTCACCGGCGCGGAGGGCGCCCTGGTGTTCTCCTCCGGCTACCTGGCCAACCTGGCCGCCGTCGCGACTCTGGGCAGGGGCGCCCTGGTGGTCTCCGAGGCGGGCAACCACGCGTCGATAGTGGACGCCTGCCGGCTGTCGCGCTCGCGGGTCGTGGTCACCCCGCACCGGGACGTCGCCGCCGTGGAGCGGGCGCTGGCCTGCCGGGACGAGGAGCACGCGATCGTGGTCACGGACGCGGTCTTCTCCGTGGACGGCGATCTGGCCCCACTCGCGGAGCTGTACGCGGCGACGGTGCGGCAGGGTGCGCTGCTGGTCGTCGACGAGGCCCACGCGATCGGGGTCATCGGGCCGCGCGGACAGGGCGCCGTGCACGCCGCGGGGCTGGCGGCCGAGCCGGGCATTGTGAGAACGATCACACTGTCCAAGTCCCTGGGCTCCCAGGGTGGAGCCGTACTGGCCGCGCCCGAGGTGATCCAAACCCTTGTGGACACAGGCCGGTCGTTCATCTTCGACACCGGGCTGGCACCCGGCAGCGTGGCCGCGGCACTCGCCGCTGTCGATATCCTTCACCATCAGCCCGAACTGCCCGGACGCGTGCGAACCATGGCGAGGGAGCTGGCCGCTATGGCCCGCGATCTCGGCCTGGAAAGCGGCGATCCAGCGGGTGGGGTCGTCCCCGTCGTGCTCGGCCCACCCGAGATCGCACTTCGGGCCGCCCTCATCTGTGCGGAACACGGGGTGCGCGCCGGATGCTTCCGGCCGCCCTCGGTGCCGGTCGGCCGCTCTTGCCTGCGCTTGACGGCACGGGCCAATCTGAGTTCCGACGATCTAGCGGTGACCAGGGGTGCACTCACCGCCGTGGCCGAGATGAAGGTGACCATGTGAGCGACGACTCCCCGAGAATCCCGAAATACTACGACGTCAAGCGCAGCCTGCTCACCCTCACCAAGAGCCTGCCCGCGGGTAGTGCGCTACCCCCCGAGCGAGCTCTCGCGGTCCGCTTCGAGACGTCGCGCACCACGGTGCGCCAAGCCCTGTCCGAACTCGTGGTCGAGGGCCGCCTGGTGCGCATCCAGGGCAAGGGGACGTTCGTCGCACAGCCCAAGGTCGCCCAGGTCCTCCAGCTGACCTCCTACACCGGGGATCTACGGACCGTCGGCCTCGAACCCGACACCAAGATCCTTGACATCAGTTACGTCACCGCCGACGAGCAGTTGGCCCGCCGCCTGGCCATCAACGCCGGCGGCCGTGTGCTGCGCATTCACCGGTTACGCCTGGCCAGCGGCGAGCCGATGTCGATCGACACCACCCACCTGTCGGCTCGGCGCTTCCCCCGCCTGCGGCGGGAGCTGGAGATGCACTCCTCGCTGTACGAGACGCTGTACAACGCGTACAACGTGCGGCTGACCGACGCCGAGGAGATCATCGAGACCGTGCTGGCCACCCCGTACGACGCACAGGTGCTCGGTGTCGACGCGGGCCTGCCGCTGCTCCTGCTCACCAGGCACGCCTTCGACGCGGACGGCAACCCGGTCGAGTGGGCACAGTCCCTGTACCGGGGCGACCGCTACAAGTTCGTCACCCGGCTGCGCCGCCCCTGACCCACCTAAGCTGGGACGGGTGAGCATTCTCGTGGTCACCGGGACCGACACCGGGGTGGGAAAGACCGTCGTCACCGCGGCGGTGGCCTCGCTCGCCAGAGAGCGAGGCTCCTCCGTGGCCGTGCTGAAACCCGCGCAGACCGGGGTGTCGGACACCGAACCCGGCGACATGGACGACGTCATCCGGCTGTCCGGGGTACGGACGACCTTCGAGTCGGCCAGGTACCCCGCCGCGCTGTCACCCGCGGCGGCGGCGCGCCTGGCCGGTCTGCCGCCGGTCTCCCTCGCCCGGGTGGCGGACCGGGTCGGCGAACTGGCCGGCTCACACCGGCTGGTGATCGTCGAGGGTGCCGGCGGGCTCCTCGTCCGCTTCGACGAGGAGGGCGCGACCTTGGCCGACCTGGCCAGGGCGCTCTCGGCACCGGTGCTCCTGGTGACCAGGGCCGGGCTGGGCACGCTCAACCACACCGCGCTGACGCTGGAGGCGATGGCCCACCGAGGGCTGGAGCCGGCCGGGGTGGTGATCGGCTCCTGGCCGGCCGCGCCCGGCGTCGCCGAGCGGAGCAACGTCGCGGATCTGGAGATGCTGGCCGCCCGGCCGCTGGCGGGCGCCCTCCCCGAGGGCGCCGGGCTGCTGGAGCGTGACGCCTTCGCCCGCGCCGCCCACTCCGGGCTGGGGCCGGCGCTGGGCGGTGGTTTCGACCCCGCCGCCTTCCGCACCACCCTTAGGCTTTCCCCGTAGCCACGACCGTGGATCCGAACCGCTCGACGTCCTCCCCGGTGGAAGCCGGGAATCCCACCCCTTCCCGGGGTCGGCACCCGGGGTCTCCACGCTGGAGGTATTCATGAGCGACATCCTCGAGATCGCCAGGACGCAGGTGCTGGAGGGGGGCCGCGGTCTCGACGCCGCGCGGGCCCTGTGCTGCCTGGAGCTGCCGGACGACCGCCTGGCCGAGCTGCTGGCCCTGGCCCACGAGGTGCGGATTAAGTGGTGTGGTCCCGAGGTGGAGGTCGAGGGGATCGTCTCCCTCAAGACAGGCGGCTGCCCCGAGGACTGCCACTTCTGCTCGCAGTCGGGGCAGTTCTCCTCTCCGGTCCGCGCCGTCTGGCTGGACATCCCCTCGCTGGTCGAGGCCGCCAGGGAGACCGCCGCGACCGGGGCCACCGAGTTCTGCATCGTGGCCGCCGTACGGGGCCCCGACCAGCGCCTGATGGACCAGGTCCGCCAAGGCGTGAAGGCGATCCGCGAGGCGGTCGACATCAACGTCGCATGCTCACTGGGCATGCTCACCCAGGCGCAGGTCGACGAGCTGGCCGAGATGGGGGTGCACCGCTACAACCACAACCTGGAGACCGCGAGGTCCCACTTCGGGAAGGTCGTCACCACCCACACCTGGGAGGAGCGCTGGGACACCTGCCTGATGGTGCGCGAGGCCGGCATGGAACTGTGCTGCGGCGGCATCGTGGGCATGGGCGAGACCCGGGAGCAGCGTGCCGAGTTCGCCGGGCAGCTGGGCGAGCTGGCGCCCGACGAGGTTCCGCTGAACTTCCTCAACCCGCGCCCCGGCACGCCCTTCGAGTCCTTCCCGCTGCTGGAGGGGGCCGAGGCGCTCCGGACCATCGCCGCCTTCAGGCTCGCGCTGCCCCGCACGATCCTGCGCTACGCGGGCGGTCGCGAGCTGACCCTGGGCGACCTGGGCACCCGCGACGGCATGCTCGGCGGCATCAACGCGATCATCGTGGGGAACTACCTGACCACCCTGGGCCGCGCGGCCGAGGCCGACCTCAGCCTGCTGGCGGACCTGAAGATGCCCATCAAGGCGCTCTCCGACACGCTCTGAGCCTCCCTCCGACGAATGCCGGCCCCTTATCTCCAGCCCGATGCCATATGTGTCGCCCGCATTAGGCGAGGGGATCTGGGCAGGGAGAACAATCCCTGTTCGGCTAAGTGACTGACTGGTAGGTTGCGCGATATGGAGTCTCCGAAGCACGCAGGTGACATCGCGGTCGCCATCTCCAAGGCATACGGCATCGAGACCATGTTCACCCTGTCCGGTGGACATGTCTTCCCGCTCTACGACGGCGCGGTCCACGAGGGGATGCCCATCCTGGACGTTCGCCACGAGCAGAGCGCGGTCTTCGCCGCCGAGGCGACCGCGCGGCTCACCCGTAAACCCGGGCTGGCCGTACTCACCGCGGGACCCGGCATCACCAACGGCGTCAGCGGAGTGGCCACCGCGCACTTCAACGGCTCGCCCGTCGTGGTCATGGGAGGCCGTGCCCCCCAGTCCCGGTGGGGTTCAGGCGCGCTACAGGAGATCGACCACCCACCGTTGTTCGCACCGATCACCAAGCTGGCCTTCACCGGATCGGGCGCCGACTCCATCGCGCAGGACGTGGAGATGGCCTTCCGCACCGCCCTCGCCCCGCACCGCGGCCCCGTCTTCCTCGACTTCCACATGGACCACCTCTTCTCGGCCGCGCCTCCGCTCGAAGAGGCCCCCGAGACGTTGACTCCGTCGCCGCTGGAGCCCGACCCCGACGCGCTGGCCGCGATCGCCCGCCTGATCGCCGAGGCCCAGCGTCCGGTGCTGGTGCTCGGTTCCGATGTGTGGATGGACCGCGCCGAGGAGGTCGCCAGAAGCTTCGCCGAGGAATACCGACTGCCGGTCATCCCCAACGGCCAGGGGCGCGGCATCCTGCCCGCCGGCCACGAACTGCTGGTCACCCGGGCCAGGGGAATGGCGTTCTCCCAGGCGGACCTGGTGATCGTGGCCGGCACCCCGATCGACTTCCGCCTCGGCTACGGCTGGTTCGGCGGCAAGGACGGCGCCCCGCTCGCCAAGGTCGTGCACCTGGCCGACGCGCCGTCGCAGCTGGCCACGCACATGGACCCGGTCGGCACCGCCGCCGGTGACCTCTCGCTGCTCTTCTGGGGACTTGGCACGGCCTGTGCCGAAGCGGGCGTGTCCCCCAAGAGCTACGCCCCCTGGGTGACCCGGCTCTCCGAGGCGGCCTCGGCCGCCATCGCCGCCGACGCCGCCCTGCTTGAGTCCGCAGCCGACCCGATCCACCCGATGCGGATCTACGGCGAGCTGGGCAAGCTCCTCGCCGACGACGCCGTGGTGATCGGCGACGGCGGCGACTTCGTCTCGTACGCGGGCAAGTACGTCGAGCCGAAGCAGCCGGGAAACTGGCTCGACCCGGGCCCGTACGGCTGCCTGGGCACGGGCCTGGGTTACGCCATCGCCGCCAGGGTGGCCCGTCCCTCCTCGCAGGTGGTGCTGTTGCTCGGCGACGGCGCGGCCGGCTTCTCGCTGATGGACGTCGACACTCTCGTACGCCACCGCCTGCCGGTTGTGATGATCTGCGGCAACAACGGCATGTGGGGTCTGGAGAAGCATCCCATGCAGATGCTCTACGGCTACGACGTGGCCGCGGACCTCCAGCCCCAGTGCCGCTACGACCAGGTGGTGACCGCCCTCGGCGGTGGCGGCGAGCTCGTCACCGATCCCGCACAGATCGGCCCGGCCCTGCGCCGCGCGTTCGACTCCGGTGTGCCCTACATGGTCAACATCGCCACCGACCCCTCGGTGGCCTACCCTCGCCAGACCACGGGCGTCTAGGCCCTGCTCGACGGATGCCGGTCTCGGCGGCCTGTCGCCGCCGAGACCGGCATCGGTGTTGACCGGTTAGCCACCCGAGGAGGGACGCCCGGTCAGGTAGCGGCTGTGGGGGTCGCGGTGGGGGTCGGTGGGCACTTCTCACTGATCACCACGATCTCCACCGGCTTGCGGGAGTCCCACATGACATCCGGCGCGGGGTCCTGCTGGACCACTTTCAAGCACTGTGAGTGATCGACGTCGGCGCTCTCGCTGACCTTCGCCTTCAGACCCGCCGCCTTGAGCTGTGCCACGGCCGCCGTTGGCGTCAGACCCACGACGTTCGGCACCTTCCTCTTCTGCACCGGCGTCAGTGTGGGGGTCGGTGTGGGCGTCGGGGTGGGCGTCGGGGTGGGCGTCGGCGTGGGGGTGGGGGTCGGGGTCGAGGTCGGGGCGGAGGGCTCCGTCGATGGCGGACAGCCATCATCGGCCACCACGATCTCCACCGGCTTTCTTGGATCCCACAGGACCCGGGCGGCAGGATCCTGCTGAACGACCTTCGCGCACTCCGAGCCGCCCGTGTCGGCGTTCCCGAAAATCGTCGCCTTCAGACCCGCTTTCCTCAGGTAGGCTCTGGCCGCCTCCGGCGTCAGGCCCGTCACGTTGGGCACCCGCCGCTTCGATGGCGGCCTCGCGGTGGGCGCCAGCGATTCGGTCACGCTGGGCGTCGACTGGGTGTTCATGTTCTCTTGCGGCACCTCGGAGGCCGCCAGCCCGTTGATCGCCACCGCGACAAGACCAACGCATATCACGCCCGCCGTGGCGGACATGGCCACCAGTCCGCCCTTACCTCGCGGCTTCTTCACGGCACGGGAACCACGCCTACCGGGGATGGCCTCGGTGGCCTGCGCAGACCCCGGAGCCACAAGCGGCTCGGCCCCCTGCCAGTCACCCGTCTGCCCATGCCCTGGCTGAGGTGTGGCGGAGCCCTGCCAGCCCGTCTGAGGTCCGGCGGATGCCTGTTCCTGCCAGCCGGTCTCGACCGGTGACTGCTGCGGACCCGCCTCGGCGTCCTGCGAGAGGATCGACTGCCTCGCGGCGGCGCTCATGGCCATGGCGCTGGGGAAGCGCCGGGCCGGATCCTTGGCGAGGGAGCGCTCCACAAGCGCCCGGATCGCGGGCGGGACGTCCGGCGGCAGCGGCGGCGGCGTCTCACGGATGTGCTTGAGCGCGATGGTGACCGGCGTGTCACCGTCGAACGGGCGCTGCCCGGCCAGGCACTCGTACGCCACCACGCCCAGCGCGTAGATGTCCACCGCGGGCGTGACAGGTGCGCCCTCCGCCTGCTCCGGCGCGCAGTAGGCGGCGGTGCCGAGCACCATGCCCGCGTCGGTGAGCCGGCTGGCGGTGTCGGATCTGGCGATGCCGAAGTCGGTGAGCACCAGGGTGCCGTCCGAGCGCACCAGCAGGTTGCCCGGCTTGATGTCCCGGTGGACGATGCCCTGGTCGTGGACCGCCTGCAGCGCCGAGGCCGCCTGGGCGATGAGGTCCATCGCGGCGCCGGGGGCGATGCGTCGCAGCCGCCCGAGCAGGCGGTCGAGCGGCTCGCCGTCGACGAACTTCATCACCAGGTACGCCGTAGCCCCCGCGCCGGGCACCTCGTGAACCCCGTAGTCGTACACGTCGACGACCCCGGGGTGGTTGATCGTCGCCATCGCCCTGGCCTCGCCCTGGAAGCGAACCAGAAAGCCCGGATCGTCGGTACGGCCCGGAAGCAGCACCTTGACGGCGACGGTGCGGGCCAGGACCATGTCCTCGCCCTTCCACACCTCGCCCATACCACCGGCGCCGATGCGGGTATCCAGGCGATACCGCCCCGCCAGCGTCGTGCCTTGGGCCACCATTACTCCCCCGTAACCCTCTCCACTCCTACGCCAGGGCTCTCCAACAAAGCGGATTCGCATCGCGGCACCATCACGGCCCTGTAACGAAACCCTGCATGCCGTATGGCTCGCAAACAAGACGCGTGCCGTAGCATCGCACAAACCCCGGCAATTTTGGGCGTACTTGTACACCTTGCAGGCCCTTGCGCCCGGGGCAACTCGGGTGTCATACCCGAAACAGCCGACCCGGGTACCGCAACGGCAACCCACAGCACATCAGCAAAGTCCGTAAAACCCTACAAGACTACGCAGATAAGGCGTAAGCCGGGGTGAAAGCGGCCCATATCCACCGAACCATATTCGGGTGAAAAGCCGACACACAGCGCCCACCGTCAGCCGCTTGTCACACCGTGCTCGGCGCAGCGCGCGGACCAGCCCCCGGGGGTCACCTGCACCACCATCCGGCGGCGACAGCGGGCACAGTAACGGGGCGGCTCCATCACGCGCGCGGCCCGGCACCCGGCGTGGTCGGCCTCGCCCTCCGGGCGGCCGCAGTGGTCGCAGTACGGGGTCACGGGACCAGAGCCTATGCTGGCGCGCATGGCACTCGCTCCCGGTCTGCAGGCACGGCTTCTCACCATGGTGGAGGGGGGGGACACCGCGGCGAAGGTCGGCAGCGGAGACGTCCCCGTGCTGGCCACCCCCCGCGTGCTGGCTCTCGCGGAACAGGCGACCCTCCAGGCGGTCGCGGGAGCTCTGGCCCCTGGCCAGACCTCCGTTGGCACCCGGGTCTCTCTGGAGCACCTGGCGGCCAGCCCGGTCGGCACGCACATCGAGGTCGCCGTCGAACTCACCGAGGTCGACGGCCGCCGCCTGGTCTTCGGCTTCACCGCCCGCGATCGGCAGGCCGTCGTCGCGAGCGGAACCATCGAGCGCGTCGTCGTCGACCGCGAACGCTTCCTCGCGCGCCTCACCCCCGGGGGCGAGGGCGGAACTACTCGATGACGGCGATCAGGTCGCCCTCCTGGATGACGTCGCCCTCGGCGACCTGCAACTTGGCGATCACGCCGTCGTCCTCGGTGAGGACCGGGATCTCCATCTTCATCGACTCAAGAATGAGCAGGGTGTCGCCGTCCTCGACGGTGTCCCCCTCGGCCACCAGAACCTTCCAGACGTTCGCCACCATCTCAGCGCGGATCTCAGCCACCGGAAACTCCCATCGTTCAACGTTCTTCAACTTTGCCAGACAGAGCTGATCACGCTCGCATGCGAGACACCAGTCCTGTGCCGGACTTTCCGTCGACGAACTCCGTGCCTTTACCGCGGCTCCCGGCAGAGCCGCAGTCGGCGTTCGGCTGCGGGAAAGCCTAAAGCCGATGGATCGGGGCCAGCCTGTCGATCACTCTGGCCATCGCCTCGACGACCGTCGGATCGTACTCCTTGCCCGCGCCGAGACGGAGGCGCTCCAGCGCGGCGCCTGCCCGATCGCGGTCACTGGAGCCGCCCACCAGATCGTCGTAGGCGTTGGCCGCCTTGATGATGCGGCTGGCCATGGGCGGCGTCTCGGCGCAGGTGTCACACTGACGGCGGACGATCTCGGCCACCCGGTCCAGCACCCCGGTCTGCTTGATCACCTCCGCGCCCAGCTCGGCGATGCGCCGCGCCTGCTCGGGGTCGGTGAGGACCGTGGCCCCGCCGGGAATCGGGTCGCGCAGCGACAGTTGACCGATGTCGTGCATGAGCGCGGCGTATTCGAGCTCCAGTAGCTCGGGCTCTGCCGTGCCGAGCTCTCGCCCGACCGCCACCGCCAGGCGGCTCACCCGGCGGGAGTGTCCCGGCTCGACATAGCCGCCGACCTCGGTGACCCGCGACAGCGCTCGTACGGTTTGCAGATAGGTGGCCCTGATCCCGGCATACTTGCGGAAGGCGACCTGGGTGACCAGCAGCGGCGCCGCGAAGACCAGCAGCGCGGCCATGTCCATGCTGTGCGAGGCGAGCGCGAGCAGGATTCCCGAGGCCGCGACGGCGACCCCCAGCGGCGCTGCCATCCACAGCTCGTCGTGAACGGCCACCTTGAAGGCGGCACGCACCTGCTCGGCCCGGAGCGCGGCGGCCAGCAACACGTCGGTCACCACCATGAGCAGGATGAACAGGGCCATCACTCCGAGCGCGGGCCACCAGCCGCTCTCATCTCCTCTGGCCAGGTCGAACAGCGGGCCTGCCAGCGGCCGGTAGGCCAGCGCGAGCAGGGCACCGGTGAGCAGCCTGCGCGCCATCGCGTCCAGGCGGGGTGGGCGGCCCACCGCGAGGTGCGGCAGCGCCCCGGCGACCATGCCGACCGAGAGCACCGCGACGACCTGGAGCGCCGAGTGCCGGGCGGGAACACCGCCCATGTCCAGCAGGAGCGTGTAACCGAGCGCGGCCGCCGCGCCGATCGGCGCCACCTCCCTGTTGCCGGGCATGGTCAGCCTGGCCAGTTCCCCCACCGCGATCAACGCCCCGAAGGCGACTGCGATCTGGGGATCGAGCAACCCTGTCGCGGCCGTGTGGGCCACCCCGGCCACCGCCAGCAGGCCCGCCGCGCAGATCAGCAGCAGCTGGCCCGAGTCGAGCGCCTGGAAAGCCCGGTTGGCGCCGGAGCCGTTCATCGCTCGGACACCACCTGAATGGGCATGGTCGGGTCGTCGTGGTCCTTCGTGGTGGTCTCCACCGCGTCGGCCGGGGGCGTGCCGACGGTGCGCGGCGGCTCCCAGCCGTCACGGTCGACCGCCTTGATGAACGCCACGACCATCACCGGGTCGAACTGGGTGCCGGCGTTCTTGCGCAGCTCGGTCATGGCCACCTCATGCGAGCGGGCGTTGCGGTAGGAACGGTCCGAGGTCATCGAGTCGAAGGCGTCGGCCACCGCGATGATCCTGGCGAACTCCGGGATCTCATCCCCCGCCAGCCCCATCGGGTAGCCCTTGCCGTCCTGCCGCTCGTGATGGTGCATGATCCCGGCGAACGCCTCGTCCAGGAAGTCGATGCCGCGCACGATCTCCAGCCCGCGCATCGGATGGAGCTGGATGGCCGCGAACTCCTCCTCGCTGAGCGGGCCGTCCTTCTGCAGCACCTTGGTCGGCACGCCCAGCTTGCCCACGTCGTGGAGCATCCCGGCGTAGCGGATCGCGCGCAACCGCTCGGACCTCATACCGATCTCCTCGGCGATCATTCCCGCGGCCAGGGAGACGCGGGTGCAGTGGCCGCGTGTGTAGTAGTCCTTGGTCTCCACCGCCTGGCAGAGCGCGGCGATCGTGGCGTCGTAGGAGCGCTGCTGCGCGAGGTACTGACCGAAGGCCCAGCGTGCCACGAAGAGCGGGAGCAGCACGAGCACCGCGGAGATCGAGTTGACCGTGGCCCACAATCCCGCGATCAGCAGGCCGAAAGTGGCGTAACCGAAGTAGGAGACCATGAACTGGGCCACGCCCCGCAGCGGCACCTGGTGGGTCTGACCCGTGAACGCCAGCACGAACGCGATCAGGACGAAGTTGAGGGGCACGAACACGGCCGCCGCGCCCGCGAACGGCACGATGATCTCGTCGAATCCGGCGATGGTGGGCACCTCGGCCCTGCCACCGAGCGCCACGTAGACCCGGCCCGCGACGTAGCCGCAGATGGCGAACTGGGCGCTGTTGAACAGCCGCTTCACCAACGGCAGGCCGGGCCGCACGCTGAACATGGCCGTCATGCCGACCAGCGCCGCCCCCTCGGGGCCGAGCAGCACCACCGCGGCGAGCACGGCGGAGAAGCTGACCGACACCGCCGCCTGCCTGACGTTCAGCAGGGTGGGCACCGATTCGCACACCAGGAACAGCAGAGCAAGCACCATGAGGTTGGACCAGTCAAGCCGATCCAGACGACCGTCCGCCGCCACGCTGTATCCGAGCAGCACGAAGGCGGCTCCGATAACAAGGATCAGATAGACCTTGGCAAACCACGGCAGTCCACGCAAAGCGGCCACCCTAGGGCTCCAAAGGGCGCGCGTTCAGGTCCAGGAGATCCCGGGATGGGCCGGGCCGACCGTTTCCTTCAACATGCGCTGCCTCCACGTCGATTTCGCACTCAGGCTACAGAAGCGAGCCAGATCAGGAGGGCGGGACGACCAATCGCAAGCAAAGCGTAATCAGTCAATCACGGACTGCTGGCGACGCTACGCGTCGCGGCTCGGCCACCTGTATACGGCGACACTGCGCGTCGTGGTGAGACCGCTCTTGTCCGGCTCCTTCCCTCGTCGACCGGGGCCGCTCGTACCTCACGAGCTGCCGGCGACGCTGACGCGTCGCGGTGAGACCGCTCTTACCCGGCTCCTTCCCTCGTCGACCGGGGCCGCTCGTACCTCACGACCCCGCTCTCCTCAGTCCAGTCCCCGGCGCGGCCTTACGGGAAGTCCCTCAGGGGAAGGGCTGGGGCACATCCCAGGGGTGCTTCTTGGGGCGGTTCCTGTGGCTAGGGGGCGCTTGGTGGGATTACGGGGTCGCGAGCCTGGTCCTCGCCCAGTCGACCGTGGCTTTCAGACCCGTGGCCAGGTCCGTCCGGGGACGCCAGCCGAGCCCGTCGAAGGCGGGAGCCGGATCGACGGCCATGGCCGGGAGGTCTCCCAGGCGGGTCGGGGCCGCCTCCGGCTCGTCGACGGCCCCCGCCGCCGCGGCGACCAGCGAGTGCAGCCTGCGGTCGGTGGTCTCGACTCCGGTGCCCAGGTTGAAGCGGCCGCCACCGCCCTCGGTGCCACAGGCGCGGGCGAAGCCGTCGACCACGTCGTCGACGAAGATGTAGTCGCGGGTCTGGGTGCCGTCGCCGTACACCACCGTGGGGGTGCCGTTGAGCAACGCGTCCGTGAAGATGGCGACCACCCCCGCCTCGCCGTCCGGCGACTGGCGCGGGCCGTAGACGTTGGAGAGCACCAGCGTGGTGTAGTCGATGCCGTGGAGCGCCTTGAACGTGGCCAGGTAGGTCTCCGCGCTGAGCTTGGAGGCCGCGTACGGAGAGCGCGGGTCGGTCGCCGCGCCGCCGGAGACCGGGATGACCGCCGGCCTGCCGTAGACCGCGACCGAGGAGGCGAAGACGACCTTGCGGGTGCCCCCGTGGTGGGCGGCCGTCAGGACCGACACGGTGCCCTCGACGTTGAGTCTGGCGTCGTGTACCGGGTCGGCCACGCTCTTGCGCACGCTGATCTGCGCGGCGAGGTGGCAGACGACCTCGGGTCTCCACTCGGCCGCCAGGCCGATCAGGGCCGGGTCCCGGATGTCCATCACGTGCAGGGCGAACAGGGGGCTCTCCGCGGCGCGGACCAGGTTGCCGCGGTCGCCACCGGACAGGTCGTCCACCACGGCGACCTCGTGCCCGTCGGCCAGCAACCGGTCAACGAGGGTGGATCCGATGAACCCCGCCCCACCGGTCACGAGTATGCGCATGAGCAACCCCCATCGTCGTGTGACTCCTCCGCTCCACGAGGGGAGTGGCTTCTCGGTTCCCTCAGCCGAGGGAACCGACGGCCAGGCCATGACCGTTTCGAACCCAGGAACCATAACAGGGAAGCGGTTCACCTGCCGGATGAACCCGGCGGCCAGTCGGCACACGCGATGACCACGACCGTACGGAAGCTCCGGAGAGGTCAGTGGGCGAGTTCGGAGCGTACCTGGTCAATCCGGCTGAGCACCTTGGCCCGCAGGTCTTCCGAGACCTGATCGCACCCGCAGTGCTTGGCGACGAGTTGCTTGACGACCTGCTCCAGGCCGTACTCCTCCAGGCAGGGGTGGCACTCGTCCAGGTGCTGGCGGATGTCCGCGCAGTTGCGCTCGTCGAGCTCGCCGTCCAGGTAGGTGTAGACCTTGTCCAGGACCTCACGACAGTCGGTGTCGTGGTGCTCGCCACAGCTCATGCGATCACCTCACCCAGGGGTGTCAAGGCCGCCGGGGCGGAATCGCCGTTCCTGTCTCGCTCGCTCACTTCGCACCTTCCGCGGGAACCAGGCCACGCTCGCGGGCGTAGTCCTCAAGTTGGGTCCGCAGCTGGCGACGGCCCCGGTGCAGCCGCGACATCACGGTCCCGATGGGGGTCCCCATGATGTCCGCGATCTCCTTGTACGGGAAGCCCTCGACGTCGGCGAGATAGACCGCGATGCGGAACTCCTCGGGAAGCGCGGCCAGCGCTCGCTTCACGTCGGTGTCCGGGAGGTGCTCCAGCGCCTCGACCTCCGCCGACTTCAACCCCGCCGAGGTGTGCGACTCGGCCCTGGCCAGCTGCCAGTCCTCAATCTCCTCGGCGCCCGACTGCTTGGGCTCCCGCTGCTTCTTGCGGTAACTGTTGATGAAGGTGTTGGTCAGAATTCGGTAAAGCCACGCTTTGAGGTTCGTGCCTTGCTGGAACTGGTGAAAGGACGCGAACGCCTTGGCGAAGGTCTCCTGAAGAAGGTCCTCGGCGTCCGCGGGGTTCCGGGTCATCCGAAGCGCGGCGGAGTAGAGCTGGTCGAGATAGGGCATGACATCCCGCTCGAACCGTGTGCTCCGCTGCTCCAGAGTCTCCTCGTCTGTCGCAGGGACCGGACCCACCCCCTTAAGATCGCCGGAGTCCTGCTGACGCGGGACACCGTACTGAGCGGAGAATACCCGCTCACCGGGGATGGCCCGATCACCGGGGCGGGTGACGGGTTCGATCAAGGCGAGCATCTGCTTGCCAACCTCCGAAAGGATCGTGCGTTGTCCGCTTGCAACACGCTCGTCCAGTCATCTGTTCCCGCAAGATAGAAGGTGACGAACGACCCGGTACGGGGAAAAGAAGATACGTACCGGTAGGTAATCAAAGACCACCGGATCCTCCCGACGCCAGGAGCTGCTTGTGCTGCCCATCCCGGCCGAAGAGCTGAACGGCTCAGGTGCGCTCGGGCCGTACTGGACCTTTTATCACGCGGTCGTGGCCGAGCAACTGAGTCGATGGCTGCCGGAAACCCCCTCCACCGTCCTCGACATGTCCTGCGGCAACGGCCGCTGGGCCGTCCAGGCGGCGAAGGCGGGACACCGGGTGATCGAAATGGTCGACTTCCGCCGGCCCGCGGACGATCAGCCGCTGCACGACATCTCCAGGGTCAGCCAGGTACGCGCCGACGACCTGCGCTTCCTGCCCGACTGCAGCGTGGACGCCGTACTCGCCGAGGAACGGGCGATGTCCGTGGAGCTCATGGCCGAGTCCGCGATCGACGATGTCGCCAGGGTTCTGCGTCCCGGCGGCCGGACACTGGTCTGCGTCGACTCCCTGGTACTGGGGATGGCGATCCTCGCCGAGCAGAACTACTGGGCCCACCTGCGCCAGACCGGCGAGGTCATGCTCGTTCCCTGGCCCGACGGCAGCATCACCCGCTGCTTCAGCAGCGCCCAGCTCCGCGAGCTGCTCACCGAGGCGGGCCTGGAGGTCGAGTGGGTACGGCCCCGCACGGTGCTGTCCCCTTCGACCGTCGACCATGTGCTCGCCTCCGACTCCCGGGCGCTCACCTGGCTGGTCAACACCGAACTGGACACCCACCCCGACGACGACGACACGGTGGGCATCCACCTGGTCGCCAGCGCGCGCCGACCTGTTTGATTGCGACGCTAACGCGTCGCGGTTCGGGCGTACCCATGGCGACGCTAACGCGTCGCGGTTCGGGCGTACCCATGGCGACGCTAACGCGTCGCGGTGAGGCCGCTCTTACCCGGCTCCTTCCCTCGTCGAGGGAGGTCGCTCGTACCTCGCAACCTCCCTCTCCTCAGTCCAGTCGCCGGCGCGGCCTCACGGGTAGTCCCCCAAAGGGAGGAGTGAGGCACGTCCCCGGGGTGCTTCTTGGGGTGGGAGAACGCGCCCCTTCTCCTCAGTCCAGTCGCCGGCGCGGCCTCACGGGTAGTCCCTCAAGGACAGAGCACGAGGCACGTCCTCAGGGGATTCTTGAGGCGGGTGGACGGTGCGTCCCTTCGGGAGGGATCACGGACACGTCCCCAGGAACTTCTCGGGAGTCAGCGTCGGCGTTCGCGTTTGGACTGGCACTGGAGGCAGCGGGCGGCTTCGGGGCGTGCCTCCAGCCTGCCCTCCGGGACGGGCGCGGCGCAGTCCGCACAGAGTCCGTAGCACCCCTCGTCCATCCGCCTGAGCGCCTCGATCACCGAACCCCGGTGCCGGGTGGCCCCCTCCAGCAGTGCCCGGTTGCGGTCGGAGTCGGTCAGCTCGGAACCGGCGTCCGCCGGGGAGCGGTCCCCCGCGGCGGGTGAATCTCCGCGAAGGACTCCGATGGAACGGTCAAGTTCGGCGAGCATGTTCTTCAGGCGCTCGCGCGCGGTCGCGACATCCACGAATCCGCACCTCCGGAAAGCGGGGGCGGCCTGGGAGGGGGTCCCCGACTCTCCCGTCAGGCGCAAGGGGTGAGTTCTGGCGACGGTGATCTCGCCCACTTGTCGCGAGTCACCGCTTTCCTCAGCGGATGCCCACTTGGCGAAAGTTTTACACCGGATCGACCGGCGTTTTCAGAAGAGCGGCCGACGGCCGCCCTCCCCCTACCGCAGCGGCTCGACGAGCTCGGGGCTGTTGTTACGCACCGAGTTGACCGCGGTGGAGACCGGATAGACCTCCAGCCCGGTGGAGCCCGCGGGGATCAGAAACTCCCGCGCGTCGGTCACTCCCGGGTCGAGCCACTCACCCCACCGGTCGCGCTCGATCAGCATCGGCATCCGATCGTGTACCGCACCGGCCTCGTCCACGGCGTCGGTCGTGATGATCGTGCAAGTCACCAGCCAGGAGAGCGGGTCGTCTTCGGTCCGGCCCCGGTCCCGCCAGAACTCGTACAGCCCCGCCATGGCCAGCACGCCGCCGTCGGCGGGGCGGACGAAGTAGGGCTGCTTCTTCGGTCTGCCCTTGGCGTCCTTCTCATCGAGCACGACCCACTCGAAATAGCCGTCGGCGGGCAACAGGCACCTGCGCTCCGCGAACGCCTTGCGGTAGGCGGGTTTCTCCGCCACCGTCTCCACCCGCGCGTTGATCATCTTTGAGCCGATGGAAGGGTCCTTGGCCCAGGCCGGGACCAGTCCCCAGCGGACCACGCGGAGCTGCCGGACCGGTCGGCCGTCCGGATCGGACTTCGGCACCCGGCTCATCACCGCGTACACCGGTTTCGTGGGCGCGACGTTGTAGTCGGGCCTGAGTTCGTCGTCGGCCGCGCCGTCAAGCTCGACCTGGAACTCCTCCAGCAACTCGTGCTTGCCCCGCGTAGACGCGTATCTCCCGCACATATCCCCACTCTGCCACGCCACGGCACACCGGAAACTCCCCAGAGAAGCACCAAGATCTCTCCTCACGGACGCCCCGTTCTCCCACCCCGAGAATCGCCCCGGGGACGTGCCCCATGCCCTCCCCTTGGGGACTCCCCGTGAGGCCGCGCCGGCGACTGGACTGAGGAACGAAGGAGCGAAGCGGATGAGCGACGAGGGAAGGAGCCGGATCCCAGCGGCCGAACCGCGACGCGCAGCGTCGCCATATACACAGCTAGGCTTTTAGCCATGTCCGCTCCGCTGTGGCCCGCGCCGACCGCGACCGAACCCGTCCGCGCGACCGTTCCCCTGCCCGGGTCGAAGTCCGTGACCAACCGCGCACTGCTGCTCGCCGCGCTGGCCGAGGGACCCGGCACGGTACGGCTGGCGCTGCGCAGCCGCGACGCCGATCTGATGGCGGACGCGCTGCGGGCACTGGGCGCGACGATGACCCCCTCCAACGAGAGCGCCTCAAGCGTCGACTGGGCGATCATGCCCGGCCCCGTCATCAGCGGCGCCCACATCGACGTGGGGCTGGCGGGCACGGTCATGCGCTTCGTACCGCCCATGGCGGCACTGGCCAGGGGCGAGGTGTTCTTCGACGGCGACCCGCACGCGCGTAAGCGCCCGATGGGCCCGATCCTGCGCGCGCTGCGCGCCCTCGGCGCCGAGGTGACCGGCGACGCACTGCCTTTCACCGTCAGGGGGCCGCTGACCGGCGGCGAGGTCAGGCTCGACGCGTCGGGCTCCTCTCAGTTCCTCTCCGGCCTGCTGCTGACCGCCGCGCGCTTCGAGAAGGGCGTGACGGTACGCCACGACGGCCCGCCGATTCCCTCGCAGCCGCACATCCAGATGACCGTTCAGATGCTGCGCGAGTTCGGCGTCGTGGTGGACGACTCCGAGCCGGACGTCTGGCGGGTCGAACCCGGCCCTATCGAGGCGAGGGACTTCACGGTCGAGCCCGACCTGTCCAACGCGGCGCCTTTCCTGTCCGCCGCCATGGTGACAGGCGGCACGGTCACCATTCCCGACTGGCCCGTACGGACGACCCAGCCTGGTGACCAGTTGCGCACGCTGCTGGCCGACATGGGTGCCTCGGTGGAGTACACGGCCGAAGGGCTGGCGGTCACCGGTACCGGGCGAATCACCGGAATCGAGGCGGACCTGCGCGACGTGGCCGAGTTGACCCCGACGATCGCCGCGCTGGCCGCTCTCGCCGACTCCCCCAGCAGGATCAGCGGTGTCGCCCACATCCGCGGGCACGAGACCGACCGGCTGGCCGCTCTGGTCGCGGAGATCAACGGTCTCGGCGGCGACGCGAACGAGACCGAGGACGGCCTGGAGATTCGGCCCCGACCGCTCACCGGCGGCGTGTTCCACTCCTACGCCGACCACCGGATGGCCACCGCCGGAGCGGTCATCGGTCTGGCCGTGCCCGGCGTCGAGGTGGATGACATCGCCACCACGGGTAAGACCCTCCCCGAGTTCACCTCGATGTGGGCGAACATGCTGCGCGGCGCGCGGTGAGGGGCGACCGGCCGGCAGGCCCAGGAGGCGCCCGGTAGTCATGGCCCTTCGCGGGGCGCACCGGGCCGGACAAGGCGGAGAAACTGAGAAAGCGCGAGTACGACGAGGAAGACGTCAGGGTCAGGCCGGGAAAGGGATCCCGGCCCCGGACCCGGATCCGTCCTGCCCATGAGAACGCGGTCCCGGCGTTCGTGGTCGCCGTCGACCGCGGGCGCTACACGTGCCTGGTCGAGTCGGAGGGCGAGCGGGGGCGCCGCCGCAAGCGGGACCAGGCGGAGGGCGCCGCGATGAGCGGCCGGGTCGTGGTCGCGATGAAGGCACGCGAGCTGGGCCGCAAGGGGATCGTGGTCGGCGACCGGGTGGCCCTGGTGGGCGACGTCTCCGGGATGACCGACACGTTGGCCCGCGTCGTGCGGGTGGAGCCCCGCGTCTCCATGCTCCGCCGCTCCGCGGACGACACCGACAACACCGACGGCATCGAGCGCCCCGTGGTCGCCAACGCCGACCAACTCGTCATCGTGACGGCCCTGGCCGATCCGCCGCCCCGGCCCCGCATGATCGATCGGATGCTGGTCGCGGCCTTCGACGCCGACATCGAGCCGCTGCTCTGCCTCACCAAGTCCGATCTCGCCTCGCCCGACGAGTTGGTCTCGCTGTACGCCCCCCTCGGCGTGCCGTACGTGGTGGTCTCCAAGGGCGGCGACCTGGTGGAGGTGCGGGAGCGCCTCAAGAGCCGGATCAGCGTGCTCGTCGGCCATTCCGGGGTGGGTAAGTCAACCCTGGTCAACGCCCTGGTACCGGACGCCAACCGAGCCGTCTCACACGTGAACGCGGTGACCGGCCGGGGCCGTCACACCTCCACCTCCGCCGTCGCCCTCGAACTGCCGGAGAGTGGCTGGATCATCGACACCCCCGGGGTGCGCAGCTTCGGTCTGGCCCACGTCTCGGTGGAGACGGTCCTGGCGGGCTTTCCCGACCTGATCGAGGGCACCATCCAATGCCCGAAGGGCTGCAATCACCTCTCGGAGGAGTGCGCCCTGGACGCCTGGGTAGCCGCCGGCCACGCCGACCAGGTCCGCCTGACCTCCCTACGCCGCCTCCTCGCCAGCCGCGAAGGCGCCTCCGACGACGACTAACCCCAAGGAACACCACGAGCACGCCCCTCGTGCCCTTTCCTTGGGGGACTCCCCGTGAGACCGCACGACTGAACCGAGGAGAAGGACACTCCGCTCTCCCGCCCCAAGAATCACCCCGGGGACATGCCCCATGCCTCCCCTCTGGGGGACTCCCCGTGAGGCCGCGCCGGCGACTGGACTGAGGAGAGCGGGGTCGCGAGGAACGAGCGACCCCGGTTGACGAGGGAAGGAGCCGGGTAAGAGCGGCCTCACCGCGACGCGCCAGCGTCGCCATAGGCAGGCCCGAACCGCGACGCGCCAGCGTCGCCATCAACACAGCAGGAACGCGACACGATTGTCCCCCCTTGCGCCCCACTCTCCTCAATTCGGTCACCAACGCGATAGCGTTGGCATCCGTGACGGGTTATAACGACGATCTTCGCCTCGCGCACGTCATGGCCGACGCGGCCGATGATCTGACCATGCGTCGGTTCAAGGCCCTGGATCTGCGGGTGGAGAACAAGCCTGACCTCACACCGGTGAGCGATGCCGACCAGGCGACCGAGCAGGCGATTCGTGCGACCCTTGGCCGGGCCCGGCCTCGCGACACCATCATCGGCGAGGAGTTCGGCAAGAGCGGCTACGGCGAGCGCTCGTGGATCATCGACCCGATCGACGGCACCAAGAACTACGTGCGCGGAGTGCCCGTCTGGGCCACGCTCATCGCCCTGGTGGACCAGGGCCGCGTCGTCGTGGGCCTGGTCTCGGCCCCCGCGCTCGGCCGCCGCTGGTGGGCCGCCCGCGACGGTGGCGCCTGGACCGGCAAGAGCCTCACCAAGGCCACACGCTGTCAGGTCTCCTCCGTCGCCTACCTGGAGGACGCGTCGTTCTCCTACTCCAGCCTCGGCGGCTGGGAGGAGGCCGGGAAGCTCGACGCGTTCCTCGACCTGAACCGTTCCGTCTGGCGCAGCCGCGCCTACGGTGACTTCTGGTCACACATGATGGTCGCCGAGGGTGCGGTCGATGTGTCGGCGGAGCCCGAACTCTCCCCATGGGACATCGCGGCGCTGACCGTGATCATCGAGGAGGCGGGCGGCATCTGGACCGACCTGTCGGGTGTCCCAGACATCGACGGCGGCAGCCTGCTGTGCAGCAACGGCCCCCTGCACACCAAGGTCCTTGAGCGCCTCGGCAGCGGGCCGCTCACCTTCCCCGTCTAGTCCCTCTTCCGGGCGCCGTACGGCCGTCCGCTCCTCCACACACGCCCGAGTACTCGCCATATCCGTTCACCTTCCCTGGGATGTCGGGAGGGTGAACAGATCACCAGACCCGCGAGGACCGAGGCCGGGGGCGATGGCGATGGCGAGCCGACGGCCCCCCTGTCCACCAGGTCATATTTCCGCCAAAACTATCTAAGGCGCACCCCAAAGGCCCTACGCAGCTGCAAGCCAGGACGAAAATCCTGCCAAAGCCCAGGTATTCACATCCGTGGGTTCACCTCTTCCGGTACCGGTCACGGCTCGTTTCACTTCCGTTCACTTTGCCCCAGTTTCATCGAAGACATCGAGAACGGATCTCACTACGGAGAAGGAACATAACCGTGACCAGTGGACAGCGCCGCCTCAGCGCGGTGGCGACGGCCGCGCTCGTCGTTTCGCTCGCGGCCGCATGCGGTGGCGACGCCAAGCCCGGCAGTGACGGAAGCACCTCGTCCGCCGCCCCCGCCACCGAGGCGGGCGCGACTCTGAGCGGCGAAGTCAAGATTGACGGTTCCAGCACCGTGGCTCCCCTCACCCAGGCCGCCTCCGAACTCTTCGGCGAGGAGCAGCCGCAGGTGAAGGTACCGGTCGGCACCTCGGGCACCGGCGGCGGCTTTGAGAAGTTCTGCGCCGGCGAGACCGACATCTCGAACGCCTCCCGCGCCATCAAGGACGAGGAGAAGGCGGCCTGCGAGGCGAAGGGCATCACGTTCACCGAGCTCACGGTGGCGACCGATGCGCTGACCGTCGTGGTTCCCAAGGAGAACGACTGGGCCACCTGCCTCACCACCGACCAGCTCAAGAAGATCTGGGAGCCGGCGGCCGAGGGCAAGATCAAGACCTGGAAGGACGTCGACGCCAAGTTCCCCGCCGAGGCGCTGAAGCTCTACGGCCCCGGCACCGACTCCGGCACCTTCGACTACTTCACCGACGAGATCAACGGTGAGGAGGGGGCCAGCCGCAAGGACTACAGCCCGAGCGAGAACGACAACGACATCGTCACCGGTGTCTCGGGCGCCAAGGGCGGTCTGGGCTACTTCGGCTTCACCTACTTCGAGGAGAACATCGACAAGCTGAAGGCCTTGGAGATCGACTCGGGCAGCGGTTGCGTGGCCCCGAGCGTCGAGGCGGCCCAGGGCGGCAAGTACACCCCGCTCTCCCGCCCGCTGTTCATCTACCCCTCCACCGCCGCGGTGAAGCGGCCCGAGGTCGCGGCCTTCCTCGACTACTACGCGTCCAACATCAACGCGATCGCCAAAGATGCCAAGTTCGTCCCGCTGAATGCCGAGCAGGAGGCCAAGCTCAAGGCTGACATCACGTCACTGAAGAGCGCCGGCTGATGTCGGCACAGCACCGCACGACCGTTCCAGGGACCAGGGGGTCCCTGGCGCGGTCGCGCCCGCGTTATGGCGAGTTCGTGGTCAAGGCCGTTCTCCTGACCGCCGCCATGGTGTCGGTGGCGACCACGATCGGCATCGTCATCGCCCTCCTCGAACCGACCGTCGAGTTCTTCGCCGCGGTGAGCATCGGCGAGTTCTTCGGGTCCACCGACTGGGGACCGCTGTTCAACCCGCCGGCGTTCGGTGTCTGGCCGCTCATCGTCGCGACCGTGGAGATCACCCTCATCGCCGTCGTGGTCGCCGTGCCGCTCGGCCTGGCCGCGGCGATCTACCTGTCGGAGTACGCCTCCCACAGGACTCGCAAGATCTTCAAGCCGGTACTGGAGGTTCTCGCGGGCGTTCCGACGGTGGTCTTCGGCTTCTTCGCCCTCACCTTCGTCACACCGCTGTTCAGGAATCTCTTCCCCTTCCTGGACCTGGAGGCCAAGAACGCACTCGCCGCCGGTCTCCTGGTCGGCGTGATGATCATCCCGATCGTCGCGTCGCTGTCGGAGGACTCGATGGCCGCGGTGCCGAACGGCCTGCGCGAGGGCTCGTACGCCCTCGGCGCCTCCAAGATGCTCACCTCGGTGCGTGTCGTCGTCCCCGCCGCGTTCTCCGGCATCGTCGCCGCCATCATCCTGGCGATCTCCCGGGCCGCGGGCGAGACGATGATCGTCGCGATCGCGGGCGGCTTCAAGTCCGTCTTCACGCTCTACCCGGGCAATGAGATGTCCACGATGGCGGCCTTCATCGCCCAGGCCGGCTCCGGCGACGCCTCGGTCGGCTCGATCGCCTACAAGACCATCTTCGCGGTGGGTTCCCTGCTTTTCGTGATCACCTTCGCGATGAACTATCTCAGCGCCCGCATGGTCCAGAAGTATCGCGAGGTCTACGACTGATGGCCATCCTCTCCACCCCGCGTTCGGCCGTGCAACTGGCGAGCAAGGGACGTCCGCTCAAGGAGCACCTCTTCCGCATCGCGCTGATGGCCAGTCTCGCGATCGCTCTGGCGTTCCTGGCCATGCTGCTGCTCTACGTCGTCGAGAAGGGGTGGCCGCGGCTCAACTCGATGCTCTGGGAGAACCAGCCCTCGATCCGCCGCCCGGAGACCTCGGGCATCCAGTCGGGCATCCTGGGCACTTTGTGGATCATCGCGTTGACCGCGGTCATGGCCCTGCCCACCGGGATCCTCGCGGCGATCTACCTTGAGGAGTACGCCGACAGGACCAAGTGGTACAACAAGCTGATCGAGTTGAACATCTCCAACCTGGCGGCCGTTCCCTCGATCGTCTACGGCATCCTCGGCCTGGGCATCATCGCCCGCTGGCTGCAGTTCGGCTTCACGGTCATGACCGGCGCGGTCACCATCTCGCTGCTCGTGCTGCCCATCGTCATCATCTCCGCGCGTGAGGCCATCCGCGCGGTGCCCCCGTCCATTCGCGAGGGCTCACTGGCACTGGGCGCGACCCAGTGGCAGACCATCTACCGCCAGGTGCTCCCGGCGTCGATCCCCGGCATCGCGACGGGCTCGATCCTGGCCCTCTCCCGTGCGATCGGCGAGGCGGCCCCGTTCCTGATGCTCGGTGCCGCGACGCTGGTCCGGTTCAATCCCGAGGGTGTCTGGAGCAGTTTCACCGTCCTGCCGTTGCAGATCTACAGCTTCATCAGCCGGCCCCAGGAGGAGTTCAGCATCCTCGCCTCCGCGGCGATCGTGATCCTGCTGGCGATCCTGCTCCTGATGAACTCGGTCGCCATCTGGCTCCGTAACCGCTACCAGAAGCGCTGGTGAGGTAAGAAATGTCCGAGATTGGAATTTCCGTGCCGAATGTGAACGTGCGCGGCCCCGAAGTCCCCCGTACCATCGAGGCCCTCGACCCGGTCTTCACCGTCTCCAACCTCAGCGTTTTCTACGGTGACTACGAGGCGGTGCGCGGGGTCGACATGACCATCGGCAACCGTGAGATCACGGCCATGATCGGCCCGTCCGGCTGCGGCAAGAGCACGGTGCTCCGCTGCTTCAACCGGATGAACGACCTGATCCCCGGCGCCCGCGCGGTCGGCGAGATCCTCTACCACGATGAGAACCTGTACGGCGACCACGTGGACCCGATCGAGGTCCGCCGCCGGATCGGCATGGTCTTTCAGAAGCCGAACCCCTTCCCCAAGTCGATCTACGACAACATCGCCTACGGTCCCCGGGTCAACGGGATCAAGGGCAACATGGACGAGATCGTCGAGGAGGCGCTGACCAAGGCGGCGCTCTGGGACGAGGTCAAGGACAAGATCAAGCAGAACGCGCTCTCCCTGTCCGGCGGGCAGCAGCAGCGCCTGTGCATCGCCAGGGCGATCGCGGTGAAGCCCGACGTCATCCTGATGGACGAGCCCTGCTCGGCCCTGGACCCGATCGCGACCACCAAGATCGAAGATCTGATGCAGGAGCTGACGCGCGACTACACGATCGTCATCGTCACCCACAACATGCAGCAGGCCGCCCGTGTCTCCGACCGTACCGCCTTCTTCACCGCCGAGGTCGACGGAGCCGGCGTGCGGCACGGCCGCCTGGTGGAGTTCGACGAGACCAGCCGCATCTTCACCAACCCCAGCGACAAGCGGACCGAGGATTACATCACCGGTCGCTTCGGCTGACCCATATTGGAGGATCCGGGTGCTCCAGCCGCAGACGGCACCAGAGGTGGAAGGGGACAGACGGACGGCACCCACACTGCTGGTGGCCGATCCGGAAGCGGCCATGGTCCATGACCTGTCCGCGGCCCTGGAACGCGAAGGGGTGCGGGTCACGGGCGTCACCGATGGTGCCCAGGCTCTCCTGCAGGCCGGGGCGCTGCGGCCCGACGTCGTTCTCGTCAGCGCCTCGCTGCCGGTCCTGGGGGCTGTGGAGTTCGTCCGCGCGGTACGGCTGACGCGGGCGACCCCCGTCCTGCTGGGCGTGGGCGAGGGGCACGCCCAGCAGGCCGTCCAGGCGCTGGCCGCCGGGGCCACCGCGTGCGTGGCCCGCCCCTACCGGGTGCCCGAGCTACTGCCCCTGGTCCACGCCGCGTTCACCGGCGAGCCCGGGGCCCGCATGGTGCTCGTGGTCGGCAAGGTGGAACTCGACGTCAACGCCTACCAGGTCACGGTCGGCGGCCGGATCATCCACCTGCCGTTGCGCGAGTTCGAACTGCTGCACTACCTGATGCGTAACGCGCACCGTACCGTGACGCGAGAGCAGATCATGAGGCATGTCTGGAACTCCACGGACACCGCCTCGACCAACACCATCGCGGTACACGTCAAGCGTCTCCGCGCACGTCTGGGCGACACCGACGACCAGCTGATCCAGACCGTTCGCGGGGTGGGCTACCGGCTGGTCGACAGGACCCCGTAACGGGTACCCGCCGCTCAGTTCGCGTCCGGCTCGCAGCCTTGTTCACCCCTGAAGGCTTCCATGACGCGCGCGGCCACGCCCTCGACCTTGGCGATGCCGGCACTCATGCTCGGGCTGTCCTCTGTGAGGACAGCCACCGCGTAGTCGTGCCCGTGCCCGCGGATCAGTCCGGCGCTGACGACCACCCAGCGCCCGTTCGACGCGTGCCGCAGCCAGCCGTTCTTCAGCGACACCTGGTCGTTCTCGCACGCTCCCGCGCTGATCCCCCACTTCTGGCCGGGGGTCACCCGCTCCATCAGCCCGAGCACCCGCCGGCGTTCCGCGGGAGCCAGCGGGCTCTTACCCGTGGCCAGCGCCCTGACCAGCCGTACCTGGTCCTCGGCCGTGCTCTGCGTGGCGCCCCAACAGTTCGGGGCCGCACACCGCCCGCCGGGGGTGTGGGTGCGCTTGAGGCCGAGCCTGCGGTTCGCACTGGCCAACCCCTGCTCCAGGCCGATCCGCTCGTACAACCGGTCGGCCGCTCCATCGTCACCGAAGCGGATCATGTGCCTCGCGTCGGCCCTGGCCTGATCGCCGAGTTCGCGCCACCGCGTGTCGAGCAGCAGTGCCGTCAGGATGCTCACCTTGGAGATGCTGGCCATCGGCAGTTGGAGAGCACGGTGGTAGCGGTAGCGCCGGCCCGTGGTCAGATCGTGCACCGAGACCGCGGTTCGCCCACCGCCGTACCTGACGAGAAGGCCGTCAAGGGTGTGCGTGAGCTTCCCGGGGAGAATCCTCGGCGAGCCGGCGAGCCCCGTCCGCCCCGGGGTGCCGGGGAAGGTGGGGGCGGGGACCGCTGCCAGGAACGGCGCCGGAGGAGGCGGCACCGACGCCGGTGCCGCCTGCCGCCAGGAAGGAGACGCCGTCGGGGAGGAGATGCTCACCGGCGTCAGGCCCTGGCATGTGCTACAGGCGGTGACCTGCGCGGTGACCAGCAGGACAGCCGCCGCGACCACCCGGTGCCTGGCTCTCATCATCCACCCCAACCGTCTCCCCCATTACGTGACGATCGGGATATATCCCACAACAGGCACTAAGAAGATGATGAAGCGAAATCTAGCCAGAAAGAGAACTTACGCCTTGGAATGTCGCATTGAACCTGCACCTACCCTTGGGAGACCTCGGCGGTTAGCCGGGCGATGCTCTCGTCGTCGCAGGTCGCCCAGAACTCACCGACGACGTCTTCGAGGTGCTTCAGCGACTCGGCCCGGAAAAGAACATCCTGATATTTCGTGATGTCGTAGTGCGTGGTGCCCATGACGGCGACGTCCAGCGGCCGGATGTCCATGCCCCGGAACTCTTCGATCTCCCCGTAGGAGGACAGGATGCCCGCCCCGTACGCCCGCAGCTCACCCTGGTCCGTCATGACGCCGAACTCCATCGTGAACCAGAAGACCTTCGAGACGAACTCCAGCGCTTCGGAACTCTCGACCCTCCGCGCCGCCTCCCCGGCCAGCCGGTAGAGCCGCGAGTAGCGGTCGGAGGCCAGCGCGTTGGCGTGCCCGATCACCTCGTGGATCACGTCGGGCTCCGGCGTGTACAGCGGCGTGGAGTGGTGCCGGATGTACTGCGTGGAGTGGAAGAGCCCATCCTCCAGAACGCCGTAGAAATCTCTGAGCGGCACCAGCCCCGCGGCCGGGATGTAGCGGAACCCGGTCAGCGGCTCCAGCAGATCACTGACCTCCTGTAGCTGCGGGATGCGCTCGGCGGGCAGTCCGAGCCGCTCGGTCGCGGCCAGATACTCGACGGTTGCGTATTTGTGGTGCTTCAGGCTGAGTTCTCGGCTGACCAGCGCCCACACCTCGTGCTCCTGGGCGGTGTACTCGGCCGTCGGGATCGGCGTACCCGGCACGTACCCCACAGCGAGGGCCGCGATCGCGTTGCGGCGCGCACGGTAGACCGGATCGGCGAAACCCGGATGACCGGCACCGAGGTGGACCTCGATCGTGCCGTCGTCACGGGTCGCCACCGGCGCGAAGTACTGCGCTTCTTCGAACATGTATGAAATGACAGCAATTCCTGGAAACATTGACAAGAGCGGCCAGTTTTACTGGGCGATCCGCACAGAACTGTACGGTCATACCGTGCTTACGCTGGTCGAATCGCCCAGTTTGCTGCCATCCTGTTGAGATGTCTATCGACGAGTTGGACGGCCGCCTCCTGGTCACCATGCGCGCCAACCCGCGCATCGGCCTGACCGAGCTGGCCCGCCTGCTCGGCGTGGCCCGGGGCACCGTTCAGGCCCGCGTCGAGAAACTGACCGCCCGCGGCGTCATCGCCGACTTCGGCCCCACGGTCACCCCCGAGGGTGCCGGGTACCCGATCCTGGCGTTCGTCTCACTACAGATCGCCCAGGGCCGCCTGGACGAGGCTGTACGGGCACTGGAGCCTCTTCCCGAGATCCTGGAGGTCTACGGCACCAGTGGCCAGGCCGACCTGCTCTGCCGCGTGGTGGCCCGCAGTACCCCCGACCTCCAGGAGATCATCGCCCGCATCCTGGCCTCCCCCGCCGTCCAGCGGACCGACACCACGATCGCCCTCTCCGTCCAGGTCCCCTACCGGATCGAGCCCCTGCTCCGTGCCGCAGCCGAGACCTGACCCGCGCCCGGTTGCCGGCACCGGTCATTGTCGGCACGGGGCGTTGCAGGCAGCGGTCACTTTGCCGACACAGGTCATCGATGGTCCGCGGACGCCCTGAGGCCGTCGAAGACGATGGCGAGCGTACGACGCTGGAGGTCGCGATCCCACCCCGCGTGGAGTGCCCCCTGGCAGATACCGGTGAGCAGTGCGATCACCTCGTCCAGCCGAACCCCCTCGCGGACCGTGCCGGCTTCCTGAGAACGGATCAGGAGCGTCGCGATCCCCTCGCGCAGCATCTGAACCGAGCTCGCGACCTGGAGATCGATCCCCGTCTCGGCGAGAAGCCCCACGACCGTCCTCTTCTGCGCCGCCTGCTCGACCATGCGGGTGACGAAGGTGAACAGCGCCTCGCCAGATGCGTCGTCGGCCGCGAGAGCGGCCATATCCCGGTCCAACCTGCCGAGGAGGTCCTTCATGATGGCCTGCAGGAGCTCCTGCTTGGTCGGAAAGTGCTTGAAGACCGTACCGATGGCCACTCCGGCACGGGCGGCGACCTCCTCGGTCGACGCCGACGGCCCCTTCTCCGCGAAGACCGTCTCCGCCGCGGCGAGAATCCGCTCCCGGTTACGCCGGGCGTCCGCACGCATCGGCCTGGCACCGCCCGGCGAGGAGTTCGACGACGTCATCCCAGCCCGCCTTCCCCGAGCCGGAACACGAGACACGGCATTGACAAAGTGAGTCTCCACTCATAATCATAAAGGTGAGTTTCCACTCATCTTAACTTCCAACAGGGCGGAAACCATCATGCCCGAAGTCACAGTCGTTCCCGGTCCCCGCGAGATCTTCGAGCGTATGCGGCGGCACTGGCTTGAGAACCCCGGCGGCATCGGGGGCGAGCTGGCCGAGGACGCCGTCATCGAGATTCCCTTCGCCCCTTCCGGCAGGACCCGGCGGTACGAGGGGCGGGAGGCGTTCCTCCACTTCGCCGGCCCCGAACAGGCTGCCTTCGTCCGGGAGTTCCGCTTGGACGAGGTTCGCGAGGTGGTCATCCACGAAACCACCGACCCCGAGGTCATCGTCGTCGAGTACGAGCTCGCCGGCACCGTCATCGCCACCGGCCACCAAGCCGCCTCCGCCTTCATCGGAATTCTTCGGGCGCGGGATGGGAAGATCATTCATTGGCGCGAGTACCAGAACACGCTGGCGATGATCGAGGTGCTCGGACCCATGAACGGAGCAGGGAATCTCCGGTAGACAGGGCCGACGGGGACACGGGTGCCGGAAAACAGGAAGGCCCCACCGCGTGGTGAGGCCCCGGGAACGAAACTCCCCCGGGAAAGCACGAAGGCCC
>NZ_JOEQ01000049.1 GCF_000721075.1 Streptosporangium amethystogenes
CCGAGGCGCTCGACCGGGATCGCCCCGCCGTGCACGCGCCGCAGCACCCCCGAACGCTCCAATGCGGTCAGATCCCGGCGGATCGTCTCAGTCGTGACGGCGAACTCCTCCGAGAGCGTCACCACGTCCACACGTCCGATGGTCCGCGCCCGGTGCAGGATCTCCTGCTGCCGCTCCTCGGCGTACATGCTGTTGATTCACCGCCGTTTCCGTGTTGTTTCAGCTTTATTTACACCCGAATATGTTGGAAGGTCAATGGTTGGCTTCCATCGGGCTGAGTCGAGCACGAAAAACCTAGGTGTTTACCTGGAGTGCGGGCACACGTGAGCCGGAGGGCGCGGAAGCCTGAGATTTTGGAGTGCGTTGGAAACGGTGGCCCCCGCCGAGGGGGCTGAGGTCCCTCAGCCGGGAAACGAGATGTGGGTGGACGGCACGTGGGCGGTCAGCCAGACGCCGTTGGCACTGATCTGGAACTCGTGACCCGCCCGGTGCATCTCACCTGAGCGAACGACCAGCACGACCGGCCTGCCCCGGCGCGCACCCACCCGGGTTGCGGTTTCCCGGTCGGGGGACAGGTGTACCGCGTGCCGGGTCATCGGCCGCAGGCCGTCCGCTCTGATGGCGGCCACGCGTGAGCCCACCGTTCCGTGGAACAGGACCTCGGGCGGCTCGACCGCGGGCAGGTCCAGGTCGACCTCGACCGTGTGGCCCTGGTTGGCGCGGATCCGGTCACCCTCTATGGTGAAGCGCCGCTTGTCGTTGCCCGCGACCACCTGCGCGAGCTCGTCACGGGTGATCGTTAAGCCGTGCCGCGCGGCGGCGGCGAGCAGGGCGTCGATGTCCGCCCACCCCTGCGGGCTGAGAACCAGCCCGATGCGTTCGGGCTGGTGCCGGAGGTGCGCGGAAAGATATTTGGAGACTCGAACCAGTCGTCTGTTGTCCATGGGACAACAGGATGCCGACTCGCCCGCCGCTTTCCGGCGGGTTCGTGCGTGGGGCGTCTCCCGGCCTTGGAGGGCGGCCTCAGCCGTCGGCGGCCCAGCCGTGGGTGCGCTTGAGCACGGCGGCCACGCGGGCGAAGCGCTCGGCGTCGAGGATGGAGCCCTCCCGCCGGATGTCGTCCTCTTCGAGGGTGAAGATCCGGTCAAGGCGCAGGTAGGAGACGCGGTTCTCCCGGTCCCAGTGGCCGGGGCCGAGCTCCAGCCAGTCGCTCGGATCGCCGTTGCCGCCTCGGCTGGACAGCATCAGCGCGAGCAGCTTGTGTCCGTGACGGCCGACGACCAGCAGCGGCCGGTCCTTGCCGCGGTTCGGGTCCTCCTCGTAGGGGACCCAGGCCCAGACGATCTCGCCGGGATCGGCGAGCCCGTCGAGGTCGGGGGAGTAGTTCAGGGTCGCTGCCCGGTCGACACGGTAGACCTCGCTGACCGCGCCTCGAACCGGTCGGGGGTCCTCGCCAAGATCACGCACAGGTGCAGCCTATTGCAGGCACACGGTGTCCTTCAAAGGGGGGCGGCTCCGCGGGCGGGGGTGCCGCCCGCTGGCCGGACGCCAGCCGGGCGGCGATCGGTCCGGGGCGTCCGGACCCGGTTCGGATGCGCGGCTCAGCCGCCGCTCTTGCGGCGGAAGGAGCGCTTGGCCGCAGCCGGGCCGTGAGCACCGTGGATCTTCGAGGCGTTCTTCCCCTTGCCCCCGGCGTTCGCGTCCGCCTGGGCGAGCTTCTTGCGCTCCAGGGCCTCGCGGAACTTGCGCTTCAGTTCGTCGTCGGAACCCTCGGGCTCCTCCGGCGTGACGTCAGACATGCAGACCTCCTGATCTGGCCGATCTGGCTGATCCGGGCGGACGGTCCCACCCTGGCCAACCGAACCTCATCCTCTCATGTTTCGAACATGGGTCCGGCTGGCCTGACCGCGAGGGCCGGTCGCCGACGGTGCCCGCGGCGGCGCCTCGGCGGTGGCCGGGACGTGCGGCGGCGCGGGCACTCCCCCTAGTTCAGGTCCATGGCCATCAGCAGCAGCAGTCCGGCGAGGTGACCGACGACCACGAAGACGATCACGAAGACGAAGACGAACTTCGCCGGACCGTGCTCGAAGTTCTGGCCCTCCTTGAGCGCGGGACGCGTGGCCTGGCGCTCGGCGATCCGCTCCTCGATCGACTTGCTGTGAAACATGGGGATCCTTTGCTCGCCGATGCTTGGGGCGATAATAGTTTGTGTATTAATTATCGTACTATGTCGGGTGGAGGTGCGCGTGAGTGACATGACTGATCCGCTAAGTCTGGAGAGCCAGGTGTGTTTTGCCCTGGCGGTCGCCTCGCGCAACGTCATCGGGGTCTACCGGCCGCTGCTGGAGCCGATGGGGCTGACCCACCCCCAGTATCTGGTCATGCTCGCCCTCTGGGAGCAGGCGCCGCTGTCGGTCAAGGAGCTGAGCAAGCTACTGAGACTCGACCCCGGTACGCTGTCCCCGCTGCTGAAGCGTCTCGAGGCTGTTGGCTACATCCGGAGGCAGCGTGACGGCCAGGACCAGCGTGTCCTGGCCGTCTCGCTCACGCCGGAGGGCCGAGGGCTGCGGGGCGAGGCGGAGAAGGTTCCGCCGGCGATCGTCAGGCGTCTGGGAATGAACCTGGAGGAGCTCCAGGAGCTCCACCGGTCGCTGAACCGGGTGATCGCCGCGGCGGACGGCGCGCATCACTGATTCATGTGGAGAGGAAAGGCTCATGGCTGGAAGCCACGGAGGAAGTCCCAAGTCTTGGCTTGCGGTGATCATCATTCTGCTGGGGTTCACCGTGGGAGGCGTGGCCCTGTGCCTCGGCCCCAACTGGATGTTCTTCTGGATCGGGACCGGGGTCGTCGCGATCGGTGGAGTGGTCGCCCTGGCGGTTGACATCTTCTCGGATGTCATCATCGACGCCCCTCGGGTGCCGTTGGACAACGGCAGCAGCTGATCAGGCCTCCTGCAGCGCCTCCTCGACAGAGGTGAAGACCTCGAAGGAGGGGCGCAGGCCGGTGATGGCGAGGATGCGCTCCAGGGTGCCGTGCACGCCGACGAGCGCCAGACGGACACCCAGAGCGCGACTCCGCTGGAGCACCAGGATCAGCTCCGCGACCCCGGTGGAGTCGCAGAAGGTGAGCTCCGTGACATCGGCCACAATCAGCGAAGGCGCTTCCATCTCCCATGCCTTCTCCATCTCCAGGCGGAAGGCGGAGGTGTGCCGGTAGTCGAGCTCTCCGAGCACCTGGACGACGAACACCGTCCCGAACAGGTTCGATGAGACCGTGAAAAAGGTCATGGCTGGCTCCTTCGCCCGCGGGTGACAGGGCGGGCTGCCCTTTTTCCTACCAGGTTCGGCGGCGCCGTGCTCCCGGAGGGCGTCAAAGGACCCGGTAGAGCAGCTCGGGCCGTCCGACCCCACCGTACTGGGGAACCCGGCGGGTGATTCCACTCTCCGTCAGGTGCTCCAGGTAGCGGCGGGCGGTCACCCGGGAGACGCCGATCGCCGCCCCGGTGGTCTGGGCCGACAGGCCGTCGGGGAATTTGCGCAGCTCCGCCAGCACGGCGTCGAGAGTGGCCTGGGTCATCCCCTTGGGCAGGAGACTCTGCGCCGGACCCCGCAGCGCCGCCAGTGTGCGGTCCACCTCGCCCTGGCCGCTGGCCTCTCCCAGGCCCTCCACCGACGAGCGGAACTCCGCGTAGTGGGTGAGCTTCTCCTTGAGCGAGGCGAAGGTGAACGGCTTGAGCAGATACTGGGCCACGCCGACGGAGACCGCGGACCTGACCACCGACAGGTCTCGTGCCGAGGTGACCGCTATGACGTCCGACATCACGCCCGCCGCCCGCAGCGTCCGGCACACCTCAAGGCCGTGCATGTCGGGCAGATAGAGGTCGAGCAGGATCAGATCGACCGGGTGGCGCCGCAGGAAACGCAGTGCCTCCCCGCCGGACCTGACCACCCCCGCCACCCGGAAGCCGGGCACCCGCTCCACGAAGACCCGGTTCGCCTCGGCGGTGATCTCCTCGTCCTCGACCACCAGTACCGAGATCATCACATTTCCTTTCCGCGCAGCGGCAGCCGTACGGTGAACACCGCGCCCGTCTCGTTCTCCAGGACGGTGCTCTCCGGGACGGTATGGGCCGTCCCCGTCGTATGGGACGCCCGCGCCGGGTGGCCGTCCTCGGCGGTCCCGCCGACCTCGATCGTTCCGCCCAGGCGGCGAACCGCCTGGCCGACCATGGCCAGCCCGAGGCCGCGGCCGTCACCCTTGGTGGTCCATCCCCTGCGGAAGGCCTCACCCGCCGTCGCGGGGTCGAGCCCCGGGCCGCTGTCGGCCACGCTGATCACGAAGGCCGTCTCGTCGGCGCGCAGCCGCACCTCCACCCGGGCGGGCCGGGTTCCCGCCATGGCCGCTTCGGCCGCGTTGTCTATCAGGTTGCCGACGATCGTCACCAGATCGCGGGTGTCCAGGCCGAGGTCGTCGAGTTCGCTGTCCGCGGTGATCGCCAGCTCCACCCCCCGTTCCCCGGCCTCGGCGCTCTTGCCCAGCAGCAGCGCGGCGAGCACGGGTTCGCGTACGGCGCCCACCACCCGGTCGGCGAGCTGCTGTGCGGCCCTGATCTCAGCGGTCGCGAACGCCACGGCCTGTTCGGCACGACCCAGCTCGACGAGGGTGATGACCGTGTGCAGCCGGTTGGCCGACTCGTGCGCGGCGGCCCGCAGGGAGTCGGCGAAGCCGCGCTCGGCGTCCAGCTGTCCGGCCAGGGACTGCAGCTCGGTATGGTCGCGGAGGGTGACCACGGTGCCGAGCGAGCGGTTGCCGGAGCGGACCACCGCCGCGTTCACCACCAGCGTCCGCTCCCCGGTCATGTGGATCTCGTCGGTGCGGTTCTCGGCCGTCGAGAGCCGCTCGCCCAGTGCGGGGGGAAGACCCAGGTCGGTGACGTGCCGCCCGTTCACCTCGCCCGTGAGGCCCAGGAGCTCCCGGGCGCCGTCGTTGCAGAGCGTCACCCTGCCCGCGTCGTCGACGAGCAGCAGTCCCTCCCGCACGGCGTGCAGGATCGCATCGTGGTACTCGTACATCCGGCTCAGCTCGGTGGGGCCCATGCCGTGGGTCTGGCGGCGTAGCCGGGCCCCGACCAGGTAGGTGCCCATCCCGCCGAGGGACAGGCCGAGCAGCCCGATCAGCGCGGCGCCGGCGATCTGGCCGCGGAGCCTGACGCTGATCTTGTTGATCGTGATGCCCGCGCTAACCAGGGCCCTCACCCGGCCGCGGTCATCACGGACCGGGGCGACGGCGCGGACCGAGGGACCGAGGGTGCCGGTGTAGGTCTCGGTGAAGATCTGCCCGGCCAGGGCGGGTGCGGTGTTGCCGAGGAAGCGGCGGCCGATCTGGGCCGGGTTGGGATGCGTGTAGCGCACGCCGTCCAGGCTCATGATCGTGATGAAGTCGACCCCGGTCTCCCGTCTCACCCGTTCCGCGTACGGCTGCAGGGCCGTCGAGTCGCCCAGGGAGGCGAGGACAGAGGGGGAGTCGGCCACACTGACCGTCACCGCCTTGGCGGTGCCGACGGCCTCCTCGACGAGCAGGTCGCGCATCTGCAGGAAGGCGAGCAGCGCGCCACCGGTCACGGTGACGCCCACGACGACGATCTGCAGTGCCAGCATCTGCCTGGCCAGACTCCAGCCGCGCACCTGTCTGGAAAGCTCCCGCAAGTTCACGAACGAAATGTACGCAATGGTGACTTAGATCACAGCGTCAGCAGATAGTCGCTCGACCGGATTTTTCTTCTACCACGGTGGAGACACGCATGAGCGCGGCCCGAGATAGAACACACCACCTGTACATAGCCGTGATCGCCGCCGTGGTCGCCGGAGTCACGGTCGGGCTCATCGCTCCCGATCTCGGCAAGGAGCTGAAGCCACTCGGCACCGCCTTCGTCGCCCTGATCAAGATGATGATCAGCCCGATCATCTTCTGCACCATCGTGCTCGGCGTCGGATCCGTCACCAAGGCCGCCAAGGTCGGCAAGGTCGGTGGCCTCGCGCTCGGCTACTTCCTCGCCATGTCGACGGTCGCGCTGGGCATCGGCCTGCTCGTGGGCAACCTGATCGACCCCGGGCAGGGCCTCGCGCTCACCGACGAGCTCCGCAAGGCCGCCGAGGCCGAGGCGGCCAAGGGCGGCGAGAGCGACACGGCGACGTTCCTGCTCGGGATCATCCCCACCACGTTGGTCTCGGCGTTCACCGAGGGCGAGGTGCTGCAGACCCTTCTCGTCGCGCTGCTCGCCGGGTTCGCCCTGCAGGCGATGGGCGAACGCGGCAGGCCCGTGCTGAACGGCATCGCGCACATCCAGCGGCTCGTCTTCCGGATCCTCGCCATGATCATGTGGGCCGCCCCCGTCGGCGCCTTCGGCGCGATGGCCGCGGTCGTCGGCGCCACCGGTGTGGACGCGCTCAAGAGCCTCGGCGTCATCATGCTCGCCTTCTACGTGACCTGCCTGCTCTTCGTGTTCGTCGTCCTCGGCCCGATGCTCTGGCTGGTGGCGCGGATCGGGCTGCTCTCGCTCCTGCGCTACCTGGGCAGGGAGTTCCTGCTGATCCTGTCGACCTCGTCGTCGGAGTCGGCACTGCCGCGCCTGATCGCCAAGATGGAGCACCTCGGCGTGAGCAGGCCGGTCGCCGGGATCACCGTGCCGACCGGCTACTCCTTCAACCTGGACGGCACCGCCATCTACCTCACCATGGCCACGCTGTTCGTCGCGAGCGCCACCGGCGCGCCGCTCTCCTTCGGCGAGCAGATCTCCCTGCTGGTCTTCATGATGATCGCGTCGAAGGGCGCCGCCGGGGTCACCGGCGCCGGCCTGGCCACCCTCGCCGGGGGCCTGCAGTCCCACCGCCCCGACCTGGTCGACGGCGTCGGTCTCATCGTCGGCATCGACCGCTTCATGTCCGAGGCGCGGGCGCTGACCAACTTCGCGGGCAACGCGGTCGCCACGGTCCTGGTCGGCACCTGGACCGGCGAGTTCGACCGGGAGCGCGCGGCCGAGGTGCTGGCGGGGAGGGTCACGTTCGACGAGACGACCCTCCTGGACGACGACGATGACGGCGGCGACACCCCGCCGCCCGCCGCGCGCTCGGACGACCCGGTGATGTCACCGGCATAGCGGGAAACCGGGCGGCCGGTGCGCGGGCCGGTGCCGGACACTCGTCTCGGGGGAGCGAGTGTCCGGCACCGGCCCGTATCCGTACCGGAACGCCCGGGCGCCGCCCACCTGGCGCTCACCGTCACCGCCGCCCGTGCCGGGTACGCGTGGCCGCCGGGGGCGGGGTGCGTTTCGTCCCGCCGCCCAACGAGATCACCGCCGGGGGCGACGCGGGCGGGTTGGCCTGCTACCGGATCGCGGGCCGGTGTTCCGGCCCAGGCCGGGGGCGGAGGCCCGCGTGAGCGTGCCGTGACTTCCCGGACCCGGACGAGATCACCCTGGAGTTTGTACGGACACCGCCACGCTGACGAACTCCCAGGATCCAGCGGTTTTGACACCCCTGCTGGAGCGTTCTAGTTTTGCGAACTCAAACGATTGATCGAGAAGGAGCGGCGGATGGCCGTCATCGATGCCCATCAGCACTTCTGGAACCTGGAGACGGGTTCCTATTCCTGGTTGACGCCGGAGGCGGGGCCGATCTACCGCACCTTCGCCCCCGAAGAGCTCCTCGGGCAGCTCGCCGCCGCAGGTGTGGAGCGGACCGTGCTGGTCCAGGCCGCCGATACCTACGCCGACACCGACGCGATGCTGGCGCGGGCGGACGCCCACGACTTCATCGCCGCCGTGGTGGGCTGGGTCCCGCTGAACCGGCCGGCCGAGGCCGCCGAGGCACTGGAGCGCTATGGGCGGCACCCGAGATTCGCCGGGGTCAGGCATCTCATCCACGACGATCCCGACCCCGACTGGGTGATCCAGGACTCGGTGGTCGAGGGGCTGGGCCTCCTCGCGGCGGCGGGGCTGCCGTTCGACGTGGTCGCGGTGCTCCCCAGGCACCTGGAGCACGTACCGGTCCTCGCCGAGCGTGTCCCCGGGCTGCGGCTGGTCATCGACCACCTGGCCAAGCCGCCGATCAGGGAGCAGGGTTGGGAGCCGTGGGCGTCGCTGATCGCCCGAGCCGCCGAGCATCCCAACGTGTACGCCAAGGTGTCCGGCCTCAACACCGCCGCCGCCGAGACCTGGACCGCCGAGGACCTCCGCCCCTACGTCGACCACGCGATCGAGGTGTTCGGTCCCGACCGGTTGATGTTCGGCAGTGACTGGCCGGTGGCCACCCTCGCCGGAGACTACGCCAAGGTGTGGAGGGAGACGGGTGTGCTGCTCGCGGGCCTTGGCGAGAACGACCGCGCGGCCGTACTCGGAGGTACGGCCGCGCGCTTCTACCGGAATGCGGGCCAGGACTGACGGCGCGACCTCGACGGCCTTCCTCGCCCTGGAGGTGAGGGGTGGCGCTCCGGGCGGGACACGCTAGCGTGCAGGGGTGAATGGGACCTTCACCGTAGAGGAGGCGCGGGCGCTCATGCCCGCGCTGCTGGAGCGGGCCGCCGCGTTCGTGACGATGCGGGGAGAACTGGCCGAGCTCGCGTACGAGCTCCGCAGCACCGGCACCTCGGAAGCCGGCGGGCTGGCCGAGGCGAAGGCGTACGAGGCCAGGCTGGAGGAGATCCTCGGCTGGTTCGAGGAGCGGGGCATCGAGGTCAAGGGCGTCGCGCCCTTGCTCGTCGACTTCCCCTCGGTGCTCGACGGGGTCTCGGTGCGGTTGTGCTGGCTCGAAGGAGACCGCGACCTGGCCTGGTACCACCGCGCCGAACTGGGTTTCGCCGGTCGCCGGCCCCTTCCCTGATCGCGGGCCTCCTCCGGCGCGATTACTCGATCACCAGGTTGACCGGGATGTTGCCGCGGGTCGCGTTGGAGTAGGGGCAGACCTGGTGGGCGGCCTCCACGAGGGCGGTGCCGGTCTCGCCGTGCAGCGCGTCGGGCAGTTCGACGCGCAGCGTCACCCCGAGCGCGAAGCCCTTGCCCTCCGGGTGGAGGCTCACCTCGGCGGTCACCGACGCCTCGGAGACGTCGGCCTTCTCCCTCCGGCCGACCAGCTGGAGCGCGCTGGCGAAGCAGGCGGCGTAGCCGGCCGCGAACAGCTGCTCGGGATTGGTGCCCTCGCCGGAGCCGCCCATCTCCGGCGGCGGCGCGAGGGTCACGTCGAGGCGCTTGTCGGACGAGACCGCCCGGCCTTCCCTGCCGTTGGCGGTGGCGATGGCGGTGTAGAGCGTACTCATCGTGATCTCCTTTTCGATTTTGAACAACTCAATTGTGTGCAATTTAGTTGGTAACAGTCAAGTTCGGTATAATCAGGATCGTGAAGATCTCCGTCGAGAACCTCGTCTGTTTCGACGTGCACGCGGCCTCGCGGGCGCTGGACACGGTCTACCGCAGGGTGCTGCGCGAGCTGGGTCTCACCTACCCGCAGTACCTGGTGATGATGGTGCTCTGGGAGCGCGGGCCGGTGACGGTCAAGGAGCTCGGTCTCACGCTGCGGCTCGACTCGGGCACCCTGTCGCCGCTGCTGAAGAGGCTGGAGGCGGCGGGCCTGGTGGGCCGCGAGCGCGACGTCTCCGACGAGCGCTCCGTGCTGGTGCGGCCCACGCCCGAGGGCGTCGAGCTGGGGGAGCGGGCGTGCGACGTTCCCGGCCAGATCTTCGAGGCCGCCGGGCTCGCGCCCTCGGAGGCCCTCGACCTGCAGCGGACCCTGCGCCGGGTCATCGCCTCCCTCGACGAGTCGTCACGATGATCGCCGCCGACGACGTGCGCCGCGTCGCCATGGCGTTGCCCAGGACCGAGGAGAGGATCGTCAGGGACCGGGTGACGTTCCGGGTGGGCCGGATCGTCTACGCCGCGATCTCGCCCGACGAGACCTCGATGGGATTCGCCTTCCCCAAGGAGGAGCGGGCCGCGCTGATCGCGTCCGCGCCGGAGACGTTCCAGCTGCCCCGGCCCTCCGACGAGCGTTACAACTGGGTGCGGGTCCGGCTCGCGGCGATCGACGCGACCGAGCTGCGCGAGCTGGTCGAGGACGCCTGGCGGATGGTCGCGCCCAAGCGGGTCGTGGCCGCCCACTTCGGGGAGCCGGTGGTCAGGAGGTCCCGCTGAGATGGACCTCCCGGGCCAGCTTCGTCGTCTGGCCGGTGGAGCGCTGCCAGGTGGCTCCGGCGGGGTGGGCGGTCAGCAGGACCATGATCCAGCGCTCCCCGGGGCCGACGAGGCCGGTGCTGTGCAGTACCGGACGGCCCAGGTCGGGTACGGGACCGGCCCCGGCGGGTGCCGTCGCGGTGACCCCGCTCGGTGCGGTGGCGCCCAGGGCCACCGGAGCCGGAGAGGCGGAGGTGAGGGCGGCGGAGGCGGTGCTGGCGGCGGGAGAGGTCGCCGGGCGGCAGCGGACCGGGGGGGTGGAGCCATAACCCGACCAGCCCTGCTTGACCGCCCACGGCCCGCGCACCCCGCGGGGGATGCCGAAGTACTGGTCGAAGCCGTCGGAGCCGCACTGCCCGGCTCTGCGCAGGTGGCCCAGGATCAGACCGCTGACCTTGGGGTCGGCCCGGTCGAGCAGGTAGCGGTAGGTCTTGACGACGTCCATCGCGCTGAGCGAGGTGTAGCCCCAGAAGCCCGGTTTGTCGGCTGGCGGGGGAGCGGTGTCGGTGAGTTGCAGCTTGCGCGCCATCCGCTGGATGATCCTTCCCTGACCGCCCCTGCTCCAGAAGGAGGTCGCGGCGGCGTCGTCGCTGACCCGCAGCATGACCTTGAGCAGCGCCAGGTCCTTCTTGGAGACGCCGCTGTCCGACTCCAGACGGTCGATCGCGATGAGGATCTTCACCACCGACGCCGACCGGAACCTCCGGTGCGCGTTGCGGTACTCGGTCACCTTCGCGGTCTGCCGGTCGAAGACCACGTAACCGGCGGTCACCCCGGCCGGGACATGTGGCTTGCCGGGGGCGGTGGCCGAGGCCGGAGTGGTGGCCGCCAGGAGGGGGAGGGCGGTCGCGAGGACCGTCAGCAAACGCGTCACGGGACAGATGCCTACCAGATCCCGGCGTCGGCGGCAGGAAGACGACCCCTCGGAGGGATCGCTCCGGGGCGTTCCGCGAAGGTCCGCGCCATGGAGATGCCCCCGTAAGTGTGCCTCGGGACACGCCGGGCCTGCCGGTCGATCTCTCGCAATATAACCAACTAAACATGTAGAGATTACGGGTTTTAATGTTACTGTCGTTATATGTCGGCAGTTCCCCTGCATCTCGCCGTCGCTCTCGACGGCGCCGGATGGCACCCCGCGGCCTGGCGTGATCCCGCCGCCTCCCCGAAAGCCCTGTTCACCGCCGCCTACTGGGCCCAACTGGTGGCCGAAGCCGAGCACGGCCTGCTCGACTTCGTCACCATCGAGGACTCCCTCGCCCTGCAGACCACACTTCTGGACGGCCACGACGGCCGTGCCGACCAGGTGCGCGGCCGGCTCGACGCCGTCCTGGTGGCCTCCACGATCGCCCCCCTGACCAGCCGGATCGGGCTGGTGCCCACGGCGACCACCACGCACACCGAGCCCTTCCACGTCGCGAGCTCCATCGCGACCCTCGACTACGTCAGCACCGGGCGGGCCGGATGGCGCGCCCAGATCTCCGGGCGCCGCACCGAGGCGGCCCACTTCGGCCGCCGGGAGGTACCCGAGCTCCGTCCCGAGAACCTCGGTGACCTCGACAAGGCGGGCGTCGTGCGGGAGCTGTTCGCCGACGCGGCCGACGCCGTCGAGGTCGTGCGGCGCCTCTGGGACAGCTGGGAGGACGACGCGGTCATCCGCGATGTGGCCACCGGCCGGTTCGTCGACCGGGACCGACTCCACTACGTCGACTTCGAGGGGACGAGCTTCACGGTCAAGGGGCCCTCCATCGTGCCGAGGCCGCCCCAGGGACAGCCGCTGGTCACCGCGCTGGCCCACTCCCGGCTCCCGTACGAGTTCGCCGCGCGTGGCGCCGACGTCGTCTACATCACGCCACACGACAGTGAGCAGGCGCGGGCCATCGTGCGCGAGGTGCGTGAGATCTCCGGGCAGGTGCGCGATCCGGCCGCGGAGGAGCTGAGGATTTTCGCCGACCTCGTGGTCCTCCTCGACGACGACGCGAAGGGCGCCCGCGAACGCAGGGCACGGCTCGACGAGATCGACGGCGCCACGTACACCTCCGACGCCGCGATCTTCACGGGTACCCCGGGAGAGCTCGCCGACCTGCTCCTGGAGTGGCGCGCGGCCGGGCTGCAAGGGTTCCGGCTCCGGCCCGCCGTGCTGCCGACCGACCTGACCGCGATCACCCGCGGCCTGGTGCCCGAGTTGCGCGGCCGCGGCGCCTTCCGCCGGGCGTACCAGGCCGGCACGCTCCGCGGCCACCTCCACCTGCCCCGACCCGCCAGCCGCTACGCAGGGAGCCGACGATGAAGCAGGTCATCCTCGCCGCCCACTTCCCGGGCGTGAACAACCACACGGTCTGGAGCGATCCGGCCTCGGGCAGTCAGATCGACTTCGCCTCCTTCGTCCACCTGGCGCGG
Organism: Streptosporangium amethystogenes; assembly: GCF_000721075.1. Taxonomy (GTDB): domain Bacteria; phylum Actinomycetota; class Actinomycetes; order Streptosporangiales; family Streptosporangiaceae; genus Streptosporangium; species Streptosporangium amethystogenes. The sequence goes on from NZ_JOEQ01000049.1 coordinate 12,618, forward strand.
ACCGCCGAGCGCGGCAGGTTCGACTTCTTCTTCCTGGCCGACGGGCAGCGGCTGCGCGAGCAGCGCGGCAGGATCCACGACCTCGACGTGGTCGGCCGGCCCGACTCGCTCACCGTGCTCTCCGGGCTGGCCGCGGTCACCGACCACCTGGGCCTGGCCGGGACCGTCAACGCCACCTTCAACGAGCCGTACGAGCTCGCCCGCAGGCTCGCCACCCTCGACCACCTGTCCGGCGGCCGGGCCGGGTGGAACGTCGTCACCTCCTCCGACGCGTTCACCGGGGAGAACTTCCGCAGGGGCGGCTTCCTGGAGCACTCGCAACGCTACGAGCGGGCCGAGGAGTTCGTCCGGACGGTTCGCGAGCTCTGGGACTCCTGGGCCACAGGCGACCTCGTCGCGGACCCGGCGACGGCCACGTTCGCCAGGCGGGAGGCGGGGAAGTTCGCCCACCGGGGCACCCACTTCGACATCGGCGGTCACTTCACCGTGCCGCGCAGCCCGCAGGGTCGCCCGCTGACCATCCAGGCCGGAGACTCCGAGGGCGGCAGGGCCTTCGCGGCGGCCACCGCCGACGCCGTCTTCTCCCGGCACAGCAGGCTCGAAGAGGGGAAGGTCTTCTACCGCGACGTCAAGTCGAGGCTGGCCGCGCACGGCAGGTCTCCCGACTCGCTGAAGATCCTTCCCGGTGTCACGTTCGCGCTCGGTGACACCGACGCCGAGGCCCAGGAGAACGCCGACCACATCCGCCGCCAGCAGGTCAGCCCGCAGACCGCGATCCTGCTGCTCGAACAGCTGTGGAACCGCGACCTGTCGGCCTACGACCCCGAGGGCCCGCTGCCCGAGATCGACCCGGACGTCTCGGAAGACTCGATCATCAAGGGCCGGACCAGGATGTCCAGGGACCCGCTCGAAACCGCGGCGGAGTGGCGGGCCCTGGCGGAGTCCAAACGGCTCGGCATCCGCGACCTGATCATCGAGGTGACCGGCAGGCAGTCCTTCATCGGCTCGCCCTCGCGCGTCGCCGAGGAGATCAACGAATTCGTGCAGGGCGACGCCGCAGACGGCTTCATCCTGGTGCCGCACCTCACCCCCGGGGGCCTGGACGACTTCGTCGACAGGGTCGTCCCGCTGCTGCAGGAGCGCGGAGTCCTCCGCGCCGAGTACGAGACCACCACGCTACGCGGCCACCTGGGGCTGGAGGAGCACCGTTGAAATTCCTTGCCATCACCCTCATCGTCCACGGCCCCAACCCCATCACCGGTGAGCTCAAGTCGACCAACGCGCGCCTGCGCGAGGTGGTCGAGAACGCGGTGCTGGCCGAGGAACTCGGTTTTGACGGCTTCGGCGTCGGGGAGCGGCACGAGCGCCCGTTCATCTCCTCCTCCCCGCCGGTCGTGCTCAGCCACATCGCGGCGAAGACGTCGACGATCAAACTGTTCACCGCGGTCACCACGCTGAGCCTGCTGGATCCGGTACGGGCCTACGAGGACTACGCCACCCTCGACCACCTCTCCGACGGCCGCCTGGAGCTCATCATCGGCAAGGGCAACGGCGCCGCGCAGGCCCAGATCTTCCACGTGACCGGCGAGGACCAGTGGGAGCGCAACCGGGAGGGCTACGAGCTGTTCCGCCGCCTGTGGCGGGAGGACAGGGTGACCTGGTCCGGTAAGTTCAGGCCTGCCCTGACCGACGCCGAGACCTGGCCGCGCCCGCTGCAGCGGCCCATCCGCGTCTGGCACGGCAGCGCCACCAGCAAGGAGTCGGTGGACCTCGCCGCCCGGTACGGAGACCCGCTGTTCTCCGCCAACGTCAGCAACCCGGTCGAGCCGTACGCCGAGCTGGTCCGCCACTACCGGGAACGCTGGGAGTTCCACGGCCACGACCCCGCCGACGCGCTGGTGGGCGCGGGCACCGCCGGGTACTACGCGGCCAGGAACTCCCAGGACGCGATCGAGACCTACCGGCCGATCTTCAACGCCAGGCTGGAGCTGTTCAAGAAGGTCGGGGTGGACCCGGTCTTCCACACCCTGGAGGACGCGATCGAGCGCGGCTCGATCCTGGTCGGCAGCCCGCAGCAGATCATCGACAAGGTGCACCGCTACCACGAGCGGCTCGGGCACGAGGTCATGCACCTGCACGCGGACGCGGACGGCCTCACCGACAAGCAGCACCGGACGGCACTGGAACTCTTCCAGAGCGACATCGCCCCGGTGCTGCGCGCGGAGATCCCCAGCAGAGCGTTCCCCCGGCACGAGAGCGCGCGGGACGGGGGGCGCTCGTGACCGCCCTGTCCGTCCTCGACCTGGCCCCCGTCCCGTCCGGTGGCACGCCGGGCGACGCGCTGCGCAACACCCTGGACCTGGCCAGGTGGGCCGAGGAGTTCGGCTATCTCCGCTACTGGGTGGCCGAACACCACTTCGCGTCCGGCGTCGCCAGCGCCGCCCCGGCCGTGCTCATCGCCCTGGTGGCCGCCGCGACCACCACGATCAGGGTCGGCTCGGGAGCCGTACAGCTCGGGCACCAGACCGCGCTGTCGGTGGTCGAGCAGTTCGGCCTCATCGACGCGCTTCACCCGGGCCGGGTCGACCTCGGCCTGGGCCGGTCGGGCCAGCGCAGGGCCGAGTTCGCCGAACTGGCGAAGAAGGCCCCGCCCGCGCCGAGGCCCGCCAGGGTCGTGGACGGCCTGCTCATCCCCGAACCCTTCTCCTTCACCGCGCTCGCGAGGTCGCCGCTGCTCTCCCTGTACGGCTCGCTGCTCCAGCAGCCCGGCGCGGAAAGCCCTGACTTCGCCGACCAGGTGGAGGACATCGCGGCGCTGATCGCCGGCACCTACCGCTCCCCGGAGGGGGTGGCCGCGCACGCGGTGCCCGGTGAGGGCGCGGACCTGCGGCTATGGATCCTGGGCAGCAGCGGCGGGCAGAGCGCACAGGTGGCGGGGGAGCGGGGGCTGCCGTTCGCGGCGAACTACCACGTCAGCCCGTCCGGAGTGCTGGAGGCCGCGGAGGCGTACCGGGAGGCGTTCAAACCCTCGGACACCCTGGCGGAACCCCACCTGATCGTCTCGGCGGACGTCGTGGTGGCCGAGGACGACGAGAGGGCCCGCGAGCTCGCCTCCCCGTACGGGCTCTGGGTCCGCAGCATCCGCAGCGGTGCCGGGGCGATCCCGTTCCCGACACCGGCCGAGGCCGCGGCCCACGAGTGGACGAAGGAGGACCGCGCGCTGGTCGCCGACCGGCTGGACACCCAGTTCGTCGGCTCCCCGGGTACCGTCGCCGAGCGGCTGCGCGTCCTGCGTGACGTCACCGGCGCCCACGAGCTGCTCGTCACCACCATCACCCACGACCACGCCGACCGGGTCCGCTCCTACCGGCTGCTCGCCGAGGAGTGGTCGAAGCCCGTCGCCTGAGAGGGGGAACCTTTCGGCGGCGGCCACTTGCTGTCCGTGCCCCGGAACAGGTGGGGGCGGGCTGTCAGGTACGTGGGCCCGGCCGTGTCCGTCGTCGCGGCCGGGCCCACGTATCAGGTCGGGCGTGTCAGGCGCGTTTGGCGATGGCGGTGATGAAGGGCTGCACCACCCGGGCGGCCAGCGGGCCGAACGCGGCGAGGATGAGGACGTAGGCGGCGGCCAGCGGCCCCAGGTCGGGGTGGACTCCGGCGGCCACCGCGAGACCGGCGATCACGATGTTGAACTCGCCCCGGGGGATGAGCGCGATCCCGGCCCGGGCCTGCCCGGCTTTGGCGATGCCCGCCCGGCGGGCGGCGTAGGCACCGGTGAGCAGCTTCGTGATCATGCTGATCACCGCGAGGAGCACCGCCAGCCCGGCGACCGGGAGGATCTTGGTCGGATCGGTCTGAAGGCCGAAGAAGACGAAGAACACCGCGGCGAACAGGTCGCGGATCGGGGTGAGCAGTTCCTGTGCGTCCTCGGCCAGCTCGCCGGAGAGGGCGATGCCGACCAGGAAGGCGCCGACCGCGGCCGAGACCTGGAGCTGCTGGGCCACCCCGGCGACCAGCAGCGCGAGCCCGATCACCTTCAGCAGCAGCACCTCGGAGTTGGGGCTGGAGACGAACGCCTCGATGAACCTGCCGTAGCGGAGCGCGACCAGCAGCACGACGCTGACCGTGCCCAGTGCGATCGCCACGGCGATCGCACCGCTGGCGAAGCTCAGCCCGGCCAGCACCGCGGTGAGGATCGGCAGGTAGACGGCCATCGTCAGGTCCTCGAAGACCAGCAGCGACAGCACCACCGGTGTCTCGCGGTTACCGATCCACCCCAGGTCGGACAGGACCTTGGCGGTGATGCCGGAGGAGGTGGCGTAGGTGACGCCGGCCATGGCGATGGCGGCCACCGGGCCCCAGCCCAGCAGCAGTGCGGTGATCGCACCCGGTGCGGCGTTGAGCACCAGGTCGACCACGCCCGCGCGGGCGTTGCCCTTCAGGCTCGTCACCAGCTCGGAGGCGTTGTACTCCAGGCCGAGGGTGAGCAGCAGCAGGATGACGCCGAGTTCGGCGCCGACGGAGGTGAACTCCTCGCTGGTGGCCAGGGGCAGGATGCCGCCGGTGCCGAAGGCCAGTCCGGCGATGAGGTACAGGGGGATGGGGGAGATGCCGACTTTAAGGGCGAGCGCGCCGAGGATGCCGAGCCCGAGAAGGACAGCGCCGAGCTCAAGAAAAAGAATTGCCGTATGCACCAGGTTTCCTACCCGCCGGACAGGATGTCAGAGACGGCGGATGTGCTCTCCGGGCTGCCCACCACGACCACCACGTCGTTTCCGAGCAGCCCGAAATCGGGGGCGGGGCTGGCGAACACCTGGCCCTCGCGAACCACGGCCACGATGGAGGCGCCGGTGCGGGTGCGGACGCGCGCGTCACCCATCGGCCGGCCGGCGTACGGCGAGCCGGGCGTGATCGGGAACTGCAGGCTGACGAGCCCCTCGACTTCGCTGTGCAGGGCGTTGAGGCGCTGCACGATGCGCGGGGCGCCGAGCAGTTCGGCGAGCGCGTCGGCCTCCTCGTCGTTCAGTTTTATGGTCTCGCATGCGCGGTCGGGATCATCGGGGTCGTACAGCACCAGGTCGCGACGGCCCGTGCGGTGAGAGACGATTCCTATTCGCCTGCCTGAGCGCGTCGTGAACTCGTGCCGCAGCCCTATACCTGGCAGTGCCGTCTGCTCGACCTCCACCGTGCCAGCTCCTTGCGTGTGTATGCCTGATTCTCTTGCCAGGAGAACCTACCAACTCGGGTTTGTCGAGCGACGCCAAGGATACCCGGTATTACCGATTGACTTTGTGGGTTATTTGGCCGACGATGAGCGGGAACCCACCCCCAACCCCAGTGAGGTCCTTCGTGCCCGCTCCCGTCGTCGACGTGGGGGTGCCACAGCGGGCCGCGCGAACGCGGTCACGTGTGCCCCTGCGCTCCGCCGCCGTCTGGCAGCGCCTTGTCAGCCCCCTGGTCATCGTGGTCGTCTGGCAGGTCGCCGGCACCGCCGGACTTCTCCCGGAACAACTCCTCGCCTCGCCCGTCAAGGTGCTCACCACCGCCGCCGGGCTCGTCGAGGAGGGTGTCCTGCCCGAGGCGATCGCCGTCTCGCTCCAGCGGGCGGCGATCGGCTTCACCCTCGGCGCGGTCGCCGGGGTCGGCCTGGCCCTCGTGGCGGGGCTCAGCCGCATCGGCGAGAACGCCGTCGACCCGCCGCTGCAGATGCTGCGGGCGCTCCCGCTGTTCGGCCTGATCCCGCTCTTCATCCTCTGGTTCGGGATCGGTGAGACGCCTAAGGTGGCGCTGGTCGCCCTCGGCGTGGCCTTCCCGCTCTACCTCAACACCTTCTCCGGGATCCGCGGCGTCGACGGCAGGCTCGCCGAGGTGGCCCGGGTGCTGCGGCTGAGCCGCACGGAGACCGTCACCCACATCGTCCTGCCGGGCGCGCTGGCCCAGACCCTCGTCGGCCTGCGGCAGAGCCTGGGCGTGGCCTGGCTGGCACTGATCGTGGCCGAGCAGATCAACGCGGACGCCGGCCTGGGACACATGATCAACGATGCCCGGGAGTTCCTGCGCACCGACGTGATCGTCGTCGGTCTGATCGTCTACGCGATCCTCGGGCTGCTGACCGACGCGCTGGTGCGCCTGCTGGAGAGGAGGGCCCTGTCATGGCGACAGAGCTTCCTGTCACGTTGACCCCGTCGCGCACGACGATCCCGCTCCGTGCGGCGGCTCCGGTGGCCGTGGTCAGGGGACTCACCCGATCCTTCGGGGAGCGACGGGTTCTCGACGGGGTCGACCTGGAGATCGGCCGTGGCGAGTTCGTCGCCCTGCTCGGCCCGAGCGGCTCGGGCAAGTCCACGCTCCTGCGGGTGCTCGCGGGACTCGACCCAGGCGCCGAGGGCGAGGTCGAGGTCGGCGGCACCGCCGCCGTGGCCTTCCAGGAGCCCCGGCTCGTACCGTGGAAGCGGGTCCTGGCCAACGTCGCGCTCGGGCTGCGCGCCCCCGACCCGCGCGCCGCCGCGCTGGCCGCGCTGGAGGAGGTCGGTCTCGGCGCCCTGCGCGACGCCTGGCCGCTCACCCTGTCCGGCGGCGAGGCCCAACGGGCCTCCCTGGCCAGGGCGCTGGTCCGCGAGCCCGGCCTGCTCCTGCTCGACGAGCCGTTCAGTGCCCTGGACGCGCTGACCCGCATCACCATCCACCGGCTCGTGCTCGACCTGTGGGCCCGGCACCGCCCCGGCATCCTGCTCGTCACCCACGATGTGGACGAGGCCATGCTGCTGGCCGACCGTGTCCTGGTGCTCGACGGGGGCGCCATCGCCCACGAGTCCAGGATCGAGCTGCCCCGGCCCCGCCACCGCGACCACCCCGAGATCATCGCACTGCGCTCCACCCTGCTCGACAGGCTGGGCGTCACCCCGGAGGGAACCGCATGAAACGTCGTATCGCCGCGGCGGTCGCCATGGCTCTGCTCCTGTCCGTCACCGCCGCGTGCGGGGCCGGGGAGGAACAGGGCGTCCGCGCCGACGGCTCGGTCGACCTGTCCCGGGTGACGCTCCGCGTCGGCGACCAGAAGGGCACGGGCCTGCAGGCGCTGCTGACCGCGGCCGGTCAGCTCGACGACGTCAAGTACAAGGTCACCTGGTCACAGTTCACCTCGGGGCCGCCGATCCTGGAGGCCATCAACGCCGGTTCGGTGGACTTCGGCGCGGTCGGCAACGCGCCGCCGGTCTTCGCGGCCGCCGCCGGGGCGAAGATCTCCGCCGTCGCGGTCGCCGAGAAGGGCCTCGGTGGCCAGGCGGTCGTCGTCCCCGCCGATTCCCCTGTCAAGTCCCCGGCGGACCTGCGCGGTAAGCGCGTCGCGGTGGCCAAGGGCAGCTCCGCCAACTTCCACCTGCTGGCCGTGCTGAAGAAGGAGGGGTTGAGTTTCGCCGACATCCAGCCCCAGTACCTCCAGCCGCCGGACGCCCTGGCCGCGCTCTCCTCCGGCAGGGTCGACGCCTGGGCCATCTGGGATCCCTACACCGCCCAGGCCGAGTCCCAGACCAAGGCGCGCATCCTGGTCGACGGCGAGGGTTACGCCAACGGCTTCGAGTTCCAGATCGCCGGTAAGGAGGCCCTCGTCGACCCGGCCCGCACGGCCGCGCTGGGCGACTGGGTGGCGCGCATCCGCAGGGCACATCGGTGGGCCAACGAGCACCCGGACGAGTGGTCCAAGGTCTTCTCCGAGCTCACCGGGCTGGACCAGGCCATCGTCGGCACGGCGATCAAGCGCAGCTCGTACCAGGACCTCAGGCTCGCCGGTGACGTCGTCGGCCGCGAGCAGCTCGTCGCCGACGCCTTCAGCGAGGCCAAGCTCATCCCCGCCCCCGTCACGTTCGCGGACTTCGTCGACACCCGGTTCGACGCCACCCTGGACGACCCCTCGTGACGCCCACCCCGAGGTCCGTGCCCGGGGGATCCACGCCTGGAGGCATCCGATGAAGTTCCACTGGTTCCTGCCCACCGCCGGTGACAGCCGGGTCCTCACCGGGGGCGGCCACGGCCTCAGCAGGGGGCACGGCCGCTCCGAGGCGGCCACGTTCCGTCCGCCGGACATCGAGTACCTGGCGCAGGTCGCCCGCTCCGCCGAGCAGCTCGGCTTCGAGGCGGTCCTGACCCCGACCGGCACCTGGTGCGAGGACGCCTGGCTGGTCACCGCCGCGTTGACCCGCGAGACCGAGCGGCTGAAGTTCCTCGTCGCCTTCCGGCCGGGCTTCATGTCACCGACGCTGGCCGCGCAGATGGCCGCCACCTACCAGCGTCTCTCGCGCGGCAGGTTGCTGCTCAACGTGGTGACCGGCGGGGAGAGCGCCGAGCAGGCCAGGTTCGGCGACCACCTGTCCAAGGACGAGCGCTACGCGCGCACCGACGAGTTCCTGTCGGTCGTGCGCGGCGCCTGGAGCGGTACCCCCTACGACTTCGACGGCGGTCACTACCGCGTCGAGGGCGCGATGGTCGCCGAGATGCCCGATCCCGTTCCGGAGATCTACTTCGGCGGCTCCTCGCGGGCCGCCGGACCGGTCGCGGCCAGACACGTGGACGTCTACCTCACCTGGGGCGAGCCCCCCGAGCAGGTGGCGAAGAAGATCGAGTGGATCCGGGAGCTGGCGGAGGAGCAGGGCCGTAAGCTCCGCTTCGGCATCCGGCTGCATGTGATCACCCGCGACAGCGAGCGCGACGCCTGGGCGGAGGCCGAGCGGTTGCTGGCCGCCATCGACCCGGCCGACATCGTCTCGGCCAGGAAGCTGCTCGGCCGTAGCGAGTCGGTCGGCCAGCGGCGCATGCTGGAGCTGCACGAGGGCTTCACCGGGGGCACCGCCCGTGACCTGGAGATCCATCCGAACCTCTGGGCCGGGGTCGGCCTCGTGCGGGGCGGTGCCGGCACCGCGCTGGTCGGCAGCCACTCCCAGGTCGCCGAGCGGATCGAGGAGTACGCCTCGCTCGGCATCGAGGAGTTCGTCCTGTCCGGCTACCCCCACCTGGAGGAGGCGTACTGGTTCGGCGAGAACGTGCTTCCCCGCGTCGCCGCGCACGTCCAAGGGTGATCACGGCCACATCCGGCGAGCCCGTCTTGCGTGTGATCTCCGGGGGGAGGAATCTCGGTGCATGCCTGACGACCGCCCGTACGACATCGTGCTGTTCGGCGCCACCGGGTTCACCGGGGCGCTCACCGCGGAGTACCTCGCGCGCAACGCCGGTCCCACCCTCCGCTGGGCACTGGCCGGCCGCAACCGGGCCAAGCTCGAAACGGTCAGGAACCGGATCGGCCTGCCCGAGCTGCCGCTGCTCCACGCCGACGTGACCGACCCGGCCTCCCTGGTGGAGATCGCCAGGCAGGCCAGGGTCGTGGCGACCACCGTGGGCCCCTACGTCTCCTACGGAGAGCCGCTGGTGGCCGCCTGCGCCGACGCGGGCACCCACTACGCCGACATCACCGGCGAGCCCGAGTTCGTCGACCGCATGTTCATCCGCCATCACGAGCGGGCCGTCAGGACCGGGGCCAAGCTCGTGCACGCCTGCGGGTTCGATTCCGTCCCGCACGACCTCGGCGCCTACTTCACGGTCGGGCAGCTGCCCGAGGGAGTGCCGCTGGAGGTCAGCGGCTTCGTCCGGGCCTCCGGTGCCGCCTCCGGCGGTACCGCGCACTCCGCCGTGACGGCGATCTCCCGCTTCCGGCAGACGGCCGAGGCAGCGCATGTCCGGCGCGAACTCGAAATCGTGTCCGGTACCGCCGCGCCCTCCACCAGGAGGGCGCGTGGCATGCCCGGCTCTGTCCGCTACGTCGGAGGCTGGGCCCTGCCGCTGCCCACACTCGACCCGCAGATCGTCGCCCGCTCGGCCCGCGCGCTGGAGCGCTACGGCCCCGACTTCACCTACCGTCACCACCTCGCGGTCAGGCAACTGCCCGTCGCACTCGGCCTCGCCGCCGGAGTGGGCGCCCTCGCGCTGCTCGCCCAGATCCCACCGGCACGTTCCCTGCTGCTGCGCCGCTTCGCACCCGGTGAGGGGCCCGGCGCCGAGCAGCGGGCCAGGAGCTGGTTCAAGGTCACCTTCCTCGGCCTGGGGGGCGGGGCACGCGTCGTCACCGAGGTCGCGGGCGGCGACCCCGGCTACGGCGAGACCGCCAAGATGCTCGGCGAGTCGGCGCTCTGCCTGGCGACGGACGACCTCCCGGAGGTCTCCGGTCAGCTGACCACCGCCGTGGCGATGGGCGACGCGCTGATCGGCCGCCTGGTGCGGGCGGGCATCACCTTCACGGTGCTGAGCGACTCGCGCAAGTAGGCGTCCGCTCGGGACGAGCGGGTTCCGGGTTCCGGTGTGACGATCGTGGACGGGATCGGCCGGGCCCGCAGGGCGACTCCCACGACAACGGCGCGGTGGTCTGCGGCAACGCCGTACGACTTCGCCCGCTACACCGACTACGGCGCCGCCTGGGTCACCGTCGAGGGCAACGCGGTCCAGCCTTTCCCGATCGTGCAGGTCCGCCGGAATCCGCTCTTGGAGAAGCCTTGGGGGCCGGATGGGCGTGAAGGTGATCCGGGCACGGTACTAAACCGGGTAGTCCGCGTGCGGGACCGGGGACCGCGTCGTGTCCGACTCCTGAGCGCGGAAGAGCGTGGTGCGGACCTGACGGCCCGGGTGCCGGCCGGAGGTGCCGGTGCCACCGCGCGGATACCGAACAGAGCGTCGGGCGACCGGTCCCGGCGATGGCCGGCCGCGTCCGGGGCCGGTCCGAGTCCCAGGAGGCGTCAGCCATGAAAATGCCCGCGGTCAACGAGTGCCAGGTCGATGCGTGCGCCTACAACGCGGAGCACATCTGCCACGCGCTGGCCATCACGGTCGGCAACAGTCATCACGCGGAGTGCGAGACCTTCTTCCAGGTCGACGTGAAGGGTGGCGACCCCGCCGCCACCGGCCGCGTCGGCGCCTGCAAGATGTCCGACTGCCAGCACAACGTCCAGTACGAATGCCAGGCCTCCGGCATCGTCGTCGGTTACGCGCAGAAGGACATCGACTGCCTCACGTACGCGCCGGCCTGACGGCGGATGAGCCGTACGGCGAAGGAACAGCGTCCCGGCCTCTTGGCATCCAAGCGCTTGTTTGGTAACACTGGCCCATGGCAGAAACCGTCGCTGACGTCTTCGCCCCCGCGAAGCTCGGGCCGATCACCCTGCGCAACCGCCTGATCAAGGCGGCCACCTTCGAGGGCATGACCCCCAAGGCGCTGGTCTCCGACGAGCTGATCGACTTTCACCGGCGGGTGGCCGCCGGAGGCGTCGGCATGACCACGGTGGCCTACTGCACGGTGGCGCCGGAAGGCCGCACGCAGTGGCGGCAGATCTGGATGCGCCCGGAGGCCGTGCCCGGCCTGCGCCGTCTTGCCGAGGCGGTGCACGCCGAGGGCGCCGCCATCTCCGCGCAGATCGGCCACGCCGGCCCGGTGGCCAACCCCGCCTCCAACAGGCTCCCCGCGCTGGGCCCGTCCCGGCGGTTCAACTGGCTGGGCATGAGCATGACCCGGGCGACGACTGCCGCGGACATCGAGCGCATCGTCCGCGCGCACGCCGACGCGGCGCTCCTGGCGGAGGAGTCGGGCTTTGACGCCGTCGAGATCCACCTGGGGCACAACTACCTGGTCAGCTCCTTCCTCAGCCCCCGGCTCAACCACAGGACCGACGGCTACGGCGGCAGCCTGGTCAACCGGGCCCGGCTGGCGCGCGAGGTGGCCCTGGCGGTAAGGGAGGCCGTCGGCGGCCGGCTCGCGATCCTGGCCAAGCTCAACATGGACGACGGGGTCAGCGGCGGCCTGACACCCGACGAGAGCCTCCAGGTCGCGGCCTGGCTGGAGGCGGACGGCGGCCTCGACGCCATCGAGCTGACGGTGGGCAGTTCGCTGCTCAACCCGATGTACCTGTTCAAGGGCGACGCCCCGATCCGTGACTTCGCCGCGGCCCTGCGGCAGCCGCAGCGGCTGGGGGTGCGGCTGCTGGGCGGCCGGTTCCTGCGCTCCTACCCCTACCGGGACGGCTACCTGCTCGACGACGCCCGCGCCTTCCGCGCCGCCCTGAAGATGCCGCTGGTGCTCCTCGGCGGCGTCACCAACCTGGCGACCATGGAACTGGCCATGCGCGAGGGCTTCCAGTTCGCCGCCATGGGCCGGGCCCTGCTCATGGAGCCAGACCTGCCCAACCGGATCATGAAGGACCGCGCCGTCGAATCCCGGTGCATCCACTGCAACCGGTGCATGTCGACGATCTACTCCGGCACCCGGTGCGTGCTCGCCGAGTGACCGCGCCCGGTCTCAGCCGAGCCCGGAACGCCGGGAGACGAACACGTCGGCGACGGCCACCACCAGCGAGATCAGCACGAAGACGATGGTGACCAGTAGCGAGTGCCGGAACGCCAGTGCGTAGTCGCCGTGGGAGGAGGCGACCTCGGAGAAGAACACCGCGCCGATCGCCGCGATGCCCATGGCCGCGCCGATCCGCTGCCCCGTCTGGAGCACCCCGCCGGCGGCTCCGGCCACCGGGACCGGTACCTCCGACAGGGTCAGCGTCTGGTTGGGGGAGATCACCAGGCCGCTGCCCAGCCCGGCGAAGACCAGCGGCAGCGCGATGGCCCAGCCCACATGCTCGCCGGGGACCAGCAGCACCGCGAGCACCGTGACGCCCAGCGAGGCCGCGACCACCAGCAGTCCCGACACCACCAGTGACCGGCCCAGCCGGGTGACGACCCGGCCGCCCAGTGCGGCGGTCACGGCCGACCCCCCGGCGAACGGGGTGGTCGCCAGCCCGGCCTCCAGGGCCGAGTAGCTCAGGCCGTTCTGCAGGTACAGGGTGAGCACGAAGAAGATCGCGGTGAAGCCGGCGAAGTAGAGCGTCCCGAGCAGGACGCCGAGCGCGTACGAGCGCCTGCGGAACAGGGACAGGTCGACGACCGGCTGGTGGCTTCGTCCGTACCGGCGCTCCCAGACGACGAAGACGGCTAGCACCACGATCCCGGCGAGCAGGGCCAGCCACTTCTCCGGGCCCCGCCACTGCTGCCCCTCGACGAACGGCAGGAGCGCCAGCGTGATGCCGGCGGCGAGCAGCAGCACGCCCACCGGGTCCATGCTCTCCCGGGGACGCCTCCCGTGCGCGGGAGGCCGGATGTAGCGGTATGCCAGGACCACGGCCAGCACGCCGATCGGCACGTTGACGTAGAAGACGAGGCGCCAGGCGTCGGGGCCGCCGCCGAGCTGGATGAGCGCCCCGCCGAGCAGCGGGCCGACCGCGGTCGAGACACCGATGACGGTGCCCAGCATCCCGAACGCCCGGCCCCGCTCCGCTCCCCGGAAGAGCTGCTGGATCAACCCACTGACCTGCGGGTTCAATATTCCGCCCGCCATCCCCTGGACGAGTCTCGCGATGACCAGCAACGTCGGGTCGCCGGCCATCCCGGCCGCCGCGCTGGACAGGGTGAACAGGACGACGCCGAGAACGAACGCGTTGCGCCGGCCGTGCATGTCGCCGAACCGTCCGGCGGGGATCAACGCCAGTCCGAAGGTGAGCGCGTACCCCGACACCACCCACTGCAGGTCGCTCTGCGGGGCGTCCAGCCCGGTGCGGATCGCCGGTAGCGCCACGTTGACGATGCTGACGTCCAGCAGGGTCATGAAGCCGGCGACGAGGCAGACGGTCAGCGCCTTCCAGCGGCGCGGATCGGCCCCCTCCTGTTCCTGGAGGGCCGTCGCCTCGCCGCTCATCCGGCCGCGCGGTGCGAGGATGTGGCCCCCCGGGCCGCGGGCCTGTCCCTCCCGCCGCGTTCCAGATCTCCGGACGGTACGGGTGACCGGCTGAGGACCATCATCCGCCCCCGTTCTACGGCTCCGGCTTTCAGCAGCCCATACCTACCCCTTCCGGATATTCAAATCACAGTCCGGGCCCCGGCGAGTCGCCGGAGCCCGGACCGTGGTTCATCTTCGGAGGCCGAAGCCGCCCGGTGCTACGGGCAGGTCGCCTCGCCGGTCTGCGGCGGGACGTTGATCGCGCTCCAGGCGGCCTTGACCGCGTTGACCTCGACACAGCCGCTGAAGAGCGCCTTGGCGGCGGCCACGGTGGCCTTCCGTGCCTTGGGGTGCGTCCACGGCGAGGTCTTGCTGTTCAGCCCGGCCTGGAAGATCTGGCCGGCCTTCTGGATGCCGATGCCGGTCAGCGTGGCCGGACCCGAGCAGACGGGGCTGGCCGGCTTGCCCACCGGGTTGGTGCCCTCGGCGAGCAGGTAGAACCAGTGGTTCTGCGGGCCCGCTCCCGCGTGCACCTCGAAGTTGAAGGGGGAGACGTAGCAGTTCGGGTCGCCGAGCGCGCCGGGGTTGTACATGTTGCGGATCTCGCCCGAGCCGACCAGGTTGACCTCCTCGCCCACCAGGTAGTCCGGCGGGTCGAGGCTGGCGGGCTGGTTGGCGTAGTGCTCGGTCAGCGCGCCGAAGATGTCGCCGGTCGACTCGTTCATGCCGCCGGACTCGGCGGTGTTGGTCACGGTGCCCCCGGAGTACTGGAAGACGGCGTGACCGTACTCGTGGCCGACCACGTCCATCGAGGTGACCTGCCGGTTGTTGGCCTGGTTACGCCCGAAGTTGGTGTAGCTGCCGGTCCAGTAGGCGTTGACGGCGGTCATGCCGACCCGGGCCGGGAAGGCGCCGCCGGAGCCGGTGAACCCGTTGCGACCCAGCCAGTTGCGGAGCATGTTCCATTCCGTCTGTGCCGCGTACAGGGTGTCGACGCAGGCGGTCTCCAGGTTGGTGCCGCTGCCGGTGCCCCAGGAGTCGTCGGTCCCGGTGTAGGCGCTGCCGCCCTGCCCGCCACAGCGCAGGCCGGGACGGGTGGTGTCGGTCATCGAGTACGAACTGCCGGAACCCGATGTCTGGATGGTCACCGGGTTGCCGTTGTAGTAGCTGTTGCCGGTCCCGGCGCGGACGTCGTCGTAGGAGTCGAAGATCGACCCGTCGACGGCGTCCACGAAGACGTGCAGGACGCTCGGGACCTCGCCGTTGGTGCCGGTGACGACCACCTCCCAGGCCAGCTTGGGCGTGGTGGTGGCGGCGTGCACGAGCAACCGGGGGGTGCTCACGCTCTCCACGGTGGACACCTGCGCCCGGGCGGTGGCGGTCGCCGCGGCGGCGTCCACCTTGCTCGTGACGTCTACCGTGATCCTGGACTGCTGGCCCGAGCTCACCGACCCGACCAGCTCTCCGGCCCGGTCGGTGGACACGATCACGTCACCGCCGAACACCGGCAGCCCTCGGTAGGTGCGCGCGTAGGTCAGGTACTGCAGGCCCTTGGCGCCGGAGACGTTGGCGGTCAGAGTGAACTTCTCGTTCTGCCCCTTGAGGAGGGCTTCTGACCTCATGGCGATGGTGGCGTTGGCGGTGGTCACGGCGCGGTCGCGCGCCTCCGCGTCCGGCGGTGAGTACGCCGGAGGGTCGGCGGAGACGGTGTGGGCGGCGATGTCCGCCGGTGCTGACGCGGCGCTCACCGCGGTGGGGGTGACCAGGGTGGTGACGGCCAGTACGGCCATGGCGCCCAGTTTGGTCTTCGAGTTCACGGGGGGCGATTCCTCTCGGTGTCCCTTGTGGGGAGGGGGGATACAGGGAGCCCTGAGAGTCGGGGCTCCCCCAAAGCTGACACCGAGCGAGGCAGTCGAATACCTCACAAAACCCCATACCGCCGTGATATGGGCGGCTATCCGTACTGAGGGAGCCTCTGCCGTTGCGGCTCACCGGCGCGGGAAAGGACGTCGTGTTTGGGGACTCCTCGACTTGATTGCCCTGGTGTGCGGTGTTTTTTCGCCAGGCCGATCGGAGATCATCTAAGGTGGGCTCCGATCGTGTTGTTACGGGGTGTGCTTGTGAGGAGGCTCTGATGAGCGAGGAAATCACAGAGGTCGACACCGAGGTGTTGGCGCGAATCGACACCTCGGTCCCACATTCGGCGCGGGTGTGGGACTACTGGCTTGGCGGTAAGGACAACTACGGTCCCGACCGCGCGGTCGGCGACGAGATCGTGAAGGTCATGCCGGATCTGCCGGTCAACGCGCGGGCCGAGCGGGAGTTCATCGGCCGGGTCGTGCGCCATCTGGCCGGTGAGGCGGGCATCGACCAGTTCCTGGACGTGGGCACCGGCATTCCGGCCGCGGACAACACCCACCAGGTCGCCCAGCGGGCCAACCCCAAGGCGCGGATCGTCTACGTCGACAACGACCCGATCGTGCTGGCCCACGCCAGGGCGTTGCTGCGCGGCACCCCGGACGGGGAGACCGCCTACATCGACGCCGACCTGCGCAATCCCGAGCCCATCCTGCGACAGGCCGCGCAGACGCTGGACTTCTCCCGGCCGGTCGCGCTGATGCTGATGGGTGTCCTGGAGTTCGTCCCCGACGGGGACCAGGCCCACACCGCGGTGCGTACGCTGCTGGACGCGCTCCCCTCGGGCAGCTACCTTGCCATCGCGCACAGTGTGCACAGCCCGTCGATGGACGAGGCCGCCGCCAAGTGGAACGCCAGCGCCGCAACTCCGCTCACCCTGCGCACCCGGCAGCAGCTGGAGGAGTTCCTCGGCGGGCTGGAGTTGCTGGAGCCCGGCGTGGTGTCGCTGCCCACGTGGCGGCCTGAGCCGCAGACCAGCTTCCGCGACCGTGACGTCTTCCAGTACGGCGGCGTGGGCCGCAAGCCGTAGGACACCTCGCCGTCCGCACGTCCTGACCCCGCGTTCCGACCCGGGGCCCGGATCGGCCCTGCCCGGTCCGGGGGCTCGATGCTCCCCGGCCACAACGGATCGCGTGCCGTCGGCACGGGCCGACGTCCCTCGCCGGGAGGTGTTCGCGGTCGGCGGGGGGCAGGGGGCGGGACGGGTTCGCCTCCGCCTGACAGCCGCGTGCCGTCGAAAGGCGACGGGCGCCTTGGGCCTGCCGGGTGTGAGGCCCTAACATCCAGATGTGCAGAATGATGTTCTAAGGGCCGGAGCGGTCTCCCGCATCCTGCTGGCCGCCTTCTGGCTCTGTTCCGCGGTCCATCTGGTGCTGGTCGCCGTCGGCGAAGGCCCGATGAACTCGGTGACCAAGGCGCTGCTGATGCCGCTGCTCGCGGCCTGGGTGCTGGCGCGGCGGGGACCGCGCCTGCTGGTGGCGGCGCTCCTGCTCTCCTGGGGCGGCGACGTGGCCCTGGAGATCGACGGCCTCTTCCTGGCGGGCATGGCCCTGTTCGCCGGAGCGCACGTCTGTTACGTGACCTGTCTCGTCCGTGAGGGGGCACTTCGGGCGCTGCGCCGCCGCCCGGCGATCCCGGTGGTCTACGGCGTCCTGTGGGCGGGCATGGTCCTCCTCCTCTGGCCGGGCCTGGGCGACCTGCGCCTGCCGGTGGCCGTCTACTCGCTGCTGCTGACCGCCACCGCGGTGACCGCCGCCGGTCTCGGCCCGCGCATCGGGGCCGGGGGCGCCCTGTTCCTGCTCTCCGACGCACTGATCGCGTTCGGCCTGGCGGACCTTCCCCGCCCGCCGATGACCGGCCTGGTGATCATGACGACCTACGTCGCGGCCCAGTACCTCCTGGCCTCGGGCATCGTCGATCGCCTCCGTAGTTGAGGCGGTCACACCTCCGGCGGCGGATGTCCCCCTCCGCCGGAGGGGGACATCCGATCGGTCTGCTTCGGGGAGACCGTCACCGGCGGGGTAGTGGGCAGGTGCCGGGGTTCTCCGTGATCACCTTTTCATTTCCGACTCGGTGGCGAGCCTGATGTCGAACGTGACGTCCAGGTAGGGCCCGTCCATCCCGTACCGCTCGATCGAGGCCTGGTCCTCGCACGGCTCGAAGTCGACGATGATCTCCGGTTTGACCGCGAAGGCGGCGTCGGAGTCCAGGTAGGGGTCGTCGTCGACGAACACGTGGGTGGTCAGCGTGTGATGCCCGGCTGCCTCGACGCGGATGTGAAGATGGCCGGGGCGCATGGGATGACGTCCCATGGCGCGGAGCATGTCGCCCGCCGGGCCGTCCATCGGTACGGGGTAGCTGGCGGGCTTCACGGTGCGAAACCAGTACTCGCCGTTCTCGTCGGCGGTGAACAGGCCGCGCAGGTTGCCTTCGGGCTGCTCGGCGTCCTGGGTGTCGTAGTGGCCCTTGTCGTCGGCCTGCCACACGTCGAGGATCGCACCCGGCAGGCGGTTCCCGTGGCAGTCCTGCACGGTGCCGTGGATCACGGCACTCTCGGCCCGGCCCCATTCGGGGCCCGCGGCGATGAGGGCGCCCAGTTCGCGCGACGGGGCCACGGAGTGGAAGGGGCCCTCCACCGAACTCGGCGTCATGTTGGCCGGTCCCTGGTTGTTCACGTCGTCGACGAGCGTGGTCAGTCCCAGCATGTCCGAGAGCAGGACGAACTCCTGCCGGGTGGGCGTGCAGAACGAGCCGGTACGCGCGAGGAAGGCGAGTCCCGCCTCCCACTCGGCGGCCGTCGGCTTCACGTCCTCGACGAAGCCGTGCAGGTGACGGATGAGGCTCTCCATGATGGTCATCAGTCGGGTGTCCGCCCCCTGGAGCTGGCCGACGACCTGCTCGGTCACGGGGGGGCTGCCGGCCGGGCCGTGCCCGGAGCTCATGGTCTCACTCATGCCCAGTCCTCTGCGCTCGCTGTGTTGATCACTGGAGTACGGACGCTGCTCAACTTCCCGGCCTCCACCTCGACCACGTCGCCGTCGTGCAGCAGCCACGGGGGTGTACGCGCGTAGCCGATCCCGGACGGCGTTCCGGTGGCGATGATGTCGCCGGGCCGGAGCGTGGCTGTTGAACGAGAGAGTCGTCCCTGCTGAGAAGATCATCTTATTGGTCGAGGAGACCGAGGGTATCCGGCTCGTCAAGGAGCCGGGCGAGGCGGGGCACTCCGCGGAGTTCCTCGGTCTGGACGTCATCGGTGAGCAGAGCGGGGTCGCGCGGGCCGGGCGGCTCGACGTCCTGGTCGACGACACCGGCACTGGCCTGGGGGAGAGCAAAGCCGGGGTGCTGTCCGCCCTGGCCAGGGTGAACGGGATCTCGTGCGTGATCGTGGGGCATGACCGTCGCGCCCGGACCTCCCATCCGATGGGGACCGGCCTGCCGCACGAGGCACGCCGGGGGATACGGTTCGCCGAGAACCTCGGCCTGCCGGTGGTCATGGTGACCGGCCGGCTCGGCACGTGCTGTCAGGCGCGCTCGGGCCGATCCGTGGCCCGAGGATGTGCCGGGCTCAGGTCGCCGATGGCATCAGGTCGTTTCGATCGCCTCCGTGACCACTCCCTCCTCGGTGCGGACCTGAAGGGTGATCTCCGGCGGCAGCCGCAGCGAGTTGTGCACGGCGCTGTGCTCGACGACGGTGGTGAACGATTCCCGAAGCCCTTCGGGAAGGCCGGGAGCGTCGACGACCAGATCGATTCGGCAGACCCGCGCCGGACGCAGCCCCAGGTCGTAGTGAGCGGTCACGGTGACGCCGGCGGGCAGCTCACATCGGTGAAGGTAGTGTTCGGCGCGATGGGCGACGCAGGCCGCGAGACTCCCGACGAACAACTCGACCGGGACGGGACCGGTGTCGCCCCCGCCGAAGTCCGTGGGCTGGTCGACACGGATGGTGTGGCGGCGTATCTGAATGTCAAAGCGGCCGCCGCCGTGCCAGGTGATCTTCACCATGCCGTTCCGGTTCTGCTTCATGGGTGACTCCACGGGTGTGTTCAGGTTCCGTAGGTGGAGCACGTGGATCTCATCGCTCCGGGATGGCCCCTGCGCGTCGACAGGGAAAGGGCGCGCACCGTCCGCGGATCGTGGCCGAGGCGGACGGTGCGGTCATGCCGATCCCGGTGGTCCGAGGCGAGGAGCCGTCACCATGAGGTGGGCCCGGCGACCTGGGCGATGTCCTCCGCGGTGACGGTGCGCAACCTTTCCGCCAGGTCGGCCAGCGCACGGGCGACCGCGAGCTCGTCGCCGATCTCGGGGACCGACTGGTCGACCGGGTTGCGACGCGCGTGACCGATCCCGGTCAGGTGAGTGTCGTCCTTGGTGGTCAGGAGCGCTCGGGCGGAGGTGTCATCGCCCTCTTCGGTGATGTAGATCTGCACGGTCCATTGCTTGGCTTCCATGGAAGGAACCTCCGATCGAACGGGTGTTCACGGTGTCGTACTCCCGAGCGTGCGGTGAGCCCGATCGGATGCCGATCGCCCGGGACGGCCGGGCGGCCGCGTGGTTCATCCGACGGGTGTCGCGATCTCGGTGGTCATCGGGGTCCAGCGGTTCGCGAGCCGCTGGGCGAGAGCGGGCATGGTGGTGTACTCCAGTTCCGACAGTGGCAGCCGGTGCGGTTCGAACGGGCCGTGGCGGCGGAAGTAGTCCATGATCTCGACGGCCTGGGCCCGTGCGCCGTCGAAGGCCGGATCGTCGAACATGTCGCGCGGGCCGATCAGTTTCCCGTCATGGATCTGGAATCCCAGTGCGACCACGCGCGGCGGGCCGTCGAACCGGGACGGGTGCGCCTGCCTGACCGGGACCGGTAGGAACGGTGCGTGGTGCGAGCCGCGCATGCACCCGGCGACCGTGTACGGGAAGGCGAAGGGCTCCAGTGCCTCGCCGACCGCGGGCAGCCCGGACTGGCAGCGGACGATCATCACCGGGTCGTCCTTGCCGACGTACTTGCCGGCGATCAGGGACAGTCGCTGGGTGCTGGTCGCGGCTGCGGTCTCACCCAGGGTCTTGGAGCGGACACCGTGGATCACGTAACGGGCCGGGGCGCCGATGTACATCAGCATGTCGTACAGGTCGGCCGGGCAGTCGAAGACTATGCGCTTCTCCTCGTACAGGTCGTAGACCTCGAAGTCGAAGCCGGCGTGCATCTTTCCGTCGATGACCAGGCCCGCGGTGTTGAACGGGTCGGCGAACATCTTGTACAGCGGCAGGTTCCACGCGCCCGGCTCGGTCTTGTCGGCCAGGAAGCACAGCACCGGCTCTGACGGGCGCTCCTCGAACTCCAGTTCGGCATATCCGGGACCCATGCCCCGCAGGTTGCCGGAGAAGGCATCCGACAGCAGGTCCTGGCCGGCGCCGTACAGGCCGAGTCCCTTGGCGATGTGGGTGGTGGCCTGGAAGGTGTCCCAGGCGAAGGAGTGGATGAGCCCCGCGTCGGCGCCGTAGGTGTGGGTCATGATGAGCGAGATGTCGTCGCCACAGCTGGCGACCTGGCCGTCGATGAGCAGCCCCGAGGCGGTCGCCCGGTCGATCTCGCGGCGGGCCTCGGCCATCATGTTCGGGTGCACCGCGGAGTGGCCGACGAACCCCCCGGTGTCGGCCTTGATGATACTCAAAGTGATCATGGTGATCCCCCCGTGGGTTGTTCTGCTTCCACGCTGGTCAGGGGCTTTGTGGATGGATAGGGCAGAAGGCCCCGACCGGGTGGGACTTTTTGCCCGCCGTCGTTGCGGGCGTGAGCGCCCTCCCCCACGGGAGCGCTTGCTCCAACGCCGGTCTTACGGCCTGGTCTCGCACGGGCTCTGGGTGAGGTGACCGTGAGGCGGACAAGGCCTCTGCCCGCCACGGTAAAGTCATGACTACCCTGAGTATGTCAACTCATAGCAGAACGTACTCAAGGTCAATCGGTGAGCGGATGCCGGTGATCCGCATACGGAAGATCGCAGCGATCCGTGAGTCGGGAGCGGACCCGCGCCATGTCGAGCGGGTCCGCCCGATCCGTCAGGACTTTTCCTGGGGCGTGGACTCGATCTGGATGTGCTTTTCCTGCTGTTTGGTCTCAGCGAGTTTGACGCTGACCTCCAGAACCCCCTTGTCGTAGGAAGCCTTGACGTCGTTCTCGTCCATGTCACTGGGCAGCGTGATCGACCGGGTGAAGGAGCCGTAGCGGAACTCCGTCCGCTGCTGGTCCCTCTGCTCGTCACGCCGCTCGGCGTGGATGGTCAGAACGCCCTTGGACAGGGTGATGTCGACATCCTTTTCGGGATCGATTCCCGGCAACTCGGCCCGCAGCACGTAGCGATCGTCCTTGACGTAGTCCTCGAACTTGATGGGCTGCGCCATCGGCGACTGCATGGCGGCGAGGGGCATGTCCAACCAGTTGAACAGTTCGGGGACGAGACCTCGCCGCTCACGGAGTATCGGCATGCTCATGATGTCCTCCTTGTCTACTGGGGTCTTCCCATACCTCCATCACACCACCGAGCAGGACTCGGAGGTAACAGTCAGAGGTCCTCAAACACGTAGGTCTTTTGGCCGCCGCGCCCGCCGCCGGGAAGCCGTCGACGCCGTTCGAACCGTGGCTCAGGCGCGATTCGAGTGACGCGGTGACACCGCATCATGATCGACAAGATGCCCGCCGGCAACGGGTGGCTGGACGGCGCGTGGATCGATGATGATTGCGGACATGTCCACTGATCCACCAACCCGTGCCGCCGACATGTTCGCCGACCCCGGCAACGACCCGCGGACCGACCCGCCGGTCAGGGGCGCCGAGCGTGCCACGCCGGCCGCGTTCCTGCGATGGCGGCGCGACACGCTGGAGTTGAAGTGAACGGGGCGCGGACGCGGGGGATGGGCAGAACTTTGCCGGGGTGGGTGGCGTCTCATCGGGTGAGTGCGGGAGGCGAGGTGGCCGCGGGTGGTTGATTCTCTTCAACCGGGTGATCCGCAGCGGCTGGGGGAGTACTGGC
>NZ_JOEQ01000050.1 GCF_000721075.1 Streptosporangium amethystogenes
CCCCCGATCGCCTGCAGTGGGCGATGAACCACTGCCTGGCGCAGATCGGGATCGAGCGCGCCGAGCACCGCGCCCGTGCGATCGACATCGGCGAGCGCCTGGAGGTGCTCAAGGACTACCCGACTTCCCCGGGCTGTACGTCTCCGTTCGCGCCTGTCTGGATCACCGAGATGGTGCGCAGACAGCCACGGTAAGACGGTGAGCCGGCGGTGGCGAATGAGGGCGGCGAGCACTCCTCACTCCGCCCCGAGCCCGCCCCGGCCTCCTTGCGCGGCGGGCGACGGCGGGTAGTCGTCGACGGTCATGGAGTTGTAGAGGCGTGCGCTCTTGGTGGTGAGGCGCAGGAGGGCGCGGCTGGGTCCCGCGGGCAGGGCGGAGATCAGGCGGGCGCCCTGGGCCAGTCCCGACACGCCGAGGCGGGACGTGGGGATCAGGGTCTTCGCCGCGCTCAGCGCGACCGCGTGGCTGCCGCGCACGTGCTCCGCCATCGCGCGCTCGTAGGCGAGGAAGGCGCGCTCGTGGTCGCAGCCCGCCCGCGCCAGCTCCCCGGCGAGGACGTACGCGCCGACGACGAGGTCGAAGCGGCGCGGCGCGGCGTTTTCGAACCGCCCCTCGCCGTCGGGCGAGATCGCGGTGATCGAGTCACCGAAGACATACTCGACGTCGTCACGCGTGGCGTCGTAGTAGATCTCGCTCAGGTCATCGCGCATGATCTCGACGTGCCGGTCGGAGGTGGCGCTGAAGATCTTGGAGAGGTCCGCCCGGACGGGACGTCGTGCGCCCTCCCGGTAGACGGTCATCCGGTTCGCGCCGGTGGCCCGCTCCTCGACGCGCGGGAGCACGCCCATCTTCTCCGAAATGTTCATCGCGGGCCGGAACAGGTCGACCGTGTGGCCGCCGGTCCTGCGCAGGGTCGGCGCGCGCTCGACGACGGTGACGGAGAAGCCGTACCTGGTGAGCCAGTACGCCAGCACCGGACCGGCGACGCTGGCGCCGGAGATGAGAATCCGCACGGCACCCCTCCTTGTCATTCAGTCCACCCGTACGGCGTGGACCGCGGTGAAGGCCAGCAGGAGGCCGGCGGTCCGCGGCGGATCCTCAAGCAGGGGCGAGTGCCCGAGACCGGGCAGCAACTCGACCTTCGCGCCCGGAACGGCGCGGTAGTCGGCGGCGGATGAGGATCGCCATCTGCGGTCGTCCTCGCCGAAGATCACCAGTAGCGGCTTGCCCAGGACCGTCAGCCGATCCGGCAGCGCCCGCTGCTCCAGGTAGGAGCGGGTGGCCTGCATCGTCGTGGTGAGCGTGTGGTAGGTCATAACACGCACCTCGTCCAGGAGTTCGTCGGGGATCCGGTAGCCCGCGCGGCTGAAACCGGTGCTCGCGAACCGGCGGATCTGCTCGTCGGTCAGCGGCCACTGCGAGGGGCCGATCGCGGCGGATTCCGGTGCGATGAAGGCGTCCAGACTGGGGCCGGTGTTGACGAGCGCGAGCGCGGCCACCAGGTCGGGCCGCTGTTCGGCGAGGGCGGTGGCGACCACGCCGCCGCTGGAATGACCGACGACCACGGCGTGCTCGACGCCGATCCGGTCCAGTGCCACGCCGGCCCGGCGTGCCTGGTCCGGGATCGTGTAGCTGCGGTCGGCCGGCTTGGCCGACCGGCCGTGCCCGAGCAGGTCGATCCGGATGACGCGGTGAGATCCGGTCAGCAGCGGAACCAGCGGGTCCCACGAGCGGGTCGAGGATGCGGACCCGTGGATGAGCAGGAGTGCGGGGGCGTCGCGGGGGCCGTCCTGGCACATGTGGATGTCGCCGTCGTCCAGCGACAGGATCGAACTCTCGGTGCCGCCGTTCACGTACGGGCCGCCGTCAGAAACAGTCATGAGCCCACTGTCACAGCCGGTACCCGCCGACGGATTGGACGAATGTTCCCCTCAGCCGGCTCATGTAGCTTGGGACGGTGCGGACGTTCGTGCACGGCGCGGTTGTGTGGGACGTCGCGTGCCCGCGGCGGCCCAGCCGGGTGGCCGGTGTCACCATGGCCGGGTTCCGTGTCCGTGACCTCGACGCGCTCCGGATGGTCCCGCACCCGGCCGTGACGCTGCTCCTGGAGTTCGGCGCCGGCTCGCCCGTCCTTGGCTGTGCCGCCGGGCGGCAGCAGCGGGGAAGCATGGTCGCCGGGCCCGGGGTCGGGTCCGGAGGCGCGGTCCGGGCGTGGGGAGAGAACGTCGAGTGCGTGCAGGTGCGGCTGTCCCCGGTGATCGCACGCGCGGTTCTGGGCGCCTCCCCCGCCGACTTCGACGGTGCCCTCGTGTCCCTTGAGGACCTGTGGGGCCGGGAGGCGTCCCGGATCAGCGAGCGACTGGGCGATGTCTCGTCGTGGCAGGATCGCTTCGCGTTGGCGGACGCGCTGCTCGCCCGCCGGCATGAGGCGGGGCCGCCGGTGGACCCGGAGGTGGCCTGGGCCTGGCACCGGATCGTCGGCAGCCGTGGCCGGGCCCGGGTCGACGGACTCGCGGCCGAGGTCGGGTGGAGCCGTAAGCGGCTGTGGTCCCGGTTCCGGTCGCAGCTCGGCCTGCCGCCCAAGCGCGCCGTGAAGCTGGTCCGCTTCGACCATGCCGCCCACCGCCTGGTCGCGGGTGAAAGCGCGGCCCAGGTCGCGGCCGACGCCGGCTACGCCGACCAGTCCCACCTGCATCGGGACGTCATGGCGTTCACCGGGGCAACCCCCGCGACCGTGGCGGGCGAGCCGTTTCTCGCCGTTGACGACATCGCGTGGCCCGGTGGTGCCCAGGCTGAGCCGAGCGTGGTTCCGTGGACATCTGTCACATAGCCGGCGGTACACAACGTTCCATGTGTGGTCAGCAGGCCTGAAGATTCTTCTCGATCGCCGTTCCTCGAACCGGCTCAGCCGTTTTCGCGGGCGAGCCAGGCGACGGTCCGCCGTAGCCCTTCCTCCAGCCCGACGGTGGGCCGCCAGCCGAGGGTCTCGGCGGCGGTGGCCGGGTCGGCGATTCTGGCGCTGTCCAGCGGTCTGTCGGTGAGCGCGCCGTAGCGGGGGCCGATCCGGGCGCCGACGATCTCAGAGAGCAGGTCCACGGTGTCGCGGATCGAGGTGCCCGTCCCGGTGCCGATGTCGAAGGCGCGGCCCGCCACGTCCGGGGCCGAACCCGCCGCGAGGAAGGCGTCGACCACGTCGTCCACGTACACCCAGTCGAGTTCGCGCGTCCCGCTGCCCAGCTCGGGCTCCTGGCCGCGCAGCAGGGACAGTGTCACGTAGGGGACCAGCTTCAGGGTGTCCTGGTGGCCGGGGCCGTAGACCATGCCGATCCGCAGGTTGCAGACCTGGACGCCCCACAGGTGGTGGAACATCCGCGCGTAGCCGTCGGCGGCCCACTTGGAGGCCGCGTAGGGCGAGGACGGTGCCCTGTCGCCCTCCTCGGGCCGTAGCTCCTCCAGCGAGCCCGCCAGCACCACCCGGGTTCCCGGGGCGTCGGTGACCGCTGTGAGCAGGTTGACCACGCCGGTGAGGTTGCTGTGCAGCATCGGCAGCACCAGCCGGGGGTCCCTGGCCCCGGCGACCTCGCTGGCCAGGTGGAACACGACCTCCGGGCGGACGGAGGTGAGGAGCTTCTGCACCGCGCCCTCGTCGGCGACGTCGGCGACGTGCCAGGTCTCGCCGTCCGCGCTCTCCCTGACCCGGCGGCCGACCGCGTGCACCCGCGCGCCGCACGCGCCCAGGCGTCGCACCAGGTGTGCCCCGATGAAGCCGCCGGCTCCCGTCACCAGCACCCGCCTCCCGCGCCAGTGATCCTCTGCTCCGTGTACGGGGGCCGGGCTTCGCATCTGAGCTCTCCCTGTTCGAGCGAGGTTCTGCAGGAATTCATACCGTGCGACGCCGGATATCGGCAGGCATTGCCGAGAATCCGGGAAAAGCGATGAGGCCCGCTCCGAAGAGCGGGCCTCATCACGTGGTACGGGTATCGGGTCAGCCGATACGCCAGGTGTCCCCGCCGAGCAGCAGGTCGTTCAGGTCGCCGGGACCCCGCTCGTCGACGGCCTCCTGGAGTTGCTCGGCCATGAGCTCGTCGTAGGAGGGGCGTTCGACGCTGCGGAAGACGCCGATCGGGACGTGCTCGAAGGCGGGCTCGTCCAGCCGGGAGAGCGCGAAGGCCAGCGAGGGGTCGACCCGGTGGGCGTCGTGCACGAGGATCTCGTCCTCGCTCACCGACGACCTCGGCACGACCTCGATGCCGCCGTCGGCCGCCCGGCGCACCGCCTTGGAAGCCGAGGCGATGGGCCGGCCGTGCTCCAGGCGGAGCGTGATGTCGTCACGCCGCTCCGGGTCCTTCAACTGCTCGAAGGCGTTGTCGTTGAAGATGTTGCAGTTCTGGTAGATCTCGACCAGCGAGGTGCCCCGGTGCTCGGCGGCCTCGCGCAGCACCGACTGCAGGTGCTTGCGGTCGGAGTCGATGGTCCTGGCCACGAAGGAGGCCTCGGCGCCGATGGCCAGCGAGATCGGGTTGAACGGCTTGTCCAGCGAGCCCATCGGGGTGGACTTCGTGATCTTGCCGACCTCGGAGGTCGGGGAGTACTGGCCCTTGGTGAGACCGTAGATCCTGTTGTTGAACAGCAGGATGTTCAGGTTGACGTTGCGGCGCAGCGCGTGGATGAGGTGGTTACCGCCGATGGACAGCGAGTCGCCGTCACCGGTGATCACCCAGACCGACAGGTCGGGACGCGAGGCGGCCAGGCCGGTCGCGATCGCCGGGGCGCGGCCGTGGATCGAGTGGAACCCGTAGGTGTCCATGTAGTACGGGAACCGCGAGGAGCAGCCGATGCCCGAGACGAACACCATGTTCTCGCGCTTGAGGCCGAGCTCGGGCACGAACGACTGGACCGCGGCCAGGATGGCGTAGTCACCGCATCCGGGGCACCAGCGGACCTCCTGGTCGGTCTTGAAGTCCTTCATGCCGAGCTTGACCTCGGACTTCGGGACCAGCGAGAGCCCCCCGCCGGTTCCGGGGACGGACAATTCGGTACCACTACTCACTGTCGATCACGTCCTGGATCACGCCGGCAAGTTCTTCGGCCTTGAACGGAAGTCCGCGCACTCGGTTGTAGCTGATGATGTCGACCAGGAAGCGGGCGCGGAGCAGCAGCGCGAGCTGGCCGAGGTTGATCTCCGGCAGGAGCACCTTGTCGTAGGCGCGCAGCACCTCGCCGGTGTTGGCGGGCAGCGGGTTGACGTGCCGCAGGTGGGCCTGGGCGACCTTGCCGCCGGCCTTCCTGATGCGCCGCACGGCCGCCGCGATCGGCCCGTAGGTGGACCCCCAGCCGAGCACCAGCACGCGGGCGTCGCCGTCGGGATCGTCGACCTCGAGCGCCGGGATGTCGTGGGCGATCCCGTCGATCTTGGCCTGGCGGATCCTGACCATCCGGTCATGGTTGTCGGGATCGTAGGAGATGTTCCCGGTGCCCTCGGCCTTCTCGATGCCGCCGATCCGGTGCTCCAGGCCGGCGGTGCCGGGAATCGCCCAGGGGCGGGCGAGGGTCTCGGAGTCGCGCTTGAACGGCAGGAAGGTCACGCCGTCCTCGGCGTTCGGTCCGGAGGCGAACTCGGTGGAGATGTCGGGCAGATCGGCGGCGTCGGGCACCTTCCACGGCTCGGAGCCGTTGGCGAGGTAGCCGTCGGAGAGCAGCATGACCGGGGTGCGGTACTTCACCGCGATCCTGGCCGCCTCCACCGCCGCGTCGAAGCAGTCGGAGGGGGTCGAGGGGGCGATGATCGGCAGCGGCGACTCGCCGTTGCGGCCGTACATGGCCATCAGCAGGTCGGTCTGCTCGGTCTTGGTGGGCATGCCGGTGCTGGGACCCGCGCGCTGCACGTCGACCACGATGAGCGGCAGCTCGGTGGTCACCGCGAGGCCGACGGTCTCGGCCTTCAGCGCGACACCGGGCCCGGAGGTCGTCGTGATGCCCAGCGCGCCGCCGAAGGAGGCACCGAGCGCCGCGCCGACGCCCGCGATCTCATCCTCGGCCTGGAAGGTGCGGATGCCGAACCGCTTGTGCTTGGAGAGCTCGTGCAGGATGTCGCTGGCCGGGGTGATCGGGTAGGACCCGAGGAAGAGCGGCAGCTTCGACTGCACCGAGGCGGCGATCAGGCCGTAGGCGAGCGCCTGGTTGCCGGAGATGTTGCGGTACACGCCGGGGGCCAGTTTGGCCGGCTTGACCTCGTAGGAGACCGAGAAGGACTCGGTGGTCTCGCCGTAGTTCCAGCCCGCCTGGAAGGCGGCGATGTTGGCCTTGGCGATGTCGGGCTTCTTGGCGAACTTGGTCTCCAGGAACTGGATCGTCGCCTCGGTGGGACGGTGGTAGAGCCAGCTCAGCAGCCCGAGGGCGAACATGTTCTTGGACCGCTCGGCGTCCTTCTTGGACAGCGCGAAGCCTTCGAGGGCCTTGACGGTCAGCGAGGTCAGCGGCACCGAGTGGATCCGCCACGCGGCGAGCGAGTCGTCTTCGAGCGGGCTGACGGCGTAGCCCACCTTCTGCAGGTTGCGCTTGGTGAACTCGTCGGTGTTGGCGATGATGTCGGCGCCGCGCGGCAGGTCCGAGAGGTTCGCCTTCAGCGCGGCGGGGTTCATCGCGACCAGGACGTTGGGCGCGTCACCCGGGGTGAGGATGTCATGGTCGGCGAAGTGGAGCTGGAAACTCGACACGCCCGGCAGGGTTCCTGCGGGGGCGCGGATCTCGGCGGGGAAGTTGGGGAGTGTCGACAGGTCGTTGCCGAACTCAGCCGTCCCGGCGGTGAAGCGGTCGCCGGTCAGCTGCATGCCGTCACCGGAGTCACCGGCAAAACGGATGATTACGCGTTCGAGTTGCTGAACCTGCTTGGTCACAGCTCAGTCCTCCTCGACGCGACAGGGCGCCGTTGCTCGTGGCACATTCTTTTTTCCATGCTAGATCCTCGGGGTCACGCGTAGTCTTTTCGCGTTCCACTCGGCGGGGGAGAGCGACCCGTGTCGCGCATCCTCTGCGGCCGCTGAGTCGAAACCTGGGGCGCGGATGTCGCGTTTGCAGCCGGATCATGGCCTACGTGGAGGTCACGATCGCGGACGGCCGTCCCGACACAGCCCCGCCGCGAGCCGGCACAGGTCGACGTGCAGGCGGGCGAAGAGGACAGTTGAGGTCACGCTGCCCAACTATATGTCCCGTCGTGGACGTGCTCTCATCGCCTCAGGCTATGGCCCCATAGCTCCAGGTTATGACATCGGCTACCGGTCCAGTGCCGTCGAAACGCCCCCGGATTCGTAGATTCGGCCGGGCACCATCTCACCCAGGCCGTACAGCTCGGGGACAGTGACAAAGATATAGCCCGCCGCGGAGAGTCGGCGCAGGATTTCCGGGGCCGCGTCGACCGTCGCGGAGTGGGAGTCGTGCAGGAGAACGATCGCTCCGGGCTCGGCGCGGGCGACGGTCCGGTCGGCGATCGCCCGGGGGTCGGCGTCCTGCCGGTCCTCGCTGTCCACGTTCCAGCGCACCAGGGCCATGTTCAGGCGGCCCGCGATGGCGGCCACCTGGATGCCGCCGTCGCCGTACGGCGGGCGCATCAGGGTGGGGGCCTGGCCGATGGTCTGGGCGATCGTGTGCTGCGTGCGGATGAGCTGGTCGGAGATCTTGATGGAGGGCAGCATGGTGAGGTCGCGGTGGGACCAGCCGTGGTTGGCCACCAGGTGTCCCTCGTCGCGCATCCGCCTGAGCAGGTCGGGCCGTGCGGAGGCGTTGGAACCGATGCTGAAGAAGGTCGCCCTCGCCCCGTGGGCACGGAGGATGTCGAGCAGCCGCGAGGTCTCGGGGCCCGGCCCGTCGTCGTAGGTCAGCGCCACGCACCTGAGCCTCGCGCAGTCCACGCTGCCCGCCTTGGAACTGCGCGCCGGAGGCTTGTCGGTGCTCGCGGCCTTGATCTCCTCCCGCGACATGGGGACCGGAACCTTCTTCGCCTGCACGGCCGCGCGCTGTGCCCGCAGCCCGACCTCCGACAGCAGCGGCGCCGCGGTCGCGGACGGCACGGCGACCGCCACCCGGCCGGCGACCTCCAGCCCCACCTGCTTGTCGTCGAACTCCACGACGAGGTCGCCGCGCGGGTTGAAACCGAGGGAGTCGAACATCTCCCGGTCCGGTCTGAGCGCGTTCGGGGTCACCAGCGGTCCCCGCAGCGCCAGCTCGCTCCTGACGATCCCGGCCAGCGTGACCAGCGCGGGACGGCCGGCGAGCAGGTCGGCGGAGTCGAGGACGCGCCCCTTCGTCCGGTCGTACCAGACGGTGGTGCGCGCCTCGCTCCAGCCCGACTCCATGGAGTGACCGATGCGCAGCCGTACTCCCAGGACCTCGGGGGACGCGGCGGCGAGCTGCCAGTCCACGTTGAACTCGGGCTTGGGCAGGGTGTCGGCGGGGGAGCCGGACCGGGTGAACCTGTCGAGCTCCTCGCTCACGGTCCCATGGAGCTTCTCGGTGAGGCGGGGAGCGTCGGCGACGGCCGGATAGACGGCGTGCACGTGCAGGTTTCCCGTCTCTCCGGAGAACAGGGTCCGGGTGTTCAGGCCCTGGACCGCGGAGGGGTCCACATAATTGATCAATGTGGGCTCCGAGGGCATGGGGGCCTGCGCGGAAGGGGGGTTGGCTACGCCGCAACCGGCGATCGTCACGGCCATCCAGGCGATTCCTCCGATGAATCGCAGGTTAGGCATGAAGTCACCATAGGGGCGGTAATAGTGCATTTACCCGGATTTGAGATTAAGTGCACGGAGGCTTTAGTGGCGGGCTTCGCCGCATGACGGGAAGGGCGGATACTGCTATAGGTAGGGCGTACGGCGGATCCGGCGAGTCCGTACGGCAGGCCCCGAAGAGGAGAGGCCATGAGCGGATATTTCGGCTCTTATGTGGTGGTCCTCGCGCTGTTCGCGATCGGCCTGCTGATCGTCGCCGGGGTACTGCTCGTCAACCGGGCGCTCCGGCCCAGCCGACCCACCGCCGAGAAGCTGCTCACCTACGAGTGCGGCGTCGACCCGGTCGGTGACGGCTGGGCCCAGTCCCAGGTCCGCTACTACGTGTTCACCTACCTGTACGTGATCTTCGCGGTTGACGCGGTCTTCCTCTTCCCCTGGGCGACGATCTTCGCCGAGCCGGGCTTCGGGACGACCACCCTGGCCGAGATGTTCGTCTTTCTCGGCTTCATCGCGCTCGGCATCCTGTACGCCTGGCGCAAGCGCGTGCTCACCTGGACCTGAACCGGGCGAGCGCGAGCACCGACCCTGAAGGAGAATGCGTGCCATGGCAGATCTCCCGATGCCCACGGTGGGCCCGGCCGCACGGCTCGCCCCCAAACCCATGCGCTTCATCCTCAACTGGGGGCGTCGCTACTCGCTGTGGGTGTTCAACTTCGGACTGGCCTGCTGCGCCATCGAGTTCATCGCGACCTCGGCGAGCAGGCACGACTTCATCAGGTTCGGGGTCATCCCGTTCGCCAACGGTCCCCGGCAGGCGGATCTGATGATCGTCTCGGGCACGGTGACCGACAAGATGGCCCCCGCGGTCAAGCGGCTCTACGAGCAGATGCCCGATCCCAAGTACGTGATCTCCTTCGGTGCCTGCTCCAACTCCGGCGGCCCCTACTGGGACTCCTACTGTGTGACCAAGGGCGTCGACCAGATCATCCCGGTGGACGTCTACGTCCCCGGCTGCCCTCCTCGCCCCGAGGCACTGCTCCACGGCATCATGATGCTCCAGGAGAAGATCGCCGCCGAGAACCTGGGTGACCGCTATGCCTGACCTGCACCCCTTCACCCACGGAGAGAACGCCCGGGTGTCGGAGTCCTTCGGCTACCGGACCGTCGACGTGGACGCCGACGACTGGATCGCCCTGCTGGAATCCGCCAGATCCCAGGGGTACGAGTTCTTCGACTGGCTGACCGCGGTGGACGAGCCGCCGGAGACCCTGGCGGTCGTCGCACACCTGTTCGCCCCCGCCTCCCACGCCCACCTGCTGCTGCGTACCAGGGTGGCCCGCGAGGACCCCCGGCTGCCCAGCGCGGTCGGCGTCTTCCGCGGAGCCGACTGGCACGAGCGCGAGACCTTCGAGATGTTCGGCGTCGTCTTCGAGGGCCACCCGAACCTCGTCCCGCTGCTGCTCCCCGAGGGCTTCGAGGGGTTCCCGCTGCGCAAGGACTTCGTACTGGCCGCCAGGGTCGCCAAGGCATGGCCGGGAGCCAAGGAACCCGGCGAGTCCGACCACGGCTCGCCGAGCCGCCGCAAGACGCTCCCACCGGGGGTGCCCGCCGACTGGGGGCGCGAGCGTGGCGGCTGAGACATCACGGCGACCCGGCAGGCTTCTCCCCCCGAAGGACCGGAGGTAGGCATGATCGCCGAGGTGCTCGACGTAGCGGTCCGGCTGGTCGTGATCGTCGCGGTCTTCCTGGTGCTGCCGCTGGTCGCCGGGCAGATGGAGCACAAGGTCATGGCGCACATGCAGGCGCGCCTCGGCCCCATGTACGCCGGAGGCTTCCACGGCTGGGCACAGCTGATCGCCGACGGGGTCAAGTTCATGCAGAAGGAGCAGGTGATCCCGGCCGCCGCCGACCGCAGGGTCTTCACCCTGGCCCCCGGCGTGGCGCTGGTCCCCTATCTCCTGGTGATGGTCGTCATCCCGGTCGGGCCGGGGCTGGTCGGGGTCGACCTGGACGCCGGGCTGTTCTTCGTCCTCGCCGTGATGGGGATCGGCGTGCTCGGCTCGATCATGGCCGGTTGGTCGTCGGGCAACAAGTACTCGGTCCTGGGCGGAATGCGCTCGGCGGCCCAGCTCATGTCGTACGAACTGCCGCTGGTCCTCGCGGCCTCCAGCGTCGCGATGGCGGCGGGCACGCTCTCCCTGCCGGGCATCGTGGCGGCCTGGCAGTGGTGGTGGCTGCCCTGGCAGGCGATCGGCGGCGTGATCTTCTTCGTCGCGGGACTCGCCGAGCTCCGGCGCCCGCCGTTCGACATGCCGATCGCCGACTCCGAGCTCATCATGGGCCCGATGACCGAGTACACGGGCATCAGGTTCGCCCTGTTCATGCTGGCCGAGTACGCGGGGATCATCGTGGTCTCCGCACTGACCAGCGTGCTGTTCCTGGGCGGCTGGCACGGCCCCCTCCTGCCGGGGCCGGTGTGGATGCTCATCAAGGTCTTCCTGCTGGTCTTCGTGGTCATCTGGCTGAGGGTGAGCTATCCCAGGCTCCGTGAGGACCAGCTGCAGAGGCTCGCCTGGGCCGGCCTGGTGCCGCTGGCACTGGTCCAGCTCGCGTTGACGGGAGTTGTCAGGGTCATCGCCGGGTAACCTCGCACCGCGCGCCCGCACGGGTTTCCCGCTCGGCCCACCGTACGGATGATCTGACGTTCGAAGCGCTCAGCCTGGGCAGGGAGCAGTGCACCCTGCGACATCACTTGCCAAGGACGGAACGGATGACCCTCGCGCTTGCCGTGGAAAACGACGAACTGGTCGTCGATGTGCCGGAACACGCACCGGTGCGGCTGCCGCTCGCCGGTGAGAGCCGGGCGAGCAGGCTGCTGATCTTCGGCTACCCCGGCAGGGGCAGGACGAGATACGGCCTGGCGGTGCTCGACGAGTCCGGCCTGGTCATGCTGGAGGCTCCGGGGTCCCGGTCGAGGAAGGCGGTGGAGGCGTTCGCCGCGGGCAACGGGCTGGAGTTCGAGTTCCGGGCGTTCGACACCCCGCAGCAGGCCAGGGTCGCGCTGGCCCGCAGGTCGCCGAGATGGCGCGCGGTGACCTGGCGCAGGGCGCCCGCACCCCTGCCGCGCCTGCGCGTGCCCGGCGCGAGAAGCCTCAGGCCGCCACTGAGCTCGCCGAAGGTGTGGTGGCGCGAGCAGTTGCTGTACGTGCTCATGTGGGCGGTGCTCGCCTATGGGGCGGCCTTCGTGGCGCTGGTGCTCCTCAACCTGACCAACACCCGCGCCGACGTCACCCGGGGAGACGTCGCTCAGGGAGACGCCACCTGGGGGATGGAACCGCTCGGGGTCGCCGCCCTGGTGCTGGCCGGGCTGACGGTCGTCGGGGCCGTCGTCGTGATCGGGATCGGCCGCCGCAGGTCCCGCGACCAGACCGCCCAGGGGCGCGTGCTCAGGCGCGGGGGCCAGCCGCACTGTCGTCTGGTGGTCGTCCACGGCCGCCTGCTGCTGGAGACCGCGCGCAGGACCCGCGAGCTGGACGTCTCCGAGCTGCTGCTCTACTCGGCGGAGTCCGGCGTGACCGGCCTGCTGCTGGGCGGAGGGCTGTTTCATCTGCCGGGGCGTTGGAACGCGGAGGACGTCGAGCGCTTCGCCGCGGGCAACGGCCTTGAGTTCCAGGCTCGCTCGCTGACCCACGAGGAGTACCTGGACCTGACGGCGGGGGCGAAGGACGCGGTCCCCTGACCCGCCGGCCGGGAATGTCTACTGCACGATCCGCAGCATGATGTCGGAGGCGGTGGGCCGGTTGCGGGGCTGCTTGTCCAGGCAGGCCGCGGCCAGCGGGCGCAGTGACTGGGGCAGAGCCGTCAGGTCCGGCTGGTGGTTGATCACCCGGTTCAGGATCGCCGGGATGGTGTCCTCACCGAAGGCCACCCGGCCGGAAGCGGCGAAGATCATGGTCGAGGCCCAGCTGAACACGTCGGTCTCCGGGCCGACCGTCTCGCCCGCGAGCTGCTCGGGCGACATGTAGGCGGGGGTGCCCATGATGTTGCTCGACGTCGCGGTGGCCTGGTCGAGGGCCCGGGCGATGCCGAAGTCGATCACGCGGGGTCCGTCGGCGCCGATCAGCACGTTGGCCGGTTTGAAGTCCCGGTGCACCACGCCGGCCCGGTGGATCGCGGCCAGCGCGCCCGCCGTGGCCAGGGCCAGCCGGGTCAGTCCGTCCTCGTCGCGCGGACCCTTGTCGCGGACCAGCTGCTCCAGGGAGACGCCCTCCACGTACTCGCTGACGACGTACGCCTGGTCCTCGTTGATGTTCACGTCCAGCACCCGGGCCGTGGAGAACGTCGCCACCCTGCGCGTCGCCTCCACCTCCCGCAGGAATCGCTCCCTGACCGCCTGGTTACCGTTGAAGTGCTCGTGCAGCACCTTGATCGCGACCTTCTGCCCCTGCGGGGTGAGCGCGAGGTGGACCGTCCCCTGGCCGCCCTTCCCCAGGCTGCCGATCAGGCGATAGGGCCCCAGCCAGCCCTGGGGGGCCGGGGTGTGCTGAGAGCTTTGGTGGTTCTGGCCCTGTACGGCGTGGGTGGGCGGGCCCTGGGGGAATTGGCTCTGGGTGAATTGGCTCTGCGCGTACTGGGGCGGCCGGTCGTCACGCTGACGATGCTGTGCCTGCGGGTATCCGCCGTGCCGCGGAGGCTCCGGGTGCCGCTGTGGCGGATGCTGGACCGAGGCCACCGTGGGACCGGTCTGGTAGGGCGGGCGTCCGTACTCCGGCGGCGGTCCCGGGCGGAACTCCTGGAGCGGCTGCTGCCGGAACACCTCCCCCCTGAGGATCAGTGCGTGGCCCAGCCCGCCGAGCCAGCTGCCGAACAGGCCGATCATCTGTACGGCCTCCAGCCAGACCGGGGTGAGATCGGAGCTCCCGTAGATCCCGGAGGTGATCACGAAGGTGCCGATGCCGAGGCCGTAGAGGGCGGCGGCGAGGGCCAGCAACGGGCTCCGCAGCCGGCGCGCGGCGTGTCCGATGACGAACGGCGTGCCGACACCGCAGGTCAACAGGGGGACCAGCGCCCACACCACGCTCCACGCGGTGTTGGAGCGTGCCGGTGGTCGCGGCTGCCAGGCCGGTCCGTACTGGTGGGACATGTGCCGAACAATACGATTTTTTCAGGATCTCCGCAGTCCCTTCTCTGTCGACCCGGTGGTTGAGGGGCGGTTATCGAACACACAGTCTGTGGATAACTTCTGTGGATAACGTGAGTTCCCCTGCCGTGCCGGTCTGGAGGGCCTACCGCATTCCCGAGCGCCCCACTGTGCGTCATGATGTTGAGTTGTGGCACGGATACCAGGAGTGGGGTTGGTGAAGGGACTCTCCGTCACCCTTCGCCACATGCTGAGCAGATCGGTGACTCAGCAGTACCCCGAAGTCCGGCCGGATCTGCCCCCGAGGAGCAGGGGGGTGATCGCGCTGGTCGAGGAGAACTGCACGGTGTGCATGCTCTGCGCTCGCGAGTGCCCCGACTGGTGCATCTACATCGACTCCCACAAGGAGACCCTCCCCGCCCCGGAGGGGGGCCGTCCCCGCGCCCGCAACATGCTCGACCGGTTCGCGATCGACTTCTCCCTCTGCATGTACTGCGGGATCTGTATCGAGGTCTGCCCGTTCGACGCGCTGTTCTGGTCTCCGGAGTTCGAGTACGCCGAGGGTGACATCCGTAACCTCCTTCATGAGAAGGAGAAGCTGGCCGCCTGGGCCCAGACCGTCCCGCCGCCCCCGGCCCACGAGCCGGGCGCCGAGCCGCCGAAGGAACTGGCGGCCACCTCCCGCCCGGTCCGCCCCCGTCCCGCGCCGGCCCCCAAGGCTTCCACGGCTCCCGCGCCCGAGGCCCCGGAAGTTCCCGAGGAGCCACCCGCGCGACGTGTCCCGCCACCCGGCAGGCCGCCTGGGACAGGCCCCTCGGCGGGACACGCGAGCGTCCGGGCCATCCGGCCGCCGGGTGCGCTCCCGAAGAAGGAGACTCCGTCCACAGGCGAGTCGTCCGCCGAGAAGTTATCCACAGGTAGGGATGACGTTCCTCCGAAGGCGGCACCGCCGGAGCAGACTTCTTCCACGGATTCGAGTGGAGAGCCCGAGGAGGAGACGTGACCGAGGCGCCGTCCTATCTGTCGCCGACCGGGCAGGAGATCGTCTTCCTCCTGCTGGGTGCGGTGGCCGTCGGGTCGGCGCTGCTTACCGTGACCACCAGACAACTCGTCCATGCCGCCCTGTGGCTGGTGGTCTGCTTCGGCGCGCTGGCCGGGTGCTACCTGGTCCTCACCGCCGAGTTCGTCGCCTGGGTCCAGGTGCTGATCTACGTCGGCGCGATCGTCGTCCTGCTGCTGTTCGGCATCATGCTCACCCGCGCTCCGATCGGCAGGAGCGCCGACCTCGACAGCCCGAACCGGCCGGCCGCCGTGATCGTGGCGATCGCAACCGCGGCCGTGCTGGTCACCGTCGTCGTCGACGGCTTCCGGATGGCCTACGTCCCACTTGAGCCCGGCGGCGGTTCGGCCGGGGAACTCGGCGCGAGCATCTTCCGCAACTGGGTGCTTCCATTCGAAGTGCTCTCGGTCCTGCTGCTGGCGGCACTGATCGGCGCCATCGTCCTGTCCCGCACCGACATCCGCGGGAGGGACTGAAGGTGCACGTCGTCTACCCCCTGGTCGTCTCGGCACTGCTCTTCTCCATCGGCGTGTACGGCGTGCTCGCCCGGCGCAACACGATCCTGGTGCTGATGTCCGTCGAGATCATGCTCAACGCCGTCAACCTCAACCTGGTCGTCTTCGACGTCTGGTTACGCGACCGGCTGCACAGCGGGCAGGTGCTCACCCTGTTCGTCATCGTGATCGCCGCCGCCGAGGTCGGTCTCGGCCTCGCGATCGTTCTCGCGCTCTACCGCAACCGCCAGACCATCGACCTCGACCGTCTCCGCTCCCTGTCCGAGCCGACCGAGCCCGAGCCCACCGACCCCGGGGCCACGAACCCCGGGCCGGTCGACCCCGGACCCGATGGCATCCAGCCCACCGGCCCCGGATCCGCCGCCCCCGCCGGGGCGGCACTTTCCGGCGAGGCCGGTGCCCACTCCCCGCCTCGGACCCAGAACCCGGCCGAGACCCGGGGCCACACCCTGGCCGCGACCCGCACGCGACAATCCCGGTTTCCCGCCGGATCCGAGACGGACCCCAGGCCGGGTGACGCGTCATGATCACTGTCGCCTCGCTCGTGATCCTGCTGCCCTTCCTCGCCGCGGCCACCGGGCTTCTCGGTTCCCGCTTCCCCCGGGGGCTTCGCGGTGCGACGCCCCTCGACCCCGGCACGGACCTCAACGCCGGAGCCAACCGCCGGGCCGCCTGGATCGCCGTGCTGCCCACCGCGCTCTCCACCGCCCTGGCGATCTGGCTGGCCTACGCCACCTGGGCGGCCACCGGCCAGGGCGGAATCGAGCCGGGGGTCCCGATCGGGATCGGCGGCCAGGGCG
The DNA here is from genome assembly GCF_000721075.1 of Streptosporangium amethystogenes. Taxonomy (GTDB): domain Bacteria; phylum Actinomycetota; class Actinomycetes; order Streptosporangiales; family Streptosporangiaceae; genus Streptosporangium; species Streptosporangium amethystogenes. The sequence continues at coordinate 16,239 of NZ_JOEQ01000050.1, forward strand.
CGGCCGACGGCGTCACCGCGACGTTCACCGTCATCGAGACGGGGTCGGTGCCGATCTCGGTCGGGCTGCTCGTCGACGGCCTCGCCGCGTCGATCGCGGTGCTGGTCACCGTGGTCGCGCTGGCCGTGCAGGTCTACTCCATCGGCTACCTGCACGGTGACCGGCGCTACCCGTCCTACAGCTCCTTCATCAGCCTGTTCACCAGCGCCATGCTGCTGGTCGTCTACGCGGCGGACCTCCTGGTCCTCTACGTGGGCTGGGAGATCATGGGCCTGTGCTCGTACCTGCTGGTCGGGCACTGGTGGGAGGAGCGGGCCAACTCGCGGGCGGCGATCAAGGCCTTCCTCGTCACCCGAATCGGCGACGTCGGCTTCCTGTTCGGCATCTTCGTCCTTGGCACGGCGGCCGGCAGCTTCAGGATCGCCGACGTCATCGCCGGGGTCCCCGAGATGTCGTCCGGCACGCTCATCGCCGCCACCATGCTGCTGCTGGCCGGGGTCGCGGGCAAGAGCGCCCAGGTGCCGCTACACGTCTGGCTCCCCGACGCGATGGCAGGACCGACACCGATCAGCGCCCTCATCCACGCGGCCACCATGGTCGCCGCCGGGATCTTCGTCGTCGCCCGGCTCTATCCCGCCTTCCTCGGCGCCCGCCCCACCCTGGACGTGCTCGCGGTCCTGGCCGCCCTCGGCATGCTCGGCGCGGCCCTCGCCGCCCTGGCCCAGGACGACCTCAAGCGCGTCCTCGCCTACTCCACGATCAGCCAGCTCGCCTACATGGCGGGTGCCCTGGCCGCGGGCTCACCGGATGCCGCGATCTTCCACCTGATCACCCACGGGGCTTTCAAGGCACTGCTCTTCCTCTGCGCCGGAGCGGTGATCCACGTGGTCGGCTCCAACCTGATGAGCACGATGGGAGGTCTCCGCCGGGAGCTTCCGGTCACCTTCGCCGCGATGACGATCGGCTTCGCCGCCCTGATGGGCCTGCCTCCGGCCAGCGGCTTCTTCAGCAAGGACGAGATGCTGGCGGGCATCGAGCATTCCCTGTCCGCGGGCCCGCTGACCGACGCCGCGGCCTTCCTGCTCTACGGCTGCGCCCTCGCCACGATCGCGGTGACCGGCGCCTACGCCACCCGTGCGTGGCTGCGCACCTTCTTCGGGCAGCGTGCCTCGCGGCCCGAGCCCGTGGCGGGCGAGGCCCACGCCGCCGTATCCGAGGTGCCGGCCACCATGAGCCGGCCCATCGTCGTCCTGGCCGTTCCCGCCCTGCTCCTCGGCTTCGCCCGCATCGGCGACGTCCACTGGGGCACCGCCGCCCTCAGCCTCACGGTGGCACTGCTGGGCGCGGGGGCGGTCTACGCGGTGTGGCGCTCCGCGCCCCAGACCGACCCGGCCCGGGTGCTCGGCCCCTTCCGTGTCCCCTGCGAGCGGGCCTTCTACGTCGACTCCGTCTACACCAGGCTCCTCGTCCGGCCCGTGTTGCTCCTCGCGCGCCTCGTCGTCCGCACGGACAACCGCGTGGTGGACGGCACGGTACGCGGCTCGGGCCGGGCGACCCTGAGACTGGCGGGGCTGGTCCGCCTGGTGCAGAACGGCAATGTCCAGCTCTACGTCACCGGCCTGCTGGCGGGCGTCCTCCTGATCGCGGCCGGGGCGGTGATCTTCGGGTGAGTTCTCCGTCTCTCCGGGGCGGCGTGGACGCCGCCGCGCCGCTCTCCACCCGTCTGGCGGTGACGCGCCGTTGACATCTCCCCGGCGACCGAACTCAGTGCCGAACCTGGGGCCGAATCCGGGGCCGAATTTCTGTGAGGTGGCCGCGCCATGAGCTGGCTCCTGATCGCACTTCTCGGTGTGCCGCTCGCCGGAGCCGCCGTGCTGCTCGTGCCGTCCGGGGCGGACACGGCGGCAAGAGAGCGGCTGCTCAGGGTGCACGGGCCGGCCGTCTCCGGGGTCACCTTCGCACTGTCGGTGGTGCTGGCCGCCGCGTTCGACCACGGTGACGCCGCCCGCGCGCAGTTCGTGACCGATCTGGCCTGGATCCCCGGCCTGGACCTCAGCTTCCACCTCGGCGTGGACGGGATCTCACTGCCGCTGGTCGTGCTGACCACGCTGCTGACCTTTCTCTGCTTCGTCTATCTGTGCCGGGGCCGCGCCGACGGCCCCGGGCAGTTGCTGAGCCCCGGACGCGGCGGTAACCGGCCACGGGCACTGGTGTTCACGCTGCTCATCCTCGAAGTGGGCATGATCGGCACGTTCCTCGCGCTCGACCTGCTGCTGTTCTTCGTGTTCTTCGAGGTCGTCCTCATCCCGATGTACTTCGTGATCGCCCTCTGGGGAGGACGTGCCCGCCGGGCGGCGGCGATCAAGTTCATCCTCTACACCCTGCTGGGCTCGGTGGTCCTGCTGATCGGTCTGCTGATCATCTGGTCGCAGACCGGCACCCTGGACATGACCGCTCTGGCCCAGGCACGGGGGACGGGCATGTCACGCCCGGTGCAGATCATCGCCTTCCTGGCCGTCGGCATCGGTCTCGCGGTCAAGACCCCGATGTGGCCGCTGCACACCTGGCTGCCCGACGCCCACACCGAGGCGCCCACCGTCGGCTCGGTGCTCCTGGCGGGGGTGCTGCTCAAGATGGGTACGTACGGTTTCGCCAGAATCGCGATTCCGGTCCTGCCCGACGGGGCCGCCGCCATGGCCCCCTGGCTCGGGGCCTTCGCGGTGATCGGCATCATCTACGGCTCGTTGGCCTGCCTCGCCCAGCGCGACCTCAAAAGGATGATCGCCTACTCCTCGGTCGGTCACATGGGTTTCGTGCTCCTCGGGTTCGCCACACTGACCCCTGCCGGGATCAACGGCGCGCTGTTCGGCAACATCGCCCACGGCCTGATCACCGCCCTGCTGTTCTTCGTCGCCGGGGCGATCAAGGAGCGCTATGGCACCTCGGACATGCCCGCCCTCGGTGGCGGCATGCTGACCCACCTTCCCCATCTCGGCTCCCTGCTCACCTTCGCCTGCGTCGCCTCGCTCGGGCTGCCGGGGCTGGCGGGTTTCTGGGGTGAGATGCTGGCCCTCCTCGGCGCCTTCGAACCGGCCGCGGGCCTGTCCGGCCCCCTCTACCTGGTCTTCATGGCTCTCGGAGGTCTCGGTACCGTGCTGACCGCCGCCTACTTCCTGCTCATGCTCTCCCGCGTCACCCACGGCCGGAGTACCGAGACCGTCCACGTCCCGCTCCTCGCCGCGGCCACCACGGACGCTCTCCCCTCCACAGGCCCGACCGGGTCCGAGGACGCCGCCCTCGAATCCGGTGCGGGCGGAAAGGAAGACCTTCCCGGGGGCGGGGGAGGCACGCACCCGCCGGGAGCGGTGAGCGCGGGCAGGCCGCGGATGCCCGACGTCATGGGCTACGAACTGGCCGCCTGGGTGCCGCTGATCGCGCTGATCCTGCTGTTCGGGCTCTGGCCCAAGGCGCTCCTCCTGCTCACCGATCCGGTGGTCCGGACCCTGGTGGGGGCACCGTGATCCAGTCGATCGACTACTACGCGGTCGCGCCGCTGCTGATCCTCGCCCTCACCGCCGGGCTGGTGCTGGTCCTGGACGCCTTCCTGCCCCGCAGGCCGTACGTCCGGCCGGCGCTCGGCGCGGTCACCCTGGCGGGGGTGGTCGGCGCCCTGGCGGTGGTGGTCTCGCAGGCACTGCGCACCGGAGACCCGCTGAGGACCTTCTGCGTGCCGGAAGGACTGCTCGGCTCCCCCCACGCGGCGATCGGTGCCATCGCCTCCCCGAGCACCGAACAGACGGCGACCCCGGCTGCCGCGGCGCCGTGCTCGTTCGTGGTCGACGACTTCACACTGGTCTTCGCGGGACTCGCACTGGCGGCCGGAATCGTCGTGGTGCTGCTCTCGGCGGCAGAACTCGCCTTCGGCGACATCCCCGTCGGCGAGTGGTACTTCCTGCTGCTCTGCACGCTGGCGGGTGCCGTCGCGCTGCCCGCCTCCCGTGACCTGATCATGCTGGTGGTCGCCCTGGAGCTCGTCTCGCTGCCGGTGTTCGCGCTCACCGCGCTCAGACGCTATGACGGCCGGAGCTCCGAGGCCGCGGTCAAGCTCTTCCTGGTCTCCGTGGTCTCCACGGCGGTGATGCTCTTCGGGGTCTCCCTGCTGTACGGGACGACCGGAACCGTCTACCTCGACCGGATCGCCCAGGCTCTGCAGCAGCGTGTTCTCGGGGCACCCGGCCTGAGGCTCGTCCTGGACGACGCCGACACCGCCTACGGCTCCGCACTGCAGATCGGCTACGACCTGCCCGCCGTGGTCACCGTGGCGGTGGTGCTGGTCCTCGCCGGGTTCGCCTTCAAGATCGCGGCAGTGCCGTTCCACGCGTGGGCGGGCGATGTCTACCAGGGGGCGCCCGTCCCGGTCGCGGCTCTGCTCTCCGTCATCTCCAAGGCAGCCGGGTTCGCCGGACTGATCCTCATCCTGGTCGTCGCCCTGGGGGGCCAGAGCGCCATCTGGGTCCCGCTGGTCGCGATCATCGCCGCGCTCACCATGACCGTGGGCAACCTCCTGGCCATGCGCCAGCGCCATGCGGTGCGGCTGCTCGCCTGGTCGTCCGTCGCCCAGTCGGGCTACATCCTCGCTCCCCTCGGCGCCGGGCGCCCCGAGGCGATGAACGCCTCGATCGCCTATCTGGTCTTCTACGCGGCGATGAACCTCGGGGCGTTCGCCGTGGTCACGCTGGTGTCGAGGCGTTCCGGCAGGGGGGAGTTGGACGACTACCGGGGCCTGGCGTTCCGGAACCCGGCGGCCGGGCCGGCACTGGCCTTCTTCCTGATCTGCCTGGCGGGCCTGCCCCCGGGGCTGGCCGGGCTCTTCGCCAAGATCGTGGTGTTCCGGGAGCTCCTCAGCGGTGGCGGTGGCTGGCTGGCCGTGGTGATGGCGGTCAACACGGTCGCGGGCCTCTATTACTACATCGCCTGGGTGGTGCGGATCTTCACCCCGGCCACCGAGGGCACCGAAACGGCCGGCCGCGCCGCCGGGTGGATACCCGCCGGTGTGGCGATCGCGGTGGCCGGGATCGTCGCGGTCGCCTTCTCGGTCGCCCCCCAACTGGTCCTCGACCTCGTCCCCGGAGCACTCATCGCCGCGGGCTGAAACACCTGGGAACGTTTGTCCTGGCTGGAAACGTTGTCACAGGTGAATCGGCATCAACCGAAAGGGGGGTGTAGTGCACCACAACGGTCTGCGTACCGCGGTCCTTCTCGGCGCACTGTCCGCGGTGATCATCGCGGTGGGGGCGTGGTTCGGAGGCGGCGCAGGCGTGCAGATCGCGGTTCTGGTCGCGCTGGTGACCAACGGCGCCGCCTATTTCCTCTCCGACCGCATCGCGCTGTCGGCCATGCGCGCCCGGCCGGTGAGTGAGGTCGAGCAGCCGCTGCTCTACCGGATCGTGCGTGAGCTCTCCACCGAGGCCCGCCAGCCCATGCCCCGGCTCTACGTCTCGCCGACCATGCAGCCCAACGCCTTCGCGACGGGACGCAACCCTCGTAACGCCGCCGTCTGCGTCACCTACGGGATCACTCAGATACTCGACGAGCGCGAGCTGCGCGGTGTCATCGGGCACGAGCTCTCCCACGTCTACAACCGCGACATCCTGATCTCCTCGGTGGCCGGGGCGCTCGCCACCATGATCACTTATCTCGGCTACGCCGGGTTGTTCTTCGGCGGCGGGGATGACGACGAGGGACCCGGATTCATCGGCGCACTCCTCATGATCGTGCTGGGCCCGGTCGCGGCCGGAATGATCCAGATGGCCATCTCCCGCTCTCGCGAATACCAGGCGGATGAGTCAGGAGCTCGGCTGACCGGTGATCCGCTGGCACTCGCCTCGGCACTGAGAAAGATCGAGATGGGCACCCGCCATCTGCCTCTCCCGGAGAACAGCCGGCTCGCCTCCGCCTCCCACCTGATGATCGCCAACCCCTTCCGCGGTGCGGGGCTCGGCCGGATGTTCTCCACCCACCCGCCTACCGCCGAGCGCGTCGCCCGCCTGGAGCGCATGGCCGGGTACCGCCGCTGACCACGTGACGCGGGAGCCGCCGGATGAGGCGGGTCAGGGCGTCAGACCGGTGATGATCGGGTTGTGGACGGATCCGGGCACGGCGAAGCCGCCGATCCGCTCCGTCCGGCCTGACTCCGGATCGACCCGGTACCAGTCGTAGCGAGTGCCTCCCCCCCTCCTCAACCTGCGCGGGGTGACCGTCTGCAGGTCGAGGAGGCCCTTGCCGTTCCAACGCAGCCTGGTAGAGGTCCTGCCACGGGGCACGGGGATGGGAGCGCGTCTCAGCGCGCTGCCCGCGGCCACGTCCCACAGGCCGACCCCCGCGTCACGCGCCGTGAAATGGGCCACGGTCTGCCCGTCAGGACCGAGCGCGCCTCCCACCGGGACGCGTCCCCACTCGGCGAAAGGCGACATCGAGTAGATCCCCGCCTGGAACGAGTCATCCACCATCAGCACGAACCTCGCGTCGGGGCTGAAACTCCACGGCCGCAGCCCCGGCGGCACCGGGACACTCGCACCGCTGTACGTGTCCAGGATCCGGTTCCCCCACCGGATGCCCAGCACCACGTACCGTCCGCCGGGAGAGAGCTCGATCCGCGCCGCGCGCATGGCGCTCGACCACTTCACGCCGGGCACCGCGCGTATCTCGCCGGTCGCCATCTCCCGTACCACCAGTGCCCCGTCGCCGAGCTGGAAATAGGTGACATACCTGCCGTTGGGCGACAGGGCCAGCGGAGCCCGTTGCCTGTCCCTGGAGAACACCCGGGCGTCGGTGAGGCTGACCACCCTGCCGCCGCGTACCCAGAGCTTCCACGGAGCACAGACGCACCCGTCGAGCCCCGCGTACCGGACCGGCGACCTCGCGCCCCCGGCCTGGGCGGGGACCCCCGCCCCCATGACCACGACGACCACGACGACGCAAACACTCAAGCGGCGGAACAACCCCACTGAGGACCCCCCGAGTCTTCCGGACATTCGGGGGGCGTCCGTTACGTACGGGCCACTGTACGCCCCGGTCAGGGCCGTCCGGCGGTGCCGTCATGTGCCAAGTGACATGAGAGTGTCAGCGGGCGTGCTCGCCACCGCGGCATGGCGGCACAGCCCTCGGTGTCAGCGGTGGTGCGGCAGCGTGCCCGGGATGGGGTTCAAGGCATGGTCGGCTGTCGCGGTCATTCCGTGTGCCGGCCTGCCTGTCTTACTTCGCGGTCGACTGCCCAGGCGTCCGCCACCGGGCCCAGGTGCCCGAGCTTGTCGGGATTGATCACCGAGCGGATCGTCTGGATCTGCCCGTCGAGTACATCGAGCGCCAGGATGTGGAGCACCTTGCCGTCCCGGTCGCGGAAGATCGCCCCCGGCTGGCCGTTGACCTCGTGCGGCTCGAACGTCACGTCGATCCGGGCCAACCGAAGGAAGAGGGAGGCAAGCAGCCGGGCCACGTTCTCGGCGCCGATGACGGCCCTGGCCAGCTGCGGGGCCTTGCCGCCGCCGTCACCGACCACCGATACGTCGGCGGCGAGCAGTTCCCGCAGGCCGGCGACGTCGCCCTCGCGGAGGGCGTCGAAGAACCTCGACGCCAGTTCCTCCCGCTCCTTGCGGACCGCTTCGAAGCGCGGCCGTCCGGCCTCCATATGCCGCCGCGCCCGCACCAGCAACTGCCGGCACGCCGCCTCCGACCGCCCCACCGCCGCGGCGACCTCGTCGAACCCGAAGCCGAACACCTCCCGCAGCACGAACACCGCACGCTCCAGCGGGCTGAGCCGCTCCAGCAGCAGCAACGCCGCCATCGACACCGAGTCGGCCAGCTCCACCGACCGCGCCGGATCCTGATACGGATCGCTCAGCAACGGCTCGGGAAACCACGGGCCCACGTACGCCTCCCGCCGCACCCGCGCGGAGCGCAACACATCGATCGAGATCCGCGTCACCGCGGCGGACAGAAGAGCCTTGGTCGACGTGGGCCGGGTCGCCAAGCCGTCATAGCGCAGCCATGTCTCCTGCACCGCGTCCTCGGCCTCACCCACACTGCCCAGAATCCGATAGGCGATCGAAAACAGCAGCGGCCGCAGCTCCTCGAACTCCTCGACCTTGCTCACGCCGGACCCCCTCCCCCTGAACCCTTCCCGCCCGGCCGTACTCGCCGGTGCAGGCATCTTCTGGTGATCATCCGGGCCGTCGGCACACCAGAGTAACGCCGCCGGGCCCGGGGCCCGGAGCCCGCAGCCGGACCCCGAGCCAGTCGCCGGTGCCGTTCAGTGGAACTGCCCGGGCACATAGTCGCCGGCCGGCTGCCGGGCGATGATGTTCAGCCGGTTCGCCGCGTTCATGAAGGAGACCAGGATCACCAGGGCGGTGAGCTGCCCCTCGTCGTAGTGCTTGGCGGCGTACGCCCACACCTCGTCGCTGACCCCACCGGCCGCATCCGCGACCCGGGTCCCCTCCTCCGCCAACTCCAGCGCGGCACGCTCGGCCTCGGTGAAGACCGTGGCCTCCCGCCACGCCGCGACCAGGTTCAGCCGCACCGAGGTCTCGCCGGCAGCGGCGGCATCTTTGGTGTGCATGTCGATGCAGACGGCGCAGCCGTTGATCTGACTTACCCGAAGCGCCACCAGTTCCTGCGTGGCGGCCGGCAGCGGCAAGTCCTTGAGCGCCTTGCCCGCCGACATGAAGTACTTGATGACCTTGCCGGCGGACGGGGCGGTGAAGTAGTCGAGTCGCGCGTCCATGGTGTGCTCCTCCGGGGTCGTTGATGGCTACACCCCCTGAGACGGGGTAGCCCGACTCCCTGTGACACAGGCGAATGTGACCTGCGTCTCCCGGCCGCCGGGCCCGGCCGGCTCGGCAACGCCTCCGTTTCGGCCCGAGGCGGCTGGCGGCGGAGGCGGCGCAGTGGGTCACCGGTCAGCCAGGCCTGATCGCGCCACCACCGGAAACCTCATCGGACCAGGGCGAAAGGATCGGCCCTTGGGGGTCGATCCGAATGAGGCGATGGTCTCAGGAGTGCTGGGTGATCGGGTCGGTCTCCTCGGGGGAGAGGCCGGGGATGCCGTCGATGCTCTCGCGGTTCTTCTTCGCCCGGTAGGAACGCCGCTCCTGGACATCCTTGCGGCCCGCCCACTCGTCCAGCAGCGTCCGGTCACTGTCGAAGGACATGAACGGCACGGAGAAGCCGCAGGAGTCGGAGATACGGTCGCAGTCGACGACGATGATCGATCGCACACCCGGGTGCGGGCCGAAGTTCTTGATCAGTGTGGTGAAGTCAGGGCTCTCCGGTACGACGACCCGGCCGGTGCCGTACAGCCGAAGAATGTTGGGAGGGCCGGAGAAGGCGCAGAACATGACGGTGATCCGGCCGTTCTGGCGGAGGTGGGAGATGGTCTCCACCCCGCTGCCGTCCAGGTCCAGGTAGGCGATGGTGGTGTCGTCGAGAACGGCGAAGGTGTCGGCGTATCCCTTGGGGGACATGTTGACGTGACCGCCCTGCTCGGGAGCCGTCGCCACGAAATAGACCGGCTGCGCTTTGATGAACTCGCGCAGCCGGTCATTGATCTTGTCATGAATTTTCCCCATAAAAGCGAAGATAATTCACCGTCACTCGCCGGGCAGCCACCAGACCCACACGTTCTTCCTGAGCCGGAAGGAGTCCAGCTTGCGAGTGCTCCCGGTCTCGGCGTTCAGCGTCCGCTTCACGGCGGAGTCCAGCTCGCCCTCCTGGTCGCTGCGGCTGGTCCAGAGGGTGAGCGAGCCGGCCGCGCCCCAGGAGAGCCGCTGCGCGGTCTCGTCCTTGGGCATGCCGATTCCGATCGCCTCGGAGACGGTGTCAGCAGACAGGTCATAGGTACGCAGGCGGGGCCTGCTCGATGCGCTGGAGATGACCAGGGCCACGGTGTTCCCGTCGTCGGCCAGTGCGACAGGCGCGTTGTTGGACACGATCTGCGGGATGATCTGGCTCGCCGTCCTGTTGCCCTCGGCGTCGAAGACCACGAACTCGGTGATGTTGTCCTCGGTGAATCGGGAGGTGAGCAGGTATTTCCCGCTGGGGCTGAAACCCATCAGGCTGTTCGTCGACGGCAGCTTGGCCGTCTCACCGGTCTTCAGGTTGATGACCAGGCTCGGTAGCCTGTTCGCGGCGTCGTAGTAGTCGACCACGATGGCCGAGCCGTCAGGAGAGAGCGTCGTGTCCACGTCGCTCTGGCCGATCCCCTTGGGCAGGCTCGCGGTACCGCCCGGCAGCGGGCGGACCTTTCCGCTGCTCACTTCACGGACGACGAGTTCGCCGCCCTTGAAGTAGTTCACGAAGCGGCCGTCGTTGCTGATGGAGATCGAGTTGCTGGTGGTCCTGTCCACCGTGCCACCCGAGGACCTGGGGTGGACCTGCGCGTCGGGCAGCGTGACGGTCTTCCCGCTGCGCAGGGTCAGCATCCACGAACCGCAGGGGACGTTGTCGTCTCCCCGGGGGCAGCTCTTCAGCCAGGCGTACCTGGCCGGGTTGTCCGTCTTCGCCGCTGCCGGAGTGGCGATCATGCCGGTGGCCGCTACGGCGGCGACTGCGAGTACGGCGAATCCGCGTGAGGGTCTCATCGGTTTTTCCTTCCGTCCCCCTGATAGATGGGGATCCGGCGGGAAAAGTTGTGTCAAGAGCCGAAGAAAGGTCTGCGGTTTCTTGGCCATCGGCCCGGGGCGACGATTCAGGCGAAGGGTCCGGAACGGTTCTCGCTGCGGAGCCGTCAGGGAACCTCTTCCGGCCGGGTGGCCAGGGCGCGCAGCCGGGTGCGGATCCCGGCGCGCGAGCGCTGGTACGCCAAGGCGTCGTCGAGCAGCAGCGCGGCCGAGTTCGCCGCGGTGGCGAGCGCGTCGAGCTCGAACGCCAGCTGGGCCGGTTCGACATCCGTGTCGAGCTGGCCGAGCTGCTGGGCGTCCCGGACGGTCTGCTCGTACAGGCGCAGCCAGTCGCGGCGTGCCCGGGCCAGCAGGTCGCGGATCCGGCCGGGCCGCGCGTCGAACTCCGCACCCGCCGCGTAGAAGAAGCAACCGCCGGGGAAGACCCGTCGTTCCGAATAGTCGAGCCAGCCCCTGCACAGCTCGACCAGGCGTGGCAGGCCGGGCGTGGTCCGCAGCGCAGGCTTGACCACCTCGTGGGTGAAGACCTCCTCGGCAGCCCGTACGACCGCGACCTGCAACTCCTCCTTCGAGCCGAAGTGTGAGAACAGTCCGCTCTTGCTCACCCCGAGGTCGGTGGCGAGGCGCCCGATCGACAGCCCTTCGAGCCCGTCCTGGGACGCGATGGCCATCGCACGGTCCAGAATTCGCTGCCGGGTCTGGTCTCCGCGCACCACACGCCCGTCCTGTGTCATCTCAACCGTTCCCGTCCACTGGAGTCTGGCCGTCACCTCGGCTCGCCACTGATCGGCGACAGCCGGTGCGCAGACCATACGCGGCGGTCTGCCGAGCCGCGCTCCCCGGCGCGGCCGGCCCGCCACGGCCCGGAGCCGGAGACTGTCGGACAGGTCCTTCCCGAGTCAAACTTTAAGCACGAACGTTCTGTTAAATCAACTTGGCGCGACGTTCCTCGTTGGATGCACGGATCCACATCGGCCGGGGACGCGGGAAATGCTGTCTCGGCAGGCTGGTCCTCTCGACGACGCGTTCGCACCCTTCGCTGAGGAGCGGAGCATCAGCGTTTTCAGCTCGCGGGATATTGATAGCACGATCGTTCGTTCTTATGCTGTCGGCAGGCGGATCGACCCCAGCCGGGCCGGGCCGATGCCAAGAGAGGCCAAACACATGACCGAAGACATCTCGACCGACGACTTCCATCTCCCGGAGAAGGAAGCCGACCGGCTCCTCGCCAACGCCCCGTGGAAGCGGTTCGCGGTGCTCGGCGACAGCCTCGCCGAAGGGCTGGGTGACGCCCTCCCCGGCTACCGCACCCTGCCCTGGGCGGACCGGACCCGGGAGGCACTGACCCGGGGCCGGCCCGACCTGGGCTATGTGAACCTCGGCCTGCGCGGCCTGGTCGCCGCCGAGGTGCGGGAACGCCAGCTCGGCCGGGCACTGGAGTTCGGGCCCGACCTCGCGGCGGTGATCTGCGGGGGCAACGACCTGTTCCGCCCGGTGGTCGACCTGGACGCGGTCGAGGGCGAGCTGGACGCCATCATCGGCGGATTGCGGGCGGCCGGCGCGACAGTGATCACGTACCGCCTCATGAACATCGGCTTGGCGATCCCCAAGCTTGAGGCGCTCAGTCCCAACCTGCTGAGGTTGAACGAGCGGGTGAGCGCGGTCTCCGCCAGACACGGCGCGCTGGTCGTCGACATGTGGAGCCACCCCGCCTGCGCCGACATCTCGACATACAGTTCGGACATGATCCATGCCTCGATGCGAGGTCACGCCCTGCTTGCCGCGGAGACCATCAGGCGACTGGGCCGTCACCTCGCCTCGGCCTGAAGGGCGCGTACGTCCATCGCTGGAACCGTCGCGGGCACCCGCTGAGCGTGGTCGAGTTTGGCGGTGTGTTCTTGGGAGTGGGAAGTCGTGCTGAAGGGTGCGTGTCAGTGCGGGTTCCGGTGCTGTTCTTCGCTGGAACCGTCGCGGGCACCCGCTGAGCGTGGTCGAGCTTGGCGGTGCGTTCTCGGAAGCGGGAAGTCGTTCTGTCGCGATGGACCATCCGATACCGGGTGGCTCTGGGCCACTCAAGCCTCATGATCGCTTTGAACGCGTCCGGAGGAGAGTGGCCCGAAGCGCCTGTCGTCGACTCCGCTCCCGGCAGCGTGCGTCCGAGAGCGGAGGGCGGTAACCGTGCGAGTCACAGCTCCGCCCGGCCCTCGGTCTACCGGTAGTTGGTGAACTGGAGGGCGACCTCCAGGTCCTTGCCCTTGAGAAGGGCGATGACCTCCTGCAGTTCGTCCCTCTTCTTGGAACTCACCCGCAGCTCATCACCCTGGATCTGGGCCTTGACCCCCTTGGGGCCCTCATCCCGGATGATCTTCGAGATCTTCTTGGCCTGCTCCTGGTCGATGCCCTCCTTGAGGGTGATCAGAAGGCGGTACTCCTTGCCGGACAGCTTGGGCTCGTCCGCGTCAAGAATCTTGAGCGACAGGCCGCGCTTGATCAGCTTGTCCTTGAACACGTCGAGGACCGCGTTGGCGCGCTCCTCGCTGTTGGCCCTGATCTCGACGGCCTTCTGGCCACCCGACCAGGCGATCGTCGCGCCGGTACCCTTGAAGTCGAACCGGTGTCCGACCTCCTTGACCGTCTGGTTCAGCGCGTTGTCGGCCTCCTGATGATCGATCTTGCTAACGATGTCGAACGATGAATCCGCCAAAGCCCAATCCCCTTTGAACTGCTGGAACTATCATCCGCTGCCCGGCTCCCGGATATCGCGGCCCACGAACCGCGGCGGCGTCCGCGAGCCGGTTCGGTAGACGCGTACGTAACGGATCAGCCTAGCCAGCATCTCCTGTCAATGCTGGGGCGGCAGTGTGTCCCGCCTCGCCCTCAGCGTGTCGTTCGACCCCGTTATCCCGCTCCGTCGTCCCACTCCGCGACCGGCTCTCCCTCAGGTCACCCCCGGCTCAGGTCACCCCCGGCCGGTTCTCCCTCAGGTCACCCTCCGGCCCACCCGCCTCACCCGCCCGGCACTCGCCGCCGAACCCCGTGGCACGCCCGTATCGCAGCGTCCCTCCTGTCTCTCCCGCCTCGCTCAAGACCGGCACGAGTGACAACGCCTGCCCCAAAGGTCCCAGTGTGCCCATCCATCGGCGGGTGCCCTCCACGGATGTCACGCCACCCCTGGAAGTCCGCTATTCTTTTCCTGTCGCCGCAGTACGCGGAGGACACGGCAGGTTGCCCGAGTGGTCAAAGGGAGCGGTCTGTAAAACCGTCGGCTCAGCCTACGCAGGTTCAAGTCCTGCACCTGCCACCAGCAGAAACAGCAGCTCAGAGGCCCTCCGGGGCCTCTTTTGCGTTTCCGGGGTGTGCAGCCAGATGCCGCTCTGAGCGGCCCCATGTCGGTGGTCGCGCAATATACGCGCAATGATCTTGAGGCCGTTTTCCCAGGTCGCGCTGGGCTCTCAGAGCGGTTCAGGGGCGAGAGCCAGCCAGTGAAGCCGAAGGAGACGGCTTCTAAATCAATGGATCTTCCCAGCAGCCGGCCTCATCCTGTCCAGCATGGAAGAACCACAGCACAGGATCCGGGCGGTCCACACCGCATCCACGATCACCGTCTACCAGGCTTACAGTCCAGAGATCGGCCTCCCCGCCGCTCGTTACGGCCGCTTCCCCACCGCCTGGAAGCGAGACCGGATGACGTGGATCAAACCATCATTCCTGTGGATGATGTACCGCTGCGGTTGGGGCACCAAGGAGGGGCAGGAGACCGTTCTAGCCATCGAGATCATCCGTGAAGGGTTCGAATGGGCCCTGCGCCACGCGTGCTTGTCGCACTATGAGCGCGGGCTTCATCCCGACCGGGCTACCTGGAAACGACAGCTGAAGCATGCATCGGCCCGAGTGCAGTGGGATCCCGAACGCGATCTCCGCCTACAGCCGCTGCCCTACCGCTCACTACAGCTCGGCCTCTCGGACGAGGGCGCGCGCCGGTACGTAGACGAGTGGATAGTCGCCATCACCGACGTGACTCCGCTTGCTCGCGAGATCCACACACTCATACGCAACGACGAGCCGGATACCGCAGTCCGTCTCTTGCCCGAGGCGCGTCCTTACCCCGCCGGGGACGATCTTCTGGCTCACCTACGTCCGTAATCCGCGCATGACTCCTGGACCGGTTCCAGCCGCACCACTGTGTACTGCGTGGCCAGCACAAACGGGCTCCTCAACCAATCGAAACAACCTCGAAATGCCAAAGGGTCCCGGACGGTGTCCCGGGACCCTGATCGTACGGTGTGCGTCTCATGCGGTCAGCGCGTCACTGATCCGCTGGTTGGCGATCTCTTTCTGCCCGTCGAGGCACTTGGCGTAGACCCGCAGCAGGACGTCCCCGCCATGGCCCGCCCGCGTTGAGCCACAGCGAGACCGCTGCGTGTCTCAGGTCGTACGGCCGCCGAGCGAGGGGAGAGGCGACCTGAGCCGGAGTGAGGGCGAGTGCCCGCGCGTCCTGCCAGACCTCGGTATAGGCCGTCGAGGCGATCACCCCGCCCCGCTCACTGCGGAAGATGCGCCCGTCCGCGCCGGTCCCGTACTCGTCGATGTGCTGCCGCAGGATCTTCACGAGTTCAGGAGGGATCGGCACAGGCCGGATATCGGCGCGACCCCGGTGCTTGAGACCTCGTTCCTCGTGGGCGTCCCCGCTGTCCGTCCAATGCCTGTTGACCTCGGGGTGGGAGACGTCGACCGTCAACCGCACCCAGCCTTTCGCGGGCAGGTGGCAGTCCTGGAGACGCAGGCCGACCGCCTCACCCGGACGCAACGCCGCGTAGTACATGCAGGCGAACAGCGCCATGAGCCGCCGGCCCCGGCCACGCCAGCCGTACGACCCTGGTCTCGCCCAGGTCCACCAGGTCGAGGGAGGCCGTCTCAAGCCAGCGGATCGCCTGCGCCATCTCGGGGGGAACATCGAGACTTTTGCCGTTCGGGAGGAGCGTGTACTTGCGGAGGGCGGTTCGCAGGGTCTCAGCATCGGGACGGCCGGGCCGGTCCTTGGTCAGCGCGGGGAGCACCGTCGAGAGCGCGTCGGACATGCTGTCCCGGCTCTTGGCAGCCGCGTGAGGCCACTTCATGTCGATGTAGGTCCGCACGAACTCGAAGACCGTCCGGGCGCTCTTGGCCTGAAGCATGGAGAGCGGAAGCCCGGTCTCCATGTCGAAGGCTTCCCCGCGCTTGGCCGTCTGCCGCAGGTCCGACAGGAGGCTCTCGGCGAGAGCCTTGGTCCGCAGGGTCTTGGACTTCTGGCGACCGCCGACCTTCCAGCGGACCACGTAGGACGGTGTCTTGCTCGTCTCGTTCCGACGGATCTCCCAGAACTTCACGTCGTACGAGGTGTTCACGCCGCCTCCCGGAGGGTCTCAAGCCAGGCGGTGAACTCGCTGTGATAGATGCGGATCTCGCCGTTCGGGAGCTTGAGGCCCTGCGGAGCGTGGCCGATCTCCCGCCAGCGGTAGAAGGTGCGCTGGGACACCCCGCCGAGTTCGTCGAGGATCTCCGGAACGGTCATGAGTTGATCGCGGTTCTTGCTCACGCCGCCTCCTGAGTCTCGATTGCCGAAAGGGGTTGGGGGTTTGCTCTGGCTTCCAGGGCCAGCAGGGTTGCTCGCCAGCGTTGGCGTTCGGCGACCATGCGCAGCAGCCGCAGGGCCAGGGAGGGGAGATCGCCGTCACTGGCCGGGACGGGCTTCCAGACATAGCGGTGCGGATCGGGGACCTTGTCGGCCAGGCCGAGCACTTCCATGACCCAGGTGCGCCGGTCGCGCTTGTGCTCGGACAGGGTCTTGTTCGACCACTTACGGGAGACCAGGACGCGCCGTCCCGCGTAGCCGAGGTGTTCGGGCTTGTGTGCCTCAGCCCCGCCCCACCGAGCATCACAACAGCAGGCGCGCTCAGTGATGCCGTCGCTGACACGCAGGCGGCATGATGGCTGTCATGGCGGACGACTGGACCGACATCGACGAACGAATAATTCAAGCTCGTATTCTTCCTGCTCTCAAGCTGATCCGAGAACAGTTCGGGGGCGACCTGAGAGAAGCCATCGACCTTCTTAACGGCCGATACCTGCACCTACGGGAGGCCCGCGCAGATGACTTCACCGTGGGTCCCGAGGACTATGGCAGAGGGGTCTACACGTAGAACCGCCTGTGCCCGTTGCGTGCCCGTCAGGAGGGTGAGCAGGGGGAATCACGAGGATTCACAGGGAAGGCGAGACCACCCCTGACCTGGACCGCAGCAGCTCAGAGGGTCGCGTACCGAGATCTTCCAAACTGGTAGTGTGCTCCTGCAACCGAGATTGCTCTCATGACCGTCATATCCATTTACAGGAATGAACCCACGGCCTTCAAACGCCGCGAGTGGACTGGCATGCTGTAGGCATGATCGAGAAGCAGTCCGCACCCCCTCACCAGTGCCAGAAAAAAGCCTCGCGGTTCAGGACGTTCATCGTGTGCTCCGTCACCGCAGGCTTGGTGCTCATCGGCGGACTGCTCTTGCTTAATCGTGACGATTCTCAGCAGGCAGACATGTCCACCGTGCTCAACCAGATCCGTTCGGGCAATGTCTGGACCGCCACGCTCATCGACGCCGAGCGGAGAATCGAGATCACCACGATGGACAAGAAGCGCTTTCACTCTTATTGGAGCGAGGTCGGCGATCAGGGTTTAAAGCTTGACAACGAGCTCGGGAAGGCCATGCCTCCGGGTGGCTACACAGTCGTGGTTCCCAAGCGCTGGGGGTGGTTCTCGCTGTGGGGTGCCGCCGGGTACCAGGGTTGCACTTCGGGTTGCAATACAGGGGCGTTCAGAGCCGTTCAGGATGAACCGCGTACACCCCATGACCTGCATTGAACTACCCGGAATAGTCCAAGGGTGATCTTTTAATCCGCAGATTCCGGATTTAGGCCTCAAGGGTCTTGCGCAACGACCGCTGTGCAATATGCAGGCAATGATCATGAACCACCCCTTCCAGCCGTGCCCGTTGCGTGCCCGTCAGGAGGGTGAACAAAGGGGACTCACGGGTAATCGGCCCTCTCCCCTGCAGGTCAGCACTTCGCCGGCTCATGGGCCAGGTGCGTTAGAGACTTCCCAAGCTGACAGTGCGGGTTCGATTCTCGTCATCCGCTCCACCAGAGAAAATCCAGGCCAAGGCTGTGATCCCAACCTGGTTTTTGATTTTCTTAGGCTCGTTGTCGGTCTTCCGCGCGATTAGGTGGATTCTCCGCCTCGGCGAGTCAGCCGCCGCACGAGGCGTGAGACCGCCCACGCCTGGAACCAGCCTGCGCCCATGAGAAGCAGGACGAGCACGATCGGATTCGTCAGCCCGATCGGCAGCAGGTCCCACGCCTGCCAGATCAGCCAGCCGAGGGGGAACGTGAGGTAGATGAGCGCTACCCCGGACAGCAGGATCGGATCCTGCACTGTCAGCAGGACCACGATCGAGTAGATACCCAGAGCCAGCACGAGGCCGGAGTAAGCGAGAGCAAGGCACCCTCCGGAACCGAGCTTGTGGGGTTTCGTCATTCTGGCTCCATACTTTGACCCGGATAAGAGCGTCGAGTGTATTCATGGTCTAGTACTAAGAGCAGGATGACCAAGCCGCGACAGATCCTATCCGTGGGAGCCATCGGGCCGTACAACCTTGGGCTGGAATGATATGAACAGGCGGGCCGTTCGCGACCTGCACGGCGAACTGATCTGAATGCCCTTGAAGAACGTTCGAGGACCTACGGACTAGAAGGTCGAGCTGTGCCTGCTGGGTACTCCTCCGGAAGGGGGAACAGAGGGTGTGCTGTCCATCTGTTCTTGGTCGTCGTCTCCTGGACGGTGAGGGGGCGGTAGCGCATGGCGATCCAGCGACCGAGGACGGTGTCGTGGTCGATGTACCAGCCGGGGAAGGTTCGCCGTAGTACGGCGAGCGGGTCCTGGGGTGGGGGGTTCATGGGGGCTCCTGTCTGGAGGGTGCGGGC
>NZ_JOEQ01000051.1 GCF_000721075.1 Streptosporangium amethystogenes
CGCGTCCCGCTTGAACTCATCGCCGAACTTCGACGGTCGTGCCACCCGAAGGCTCCCCTCTACGGAACAAGATCCATTGTCGGGGGTGTCCTCACCTCGAGGGGAACCTCAATCTACGCCAGGTACTGCTCGCACATGGAGCCTCCGGCGAGGAGGTGGCCGGGATCGATCCGGACGAGGCGCCACTCGATGCTCGGATGATGCGCTACCGCTACGGTCCTTTGGACCCCTCGTACTACGCGGTGCTGGGTTCTCTCATCGGCCGCGGTCTGATCGACGTGACACCGCTCAGCAGAGGATTCGGTTATCGCACCTCAGCCACCGGCGCCGAACTCGCGGCTTCTTTGCATTCCGACGAAAGCTTCGCTCATCTCGCCGATCGCCTCATCTTGTTGCGCCGCCATCTGGACAAGTGCCGGTGCCACGTTGAAGAAATACCTCTACGAACTCCCCGATATCGCTGATGCCGCCTGGCATGAGGACCTCACATGAACTCGTCTTCTTCCTCCGTTGAGCCGCAACAGCCCGATGAGGGCGCGGTCGGTGCCCATCGGCTCGAACTCATCGACGTCGAACTGGTCGGAGGCGAGCGCACCGTCCGGTTCCATCCTGGTTGGCGGGCGCCGACCTGCCGGGCGTTCCTCGCGCTGCCGGTCCGGAACCCGCCGCCGTGGATGTACACGACGGCCAGGTCATCGCGTGCGTCGGCCGGTGTCAGCAGCAGACCGGCGGGATGGACCTCCTCGGCGATGCCGGGAGCACCAGGGAAGAGATCGGCGTATCGGTCGGCTTCCCTGCGCTCGTCGTCGAGGGTCATGGGCCCGCGGTTCGCGCGGCCCTCGCGGAGCATGGAGATCAGCAGCTCGTAGTTCTGGCTTGGCACGAGCACCAAACTAACACGTGATAGTAGGAGGCCGGAGCCGTCCCAGCTCCGGCCTCGAGTGGTCACATCGCCAGCTTCGCCTTGATGAGGTTCGCCATCGCGGTCATGCCGTCGACGTTGGGATGCGCGGGACCGTAATGCGTCCCCAGGGTCGGCTCGGTCCAGCGGACACCGACCGGCTTGCACGCGTCATGCCCGGTGCTGGCCTGGTAGGGATTGACGGCGAGCGCGCCGTTGACCTCCGCCTGCGTCTGGAGCATCGCGTCCAAGCTCTGCTGTTTCGCCGTCACCCACGGCACATCGCCCGGGGCGAAGGGCAGCCACGGCCAGCAGCCACCGCCGTCGGGAACGAGCCGCAGGTAACCGGCCACGACGATGGTGGCGTGCGGGGCACGGGCACGAATGTCCCTGATCGCCTGGCCGACCTTGCCCGCCGCCGCGGCGATCTTCGTTTCGATCTGGTCGACTCCTCCCGAGATGAAGTGCTTCTGGCGCGGATTGCTCCACCACTCGCCCAGTGCCAGCACCCCGCAGGTACCCAGATCGGTGAGGATTCCCGCGTCGTTGCCGCCGATGGTGACGGTCACCAGGTCGGTGTCGGGAGCCAGCATGTCAAACTGCGGGGGCACGCCGCTCTTCTGCGAGGAGGTGAAGGCCGCCGTGGTCGCGCCACCGCAGGAGGCGTCGGCGAAGCTCCGCACGCCTAGAGCCGCGGCCAGCAGGTGGGGGTAGTTGTGGTCGGAGCGTTCGCATTCCGGCGCCACCTGTGTGGCCAGACTCGGACCGGATGCGTAGGAGTCGCCCCGGGCGACGTATTTGATGGCAGGCGCCGCATTGACTGGCGCAGGAAAGAGCAGCGGAATGGCAAGTGCAGCCAGTAAGAGCAGGATTCGGGAAGGACGCATCGGGCAGCTCCTTGGGGGTCGCGAGTGGCGAGCGAAGGAACTACTGTCGAGTAGCTACCCGGGAGTTAAACATCGCGTTTCCTTTCCCGCAAGAGCGGATTCTGCTGGCGTGATTTCACAAGAATGGCATGAGAATAGCCCTCTTTTACAGAAAAGAGGGTGGGCCGCCTGCCGTTACTATCACGTGTAACCTATGACTGGGCAGACGTTAACAGCCCCCGACGAGCGGGGCAACGGGGACGGAGTCGGGAGTGGCAGACAAGAAGCGCAGGATCACCAGCGTGGACGTCGCACGGGAGGCGGGCCTGTCGCGTGGCACGGTCAGCTTCGTGCTGAACAACACGCCCGGCCAGTCCATCCCCGAAGCCACCCGGCAGCGGGTGCTCCAGGCCGCGGCCCGGCTGGGCTACACGCCCTACGCGCCCGCCCGCACGTTGCGCAGCGGGCGCAGCGACGTGGCGCTGTTCGTGCTCCCCGACTGGCCGCAGGGGCCGACCATGGCGGCGCTGGTCGACCGGGCGGCGCAGGTGCTGGGCGAGGCCGGACTCACCCTCATCACGCACGTGCACGCGGGCCACGACGACGGGCTGATGAAGCTGTGGAGCGCGCTCAGCCCGGCAGCCGTGTTCGGCATGCGGCCGTTCACCGGCGAGGAACTCGAAGGCATGCGGCGGGTACGCATCCCGGCCGTCCTGCCCCCGTCCGAGCAGCCCGGATACGACATCGGCGGCAGCCTGTGGATCAGCGGAGTGGGTCGGCTCCAGGCCCGGTACCTGATCGGCAAGGGGCACGAGCGGCTGGCCTACGTCGTGCCGGACGATCCCCGCCTGTCCGCGCTGGGGAGAGGGCGGGCCGAGGGCGCGGCGCAGGCGTGCGCGGAGGCCGGACTTCCGGAGCCGGTGGTGTCCACCATCGCCATGGACGCCGGGTCGGCGGCCGAGGCGGTGGTCGGCTGGGAAGCCACGGTGACCGCCGCCTGCGCCTACAACGACGAGGTGGCCCTGGCGCTGCTGGCCGGGATGCGCGCCGCCGGATCGAGCCTGCCGGTCATCGGCGCCGACGACATCCCTGCGGCGCGCTTCGCCGTACCTCCGCTGACGACAGTCGCGCAGGACAGCGGCGAGATCGGCGAGCACATCGCCAGGGCGCTGCTCAGGGTGCTCAATGACGAGGATCCGGCGCTGGAGCTTCCGGCGAGCGTCATTCACGTGGTCGAACGCGAATCCGCCTGAGGTTGGGTCCCACCCGGATGAGCTGGGCCCGTTTTCCACTACTTGCACGTGTCAGTACAGCCTGGTTAACATCCTGAACACATCGGGGACACGCCCCGCCTCGCCGATCCTTTCGTTTTGACTTCCCCAGCCAGTCCACCTGCCCGATCGAGGAGCGTTCGCTCGCTCTCGTGCTCCTTCAGCGCAGTCATCACGCTCGCCTGCACGCTCATCTGACGATTGGAACGCGCTATGTCCAACCCTCACCACCTGCGAGTGGAACACCTGGAGGCTCCGCTCGGACTCTACGTGCGGCGTCCCCGACTGTCCTGGTCACTGCCCACGGCGGCTTCCGGCCAGCTCGCCTATCAGGTTCGCGCCGGGGAGTGGGACTCGGGCTGGGTCGATTCCGACCAGAGCATCCTGATCCCGTACAGCGGGCCCGATCTCCAGTCGGGCCAGCGGGTTGAGTGGCAGGTCAGGGTGCGGACCGAGCTTGGTGAGAGCGGTTGGTCACAGCCGTCGTCCTGGGAGATGGGCCTGCTGGAGCCGGAAGACTGGAGCGCCCGGTGGATCGAACCCCGGGAAGACGGGGACCCGCCCGCGGCAGGTGAACGTCCAGCGCAACTCCTGCGCCGGGACTTCACCGTGTCCAAGCCGATCACCAGGGCTCGGTTGCACGCAACCGCCCACGGGATCTACGAAGCGTTCCTCGGCGGGCGGCGGGTCGGCGATCTCGAACTCACCCCCGGCTACAGCGCTTACCGCGACATCCTGCACGTGCAGACCTACGACGTGACCGGACTCGTCACCCAGGGCGCGGGAACGCTAGCGCTGGTCCTGTCCGATGGCTGGTTCCGCGGCCGCAACGGCGCCATGCGCATCGCCGACTTCTACGGCACCCGCACCGCCGCGCTGTGCGAGTTGCGCCTCGATCACCCGGACGGCTCCACCACGGTGATCGGCACCGACGAGCTGTGGACCTCGTCGACCGCCGTGATCACCGCCGCGGACCTGATGGACGGAGAACGCCACGACCTGCGACGTGTCCAGCCCGGCTGGAGCGCGCCGGAGTTCGACGACGCGCATTGGTCCAAGGTCTCGGTGGTGACCTACGGCCTGTATGCGGACTTCGCCCGCCTCACCGCTTCGCCCGCACCGCCCGTCCGCGCGATCGAGGAGCTACCCCCGGTCTCGGCGAGCACGCTGCCGTCCGGGACACAGATCATCGATCTCGGCCAGAACATCAACGGCCGGTTGCGGCTGACCGTACCGGCTGGAGACACCCTGACCCTCACCCATGGCGAGGCGCTCGACCCGGGCGGCGATCTGACGACCGATCATCTGCGCGGGGTGGACTGGCAGTCCGGGCAGCCGCTGCCGATCGGTCAGATCGACGTGGTCACCGCGAACGCGGAGTGGGACGCGGTGTTCGAACCACGCCACACCACCCACGGCTTCCGCTATGTCCGCGTCGAAGGCGCCTCGCGGCCGATCACGGCGGCCACCGGCGTGATCGTCCACACCGATCTGCGCCGCACCGGCCGCTTCCGGTGCAGCGACGACCGGATCAACCGGCTGCACCAGATCGCCGACTGGGCTTTCCGCGGCAACGCCTGCGACATCCCCACCGACTGCCCGCAGCGCGAGCGCGCCGGCTGGACCGGCGACTGGATGCTATTCGTCCCCACCGCCACGCTGCTCTACGACGTCGCCGGCTTCTCCGTGAAATGGCTCCGGGATCTCGCCGCCGACCAGTGGGACAACGGCTGCCTGAGCAACTTCGCCCCAGACCCGGCCGGCAGGCAGGTTCAGGACCTCCCACCCGAGATCCTCGATCACTTCGCCGGCTCCTCCGCCTGGGGCGACGCGTCGGTCATCGTGCCCTGGGAGCTGTACCGGGCCTACGGTGACCTCGACATCCTGCACGAGTTCCGGCCGATGATGGTCCGCTGGCTGGACTTCGCCGTCGAGCGGGCCCGCACCCGGCGCCATCCCGACCGGGTCGCCCGCAGCGCCGAGCCGGCGGCGCACGAGAAGTTCCTGTGGGACGCCGGATTCCACTGGGGAGAGTGGTGCGAACCGGGTGCGGAACCCGAGGCGTTCCGCACCGCCGACCAGGGTGCGATCGCCACCGCCTATCTCTACCGGTCGGCCGCGCTGCTATCGCGCATCAGCTCGCTGACCGGGCATGACGCGGACGCCGGGCGCTATGCAGAACTGGCCGGCAAGGTGCTGCAGGCCTGGCGGAGCGAGTTCATCGCGGCGGACGGCTCCCTGTCTCCACCGACTCAGGCCACCTACGTCCGGGCGCTGGCTTTCCGGCTCGTCCCCGACGACCTGCGCGCCGCGACCGTCAACCGCCTGGTCGACCTGATCCGCGCGGCGGGCACCCACGTCGGCACCGGGTTCCTCGCCACCCCCTACCTGCTACCTGTCCTCGCCGACACCGGCCATCTGGACCTCGCCTACGACCTGCTGTTCCAGGACTCCGAGCCCTCGTGGCTCACGATGATCGACCGTGGCGCGACCACCGTCTGGGAGGAGTGGAACGGCATCGACGAACACGGAACTCCGCACGGCTCGCTGAACCACTACAGCAAGGGCGCCGTCATCCGGTTCCTCCACACCCACACCGCCGGCATCCGACAGGCTCCCGACGACGAGCTGAGCGCCGGCCCCGACACCGCGGCCTATCGCCGCTTCCTGATCGAGCCACGGCCCGGCGGTGGCATCACCCACGCCGAAGCCAGTCTGGATACCCCGTACGGAGCGATCGCGGTCTCCTGGCGGATCGTCGGCGAAGCCTTCGAACTCACAGCGACCGTCCCACCGGGAACGCGGGCCGACGTCAGGCTGCCCGACGGCCGCAGCTATCACGCGACTCCGGGCACCCGGACCTACCGATGACACGGGACCGGCGCGCTTCCCGAACCAGTGAAATGCGCCTTCATTACTTGCCCGTACAAGTATCACGTCTTCCCCCTCTTCGACCTATGGGGCCCACATGAGCACACCAGCCACTCCCGTCCTGCCCAAGGTCGGCTCCCGCTACATGGGGTGTCGGTAACGAGGCTGTCAGCAGGTGCACGCGATTGCGTTAACCCAGGTCAGCGAGCCGGACTGGCGGGACGGAATCAGCATTCTGCAGGTGAACCCCAGCGGTGCTGCGAGAGCTGTCACCAGGGTCAACACGATCGCGTGTACCTGGTGACACGACTCTTAACGACACCCCGTCTCCGACCGCGCCGCCCGGCTCGAACATCACGCATCCGAACAAGCCCGCCTCGAAGGCGAGATCAACGGCTGCGCGAGTACTTTGCCCTGCTGGAACGTCACCACCGGCAACTTCAGGGACGCGAAGAACTGGAAAACCGTCGCGAGGAACTAAACGCTGAAATCAACGCTCGAGAGCTCAGCCAGGTCAACACCGAAGACAACGTGCGCGCGTTGGAGGAGCGAATGCTCGAATACCTTCAAGAGCTGCACATTCCTCACCTAGGCCAAGAGCCGTCTGTCAGGATCAACCGCACCACGTACATGCCGGAAGTATCAGGACGCACTTTCGATGAGCTGTCCAGCCAAGGACTCAAGACACTGGTGAACATCGCTCACGCTCTGGCTCACCACACTGTGGACATCGACCGCGACCTTCCCCTGCCGGGACTGCTCATACTTGACGGCCTGTCAGCGAACGCCGGCCATGAGGGGTTCGATCGAGAACGTGTCCGTGATGTGTACCGGCTACTTGACACAGTCACACAGCAATATCAAGGAACTCTGCAGGTCATCGCGGTCGACAGCGAACTCTCCAGAAACATCATCCTTGATTTTGCCGATCATGTCGTTCTTACGCTCAAGCAGTCCAATCGCCTCATTCGCATTCCTGCCGATGCTTCCTGATTGGGAAGTCCAGCGGTTCGTGCTGCCGTATCCGACAGTCGACCGCTCGTCCGCGTTACCGAACGCCATCATCGATGAAGCCGCCGACGCGTGGCAGGCGAAGGTGGACGGGACTGCGATCCGATCGCCACACCGGGCCACCTGCGTCCCGCATTGTGGTGGTGTTCATGACGACCCGCTGGTCGTCGTCGTACTGGACAGGTGCTTCGCCGAAGCTGTCGGCGGATCTCTCGTCGGCGGGTGATCAGGCGGAGTTCCGCTCGATCACATGCACGCCGTCTGGAACGAGAACCAAATCCGCGCTCCCGCCGGCCAGGACGCGCAGAAGGGCGTGGGCCAGGCGTGCGCCCAGGTCGCCGCTGTCGATGGCGACGCTCGTCAGGGGAGGGGTCGCGAACCGGGCGGCGGGGATGTCGTCGACGCCGATCACGGCCAGATCGGTGGGGGCCGACAGGCCGAGAGTGCGCAGGCCGGCCAGCAGGGCCAGGGCGATCTCGTCGTTGTAGGCGCACACGGCGGTGGGGGCGTCCGGCGAGGCGCGCCAGGCCGAAAGAATTTCGGCGGCCGCCGCGGCGTCCAGGGGGACAGTCGCGACGGCCGGCGGCGGCAGACGGGCGTCGGCGCATGCCTGCGTGGCGCCCTGGGCGCGTCCCTGGGCGAGGGCGGCCAGACGAGGGTCGTCGGGCAGCGCACAGGCGAGGCGGGTGTGCCCTTTGGCGATCAGATACTCGGCCTGCCTGCGGCCGACGCCCAGGGCCCAGAGGCTGGAGTGCAGATCCTGCTCGGATGGTGGGTGGGGTGGGGGCAGGACGGCGGTGATGCCCGCCTGGCGCATGGCCTGCCACTCCTGTGGTGTGAACGGCCGCATGCCGAATACGGCGGCGGGGGTGAGGGCCGCCCACAGGTCGGCCAGCCTGTCCGATGTGCCGGAGTACACGTGGGTGATCAGGGTGAATCCGGCGCCGGACAGTACCTCGGCGGCGTGGTCGACCAGGTCCGTCATGGTGGGGCCGCGCGGCCAGTCGGGCAGTACGAAGACGGCGATGTCGCTGCGTCCGCTGCGCAGCGTGCGTGCCGGGGCGTAGGGGGTGTAGCCGAGCCGGGCGGCGGCCCGCAGTACGCGCTCGCGGGTCTCCTGCGGGATCGACTGGTTCGGGGTGTCGTTGAGCACGTAGCTGACGGTGGCACGCGACAGGCCGGCCTCCCGTGCCACGTCGGTGCTGGTGACCCTTCGGGCAGGTCTTTTCGTCGGCACCCACACCCCTTGTCCGTTTCTGCTCCCTGTCATCCTATTGCCGCAAGGCAACAGCGATGTTAACGTCCTCGCACTGATACTTACACGTGTCATTAGCCGTACGCTCACGCGATGCCTCCCCGGGCCCATCGGCCGCCCCGTCTCGTCATACGAGAGCCGCTCCGGCTGGACCTCACCCCTTATTAAAACGATTTCATTCTGGAGAGCGATGTCCGACACCGCGCACCCGTCTCCGGCCATCGCCGCCGCCGGACCGCCGCCAAGGGTCGGCGGCGGGTTCATCGCCGTCTACGTCCTGGCCTATCTCGGGCTGTACGTGGCGGTCATGACCCCGCTGCTGGTCTCCCTTGCAATCCGCCTGCAGCAGATCGACCCGGCCGGCAAGGAGACGGCCCTCGGCCTGGTGGTCGGGGTCGGCACGCTCGTCAACATCGTCGCGAGCCCGGTCGTCGGCATGCTCAGCGACAACACCACCTCCCGGCTGGGGCGGCGGCGTCCCTGGATGCTGGCCGGAATGCCCCTGCTGATCGCCGGAGCGGTGATCATCGCCACCGTCGAGTCGGTTTCCGGGGCACTCGTGGGTTACGTGGTCGGGCAGATAGGCCTGAGCTGCGTCATAACGCCGCTGGTGGCGATCATGCCCGATCAGGTGCCCGAGGAGCAGCGTGGCAAGGTGGGCGGGTTGCTCGGGTTCACCGCGCAGATCGCCGGAGTCGGCGGATTCCAGATCGCCGGGATGCTCAGCGACTCCCCCCTGCTGCTGTTCTTGACCCCCGTTCTCGTGGCCTGCGTCACGGTGCTGCTGCTGGTCGTGGTGATGCCCGACCGCCGCCTGTCGGAGGCCGAGCGCGGCGCCCTCGACTTCGCCGGCCTGCTGCGCGGCCTCACGTTCGACCCGCGGCGCCACCGCGACTTCAGCTGGACCTGGATGGGGCGTTTTCTCATCCACTTCAGCCTGATGTTCCTGTCCACCTACCAGCTGTACTTCCTCACCGACCACCTCGGCTACGAACTGGGCGAGGTCACCGGCCTGCTGGCGATCACCGGCGGTATCGGGCTGGTGATGACGTCCGTGGGCGCGATCGCCAGCGGTTATCTGTCGGACCGCCTGCGGCGGCGCAAGGTCTTCATCTACCTGGCCGCCGCCCTCTTTGTCGTCGGGTTCGTGATCATCGCTTTCGCCTCGTCGTTCACCTCGGTCCTGGTGGGCTCGCAGTTCATCCTGTTCGGCGCCGGGGTGTTCGGCGCGGTGGACCTGGCCATGGTCACCGACGTACTGCCCAACCGCGAGTCGGAGGCGGGCAAGTTCATGAGCATCTTCGGTATCGCCAGCGCTCTGCCCCAGTCGGCCGCGCCCGTCGTGGCGCCGTTCGTCCTGGCGGTGGGTGGTGGCGGCAACTATCCGCTGCTCTTCCTGGTCGCCGCCGGCATCGCGGTCGCGGGCGGCCTGAGCGTCCGCCCCATCAAGGGGGTACGGTGAACACGAAAACTGACACGTGTAAGTTCCTTGCTCGGAGGAGGCCTCAATGACGACCTGCGTGACCGATATCCGTTTCGATCACCTGCGGGAACCGCTGGGCATCGGAAACGCCTCTCCCCGCCTGTCGTGGATCACCCAGACCGGCAGGGGCGGATGGACGCAGCTGGCCTACGAGATCGAGGCTCGCGGTGAGCGGGTCGGGGGCACGTCCGCGGAGTCGGTGCTGGTGGCCTGGCCTTTCGCGCCGCTGGCCTCCCGGGAGCGTGTGGCGGTGCGGGTTCGGGTGCGGGGGGCCGAGGGGTGGTCGTCGTGGAGCGAGGAGGCTCATGTCGAGGCCGGCCTGCTGGAGTCGGCGGACTGGTCGGCCCGGTTCGCCGACCCGGGGGAGGGGTCGCTGCTGCGCGGCGAGTTCTCCGTACGGGCCGCAGTGCGCTCGGCCCGCCTGTATGCGACCGCGCTGGGTGTCTACGAGGCGGAACTGAACGGCGTCGTCGTCGGCGACCATGTGCTGGCTCCCGGCTGGACGGCTTATGAGCACCGGCTGCGCTACCAGACCTTCGACGTGACCGCCCTGCTGCGCCAAGGCCGCAACTGCCTGGGTGCCACGCTGGGCGACGGCTGGTACCGGGGCCGGCTCGGTTTCGACGGCAAGCGGGCCCTCTACGGTGACCGGCTCGCCTGGCTGGCCCAGCTGGAGATCACCTACGACGACGGAGGCGTCGAGCGGTTCGCCACCGACGCCTCCTGGCGGTCGGCGTCCGGCCCGCTGATCTGCTCCGACCTCTACGACGGCGAGGCCTACGACGCGCGCCTGGAGAGATCGGGCTGGTCGCTGCCGGGCCACGACGTGACTGATTGGTCGCCGGTCGAGCTCGTGGAGCGTGACCTGTCCACGCTGGTGGCCCCCGACGGGCCGCCGGTGCGCCGCACGCAGGTGCTGACCCCGGTGGACAGGCGCACGACCCCGCTGGGCACCACGATCGTCGACTTCGGCCAGAACCTCGCGGGCCGGCTGCGCGTCACCGTCCGCGGGCGGGCCGGGGAGCAGGTCGTATTGCGCCACGCCGAGGTGCTCCAGGACGGTGAGCTGTGCGTCGCGCCGCTGCGCACGGCCAAGGCCACCGACGTCTACACTCTGCGCGGCGGCGAGGAGGAGATATGGGAGCCGCGCTTCACCTTTCACGGGTTCCGCTACGCCGAGATCAGCGGCCCCGTGGAGGAGGTGGCCGCCGTGGTGTGCCACTCGGACCTGGAGCGCACCGGCTGGTTCACCTGCTCCGACCCCCTGCTGGAGGGCCTGCACGAGAACGTCGTGTGGAGCATGCGCGGCAACTTCCTGGACGTGCCCACCGACTGCCCGCAACGCGACGAACGCCTGGGCTGGACCGGTGACCTGCAGGTGTTCGCCCCGACGGCGTCGTTCCTGTTCGACAGCGCCGGATTTTTGACCTCCTGGCTGGCCGACCTGGCGGCCGAGCAGGGCGAGAACGGCGTGGTGCCCTACATCGTGCCCGACGTGATGACCGGGGGCGACAACGCCGCCGCCGCATGGGGCGACGCCGCGGTGATCGTGCCGTGGGTGCTGTATCGCCGCTACGGCGACGCCGGGATCCTGCGGGCACAGTTCGACAGCATGCGCGCCTGGGTCGACCACGTGGCCGGCCTGGCCGGGCCGGATCACCTGTGGAACAGCGGCTTCCAGTTCGGCGACTGGCTGGACCCCACCGCCCCGGCCAACCGGCCCGAGCAGGCCAGGACCTACCCCGAGATCGTGGCCACCGCCTACTTCGCCCGCTCGGCCGACCTGCTCGCCCGGACGGCGGCGCTCCTCGGCCGCGCCGAGGAGGAATCCCGCTATCAGGCGCTGGCGGCCCGGGTGCGCCAGGCGTTCCAGAACGAGTACACCACCGCTTCCGGCCGGCTGCTCAGCGACTCGCCCACCGCCTACGTCCTGGCCCTGGAGTTCGCCCTGCTGCCCGGCCCCCTCCAGCGTCGCCACGCCGCCGCCCGCCTGGTGGAACTGGTGCGCGGCAGCGGCTACACGATCGCCACCGGATTCGTCGGCACCCCGCTGATCTGCGACGCCCTGACCGAGGCGGGCCACCTGGAGGCGGCCTACCGATTGCTGTCGCAACGCGAGTGCCCCTCCTGGCTGTACCCGGTGACCATGGGCGCCACCACGATCTGGGAGCGCTGGGACAGCCTGCTGCCCGACGGCACCGTCAACCCCAGCGGGATGACCTCCTTCAACCACTACGCGCTGGGCGCGGTCGCCGACTGGCTGCACCGCACCGTCGCCGGACTGGCCCCGGCCGAGCCCGGCTACCGCGCTTTGACCATCGCCCCCCGCCCCGGCGGCGGTCTGACCCACGCGACCGCCCGGCTGCGCACCCCGTACGGCCTCGCCTCCTCCTCCTGGCGCCTCGACGGCGGGCAGATCAGCGTCGAGGCGGTCGTCCCGGCCAACACCACCGCCCAGGTGACCCTGCCGGGCGGGGACCGGATCACGGTCGGCTCCGGCACCCACCGCTGGAGCGCACCGCACGCCGACGCCCAGGCCGACGCCGCCCCGCTCACCCTGGACAGCACCCTGGCCGAGGTCGCCGACCGGCCCGGTGCCCTGCGGGTTCTCACCGACGCCATCGTCGGGCACCTGCCGGAGATCGCCGAGCACGTGCAGGCCGGGCTCGACTCCGCCCAGCAGAACATGACCGTCCGCGAGGCGATCGCGATGATCCCGGGCGGCGAGTACCTGCCCGCCGAGATCGAGACCGGCTTCGCCCGCCTTTGATGACAGAAAAGGACCACGGTGCCGAGCAAGACCTACGACCTACTGGCGGCCATGTTCAAACAAGCGCGCGACGGCCGCGGTTCCGAGCCGATGAATCTGGAGGAGGAACGCCGACAAAGCAGAGCCTATGACGACGCCTATCGGCCGATCCCCGGCCTCACCGACGAGACCGTCGAGGCGCTCTTCCCCGGAACCCGCCTGATGACGCCGGACGGGGCCCGCGACGACCTCGTCATCGTCTACATCCACGGCGGCGGGTTCCGGACGGGCTCGGCGCGTGCCGCCCGCCCGCTGGCCGCGCACCTCGCCCTCGGCACACGGGCACGGGTCCTGCTGGCGGAGTACCGGCTCGCACCGGAGCACCCCTACCCTGCCGCGCTCGATGACTGTGAGGCGGCCTACGCTCACGCGCTGAGCCTGATGCCCGGGAGCAAGGTCGTGATCGGCGGCGAGTCGGCCGGCGCGAACCTGGCCGCGGCGCTGCTGTTGCGTCGCCGAGACGCCGGTGATCTGCGACCGCTGGCCGGTTTCCTCTACTCCGGCGTCTATGACCTGCGGCCGGAGAACTACCTGTGTGGCAGCTGGGTGGAAAAGGACGAGACCGACCTGCTCCTGGACGCCGCACTCGGTCCGATCATGACGGCCGACTACCTCGCGGGGCGGTCTGCCACCGAGGTGTGCGTCTCACCGGTGCTCGCCGACCTGCGCGGACTGCCACCGCTGTTCCTGCAGGTGTCGAGCGCCGAACGCCTGCTGGATGATTCCCTCGCCCTGGCCGCCAACGCGGCCCGCGCCGGGGTGCACGTCGAGATGGAGGTCTGGCCGCAGATGCAGCACGCCTGGCAGGTGGCCGCCGGATTCCTGCCCGAGGCCACCGAGGCCGTCGATCGCACCGTCGCCTTCGTTCGGCGCGTCGCCGAGGGCAAGGTCGTCGACGGCACGGCTCTTTGCGGCGGTCCGGCCGCCCTTGAGGAGATCGTGTGAACCACCATCGCCCCGAAGGAACGCCTGCGCCCGCCGTTGACGAGACGGATCTGTCGCGCCGCCTGGCCGCCATGACGTTGAAGGAGAAGGTCTGCCTGCTGACCGGTGCCGATGCCTGGACGCTGCCCCCGGTGGAGACGGCCGGGCTGGCGGCGATGATGCTGTCGGACGGCCCCGTCGGACCGCGCGGCGCCTCGTTCGGCGGCAACACCCCCGCGTCGTTGCTGTTTCCCAGCCCGACCTCGCTGGCCGCCACCTGGGACGAGGAGGACGCCCGCGAGGCCGGGCGGCTGATGGGCGCGCAAGCCCGCCGGATGGGGCTGCACGTGCTGCTCGCGCCGACGGTGAACCTGCACCGCTCACCGCTGGGCGGGCGCCACTTTGAGTGTTATTCGGAGGATCCGCTGCTCACCGCGCGTATCGCGGCGGGCTTCGTCGGGGGAGTGCAGTCGGCCGGGGTCGCGGCGACGGCCAAGCACTTCGTGGGCAACGACTCCGAGACCGAGCGGATGACCTTCGATGCCCGCATCGACGAGGCGACGCTGCGCCAGGTGTATCTGCCGCCGTTCGAGGCCGCGGTCCGCGAGGCCGGGGCGTGGGTGGTGATGGCCGCCTACAACGGCGTCAACGGCCAGAGCATGACCGAGAACCGGCGCCTGCTGGCCGATGTGCTCAAAGGTGAGTGGGATTTCGACGGGGTGGTGGTGTCCGACTGGATGGCTGCCCGCTCCACCGAGGAGACGGCCCTGGCCGGGCTTGACGTGGTCATGCCCGGCCCGGGCGGGCCGTGGGGCGACGCGCTGGTCGCCGCGGTCGAAGACGGCCGCGTTCCCGCGCGGGTCGTCGACGACAAGGTGCTGCGAGTCCTGCGGCTGGCCGCCCGCACCGGCGCCCTTGACGGGATTCCCGCAACCCCGGCGCCGGCTGTACCCGACGACGTCCGGATGCGCCTTCGGCAGCTGGCGGTCCGCGGCTCGGTGCTGTTGCGCAACGACGGCCTGCTGCCGCTGCGGCCACGGGAGCTGACCCGGGTGGCGCTGATCGGACCCAACGCGGTCCGCTTCGCCGCCCAGGGCGGCGGCAGCGCGCACGTCACCGCCGAGCACGTGGTCACCCCGCTGGAGGGACTGCGCCGGGTACTCGGTGACGATGTCGAGATCACCGTTCGCCCCGGCGTCTTTCCGCACGCCAAACTGCTGCCCCTGCCGGCGGATCTGGCAGTCGATCCGGTCACCGGTGAGCCCGGGGTGCGGCTGGAGCTCCGCGCCGCCGACGGCGCGGCGGTATCGGCCGAACACCGGCAGATCGCCCCCTGGTGGTTCCCGATCGTCCTGGCCGAGGAGGTGACGGAACTGGCGCTGCGCGCCCGCCTGACCCTGACCGCCTCGGGCACCCACCGGCTGTCGGTGCTGGGCACCGGCCGACACACCCTGCGCGTGCCCGGCCGGCAGGACCAGCACCACGAGCAACTCCAAGACGGCGACGACATCGCCGCCCTGCTGCTCAACCCCCCCTCGCATACCTTCACCTTCACCGCCGAGGCCGGAGAGGTCGAGATCGAGGTACTGACCACGCCGCAACGCAACCTGCCCTACCCCGTCACCCTGGCCGGGCTCGGCTACGAGCCGCCCCGCGGCGACGATGACGACGAGCTCACCGCCGCCGCCGAGGCCGCCCGCGACGCCGACGTGGCCATCGTCATGGTCGGCAGCGACGCCGACACCGAGACCGAGAACCTCGACCGCACCACGCTGGCCCTGCACGGACGCCAGGACGAGCTGGTACGGCGGGTCTGCGCGGCCAACCCGCGCACCGTGGTCGTCGTCAACGCCGGAGCCCCCTGGCTGATGCCCTGGGCCGCCGAGCCCGCGGCGCTGCTGTGGTCGTGGTTCCCCGGGCAGGAGGGCGGCGACGCCATCGCCGACATCCTGCTCGGCTCCGAACCCGGCGGCCGCCTGCCCACCACCTTCCCCGTCGCCGAGAAAGACGTTCCGATCCTGGACACCCGGCCGGTGAACGGCGTCCTGGAGTACACCGAGGGCGAGCACATCGGCTACCGCGCCTACCGGCCCGGCGGGGTGCTGTTCCCCTTCGGCCACGGCCTGTCCTACACCACCTGGGAGTACCTGCACGCCACCGCGAGTGACGGCGCGGTGGAGGTGACGATCCGCAACGGCGGCGACCGCCCCGGACGTGAGGTCGTCCAGGCCTACCTGGAGACAGGCCAGGGTGAACCGCCACGCCTGGCCGGATTCGCCGCCGTCGAAGCCGGCCCCGGGCAGAGCGTGACCGCGCGCATCGAGGTGGCCGCCCGCACGCTGTCGCGCTGGAACGACGGCCGATGGACGCTCCCCGCCGGCCCGCACCGGCTGCTCCTGGGCCGCTCCGCCACCGACCTCCCCCTCACCTGCACCCTCGACTGACCCCTACCCTGGAAAAGAGAGAAGACATGATGCGACTCACCGACCGGCGCGTGCTGCTCACCGGCGCGGCCTCCGGCATCGGCCAGGCCACCGCGCTGCGGCTGCTGGAGGAGGGCGCCCGCGTCGTCGCCACCGACATCGCCGAGGACGGCCTGAAGGACACCTTCGCGCTGGCCACCCAGGCCGGCACCGCCGACCGGCTCACCACGCGCACGGTGAACATCGCCGACGAAAGCTCGGTGAACCAGGTCGTCACCGCGACGGTGACCGAGCTCGGCGGCCTGGACGCGCTGGTCAACGCCGCGGGCATCCTGCGCGGCGCGCACACCCACGACTGCTCGCTGGAGCTGTGGAACCAGATCATCGCCGTCAACCTCACCGGCACCTTCCTGATGACCCGGGCCGCGCTGCCCGCCCTGCTGCAGACCGGCCGCGGCGTGGTGGTGAACTTCAGCTCCACCTCCGCGTTCTTCGCCCACCCCTTCATGGCCGCGTACTCGGCCAGCAAGGGCGGCGTCGCCTCCTTCACCCACAGCATCGCCCAGGAGTACTCCCGCCAGGGTCTGCGCGCGGTGAACATCGTCCCGGGCGGCATCAGCAGCGGCATCACCAACAACATCACGCAGCTGGTGCCGCAGGACGTCGACTGGAACCTGTTCACCAAGCTCACCGCCGCCATCGGCGACGGCATCCCCGGCCCGGAGAACGTCGCCGGCGTCGTGGCCATGCTCCTCTCCGACGACGGCGCCTTCATCACCGGCACCGAGATCCGCGTCGACGGCGGCGCCCACCAGTGAGCGGACACGCTCCGCCCACGGAGAACCGGGCTCCTCCCACACTCTCGCTTTCCGCAGTCGGCTCACGTTCGAGGACCTCTTCGGGAAACGCTCTCACGGCGCCCGGTACACGCACTGCCCGTCGATGAGGGTCATGCGCACCCGGCCCGCGTGCGGGTCGGCCAGCACGTCGCGAAGAGGGCCCTCCAGGAGCACCAGGTCGGCCACGCCGCCCGCGCGCAGAGCTCAGGAGGCCCCATGCCGCTGCAACCGTGGATGAAGCTCATCTCGGTCGACGACCACCTCATCGAACACCCCCGCGTGTGGGCCGACCGCCTGTCGCGCACCCACCTGGAACGCGGCCCGCGCATCGTCGACGAGCCCTCACCCTCCGGGGGAGCGCCGATCCAGGTCTGGTACTACGAGGACAAGCGCTTCCCGGCCATCGGGCTCAACGCCGTGGCCGGCAAACGCCCCGAGGAGTTCGGCGTGGAATCGGTGCGCTACGCCGACATGATCCCCGGCTGCTACGACCCCGCGGCGCGGATCGTCGACATGGACCTGGACGGGGTGTTCGCCGCGGCGAACTTCCCGTCCTTCCCGCGCTTCGCCGGAGCGATGTTCACCGTGGAGAGCAAGGACCCCGACCTGGGCCTGGCGTGCGTGTGCGCCTACAACGACTTCGTCATCGACGAATGGTGCGCCACCGCCCCCGACCGTCTCATCCCGCTGATCATCCTGCCGCTGTGGGATCCCGAGCTGTGCGTGGCCGAGATCCACCGCACCGCGGCCAAGGGCGCCAAAGGCATCACGTTCCCGGAGAACCCCGTGCCGCTGGGCCTGCCGTCCATCTACACCGACCACTGGGACGGCGTGTTCTCCGCCGCCGAGGACACCGGCATGCCATTGTGCATGCACTTCGGCTCCTCCGGCTCCCCGCCCGTGACCGCGCCCGAGGCGCCCTACGCCGTCACCATCGCGTTGTACGGCACCAACTCGATGTCGGCGACCGCGCACCTGCTGTTCTCCCCGGTCTTCCACCGCCATCCGAAGCTCCGCGTCGCGCTGTCGGAAGGAGGCGTCGGCTGGGTCCCCTACCTGCTGGAGCGCATCGACGGCACCTGGCAGCGCCACCGCTGGTACCAGAACGTCGTCAAGGACGTACGCCCCTCCGACCTGTTCCGCAAGCACATCTACGGCTGCTTCATCGACGACGTCGCCGGCCTGAAGGCCAGGCACGACATCGGACTGGGAAACCTCACCTGGGAATGCGACTACCCGCACTCGGACTCCTACTGGCCGGCCAGCCGCACCTACGCCGAGAAGGTCTTCGCCGACATCCCCGACGACGAGGTCCACCAGATCGTGGAGCTGAACGCGCGCGAACTGTTCGGCTTCCACGCGGGACAGGCGGGCTGAGCCATGGCAGACGAGGACATCCCCGCCTCCGACTGGACCGAGCAGGACCTGCTCACCCGCGACCTGGCCGACGAGCGGCTGGACCAGGAGCAGGCCGAGACGATCGCCCGCCTCCAGGCCCTGCGTCTGACACCGGATCCCGACCCCGAAGCCGTCGGCCTGCTCGAACGGCGCCTGCGCGCGATCGAGGCGAGCCGGGCGCACATCACAGGCTGACATCGCTCCCGATCAGCGGGAGAGAGCATGGGGCGCGCGGCCGGAGCGCCCCTACCGTCCAGGTACGTCCATCCGGCCGGAGCCCAGGAGGTGCCATCAGTGACTGCCGAGGTCGTCAACAAGCACGAGGTGCTGGAGCGGATCCACGCCGCCTCCGAGCGCCTGGCAGGGCTCGCGGAGGAGTCGGAGCGGCAGGGGCGCCTGGCCGACGAATCGGCGAAGATCCTCAAGGACACCGGGGTGATGCGGCTGCTGCAGCCGCGGGAACACGGCGGCTACGCCGCCCACCCTCGCGTGTTCGCCGAGGCGGTCATGGCGCTAGCCGCCTCCTGCGGAGCGAGCGGCTGGGTGGCCGGCGTGGTGGGGATGCACCCGTGGGAGCTGGCCATGGCCGATGCGCGGCTGCGTGAGGAGGTCTGGGGAGACGACCAGGACACATGGGTCGGCTCGCCGTACGCGATGACCGGGGTGGCCCGGCCGGTCGACGGCGGCTACCTGCTGCGCGGGCGCTGGCAGTTCTCCTCCGGCACCGACCACTGCCGGTGGGTCTTCCTGGGAGCGATGCGCGGCGACGCCGACAGCAGGCCGCTGAGCCCGCCCCAGGGAATGCACGTCGTGCTGCCTCGCCAGGACTACACGATCGTCGAGGACTCCTGGAACGTCGTCGGGCTCAAGGGCACCGGCAGTGGTCGAGGCCGGGGGTGAGCGCCTGGGCGAACTGGGGCGGCGTGCTCGCCGCCTTCGCCGAGCACTACAGGGTCATCGCCCCGGACCTGCCCGGGTACGGCCGCAGCCACGTGCCAAGCCTCGACCGCGACTACGCCGCGGTGGCGATCGAGGCGATCGATCACGTCCTGGCCGCGGAGGGGGTGGAGCGGGTCCACATCGTCGGCAACTCCCTGGGGGGAATGCTGGCGACCCGGTTCGCGCTGGACACCCCCGCGAGAGCCGGCCGGCTGGTGCTGATGGGACCGGGCGGCGTGGGTTTCCCGCTCTTCGGCCCGCAGCCGACCGAGGGGATCAAACGGCTCGTCGAGTTCACCACCGACCCCACCAGGGACAAGCTGGTGGCCTGGATGGAGTCGATGGTGGGCGACCGGTCCTTCCTCACCGAGGAGCACATCGAACGGCGCTGGCAGGCTGCCACGGCGCCACAGGCGCTGACGTTCACCCGCGACTTCTACGCCGCGGCGATGCGGCACGCCCGGGCAGGGACCGCCGCACCACTGTGGACCAGGCTGGGGGAGCTGAGGCACCACGTACTGATCACCTATGGCCGCGACGACCGGGTGACGCCCTTGGAGAGCGCGTTCCTGCCGCTGCGGCTCATCGCCAACGCCGAACTTCACGTCTTCGCACGGGCCTGCCACTGGGCGATGCTGGAGCGTCGCGAGGAGTTCGAGCGGATCGTGCTGGAATACCTCGGTCATGGCTGAGAGGCAGGCCTTGCCGGGGAGGGGCCTCATCGCCCCAGAGAACGGGTTCTCAGCCCCTAAGACAGGTAGAGGCCGCGCCCTCAGGCGCGGGTGAGCCGGTGCGGCGCCGGCGGTTCATGTCGTCCGCCGACGGTGACGGTCCTCCCCTGTGACCTTATAAATCTACATTGTAAAGGCCGTCGGAAGTTTCAAGATCAAAAACGTAGCGAACCAAAGACAAGCTCCAAAAAGGACGTGGCGGCTCTCCCGAGGAGCGGTCGTCGGGCTGGTGGTGAGGAGGGCCCTTCGTCTTCGCGCAGGGCCGGCGGGGCGGCGATCGAGGAGCCGCCACGACCGGGGCGAGCGCACGTTCGTCAGGACCGTCGTCGCGGCGGCCGACCGCCGAACGCAGGCCGTTTCAGACGGGACGCTGCTGTAGGTGCGCCTGGATGGCCTCCATGACCGCCTGGGGAGAGGCGGAGCGGTCGAAGGTGGCGACGACGACCTGGTTCTCACCGTCCTGGGGCCGCTCGAGATGACGGAAGGTCGCGATCACATACCCGAGGGCGTGGTCGAGGGGACCTGAGGGGTCATAGGTGCCGCCGGCGCGCAGCCACCCGCGCAGGACCTGGTTGTGCGCCGCGACGACGGAGGCGGCCATGAGCTCGGCGCGCAGGCCCGCGTCGGGGGAGTCGGCCAGCCAGGTGCCGATGAACTCTCGGAACAGGCGTTGGTAGCGGGCGACGCTGGCGATCTCGCGGTCGCGCAGGGCCGGTACCCGCCCGACGAGGCGGTAGCGGCGCAGCGACACCTCGGCGTCTTGCACGTAGTGCGCCAGCACCAGGCGCACCGCGTCGGTCACGGCGACGATCGCGGTGTCGGCGGTGGAGGCCCGCAGCCGGGCGTCGACGGCGGCGAGCAGGGTGTCGTGGTCGGGGAAGATCGCGTCTTCCTTCGAGCGGTAGTGGCGGAAGAACGTGCTGCGGCTGGCTCCCGCGCGGGCCGCGATGTCGTCGACGGTCGTCTCGTCGTAGCCGTTCTCGTCGAACAGCGCCACCGCCGCTTCGGCGAGGCGGTGACTGATGGGCGGTGTGGCCATGGCGTTCATTGTCGCGGACGCAGGGCTTGTCCGCCGCGATGATACTGAGTATCGTCACGGTGAAACTGAGTCTCAATAATGAATATGGTGATCGATGGAGCCGCGTACGACCGCGGGCAGCCTCAGCCTGCTCGAAGAGCGCCTGGATGAGGCGTTTCGTGCCGCCCAGAAGCGGGCGGCCGCCCGCCGGCACGCCAAGGGCAGGCTCACCGCCCGGGAAAGGATCGAGCGCCTCCTGGACCCCGGATCGTTCGTCGAACTGGACGCCCTGGCCGTGCACCGCAGCACCTCCTTCGGCATGGAGCGCGTCCGCTTCCCCGGCGACGGGGTGATCACCGGTCACGGGACGGTCGACGGCCGCACCGTCTGTGTCTTCTCCCAGGACTTCACCGTGCTCGGCGGCAGCCTGGGCGAGGTCTACGGCGAGAAGATCTGCAAGGTCATGGACCTCGCGGTGCGGATCGGGGCGCCGATCGTCGGGATCAACGAGGGCGCGGGCGCGCGCATCCAGGAGGGCGTCGTCTCGCTGGGACTGTACGGTGAGATCTTCCGCCGCAACGTCCGCGCCTCCGGCGTGATCCCGCAGATCTCCCTGATCATGGGCGCCTGCGCGGGGGGGCACGTCTACTCGCCCGCCCTCACCGATTTCACGATCATGGTCGATGAGGCGTCCCACATGTTCGTCACCGGCCCGGATGTCATCAAGACGGTCACCGGCGAGGACGTCACCTTCGAAGAGTTGGGCGGCGCCCGGGTCCACAACAGCCGCAGCGGCAACGCCCACCATCTGGCCCACGACGAGGACGACGCGCTGGAGTACGCCCGGGCCCTGCTGTCCTACCTGCCGCAGAACAACCTCGACGAGCCCGTGTCCTTGCCCGTCGTCGCGGATCTGGAGGTCGGGGATGAGGATCGGGTGCTCGACACGCTCATCCCCGACTCCCCGAACCAGCCCTACGACATGTGCGACGTCATCGCCGCGCTGCTGGACGACGGCGAGTTTCTGGAGGTGCAGGCACTGTTCGCGCCCAACATCGTGGTCGGCTTCGGACGGGTGGAGGGCCGCTCGGTCGGCGTCGTGGCCAACCAGCCCATGCGGCTGGCGGGCACGCTGGACATCGCCGCCAGCGAGAAGGCCGCCCGGTTCGTGCGCACCTGCGACGCGTTCGGGATCCCCGTGCTGACGCTGGTGGACGTGCCCGGTTTCCTGCCCGGCACCGAGCAGGAGTGGAACGGCATCATCCGGCGCGGGGCCAAGCTGCTGTACGCCTACGCCGAGGCCACGGTGCCGCTCGTCACGGTCATCACCCGTAAGGCCTACGGCGGCGCCTACGACGTGATGGGCTCCAAACATCTGGGGGCCGATGTCAACCTGGCCTGGCCGACCGCTCAGATCGCCGTGATGGGCGCCCAGGGCGCGGTCAACATCCTGCACCGCAGGAGACTGGCCGCCTGCGACGACCCCGACGCGCTGCGGGCCGAGCTGGCGCAAGAGTACGACGACGCCCTCGCCACGCCCTACCTGGCGGCCGAACGCGGCTACGTCGACGCGGTGATCGCGCCGCGCGAGACCCGGCGCGAGGTCGTTCGCGCCCTGCGGATGCTGCGCGGCAAACGCGACGCCCTGCCGCCCAAGAAGCATGGAAACATCCCGCTGTGAGCGAGATGCGGGTGACCAAGGGCGCCCCCTCGCCCGAGGAGCTGGCCGCGCTCGCCGTGGCACTGCTGGTGACACGGCGAACGCGACGCCCTGACCCACCGCCGGCGTCCGTCGGCTGGCGCCACCTGGCCCGCCACCACGCCCTGCGCCGGCCCCTGGCCGCGGGCACGGACGGCTGGCGGGCATCGACGTGGACCCGTGGAGGATCCCTGTGAGCACGACCGTGCGAAAGGTCCTGATCGCCAACCGCGGTGAGATCGCCGTCCGCGTCATCCGGGCCTGCCGGGACGCCGGCATCGCCGCCGTGGCGGTGTACGCCGACCAGGACCGCGACGGGCTGCACGCGCGCATGGCCGACGAGGCCTACGCGCTGGGCGGCGCCACCCCGGGCGAGACCTACCTGTCCATCGAGAAGATCATCGAGGTGGCCGGGCGGTCCGGGGCCGACGCGGTCCATCCCGGGTACGGTTTCCTTGCCGAGAACGCCGCCTTCGCCCAGGCCGTGATCGATGCCGGGCTGACCTGGATCGGCCCGCCCCCCTCGGCGATCGTCGCGCTCGGCGACAAGGTCCAGGCGCGTCACATCGCGCAGAAGGTCGGTGCCCCGCTGGTCGCGGGCACCTCCGATCCCGTCTCCGGCGCCGAGGAGGTGATCGCCTTCGCCGCCGAGCACGGCCTGCCGATCGCGATCAAGGCCGCCTACGGCGGCGGCGGGCGCGGCCTGAAGGTCGCCCGCACGCTCGAGGAGATCCCCGAGCTGTACGAGTCGGCGGTGCGCGAGGCCGTCACCGCGTTCGGCCGCGGCGAGTGCTTCGTCGAGCGCTACCTCGACAGGCCACGGCACGTGGAGACCCAATGCCTGGCCGACACCCGCGGCACCGTCGTGGTGGTCTCCACCCGGGACTGCTCACTGCAGCGCCGCCACCAGAAACTGGTGGAGGAGGCACCCGCGCCGTTCCTCACCGCCGAGCAGGAGGCCGTGCTGCGCGACAGCTCCAAGGCGATCTTGCGCGAGGCCGGATACGTGGGCGCCGGGACGTGTGAGTTCCTCATCGGCCAGGACGGCACGGTGTCGTTTTTGGAGGTCAACACCCGCCTGCAGGTCGAGCACCCGGTCACCGAGGAGATCACCGGTGTCGACCTGGTGCGGGAGATGTTCCGCATCGCGGCCGGTGAGGAGCTCGGCTACGACGACCCCGCGGTCCGCGGGCACTCGATCGAGTTCCGGATCAACGCCGAGGACGCCGGGCGTGGCTTCCTGCCCGCCCCCGGCACCATCACCCGCTGGCGTGCCCCCTGCGGCCCCGGCGTGCGGGTGGACTCCGGCTACGAGCAGGGCGAGACTGTACCGGGCTCCTTCGACTCCCTGGTGGCCAAGCTCGTCGTCACCGGCGCCACCCGTGCCCAGGCGCTGGAGCGCGCCCGCCGGGCGCTGGCCGAGTTCGAGATCGACGGCATGCCGACCGTGCTGCCCTTCCACCGGGCCGTGGTCGCAGACCCCGCCTTCACCGGCGAACCCTTCACCGTCCACACCCGCTGGATCGAGACCGGGTTCGACAACACGATCACCTCCCACCCCGGCCCGGCCACCCCCGCCGCCGACCGCGCCGACCGCGCCGACCCCGGCGAGCGTGAGCGCATCACCGTCGAGGTGGCGGGCCGGCGCCTGGAGGTCG
Source organism: Streptosporangium amethystogenes (assembly GCF_000721075.1). Classification (GTDB taxonomy): domain Bacteria; phylum Actinomycetota; class Actinomycetes; order Streptosporangiales; family Streptosporangiaceae; genus Streptosporangium; species Streptosporangium amethystogenes. The sequence goes on from NZ_JOEQ01000051.1 coordinate 24,097, forward strand.
TCCTGCCCGCCGGCCTCGGCGGCACGCGACACGACAGCGGCGCGACCCGCGCCCCGAGCACCCGCCGGCGTGGCGGCGCGGGCAGCGCCAAGGCCGCGGCGAGCGGTGACTTCCTGGTCAGCCCCATGCAGGGAACCATCGTCAAGGTCATGGCATCCGACGGCGACCAGGTCGACGCGGGCGACACTCTCGTCGTCCTGGAGGCCATGAAGATGGAACAACCCCTGACCGCCCACAAAACCGGAACCGTGACCGGCATGTCCGCGAAGGTGGGAGCCACCGTGAGCGCGGGCGCGGTCATCTGCGAGATCAAGGACCGCACGTGAGCGGCACCGGGTTTCCCCCCGCCGATCGCGAGCGGTGGAGGGAGCTGGCGCGGGAGGTCTTGCGCCGGTCGGGCCACGATGCCCCGTCACCGGAGCAGGCGCTGGCGAGCGTGACCTACGACGGGATCATCCTCGCCCCGCTGTACGACGCCACCGATCTGCCGCAGAGCGCCGGCCTTCCCGGCTTGCCGCCCTACACCCCGGCAGGCCGCGGGCTGGGCGCCGCGTGGCAGGTGCGGCAACTGCACGAGCTCGCACAGCACGGCCAGCCAGGCCTGCACCGAGCGGACCGGGCAGGTGGAAAGGTGGGAGCCGTAGGGGACCGCGACGGTCTGCCCGGCGGCATCTTGGTCGGTTTTGCTGACGGGGACGAACACCTCCAGTCCCTGGCGCGGGAAGGTGAGGTGTTCACAGTCGAGGGCGGCGAGCTCGCTGCGCCGGCCCATCAGCGCGAAGCCGAGCACCAGCGCGGCCCGATCCCGGATCCCGGTAGGGGTGTCATCGGGGGTATGTGCGATGAGGCTGCGCAGGATGTCGATGGTGATCGGCGGGGCCTTGCGTACCGTGTTGCCGGGTTTGGCGCTCCAGGCGCGGCGGTAGGCGCGCAACGCGTCGCGGGCGGCGGTGGTGTAACGACCGCATCATCCATACGCGCCGCATCGTTGGTCGGAGCACGCCGGGCGAGCACGATCCCGGACAGGCTCGGCTCGTCGGGGGAGGCATCCACCCCGGCACCGTCATTACCGCTAAGGCCCGGCGTCATACAGTCATCGCCGGCTGGACGCTCCAGGTTCATGTGGCCATCTCTTACTGATTTGTCCCGTCTCATTCAATCTGAGGCATCGGAAGCCTCTGACCTGCGGTGCCCCAGATTGAATGAGACGGGACAGGGGCGGTGACCCGGCCCGGCGCGCCTGCCGGGCGCGGCCGCGCTCCGGAACCGTTCACCTCCGGCGAACCGATCGACCCCGGCGGGCAGAAGGCGACGCAGAGGCCCTCAAGTCAATCTCAAGCCTGATCTTCTACACCTACGGGTGTGACCACGCCCCCGCCGCGGCAGCGCCGCCCACTATCCCGCCGCACCCTGCTCCTGGGCGGGCTCGGCACCCTGGCCGCGGTCGGCGCGCCGACCGCGATCGCCCTCACCGGCACCTTCGACCCCACACCGATCGTCGCCAATCTCGCACCGAGCGCCACCCTCACCGGCCACACCCATTGGGTCTTCTGGGTGGCGTTCAGCCCGGACGGAAAACTCCTCGCCACCGGCAGCATCGACAAGAGCGTGAAGTTGTGGGACGTGGCCGGCCGCAACACCGTCGCCACCCTCACCGGCCACACCGACTGGGTCTACTCGGTGGCCTTCAGCCCGGACGGTAAAACCCTCGCCACCGGCAGCCTCGATGACAGCGTGAAGTTGTGGCCGACCCGCTGACCCCGTAGATCATCACCGCTGCAGCCCTACCGCCAAAATCCTTTCCGATCCTCCCCAAAGATCGATCGGGGAGCTCGCGCGCCCGCGCGTAGGGGTGTCCCGAAAGTCCCGAAACTGAGCCAGCACCGGGACCTCACCGGCAACCGGCGTCGACTCAGCGCAGCGCCCCGGAGGGACCGGACCGCGATCAGGTGCCTTGATCGCCTATCTTGCTGACGGGATCCCTGCAGGTTCAGCGCCAATGAACGTGCGCACGAGGGAACCCACGGACTTTGTCGATGTCGTGAGCGAGATCGCGCTCAGTTGACGGGGGTGTTCCTTGCCACGCCTCGTCCGGAGGGGCCATGTCGCGCAGGTCTACCGGGGCTCTCCCTCACGATCGGACAGACGACTTCGAAGTCGCATCTTCATGACACGCCGACCTGGTGCAATCCACCATGCTCTGCCAGGGTGATCATGTGGTCAGTAAGTCGATTCAAAAGCTCTTTGCAGATGCCAGTTGCGATGGATGGCTATGCGTCCTGGACATAGACGGCACCGCGGAAGTGCACGTCGGCGGCGATGACCTGGTCGTGGCTGCCTCGGTCTTCAAGGTCGCCATAGCCGTGGAAGTCTTCCGACAGGCCGACGCGGGCCATTTTGATCTACAAGACCGAGTCCGTATCAGGCCCAACGCGCGAACAGTAGGCCCGACCGGCTTTTCCACCTTCGCCGACGAAGTCGACGCTTCCATACGCGACCTGACCAGGATGATGCTGGTCGTGAGCGATAACGCGGCCACCGACATCCTCATCGATCGTGTCGGCCTGGACCGCGTTCGAGCAACCCTGACCGAATTGGGGCTGAAGGTGACCGCGATTCCCTTCTCCCTGCAGGGCATGCTCGACTCGATAGGCCAGGACGCGAGATTTACCGACTGGGCAGAACTGACTCACGCAACGGCCACGGCACGCTCGGCCGATGAATCCCAGGAACTGCAGGAACGGCTGTGGTCCTCCCGGGCCATGCAACCCGAACATGCGATCCGCACGACCGCCAGGGAAATGGCCCGGTTGCTGCGCCTGATCTGGCGCGACGAGGCCGGCCCCGCTGAGGCGTGCGCCCAGGTCCGCCACCTGATGGCTCAGCAAGTGACCAAGAATCGCCTGGCGATGGGCTTTCAACGTGATGTCCGCGTCGCGGCCAAGAGCGGAAGCCTGTTCGGAGTGATCCGCAACGAGATCGGAGTCCTGGAGAGGACAGACGGGCGCCGCTACGCGGCCGCAGTCTTCACACGAGCACACCGGCCCTGGATCAATGAGAACGAGATCAACACGGTTATCGGCACCGCCGCCGCCCTCGCTATCGACCAGATCAACAGGAAGGCTCCGGGCGCTGAGGCCCCATGAAAGGCTCGGGCGACGCCTCGGCCGCCTCGATGGGGCGCTCCAGCAGGCTCCTCGCGATATTGGCGTAGCCGATTGCGGTCTTCGGGCTGAGGTTGAACGCCGTCACCAGGTGCAGGGGATCCGCTCCTGTCGCGAGAGCCTCCTGCAGGATGCGGTCCCCACGGATCTGCTCCAGCTGGACCCCTTGCAGCAGGAGGTGCCAGCTCAGGTAGTAGTCGCTGATCGGCCCGGTGCCGATCGCGGACGCCCCTGAAACCAGCGCGTGGCGATTGTGCGTGCGGGGCCACTGGCGGCGCCGGTGCTCCAGCCACGTAACCAGCGCACTTTGCGCGAGTTCCGACAGCCGGTGTTCGAGGCCGCCAATCCGGATGAGACGTCTGCCCAGATCGATGTCGTCGAGGGTCAGTTCGCGGATTGCCTTCGCGCGGGCCGCGTAGAGGGCGGCCAACGCAATGATCAGGCGCTGGGCTGGGCTCACCGCCACCGCTTGGACGGCGCCGATCTCCTCGTCGGTCATCGGCAGCAGCGCGCGCGTGGGTGCGCAGCCGGCGCTTAATCGGCGGGTTGGGTCGGCGAAGACCAAGCGGCGGCGCTTGGCGAACTGAAACAGCGATCGCAGTGAGGTAAATGTCCCCGTAAGGGCGTGACCGCGGAGCTTGTCCAGCACCTGTGACACATCGCTTTCGGTGACCTCACGCAGCTGGCCGCGAGTTCCCGACCAGGCGAGCAGATGCGGTCGGACCCGCCCGAAGTAGGCGTAGATCGTGGCCGTTGCTCGTGGTCTGGCGCGTTCGTCGCCCTCCGACAAGACGAGCAGCCAGGCCCGGACCTCGGCGCGGTAGCCCGCTGGGAGCGCTTCACACTGGCGATCGATCCAGGTCCGCATCGCGGGCACGGTGTCATCGACGAGCAGGCCGAGATCGTCAAGGACGGTGCGCGCCAACCGGCTGCCCGGCGTGGCCCCGAGCACGGCGCGCACCCGACTGAGCCGAACCGATTGCCCATCGGGATGTCCATCGAGCACCTGCCGAAGCCCCACCAGCACCCGCCTGAGACTAGGAGCCGTCCAGTCTGCGGCCTGAGCCCTTTCAGCCACGCAGATCAGCACCGAGCGGTGCGCGGACACCTCGGGCAGATCGCCGATCAGGTCGTCGAGCCGCACCTCGGCAGCGCTGGGCTGACTTTGGGATGGGCGACATTGCAGGCAGCGTGATCGAGGTCGTCCACCTCGCGCCGACGCCCAGCGGTCTACTGGACGTCCACACGTGCGGCAAGGCGCGATCGGGCTCTCGGACGCGCGATCAGCCCGCCGCGCCTCTGTCCTCGATGGACGGCACGAGTGGCAATGTGACCGTGGGCGACCGCCACGCTGACTCGTGCCGGCCTCGATCGGTCCTCCGCATGTCCGGCAGGAGAGGCCGCGGGCCGATTGGTGACTCATGGGCCTGTCACCGGGGCGGCAGCGAGCGGCCAGACCTCGGTTTCGGTGTCACCACCCGGGCTGAGCCCGTGGCGAGGGTTCCTTGCCCGACCGCCGTACTGGCCTCCTGCCCGGCGGGAGAGGCAGCGGGAACCTTCTCCGGTTCGGCTGTGATCAGATCGCTGATCTCGCATCCGAGTACCGCGCAGAACGCGTCCAGCTCCTCCGGGCGCAGGACGTTCGGCTGGCCGGACCACAGGCCGGACATCTTCCCCGTACTCATCTCCACGCCGCGCTCGGCGAGCATCCGGCGGAGCTCACTGGCCTTCCAGATACCGCGATTCGCGGCCGCCAGGCGCAGGTTCCACTTCATCGGATCAGTCCTTCCCAACGCTGGGCGGCGCGCTGCTGACCGCGCATCACGGCGTCCCCGACACGGGTTCCGTGCACGTGGACGTAGCGCATCGTCGTAGAGATCCACGAGTGCCCGAGCAATTCCTGGATCGCGACGATGTCCGCCCCCACTTGGTAGAGCTGGCTCGCGCAGTAGTGCCGCAGCACATGCGGGGTCAGCTTGCCGGTCCAGCTCGGCAAGTGCTGGGTGACGGCATCAGCCAACGCGCGTCGCGGCGCATCGGTACTCACCCGTGCGCCCGGGCCGTCAACCCGCCGGCGCTCGGAGGGGAACAACGGTGCCCCGGGCAGCGAGTGGTCGGCGTCGAACTGGCTCCACACGTCTTCGATGAACCACGTCAGCGCGCGGTCCGCACCGTTGATCAGTGGCACCAGGCGCTGTTTCGGCCCTTTCCTGCGAGAGCCTTTGCCGTGGCGGACGTTGAGCTTGCCGAACCGGCCCAGTTCCCAGCGGACATCGTCCAAATCGAGCTTGCATGCCTCGTTGATCCGCAACCCCACGTCCGCCGAGAGCCGTGCCACCATGTAGTTCCGGGCCGCCGGCGCGAACTTGCGGCATGTCGCCAGCTCCTCGCGCCAGCCGCTGAACAGCTGCTCAAGCTCCGCCTCGGTCGGCGGGATTCGCAGCTGGGCGTCTACCGACATTCGTGGCCGGTTCATCTCGTCGATCGGGCACTCGACCAGGCGGCCGGTCAGTTCGTGCAGCTCGACCGCGTGACGCAGTTCGAGGAACTCAAAGTAGGTGACCAGCGTCTGCGCCCGAGCTGCCCGCGTCGACGACGACACCTTACGCAAGACGGTGCCGAAGTAGCGGTCCGCGTCGCGTGGCTCCATCTCCCACAGCGGCCGCTCGAACCAGTTGCGGACAAGCTGCAGATGAGCGGCCGCTCGAACCAGTTGCGGACAAGCTGCAGATGATTGGTGTCGCCACGGATCGTGCTGTCCATCAGCCCTGCCGCGTGCCGGGCGAGAACAAAGCCAGCCAGCACGTCCAGCTCGAAGTCTGCGAGCTCCTCTTCCGTCTCCAGCACCCGCTGCTCTCGCAGAGGCCGGACGACCGCCAGCGCCAACCCGCCTCCTCGATGTTCACTCAGGATGAAGACTTCTCAATCCAGCAATGATCCTTTCACGCACATCCACAACCTTTCAAATCACTGCCAAGTCCCTCCGTTCCAGCGCAGGCCAGCGGCCAGCAGCGCAGAAAGGGCATCATCGATCCACTGTCGGCTCAGAACCGGACGTTTGTTGCATAAATCCCGGTGGGTTCAGTGTCCCTGAGCCTCTGCTTTCCTGTCCGGTCCATGTGGGCCTGTCGGTGTCCGGATGAACCTGTCGGATGGGATGTCGGAGTTCTGGGGTAACTGTCGGGGCTGGTGGTGCAAAATCCAGTCTTGTGAGTGCTGATGGCCCGGCGGGCCGAGCATTGCCGAGGCTGGCTCGGCGTCGGGCATACGTCTCGTCGGGCCGCTCGCACAGCTTGAAGGTGAAGTTCAGCGTCGAGGAGTTCCAGGAAGTAGCCGCAGCCGCGGCGGCGGCTGAGTTGGCTGTCGCCGCGTACGTGGGGGAGACGGTGCTGCGCGATGCCCGGGCGGTCACAGACGGCGGTACCGAGGGTGAGGCGGGCAGGGTGGGGCTGGCCCGGATACAGCGGGAATTGTTCGCGGCGCGGACGGCGCTGGTTGCGGCGGCTACGGCCTTGGAAGGTGCCGGCGTGGTGGATGGCCTCGCGGATGCCGAGAAGTGTGTAGAAGCTGGCGTTATCGCAGCTAGTGCCGCGTCAGGCAACGTTTGCGACGTTCGTCGTTGGCCCTGAGCCGACGGTAGGTGACGTGGCACCGTGCATCGAAGTCGAGCGTTATGAGCGCCGTCCCGTTGCGAACCTGAACGCCCCGAGCGCCCGAATCGGTCGCGCGCTCAGTCTGCGGTCTGGTTCGCATCACGACGGTGTTGAGTAGGTGGGATCGGGCGCCGATGAGAAATGGCGCCGACAGTCGTCTAAGTAGACGTCCGGTGAAAACGCGCTGCGCGCATCAAGGGAGAGCAACGAGATGAGACCACTTCGATACTCGATCAACGTCACGCTCGACGGCTGCTGCCATCACGAGGCAGGGCTCCCCCCGGACGAGGAGTCGATGCGTTACTGGACCGCTGAGATGGAGCGAGCCGATGCCCTGCTATTCGGCCGGGTGACCTACGAGATGATGGAGTCGGCGTGGCGGAAGCCGGCCACGGACACGTGGCCTGACTGGATGGATGAGTGGCAGATCCCGTTCGCCGAGACCATCGACCGGGCGAAGAAGTACGTTGTGTCGAGCACGCTGAGCGCGGTCGATTGGAATGCCGAGCTGGTGCGAGGCGACTTCGGGCAAGCGGTTCAGCGGCTCAAGCAGGAGTCAGGCGAGGGCCTGTGGGTGGGTGGCGTGACGCTCCCCCTGGCGTTGGCAGATCTGGGACTGATCGACGAGTACGAGTTCCTTGTGCAGCCGGTCCTTGCCGGACACGGGCCGACGTTGCTCGCCGGTCTGCGCGAGCGCATCCAGCTCGAGCCCGTGGACCGCCGTGAGTTCCGGTCGGGGGCGGTCGCCCTGCGATACCGGCCCACGCGAGTTACGGCTTGACGTGATTTATCCTGGCACGTTGGCCGCTCCCTCGCGACGGAACGACGGCTCGGAGTCGCGTTGGCCGCGCTGGCCGTGCCCCCGAACGCGCGGACATATCGACGGGGGACATCGCCCCGAGGTGCCGATAGCGGACAGGGCAATCTCAAGTATCGCCCCATCGCGTTGTGAGCGCGGGCCAGGAGCTGAAACAGATCATCTGGGAACGGACAGCAGAAACCGACAAGTTAGTCCGGACGACCATGAGCCCCCCGTCCGGACTAACTTGTCGAGCCGCAGGTCACGCCGGATTCCCCCGAAACCATGCAGCGGACCTGACATTTCCTCTCCCCGCCCGGTCCCCGTCTCGTCCCTTACGGCGTGCCGGGCCGGTGCGCGGCCGACTGTCCAGTCCGGAGCCGACGAGCGCAGCGAGGAGGCGCAGGACTTGACCGGCGGCAAGCGTCGGCCACACTGCACGCCCGG
>NZ_JOEQ01000052.1 GCF_000721075.1 Streptosporangium amethystogenes
GTTAAGCTCTTCAGCGCCGATGGTACTGCACCGGGGACGGTGTGGGAGAGTAGGTCACCGCCGGACAATCTTTCATATGAGGGCCCTCACCTTTCGGTGGGGGCCTTCGTGCTTTCCGAGGGGGTTCCGGAAGGGGCTTACCGGGGCTCCCGCCAGTCGGTGGGAGCCTTTCTGTTTTGACGACTTCATGGGGACCGGGAGCCACCGGCCGGCCAGAGGCCACGGATCCGAGGAAGGGGACAGGATCTAGGCGTGGAGCTCGCCGGAGAGCACGGTCACCGCGCGTCCCGCCAGCTCCACCCGGTCGCCCCGTACGGTCGTGCGGACCACGCCTCCGCGCTGCGACAGCTGGGCACCCACCAGGCTGTCGGAACCGAGCCTGGCCGACCAGTAGGGAGCGAGCGCGCAGTGGGCGGAGCCCGTCACCGGGTCCTCAGGAACTCCGACGCGGGGGGCGAAGAAGCGGGAGACGTAGTCGGCGCCCTGTCTGGATGCCCGAGCCGTCACGATGACTCCCCGCACGTCGACGGCCTCCAGGGCGCGGAAGTCCGGGGCCGCGGCGAGCACGGCGTCCTCGGACTCGACCTCGATGAGATAATCCCAAACATTTTTTCCTCCCCAAACAGGTTTAACTCCGAGCGCATCGATCAGTCCTCCGGGAAGGGGCGTCTCTTGGAGTACTTTTGCCGGGAAATCCATGCTGATTAAACCTGATTTATCCCTGGTCACGGACAGGATTCCACTCTTCGTTGAGAATTCGAGGGTTTCTGGGACCGTTCCCGTGGAATACAGCACATGCGCCGTAGCCAGGGTGGCATGCCCACAGAGGGTCACCTCGGTCATCGGCGTGAACCAACGGAGCGAGTACGGTCCGCCGTCCTCCGCTTCGAGCAGGAAGGCTGTCTCGGAGTGCCGCATCTCCGCCGCGACGGACTGCATCCAGGTGTCAGGGACTGGATTGCCGAGTACGCAGACCCCGGCAGGGTTACCCTTGAAAAATTCATCGGTAAACGAATCGACCGTGTAGACGAGCATGACGCGATGCTAGCGGCGCTGGAGATATCAGTTGAAGTCGAGTCAGGGGATCGGGCAAAGTCAGGGATCGGGCAGACCAGTGCGGTAGCCGTACAAAGTGGAAATAAGCGCTGGGCGTGTCGCATGGCGAACTTCAATTCGTCGGTTACCGTCCAAGATGTAGGGACAGGCCGGGTACGGCGTGGTCCTGGCGAAAGGACGAGCCGATGGGGGCAGTGCGCAAGGTGGCAAGCTACCTTGGTCTGGGCGGGGCCGAGCAGTATGACGAGTCCTACGACTATGAGGATGAGGTCGAGGGCGAGGACTGGCAGTCTGCCTCGGAGCGCGCGGCCAAGCGCTGGCACGCGATGAACGAGCCCTCACGAATCGTGATGCTCACCCCGATGAAGTACAACGACGCACCGGTCATCGGACAACACTTTCGCGAGGGTCAGACGGTCATCATGGACGTCAGCGGGATGAGCACCGCCGAGGCCACGAGGATGGTCGACTTCGTCGCCGGGCTGGCGTACGGCTGCGAAGGGCGTATCGAGCGGATCGCGGAGAAGGTCTTCCTACTGGCCCCTGCCGAGGTGGAGATCACCAACGGGTGATCCGGCGGCGGCCTGGATGTGCGGGGTCCGAGAGATCGGCCCCGCCACGGTCGTGCGGCCGAGCGGGCGGCACGTCGGCGGTGCGGGGGCGGCGAGAACGCCCGGTGAACGGAGCCGGTCAGCCCGCCCGGGGACCCCTGCGGAGCAGCCGGGTGAGTTCGGCCAGGTCGGAGGCCGCTGTCTTGATCCGGCCCTCCGACTCGCGAGCGTGGTCATGCAGGGCCCATACCGCACCCTGAGCGAGCTCCCTGAGCTCGGACAGCTGTTTGACGACGTATTCGGCGTCCGCCCGTTCACGCCTGCGCCTGCGCCACAGCAGGTAGCCGCCCGCCGCGGCCGGTAGCGGCGCGAGCAGCGCGAGCGGAAGGACGGGCAGGACCAGCGCGACCACCAGGATCACCGGGGCGAGGGCGAGTAGCCCGTAGGCCGCCCAGGGCCGGCCGCGGACCGGCGTGCCCTCGGTGACGATGCGTTCCTCGGCGGCGCCCAGCGAATCGGGGTCCGGTCCCTCGGGGCGGAGTGTCACGCGGTGGCCGAGGATCGGCATGGTGACCGACTCGGGAGCCTCGGCCTGGGTGGCCTCGGCGAGCTTCTCCGCCGCGGACCGCACGATGGGCGCGGCCACATGCAGCGCGATCGCGGCCAGGTAAGGATGGGAGCCCGGGTGCAGATCGCTGAGAAGGTGGCTGGTGAGCGGTCTCATCGGCCTCTCGGGGGTGCCGGAACCCATCAGCTGGCGGAGCACGGTCAGCGGCTCGTCCTCGCTCCACACGACCGTCGCCTCGCCGGAGCGGTCGGTCTGCGCGGCCTCAAGGAGCGCGAGATCACCCAGGCCGGTTCCGGTCCCGTCGCCCGCTCCGGGGGCGTTCTCGCGGGTCGGGGCGCTCTCCCGGGCCGAGGTGATCTCGGCGCAGCGGTCGCGCAGGTGGGCCAGCCTGGCGGCGGCCTGTACCGGAACGGCGAGCTCCGGGAGTTCGGCGAGTTCCGCGAACCCGGCCAGAGCCGGTGACACGACGGTCGAGGGCTCGTCGGGGATCAGGGCGCGCAACCACAGGTCGGGCTCGGATGCCGGGGACGCGGCCACCGCGTCGAGTCTGCGGAGAACGAAGATCTTTCCCGCCGGGCCGTACGCCCCGCGGGCGGCGGCGAGCCAGAGAGCCCGCTGGCCGTGGGTCACCGGGCGGTCCAGGGACAGGTCCCCGAAGGCGCTGCCGAGCCAGGAGGCGTGGATGCGGTCGCCCTGGCCGGCGACGGCGAGTGCGAGGCAGAGGAAGAGCGCGGTCCGCCGCTCGTCGCGCTGGGCGGCGCGGGCCAGAGGTTCGAGCGCCTCCTCGCCGCGCATGAGCAACACCAGGGCCTCGATGGCCGGAGCCAGCCAGTGGTCGGACATGTCCGCGAAACCGGTCGGCAGCTCGCCGGGGACGGTGCCGGTGGCCAGGTCGGTGAGGAGCGCATCGGCACAGCGGTGCAGCTCTGTCCCGGCCTGCGGATTCGCGGTCAGGTCCGTGCTCAAGGCAGAGAACTCCCCGAAGTTGTGACCGATGACCGCGCCAGCGTATTGCGCTTCGGACATCCCCGCGGGGAGGCGCGCCGAACATGACTTTGCCAGATGATCGCCTTTGATTTCCCAATAAAGACGATCATCTGGTGGACAGGTTACATGCGCTCGGGCACGGGGACGCCGAGAAGGCCCAGGCCGGCCTCCATGACCTTCAGGGTGAGCGCGCACAGGGCGAGCCGCGAGGCACGGGTGGCGGCCTCGACGTCGTCCTTCAGCACCGGGCAGTTCTCGAAGAACGTGGTGAAGGCGCTCGCCGTGTCGAAGAGGTAGGAGGCCAGCTTGTGCGGCGCCGAGTTCTCCGCCATCTCCTCGACCACCGAGCCGAAGCGGAGAAGCTGGAGTGCCAGTGCGCGCTCGGCCGGGTGGCCCAGCACGATGGGGCCGGTCGTCTCGGCCGGGGTCACCCCGCCCCTGCGGAAGATGGAACGGATGCGGGCCTGGGCGTACTGCAGGTAGGGGCCGGTGTTGCCGGTCAGGGCGAGCATGCGGTCAAAGTCGAAGACGTACTCGCTGTCGTGGCTGACCGACAGGTCGGCGTACTTGACCGCGCCCATACCGACGGCGTGTGCGATCTTCTCGCGCTCCGCGTCGTCGTACTCGCGATCCTGGATCACTCCGGCGGCCCTGGTCTCGGCCTCGTCGAGCAGTTCCAGGAGCTTGACCGACTGTCCGCTCCTGGTCTTGAACATCTTGCCGTCGGAGCCCAGCACGCTGCCGATCTGGATGTGCTCGGCCCTGACGTGGTCGGGCAGCCAGCCCGCCATCCTGGCCGAGTCGAACACCATCGACATGTGCAGCGCCTGGGTCGCGCCGATCACGTAGAGGATGCGGTCGGCCTTGAGGTCCTGGACCCGGTAGCGGATCGTGGCCATGTCGGTGGTGCCGTAGCCGTACCCGCCGTCGCTCTTGCGGATCATCAGGGGGAGCGGCTGGCCCTCGCGGCCGGTGTAGCCGGGCGGGAAGACGCAGAGTGCGCCGTCACTGAGCACGGCGATGCCGCGCTCCTGCAGCTCGTCACAGACCTGGGCGAGCACGTGGTTGTACATGCTCTCGCCGGCGATGTCCTCGTTGGTCAGCGTCACGCCGAGCTGGACGTAGACCTTGTTGAAGTAGCGGACCGTGGCGTCCATGAAGATGTGCCACAGGCGCATCGTCTCGGGCTCTTCGGCCTGCAGGGTGACGACCCGGGTGCGGGCCCGCCTGTTGAACTCGGGGTCGGTGTCGAACTTCACCCGGGCCGCCTGGTAGTAGGCGTTGCCCTCGCCGGCCTCCAGCTGGGCGACGGCGGCCTCCTCGCCGATGTCCAGCAGGTGTTCGATGAGCATGCCGAACGGCGTGCCCCAGTCACCGAGGTGGTTCTGCCGGATGACCCTGTTGCCCAGGTGCTCGTGGACCCGGGCGAGCGCGTCGCCCACGATCGTCGTGCGCAGGTGGCCGACGTGCATCTCCTTGGCCGCGTTGGGCGCGGAGTAGTCGATCACGATGGTCTGCGGCGAGGCGGACACGCCCACGCCGGCGCGCGGGTCGGTGTGGATCTCCGAGACCTGTGCCGTGATCCAGTCGTCGGAGAGGGTCAGGTTGAGGAAGCCGGGGCCACTGACCTCGACGGTGCCGGGGAACGGGTCGTCGGCCCGCCCGGTGAGGTGCTCGGCGATCTCCTGGGCGACCTCCCGCGGGGCCCGTCGCAGTCGCTTGCTCAGACTCATCGCCACGTTCGCCTGGTAGTCGGCGAACTGCGAGGGACGGATCAGCGGGTCTGCGTCGGAGTATTCGGCACCGAAGGCCGCGGCCAGCGCCTGCTGGACGCGTTCGGTGAGGGCGAATTGCGGGTCGGTCATGTTCCAAGGGTAGCGGTTGACCGATCCTGAACCGATTGGATATCACCCTGGCCGGGCCTGGTACGGCGGGATCGCATGACCGCGAAGACGCCGGTCAGCACGGCCCCCGCGGCGACGCCGAGCCCGGCCGCGACTCCGCCCGAGGCGACGTCGCGGAGGGTGAGCGCGAAGAACTCGCGGGTGAACGGGATGGCGAGGGTGAGGGCGAACAGTCCGGCCATGGAGCCCACGAGCGCGACCCGCCACCAGACGTACGGGCGGGCGATGAGGGCCAGCACCCACCAGGCGGCGACGAACAGCGTGATCACCGCCGAGGTGCGGCTCTCCGCCAGGGTGGCGGCCCCGCTCTGGGCGATCCAGTACGACAGGTAGACGGCGGTGGCGCAGATGATCCCGGCGGGGACCGCCAGCCGGAGCACGCGTGGTACGAAGCCGCTCCTGGCGCGCTCGTTGCTCGGCGCGAGCGCGAGGAAGAACGCGGGGACGCCGATCGTCAGCGCGTTGATCAGTGTGGAGTGCCGGGGGGCGAACGGGAAGGCGAGCCCGGTGACCCCGGTGATCAGGGAGAGCACGATCGCGTAGAAGGTCTTGGTGAGGAAGAGGCCGGCGACCCGTTCGATGTTGGCCAGCACCCGCCTGCCCTCGCCCACCACGGAGGGCAGGCCGGCGAAGCTGTCGTTCATCAGTACGATCTGGGCGACCGCCCGGGTGGCGCCGCTGCCGGAGCCCATCGCCACGCCGAGGTCGGCGTCCTTGAGCGCGAGCACGTCGTTGACGCCGTCGCCGGTCATCGCGACCGTGTGCCCGCGGGACTGGAGCGCGCCGACGAACAGCCGTTTCTGGTGCGGGCTGACCCGGCCGAAGACGGTGTTGGCCTCCATGATCTCGGCGAGCTTCTCGGGGTTGTCGTCCGGCAGGGTACGGGCGTCCACCGCGCGCTCCCCACCGGGGATGCCGACAGAGGTGGCGATGGCCGACACCGACTCGGGGTTGTCGCCGGAGATGACCTTGACGGTGACGCCCTGTTCGGCGAAGTAGGCGAGGGTCTCGGCCGCCTCGGGACGAACGCGCTGCCTGAGCACGACGATGGCCGCGGCCTCGACGGTGCCGAGGTCGTCGGGGTCGCGCAGCGAGGCGACCCTCCCCAGGGCGAGCACCCGCAGACCGGTGGCGGCGAGGGCCCCTGCCTCGGTGTACGCCGGGGTGCCGGGAGGCAGGAGGACGTCGGGGGCGCCCAGGACCCAGCAGCCGTGCCCGTCGAACCCGGCACCGCTCCACTTGCGGGCCGAGGAGAAGGGGATCTTGGCGGCGACGGTCCAGCCTGGGGAGTCGGGGTAGCGGGTCTGGATGGCCCGGGCCGTGGGGTTGGGGTCGGGGTCGAGGTTGGCCAGCGCGCCCAGCGCCTCGGGCACGGGCAGGTCGTCGCGGAGCCTGCGGACCTCACCGAGCTCCATGCCGCCCGAGGTGAGCGTGCCGGTCTTGTCGAGGCAGAGAGTGTCGACCCGGGCCAGGATCTCGATCGCGGGGAGCTCCTGGACCAGGCAGCGGCGCCTGCCCAGCCGGATCACGCCGACGGCGAAGGCGATGCTGGTCATCAGGACCAGGCCCTCGGGGATCATGGTGACGATGCCCGCGACCGTGCTGGTGACCGCCTCGCCGATGCCGGTCCGCCTGCTGACCTGGCTCCAGGTGAGCAGGGCACCGATCGGGATGACCAGCCAGGTCACGTACTTGATGAACCGGGTGATGCCGTCGCGCAGCTCCGAGTGGGACAGGCTGAACGCGCTGGCCTCCTCGGCGAGTCTGGCCGCGTAGGCGTCACCGCCCACCCTGGTCGCGATGTAGGAGCCCCGGCCGGCGACCACGAAGCTGCCGGACAGGACCTCGTCGCCCGGCAGCTTGTGCACCGGGTCGGCCTCGCCGGTGAGCAGGGACTCGTCCGCCTCCAGCCCGTCGGAGTCAACGGTCTCGCCGTCGACCAGCAGCTGGTCGCCGGGCGCGAGCAGGACGAGGTCGCCGAGCACCACCTGCCGGGGCGGGATCGCGGTCTCCGAGCCGTCCCTGCGGACCTTGACCGGAGCCTCGTTGACGATCGCGAGCCGGTCGAGGGTGCGCTTGGCGCGGAGCTCCTGGACGATGCCGATGCCCGCGTTGGCCACGATCACCAGGCCGAAGAGGCCGTCCTTCCACTCCCCGAAGATCATGATCAGCACCCAGAGCACGCCGATCACCCCGTTGAAGAGGGTGAGGACGTTGGCCCTGAAGATCGCCGAGACCGATCTGCTCGATCGGCGCCTGATGTCGTTGACCTGCCCGAGGGCCACGCGCTCGGCGACCTCCGCCGAGGTCAGCCCGCGCTGTGTCACCTGCTCCACACGGCCCCCTGCCGATCGACTGGGACTCAAGGGTACGCGGGGTCGGAGAATTCGGTGGAATACGTCACCTGATGCGCCGCAAATATCACCGCAGGTTGGTGGCGTGTTCGCGGAGGGTCACCGGGGGCGGCGCGGGTGCTGGACGGGGTTCGTGACACGTCACCAGAGGCGATGCGGGCGGGGGACGGCGGCGAGGCGCTCGCCGATGCGGTTCACCACGCCCTCGTGGGCCAGCTTGGCCGCGAGCACGCAGGCGGCACTCACCCCCTTGGCGTGTGAGGCGCCGTGCGCGATGACCACGGTGCCGTTCAGTCCGAGCAGCACGGCCCCGCCGTGGACCTCGGGGTCGAGCCGCCGGTAAAGCTCCCTGATGCGTCTCTTCTGCAGCAGACCGCCCACCCTGGCCGTCCGGCTCTCCCTGACCGTCTCACGGAGCTCGGCGAAGGCGTAGCGGACGCTGCCCTCCATGGTCTTGAGCGCCACGTTGCCGGTGAATCCGTCGGCGACGATGACGTCCACGGTACGGGTGAGCAGGTCGTGGCCCTCGACGTTGCCCGAGAAGTCGAGGCCGGGGGCGGCCGACAGCAGTTCGTGGGCACGCTTGACGAGCTTGTTGCCCTTCTCCGGCTCGCTGCCGATGGTCAGCAGGCCGATCCTGGGGTTCTCGATGCCCAGGGCCGTCTCGGCGTAGGCGGCGCCGAGGTGCGCGAACTGCACCAGCATCTCGGGTTTGACCTCGGAGTTCGCCCCGGCGTCCAGCAGGATGGTCGGGGTGGGTCTGGTCGGCAGGGCGACGGCGATGGCGGGCCTGAGCACGCCGGGCTGGCCGCGGAGCCGGAGCTTTCCGGTGGCCACGATCCCGGCGGTGGACCCGGCGGAGACCACGGCGCAGGCGTCACCCCGCCGGACGAGGTGGCAGGCGACGGCGATGCTGGAGCGCGGGCGGCGCAGGCTGGCGAGGGCACCCTCGTCCATGGCCAGCGCCTCCTCGGCCCGGACGATCGGGATCTCGGCGGTCGCGTCGTGGTCGGAGAGCGCCTCGGACAGCGGGCGGGGGGCGCCGACGAGCACAATGGAGATCCCGTGCTCTCGCACCGCCCGCACGGCTCCCGCCACGATCT
The DNA here is from genome assembly GCF_000721075.1 of Streptosporangium amethystogenes. Classification (GTDB taxonomy): domain Bacteria; phylum Actinomycetota; class Actinomycetes; order Streptosporangiales; family Streptosporangiaceae; genus Streptosporangium; species Streptosporangium amethystogenes. The sequence continues at coordinate 8,524 of NZ_JOEQ01000052.1, forward strand.
CGTCGGGGGCGTGGTCACCGCCCATCGCGTCAAGGGCGATCGGCATGGTGCCGGGAGCATTGGTCTCAGGCAAGCGGTCACCTCGTGCGGGATGGTTTGTCCGCATCGTAGGCGGCCCCGGGACCGGAATGTTCCGCCGGGGGGATCAGGGAGTGCCGGGGAGATTCCAGTCGGTTCTCTCCCGGGAAACGATGATCTTCCCGAAGGTGGCCCGGCCGACGACCCGGATGACCGGGGAGCCCTCGCCGCCCCGGCCACCCGAGACGTGTCTCTTGGCGAACATGCCGCTGACCTCGTCGATGACGTGGGCGTTCTCCGGAACCCTGACGATCAGCTTGCCGCAGAGGGAGTTGACCTCCAGGGTGATCTCCCGGCCGGGGAGCACGGCCTCGGACAGGTCGACGATCAACGCGCCGAAGGTGGCGCTCAGCGTGGTGTGCCGCCCGGCGAGCCAGCGCCCGCCACGCACGACCTTGCTGAAGACGGCCCCGACCTGCTGCCGCTCGGTGGCGGATTCGCGGCCGGAGGCCACGACGTCGGGCAGGTCGCCGGTGAGGGGGGCGAGTTCGTCCACGGTGACGGCGCGGTAGGCGATGTCCAGGCGGTCGGCGTGCTCGACGCTGGTCAGGCGGCCGGTGGCGAGCGCCTCGCCCAGCACCGCGGCCACGCGGTCGCGATCGGCGTCGGAGGCGCGCAGAACGGGGTGATGAGACGTCATGACGCGAGTGTACGACTACTTAAGATATATCGCGAGACCTGTCCGACGTCTGTGGCGGCGGGGAGACCGGTTGGTCTCCCCGCCGTCTCAGCGACCCGGGCGTCGCACGGAGGTGCGGCGGGCGATCTCAGCTTGGAGCCTGGCCATCTGCCAGTGCAGCTCGATGAGCTGCTCGGTGAGCTGGAGACGTGGAATCTCTGATGGGTCCTCGACGGACAGGTGGTCGATCGCGGTGGACAGCTCTCGCATCGCGCGCCCCCACTCCATGACGGCTTCCTTGGATCGAAACAACGTTCGAATCATACCGGAACACCGAACACGCTGTCAGTCCATTGCCTCCTGTGTCACGCCCTGTCGACCGGCCCCGTTTCCGCACGTGCCATGTCGTTGCGGGTCAGCGGCTACAAGCGGGTGATCGCCCCAGGTCAACCGGGAGCACGCGCGGAATACCGGGTCAGCTTTCGTACTCGGGGACGACGTATCCGCGGGCCAGAGTGTGGGCGGTGATGTTGAAACCCAGCACGGCGGCCGAGGCGTCGGCGCCGAGGCCGAGCTTCTCCACGTCGAGGGCGTGCACCGCGAAGATGTAGCGGTGCGGATGTCCGGGAGGCGGCGCGGCGCCGCCGTAGGCGGTGATGCCGTAGTCGTTGCGGCCGTGCACGCCCACACCGCCGTCACCGGCCCCCGCGCCGGCGTCCAGCTCGGTCACCTCCGCGGGGATGTCGAACAGCAGCCAGTGCCAGAACCCGCTGCCGGTGGGCGCGTCGGGGTCGAAGCAGGTCACGGCGTAGCTGAGCGTGCCCTCGGGCGCGCCGGACCAGCGCAGCTGGGGCGAGACGTTCTGGCCCTCGAATCCCCAGTCGTTGAACACCTGGGCCGCTGCCAGGCGCTCTCCGTCGCGCACGTCGTCGCTTTCGACGGTCAGCGTGGGAACCTGGGGCAGGAAGTCATACGGAATCGGTGGCCTGGTGGACACGATTCACCTCCGATGGGAGCGTCTTTTCGGTCGCTCCTCATCTTGCCCGGCGATCAGACCTTGTTGTAGGCGGCGAGGACCGTCTGCGGGTCGCCGTCCATCTTGATTTTGCCCTTGTGCAACCAGATGACCCGGTTGCAGGTCTCCTCGATCACGTCGAGGTTGTGGGCGACCAGGAAAACGGTGCCGGCCTCGTCGCGCATCTTCTTGATCCGGTCCTGGCTCTTGCGCCGGAACTCGCGGTCGCCGGTGGCCAGCGCCTCGTCGATGAGCAGCACGTCGTGGGACCTGGCCGAGGCGATGGCGAAGCGGAGCCTGGCGCCCATGCCCGAGGAGTAGGTGGACATGGGGAACTGGACAAACTCCCCGATGCCGGAGAAGTCGACGATGTCGTCGTACTTCTCCTTGACCTGCGCGGGGTTCATGCCCATCGCGTAGCAGCCGAGCACGATGTTGCGCTCGCCGGTGAGCTCGCGCATCAGCGCGGCGTTGACGCCGAGCAGGGAGGGCTGGCCGTTGGTGTAGACGGCGCCGGAGTGCGGCGGCAGCAGCCCGGCGATGGCGCGCAGCATGGTGGACTTGCCGGAGCCGTTGCGGCCGATGATGCCGATGGCGTCGCCGTGACGGGCCACGAAGGAGACGCCGCGCACGGCGTGCACCTCCTTCATCTGCGGCCGTCCCTGGCGCTTGACGAGGCGCATCAGGGCGTTGACCGCGTTGCCCTTCTCGGTGTCGCTGGCCGCGCCGTAGACCCGGTAGATGATGTGCAGGTCGTCCACGATGACCGTGGGGGTGCCCTCCTTGGCGGGCTCGGGGTTGGGATGCACCCTGACGTCCGTGCTGGGCACGGCGGGCTCCTCGGCCTTCACTCGGGACAGCTCCTCGGTCAACTCAGCCACGGCCGTACTTCTCCTCGGCTCGCCAGAAGTACCAGAAGCCGCCGAGCAGAGCGAACAATGCCCAGAATACGCAGACCGCCCAGATGTAGGGCCGGGCCGGGTGGGTCTGCATGAGCAGGTCCCGCATGAGCTCGATGTACGCGGCGGCCGGGTTGAAGTACATGATGTCGGCGACCCACTGGGGGAGACCGGCGCCGTTGGGGCCCACGACCCGGTCCTCGATGGAGAAGAAGACTCCGGAGGCGTAGAGCCAGGTGCGCATGATGAAGGGCAGCAGCTGGTTCAGGTCGCGGGCGGTGGAGCCGACCCGGGCGAGCACCAGGCTGGCGCCGACGTTGAACATCGTCTGCAGCGCCAGGGCGACCGGGATCAGCAGCCACAGCAGGGTGACAGGCTCCTGGGTGAGCAGCACCAGGCCGAGCAGCACGCCCATCGAGATCAGCAGCTGCTGGAACTCCTGGATCGTGTAGGCCAGCGGGAGCGCGGCGCGCGGGAAGTGCAGGGCCCGGATCAGCGACAGGTTGCCGGAGATCGCCTTGGCGCCGCCGCTCACCGAGCGCTGCGTGTAGGTGAAGACGAACATCCCGGTGATCAGGAAGGCCGGGTAGTTGTCGATGCCCTTGCTGGCGCCCAGGATCACGCCGAACATCAGGAAGTAGATCGCGGCGTTCAACAGCGGGGTGAGGACCTGCCAGAGCTGGCCCAGGGCTGAGTTGCTGTACTTCGAGACGTTGCGCGAGGTCGCGTACGTCATGACGAAATGTCGTCGTTCCCACAGTTGGCGTAGGTAGACGAGCAGACTCGGGCGTGCGATGGCACGCCGAAGTCCGTAACGCGCGGCGAGCTTGGCCAGCGGCTCTGGGGTGCCGTTACTCGGGCCGCCCGCCTGGGCGTCCGCGATCGCGGATTCCGGCTGGCTCATGGCAAGGACTCTATTGGATGTGGGTGGATGAAGCGCCTGCGGCGGCGTCCTGCCGCACACATTGGACGGGATCTCCGGGAAAGAGGTTCCAGGGTAATTGTGTGTTCCGCCTACGAGCGACCGGCTCTTTCGCGCCCCGGCCAGAGTGGGCCCAGCTCGGGGGCAGGGAAAGGCAATGGATGCGAGCACTGTCGGCATGCAGGTAGTTTGGCCTGACCGTTATTGACATATGTATCCCTGCATGTCCTCTTTAGGGGCGTCTGGGATCTTGGCTTCGTCGAGTTGGCGGACATACAACGCCGAACCGGTTCATGCGTGACCGAACTGCAACATCACAGATGCGAATCGGTGTGGAGTGGTGCGGAACAGCCGCGGCCGGCCGGTGTGATGTCAGTGCCCGGACCGGGGCGGCGGGAGGCAGGGACCACAAGATCCTCCTGCGTGCTGCCCGGAGGGGGATCTCCGTGTCGACGCGAGCCTGAAAAAGGAGGATGTACCGCAATGCGCGTTACCAAGGGGGCGCGGCTCACCGCCGGCGCCGCGCTACTCGCCCTCGCGCTGGCCGCGTGCGGCAACTCGGCGTCCTCGGGCGGCGGTACGGCCTCGGGTGATCTGCCGGTCCGGATGGAGCTCGGCGAGCCGCAGAAGCTCTTCCACCCCGGTGACACCACCGAGTCCGAGGGGGCGGAGGTCCTGGCCGCGGTCTTCGCGCCGCTGGTCGGCTACGACGAGAACAAGCAGGCCGTGGACGAGGTCGCCGAGTCGATCGAGTCGAAGGACAACAGGGTGTGGACGGTCAGCCTCAAGCCCGGCTACACCTGGCACGACGGTGCGAAGCTGACCGCGCAGAACTACGTCGACGCGTGGAACTACGCGGCCAACCAGGACAACGCGCAGAGCGCCAACGGCTTCTTCAGCCGGATCGACGGCTGGGCCGACCTGAATCCGGGTGAGGGCAAGACCGTCTCCACCAAGGAGATGAAGGGCCTGAAGGTCGTCGACGAGAGCACCTTCAGGGTCACCCTCAGCAAGCCGTTCTCCCAGTTCAAGACCATGCTGGGCTACACGGCGTTCTACCCGCTGCCCAAGGTGGCCTTCGGCGCCGACGGCAGGATCACCGAGGAGTACGCCAGGAAGCCGATCGGCCAGGGCTACTTCCAGTTCGACAAGCCGTTCAACAAGGGCACCGACCAGTCGATCGACCTCACCCGGTACGACAGGTTCCCCGGGAAGAAGCCGAAGTTCACCAAGCTTCAGTTCAAGCTCTACACGAGCTCGGAGACCGCGTTCAACGACCTGGCCGCGGGCAACCTCGACATCCACGACTCGCTGCCCCCGTCCGCGATCGCCAGGGCCAAGTCGGAGTTCGGCGAGCGCTACCTGGACCAGGCGGACGCCGGTGTCGCCTACATCGGCTTCCCCATGCAGTACAACAAGACGTACGCGAACGTGAAGGTCCGCGAGGCCATCTCGATGGCCATCGACCGCGAGACCATCGCCGACAAGGTCTTCTCCGGCACACGGGCCCCGGCGGACGACTTCATCAACCCGCTGCTCGACGGGTACCGCGCCGGCGCCTGCGCGGTCTGCGTCTACGACCCGCTCAAGGCAGGCGAGCAGTACACCGCCAACAACGGCCCCAAGACCCTGGAGCTGGGCTACAACTCCGACGGCCCGCACAAGGAGTGGATCGAGGCCGTCGCCAACAGCCTCCGCGCCAACCTGGGCGTCGAGGTGAAGGTCAAGCCGTTCGAGAAGTTCGCCGGGATCCTCGACGAGCTCGACGAGAAGACCTACGGCGGCATGTTCCGCATGGGCTGGGCGATCGACTACCCCTCGGCGGAGAACTACCTGACCCCGCTCTTCTCCACCATCGCCATCAAGACCGGTTCCAACTACGCCGGCTGGTCGAACCAGGAGTTCGACGCGCTCCTCGCCAAGGGCGACTCCGCCCGGACGCAGGAGGAGGGCCTGAAGTTCTACCAGCAGGCCGACGACATCCTGATCAGGGAGATGCCCTACATCCCGGTGTACTTCTACCGGACCAACGGTGCGTTCTCCCAGAACGTCAAGGGCGTGAAGATCGATCTGCTCAACCAGATCAAGTGGACCGAGGTCGAGAAGGCCGGCTGACGACCGGCTGAGGGCCGGGCGGGAGCCCGGCCCCACCGGCAGCCAGGGGTGATCTCACCGCACCGCGCGACCCGCCGGTCCGCGAGATCGCCCCCGGCACGTACGGGAGGCTTGAATGAGCCGCTACATTCTGAGGCGCCTGATCCAGGCGATACCGGTCCTGCTGGGCGCCACCCTGCTCATCTACGCCATCGTCTTCGCGCTGCCCGGTGACCCCATCGCGGCGCTGGCGGGCGAGAAGCGCATGGACCCCGACATCGTCGACGTCCTGCGCGAGCAGTACCACCTGAACGATCCGTTCCTGGTGCAGTACTGGCACTACATCGTCGGCCTGCTGGGCGGCGACTTCGGCACCACCTTCGCCGGCGTCGGGGTCGGCGACATCATGGCCGGCAAGTTCCAGGTGACCATCAACCTGGCGGTGACCGCCCTGGTGATGGAGGCGGTCATCGGCGTGGGCCTCGGCCTGTACGCCGCGCTGCGTCACGGCGGGGCAGGCGACTCGCTGATCCTCGCCGCCACGCTGGTGCTGATCTCGGTGCCCGTTCTGGTCACCGGCTTCGTGCTCCAGTTGCTGCTGGGCGTGCGGCTCAAGCAGGCCGGGATCGACCTCTTCCCCGTCGCGGGCGTGTCGGAGGGCTGGCGCGGCTACCTGCTGCCCGGCTTCGTGCTCGCCGGGACGTCGATCGCCTACCTCACCCGGCTCACCAGGAACAGCCTGGTGGAGATCATGCGTACCGACTACATCCGCACCGCGGTGGCCAAGGGCCTGCCCAGGAGCCGGGTCGTCGGCCGGCACGCGCTGCGCAACGCGCTGATCCCGCTGATCACCTACCTCGGTGCCGACCTCGGCGCGTTGATGGGCGGTGCGGTGATCACCGAGACGATCTTCAACCTGCCGGGAATCGGCCAGCAGCTGTTCAGTTCCGTCTACCTGCGCGAGCAGCCGGTGGTCGTCGGCATCGTGACGGTGCTGGTGCTGATCTACATCCTGGCCAACCTGGTCGTCGACCTGCTCTACGCCGTGCTCGACCCGAGGATCCGCTATGAGTGACACCCTTGCCCCGGCCGAAAGGCCCCAGAACGGCGGAGTGGGAGGGCACCCGGGGGCTTCCAGGCCGCCAAAGGCCGCGAGCCTGTGGAGCGACGCCTGGTACGACCTGCGCCGCCGGCCGCTCTTCGTCGGCTCGGCGGTCCTCATCGGCGTCCTGGTGGCCATGGCGGTGTTCCCCTCGCTGTTCACCTCGGTGAACCCGTTCGACGCCGCGACCTGCGACCTGGCCCAGGCCAGGCAGGGCATGAGCGCCGCGCACCGGTTCGGCACCGACAACCTGGGCTGCGACGTCTACTCCCGCGTCGTCTACGGCGCCCGTAACTCGCTGGTCATCGGCCTGAGCACCACGGTCGTCACCGCGCTGCTGGGCGGTCTGCTCGGCCTCCTCGCCGGGTTCAGGGGCGGTGCGCTGGACACGCTGCTCTCCCGGATCACGGAGATCTTCTTCGCGATCCCGTCGATCCTCGGTGCCCTGCTCATCCTGGCGATCTTCCGCACCGGCAACGTGTGGACGGTCATGCTCGCGCTGGCGGTGCTGGCCTGGCCGCTGACGTACCGGATCATGCGGGCGGCGGTGATCACCGCCAAGGGGCAGGACTACGTGCTCGCGGCGCGGGCGCTCGGCGCCTCCGCGCCGAGGATCATGTTCCGGCACATCCTGCCGAACGCGGTCGCCTCGGTGATCGTGGTCGCCACGATCAACCTGGGCACCTTCATCGCCGCCGAGGCCGGTCTGTCGTTCCTCGGGGTGGGCCTGCGTTCGCCGGACATCTCCTGGGGCCTCATGATCTCCGACGCCAGGGAGCGTTTCCTGGAGGCTCCGTGGCCGCTGCTGTTCCCGGCACTGTTCCTGAGCCTGACGGTGCTGGCCTTCATCATGCTGGGCGACGCCGTCCGCGACGCCCTCGACCCGAAGCTGCGGTAGGGGGACCCGTGAAGAAGACCTCGACACCGATGGTTCCGGCCGGCCGGGCTCCCGGCGGCGAGCCGCTGCTCGTCGTAGACGACCTGCACGTGGAGTTCACCACCAGGCAGGGCGTGGTCAGAGCGGTCAACGGGGTCAGCTACTCGCTGAACCCCGGGGAGACGCTCGCCGTGCTCGGCGAGTCGGGCTCGGGCAAGTCGGTGACCGCACAGGCCATCATGGGCATCCTCGACACACCACCGGCCCGCGTTTCCAGAGGGGAGATCCGCTTCCGGGGCACCGACCTGCTCAGGCTGCCCGAGGAGGCCCGCTCCCGGATCCGCGGCCGGCGGATCGCGATGATCTTCCAGGACGCGCTCTCCGCGCTGAACCCGGTGTTCACCGTCGGTTTCCAGATCGGCGAGATGTTCCGGGTGCACCGTGGGGCCTCCAGACGCGACGCGGAGAAGAAGGCGATCGAGCTGATGGACCGGGTCCGCATCCCCGGTGCCAGGCAGCGGGTGCACGACTATCCGCACCAGTTCTCCGGGGGGATGCGCCAGCGCATCATGATCGCGATGTCGATCGCGCTCGACCCGGAGGTGCTGATCGCCGACGAGCCGACCACGGCCCTCGACGTGACGGTGCAGGCCCAGATCATGGAGCTGCTGGCCGAACTGCGGCGCGAGAGCGACATGGGCCTGATCCTGATCACCCACGACCTCGGCGTGGTGGCGGACGTCGCCGACAGGATCGCGGTCATGTACGGCGGGCGGATCGTGGAGAAGGCCCCGGTACACGACATCTACCGGACGCCCGCCCACCCGTACGCCAAGGGCCTGCTCGACTCGGTTCCCAGGGTCGACCAGAAGGGGCAGGAGCTTTTCGCCATCAAGGGCATGCCGCCGAACCTCCTCGACATGCCCTCGGGCTGTTCCTTCCACCCTCGGTGTCCCTACCGCCAGGACGACTGCGTCACCGACGCGCCCCCGCTGTACGAGATCGGCCCCACGCGTGCCAGCGCGTGTCACTACTGGAGGGAGGTCCTCGATGGCAGCCATGGGTGAGCCGATCCTTGAGGTTCGTGACCTGGTCAAGTACTTCCCGCTGACCCGGGGCATCGTCGTGCGCAAGCAGATCGGCGCGATCAGGGCGGTCGACGGGGTCTCCTTCGACCTGCGCCGGGGCGAGACGCTCGGCATCGTGGGGGAGTCGGGCTGCGGCAAGTCCACGCTGGCCAAGCTCCTGATGGCGCTGGAACGGCCCACCTCGGGATCGGTGAGGATCAACGGCAGGGAGGTCGCCCGGGCCAGGGGCGGCGAGCTCAAGCGGGTCCGCCGCAACATCCAGATGGTCATGCAGGACCCCTACACCTCGCTGAACCCCCGGATGACCGTGGGCGACATCGTCGGCGAGCCGTTCGAGATCCACCGGGACGTGGCCCCCAAGGGCGACCGGCGCCGCAGGGTGCGGGAACTCCTGGAGGTCGTGGGGCTGGACCCCGACCATGTCAACCGCTACCCGCACCAGTTCTCCGGCGGCCAGCGCCAGCGCATCGGCATCGCCCGAGGGCTCGCGCTCCGGCCGGAGATCATCGTGTGCGACGAGCCGGTCTCCGCGCTGGACGTGTCGATCCAGGCGCAGGTCGTCAATCTGCTGGCACGGCTGCAGGACGAGTTCGGCCTCGCCTATGTCTTCATCGCCCACGACCTGTCGGTGGTCCGGCACATCTCCGACCGGGTCGGAGTGATGTATCTGGGGAAGATGGTCGAGCTCGGCAAGGAGACCGAGATCTACGACCGGCCCACCCATCCCTACACCCAGGCGCTGCTGTCGGCCGTGCCGGTGCCCAACCCGGAGGGGCGGGAGCGGCGCGAGCGGATCATCCTCCACGGTGACCCGCCGTCCCCGGCCGATCCGCCGTCGGGCTGCCGATTCCGTACGCGGTGCTGGAAGGCGGCGGAGATCTGCGCCGTCGAGGAGCCGCCGCTGCGGATCCGGCCGGGCACCGGGCACGCGAGCGCCTGCCACTTCGCCGAGACCCGCGACGTGACACCCGCGTAGCAGGGTCGGGGAAAGCGGAGGGCGCGGTCCCCACATGGAGATGTGGGGACCGCGCCCTTTCTGTCTCACCGCAGGTTTTCGGCCCGACTAGAGGATGTCGACGCCGACGCCACCGATGCCGACGAGGCCGCCGATGCCGACGCCGTGGCCGACACCGCTGCCGCTGCTGACGATGTTGCCGCCGCCGCCGATGGTGTTGCCGCCACGGCCCCCGCCGAAGACGCCGCCGCCGCCGAGGACGCCCCCGCCGTAGACGCCGCCGCCGTAGACGCCCCCGCCGTAGATCCCGCCGCCGTAGACGCCGCCGCAGCCGGCCCCGTAGACGCCGCCACCGTAGATCCCGCCGCCGTAGACGCCGCCGCAGCCGGCCGCGTAGACGCCGCCACCGCAGACGCCGCTGCTGTAGACGGTGGTGGGCACCGCGACCACGGCGGCGGTCGGGCAGGCGACGGCGAGCGGCGCGCTGACGACGCCGACGCCGCAGCAGTCGGCCTTGGCGGACTTGGCCTTGACCACGGACTTGGTCGCGGCCTTGGTGGTGGAGGTGGTGGAGGACGTGGACGCGGAAGCGGCCACGGCCGGTGCGAGGACGGCGATGCCGACGCACGCGGAAGTGATGAGAAGACGACGAATCATGTGTGGTTCCCCCTGGAAGGAAATCGCGGCAGTGTCTGGGGCCTCTGGAACGGACCGTCTGCGCGCGGCTACTCAAAGTAACGGGAGTGAGACTATCCAGCGACATGCTTTAAGGAGGGTCAAGAATGGTCAGCTTGTGGCAATGATCGAAGAGCCGTGGCCGAACAGACCCTGGTTGATCGCCAGCCCGATCCGGGCGCCTTCCACCTGCCGGGCTCCCGCCACGCCCCTCAACTGCCAGGTCAGCTCGCAGACCTGGGCGATGGCCTGGGCGGGGACCGCCTCGCCGAAGGAGGCCAGCCCGCCGGAGGGATTCACCGGGATCCGGCCGCCGAGCGCGGTGTCTCCGGCGCGCAGCAGCTTCGCGGCCTCGCCCCGCGCGCAGAGGCCGAGGTCCTCGACCCAGTCGAGCTCCAGCGCGGTGGACAGGTCGTACACCTCGGCGAACGACAGGTCGTCAGGGCCCAGGGCCGCCTCCTCGTAGGCGGCGTGGGCGATGGCGGCGCGGAACGGGCGCTCGGGGGGCGGCACCGCCGCGGTGGAGTCGGTGGCGAAGTCCGGTAGTTCGAGCACGGTGCTGGGGAAGGACGGCGTCACCGTGGAGACGGCCGCGAGCCGTACCGGGCGGCTCGCGCCGTGGCGGCGGGCGAACTCCGCGGAGGCCAGGACCAGCGCGGCGCCGCCGTCGGAGGTGGCGCAGATGTCCATCAACCGCAGTGGGTCGGCCACCAGGGGGGAGGCGAGCACCTGCGCGGCGGTGACGGTTTTGCGGTAGCGGGCGTTCTCGTTCGCCGAGCCGGCCAGCGCGTTCTTCACCTTGACGGCGGCGAAGTCCTCGGCGGTGTCGCCGTACAGGGCCATCCGCCTGCGCGCGTAGAGCGCGAAGTACGCCGGGTTGGTGGCGCCGAGCAGCCGGAACCTGAGCCAGTCGGGATCGTCGGGTCGGTCGCCGCCCACCGGCGCGAAGAACCCCTTCGGTGTGGAGTCGGCGCCGACGACCAGCGCCACGTCGCAGAGGCCGGCCAGGATGCGGGTCCTGGCGATGTCCAGCGCCTGCGCGCCCGAGGCGCACGCCGCGTAGCACGAGGCGATGCGCGCCCCGTTCCAGCCCATGGCCTGGGCGAAGGTGGCACCGGCGACGAATCCCGGATAGCCGTTCCTGATGGTGTCGGCGCCCACCACGAACCGCACGTCCGTCCACTCCAGACCCGCGTCGCGCAGCGCGGCCCTGGCCGCCGCCACCCCGTACTCGACGAAGGGCCGCCCCCACTTGCCCCAGGGGTGCATTCCCGCGCCGAGGATGACGACGTCGCTCATGAACTCTCCCCGTTCTGCCGCTCCGCTGTGGCGCCGGGGGCGCCCCACATCCAGACCAGCGGGCCGTCGGCGAGCGGGCCCGTGGTCAGTTCGAGCTCCATGCCCACCCGCAGGTCGTCCACCGTGAGGTCCTTGACCTGGCCGAGTACGACGATCCCGGTCCCCGCCAGCTCCACCGCCGCGAGGGTGACGGGAACATAGGGATCGGCGGTCACGAACGGGGCGGGTGGCGGGTAGCAGGAGTTGGTGTAGGACCACACGGTGCCCCGGCGCGGCAGGCGCGTCTCCGCCAGGTCCTCGCCGTCGCAGTACGGGTTGCGGCAGAAGCCCGTGCGGGGCGGGAAGTAGACGGTCCGGCAGTCCGCGCAGCGGGTGCCGAGCAGGTGCGCGGTGCCGCCGTCCACGGTGAACCAGCCGTTGATCACGGGTGCGGTCATAGGGCCAATATGACACAAGCGCTTGCTAGGTAACATCCCCCCTTCGGGGAGCGGACCCGGCGGAAGTCCGCGGGCCGGTCGCCGACCCACCCGTCATGGCGCGGGTGAGAGACGCACGCGGGCTCCCGGCGGCAGGCCCAGCCGCTGGGAGGCGTCGCCGGAGTTGATCGCCAGCGCGACCAGCCCGACCGAGTCGATGAAGGACACGAGCTCCCCGGGTGGAACCGCGGTGAAGGTCTCCTTGAACGGCACCGCGAGCCGCCGCCCGCCCATCCAGACCACCAGGCTGTCTCCCAGTGAGACGCCCAGCGTTATCAGGTCGGCGGCGCCGATCGACAGCTGGACGTTGCCGTGCCGGTTGACCGACAGCACCTCGCCCTCGGCGTAGTCGTCCTGGACCGTCGAGGTGGGCGCGGGCAACGAGATCAACCGGTTTATCGGAATCTCCTGCCCCAGTTCGGCCGGATGCCGCCCGATCGCCAGATACGCCGCGACGGGCGCGAAGAGGTCGCGTCCATGAAAGGTGGGTGAGAGAGGGGGCAGGAAGAACTCCTCGTTGGACAGCTCGTAGGCGGCCCGCGCGCCTCCGCTGGCGTGGATCGCCCACGACAGCAGCCCGTTGTCCGGGCCCAGGAACACGTGGTCACCGGCCTCGACCGCCACGGCCCTGCGCGAGCCGCTGGGATCCACCGCGGCGACGTGCACGCCGGGAGGCAGGTAGGTGATCGTCTGGGCCAGGATCGCCGCACCGCGCCGTACGTCTCCCAGAGGCACCAGATGGCACACGTCAATGATTCGCGACTCCGGAGAGATTCCGACGATCACGCCGTGACAGGCGGCGATATAGCCGTCTTCCAGTCCGTAGTCGGTGAGAAGGCTGATGACAGAGGTCACACTTGGTGACTGTACGGCTCCGCATCCGTCATGAACAGCGCGAAATTCCGGACTATTCTGACTCCGGGCGGCGTGTGCGCGGTGTGATCGCCATGTGCCCCGACCGAGGAGGAAGCCATGGACACCGAGCCGACCCCCGGTGACAGTGCCGACGGCGGGGTTGCCCGAGAGCCCGCGTCGCGTGCTCTCACCGACTCCGAGCGGGAGTTGCTCGCCTTCGAGCGTCGGTGGTGGCGCCACGCGGGCGCCAAGGAGCAGGCGGTCCGGGAGGCCTTCGACATCTCCGCGACGCGCTACTACCAGCTGCTCAGCGAGCTCATCGAACTACCCGCGGCACTTGCCCACGATCCGATGCTGATCAAGCGCCTGCGCCGTCTCCGTGAGACGCGCCGGAGCGACCGAGCCGCTCGGAGGACGGGCTTGCGTCCCTGATACCGGGGGACGAGTGCGCGGAGGGGCCGGCGAGGTGCGCCCGGATTGACCAAGAAGCCCTGAAGATGGCTTGCGTCGCTGATCTCCGGGTACGACCGGTCGGGCGGGCGAACGCCGGAGGGCGGGGCCGATGAGACGGGCGAGACGATGGAGACGGAGAGGAACCGGACATGACGGCGAACCCGCCCGACGGGCTGAAGGCGATCGTGGCCGACCCCGGGGGAGCGGTGATCGGGCTCGACTTCGACGGCACGCTGTCTCCGATCGTCTCCGACCCCGCGGAGGCCAGAATCCACCCTGATGGTCCCGAGGTGCTGTCCAGGCTCGGCGGTCTGGTCGGCGCCGTGGTGGTCGTGACCGGCCGCCCGGCCGCCACGGCCGTCGAGTACGGCTCCCTGGCCGGTGTGCCCGGTCTGGTGGTGCTCGGCCACTACGGCCTTGAACGCTGGGAGGCGGGCGCGCTGGCCGCGCCGCCCGTCCACCCGGGCCTCGACCTGGTCAGGGCGGGGCTCCCCCGGCTGGTCGAGGGGTGGGATGGGGTCAGGGTCGAGGACAAGGAGCGGGCGATGGCCGTGCACACCCGGCAGGCCGCCGACCCGTGGGCGACGCTTGAGGCGCTGCGCGAGCCGGTCGCCGCGCTGGCCGCCGAGGCCGGGCTGGTGGTCGAGCCCGGCAAGTTCGTGTTGGAGCTGCGCCCGCCGGGGATGGACAAAGGGATGGCGCTGAGCGCCTTCCTGCACGAGCGGGCCGCCAGGTCCGTGCTGTTCGCCGGGGACGACCTTGGAGATCTCGCGGCGTTCGCAGCGGTACGGGCCTCCGGGCTGCCGGGGGTGACGGTGTTCAGCGGGTCGCCGGAGATCGAGGTGGAGGCCGACATCGTGGTGGACGGGCCCCCGGGTGTCCTGGAGCTGCTCAGCTCGATCGCCGACGCCATCGAGAAAGAGGCGCCCCGCTGAGCGGGTGAGGCCGCGGCCGGATGTGCCTCACCGCCGGTCTTCCCCGCTCAGGCGCGCCTGCCGGAGCCGATCAGCAGCCCTCCGACGGCCAGCCCGATCAGGACCGGGACCATGAGGAACGCCTGCTGGGTGCCGAACCCGTCGGCCAGCGCGCCGAGCAGGAACGGCCCGCTGCCCACCGCCAGGCCGGCGAAGATCGAGGCCAGGGCCGACGCCTGGTCCCGCCGCCCGCCGGAGACGGCCAGCACCCGCGACAGCGCCATCGGGAAGTGCAGCGCGACTCCCAGCCCGGACACGGCCAGGCCCACGTAGGAGAACACCGGGTCCTTGCTCAGCCAGAAGATCGCCCATCCGGCGGCGGTGACCAGGAGCGCCCCGATGAACAGCGCGGTCGGCGGTATCCGCAGGGCCAGCCGCCCCCCGGCCAGCCGCCCCACCGCCAACCCGGCGGTGAACGCCGCGACCGCGGTCGCGGCCACCGCCGCGGGCAGCCCGGTCTGGTCGGAGAACAGCTTGGCCGCCCACAGGTTGAAGCAGAACTCCATCGCGACGCAGCAGAACAGCACGGCCCCGGCCAGGTAGAAGCGCCAGCCGAAGCGGGCCCCGGCCTCCGGGCCGGTTCCGGCAGCCGCGTCCTCCCGCTCCGGAATCCAGACGCGTCCCATGAACAGCGCGAGCAGCGCGGTCAGCACGGCGGGCACCAGCAGCGCCGCCCGCCAGCCGAAGGCGCTCTGTGCGGCGGCGCTGACCACGAAGGGGACCCCGATGCCGATGATCACGCAGACCGCGTTGGCCTCGCTGATCGCCGCGGGGCCCGCCGGGCCGTGGTGGTCGTCGAGCGCCGCCATGCCCGAGTACAGGGTGATGGAGGCCATCCCGCTGGCGACGCCGTAGCCGAGGAGGGTGATCGGCAGCGTGGTGGGAGCCGCCGCGACCAGGAGCGTGCCGACGCTCATTCCGGCCAGTCCGGTCCAGGTGACGGCCCGGCGGCCGATCCTCCCGGTCAGCCAGGGGAGGGCGAGGCCGGTGATGATGCCGCCGACGGCCATCGAGGTCCCGTGTAGTCCGGCGACCGCCTGGGAGACGCCCTGGTCGAGGCGGAGCAGCGGGAGCGCGGCGCTGAGGCCGTACAGATAGGTGGCGAAGGCGCCGAGTTGCAGGTAGATCAGCCAGATCGCCCGGTCGCGGATCAGTCTGACGGGGGCGATCGCGGTCAATTCAGGCTCCCCGTTTGTAAAAAAGTTAAATAGCCGCGAAAACTATCTCATGAAGGACTGAAGCTTCCTGTCCTTATCCGAGAGCGTCGAGCTGCTCGGCGAACCACCGGTGCGGCGGAAGCGCGGTCGCCGCGCCGGCCAGCAGGGCGCCCCTCCTGGCACGCTCGGCCTCGGGCATCGTCAGCCCCTCATGCAGCGCGGCGGCTGTGGCCGAGACGTCGTAGGGATTGACGGTCACCGCGTGCTCGCCCAGCTCGGCGGCGGCGCCCGCCTCTCGCGACAGCACCAGCGCGCTGCCCGGCGACAGGATCGGCCCCTCCTTGGCCACCAGGTTCATGCCGTCGCGGATCGGGTTGACCAGCAGCACGTCGGCCAGCCGGTAGGCGGCGAGCGAGCGCGGGTAGTCGTCGTCGACGTTGAGGATCAGCGGGTCCCAGTCCTCGGTGGCGTACTCGTCCTCGATCTCCTTGGCACAGCGCTGCACCGCCGCGGTGTACTCGCGGTATTCGGGCAGATCGTGCCGGGACGGGTAGGCGAAGGCGAGGTGGGTGACCCGGCCGTGCCACTCCGGGTGGGCCGAGAGGAACTCCCGGTAGGCGGCCAGACCCCTGACGATGTTCTTCGACAGCTCCGTCCTGTCGATCCGCACGATCAGCCTGCGGTCGCCCACCTGGGCGCGGAGCGCGGCCATGTGCGACTCCACGTCGGGCTCGGACGCCCGTGCCCAGAGTGCCTTGCCGTCCACGCCCAGGCTGTGCGTGCCGATCCGGATGGTCCTGCCCTCGTGCGTGACCGTACGGCTCGCGCGCTCGACCCGGGCACCGAGCACGGTCTCGCAGCAGTCCATGAACGCCCCGCCCCAGCGGGCGGTCAGGAAACCCGCGTGGTCGGCGCCCAGGATGCCCTCCAGGACCTCGGCCGCGACGTCGTCGGGGAGCAGGCTGAAGTATTCGGGCGGAGCCCACGGAGTGTGCGAGAAGTGGGCCACCCGCAGGTCGGGCCGTTCCCCCCTGAGCATGGCCGGCACCAGGCTCAGGTGGTAGTCCTGCACCATCACCCGCGCCCCGTGCGGGGCCTCCTCGGCCAGCGCCATCGCGAACGCCTCGTTGTACGCCTGGTACGACTCCCACTCCCTGCGGAACCTGGCGTCGAAATGCGGTCTGTTGGGGGTGTCGTACAGCAGATGGTGGACGAACCAGAGCGTGGAGTTGGCGACCGCGTTGTACGCGCGGTGGAAGGTCGCCGGGGGGATGTCGAGCATGCGCAGCGCCCCGGTGTCGTAGCCCGCCTGGTCGAGACGGCCGCCGGGCGCCAGCCGCACCGCTCCGCGGTCGCCGTCGGACAGCGCCGCGCAGACCCAGAGGGCGCCGAGGTCCTTCGCGACCTCCGACAGGCCCGACACCAGGCCGCCCCCTCCCCTGCGCATGGACAGGGAGCCGCCCTCGGAGAGGGTGAAGGAGACGGGACCGCGGTTGGAGGCCACGAGGATCGCGTTCATGAGACCCCTTCGCTGGCTGGGGACACGCTTGTCCAGAAGATTAACCGGCGCCCGGCCGGGGCGCCCTGCTCTTCAGGCCAAGGAAGAATGGCGTTCATTTGAGTGTGTCAGCTCTTGTCGGTAACTCGGTGAGTACATCCCGGTTTCATGACTTTCCGATGATGGATCGGAAGCTCGAGACGTTCCGAGGGGTGCCCGCGTGGCGTGTGGTTTTTGGGGGCTTGGGGGCAACGGCTGGATTAGGGTGGCGTTGCCCGCGAGGCGATCTCCCCTCCCGCCGTGAAAGCCGAGGCCGAGGAGGGATTCATGTCCCGCAGACATGCCGTCGCCATGGGCTGCGTGCTGGCGATCATCGCGCTCACCCTGACGGGCGTGCCGGTCGCGGCCGGACCTCGGGCGAAGAGTGTTCCGGTCACCGCGTCCACCTGGAAACCGCCGTCGGGCATGCTGGAGGCACTCCAGCGCGACCTGGGGCTGACCAGGCGGCAGGCCCAGGCACGCCTGCTCAACGAGGCCCGCATGCTTCCGGTCGCGACGCGGCTCAGCCGGAGACTCGGTGACCGTTTCGGCGGCTCATGGCTTGTGGGAGCCACTTCGCAGACCCTCGTGGTGGCCACCACCGACGAGGCCGACATCCCCCACATCATCGCGGCGGGCGCCCGGGCCGAGGTCGTCACCCGGTCGATGGCGGAGCTCCTCCTGATCAGGGAGAAGGTCGACGGCGTGCTGCCCGCCAAGCCGCGTGTGGGGGGCGTGCGCTACGTCGACGCGAAGAGAAACAAGGTGGTCGTCCTGTCCGCGCAGCCCACGGTGGCCGAGAACCTCATCAAGGACGTGAAGGTGGACACGGACGCGGTGAGCGTGGTGTCGTCCACCGAGCAACCCCAGCCCCTCCACGACCTGCAGGGCGGCGACGCCTACTACGTCGGTGTCGCGAGCCGCTGCTCGATCGGTTTCTCGGTGACCCACGAAGCCCAGGCGGGTTTCGTCAGTGCCGGTCACTGCGGTAAGACGGGTGAAGCCACCACCGGTTTCAACCGGGTGCCCCAGGGGACCTTCCAGGCATCGGTCTTCCCGGGCCGCGACTACGCCTGGGTCGCGGTGAACCACAACTGGACGCCCAAGCCCGCGGTCAGCAACGGCATCGGCGGCACCGTGTCCGTCGTCGGCTCCAAGGTGGCCGTCGAGGGGGCCTCGGTCTGCCGGTCCGGCTCCACCACCGACTGGCACTGCGGGGTCATCCTGCAGCGCGACACCAGCATCACCTACCCCCAGGGGGCGGTCTCCGGGCTGACCCGCACGAACGTCTGCGCCGAGCCGGGCGACTCGGGTGGCTCGTTCATCTCGGTGGACCAGGCCCAGGGAGTCACCTCCGGCGGCTCCGGCGACTGCACCTCGGGTGGTGTCACCTACTTCCAGCCGGTCAACGAGATCCTCATCGCCTACGGACTGACCCTGGTGACCGACACGATCACCTCGCCGAGCACGGGCACCTGCACCGGCTACCCGAAGATCTACGTCGGTAGTCTGGAGAGCGGTCAGGCCGTCTACCGGCCGGCCATCAGCTACTACCGGGCGACCGTCACCGGCCAGCACCATGGCTGCCTGGACGGGGACGACGGCGTCGACCTCGATCTCTACCTCGAGAGGTGGAAGGGGACCGGTTGGGGCACCGTCGCCACCTCGGACAGCCCGGGCCCCGACGAACAGATCAGCTACACCGGCCCGCCCGGCTTCTACCGCTACCGGGTGGTCTCCGTGAGCGGTTCCAGCCCCTACACCCTGGGTTTCACGACGCCGTGACGACCGGTCCCGTGCTCCTGGCGGACCCCTGCTGGGAGCTCACATAAGGGTTAAGATCAGCATATTTCGGGTTCGTCGCTTTTTGTAACGAAACCGAAGGTCGGCAACGGGGATCCCCGACCGTAGGATGTCCAGCGACCGTGACCGCTGATGGGGGCTCGTGATGGCGCTGGATGAGACGACCGAGGAGCTGGCCCGGACGGCCGCCCAAGGTGACCACCGCGCGCTCGGCGAGCTGCTGAAGCGTATCGAGCCCGCGGTGCTCCGGCACTGCGGGCGCATCCTTCCCTTCCGGCAGGACGCCGAAGAGGCCTGCCAGGACACCCTGCTGGCGGTGGCACGCAACATCGGCCGCTTCGAGGGGCGCGCCAAGTTCAGCACCTGGTTGCACATCGTGACCGCCAACTGCGCCAGGACCACCTACCGTTCGCTGAAGCGTCGCGCCGCGGAGCAGAGTTCGGACGAGTTGCCGCTGCAGAAGCCGGACGTCGCCAGGGTGAGCGTGATCGCCGGCTCCCGGCTGGACCTGCTCGACGTGATGGAGGCCCTGGAGGCGGAGAAACCCGACCTCGCCCAGGCACTGGTGCTGCGCGACATCTGCCAGCTCGACTACAACGAGGTGGCCGAGCAACTCCGCATCCCGCTGGGCACCGCCAAGTCCCGCATTCACCAGGCGCGCAAGTACGTCCAGGGTGCTCTGGGCGACGCCTACGGCTTCTGATCTCGACGGGTCTGGAGAACACCGAGCCGGTCCGGGGCCCGCCCCTGGTGGGGATGAGCGTGCATCGAAATCGTCTGCCGCGTGGCGTGTGGTGTTCGAGGCCTTGGGGGCAACGGCTGGATTAGGGTGGCGTTGCCCGTATCGCATGATCGATCTGTGGTGTGCGGCGATCTCCCCCTCCTGCTGTGAAGGCCGAGGTCGAGGAGAGTCCCATGTCCCGCAGGCATGTCGTCGTCACGGGCTGCGTGCTGGCGGTCACCGCGCTCACCCTGACGGGTGTGCCGGCCGCGGCCGGACCGCGGGTGACGGGTGTTCCGGTCACCGCGTCCGTCTGGAGACCGCCGTCGGGCATGCTGGAGGCGCTCCAACGCGACCTGGAACTGACCAGGGAACAGGCCCAGGCGCGCCTGCTCAACGAGGCCCGCCTGACGGGAGTGGCGGCGGAGCTCCGGGCGAGACTCGGTGACCGTTTCGGTGGCTCGTGGCTGATGGGAACCATCGCGCAGACCCTCGTGGTGGCCACCACCGACGAGGCGGACATCCCCCACATCATCGCGGCGGGCGCCCGGGCCGAGGTCGTCAAGCGGTCGCTGACGGAGCTCGACAAGCACATAGAGGTCCTCAACCAGTCGATACCCAGCACCAAGAACGAGGGGAGTGTCCGCTACGTCGACGCCAGGAACAACAGGGTCGTCGTCCTGTCGTCGGAGCCGTTGGTCGCGGAGGATCTCATCGAAGCCGCCGGTGTCGACTCGAGTGTGGTGAAGGTGGTGCCGTCCACCGAGCGGCCCCGGCTTTTCACTGACGTGCAGGGCGGCGACGCCTACTACGTCGGTGTCGCGAGTCGTTGCTCCGTCGGTTTCTCGGTGACCCACGAAGCCCAGGCGGGTTTCGTCAGTGCCGGTCACTGCGGTAAGGCGGGTGATGCCACCACCGGTTCCAACCGGGTGCCCCAGGGGGTCTTTCGGGCGTCGTCCTTTCCCGAGAACGACTACGCCTGGGTGGCGGTGAACGCGAACTGGACGCCCAAGCCGGTGGTGAGCAACGGCCTCGGCGGCACCGTGCCCGTCGCGGGTTCCAGGCCGGCTCTGGAGGGGGCCTCGGTCTGCCGGTCCGGTTCCACCACCGACTGGCACTGCGGGATCATCCGGCAGCTCAGCGCCAGTGTCACCTATCCCCAGGGCACCATCTACGGGCTGGGGCGTACCAGCGTCTGCGCCGAGCCGGGCGACTCGGGTGGCTCGTTCATCTCGGTGGA
>NZ_JOEQ01000053.1 GCF_000721075.1 Streptosporangium amethystogenes
CAGGGCGCGCGGGTCACGATCACCGCCGGCAGGCTGAGCGTCACCGACGGCCCGTTCGCCGAGGCGAAGGAACTGATCAGCTACGCGCTCTACCAGGTCCGCTCGAAGGAGGAGGCCGTCGAGTGGACCTCCCGTTTCCTGAAGATCCACCGGGATCACTGGGCGGGCTGGGAGGGTGAGGCCGACGTGCTGCGCGTCTTCGGCCCCGAGGACTTCGCCGCCCCCGCCTGATCCCACCGCCGTGCACGAACCCCCGGCCAGGAACACCTGGCCGGGGGCTCGTGCGTTTCCCGTGCCGGACGGGCCTGGCGCCGGCTGAGGAGCAGATCTTCGAGTATGGCCTCGTGTGAATCCTCTCCCGGTACGGTCTCAGGGCTGTTCGGGGTCTCCTTCCACTCGAAGCCGAGCCGATCGGGATCCCAGCGCTTGCGCGGATTGGCCGATCCGACCGTGATCGTGCGCACGGTCGCGGAGATGATCGCTCGTCCTCAGCACTCTGGCGGCGCTGACGTTCGGAAAACGGCTCTCAGGGTGACGCCGAAAACAGCGGGTATATGGTGGAAAGCGGACAGAGAGCCATTGTCTCCGGCCCGGATTTCGGCCGTCACGGCCTCCTCGCAGTTCCCCTCGCGGACGACGACCGGCTGCTCCACCGGGCATCACGCGGAAGGGCGCCACGAGGGAACACGGAGGACGTCATGCCGAGCAACAGAGCCGTCTCCTACCAGGGGCCGGGCAAGGTGGAAGTCCAGAACATCGACTATCCCGAGTTCGAGCTCAAGGACGGCCCGGGGGTCAACCCCGCCAACGTGGGCCGCAAGGTGCCGCACGGGGCGATCGTCAAGACCGTCGCGACGAACATCTGCGGCAGCGACCAGCACATGGTCCGTGGCCGTACCACCGCGCCCATCGGTCTCGTCCTCGGCCACGAGATCACCGGAGAGGTCGTGGAGGTCGGTCCGGACGCGGAGTTCACGAAGGTGGGCGACCTCGTCTCGGTGCCCTTCAACATCTCCTGTGGCCGCTGCCGCAACTGCAAGGAGGGCAAGACCGGGATCTGTGAGAACGTCAACCCCGACCAGCCGGGTTCGGCGTACGGCTATGTCGACATGGGCGGCTGGGTCGGCGGGCAGGCCCAGTACGTCCTGGTGCCCTATGCCGACTGGAACCTGCTCAAGTTCCCGGACAGGGACCAGGCGATGGAGAAGATCCTCGACCTGGCCATGCTCACCGACATCCTCCCGACCGGCTTCCACGGCTGTGTCACCGCCGGGGTGAGGCCGGGATCGACCGTCTACATCGCGGGCGCGGGCCCGGTCGGGCTCGCGGCGGCGGTCTCGGCGTTCCTCCTCGGGGCCGCCGCGGTGATCGTCGGCGACCTGAACAAGGACCGCCTGGAACAGGCCCGCAGCTTCGGCTGCGAGACCGTCGACGTGTCACGGGGCGAGCCCAAGGACCAGATCGAGCAGATCCTCGGCGTGCCGGAGGTCGACTGCGGCGTCGACGCGGTCGGCTTCGAGGCACGTGGCCACGGCGCGGACGCGGGGCAGGAACGCCCGGCCACCGTGCTCAACTCGCTCATGGAGATCACCCGCGCCGGCGGCGCGCTCGGCATTCCGGGCCTGTACGTGACCGGTGACCCGGGTGCCCACGACGAGGCGGCGAAGCAGGGGTCGCTCTCCATCCGGCTCGGCCTCGGCTGGGCCAAGTCGCTCTCCTTCACCACGGGCCAGTGCCCCGTCATGCGCTACAACTACTACCTGATGCAGGCGATCCTGCACGACAGGGTGCAGATCGCGAAGGCGGTCAACGCGGTGCCGATCCCGCTGGAGCGGGCACCCCAGGGGTACGAGGACTTCGACCAGGGCGCCGCGTCCAAGTTCGTGCTCGACCCCAACGGCGTGCTCGGCACGACGGGCTAGTGGTCCGTCACCGACGTCGGATCCCGCGTGCGGGCGGGATGAAGCGGCAGGTCACCGCTCCAGATGGTCGTTCGGGCCCCGGATTCAGAGTGCTTCGACGAACAGTTCGGCCTCGTGCTCGCCCATGCCGGTCTCGCCGCGTACCAGATAGACCGCCTGCTCGGCGCGGCCGGCGGCCTTGAGTTCGCGCACCCGGGTGGCCAGGTCGGGGCCCGCGGCGCCGGTGTGCGGCAGAGCGGTGGGTTGGGCGGGCTTGAAGCGGGCCATGGCGGGCTGACTCCACAGATCGTGTCCCATGACCACCCCGTCGATGGTCATTTTGGCGTCCCGCAGGCTGAGCCCGGTGCGGCCGCGCAGCTCCTTGATCGCCTCGATTCTGCGTCCCGCGCGGACCAGGCCGGTGACGAGCTCCTGCAGCCCCTGCGGGGTGGGCATGGGCGTCGGCATGGGCATGGGCATGGGAGGTTGGTCGCCCTTCCTGGCGGCCATGACGATCCCGACGATGATCACCAGGACCATCGCGAACAGGATGGCGACGACCAGCAGCTCCACGGGTCCGATGTTCGGCATGTGCGGCATCGTATGACGGATCCGCGCGAGCGGTACAGGTGCGAGGGACGGAGGCGGGGCACCCGCGGGTGATTCCTCCTCCGCCCCCGCTCCTCGCTTCCTGCGGGTCTCGCCGGGCCGTCAGAGGTCCAGGACCAGGCGGGGTGACGACGAGCGGCCGACGCAGATCATCATCGTCCGGCCCGCCTCCCGCTCCTCTGCGGTCAGCAGCGAGTCGCGGTGCTCGGGCGTTCCCGCGAGCACCCGGGTCTCGCAGGCTCCGCAGTATCCCTTCTCGCAGTCGTAGGAGAGGCCGGGGGCGACCTCGCGGATCGCCTCGATGAGGCGCCGGTCGGGCTCGACCCGCACGGTCCGCCCTGTCCTGGCGAGGTGGACGTCGAAGGCGGTGTTGGCCGCCGGATCGAAGACCACCTCCGGGGCGTCCCCGGCGGTGAAGCGCTCGACATGCAGCCGGTCGCCGATGCCCAGGCGCGCGCAGGCCCGCTCAACGGCCTCGATCATCCCGGACGGGCCGCAGCAGTAGATCGCGGTGGCCGGCCCCGCCGAGGACAGGATCGCGTCCAGGTCGGGGAGGCCGAACTCGTCCTGTGGCATCAGCTCCGCGCGCTCACCCGCGCACTCCACCAGTTCGTCGCCGAAGGCCATGGACGTGCGGGATCTCCCGCCGTAGACGGCGCGCAGGGGGGTGCCCCGGCGGGCGGCGGCGCGGGCCATGGCCAGGATCGGGGTGATGCCGATACCCCCGGCGATGAACAGGTAGTCCTCGGCGGCCACCAGCGGGAAGTGGTTGCGCGGTCCCCGCACGCCGACGGTGACGCCCTCACGGGCGATCTCGTGCACCTCGGCCGAGCCGCCGCGGCCGTTCTCCTCGCGCAGCACCGCCACCCGGTAACTGTCCCGCTGTCCGGGGTCGCCGCACAGGGAGTACTGCCGGAGGCGGCCCGACGGCAGGCGGAACTCCAGGTGCGCGCCGGGCTCCCAGGCGGGCAGTTCGCCGCCGCCCGCCCTGGCGAGGGTCAGCGCCAGCACACCGTCGGCGACCGGCTCGGCCCGGGTGACGACCGCCTCGAAGGAGGCGGCCTTGTTGAAAGGAGAGGTGAAGGCCGACTGGGTGCCGGGCGCGGATCCGGCACCCAGCCGGGGTCCCGGTGGGAAGATCGCGGGGATCGCGTCCCAGCCGGACTGGTTCCCCCGCGTGGGGTAGGCGACGAGCCCGTCTTCGAGCACCTGGAATTCGGGCAGCCTGGTCAGCACCTGGGTGATCATCTCGCGGAACATGGCGCGGGCCAGGTGAGCGCCGGCGCAGCGGTGCGTGCCGATGCCGAAGCTGAGGTGCCTGGTGGCGTCCCGGTCCAGGCGCACCTCGGCGGGGTCGGGGAAGACGGCCGGGTCGTGGTTGGCGGCGACCCACGGGATCAGCACGCGCTCGCCGGCCCGCACCGGGCACCCGCCGATCTCGGTGTCGGCGCGTACGGTGCGCGCCATGGACTGCGAGGGGGCGAACGCCCGGAGGAACTCCTCGGTGGCCGTGTCGAGCAGGTCGGGCGACTCGATCAGGCGGCGCCGCTGCTCGGGGTGGCGGCTCAGGTGCACGAGGACGCTGCCGGTCAGCGACGTGGTGGTGTCGACACCGCCCGCGATGAGCAGCCCGATCATCGACACCAGTTCGTCCTCGCCGTACGGGGTGCCGTCGGGACGGTGCTGTGCGGCCAGGACGCTCGTCGCGTCCGAGGTGGGTTCGGCCCGGCGTTGCCGGATGATCTCGCGGATCCGCCGTTCCATGTAGGCGAGGCCCTCGGCGCCCTTGCGGGCCCGGTCACTGTCGGCGGGCGCGGCGAAGATGTCGTGGATCGGCCCGGCCAGCCGGGCCCAGTCCTCCTCGGGGAAGCCCAGCCAGTCCAGGGTGACCGCGGCGGGCAGCGGATTGGTCAGATCACGGACGAAGTCCGCCGAGCCGTGCTCGACGAACGCGTCGACGACACGCGTGGCGTGCCTGGCGATCATCGGCCGCAGCCGGTCGACGGCGTCCGGGGTGAGCAGGGGGTTGATCAGGTCGCGGTACTCGGTGGCCTGTGGAGGGTCCAACTCGATCGGGTACTGCTCCAGGCCCGGTCCGCTGGGGATGACGATCGCGACCCGGTCCTCGCCCGAAGAGGCCCTGGAGGAGGAGAAGGTGTCGTCGTCTCGGGCGATCCTGGTCACGTCCGCGTAGCGGGTCGTGTAGACGAAGCCGCCGTGGCTCGTGGTCCGGCCGACCGGGCACTGCTCGCGAAAGGAGTCGTAGTAGGCGACCGGGTCCGCGGTGCACGCCGCGGAGTGGTGGTCGAAGTCAATCTGCTGGGTCATGGCGCACAGGCCCCATATCCATACGAACGATGCGCGGTGTTGCCCAGCCGCGCCACTGGGTGTCTGGGTGCCGGAAGTCTACTCACGCACGGATCACGAGACAATGTCTCGCATATCGCAGCGATGTCACACGGTCTCCGGCGAGGACCGGGAGTTCAGAAGGTCAGGACGGCCTTCGCGGTCCTACCGGCGCGCAGGTCGGCGATCGCCTCGTTGATCTGCTCGAAGGGGTAGGACGTCATCATCCTGTCCACCGGGAACCGTCCCGCGACGTACAGATCAAGCAGCCTGGGCAGGAACACCTGGGGAAGGCTGCTGCCGCCGATGATTCCGGTGACGGTGCGCCCGTTGAGGATGCTGCGCCAGTCGAAGCTCATCTCCTGGCTGGGGCCGACGCCGATCACGCCGCACCGGCCGAGCGGGCCGAGCGCCTCGACGGCGGTGCGCAGCACGTCCTGGCGGCCGGTGGTGTCGATGACGAAGTCGAAGCCGTGCGGTGCGATCTCGCGCAGCGCCTCGGCCGAGTCCGAGACGGAGGAGTCGACCGTGTGCGTCGCGCCGTAGGAGCGGGCGGCCTCCAGTTTGGCGGCGTTGACGTCGACCGCCGCGACGACCGAGCAGCCGCTGATCGCCGCCGCGATGATCGCCGCGACCCCCACCGCGCCGGCCCCGAAGACGGCGATCGAGGAGCCGGGGGACGGGCGCAGCACGTTGAACACCCCGCCCGCACCGGTCTGCAGGCCGCAGCCGAACGGGCCGACATGGGTCAGGTCGATGTTCTTGTCGATGGGGACGACGGCGCGCTCGGTCGCCACGACGTGCGTGGCGAAGGACGACTGCCCGAGGAAGTGGCCGTTGACCGGCGCGCCGTCCAGGGAGAGCGCAGAGGAGCCGTCGGGCCGCCTGCCGCCGAAGTTGAGGGCGTCGAAGCTCCGGCAGTAGGCGGGGGAGCCGGTCAGGCAGAGGGGACAGGCCCCGCAGGAGGTGAAACTCATCGCCACGTGGTCACCGGGGGCCACCGAGGTCACCCGCGAGCCGACCCGCTCC
Organism: Streptosporangium amethystogenes; assembly: GCF_000721075.1. Lineage (GTDB taxonomy): Bacteria > Actinomycetota > Actinomycetes > Streptosporangiales > Streptosporangiaceae > Streptosporangium > Streptosporangium amethystogenes. Next base: position 5,886 of record NZ_JOEQ01000053.1, read on the forward strand.
ACGATCCCGGCACCCTCGTGGCCGAGCACCGCGGGGGTGGGGAAGAAGGTGGCGAACTCCAGGTCGGTGCCGCAGATGCCGGTGCTGCTCACCCGGACCAGCACCTCGTCGGGGCGGGGCTCTTCGAGTTCTGCCTCCCGGAGGGCGAAGGACCCTCCGGTGGTTTCCAGAACGGCGGCGGTGATACGCACGGATCCTCCACAGCTATTTTCATAAAACGAGATGGCATCTTGACATGCAGAACAAGGGGGGTCAAGGATTCCGACATGGCCGAACTTCTGATCCCTTCCGCCCAGCAACTGATCGACGGAGAGTGGGCAGCCGCTCGTGACGCCGGCGAGCTCCGCGTCGCAGACCCCGCCACCGGCCAGACCGTCCAGACGGTGGCCTGCGCGGGCCGAGCGGACGTGGACGACGCCGTGCAGGCCGCCAGGCGGGCCTTTCCCGGCTGGGCCGCGACCTCGGCCTCCGAGCGCGGCAGGCTGCTGCGCCGCTGGTCGGAGTTGATCGGTGAGCACGTCGAGGACCTCGCCCGTTTCGAGGCCCGGGACGTGGGCAAGCCGCTGTCGGGTGGCCGGATGAACATCTTCATCACCCAGGGCATCATCGACTACTTCGCGGGCGCCGCCGACAAGCTGACCGGCGTTACCCTTCCCACCCGCACCCCCGACTACCTTGGCTACACCCTGCAGGAGCCGTACGGCGTCTGCGCGGTCATCATCCCTTGGAACGTTCCGGCCGTGCTCACCGCGGCCAACGTGGCCCCCGCGCTGGCCGCGGGCAACACGGTGGTGCTCAAGCCCTCGGAGGTGGCGCCGCTGGCGCCGTTCGCGCTGGCGGAACTGGCGCGGCGGGCCGGTTTCCCGCCGGGCGTGCTCAACGTGCTCGCCGGAGTCGGCGCCGACGCCGGTGCCGCGCTCACCTCACATCCCGGTGTGAACCACATCAGTTTCGTCGGCTCCACGACCACCGGCCGCGCGATCATGCGGGCCGCGGCGGACAACCTGGTGCCGGTCAAGCTGGAGCTGGGCGGCAAGTCGCCCAATGTGCTCTTCGCCGACGCCGATCTCGACGTCGCGATCCCGGCGATCGTGGGCTCCATCACCGAGAACGCCGGGCAGAACTGCTACGCGGGGTCGAGGCTGCTGGTCGAGGCGTCCATCAGGGACGAGGTCGTGGAGCGGGTGGCGGAGTCGATGCGCGCCGTGCGGATCGGCCCGTGGGACGCCGACCTCGACATGGGGCCGCTGGTCAACGAGGCGCAGTACCGCCGGGTGCTCGGCTTCCTGGAGAGTGCCCCCGCCGAGGGTGCCCGCCTGGTCACCGGGGGCGGTCCCGAGCGGCGGGCGGACGGCGGCTGGTTCGTCCAGCCGTCGCTCTTCGACGGCGTGGACCCGCGCTCCCGGCTGTCCAGGGAGGAGGTGTTCGGCCCGGTGCTCGCCGTGCAGGAGTTCTCCGGCGCCCGGCAGGCGGTGGAGATGATGAACGATACCGACTTCGGCCTGCTGGCGTGCATCTGGACCAGCGACGTCTCCCGGGCGCTGCGCCTGGCCCAGGAGGTGCGCTCGGGGCAGGTCTCGGTCAACCAGTTCGCCGACGCCGGGGTCATCGGCTTCCCCTTCAACATGCAGAGGGACAGCGGCTTCAGCCGCGGCGGCGGGTACGCCGCCATGCGGGAGTACACGCAGGAGAAGGCTGTCGCGGTACGCCTGCTCGACCGGTCATCCGTGGAATGAACGTGGCAGCGACGGAGCGGCTGTTAAATGGCAGCGTTCCAACCTGCACATATTCACGCCACGCGACCCGCATGTAACAAGCATGTGACGCGCGGGGCAGTTGGCTCCAGAGGCATTGACAGGCCTATCGGAGCGGCGGCAGAGTACGACGCATTGCGGGCGATAAATCACAATGCGAGATGCCATCGTGAATGACGATCGCTTGGAGGGTTAGAGTTGCGAGCACTGGTCCAGACGGCCTTCGGAGGTCCGGAGGCGGTGAGCGTGCAACGGGTCGCCGACCCCGAGCCCGGCCCGCTCGATGTGGTCGTCCAGGTCGGCGCCTGCGCCCTCAACCGGCTTGACCTGCTCCAGCGGCGCGGCCCCGGAGTGCTCCCCGGCTTCAGCCTGCCGCACATCGCCGGCATGGACATCGCCGGCCGCGTGGCGGCGACCGGATCGGCGGTCACCGGCCTGACGGCCGGAGACCGGGTCGTGGTCGATCCTACGGTGGGCTGCGGATCGTGCCCGAACTGCCTGGCCGGTGAGCGCGGCCACTGCGCCCGGCTGCGGGTCATCGGCGGGAACATGCCGGGCGGCTACGCCGAGTTCGTGGCGGTCCCCGCCAACCTGGCGCACCCGGTGCCGGACCACGTCGACCTCGACGAGGCCGCGGCGCTGCCCACCCCGTGGAGCACCGCCTGGAACGCCACCTACGCCGTCGGGAAGGTGACCGCCGGCGACTGCGTGGTGATCCAGGGCGCCGCCGGCTCCGTCAGCATCGCCGCCGTCCAGCTGGCCAAGCGGGCCGGCGCCCGGGTGGTGGCCGTGGCCGGCAGCGACGAGAAGCTCGCCGTCGCGGCCGGGCTCGGTGCCGACCTGCTGGTGCGCAACGACGCCCCGATAGCCGACGCGGTCCGCGACTACACGGGCGGCAGGGGCGCCGACGTCGTCCTCGACCACGTGGGCGCCGCCACCTGGCGGCACTCGCTGAACTGCCTGCGGATCGGCGGCAGGCTGGTGACCTTCGGCAACACCAGCGGTGACCAGGTCTCCCTCTCCCTCGCCGAGATCTACCACCGGGGACTCCGCCTGCTGGGCGCCGGCGCCTACACCCCGGCCGACTTCACCGCCATGCTCGACGCGTACTTCGCGGGAGGCATGCGCACCCTCCGCGCCGCCGAGTGCGGCCTGGAGGACCTGCACGAGAGCTTCGGGCTGGAGCGCTCGCGCGATCTGGTCGGCAGGGTGCTGGTGCGGCCATGACGGAGAAGCGGGCGGAGCGGCCGGATCGAGCGGGGCATGACGCCACTCTGCTGATCGTCGGCGGGGACGTGGTGACGATGTCGCCACGCCGCGAGGTGGTCACCGGCGCCACCGTCGCCGTAGCCGGCGGGCGCATCGCCGCGATCGGTCCCGCCGCCGTCCTGCGGAAGGACTTCCCAGGCGCCGCCGAACTCGACGCGGGCGGCTGCGTCGTCATCCCGGGCCTGATCAACGCCCACCAGCACACCACCGCCGACCCGCTGGTGCGCAGCATGATCCCGGACGACATCGACTCCCAGGAGGCGATCTTCGACTGGATCGTCCCGCTGCACGGCAAGGTCACCGGTGACGACGACGAGCTGTCCGCCACCCTGACCGCCGCCGAGTCGCTCCTGCGCGGGGTCACCACCGTCCTGGAGCCGGGCACCGTCGCCCATCCGCTGCGGGTGGCGGCGGGGCTCCGGGCGGCCGGTATCCGCGGCCGGGTCGGCCGGTGGGGCTGGGACACGCCCGGCGCCCTTCACGCGCTGCCCGCGGCCGAGACCCTGGCCCTGCAGGAGGAGACGGTACGCGCGCTGCCGCCGGGCGGGACCGTCACCGGCTGGGTCACCCTGGTGGGGCACGACCTGGCGAGCGACGAGTTGTTCACCGGCGCCGCCGAGCTGGCCGAGCGGCTGGACGTCGGCCTCACCTGGCACATCTCGCCGGGCGAGGCGGACGTGCACGCCTACGCACGGCGCGCGGGCAGGCGGCCGGTGCTCCACTTCGAGCAGCTGGGCGTGCTGGGCCCGAGGCTGGTGCTCGGCCACGCCGTCTGGCTCGACGACGCGGAGCTGGACGCCCTCGTCGAGACGCGGACCGCGGTGGCATCCTGCCCCGGGGCCTACCTGCGCCTCGGCCAGGGCTACACCCGCGCCGGCCGGCACGCCGAGCTCGTACGCCGAGGCGGCAGGGTCGCCCTGGGGTGTGACTCCCACAACGCGGGCGACGTGCCCGACCTGTTGCGGGCCGCGTGGCTGCTGGCCGCGCTCGAGCGCGACCGCGACGCGCAGCCCGTCCTCCGCGCCGACCAGGTGTTCGCGCTGGCCACGGTCGACGGCGCCGCTGCGGTGGGCCTGGGCGACCTCGTCGGCTCGATCGAGGTCGGCAAGGCCGCGGACCTCGTGGTCCTGGACACCCGGGACCCCGTCTGGGTCCCGCGCGGTGATCTCGCGACCCACCTTGTCTGGGGCGCCCCGAGCCACACGGTCCGGGATGTCCTCGTCGACGGTCAGGTGGTCGTGCGCGACCGCCGGATCACCACCGTCGATCTCGAAGCCCTCTCGGAGGAGGCGCAGGCACGTTCCGCCGCGCTGCTCCGCAGGACCGGCATCGACGTTCCCCACCGCTGGCAGGCCCTGTCGGCGGAAGAGTACATCCAAGGAGTACGCGGATGAGGATCATCGATCTCGCAGACAGGACGCCGGCGCAGAAGCAGGGGCTGCTCTCCCAGCTCGTCGTGCCGCGCCCGATCGCGATGATCACCACGCTGGACGCCAAGGGCGGCGTGAACGTCGCCCCGTTCAGCTACTACATGCCGGTCTCCGGGGAGCCTCCGCTGGTCGCGATCACGGTGGGCTCGGTCCGGGAGGCGACGGACGAGCCCAAGGACAGCTGGGTGAATCTGAACGCCTCGGGTGAGTTCGTGATCAACGTGACCACGACCGCCCTGGCCGACCACATCGAGACGGTGGCCAGGGAGTATCCGGCGGGCGTCGACGAGGCCGACCTCGTCGGCTGGCGGACCGTGCCGTCGCAGGTCGTCCGGCCCCCGTCGCTGGCCGACAGCCCGGCGCACCTGGAATGCCGGGTGCGCGAGGTCATCGACCGGGGGGATTCGTCCTCCTGCTTCTCGGGTGTGCACATCGTGCTGGCCGAGGTGGTCTGCATAACGGTGGACGAGTCGATCATGGCGTCTCCCACCAGGATCGATCCGACCAAGGTGCACGCGGTCGGCAGGATGGGCTTTCCCTGGTTCGTCGCGGCGTCGCCGGAGTCGATTTTCAACCAGGACCGCATCGCCTACGCCGACCTGCCGGGTGGCGAGGAGGTGCTCGCCTGACCTGCCGCGCGGGCAGGGGAGGGGCTCCGCTAAAGCCCCTACCCCCGTCGGCGACCAAGATTCATCCCCCACTCGCCGCACCGTGGGCGGTGCGCGAGCATTCAGATCGAGAGGATCGTCATGGCCGCATACTATCGAAGGGGCCGGGCCACGGCCGCAGTGACCGCCTGCCTGAGCGCGCTGGCGCTCGCCGGGTGCGCGAGCAACGACGCCACCGCGCCCCAGGCGGCGACCCCCGCCCCGGCCGACGCGAGCGCGAAGACCGAAGGCGGCGTGCTGCCGGGTCAGCCGGACATCAACGGCGACGGCAAGGTCGTCATCGGGGTGCTGAGCCCGGGTGACATCAACGACAAGGGCTACTACCAGAGCTTCGTCGACACGGCGGAGGCGTTCGCCACGGAGAAGGGCTGGACGATCATCAAGCGCGGCAGCGTCAACACCAGCGAGGCGCTCAACGCCGCGCGGGCGCTCTGCCAGCAGAAGGTCGACATGGTGGCCCTCGGAGCCTCGGAGCTCCGGGACGCGATCCCGGCCTCGGAGGAGCCGGTGTGCGCGAACACCGCCTGGTACGTGCCGTCCGCCGACAACATCCTGCAGACCCCGAAGATCATGCTCTCCACCGACCAGGCCGACCAGAGCATGCTGGCCGCGGGGTATGCGGCAGGCCTGATCATGAAGGACAACGGCGACACCAAGGCCGGGTTCGTGACCGGCCCCGAGGCCGACTTCACCGTCACCGCGTCCGCCGCGTTCAAGGCCGGAATCCGGCTGGTGGTTCCGGAGGCCACGCTGACGACCACCTACAGCGGAGACCTCAACGACTCCGCCAAGGCCAAGGAGGCCACCCAGGCGCAGATCAGCCAGGGTGTCAAGGTCATCTACCCCTACCTCGGCGGCGCCACCGACGCGGCGGCGGAGCTGGCCAACGCCAACGGGGTCCTCACCCTCACCCCCGGTACCGACCGGTGCGACTCCACCAAGCCCAAGTTCGACATCTCGGTGCTCTTCAGCCCCGGAGACTACTTCAAGGCCGCGCTGGAGGAACTCGCCACCGCGAAGCTGCGGATGGGCGTGGAGAAGGTCTGGACGCTCGGCGTCGACCCGTTCCCGACTGTCAAGATCTGTAACGGGACCCCCGAGCAGAACGAGAAGCTCGCGGCCTTCATCGCCGATGTCGGTAGCAAGAAGATCGACACCAAGGCGGAAGTGAAGAGGCTCGGTTCCTGAGATGACAGAGGACGAACGGGCGAGGGAGCTCACCCCGCCATCGGCGCCCGCGCTGCGGCTGCGGGGAATCAGCAAGAGCTACGGTCCGGTCGTCGCCTGCGACGCCGTGGATCTCGCCGTGCACCAGGGCGAGATCCACGGTCTGCTCGGTGAGAACGGGGCCGGAAAGTCGACGCTCATGAAGATCCTGCTGGGCCTCGTCCAGCGGGACGCCGGGACCATCCTGCATCATGACGGGCCCGTCGACATCGGCAGCCCACAGGAGGCCGTGGCTCTCGGTATCGGTATGGTGCACCAGCACTTCAGTCTGATCAATCCGCTGACGGTCTGGGAGAACGTCATCCTGGGGGACACCGGGAAGATCGACAAGGGCGCCGCCTGCGACCAGGTGCGAGACGTCTCGCAGCGCTACGGCCTGCCGATCGACCCGCTGGCCAAGGTCGAACGGCTCTCCGCGGGCGAGCGGCAGCGGGTCGAACTGATCAAATGCCTGCGCCGGGATCCGTCGGTGCTCATCCTCGACGAGCCGACGTCCGTGCTGACCCAGGCGGAGTCGGCCGAGCTGTTCGGCGTGCTGCGTCACGTGGTCCGCTCGGAGAACCGCGCGGTCATCCTGATCAGCCACAAGCTGGCGGAGATCACCGCGGCCACCGACCGGGTGACCGTGCTGCGCAAGGGGAAGGTCGTCTTCCAGAGCGCGACCGCGGAGACGGGGCCGCAGGAACTGGCCCGCCAGATGGTGGGCAGGGAGGTCTCCCTGGGCAGCGAGGCCGCGGCGCTCGGCCTGTTGCCGGTCGAGCCCCCGCGGACGGGTGAATCCGGAACGGGGAAGGTGGAGACCTCGGTGGCCGCGCTGCGGCTGCGCGGCCTGACCGTCACCGTCGACGGGGTGCGCGTGCTGTCCGACCTCGACCTGGACGTCGCCCCCGGCGAGATCGTCGGCCTGTACGGGGTCGAGGGCAACGGCCAGTCGAACCTGGGCGACGTGCTGTCCGGGCTCGTCCTGCCGGACTCCGGTTCTGTCGAGATCTCCGGCAGGCCGGTGGACCTGAACCGCCCGGGGGCGCTGCACGCGGCCGGACTCGGCATCGTGCCGGAGGACCGGCACGCGTCCGGGGTGGTGCTGGACATGAGCGTCGCCGAGAACCTGGTCATGAAGTCGCTGAACGCCGTGAGCGGCCGCGCGTTCGTCAGCCGCAGGAAGACGCACGAGGTGGCCCGCCGCCTGGCTGCCGAGTTCAACATCGTCACCCCGTCGATGGACACCCCGGTGCGCAGCCTGTCGGGAGGCAACCAGCAGCGGGTCGTGCTCGCCCGTGAACTCTCGGCGGGACCACTCGTGCTGGTCGCCGCGCAGCCCACGCACGGGCTGGACGTGGGTGCCATCGAGGACATGTACCGGCGACTGCGTGACGTCGCGTCAGGAGGAGTGGCCGTGTTGCTGATATCCACCGAACTGGAGGAGGTCATGGCGCTCTCCTCCAGGATCGCGGTGATCTCCTCCGGGAGGATCACCGGTGTGCTCTCCACCGGGGAGGCCACCGCCGAGCGGCTCGGGATGCTGGTGGGCGGGGTGGCCGCGTGAACGAAGTCCGTGAGGACCTCCGCCAGGACTCCCCCCAGAGGCCTGGGCGAAAGCCCCATCCGGCCCCCGGCACGGACGACACCTCCGGGCGTCGCCTGCTGGCCTTCCTCACCCCGAGTGCGGGCGGCTGGCAGACCGGCCTGGCGACCGTCGTGGGCGTGCTCGTGGCGCTCGCCCTGTCGTCACTGCTGATCGCGGTCACCGGGGGATCTCCCCTGGCGTCGGTGCAGGCGCTCTTCCAGGGAAGCATGGCCAACTGGACGGCCTGGACCTCCACGCTGCTGTACGCGGCACCGCTGCTGCTGGTCGCCGTGGGCGCCTGCGTCAGTGCCCGATCGGGCACGTTCAACATCGGCCAGGAGGGCCAGGTGCTGATCGGCGCCCTCTTCGGGGCCTGGGTCGGCCTGCGCCTGGCGGTCCCGGGGCCGCTGCTGCTGGTGATCGTCCTGCTGGCCGCCTCGCTGGCGGGCGGCGCCTGGGCCGCCCTCAGCTCGCTGATGTACCGGATCCGTGGCGTCAACATCGTGGTCAGCACGCTCCTGATGATCTTCATTGCCCAGCAGCTCGTCGCGTTCGCGGTGAACACGTCGTGGCTGCTGCAGGAGTCGCGGATCGGGGATGCCATCGTCTCGCCGCAGTCCAACCCGCTGCCGGCCGGCGCGCTGCTCGGCTCGGTCGGTGAGTACCCCAACCTTCAGGTCAACGGGGGCCTGCTGCTGGCACTGGTCGGCGCCGTGCTGGTCGCGGTGGCGCTCGCCCGCACCCGGTGGGGGTTCCGGCTCACGATGCTCGGCCTCAACCCGCTCGCCGCCAAGCACGCGGGGGTGCGCGTCAACGCGCTGGGCGGTATGGCACTGGCCATTTCCGGCGCCTTCGCCGGTCTGGCCGGGGCCGTGCTGCTGACCAGCCCGGTGGGAGTCAACCGGCTTCAGTCGGGCATAGCGATGAACATCGGCTGGGACGGCATGCTGGTGGCCCTGGTCGCGCGTAACCGGCCGCTGCTGACCATACCCGTCGCCCTGCTCTTCGGTGTGCTGCGCTCCGGTGGCGGCTTCCTCGCCGCGACCGGCGTGCCCCCGTTCCTCGTGGACGTGGTCAAGGCCCTGCTGGTGCTGGCCTTCGTCGCTCCGCCCGTCATCGTCGCCATGATCCGGCGTCGCAGGGCCGGTGTCCGTACCGCGCGCGCCGAGCACCGGCCCGCGCCCGTCGCAGAGGGGGCCGCGCTGTGATCGCCGTAGACGACATCTCCACCATCCTGTCCAGCGGGATCAGGCTCACCATTCCGCTGGCCTTCGCGGCGTGTGGGGAGTACCTCGCCGAGCGGGCCGGCGCCATGAACATCTCCGTCGAGGCGATGATGCTGGGCGCCGCGTTCGGCTCGGTCGCCACGGCCAGCGCCACCGGCAGTGCCACCACCGGACTGGTCGCGGGCGTGCTGATCGGGCTCCTGATCGGGTTCGTGCACGGCAACCTCTCGCACCGGCTGGAGATCAACACCTTTGTGATCGGACTGGTGCTCAACGCCCTCGTGCTCGGGCTGACCAGTTACCTGATCACGGTCAGCTCGTTCGAGTCGCACCAGGTGTCGCAGGTCAGCATCCCCTGGCTGCGCGACATCCCGCTGATCGGCCACCCGCTGTTCGTCGAGCGCTGGCCGGTCTACCTGCTGATCGTCCTCGTCCCGCTGACCTGGTGGCTGGTGGAACGCAGCAGGTGGGGCCTGGAGTTGCGGGCGGTCGGCGAGCAGCCCCAGGCCGCCGACGTCACCGGTATCCGGGTCAACCTGCGCCGCCGCCAGGCGCTGCTGTGGTGCGGTGCGCTGGCCGGGCTGGGGGGCGCGTACCTGGCGGTCGGCGAGGTCGGCTCGTTCAACCAGAACATGACCGCCGGGCGCGGGTACATCGTCATCGCGGCGGTGATCTTCGGTGCCTGGCGGCTGCGGCGGACCCTGATCGGCTGCGCGCTCTTCGGCCTGGCCGACGCCATGCGCCTGGCGCTGCCGGCGCTGGGCCTGACGATGAACTCGCAGCTGCTCGTGGTGGCGCCGTACCTGCTCGCGCTGCTGGCGATGCTGTTCTTCGCGAACCAGAACCGTGAACCCAGGGCGCTCGGCCAACCCTTCGAACGGGGGTCCACCTGACGACAGGGCCCAGGCCGGGCCCCGATGACCATCCACAGTGAAACGCATGATATTCGGAGGAATCAATGAGTGATCTGACCCAGGCGAGATGGACCCACGTCGCGCTGCCCACCGGCGATCTCGACAAGGCGATCGAGTTCTACACGTCGCTGACGCCGCTGGTGGTCGTCGAGCGTTTCCGCGACGCCGACGGTGAGAGCGCCTGGCTCTCCAACGACAAGCAGGTAGAGACCCCGATGGTCCTGGTGCTCGTCTCGTTCAACAAGGACAAGGGCGGGCAGCTGGGGCTGCTGACACCGTTCGCGCACATCGGCATCGAGGTGCCCGAGCGCACCGACGTGGACGGCATCGCCGAGCGGGCGCGCGCGCTGGACTGCCTGCACTGGGAGCCGCGCGACATGCCCGACCCGGTCGGCTACATCTGCGCGCTGAAGGACCCTGACGGCAACGTCATCGAGATCTCCCACAACCAGCAGGTCTTCAACACGGTGCGCAAGCTGTGGGCGAACCCCTCCTGAGCGGACAGCTCACCCGGGCCGCGGTCGCACGGTACGTCGAGGCGCTCAACGCGCACGACGCCGATGCGGTCGCGGCCTGCGTGAGCGAGGACTTCGTCAACGAGCACACCTCGGCCCTGGGGCGGAGCGTGACCGGCAGGCACGGCTACCGCGCCAACCTCACCGGCTTCCTGGCCGACTTCGTGGACCTGCGCTACGAGATCGAGGACCTCCTCGTCGAGGGCGACCGTGCGTCGCTCGCCTACCGGATGTCGTTCCGGCTGGCCTCGGCGGGCGGCAGGCCGGTGGTGGTGCGCGGGGTGTTCAGGTTCCGGGTCGACGCCGACGGCCTGATCGCGCACCGCACCGACTACTGGGACAGCGGCGAGGTACGGCGGCAACTCGACACCTGACCCTAAACGCCCTTTAGGCCGATCAAGCTTACAAACGTTCCTAAATCGCCCGTGAGGGTTTGGTGGGCGCCGGGGGCCCGTCAGCGCCGGAACGGGCTCCGGTGGGCCCCTGAGGGCTTTCTGGGCGTCGTCGAAGGCCCCGAACGCGAGACGGCCGGTGGGGAGGAATCCCACCGGCCGTCTCTTCGGTATGGCGCGGGTCAGTTGCCCCAGTCCTGGTTGGGCACAACCGCCTCGGCGATGCGGAAGCTGCCGCCCGGCAGCGGCTTCTTGTCCTCCTCGCCCCTCGCCTTCACGACGTTCTTGCCGAACCCCTCCACGAGCGGGCGGCCCACGTCGCGCTTGAGCCACAGGCGCAGCAGGTGCCGGCGGCGCTCCGGCTCGGGCCAGTCGACGTAGCCGGTCCGCGAGTGCAGGGCGGCGTAGTTCAGCAGCCACTGGACGTCGCCCGGCTGGAAGTCCATGTCGATCGCGAGACCCTGCTCCTGGCTGATCTCGTCGTAGAGGTGCAGCAGTTCGATCTGTGCCTCGGTGAGCGGCGGCACACCGGGGTACTTCTGGGCAGAGAAGATCATCGTGCTGCCCGCGTAGGTGCTGAAGACCCCGTCGACGTAGCTGCAGATCGGGGAGACGTAGGTGTTCGAGATGGCGTCGGGGTCCTGGCCCCGCCAGTCCCAGTGCCAGGGCTCGAACAGCAGGGGAGCGAGGTCGGGGCGGCGGCGCAGGATCTCGTTGTAGATCGTCGTGCCGCTCACCAGGCTGCTGGAGCCGCCCTCCTTGGAGGCACGCAGGCACATCAGCGCGACCACGTCGGAGCTGTCGGAGTGGAAGGGCAGCCGGTCGCGCACCCGCGACGGCAGCGCTCCGGGGTCGTCGAGCGTCTTGTTGGAGGTCGCGATGACGTGGTCGAGCACGTTGCCGAGCTGGTTCTGCTCCATCGGCGTGCCGAGGTGCAGGCCCATCAGGAAGAAGATCGCGCCGGCCAGCGTGTCGCCGTACTCGTCGGTGCGCAGGCCGCGGACCAGGATGAAGCCGCGCCCGGCGTCCATCTGCCGCGCGCACTCCTCGATCATGCCGCGCGCGGCGACGAGCGGGTAGCTCTCCGCGGTCACGTCGCGCAGGTCGGGGTCGTCCTCGACGAACCGACGGCCGAGGGTCTCCAGCTCCTCGCGCTCGGCGTCGCTGAGAAGGTAGATCCACTCGGTCGTTCCGGCCAGTTCGTCACCGCGCCAGGCGGAGGGGCCGGTGATGGGGGATGAGGAAAGGTCTGTGGTCATGATGCGCTCCGAGTGCTCGGGGTCGTCTCAGAAAGTGCTCGCCGGGGCGGTACACGTGATCCGGGCGGGAACGCGACGGGAGAGGCCGCACGAACCGGTCGTGCGGCGGAGCCCGCCGCGACGCCAGGGTCAGAAGGGGGTCTGCGGATCCCCGGCGGCGGTACCTGGGCGCAGGCCCTTGCGCGGCGGGCGGATCCGCATCGGATCCCTGGGACAGGGCAGGCTGGACCCGAAGCCTGGCACGGCTACCTGGGTCATGGTTCTCTCCTGCGGCTGGTGGTTCTCCCGCCACGCTAGACCGGTGCCAAAGGTTCCGTCAATAGAGATGTCGTCTCGCCCTCCGTTACGCCCGTGTGTCTTTGCGGCCCCCGGGGCGGAGACGGCCTCAGCGGGCCTCTCCGGTGCGGCGCTCCCGCTTTCCCCGGGTGATCTCGGTGCCCAGCGCGTCGAGGCGCTGGGTCCAGAAGTGCCGGTAGCGGTCGAGCCACATGTCCACCTCCCGCAGCGGGGCGGGGTCGACGGCGTACAGGCGCCGCGTTCCCTGGGCGCGCACGGTCGCGAACCCGTTGTCTCGCAGCACGCGCAGGTGCTGCGAGACGCCGGGCTGGGAGATCCCGAACTCCTCCTGCACCACGGCGCTGATCTCGCCGGCCGCCCGCTCGCCGTCGGCGAGCAACTCCAGGATCCGGCGCCGGACGGGGTCACCGAGAACGTCGAGTGCGTGCATGACCTCACTATCTCAGTGTCGGCTCAGATGGGGGAATTCCGCGGCCGACTGAACCGTCCGGCCGCCTCAATATGCCTCCCACCTGGACGTATGCGCCGCGGGATGATGCCATGGGAGGAGAGGGATGCCCGGAGAACCGGCACCTGTGATCCAGGAGGCCACAGTGAAGGCAACCGTAGGTGACAAGCTGATCGTGGAGGGGGCCCACAGCGGCGACCCCCGCAAGGTCGGGTTCATCGTCGAGCTCCATCACCAGGACGGAAGCCCGCCCTACGTGGTCCGCTGGGAGGACGACCAGCACGAGAGCCTCGTCTTTCCTGGGCCTGACGCCCGTGTGGTGTCGAAGACGCCGGAGTAGGCGGCGCCTCAAGCCCGTTTGGTGAGAATCGCCCATGGCGGGGCGGCCGGGACCGCTCCGCCCCGGACGAGGGCGATCCCACCGCGTCGCGCGGACTACGATCGCCGATGTGCAGAAGCGTGAATTGGGTAGAACCGGCAGGAACATCGGCGTCGTCGGACTCGGCGCGTGGCAGTTGGGGGCCGACTGGGGTGAGGTCGGTGAGGACGAGGCGCTGGCCACCCTCAACGCCGCCGTGGACGCCGGGGTCACCTTCGTCGACACCGCCGATGTGTACGGCGACGGGCGCAGCGAGCAGATCGTCTTGCAGCTGATCAAGGACAGGCCCGGACTGACCGTGGCCACCAAGATGGGCCGCCGCGTCGCCCAGGAGCCGTCCGCCTACACCCTGGACAACTTCCGGGCCTGGACCGACCGTTCCCGGGCAAATCTCGGTGTCGACACCCTCGACCTGGTGCAGTTGCACTGTCCGCCCACCCCGGTCTACTCCTCGGACAAGGTCTTCGACGCGCTCGACACCATCGTGGGGGAGGGCCGCGTGGCCGCCTACGGGGTGAGCGTGGAGACCTGCGAGGAGGCGCTGACCGCGATCGCCCGGCCGAACGTGGCCACCGTTCAGATCATCCTCAACGCCTTCCGGCTCAAGCCGCTGGAGAGAGTGCTCCCGGCGGCGGCCGCGGCCGGGGTCGGCGTCATCGCCCGTGTCCCGCTGGCCAGCGGCCTGCTGTCCGGCAAGTACGACGAGTCCACCGTCTTCGCCGCCGACGACCACCGCACCTTCAACCGGCACGGCGAGTCCTTCGACGTCGGTGAGACGTTCTCCGGGGTCGACTACGCCACCGGCCTGGAGGCGGTGCGCCGCCTGGCCCCGCTGGTGCCGCCCCAGATCACCATGGCGCAGTTCGCGCTGCGCTGGATCATCGACCAGCCCGGCGTCTCCGTGGTCATCCCCGGTGCGCGCAACCCCGTCCAGGCCCGTGCCAACGCGGCCGCCGCCGCGTTCGACGCGCTGCCCGAGGCCACTCTCCAGGGTGTGCGGGAGATCTATGACGAGCTGATCCGCCCCCAGGTCCACCAGCGCTGGTGAACCGCGGTGGAAGTACGGAGGCGCTGACCGTCCTGCCCCGCTACCGCGACCTCGCGGAGCGGGAGTTCTCCGGCATCTGCGGGATCTGCCGCCACATGCTGAGACGCGCCGCGGGCGAGCGCGACGCCCTCCTGCACGCGCCGGCGCTCCTTTCGCCGCCCGGGGAGGCGGACCCCCTGGGGTGAGCCCGCCCTCCGCGAGGGCGGAGGGCGGGCTCCGGGCGTACCGTCAGCCGAACAGGGCCCGGCGCAGCGCGACCACCCGCTCGGCGGAGGCGCGGCGGCTGATCTCCGCCTGCGGGAGCATCCCGTCGAAGCCGTGGAAGGCGCCCGGGTAGAGATGGAACTCGGTGGAGACACCCGCCTGAACCAGCCGCAGGACGTAGTCGACGCACTCGTCCCTGAAGACCTCCAGCTCACCGACGTCGACGTACGCCGGGGGCAGGCCCGATAGGTCGGCCGCCCTGGCCGGGGCCGCGTACGGGGAGACGTCCTCGCCGCCCGCCCGCTCACCCAGCAGGGCCTTCCAGCCCAGGAGGTTCGCCGCCCGGTTCCACACGATCGCCTCGGCGAACTCCAGGCTGGACGGGGTGGTGTTGCGGTCGTCCAGCATCGGGCAGATCAGTAGCTGGAACGCCAGGGCCGGGCCGCCCCGGTCGCGGGCGAGCAGTACGGTTCCGGCGGCCAGACCGCCTCCGGCGCTGATCCCGCCCACCGCGATGCGGTCCGGGTCCACCCCCAGTTCGGCGGCGTTCTTGACGGTCCACACCAGACCCGCGTAGCAGTCCTCGACCGGCGCCGGGTCCGGGTGCTCGGGAGCCAGCCGGTAGTCGACCGAGACGATCACGCATCCCAGTTCGGCGACGTAGTCGTTGAGGCGCGCGTCCTCCATCTCGACCCCGCCGAGGATCATCCCGCCGCCGTGGATCCAGTACAGGCAGGGAACGGCTTCCCGCCGCCCGGCCGGCCGGTAGATACGTAGCCGGATGTCGGGGTCGCCGTCCGGGCCCGGCACCGTCCGGTCCTCGATCGTGACCCGCTCGTCCGGCGGGAGCGGAGCCATCGCGGCGCGCGCCGCGCTCAGCTGGAGACGGATGCCTGGCAGGTCCTCCAGCCGTAGGGCACCGAGGTCCGCGACCGGCAGAGGATTCGCCTCAAGGGCGGCGGCCAGTCCGGGATCAAGGTTCGGATGAAATGCCATATCACTCCCATGAGATCGGTCCCTTCCGTTGATCATGCGTGAACCCGCACTCCCTCCACAACCGCGACATGGCTGAGCCGAGGGCACCGCCGGCCGCCACCCGGCCGGCTCGGGGCCACGGGTGAGGGGGGAGAGGTGAATTCCGCACCGATCGCGGAAGCCACCGCCAGAAATAAACCCCGATAAAAATCATTGGCGCCGAGGCCGGCTTTGCCCTTCAATGAACAAAGGCAGGGGCACCCGCCCCTGCTCAGGGAAAGGAGAGGCCGTGAACCACGGTGCATCGCCGGTCTGGCAGCTGAAGTTCCTCATGTCCTCCCTGCTCAACAGTCTCGGTCAGGTCCCAGGGCGGTCAGGCGGATAAATCCCGAAAGGGAAACCGTCGAGCCGCCAGAGACCCCGTCGCAGGCGGCTTCTTCATTTCCCCGGCCGGGTACGACCGCTTTCCCGGCGGTGACCGGACGGCTGTTTTCCACGATGGACAACTGCACAGTGCAGCACGTTGAACGCGAATTCGTTCGAGCTCCCCTTCCGGGGGGCGCGGAAGGATTCACCCCCGGGAGATTCCTGGGAGACACGCCGCAGAGGCCGAACCGGTAAGGCAGCCGGCTTCCACCCGGCAGGACGGGGTTCGAGTCCCCGCTGCGGCTCCGCCCTGAAAGAAGAGGGCCATGGGACTGGGACTCGGCGAGGGGAGTGGCGACCCCCGCCCGGTCGGCAGGCCCGCGGCGCGTCCGGTACGGCCCACGCCAACCGGCCCGGACGCGTGACGGAACGTAGCTCAGCAGGAGGAGCATCCGGCCAGGGACCGGAAGGCCGCAGACATCCGATCTGCGTAAAACGTCAAGCCGTAGCTTTCAGACGCGGTGAAGAGGCCACTGTCCGGGACAGCGTGACGAACCTCAACGTGGCTCTGCGTGATGGTCGTTCCGGTGGGCGGTTCTCGCCGACAGCGGTCACTTGCGGCCGGGGCGTCCCAATGATCTACAAGCGGTTCTCCAGTGCCGGCCTCTAGCCTCATCCGCGGCCCTTCTGCCCGACGCGACAGGGCTACGCGCGGGCAGGGGGCGACGCTGATGAGAAAAGACCTTGACGAGGTCCGAGAACGGCCGGGTGCCCGCCGGCATACGGAGGCTCCATGAGCGACGCGTACTCCCCCATCCCTGAGCTGAATCTGCTCAAGGAATTTCAGGACCGGCTCGAAGGCCGAGCCTACGCGCGTGACTTCAAGTTGGTCGACTACGGCAGAGAGATCAGTGGTCTTGACGATCCGGAGCTCAAGGAGCGGCTGATTTTCTTCGCCTACGCCACTGGTGCCCCTTCGTTGTACGCTCTGTGGCGGTGCGACGACCGGGAGGACCTCGCCACCCTGCCCGTAATCTTCTGCGGAGACGAGGGTGAGATCTTCATCGAGGCGCCCAACCTGCGTGATCTGTTGCGGGTTCTCACTCTCGACGGCACCCACATCGACGGTATCGAACTTGAGGAGGAGGATCACACCGACGGCCACCGCGAGTATCTCGCCTGGCTGGACGAGCACTTCGGGCTGAAGCCGGTCCAGGACCCCGCCCCGATCCACAAGACGGCCTTCGAGCAGTACGGCCGGTCTTTCGCCGAATGGTGGCTGCGGCGCGAACCGGACTACGCCTCCCTTGCGGAAATGCTCCAGGAACTGGCCTGCCGGTGGCGGCTCGGCTCAACTCCGGACGGTCCGTGTTCCGGGTGTGGGGTTTCGGGGTGTGAGGTCGAGTGGGGCAGATCCCTGTAGCGCGGATAGCAAGGTCATAGGTGGTGCCAAGACGTCAAGCCGCGGCTTCCAGGCGCGGCGGGAAGGCTACGTGCTCGTCGTAGATCTTGCGGCTCTGCAGGCAGTGGAACAGGCAGCCGAGCATCCGGTTGAAAGTGTTGCGCAGTGCGCTGGAGTGCCGGTCGCCTTCGGCGCGCCGGTAGTCGTAGTGGGCTCTGGGGCCTGGTGCTCGTAGGGAGGCGAAGGACCACACGTAGCCGACGGCGGCCAGGCGCTGGTTTTTGACCTTGCGGTGGTGGACGACCAGGCTCTTGCCCGAGGCGCGGGTGATCGGCGCCGAACCGGCGTACGCCTTGAGCGCGCGAGCGTCGGCGAAGCGGGTGCGGTCGTCGCCGAGCTCGGCGAGCACGCGGGCGCCGGTCAGGTCAGCAAGGCCCGGGAAGCTGGTGATGATGGCCGCGTCCGGGTGCCGGCCGAAGGCCTCGCCGGTGGCCTCGGCGAGGTCGTCGGCGGCGCGGCAGGCGGCGTCCAGTTGCAGCAGCAGGGCCTGGGCCTGGCGGCCGAGGGCTTCCTCAACCAACGGGAGCCGGCGCAGCTGCTCTTCGCGGAAGATCGCCTGCAGCCGGTCGATCCAGGTCTCGATGTTGCGCTGGCGACCTGAGCCGCGTAGCAGGGCGTGCAGTCGGCGAAAGGTGAGTTTGGCGGCCGCGCCCGGGGTGGGCGCCGCCTGCAGGATGGTGCGGGCCTCGCGGGAGGTCAGGCCGATGTTCTTGACGTGGAAGGCCTTCAACGCTGCGGGAAAGTACTCGCGCAGCAGCGACCGGAGCTGGTTGGCCAGTTGCTGGCGGTTCCAGACCGCGTCCTGCTGGGCGCGGGCCAGCACGGCGATCGCCTGGACCAGCTCGGAGTCATCCGGCAGCGGCCGGTGGTGGGCAGCGTCGACCCGCAGGATGTTGGCCAAGGTCATGGCGTCGGCGTGGTCGGACTTGGCCCGCGCCACGCTGTGGCGTTCGCGGTAACGGGCCACCGACAACGGGTTGATCGCGTATACCTTCCGGCCGGTGGCGCGCAGGCACGACACCAGCAGGCCACGGCCGGTCTCGATCGCCACTGGGATCGGATCGTCCGGGCGGTCGCCGTGTTCGGCCAGCAATTCGACCAGGATCCGCCAGCCCTGGGCGTCGTCGCTGACGCGTCGTTTGGCCAGCAGCTTGCCGTCTTCGTCGATCAGGGCGATGTCGTGGTGTTTCTCGCTCCAGTCGATTCCGCATGTCACCGTCACCGGCGTCTCCTTCGTCGGTAGTTGGCCCAGGTGAGCCGCGCAGGGGCACGCCACGCCCTAATGAGAGAGCTCGGCGGCTCGACATCCGATCAGCGGTTCGTGGCCCCAGCCGGCCGCAGGCCCGCGCTCTGCGCAAGGGCTCGGTGGCCCTGGTGAATACGAGCGGTGTCTCCTGCGGCTGGCTCATGTCACGATCCTGGCGAAAAGGTATGGCTGGCGGGTGGTGATCGAGAGGGACCGAGGCGCACGGTCTTAGCAGAGGACTCGCGGTCCGGTATCAGCACAGGCGTTCACTCGGCCCCCGCCGACCACCACTCGCCGGTCGCTCATCCTCACCGTGTACGGCCTGCGATGAGAAGTCCAAGCTCCAGTTCGAATCGAGACGTCAGCGGGATGAGCTCCCGAGTCGGGAAACTCGGGGTCGTACAAAGTCATTAGGTTCGAGTCCTGCCGTTCCGACGACACCGTGTCACCCCGACAGGGACGAACCGGGCGATATGGGGACACGGTGACCGTCGCCGGGAGGCGGGCACCACGGCGGCGCAGCACGGTGGTGCGGCGCCGAACACGGCACCACCGGCGCGCCGCCCGGCGCGCCCGGCCGCTCTGGCCCAACGGCAGAGGCGCCGCGCTCAGAACGCGGATGTTCAGGGTTCGAATCCCTGGGGCGGCACGCGATACGACGCCGGGGACGGCAGGGGTGACTATCCGCCGCTCCGCCAGGGCAGCAGGACCGGTTCGGCGGGAAGGTCTCCGGCCAGCAGGCCGGGCAGCAGGACCGGCAGGTCGACGGGGAAGACCGGCTCCCGGGTGGTCAGGAACTCCCGGTGCGGCCACCAGCGGTGCGCCGAGATCTGTGAGCGCTCCAGTTCCTCCTGCCCCGAGACGTCGACCGTGTGGCCGGCGACGCGCAGGAAGAAGAACGAGTCGGTCGCCTCGACCAGGACGTCGCCGAACTCGGCGAGGCCGGAGGTGCGGGCCACGACGGGCCCCAGCCGCTCCTCCGCGACGTCCAGCCCGGTCTCCTCGCGCAACTCGCGGACCGCGGCGGCGGCCAGGCTCTCCCCCTCGTGCACCCCTCCACCCGGGGTGACCCAGAAGTGCTCGGCGGACCAGTGCGCGGGAGCCCGGAACCGGAACAGCAGGAGGCGGTCGTCGGCGTCGACCAGCAGGACCCGGGCGCTGGGGCGGGAGATCGGGGCAGCCACCTTTCCGATCATAGGAGCCTCCCGCCCTCGGGGCGTTCGAACACGGAAGCCGCCACCGGCGATCGACGGCCGGGGCACCCGCTCGTTTCGCACAGCGGCGAGAGCCGGTGATCGGGCGTCAAGCGGTCGTCAAGGTATGCCGGGCCCCGCGTGGGGGAGGCGTCAAGCCTGGGTGCCTGGGCGTATGGAAACCGTCAAGAGGCGCAATAGGCGCGAAAAGCAGCGCTTTCCTTGCATGTGCCCCGCCCGTCGGGCGGTGGTGAGAACAAATCCCGGATGCGAGGAGTGGGGATGACAGACGTCATCTTCGTCGCCCTGACGATCGCGGTCTTCGCGATCCTCGGGCTGGTCGTCAAGGCGGTGGAACGGCTGTGAGTACCGTCAACGCGGCCGGTCTGGTCGTGGTCGTCGGCCTGGTGGTCTTCATGGTCGTGGCCCTGCTCTTCCCGGAGCGCTTCTGATGACGTCGACCACGGCGGGAATCCTGTTCGTCGGATCCCTCGTCGTCGCCCTCGCGGTGGTCCACAGGCCGCTGGGCGACTACATGTACCGCGTCTACCACGACACCGGGCACCTCGCCCCCGAGCGGATGGTCTACCGGTTCGCCGGCGTCCGGCCGGACGCCGAGCAGCGGTGGGGGCTCTACGCCCGTAGCCTGCTGGCGTTCTCGGCGGTCTCCGTCCTTTTCCTCTACGGGCTGCAGCGGCTGCAGGACAGGCTGTTCCTGTCGCTGGGCCGACCGCCGGTGACCGGCCACGTCGCGTGGAACACCGCGGTCAGCTTTGTCACCAACACCAACTGGCAGTCCTACTCCGGTGAGTCCACCATGGGCCACCTGGTGCAGATGTCCGGCCTGGCGGTGCAGAACTTCGTGTCCGCCGCGGTGGGCATGGCGGTGGCGATCGCCCTGGTCCGCGGCCTCGCCCGCCAGAAGACCGAGGAACTGGGCAACTTCTGGGTGGACCTGGTCCGCGGAACCCTGCGCATCCTGCTGCCGATCGCCCTCGTCGGCGCGGTCGTGCTGCTGGCGGGCGGACTGGTGCAGAACCTCGCCTCCCCGCACGAGGTGACCACCCTGACCGGCGGCACCCAGGCGATCACCGGCGGCCCGGTGGCCAGCCAGGAGATCATCAAGGAGTTGGGCAACAACGGCGGCGGGTTCTACAACACGAACTCGGCGCACCCCTTCGAGAACGCCACGAGCCGGACCAACTGGGTGGAGATCTTCGCGATCCTCCTGATCCCCTTCGCGCTGCCCCGCACCTTCGGCCGCATGGTCGGCGACCGGCGGCAGGGCTACGCGATCGTCGCGGTCATGGGGATCCTGGCACTGACCGGGGTCGCGCTGCTCGCCGGGCTGGAGACCGCCCACGGCGGTACGGTCCCGCAGGCGGTGGGCGCCGCGCTGGAGGGCAAGGAGATGCGCTTCGGCGTGCCGGACTCCGCCGCCTTCGCCGCCACCACCACCCTGACCTCGACCGGCGCGGTGAACTCCGCCCACGACTCGTTCACCGCGCTCGGCGGCATGATCACGATGTTCAACATGATGCTGGGCGAGGTCGCCCCCGGCGGCGCCGGCGCGGGTCTGTACGGCATGCTCGTCCTCGCGGTGATCACGGTCTTCGTGGCCGGGCTCATGGTCGGCCGTACCCCCGAGTACCTGGGCAAGCGGATCGGCTCCCGCGAGATCAAGTTCGCCGCGATGTACTTCCTGGTCACGCCGGTGCTGGTGCTGACCGGTACGGCACTGGCGATGGGTTCGGCCGAGCAGCGGGCCGGCATGCTCAACAGCGGCCCGCACGGCTTCTCCGAGGTGCTGTACGCCTTCACCAGCGCGGCCAACAACAACGGCTCCGCGTTCGGCGGCCTCACCGCCAACACGCCGTGGTACGACGTGGTGCTCGGTCTGTGCATGGTGCTCGGCCGGTTCCTGCCGATCATCTTCGTACTCGCGCTGGCCGGTTCCCTGGCCGTGCAGGCGCCGGTGCCCGTCTCGGCGGGCACCCTGCCCACCTACCGGCCGCAGTTCGTCGGCATGCTCGTCGGCGTGACGGTGATCCTCGTCGGGCTGACCTTCCTGCCCGCCCTGGCACTCGGCCCGCTCGCGGAGGGAATCCAGTGATGTTCACCCGGACGTTCCAACTGCCGGGCCATACCCCCACCCCCGGAAACGGCAGGGTGGGCGGCGGCCTCCTCCACCCCGGGCAACTGATCACATCGCTGCCCGAGGCGCTCAGGAAGCTCAATCCGGCCACGCTCTGGCGCAACCCGGTGATGCTGATCGTCGAGATCGGCGCGGCCTTCACCACGGCGCTCGCGGTGGTGAACCCCTCGCTCTTCGCCTGGGCCACCGTCGTATGGCTCTGGCTGACCGTGCTCTTCGCCAACCTGGCCGAGGCAGTCGCCGAGGGGCGCGGCAAGGCGCAGGCGGCCACGTTGCGCGCCGCCAAGCGCGATATCACGGCGCGGCGGCTGCGTGGCCGCGACTCCGCCGAGTGGGACGTCGTGGGGGCCCCCGAACTGCTGCGGGGAGACTTCGTCGTCGTGGAGACCGGAGAGATCATTCCAGGTGACGGCGACGTGGTCGACGGCATCGCCTCGGTGGACGAGTCGGCCATCACCGGCGAGTCGGCCCCGGTCATTCGCGAGTCGGGCGGCGACAGGTCGGCGGTGACCGGTGGTACCAAGGTGCTGAGCGACCGGATCGTCGTCCAGATCACGCAGCGGCCCGGTGAGAGCTTCATCGACCGGATGATCGCCCTGGTCGAGGGCGCCGGCCGGCAGAAGACGCCCAACGAGATCGCCCTCAACATCCTGCTGGCCGCCCTGACGATCATCTTTCTGGTCGCCACCGCGACCATGCAGCCGATGGCGATCTACGCCAAGGCCCAGAACCCCGGAGTCCCGGACTCGCCGGCCCTGACCGAGGACGGTGTCACCGGCGTCGTGCTGGTCTCGCTGCTGGTCTGCCTCATCCCGACCACCATCGGGGCGCTGCTGTCGGCGATCGGTATCGCGGGTATGGACCGCCTGGTCCAGCGCAACGTGCTCGCGATGAGCGGCCGCGCGGTCGAGGCCGCCGGGGACGTCAACACCCTGCTGCTGGACAAGACCGGCACCATCACGTTGGGCAACCGGCAGGCGTCGGCGCTCCTGACCGCCCCCGGAGTCTCCGCGGACGAGTTGGCGGAGGCCGCACAGCTGGCCAGCCTGGCCGACGAGACCCCCGAGGGCCGCTCCATCGTGGTCTACGCCAAGCAGGAGCACGGGCTGAGAGAGCGCCTGCCGGGAGAACTCGCCCGCGCCCAGTGGATCGGGTTCACCGCGCAGACCCGGATGAGCGGCGTCGACCTCGAAGGGCGCCAGGTCCGCAAGGGCGCCGCCACCGCCGTGATGAAGTGGGTTCGCGACCACGGCGGCCACCCCGTCGAGGCGGTCGGGGGCATCGTCGACGCCGTCTCCGGCTCGGGGGGCACCCCGCTGGTCGTCGGTGAGATCGTCGACGGCAGGGCGCGGGTGCTGGGGGTGATTCACCTCAAGGATGTCGTCAAGCAGGGGATGCGCGAGCGGTTCGACGAGATGCGCCGGATGGGCATCCGTACCGTCAT
>NZ_JOEQ01000054.1 GCF_000721075.1 Streptosporangium amethystogenes
CTCTTCGGCGACACCCACGTGCACGGGACCGAGGGCGTGCACTTCTACACCCGGGGCAAGGTCGTCACCTCCCGCTGGCTCGACCCGAGCCACGGCGGCATCAACCTCGGCTTCCCCACCAACGGGTAGGCGTACCTCCCCGCGGTGACGTCGTCCGCTTCTGGTCTTCCAGGTCCTCTCCCATCGGCCCGCCGGCATCTCATGTCGGCGGGCCTTGGACATTCCCGCCCGGGCGGGCGTTGCGCGGCACTCGCATGCGGAGTACCGTCACGGCCCCCGGGCCCGTGTTCTCCTCCTCCAACTCCGGCACGGAACGCCGGACATCGGTGCGCCACGGGAACGTCACATCTTCGGGGGCATATAACTCAGGGCACCAGATGCGCATAGGGCACGGAGGTCGATGATGGCTCAGTGGCACGCGTTACGGGAAGAGCTGGTCTCACAGGTACGCACCCGGGGGATCAGCGAGGTCGTGACCGACGCGCTGCGGGCGGTGCCGCGACATGTCTTCCTGCCTGACCTGCCGGCGGAGACCGTCTACCAGGACGACGCGATCGTCACGAAACGCGACGCGGCCGGTCGGCCGATCAGCTCCTCCTCGCAGCCGGCGATCATGGCTCTGATGCTCGACCAGCTCGGGGTGGAACCGGGGCAGCGCGTGCTGGAGATCGGCACCGGAACGGGCTACAACGCCGCGCTCCTCGCCCAGCTGGTGGGACCGGAGGGCCAGGTCGTGAGTGTCGACATCGACCCCGAGCTGGTCACGCTCGCCGGGGAGCACCTGGCGGTCGCGGGACACCCCGAGGTGAGGCTGGTGTGCGCCGACGGATCGGAGGGATTCCCGCCGGGGGCGCCCTACGACCGGGTGATCGCCACCGTCGGCGTGTGGGACCTGGCCCCGGCCTGGCTTGAGCAACTCGGGCCCGGCGGGCGCCTGGTGGCCCCGCTGGACCTGCGGGGGGTGCAGCGCTCGGTGGCGATGGAGCGAGCGGATGGGCACTGGACGAGCCGCTCGGTGTTGCCCTGCGGGTTCATGCGGATGCGCGGCCCCTTCGCGGGCCCCGAGACGACGCTGGTACTGGACCGGGAGTCCGACCTGACGATCTCGCTGCCCGAGGCGAGCGAGATCGGTGACGTGCTGGCGGCGCTCGACGGACCCGTGGTCGAGCTCTCCACCGAGATCAGTGTCGGCTTCTCCCAGCTCCTCGACGGGCTGAGCCTCTGGCTGGCGGTGCACGAGCCCCGGTGGTGCACCGTGTCGGAGACGCGACCCGGGTGGCTGGCCTCGCCCCCGCTCGACCTGACCGGGTTCCGGATGGCCGTCGGGATCGTCGAGCGCGACAACCTCTGCATGCTGGAGCCGTCACCGGACGGCACCCTGATCGTTCGCGGCCACGGGCCGGACAGGCTGCGGCTCGCGGACGAGCTGGTCGCCCACGTCCAGGCGTGGGACATGGCGGATCGCCCCATGACGACCGGGCTCCGTATCGACGCCTACCTGGGTGATCCTCCGCGCGGCGGGCTGCTCCTCCGCAAGCGCCACACCACCCTGGCCCTGTCGTGGCAGGACTCCTGATCTTCGTGTCCCACAGACCCGGGTGTCGGCCCGCGCCTGGAACGCGCCAATCAACCGTGTAATTGAAACGTACATTAAATAGTTAAGTAGAACATATATCGGTAAGAGCCGATTTATTCAGTTTAGCTGCGATTTTCGTACTTAACTCACCCCTTAAAGATCAGCCCTGAACACTGATCCCGGACATCGCATCCGTGACGACCTACCATGACACACAGTCATTGACAGCGGGTTACACAAGGACACGGGCCGCCGTGTCAGTGAGCCGTACGGCGCGAGGGTGGAGCGTGGCCCGGCGATGCCGTGTGGAAACAACGGATACGCGGCGCCATGAAAATCAGGGGTGATTCCATGCAGATCAACCGATTCGACGGGCCGGTGCTCTCGCTCTTCCGCATCGTGACAAGCCTTCTCTTCCTGTGCCACGGCCTGGCATCGATGTTCGGCGTCTTCGGCGGCAACCGCGGCACCGGCCAGGCCCTCGCGTTCGGTGCCTGGCCCGGCTGGTGGGCCGCGCTCATCCAGGTGGTCTGCGGCGGGCTCGTCCTCGCCGGGTTCCTCACTCGCGTCAACGCGACGCTCTCGTCGGGCTCGATGGCCTACGCGTACTTCGTGGTGCACCTGCCGCAGGACTTCATGCCGTTGCGCAACGGCGGCGAGCTCGCGGCGCTGTTCTGCTGGTCGTTCCTGATCATTGCCGTGCTCGGCCCCGGCCCCTGGGCGATCGACGCCCTGCTCCGGCGCCGCCGCGGCGCCTTGGCCGCCCCCCGCCCGATCCACGCCCCCGCGCACGCCGAGGGGGCCTGACCGGCTTCTTTCCCCGGGAGCGTACGGGAGCCCTGGGCGCCGATCCGGCGCCTGGGGCTCTCTTGCGTTCCGGCGGCCCAGGGGACGTCGCCGGGGCCCGGATGGAACGGAATTTTTCAGTGCTTCGGCAGGATCAGGAAAAGCCCAGGTCGGCATGGAGAACCCGGTTCGGACAGGTGACGGAAAGGACCTTTCACCGATCCGAAGGAGGACGAGTTTCCGCAGGTCAGACCAAATGTGAATGCACGTTTCACGTTTGCCTGATCCGGATCGCGTGAGTAAGGATGAATCATCTCCAGCCGGACCCCCGACCAGGGGTTTCTTCGGCATGCCGGCAACCGACCACCCCGAGGAGGGGACGATGATCCATGCCCGAGGGCTGACCCGGCGATTCAAGGTCGGAAAAGGAGGTGTCGACGCCGTGCGCGGTCTCGACATCGATGTGGAGGCGGGCCAGTTGGTGGCCTTCCTCGGCCCGAACGGCGCGGGGAAGTCCACCAGCCTGCGCATGCTGACCTCCCTGCTCCCGCCGACGTCGGGAACCGCGACCGTGGCGGGCCGCGATGTCGTGTCGGATCCGGCCGGGGTCCGCGCCCGCATCGGCTACGTCGGCCAGAAGAACAGCGCGGGTGAGAACTTCCGCGTCCGCGACGAGCTGGTCACCCAGGCGCGCTGCTACGGGCTGCGGCGGGCCGATGCGCGGCGACGGGCCGACGAGGTCCTCGCTCTGCTGGACCTGGAAGCACTGGCCACCCGGAAGCCCGGCACCCTCTCCGGCGGCCAGCGCCGCCGCCTCGACATCGCCCTGGGCCTCATCCACCGGCCCGGCCTGCTGTTCCTGGACGAGCCTTCGACCGGCCTCGACCCGCAGAGCCGCGCCAACATCTGGGAGCACATCCTGCGGCTGCGCGAGGAACACGGCACGACCCTCTTTCTGACCACTCACTACCTGGAGGAGGCCGACACCATGGCCGAACGGGTGGTGATCATCGACCACGGCCGGATCATCGCCGACGGAACCGCCGAGCAGTTGAAGGGTGAGCTGGCCGGCGACCGCGTCACGGTCACCGTCCACGACGAGCCGGAGGCGGCGAGGGCCGCCGAGGTCGCCGAACGGATCGCAGGATCGGACGCGGACACCGTCGAGAGGAGGACAGTGCGGCTGCGGGTGCCCCGCGCGGGCAGGGCACTGCCGGAGTACCTGCGCTACCTGGAGGCCTTGGGGGTGAAGGTCGCCACCGCGGAGACCGCCCGGCCCACGCTGGACGACGTATTCCTCGCGCTGACCGGCCGCAGCCTGCGCGAGAGCGACGAGAGCCGCAGGACCGCCCCGCACGACGCCTGACCGCCGGCCCTGCACCTCCCGCATCGGACGACCACCCTCCGCGCGACACCCGGCCGAACGGCGGGCCACCGGATCCACCCGCGCGGCGCCCCTCCCCCACCGGCAAGAAAGGTCACCCCCGTGAGCGTACGACTCTTCCTCCGTGACACCTCGACCGTGTTCTCCCGCGAGTTCGTCCCGGTGTTGCGCGAACCCCTCGGCCTCCTCTTCACCATGGGGCAGCCACTGCTCTTCCTCTTCCTGTTCGGTCCGCTGCTCGCCGGAACGCAGAGCTTCGAGGGCCAGGAATCGCCATGGCAGTGGTTCGTGCCCGGCATTCTGATCATGATGTGCCTGTCCGGGCCGATGATGGCCGGATACTCCCTGCTGGTGGAGTTGATCGGCGGTTCGATGGAGCGCCTGCTGGTCACCCCGCTGAACCGCACGGCGATGCTGGTCGGCCGGACGATGAAGGAGTTCGTGATCCTGCTGGCCCAGGCCGCGCTGATCATCGCGCTCGCGGTGCCGCTGGGCTTCCGGCCGCACCTGCCGGGGGTGCTGACCGGGCTGGCGATACTGGTCGTGTTCGGGATCGGCCTGGGCTCGCTCTCCTTCGTCCTGGCGATCGCGTCCAGCCCGAGCGGCAACCTGTTCTACGGGGTCACCCAGCTGGTGCTGTTCCCGCTGATACTGCTCTCCGGTGTGCTGCTGCCGATGGACTTCGGCCCGGCGTGGCTCCAGGCGGCCGCCGCGCTGAATCCGGTCACCCACATCGTCGAGGCGGAGCGGGCACTGTTCTCCGGCCGATTCGCGGACACCTCGGTGCTGTACGGAATGCTCTGGGCCTGCGTCGTCGCCGCGACGGGCCTGGCCATGGGCACCAGGGCGATGCGCCGCGGCATCTGACGGCCCCCTCGAAAGCGGGCGCCTGTCCGGTCGACTCCTCTCCATCCGCGTGGAGAAGAGGGAGAGCCCCGCCCCTCGATCGGAGGGCGAGGCTCTTCGCCGTGTACGGGACCTACCTGGGGGAAGGGGGCGACGTGTACGAGGGCGACCCGGTGGCCGACGGCGCGGGGGCGGGGCTTTCCTTCGCCGGCTCCTTGGAGACCTTGCAGTCGTAGGCGGCGATGGCGTATCCGCTCAGCAGTCTGCAGGTCGTCCAGACGGGGCCGATCCGGTAGGCGTACACGGCGGGAAGGCCGCCGTCCTCCCCTGCGGGGCCCTGGGGCCCCTCAGGACCGGTCTCACCGGGAGCGCCCTTCGGGCCGGCCGGGCCGGCGGGACCCTGCGGGCCGGTCTTGCCGGTGTAGCCACGGGGTCCGACCGGGCCCTGAGCCCCGTCCTTGCCGTCCGTACCGTTCCTGCCGTCACGCCCGGCGGGTCCCTGGGGGCCGGGGCCCGCGACCGAGCTCTGCCCCTGGGCGGACTCCTTGGCCCACCACACCTTGACCTCGGTGGGCTTGCACTTCGTGGTGGCGTTGACGAGCCGCACGTAGCCGGTGCTCTTGGCCTTGCACGCGTAGATGAGGTCGGCGGCCGAGGTCTGTGCCGCCGAGGCGGTGGTGACGCTGGACAGGCCGACCGCGAGGATCGCGGTGGCCGCGATCGCCAGAGGCGTCTTGAAACGCATGTGGAACTCCAGAAAAGAAAGGGAAGGTCGTGACGCGGCTCGACCACAGTGGCAGCTGGGAACGGTCCACGCTGCAATATCGGATCATGTGATGAAAAAGAGACCAGTTTCGCCAATGGCCGCTCTGTCCCACATATGGGTCCCGGCGAGAGGCGCGCTCCCGCACGGTGAGGAGTGACCGGGCATGGCCCGCGACCCCGCCGGCGACTTCGGCCGGCTGCGGGTGCCGCGTCCCGGCGCGGTCAGTCAGACGCGTCAGAACGGTATGACCAGCGCCCCTGCAGCAGGAACAGCAGGGCCAGGGAGAGCAGCCCGAACACCGCGCTGGCGATCACCAGGGGCAGCGCCCGGTGGGTGAGGCCGTCGAACAGGCGGGGCGCGTCCGCGCGGAGCACCGCGATGCCGGCGAGTGCGACGAATCCGACGCACAATCCCGTGATCAGCGCCTTGGTCCGGAAGTTCTCGGCCAGCTGCGCCATCCCTGCCCGTACCGCGTCGTCGCACAGGTACGTCGGTACCGGTAGTGGTGGACGATCAGGGTGGTGGCGCACGCCAGAGCGACCAGCCCGAAACCGATGCCGACGAAGATGCCGACGTCGATGGACGAGGTCACCATGTTGAGAGCCGCGCTGACCACCAGCAGGAACCAGAGCACGGGGCGCAACATCCCGACGGGCCGCGCCGTCTCGGAGGTGTCCAGGACGTGGTGGGGATCGGTCACGGTGTGCTCCTCACTCGATGGGATCGACAGGTCTCCTGTCATGTGTCGACGCTACGGACGACCACCGCCGACGACGATCCCGCCAACGGGACGGACCAGGTACAGCAGGCTGTACTCTCCCGGACACCCGCCGAGGTGATCTGCCGCGGCGACTACGCCTCGGCGGGTGTCCTCGGTGGCGACGTCGCGGGCAGCGCGAACGCCGCGAACAGGCCGGGGTCGTGGAAGGCGGTCAGCTCCACGAAGAGGCCGTCCTCGATCCGCGGCACCCCGATCGCGAAGGCGCGATGAACGTGCTCATCGGGCCCCCGTGCGTAGGCCGCCGGCGCCCAGGTCACCGCGGCTCGGGCCGATCGCGTATGGCACCGAGGTGAACTCGGCGTCGGCCCGGTGGCGTCGCACCCGCTCCCGGACCGGCGGCCATGACCCGGACTTCGCCCCAGAGAACTCACGTTGTTGCCCCCTGCACCTGCCCGCCGCCGGGAGTGACGGGCGTGGCGGCACTTTTTGTTCCGCTGTTCTCCGCCCCTTGTCGGCGCCTCGGCCGCGGAGTACGGTGTGACTGGTTGACCAGATTTCAAATTCAGTCAACGAGTCAGAGAGGGTGTACGGTGCCAGGACGACCACGGCAGGACCCCGATCGCGCGGATCGGATTCTCGACGCGGCGGCCGACCTGCTCATGCGCCTCGGCTACCGCAAAATCACGATCGAGGACATCGCCCAGCGGGCCGGGACCGGCAAGGGCACCGTCTACCTGCACTGGCGCACCAAACAGCAGCTCTTCGAAGCCCTGATCCTGCGCGAGGCCATCACCTACGTCGGCAGACTCATGGACGGGCTGCGCGCGGACCCGTCCTTGGTGCTGCCGCACCGCCTGATGGCCGCGTCGTTCCTGATCGTCCACGACCGGCCCGTACTGCGGAGCATGTTCAGCGGTGACGCGAAACACCTGCGGGCCGGCATGGCCGACAGCGCCATGCGCGGTCACGACCTGTTCGCCGCGGCCAGGTTCTTCGACCTGTTGACCCGCCACGGGCTGGTTCGCGACGACGTACCGAACCAGGCGTACGCGTGGAGCGCGGTACACAGCGGCTTCCACCTGCTCGGCAACCTGGATCCGGCGACCGCCGAGCCGGACGTGCGGGCGCGGGCCGACTCTCTCGCCCACGTCGTCCGGGCCGCCTTCGAACCGGCCGGCCGGCCGGATCCGCAGGTTCTGGCCGTGGCCGCCTCGGAAATCATCGGCGTCTTCGAAGACGTGATCCCGCCCTACCGCGAACGGATCTACGGCTACCAGCGCACGTCAGAGCCGACGTGATCTGCCGGTGTACGGCCCGCCGCGAACGACACCGAGCTCCGGCGGCCGCCGGGCGTTTTCCCCCGTACGGACCCGTCTGGCCACGCCCGCCGCCGATGCCTGGCTCATCGCGCTGTTCAGCCGCTTGCCCGCCGTGCGCCCCGGCATCGCCGCCAAGGAGATGCCGGGGCGCACCGGCTCCCCGTCGCCCGGGACGCGTGACCGGGAAATCTCGCATCCACCTCAGAAAGGATCGGACCCATGGCAATTACCCTCCCGAAGTTCACCCCGATGGAGGACAGCCTGTGGCTGACGCTGTGCGGCAAGGCACTCGACCACCGCAGGCCGGACCCCATCCTCGACGACCAGCTGGCCGACGAGATCGTCCGGAGACTCGGCTACGACTGCGGCAGGTTCAAGCTCAGCGAGAGTCCCATCATCAACATCGCGCATCGGAGCAAGAAGATGGACGAGGTGGCGGCGAATTTCATCGCCCGTCACCCGAACGCGGTCGGGCTCGACCTGGGAGCCGGGCTTGACAGCCGGCTGTTCCGCCTCAACCCGCCCTCCACCGTCGACTGGTACGACGTCGACTTCCCCAATGTCATCGCCGCCCGGCGGAAAGTGATGCCGGAGCGCGCGAACGGCCACGGCATAGGCACCGACCTGGTCGACCTGGACTGGCTGGAGGCGGTCCCCTCCGACCGGCCGGCCGTGATCATCGCCGATGGACTGCTGGCGTTTCTCACTCAGGAGGACACCATCGCTCTGCTGAAGCGTCTCACCGACCGCTTCCCCAGCGGAGAGATCGCCTTCAACGGCTACTCCAGGTTCGCCATCTGGGCCGCGAAAAAATACCGCGGCACCCAGTCCGTCTCGGACCTGCTCAAGTCTCCCGGCTTCGACGATCCCCGCGAACCCGAACGCTGGAACCCCCGGCTGAAGCTGGTCAGGGAGATCCTGCTCACGCGAGAACCCGAGGTCGCCCGGTTCCCGACGGCCCTGCGCCTGTTCACCAAACTGTCGGCACACAGCACGGCCTGGTCCCGCAAGGGGACCACCGTCCTGCACTACCGCTTCTAGCGCGACATTCCTCATCGGATGTACGGATCCACATCTTCTGCTCCGGTCACACCGGGATGGGGATAAGCCGTCACGACGTGAGGCCCCCGGTCGGCGCGGGTCAGGGGGCGCGGCGGCGATGCCGCGCCCCCTGAGGGTCAGACCGGTGTCGAGCTTTCGGATGCCGTCGCCCGAGTGACGACGCCGTCGACGGTCCGGCTGTCACCGGGCGGCACGGCGGGCTCCGGGGACTCGACATGGGTCGCCAGCGGTTTCTCGGTGATGAAGAGCAGCACGACGGCGGTGAGGAGCGCCAGCGGGACCATGAAGACGAAGATCGGTATGAGGGCTTCGTTGTAGGAGCGGACGATCACCAGCCGGATCGGGTCGGGCAGAGCGGCGATGACGGCGGGGGTGAACGAGCTCAGACCGTCCGAGGATCCGGATCCCTGGGGCAGGCGTTCCGCCAGAAGCTCGGCGAGCCGGGTGGCGAACACCGAACCGACGATGGCGGAGCCCAGGCTCCCGCCGACCTGGCGGAAGTAGTTGTTGGCCGCCGTCGCGGTCCCGACGATCCGGTGCGGGAAGGAGTTCTGGACGACCAGGACGAGGATCTGCATGCTGGCGCCGAGACCGATGCCCATCACGGCCATGTAGCCGCAGGTCACGAGGGTGGGGGTGTCGATGGTGACGGTCGCCAGCAGGCCGAGTCCGAGCGCCAGGACGACCGAGCCGGCGACGGGCAGGAACTTGTACCTCCCGGTCCGGGTGATGACCGCTCCGGTGATGACCGAGGTGATCAGAAGCGCCCCCATCATGGGGATCATGAGCAGCCCGGCCTGGGTGGCGCTGGCGCCGGCCGCCATCTGGAAGTAGGTCGGGATGTAGCCGATCGCGCCGAACATCGCGACGCTGGTCAGCAGTGAGGCGAGTGTCGCGAGGTTGAAGTTGCGGTCCTTGAACAGGCTCAGCGGCATCACGGGTTCGGCGGCGCGTGATTCGACGAACGCGAACAGGATCGCCGCGATGACGGCTCCGGCGAGGAGTCCGAAGATCTGCGGGGAGTTCCAGTCGTAGGTCGAGCCGCCCCAGGTCCCGATCAGGACGACGGCGGCCGTGGCCAGGGAGAGCAGCGCCATCCCGAGGTAGTCCAGGCGCGGGCGCTCGGTCTTCGGTTTCTTGGGCAGGCGCATCAGGACAACGGTGGCCACGACGGCGACGACGCCCAGCGGGATGTTGATCCAGAACGTCCAACGCCATCCCGGTCCTTCGGTGAACCAGCCGCCGAGGAGCGGACCGGCCACCGAGGAGACGGCGAAGACGCCGCCCATGATGCCGGAGTACCTACCGCGTTCCCTGGCGGGCACGACGTCGGCGATCGCGGCCTGCGACAGGATCATCAGTCCGCCGCCGCCCAGCCCCTGGACGGTACGCGCAATGATCATCCCATTCATGTCCTGAGCCAACGCACCCAGGACCGACCCCACAATGAAGATCACGATCGCGCCGACCAGGATGGGTTTCCGGCCGAAAAGATCACTGACCTTGCCGTAGATCGGCATCATGATCGTCGAGGCGAGCATGTAGGCGGTGATGACCCAGGCCAGGTGCTCGACACCGTGCAGCTCACCGACGATCGTCGGCAGCGCGCTGGAGAGGATCATCTGGCTCAGCGACGCCAGGAGCATCGTCACCATGAGCGTACAGAAAAGCAGAATGATGTTCTTTTTGGCGCGGGCGTCGTCCGCCGCCGGGGAGGCTGTCGCCTTGGTCACGGGTTCTTCCTGATCACGTCTCGGAAAATCTCAAGGGCGTTCTCGATGGCGACGTCCGTACCGGCGGACATCTCGGGATCGCGAGCGTAGGCGAAGCGGATGACGGCGCCGGCGAGTGCGAGCATCGCGGCCACGGAGTCCTCGGGGGCCGGACGCGCCGCGGCACCCGCCAGCCGTTCGGCCAGGATCGGCTCGACGAGCTTCTCCGCGGCGCTCGCGTACTGGTGAAATCGTGTACGTAACTCCGGATACCTGCGGATGAGCTCAAGACGGCGCCCGCGCGGGGATCCGCCTCGCGTCATCGACATGACGACGGCCGCCAGCAGCGACACCGTACGGCCGAAGAGGTCGTCATCGCCGCCCCGGAAGTCCCGTAACGCCTCCGCCGGCACGGCCGGCGCCCGGACGCCCAGAACCGCGTCCTCCTTGGTGGGGAAGTAGTTGAAGAACGTCCTCCTGGACACCCCCGCCGCCGCGGCGATCTCCTCGACGGTGGCCTCGGCCAGGCCTTTCTCAAACGAGAGCCGCGCCGCGGTGTCGTGGATCGCCGTCCACGTCTCAAGCCGGTTGCGCTCACGGAGCGAACCCTCAGCATTATGCACATGTGCACTCTATGCACTGATGCAAGCTTTGCACAAGTGCATAACTTTAAGCTCTTTCACCCGCCGACGGGGACGGTATGCGACACCGGGACGTTCTCGATGTTCCGGCGACCGTCCGAGGATGACGGCGTCGTCGTCCTCCTAGCACCGGTTATGACCGGTCCCGCGCCAGGCAGAACCACATCCCCCAGGCACGGCACGAGAAGTCGACTCGAAGCCCGCATCACCACGGAAGACAAGAACCTGATCGAACAGGCCGCCCGCGCCAGCCGGGAGACAGTCACCGGGTTCGTTCTGCACGCCGCTCTCGACGCGGCCGAGGAGGTCATGCGCCGCGAACGAGTCACCATGGTGCCTCACGACTTCTTCGAGGCGATCATCGATTCACTTGCTGCTCCCCTCAGCGGAATGAAGCGCCGGCCCGTGCGGACCAGGAGAGCCGAGAGGAAATCATGGACCTTACCCACCCCAATTCCCTCGCCGACGAACCGGGCCCGACTTTGGGTCTGAGGCCACCCAATTCGTCCTCCTTGGCACCGTCGGCGCCGTTCTATCTATCTTTTTTTATAAACGATGCACTAGAGGCATAATGACCTGACCGATCATAGGTGATGCGGTGCGCAGACTCGCGGAAAAATCCCCTGGGCGGCAATTATCCGACATCCCTATCGGCCTTGACGGGCAAGGTCAACGAGGTGCCCGCTGTGGAGCGCAGATCACTACTCCGACCCGGCTGCCGCCTCTCCATAAATTCCGCCAGAACGTCGAGCTTGCCCTGGAGCGCCTCGCCCACGATATCTCGCTGTATCAGGTAGTTTCCGTCGTCTCGTGGTCGTGTTGGACTCTCCCACTCCGCGAAGGAGTTCACTGCGTTTTGCACCTTACGCAACTCTGCATTCAATGCAGTGCTAAAATTTTTAGTCATCGCCAGGCCCAAGACGTTCTCTTTCCAAAGCTCGAAGTCTGTTTTGAATTTCCCAATCCCCGCGCTTAGTTCAGGAAGATTATCACACCTCTCCTGAAACGCCTTCAGATGCTTGCGAGCATCAGCCCAGGCGTCGGTCATTTAAGTCAACTTGTCGAGTAACCGGCCTCTAATCAGGTCAGCGGCAGCACGCGCCGCGTACACATGGCTGTTCGAGGTCGATACTCGTGTTCCCTCATCCAATGTGAAGCACAACTGCTGGATCAGTAGATCGACGTCCATCGGATCATCCGGATAGGGCTGCCGCTCTCTGTCCAGCGCCATGCGTAATGACTCCGTCTCAGCCGCCAGATGCGCCGCGGTCGTGCTGTTGAAGGTGGCGGTGCGCAACTCCCTCACCAGATCGCACCACCCCTCCGAGGGCGATCTCTTCCCGATGAGCCTTCTTATCTCCTCCACCATCTGTTCAGCCTGCTCTTGGAAGAGTCCTCCCGCGACCAGTTCGGCGGAACGGGTGACGATGACGACGTCCGCTCGAATGCCGGGACGGAGACGAACGTCTTCGATCTCGTCATGAGTGACTGCCCAGACGTCGGACGGCTGGAAGCTGTCATCGAGTTCGGCGGCATGGATGCGGCTGTTGCTCACCACTAGCACCGCCGATCCGTACGCCTCCCTCCTGACGCGGCACGGCGCGAGGCGCACGAACTGCTCGTCCTCGTCAAGCAGTTTGAGGACGACGCTGACCAGCCGCTCATGGTTCCCCATGCGCTGCTGCGCTGACGTCAGCTGCCCAAGGGCCAGCATGGCGATGTCGGCCCGTCGTCTCGACACTTTCCACATGGAGCCCCCGGCGGGAGCGTCCGGATCCTCGGAGTCCCCGCTCACCTCTATGTAGCCCTTGACTCCGCGAGCGGCTAGATCGAAGAACCATCTCCGCAGGTCATGAGGGAGCTTGCGGCCGGCGAACATCAACGCGCAGCCGACGATCGAGAGTAGGCTCTGCTGTTCCCACTCTCGGCCGAACCCGTTCTCCTTGGCATGGGCCTGGCCCGCGCCGCGGAGAACCACACTGACTTCGGTGTGCGGGCCAGCCGTCGCCTTCGCCGGAGTGAGAATCGCCGTCATGAGCGCGTCACGCTGGCTTGAGTTCTCAGTGGTGTCCCTGAGCCATTCCACGGCCATAGACAGCAGCAGGTGCGCGGGATCGCGGGCCAGTGGCGCGTCAGGAGCATAGTCGCCGAAGTCGATTAGCCAGAACCACTCTGGAGTGTCGGGCGAGAGGAGGATGTTCCGCACATTCAGGTCTCCGTGTGCACGTCCACGCTGGATGGGGATCCGTTTTGACCCGCTGAAGTGCCCTTCCAGGAACGCCAGCGGGTTCGGCAGGGTGGCAAAAGGCCCGTCAGGGATGTCCTTACCTGTGGGCGCCCATTCCCGCACCCGCTCCAACCTGTCAGGCCGGTCTGCCAGAAGCATGCCGACGTACTCGGCCGCGGTCATCGCCTCCGGCCGATGCTCCGACGTAGGATTCCACGCGCTGAGAACCTGCTTGGTCACCACTGCGCAGGCGGCGGACAAGCGGGAATCGTGGGCCAGATCGGCTAATGGCCGGATGCTGGACAGGTCACCACCGGCCACCGACAGCGTGATCATCTGCCAGCTTCCCAGCACGACGGGACCACCGATCACCCGCATCAGATGGTTGTTACGAAAGTCAGTGGGTGATTCACGCAGTGCCTGGCTGATTCTGTCGAGCTCGCGTTCCAGCTCACCGGGCAGGAACTTGAGAATCACCTGCCGGTTGATCTCATTCATTTGAAACTGCTGTACCACCACAAGCTTCGCGCCGCTCCGGCCACCCGGTAGCCGCTCCACGAAGGTCGTCTCCCATGGCTGTGCTCCGCACCAGCGTTCGTATGCGGACTGTACTTCTTCCGGCAGCTCAACCATCTCATCTGGCCTGATCCAGTAAGAAGAAAACAATGGAGCAAACCAGCCCGAGCACGCCCACCGCCATTCCATAGAACTCCCATGGCCTGGCCCTGGCGATATGACGCAGCGTGCGCCGCTGCGTCGTATTCAGGCTCAGCGGCAGCGCGTCGAGGCCACCGGGCAGCGTGGCGACCGCCTTCCGTAGTCCTCCCATATCGAGCCCTGTCCCGCCGACTTTGGCATCTTCGGCCAGCAGCGTCGCGGCCTGCACCCAGCTGGCGTCCGGCCAAGCCGCGAGCCGATCGCGTGAGGAGCGTAGCTGGAAGAACGTCATCTCGTACGCGGTGAGCACACCCATCGTGCGTGACGGCTGCACGACGTGAGCAACACAGAACTCCACCAACTGGTCGGTCCTTGTGTCGAAGGCGAAGCCTGGGAGTTCCTCCTCCAATTCGCGGATCGCCACTTCGCGCGGTGTCGAGTCGGTCGGCCGCGCCTTGCCACCGGGGAGTTGGTACTGCCTGGCCGCACCGTCGTAGAGAACGAGATAGCACTCACCTTCACCTCGCAACCGCGCCTTGATGAGTACTTGGGCAACGCGTACCTCACGCAGTGGCCGTGCGCCGAAGCCGAACCGGGCACGCTGACGCTCCATCAAATAGAGCAGCTGAGGACCCGCGAGAATGTCAGCTCCGGACTCGGTTAGTTCACCTGCCCGGTTACGAGTCCAATCAGCCAACGCCTTGCCGCTGTCGGCGTACTCGGCCAAGCTACGCAAAAACCACGTTGCAGCCGGATGCGTTGCCTTGACCAGCCGGACACCGTCTCGTTCCGTTACGGTGAGCACACCGAACACGCCCAGCAGAGCGATAAGCGCCTCATCTGCCCCAAGCTCCGCGATCGGCAGAGCGCTCTCGTCCGCCGCCGGAATCCTCCGCAGCACCTCGGCGACCACCACGCCCGCCTCCCACTGGGTCATAATCCAACTCTCTCGCCGCCGGGGCGATTACCGACCTATCGTCGCCTGCGGTTCAGAGCTTGTCGATGGTGCCCGAGAACTCCTTCCTACCGCAGAGGCTTCGGCCCCACCGGGCTGGACACCCGGCAGCGCGTCAGGCGCCATTGAAGTAAGGGCACGGAGGCCGGGCTGACTCTCGCCGATCCAAGCGAGATCGCATACGCCACCGACATAATTACCGCCCAACTCGGCGCCCGCCCCTGAGCCGTCCAGTTCATCCCGTCGACGCCATTTATCTGCGGTGAGGAATGACGTACTGGCCGTCGCCGCTTGGTGGTGAGTGCTGGAGTTCGGTGTCGTTCATCTAGGTCAGCGGGTCCTGGATGTTTCTGGCTTCGATGGGGCCGGGGGTGTTGGGGAGCCAGACGGGGAAGGCCCAGTAGCGGCGGGCCCAATGGCGCCAGAGGATGAACCAGCCTGGATGGCGGGCCTTCAGGTCGCGGGCCACGGCGGTGGCATCGTCCGTGCTCGTCGCGGGTTCCGGGGCGGGGGGCCGGTGCAGGCGGGGTCGGCACCGCGACGGCGACGGCGGACTTTGGGGCGGAGGGGTTCGTTTGTCGGTGCGACCACGGGACCTACCGGCCCTACCCTGAAGTTCACCTCGGGTGAATGGAACACCTTCATCAGCAGCATCAAGGACGGCCAGTTCGACATGCCAGGGTGACGTAGCGCTTCGTTACCAATGCACTGGGAGCTGGCTCGTCGGTCGCATACATGTCTGAACCGATCGAACGGACCGAGCCGATCCTCACCCACTCGGAGTGGTTCGGCTAGCGAACACCCGCTACACAGGTGCGGCCACGGCGAGCCGCCGGGCAGCAGCTCCGACTCCTCCTCCAGTCGCACCTCCTCGTTCCGCCACCTCTTGGCGCTGAGGCCGTGGCGCCGGCCTGCCATGAACGATCAACGCACCCCCTGTACGACATGGACACCGACGCGACCCGTCCCAGCATCACCGGCCGCGACGCCGTCGTTTCCGCCCCGGGGCCCCGCGCGAGAGGCGAGACGACAGTATGCGTCAACGAGGCCTGCTCGATCACCACCGCGATGCGCGCCGCCGGAACCCGCCGGCTGTCGGCATCACCCGGCGCCTGACGTTGACCGGAGGTGATCAAGCGACGGAGTCCCCCGGCCCGGAGCACCGGTCCGCGTTCCGGTGGCGGGCGGATCGGGACCGGTCAACGCGGGGGCCCGAGCAGGATGTCGACGACCTCGCGGAGCGGGCCGATCAGATCGTCGGATGTCGCGTCACGCAGGGGCTGCAGCCCGACAGCGGATCGTACGACGGCGGGGTTCCGCCCGGGGGCCCTGGAGATCAGCACCCGCAACAAGATGTTCGGCATGCTCGCGCGCACTCCGGGAGCGGCCGGCAACGACCAGGCCACCCAGGTCCATCCGGACGTGGCACCCGAGCCCGGCGACGTCCTCGTCACCAAGCGGCGTGTCAGCGCCTTCGCGGGCAGCGACCTCGACATGGTGCTGCGGGCCGGCGACCCGTGATGACCGGCCAGAGCGTCACCTGGCGGCGCTGGATGGAGATCTGCCTCGGCCTGACGGCGCGTCTTCCCGTCGGCGCGCAACTGCTGCCGCAGTCACCGGCTGGATCCACCAGGCTCGTCCGGGAGAACTGTCGCCCTGGATCTGCTCCTACCGAGCCTGAGCCTTCATCGCGCCCCGCACCGCGTCCAGGAGGTTGGCGGCCCTGTGGTCCGGCACCCCTTCCTGAAGATGGTTCATGACGTAGCCGAACGCCAGGCCGGTCGCCGGGTCGGCGAAGCCGAGCGATCCCCCCAGGCCGGGAAACCCGAAGGCGGCCGGGCTGTACCAGAACGCGTCGGGTGTCGGCAGGCCGAAACCGGTACCGATCCGGACGGGTAGCCGCAGGATGCGGTCGATACCACTGACCTGTTCCGCGGTCGCCGCGGCCAAGGTGTCGGGAGCAAGGATGCGATGCCCGTCGACCTCGCCGATGAGCGCGGCGTAGAAGCGGGCCAGTGCGCGGGCCGTGCAGATGCCGTTGGTCGAGGGCATCTCGGCGGACTGCTCGTCGGGATCGTTGTGGTCCAGTGGCGGCGTGACGACGGTCATCGACCGCACGGTCAGCGACGCCGGATCGGCATAGGCCGCCATCACCTCGCGCACGGGTTCGGGAAGGGTGTCCAGGTCGATCCCGGCCAGTGCCTCGATGTCGGGCACCGCGGCGATGATCCGGCTGACCCGATGCCGCTCGGCTTCCGGCAGCCCGATCCACAGGTCCAGGTCGAGCGGTGCGGCGATCTCCTCGGCGAGGAATGTGCCGAGGCTGCGGCCGGTCACCCGGCGGACGACCTCCCCGACCAGCCAGCCGTAGGTGAGCCCGTGATAGCCGTGCTCGGTGCCCGGTTCCCAGGAGGGACACTGGGCGGCCAGCGCGGTCACCATCGGGTCCCAGGCGATCGCCTCCGCCGGAGTGATCGGATGGTCGATCACGGGCAGTCCGGCCTGGTGGGTGAGCAGCCAGCGGACCGGGATGCGGTCCTTCCCGTTCGCCGCGAACTCCGGCCAGTACTGGGCGACGGGTGCGTCGAGGTCCAGTTCGCCCCGCTGGGCCAGCAGGTGCGCGCAGGCGGCGGTGACACCCTTGGTGGTGGAATACACGACCTGCAGGGTGTCGCGCTCCCAGCGACGGCCGGTCCCGGGATCGGCGATTCCGCCCCACAGGTCGACGACCTTCCGGCCGTGCAGGTAGACACCGACCGCGGCGCCCACTTCCTGGTCGCCGGCCAGATTGGCCGCGAACGCCGCACGTACTCCTTCGAATCCCGCTGCGGTCTCCCCGCCGATTTCGGGCATGCGTCATCAACTTCCGTGTGGAGGGGTGTTGCCGGGGAGTGCTACCTGCGCCATTTCTCGATAAGCCAGGCACAGATCTCCGGCTCGGTCATCTCGGGAAACTCCTCGATGAACGTGACGAGTGCGCGCATCGCCTCGTCCCGGTCCAGACCGCGCGCCGTCGCCGCCCTGAGGTACTCCTGACGTGCGGCGGAAGGACGGCCGCCGCCTGCGCCGCGCCCCGGTAGGCCGTCGCGCCACCGCACTATTTCTTCCAGCCGCTCAGCTCGCCAGCCGGGAGCTCCGTCGACCTCGACATCGGGCTCGGGAAACGGGTGACGCGAATCGCCCGGATATCGGGAGCGCCACTTGTGCACCGCGTGCCGGCTCACCCCCAGTGCCTCGCCGATGCCGAGGACACCGAGGAAGTACTCGGTCATGGTGCACCAACTTGTCTGTCCGGCCTCCTCCGTGGGTCTCATTACTACCACGCCCGAGATGGGGTTCCTGCGCCGACAGGACGCGAAGAACATCGTCTCAGACAGAGACAATGTTAGCGCGAGCGTTGAACCTCGTCTACAACGAAGACAAGGTTATGTTTGGCGAAAACAGGAGTGAGCCAGGCGCTCCGTATCGCGACATCGGTGCCGAGGAAGGTGACTTGGCTTCTGCCTCCAAGCCCGCGCGGCCTCAACCGTCCAGCACGACACCACCCGCCGCCGGCCAAAGCGGCCCGGTCGTATGCCGGGCCGTGCGAGTCGACAACCAGCACGACCGCACACGTCGCAGTAGGCGATCGTGAGCGGGTCCATGCGCGGCAGACAAGAACGGGAGGCGACTTTAGCGGATCGCGTACTGATAAAAACGCGAATGGGGCTCTATTCTCCGTTCATGCGTGCAGCCTCGTTCCGCATGACACGACTGGCCGCCTTCGCTCTGGCGTTCACCCTGGTGACCGGCAACGCTCATGAACCCGCGACCGCGGCCGTGGCCCAGACCTCGCTGGTCGTCACGGCCAAGCAGCAGAGCTGGGTCTTCCGCGACGGTGACGGCCGGGAGGTGACGCTACGCGGATTCAACGTGTCCGGCAGCACCAAGCTGTACGAGAATTCGTTGCTGCCGTTCCGTAGCACCGCCGACGCCGCGCGCTCGGCCCAGGCCATGCGCGACCTCACCGGTGCGAACGTGATCCGCTTCCTCATCAGCTGGGAGGGGGTGCAGCCGTCTCCCTCCACCATCGACCACGCCTACCTCGACAAGGTGGTCGAGCAGATCCGCGCGTTCACCAGCCGGGGAATCCGCGTCCTGGTCGACTACCACCAGGATCTGTACTCCTCGTACCTGTTCAACCAGGGCAGCTGGTACACCGGAGACGGCGCGCCGGAATGGGTGATCAAGGCCGGGA
This sequence comes from Streptosporangium amethystogenes, assembly GCF_000721075.1. GTDB lineage: Bacteria > Actinomycetota > Actinomycetes > Streptosporangiales > Streptosporangiaceae > Streptosporangium > Streptosporangium amethystogenes. The sequence continues at coordinate 18,890 of NZ_JOEQ01000054.1, forward strand.
ACTACCCCAGGGAGTCCTGCGGCATCTGCTTCCTGTGGGGGCAGAACATGCAGACCAACGAGGCCGTCCGCCGGGCCGCCTACGACTTCTGGCGAGACCGACGGATCAGCACGACCGCGGGTGAGGTCGGGGTTCAGGAGGCCTTCCTGCGACAGGCGACGGCCGCCATGACCCACCTCAGACAGCGGATGTCGGATCAGGAGTTCGCCTCCATCATCGGGTTCGACCCCTTCAACGAACCCTTCGACGGGGGTCTTTCCGGGAAGAGCGGCCTGGAGTGGGAGAAGACCTACCTGGTGCCCTTCTACCAGCGATTCCGCGCCGCCATGGACACCGCCGGGTGGGCGGCCAAGCCCGCCTTCGTCGAGCCCCTGGCCTTCTGGAACACCGGCTTCTTCGAGGAGGGCGGGCTCGGCACGGTCGGCGCCCTCGGCACCCGGTACGTCTTCAACAGCCACTTCTACGACGGCGCCCGCATGACGGTGGACCCGTCGCCGGCCGCCGACGGGGTGTACGACGCGTCGATGAACGAGATCCGTGACCGGGCCCGCACACTGGCCACCGCGCCTTTCGTCTCGGAGTTCGGCTACAAACTGTCGGGTAACGGCAGCGACCGCACTCCGTGGATGGTCCGGGCCATGTACCAGGCCATGGACTCCGGGGTCCCGGGGAAGAGCTGGTGGCAGACCGCCGAGGCCGGGGGCGACGCGCTCTCCTCGACCCAGTGGCACTGGGACGTCTACAGCGGCCGGCACCACGAGCTGATGAACCGCAATCCCGCCAAGGTCCGGACCGAGGGCGACGGCTGGAACGACGAGGACTTCTCCGTGGTCGCCGCGGACGCGTCGGGTGCCGTGGCGACCCGGTTGGACCAGGCGGTGCTGGACCGCCTCTACCCCTCCGCGGTCGCCGGTGACGTGCTGGCCTTCACCTACGAGGACCTCGCCCGGTCCGGCTACGGCGGCGCCGGGCAGCAGCGGGCCTGGCTGACCGTACCGTCCTCCATGCCGAACATCGCCGCGCTGGTCAAGGACCGGCGTTTCGGCGTCCTGGTCTGGCGCGAACCCGCCACGGCCCCGAGTTCGCCGACCGAGCTGCACCTGCCGGCCTCCTTCACCGCCGCGACCACCGCCGTGGTCGGTGACGTGGCCACCCGTGCGGACCTGCCCGCCTCCGGACCGGCCGCGATCGCGACGGAGACCGGCTCGTCCATCGCCCACCGCCTGCTGCTGAGGCCGTCCGGCGCGGCACCGGGCACCGTGCACGCCGCCCTGGTGGTCGGCGCGGCCACCGGTCCCGCCGTCACCCCCGCTCAGCTGGCGGCCGCCGCCACCGAACTGGCCACCTGGAAAAACCAGCGCTTTCCCGGCTGACCGTTGAGTCATCAAGCACCATATGGGAAGGATGGTGCTTCAGTGCCCCCGCTTCACTCATAAGATCCACGGGTGTTTCGGGATCCGGCGGCGACCGAGTTCGAGAAGATGACAGGTGGCTTCCAGGCCACCGCTCCAGTTGGTGGCCCCCACCGAAGGTACGCCGCGGCCAGGATCCCCGGCGGGATCCAGCACGACCAGGAGAACCTCACGAGTGGCCAGCCGCACGCGCCGGTCATCCGTGGGACCCGAGAACACCGTGATGACACCGGTGGGGCGGCGGCTGAGCACATCCTCGACCCACCGGTGTCCCGGAGTATGCCGACCGCCGAGCTCGGAGATCACCACACTCAGGCCATGCCGCCGGGCGACCTGCTGGACACCCTTGACGATCTCTATCGGATAGTCGCCCGCCAGCTCGTGAAAGACGACCTCGATGAGGCCCGCCGGTTTGACGCGGCGGCGTTGTCTGCGGTAACCGTGCTCTCGGATGAGGTCCTCGACCAGGGCGCGGGTCTCCGAGCCGACCTGCGAGCGGCCGTTGACGACCTTTGAGACGGTGGCCATGGAGACTCCGGCCAACTCGGCGAGCTGAGCGAGGGTCAGTGGTTCGGAGGAGGCCGAGTCGGCGTGGGGGGATTCCTCGGTCGAGGTCATGTCGGGAGTGTGTCCGGATGGTTTTCGGTCTCGTCGTGACCGTTTTCGCTGCTCCTCCCCCCTTTCCAGGCCGATTCACCAGACACCTGGAACGATCGTTAATCCAACGGGCATCGAAGGTTACCTAGAAAACTTCCACCGATCGGCCGGGCACCCGAGTCATCCATCAGGCTCCGTCGAGGAACTTAGCTGGACTTGGGGCAGAATTCCATGGTTGCCAACTCGTAACTTCTATGAAACTTTCACATGCGCGGGCAGCGCGACGTGATCTCCCCCCGGACGAATGCCCAGGCCGGGAAACATATCAGTGGCAATGCCCAGGTCAGCGAGGGTGGTGACTCGTTGACGCTGGATCGGGCAGTCGAGTGTACTCCGCGATAACACATCCACGGGAGCAGGCCATGGGGATCTGGAGTCATAAATGTTAGCGATAACAATTTTTGCCGACCGCTCCCCCCGACCTCATCGAAGGAACCGGCATGCTCTGCACTGTGATCCCGACCACCGCTCCGAAAGCACGGCGAACCCTCGCTCTCACGATCTTCCGGGTTACCTCATGAGTGAAATGTTATCGCTAACAACTTCTCCGGACGTGGACCCTGCCCGCCAAAAGCCGTGGTCAGCCGCTCCAACGGCCTGAACAGGAGAAATGGATGGCCGACCGTGGTGACTTCGACCGGCCGCCTCACCCCCCAGCCTCCAGGAGGTTCCCAATGTCCCTGAGCCGTCGCCAACTCTTTCGGGCCGCGGGCGCGACCGCCGCGCTCTCGGCCGTCGGCCAGATGGTGGGCATGTCTCATGCTCTGGCCGCGCTCCCGTGGGCCAGGTCCGAAGCCGGTGTCTCGGCCTACGAATTCGACCTCGGCCAGGTCCGCCTGACCTCCGGCCGCTGGCTGGAGAACCAGAACCGCACTCTCAACTACCTGCGCTTCGTCGACGTCGACCGGCTGCTGTACGTCTTCCGCGCCAACCACCGTCTGTCCACCAACGGCGCGGCGGCCAACGGCGGCTGGGACGCGCCCGACTTCCCGTTCCGGTCCCACATGCAGGGCCACTTCCTGACGGCCTGGGCGCAGGCCTACGCCGTACTCGGAGACACCACCTGCCGGGACAAGGCCAACCAGATGGTCGCCGAGCTGGCCAAGTGCCAGGCCAACAACGGCGCGGCCGGGTTCACCACCGGCTACCTGTCGGGCTTCCCCGAGTCCGACATCACCGCGGTCGAGAACCGCACGCTGAGCAACGGCAACGTGCCGTACTACTGCATCCACAAGACCCTCGCCGGGCTGCTGGACGTGTGGCGGCACATCGGCAACACCCAGGCCAGGACCGTGCTTCTGGCCCTCGCCGGGTGGGTGGACACCCGGACCGGCCGCCTGTCCTCCAGCCAGATGCAGGCCATGCTGGGCACCGAGTTCGGCGGCATGAACGCCGTGCTCACCGACCTGTACCAGATGACCGGGGACACCCGCTGGCTCACGGTCGCGCAGCGCTTCGACCACGCCTCCGTGTTCAACCCGCTCGCCTCCAACCAGGACCAGCTCAACGGCCTGCACGCCAACACACAGGTGCCCAAGTGGATCGGCGCCGCGCGGGAGTACAAGGCGACCGGGACCACCCGCTACCGCGACATCGCCGCCAACGCCTGGACCTTCACGATCAACGCCCACACCTACGCCAACGGCTCCAACAGCCAGGCCGAGCACTTCCGCGCCCCCAACGCCATCGCCGCGTACCTGAGCAGGGACACCGGAGAGGCCTGCAACACCTACAACATGCTCAAGCTCACCCGGGAGTTGTGGACGCTGGCGCCGACCCGGGCCGACTACTTCGACTACTACGAGAACGCCCTGTTCAACCACCTGATCGGCCAGCAGAACCCGGCCGACAGCCGGGGCCATGTCACCTACTTCACCCCGCTCAACCCCGGGGGAAGGCGGGGCGTCGGCCCGGCCTGGGGCGGCGGCACGTGGAGTACCGACTACAACTCGATGTGGTGCTGCCAGGGCACCGGCATCGAGACCAACACCAAACTGATGGACTCGATCTACTTCCACAACGACACCACGCTGTTCGTGAACCTGTTCACGCCCTCCACGCTCAACTGGTCACAGCGCGGCATCACGGTCACCCAGACGACGTCGTACCCGGTGAGCGACACCACGTCGTTGCAGGTCACCGGGAACGTGAGCGGGTCGTGGACGATGCGGGTCCGCATCCCGGCCTGGACCCAGAACGCGACGATCAGCGTCAACGGCGTCCAGCAGGACGTCGCCACCACCCCGGGCACCTACGCCTCGCTCACCCGGTCGTGGACGTCGGGCGACACGGTGACCGTACGGCTCCCGATGCGGGTGATCCTGAAGGCCGCCAACGACAACCCGAACCTGCAGGCCGTCACCTATGGCCCGATCGTGCTGGCGGGCAACTACGGGAACACCTCCCTGTCGGCGGCGCCGACGCTGACCCCCTCGACGATCACCCGGACCAGCACCTCGGCGCTGTCGTTCACGGCCACGGCCAACGGGGCGTCGGTGAACCTGAGCCCGTTCCACGACGCCGCCAACTACAACTACGTCGTCTACTGGAACACCAGCGGACAGAGCAGCGGGGGCGGCGGGGCGAGCTTCCGGCTGATCAACGCGGCCAGCGGGCTGGCGCTCGGCATCCAGAACATGTCGACCGCGGACGGCGGCCTGGCGTTGCAGTGGACCGACAACGGCACCGCCGACCACGACTGGGTGCCGGTCGTGGACGGCAACGGGCTGCGGTTCCGCAACGTCAACAGCGGCAAGGTGCTGGGCGTCGAGAACATGTCCACGGCCGACAACGCCCGGGTCATGCAGTGGAGCGACAACGGCACCGCCGACCACCGGTGGACGGTCACCGACGTCGGCGACGGCTCGGCCAAGATCCGCAGCGCCAACAGCTCGAAGCTGCTGGGCATCCTGAACGGCTCGACCGCCAACGGCGCCCAGGCGGTCCAGGACCCCGACAACGGCTCAACCGACAACCAGTGGCGGTTCGTGCCCAACGGCGCGCGCCGCGTCCAGAACGTGGGGACCGGCATGGTGCTCGGGGTCACCAACATGTCCACCGCCGACGGCGCGCTCGTCATCCAGTGGGGCGACACCGGCACCGCCGATCACCTCTGGACGGCCGTCGTCGACACCGGTGGCTACCTGCGCCTACGCAACTCCAACAGTCAGAAGGTGCTGGGGGTGGAGAACGCCGCCACCTCAGCGGGTTCCCGGGTCGTGCAGTGGGCCGACAACGGCACCGCCGACCACCGCTGGCGGCTGCGCTACGGCAGCGGCGCCACCTTCCGCATCCAGTGCGCCAACGGCGGCCGGGTCCTGGGACTGGCCGGCACCGGCCAGGGCGCGCAGATCGTGCTCGCCGACGACAACGGCTCGAACAACAACCTCTGGAGGTTCCTGTGAGGCGTGTGCTCGCGGTTCTCTCGTCTCTGCTCCTCGTGGGCGTGTTTCTCACGACCCAGTCCGCGAACGCGGCGACCGTCGACACAGGCGCCTGGTACGTCCTGGTCAACCGCACCAGCGGCAAGGCCCTCGACGTCTACAACCTGGCCACCAACGACGGCGCCCGCATCACCCAGTGGACCCGTAACAACGGCAACCAGCAGCAGTGGCAGTTCGTCGATTCGGGCGGCGGTTACTACCGCCTGAAGTCCCGCCACTCCGGCAAGGTCCTGGACGTCTACAACTTCTCCACCGCCGACGGCGCCGCCATCGTCCAGTGGGCCGACGGCAACGGCGCCAACCAGCAGTTCCGCCTGGCCGACTCCGCCGACGGCTACGTCCGCCTGATCAACCGCAACAGCAACAAGGCCGTCGAAGTCCAGAACGCCTCCACCGCCGACGGCGCCAACATCGTCCAGTACACCGACTGGGGCGGCAACAACCAGCAGTGGCAGCTCGTCCGCATCGGCAGCGAACCGACCCCCACCCCGACCACCGGGGGCAACTACACCAATCCGGTCGTGTGGCAGGACTTCGCCGACGGCGACATCATCCGGGTCGGCGACGCCTACTACTACTCGGCCTCGACGATGCACTACTCACCGGGCGCGCCGATCCTGCGCTCCTACAACCTGGTCGACTGGGAGTACGCCGGCCACTCGGTCCCCCGGCTCGACTTCGACTCGAACGCCTACGACCTCAACGGCGGCCGGGCGTACGTGAAGGGCATCTGGGCGTCGACCCTCAACTACCGGCCGAGCAACAGCACGTACTACTGGATGGGCTGCACCGAGTTCAACCGCACCTACGTCTACACCGCCTCGGCCGTGGACGGCACCTGGACCAAGCGCTCCCGGATCAACAACTGCTACTACGACGCCGGTCTGCTCGTCGACGACAACGACACGATGTACGTCGCCTACGGCAACGGAACGATCAACGTCGCCCAGCTCTCGGCCGACGGGCTCAGCCAGGTGCGCACCCAGCAGGTGTTCCAGACCCCCTCCAGCGTCGGCACCCTGGAGGGTGCCCGCTTCTACAAGCGCAACGGCTACTACTACATCTGGCTGACCCGGCCCGCGAACGGCCAGTACGTCCTGCGGTCGACCAGCCCGTTCGGCCCGTACGAGATGCGCCAGGTCCTGCTGAACATGCCCGGCCCGCTCGTAGGCGGCGGCGTGCCCCACCAGGGCGGCCTCGTGCAGACCCAGAACGGCGCCTGGTACTACATGTCGTTCGTCGACGCCTTCCCCGGCGGCCGGGTGCCCGCTCTCGCGCCGATCACCTGGACCGGCGACGGCTGGCCCACGATCCAGACGGTCAACGGCGGCTGGGGCGTCAACTACCCGAAGCCGAACATCCAGACCAACCGGACCGTCCAGTCGATGATCGGCTCCGACACCTTCACCTCGGGCGCGCTCGGTCACCGATGGGAGTGGAACCACAACCCCGACAACACCAAGTGGTCGGCGGGCAGCGGCCTGCGCCTGCAGACCGCGACCGTCACAGGTGACCTGTACAACGCCCGCAACACCCTGACCCACCGCATCCAGGGCCCGTCGTCGACCGCGACGATCGAGCTCGACTACTCGCAGATGGCCAACGGCGATCGCGCCGGGCTGGCCATGCTCCGCGACCAGTCGGCCTGGATCGGCCTCAAACGCGACAACGGGACGACCCGTGTCGTGATGACCAACGGGCTGACCATGAACAGCAGCTGGCAGACCACAGGCACCGGCACCGAGGCGGCGAGCGCCAACGTCTCCGGCGGCCGGATCTGGCTGCGGGCCAACGCCGACATCCGGCCCGGCTCGGGACGGCAGGCCCGCTTCTCCTACAGCACCGACGGGACCAACTTCACCTCGTTCGGACCGGCCTTCACCTTGAACAACGCCTGGCAGTTCTTCATGGGCTACCGCTTCGGGATCTTCAACTACGCCACCCAGTCCCTCGGCGGCGCGGTGACCGTACGCCGGTTCGACCTCACCACACCGTAAAACAGGAAGGCACACCACGATGAACCCCCCAAGCCGATCGGCCCGGTCCCCCGGGCACACCCGGCTGCGGAAACTCCTGTCCCTGCTGAGCGCCTGCGTGGTCGCCATCGGCATGTCGGCGGCGCTCTCCGCTCCGGCGGACGCCGCCTCCACGCTGGGCGCGTCGGCGGCGGAGAGAGGCGGTCGCTACTTCGGCGCGGCCATCGCCGCCGGCAGGCTCGGCGACTCCACCTACGTCAACATCCTGAACCGCGAGTTCACCTCGGTCACCGCCGAGAACGAGATGAAATGGGACGCCACCGAACCCTCGCGAGGCTCCTTCACCTACACCAACGGCGACCGGATCGCCAACCACGCGATCAGCCGGGGCATGAAGATACGCGGACACGCCCTGCTCTGGCACGCCCAGATGCCCGGCTGGGCCCAGAACCTGTCCGGCTCGACACTGCGCAGCGCCGCCATCAACCACGTCACCCAGGTCGCCACCTACTACCGCGGCAAGATCCACTCCTGGGACGTCGTCAACGAGGCGTTCGCCGACGGCACCTCCGGCGGACGGCGTGACTCCAGCCTCCAGCGGACCGGCAACGACTGGATCGAAGCCGCCTTCCGCGCCGCCCGCGCCGCCGACCCCGGCGCCAAACTCTGCTACAACGACTACAACACCGACGGAATCAACGCCAAGAGCACCGGCGTCTACACCATGGTCCGCGACTTCAAATCACGCGGCGTCCCCATCGACTGCGTCGGCTTCCAGTCCCACCTCGGCAACTCCGTCCCCGGTGACTACCAGGCCAACCTCCAGCGCTTCGCCGACCTCGGCGTCGACGTCCAGATCACCGAACTCGACATCGCCGGCTCCAACCAGGCCAACAACTACGCCACCGTCACCCGCGCCTGCCTGAACGTCGCCCGCTGCACCGGTATCACCGTCTGGGGCATCCGCGACAGCGACTCCTGGCGCACCGGAGAAAACCCCCTGCTCTTCGACGCCGCCGGCAACAAGAAGGCCGCCTACACCTCGGTGCTGAACGCGCTCAACGCCGGTAACAACCCCACACCGACGCCCGGCCCGATCGACACAGGCGCCTGGTACGTCCTGGTCAACCGCACCAGCGGCAAGGCCCTGGACGTCTACAACCTGGCCACCAACGACGGCGCCCGCATCACCCAGTGGACCCGCAACAACGGCAACCAGCAGCAGTGGCAGTTACCGCAACAGCGGCAAGGCCCTGGACGTCTACAACCTGGCCACCAACGACGGCGCCCGCATCACCCAGTGGACCCGCAACAACGGCAACCAGCAGCAGTGGCAGTT
>NZ_JOEQ01000055.1 GCF_000721075.1 Streptosporangium amethystogenes
GGGCCGTCGGTGACGCTCAGCCTGCCGGCGGTGATCGTGACCCGCGCGCCCTGTGCGCTCGGGGCCAGCCCGGCGGTGTCCAGCAACGCCCCGGCCGCGATGGCCTCCCCGCCGAGCTTGGCGATGGCCTCCATCAACTCCGCCGACGGCGGGGTGGCAGGCTGGCTGGTGACCTTAATAATGATCATGTATCGCATCGGACATCTCCTTTTTCTTGACGGTGTGCTGCGGGGGTCGGGTGCGCTCAGGCGTGCTGGGGGGTGATGCGCCGGTACAGGTGCAGGGACAGGGCCGAGAGCCAGGCCCAGATGATCACGACCCCGGAGACGAAGGCAAGGTTGGCCCACGGGGCACCCGCACTGGTCGCGATGGCGGCGAAGGCCGCGAGGAACGACCCGCCGGTGAGCCGGGAGTAAAGCGCCCACCCGGCACGGCCCTGTGCGGCGAACCTGTGGCCGATGACGAAACAGGCCACGATCACGCACAGGAAACCCACCGCGCCGCAGGCGAAGTGGAGCATCCCGGACAGGCTCACCACCCCGGGCCCCTGCGGCGTCCCCACCGGGAAGCCCATCGCCGGATCCGCCCGGAAGATCCCCGCGCCGATCAGGCTCACCCCGTAGGTTCCGGCGAGCCGGGGAGCCCAGGTCGCGCCAGGCCCACCGGCCAGGGCCCGGCCCAGGCCTACCGCGCAGGCGATGACCATCAGCCCGGTGACGACGAAGTTGGTGATCTGGATCCAGCCGAGGTCGCCGTTGGCCAGCAGGCTCCATGCGTGGCGGGAGAGGTCGAACCCCTCCCGGGTCAGCGCCTGGGCCAGGGACACCCCGGCGTACAGCGGCCCGGCGATGATCCCGTAGCCCAGCAGCGACCTGGTGACACCGGTACGCGGGTCGCAGGTCACCGGGTGCGCGGCCCTCGTCGTCTGCTGGGTCATGGCTGTTCTCCTCACGAGTCACAGGCCGGCTCTCGGGTGTTTCTCTCGGCCCTCTGACCACGCTTCGAACGAGACCGCCCCGATTCGACAGCCCGCTCAAATCTTTTTCAAGATCTTTTAGAACCACCCTGCGGCGCTTCGTCATGACCGGAACGGCACGCGTGGAGCCTGACCACCGATCAGCGATGGCGAAGCAGGCAGGAGATCCTCATCGACTCTCCAAGATGGTCGGCCCGCACCACTCGGATTCGCCACGGTCATGTGGAGGCCGCACACGTCTTATCCAGAACCACACCAAAGGCGACACCCGGCATGAAGCGACCACAGTCGGGCTGGCAGGATCAGGCCGTGAACCATCGCACGCTTGGCCGCACCGGCATCCAGGTCAGCCCGCTCTGTCTCGGCACGATGATGCTCGGGGCCTGGGGAAACACCGACTACGACGAGTGCGAGCGCATCGTCGGCACCGCGCTCGACGCGGGCGTCAACTTCATCGACACCGCCGACGTCTACGCGTTCGGCGAGAGCGAGACGATCCTGGGCAAGGCCATCAAGGGCCGCCGGGACGAGATCGTGCTGGCGACGAAGTTCCACAACCAGATGGGCGACTCGCCCAACCGGCGTGGCAACTCCCGTCGCTGGATCATGCAGGCCGTCGAGGACAGCCTGCGCCGCCTGGACACCGACTGGATCGACCTCTACCAGGTCCACCGCCCCGATCCGCAGACCGACATCGACGAGACCCTGGGGGCCCTGTCCGACCTCGTGCGCCAGGGCAAGGTACGGGCGATCGGCACCTCCTCCTTCCCGGCCGAGGAGATCGTCGAGGCCCAGTGGGTCGCCGACCGCCGGCAGCGTGAGCGGTTCTCGACCGAGCAGCCCTCGTACTCGATCCTCGCCCGGCACGCCGAGGCCGCGGTCCTGCCGGTGGCCGAGCGCCACAACCTGGGGGTCATGGTCTGGAGCCCGCTGAACGGTGGCTGGCTGACCGGCAAGTACCGCCGGGACGCGCCGCTGCCCGCCGGTTCCCGGGCCTCCCGCAACGGCGACCACTTCGACTTCAAGGCCGAGGAGGTCCGCGCCCGCAAACTCGACGTCACCGAGAAGCTGGCGGTCCTGGCCGACGAGGCGGGCATCTCGATGATCCACCTGGCCCTGGGCTTCGTGCTCTCCCATCGGGCCGTCACCTCGGCGGTGATCGGCCCGCGTACGCTCGAGCAGCTCACCAGCCAGCTCGGCGCGGACGAGGTGCGGCTGTCACCGGAGATCCTCGACGCGATCGACGAACTGGTCCCGCCGGGGACGAACATCAGCCCCGACGACGTCGGCTACGTGCCGCCCGCCCTGACCGACCCGGCCCTGCGCCGCCGCTGACGGAACATGTCGCCCCGGCTGGACGTCCCGCCGGGGCGACGGCCGGGCTCAGCCCACGTCCCGGTCCGCCCGGTCATCGCCGCCGAACAGCTCCGGTAGCCGAACGCCTCTCCGGCCGCGAGCAGCCCCTCCGCCAGGGTCGCCGCGTGCCCGGCGACCACGATCGCCGTGTCGTGCGCGCCCAGGTCGGCCCGCAGTGGTGAAAGAGCAGGTTGACATATGATGACAGAGGGAGCGCGAAACGCTTTACTTAAACGTTTCAATCATGCCGTCCCCCCTTTCGAACATCTATTTCAGCCCGTACGCCGCACGCGGATGCCGTGGGCGTCGGCGCGCTGAAGGCCGCCGGCGTCCACATTGGAAATCGGGATCAGGCCCTTGACCACACCCTTCTTACCGTTTCCGGTCAGCTTGACGATCAGCATTCCCGGGTCGGTTCCGTGGGAGGAGTGCGGGTCGCCGGAGAGCGGGATCGGCCCTCGCGTCGAGGCGAAGGCCCAGTCGTGGTCGGGCGAGACGGCGAAGAGGTCGACCGTCGGGTCCGCGCTGAACCGGGAGACGAGATCGACGGTGCCGGCACGGGCACCGGTCGCCCCGTCGAAGACCTCGGCGACGTTGGCCGCGCGGTCGCCGGCCCAGACGTAGCGCTCCTTGTCGGAGGCGAGGACGCCGTGCGCGTCACGGTCGGGCGAATCGTCGTTGAAGAGCGACTGGACCGCCGGGGTGTTCGGCGGATTGGCCGGTGAGTAACCGCTCATCGGCAGCCGGAAGACGCTGAACTGGTCGAGGTGGTCGGGCGTGCCACCACCTCCGTTCCCGAAGACCTTCCCCTTGGCCTCGATGAACCCGCAGCCGTTCGCGGGGATCCTGCTCGCGTCGTACTCCCCCACGATCGACATCGGCGTCGTGCGCCAGTCGACCACGAGCATCCCGCCACCCCGGAGACTGACGAAGACCGGGCCGTTGTCCGAGGCGATGAACGGGCAGATCGGCGCGTTGTCCGGGCGGAGCCGGGGCGCCTGGCACGGTATCCCGTTCGGAGTGGTGCATCCGGCCAGGTCGATCGTCGCGGCCGGTTGCTGGACGAAGGTACCGGACGCGTAGCCGGTGCTGATGCGCTCCAGCTTCTTGCCGTTCTGGTTGGAGATGATGAGGTACTTGTCATCCTCGGTGGGCCAGAGGGCATGGGCCTGCCGGGCCCCTCCCGCTCCGGCCTCGGTGAGGAAGCAGGCGAGCGGCTGCCGGGTGGCGGCGTTGAAGACGACCACGTGGCCACTGGCGACGAAGGCGAGCGCGGCGTGGGTGTCGGCCTTGTTGAAAACCATCATGTGGGGACGTACCGGGACGCTGCCGGTGCTCGCCAGGCAGAGGGACGAGGTCGCACCGCTCAGGTCTATGACGTGGACGGGCCGCGCGGCCGACAGCCGGCGGGTGACCTCGGTGCCGGAGTACACGTTGACCGTGCCGCCGTAGGAGAGCCCGTCGGTGTTGGACTGGTCGACCAGCCACACCTCGTACGACCTCCCCGCCTGCGCCTGGGGCGGCGCGGCCGCTCCCAGGACGAACAGCACCAACATCGCGACGATCGCGATCCGCCACTTCCCCATGCACCCTCCAAGGTCGTTCCAGCCGGAGCATCTCCATATCCCTGCGAAGCACGCTGCTTTCTACCTTCAATCCCAGACCGCCATAAGTCCAGGAATTGCTTGAATTAAAGAAAGATAGGCAAAAAAATTCCTATATTGCAGATATTGGCCACAAGTCCGACAACAAAGGATACTTGTTGGCTATCCGGAATTACATATATGGATATTTCGTTATATAGCCAGTGGCCTGGCGGCCGGCTCACAGGACGCCCCCGGACCTGCCGGCCGATATATTGGCGGCCATGAACCCGCTGGTCCGACGCCCTCTGGGCCAGACCGGTCTGACCGTGACACCTGTCGGTCTCGGCCTGGCCGCACTCGGCCGTCCCGCCTACATCACACTCGGCCGCGCCGAGGACCTCGGCGACGACCGCGACATCGCCGCGATGCGGTCACGCACCTGGGCCGTGCTCGACGCCGCCTGGGCTACGGGGGTGCGTTACCTCGACACGGCGCGCTCGTACGGGCGGGCGGAGGAGTTCCTCGCCGGCTGGCTGCGCGAGCGCGGGATCGCCCCGGGAACGGTCACGATCGGTTCGAAGTGGGGATACACCTACGTCGGCGACTGGCGTCTGGACACCGAGCGGCACGAGGTGAAGGAACTCACCGCCGACCGGCTACGCGTCCAGTTGGAGCAGACACGCGCGCTGCTCGGCGAGCACCTGTCTCTCTACCAGATCCACTCGGCGACCGTGGAGAGCGGCGTGCTCGACGACGAGGACGTGCTCGACCGGCTGCGCGCGCTGCGGGCCGAGGGAGTGGCGATCGGTCTGTCGACGAGCGGGCCGCGCCAGGCGGACACGATCGATCGGGCGATCGAAACAGGGCTGTTCGACACGGTGCAGTCGACGTGGAACCTGCTGGAGCGCTCGGCCGGTGAGGCACTCGCGCGGGCGCACGAGGCGGGGCTGGGCGTGATCGTCAAGGAGGGCGTGGCGAACGGCCGGCTGACCGCCCGGGCGGCACCCGCCGCGCTGCTGGTCGCCGCACGCGAGCGGGACACCACACCGGACGCGCTCGCGCTGGCCGCCGTGCTGGCACGGCCGTGGGCCGGGGTGGTACTGAGCGGCGCGGTCTCGGCCGGACAACTGCGCGACAACCTCGGCGCGGTCGAGACCGGCTGGGACCCTGAGCTCGAAGAGCGGCTCACCGGACTGGCGGAAGCCCCGGAGAGCTACTGGTCCGAGCGCGGCGCGCTCCCCTGGAGCTGAACTCGGGCGCCCGTGTGCCACACGTGCGGGCATGACCGGGACACCGGTCTCAGGGAGGCGCGCGCAACGGGGTGCGTCCGAGGTTTTCGATCAACTCGGGGAGGGAGTCGAAGACGTGGGCCGCCCCGGCCTCGCGCAGTTCCTCGGGGGAGAAACCGCCGGTGCGGACCGCGATGCCGGGCATACCGATCTTGCCCGCGGCGAGAAAGTCCCAGGTGGAGTCACCCACCGCGACCCCGGACGCGCCCTCGACCTTGGCCAGCGCCACCTTCATCAGGTCGGGGGCCGGTTTGGTCGCCTCGACGTCCTCGGAGGTGGTCCAGGCCCGGCAGCGCGAGCGGCCGTCGACGAGGTCGATGAAGTGCTCGACGTGCTGCGGCTTACCCGACGAGGCCAGGACGACGGTGAACCCGCGCCCGCCGAGCTCGTCCAGGAGTTCGGTGGCCCCCTCGCAGGGCCTGATCTCGTCGAGGAACACGTCGAACTCCTCCACCCACGCGTCGCGCAGCGCGTCGCCGTGCCACCGCTCGACGTCGTCACCGGCGAGAGCGGCCACCAACTGGTCTCCGCCCATGCCGATGTGCCGGTGGATGCGCCACAGCGGCAGCCACACGTCATAACGCCCGAATGCCCGGAACCACGCGAGCGCGTGCTGGTAGTTGGTGTCGACCAGGGTGCCGTCGATGTCGACGATGGCGGTGTCTGCCATGGGAGGGGATGTGCCCGGCCCGCACCACACCATTCCGGGGAACCTCACCGGGCTTGATGAAAAACCTGCTTGCCGTGCTTTACGAACCGTCGAACCACAGGGCCGGGGCCGACGCCTGCCAGGTCGGCATCGCCCCGGACACCACGATCAGCGAACCGCCGCCGAGCCCGAACACGACCGCCGCCCTGGCTCATCATGAGGAAGGCCGGCGCCCGCCTCGCCCTGTCCCGCACCGGGAGCCCGGCGTGGTGTCCTGTTCCAGCTGGTGCCAGGAACAAGGTGTCCCAGTTCTGCCGCGTCGTCCGCAAGCCCTGACACCCCTGTCCCGGCGGCCCACGCCACCGGCCGCACGCTCCAACCACCTGTCCTCAAGGGTCGGCTCGGTCCGCGACATCCGGCCGGTGAGGCGGCCGCCTGAAACGATGGGAAAAATCGAGTTTATCGAGGACGCTCCGGTGTAGTTCCATACCTGTCCGGTCGTCATCCCCGGGGCGGCCCGCCATCGCATGATCCTTCGTCAATGCCCGTACCTGATCTTGAACACCACCTGCCGACCGTCACCAACCCCGTCAGGCTGTCGCACGAAGCGACATGGGAGGCTCCCCCAAATGAACCCCGCTGAGGATTCCGCCGCATCGGCTCCCGGAACCGCGCTGCTCGTCGTCATGGGCGTGACCGGTTCCGGCAAGACCACCGTGGGCGCCGCCCTCAGCCAGCGGTTACGGGTGCCGTTCGCCGACGCCGACGACTTCCACAGCGAGGCCAACGTCGCCAAGATGTCGGCGGGCATCCCCCTCGACGACGACGACCGGCTGCCGTGGCTGCACGCGATCGGCGCCTGGCTCGCCGAGCACACCGCCACCGGCGGGGTGGCGAGCTGCTCGGCGCTCAAGCGGAGCTACCGCGACATCCTTCGGGAATCCGCGCCGACGGTGAGCTTCGTCCATCTGCACGGCGAGATCGACGCCGTACGCCGGAGGGTCGCCGGCCGTCCTGGGCACTTCATGCCCGCCTCGCTGGTCGACTCGCAGTTCAGGACCCTGGAGCCGCTCGGGCCCGACGAGCACGGGATCGTTCTCGACTTCGCCAGGCCCGTCGGCGAGCTCGTGGACGCCTACCTCGACGCGGCGGCCGTCCCCCGGACGCGACCGAACCCGCCCCCCACCGATCCCGCCGATCCTGGTGGCCCCCAAGGGGGCGACGAGGCCGGGAGGGCGGGGTGAGCACGGTTCTGATCACGCTCGCCGAGCCCGCCACGACCTCCCCCGGCCGGCTTGTCCCGGCCGCGCTCGTCGGCATCGCGCTGATCGTCCTGCTGATCACGTACTTCAAGCTGCATCCCTTTCTGAGCCTGGCCCTCGGCTCGCTGGTCGTCGGGGCCGTCGCGGGCCTGTCGATGACCGACACCATCGCCGCCTTCACCGACGGGTTCGGCAGCACCGCGGCCGGGGTCGGCACGCTCATCGCACTCGGTGCGATGTTCGGCAAGCTGCTCGCCGACTCCGGTGGGGCCGACGAGATCGTGGACACGATCGTCGGCAGGTCCAGCCCCCGCTCCCTGCCCTGGGCGATGGCCGCCGTGGGCGCGCTGATCGGCCTGCCGATGTTCTTCGAGATCGGCCTCGTGCTGCTGATGCCGGTCATCTTCCTGGTCTCGCGCCGCTCCGGCGTCTCCCTGATCCGCATCGGCATACCCGCGCTCGCGGGCCTGTCGGTGATGCACGGGCTCGTCCCTCCACACCCGGGACCGCTGGTCGCCATCGACGCCCTCAAGGCCGATCTCGGCATCACGCTGGGCCTGGGCGTGCTCATCGCCGTTCCGACGGCCGCCATCGCCGGACCGCTGTTCTCCAGGTACGCCGCCCGGTGGGTGGACGTCCCGGCGCCCGAGCTCTACGAGTCCCGGCCCGAGGCGGAGGGCATCCGCCGGCCGTCGTTCGGCGTCACCCTGGCCACCGTGCTGCTGCCGGTCGCGCTGATGATGGGCAAGGCCCTCGCCGACATCCTCACCGCCGAGGGCACCGCGCTCCGCGGTGTGCTCGACTTCCTCGGCACACCGCTGGTGGCGCTGCTGATCGCCGTCGTCGTGGCGATGTTCACCCTCGGCCTCGGCGCCGGCATGGACCGGAAGGCGATCGCGAAGTCCCTGGAGCAGTCGCTGCCGCCGATCGCGGGCATCCTGCTGATCGTGGCCGCCGGCGGCGGCTTCAAGCAGACGCTGATCGAGAGCGGGATCGGTGACCTCGTCGCCACCTGGGTGGAGAACAGCGGCCTGTCGGTGCTGCTGCTGGCCTGGCTGGTCGCCGTGCTCATCCGGCTGGCCACCGGGTCGGCGACCGTCGCGACGGTCACCGCCTCCGGAATCCTGGCGCCGCTGGTCGCCAATCTCAGCGTCGGGGAGACCTCGCTGCTGGTGCTCGCCATCGGTGCGGGCTCGTTGTTCTTCTCCCATGTCAACGACGCGGGATTCTGGCTGGTCAAGGAGTACTTCGGACTCACCGTGGGGCAGAACATCAAGTCCTGGTCGTTGATGGAGACGATCATCTCGGTGACCGGCCTGGTGCTGGTGCTGGTACTGAGCCTGTTCCTGTAGGCGCTCGCACGGCTCCGGGGATCAGCCCGATCGGTCTCCCGCCACCGTGTCGCGCAGGCTGCGTACCGCGGAGTCGACCCGCTCCAGGGTCTCGTCGGCGCAGGCCCCGGAAGCGCCGGGCCTGCGCCCCGCGCGGACGTCCCTGGCGATGTCCTCCAGGGACTCCGCCAGGGCCTGGACCGCCGCCCGCGGCGGGGGCGGCGCGCCGCGCCCGGTGCGCGCGACGGTGGCGGCGGTCGCGTCGGCCACCCGTTCCAGCGCGGTCATCGCGGGCATCCAGGTGGTGACGCGCCTGCTGATCACAGGTGGCTCGGTCATCGCCCGCTGGAAGACCGTCCGCAGGTCGGCCAGGGCGTCGTACACCCGGCGGAGAAGCAGCGCCCTGCCGGGGTGCTCTGGGTCGAAGGCGTACCTGAGATAGTTCGCGGTGGCCGACACCGCGTCGGCGAACCGGGGTCCGACCGGCGCCTCCCAGCTCCCGGGCCATGGCAGGTACCCCAGCAGCAGGACGATCACGCATCCGACCAGCGTGTCCACGATCCGGATCCTGCCCAGCTCCGGCCCTCCGCGGGTCAGCAGATCCACCAGGAACAGGACCAGCGGCGCCTGGAAGGTCGACATCAGGCCCCAGTTGCGCTGCATGCCGTAGGGCAGGAGCGCCGCGCACACCGCGATGGGGATCAGCAGCAGCGGGCCGTACGGCACCAGGAGAAGGATCAGGGTACCGATCAGCGTGCCCGCGACGGTCCCGAGCGCACGCTGCACGGCGCGCGCGAACACCGATCCGAAGTCGGGCTTGAGCACCAGCGCGACGGTCAGCATCATCCAGTAGGACCGATCGAACCAGCCGAGCCGGCTGACCGCGGCGGCGACGCCCATGCAGAGCGCGAGCCGGACCGTGTAGACCCGGACGAGATGGCCGTACCACATCTTCTCCAGGACGGCCCGGAACCGGGAGCGGTAGCCGACCGGTTCGTACGGCAGCAGATCGGCCGCGACGTCGCCGCCGGACGCCAGATCGACCGCCCCCTGGACGGCGGAGAAGAGGGCGCGCACGGCGGGTGAGTCGCCCTCCTGAAGCGCTGCCCGCGGCACGGGCCCACCGATGAGCCACCCGGCGATGCCCTCGACGGCGGACGCCGGCTCCTCGGGCGGCTCGCGCCCCTCGTGGCGCAGCGAGAGCAGCGCGTTGCGGATCAGAGAGGCCTGGTTCAGCAGGGCGACCAGCCGGGTGCGCCCGGGGTCCAGCCCCACCGCCGGGGAGCGTGCGCCGAGGACGGTGTCGTAGGCGCCCCTGAGCGCGGTGTCGAACGCGGCCAGGGTGTCGGCGCCATGATCGGTGATCAGCCGGCCGAGGGCCCGGTAGACCTCGGCCACCGCGGTCTCCTCCGGCGCGCGAGGGTGGAAGGGCCAGTCGGCGACCCCCAGCGCGATCACCCACAGCACGCCCAGCAGGAACGTCAGCGCGTTCAGGCCGGGCGGTCCCGGCAGCGCTATGCCGCTGGCGATCACGGTCATCACCAGCAACTGCAGCCCGGCCGCCGAGCCTGTGCCGCCGCCCGTGCTGACCAGTGCGGACAACACGGAAACGGCCACCATGACCGGTACCACCCACCAGCCATGGTCGCGGACCGCGGCCCCGATGAGATACCCCAGCGCCCCGGCGGCACCGGCCGCGCCCATCCGGATGATCCTGGCCCGGTAGGGACCGCCCCGGTTGGCCATCCCGGCGTTCATCGCGCCCATCGCGGGCAACAGGCCGGCCGTGACGTGCCCGGCGGCGACCCCTCCGAGGAGCGGGACGGTCACCGCCACGGCCATGCGCAGCATCGGCCACCACTCAAGCGCCGCGGGTGCCGGCCGGACCGTCTCGACCAGCCAGCCTGGAGCCGCGTCGATCAGCCGGTCGGCGGCCCGCCGGAAGAGCGGGGGCATCGCTCGCCGTGCTCAGTACGCCGGCACGCCGGACGCGCCCGGCCCCGAGGCGGTCTCTTCGCGGTTCACGGCGCACCCCTACCCGTCCGCCCCGCCGGGTTATCCCCGCGTACGCCGACGAAGCCTTGACCACCGCGCGACGTGCCGGGGTGCGCCATCGGTCAGGGGAGGATGGCGTCGACGTAGCCCCCGTCGACGCGGAGTGCACCGCCGGTGGTGGCGGAGGCCTGCGGTGAGCTGAGGTAGACGACCATGTTGGCGACCTCCTCAGGTTCGATGAACCTCCGCAGCAGGGACTGCGGGCGGTGCTCCCGCATGAAGACGCGCTGGGCCTCGTCCCAGGGCAGGTTCCTGTCGATGAGTTCGTAGACGAAGTCCTCCACGCCTCGGGTGTGGGTGGGGCCGACGATGACGGAGTTGACGGTGACACCGCTGCCCGCGGCCCTCTTGGCGAAGCCACGCGAGACGGCCAGGAGCGCGGTCTTGGACATGCCGTAATGGATCATCTCCGCGGGGATGACGATCGCGGAGTCGCTGGCGATGTACTGGACGCGCCCCCAGGAGCGCGCCACCATTCCCGGCAGGTAGGCGCGGGTGAGACGGATCGCCGCCAGGACGTTCACCTCGAAGTAACGGCGCCACTCGTCGTCGGTGATCTCCAGAGCGTCCTGGACCCCGAAGACTCCGAGGTTGTTGATCAGGATGTCGACCTCCGGCAGCATGTCGACGACGCGGTCCGCCCCCTCCTCGGTGGCGAGGTCGGCGGCGACCGGGACGATCCGTGCGCCGGGAATCTCCGCGCGCAGCGCGTCGCCGGCGCTCTCCACCTTCTCGGGGGTGCGGCCGTTGACGGCCACCGTCGCGCCCGCCCGCGCGAGGCCGGCGGCGATGGCCGCCCCGATCCCCTGCGTGGATCCGGTGACCAGTGCCGTCTTACCGGTGAGATCGATGTGCATGCGTCATGTCCTTAGATACCTGTCATGGGGCCGCCCCCGTACGGGCGGGCACTCACGACCGGATGACGAGGTGGAACGGTGCTCCACCGGGCGCCTTCCCGCTGATCCGCTGTTCGTTCCCGGGTTCGCCGGTATGGAAAGCCCGGATGGTGATCATTTTGGAGAAGCGCGCGCTTGCCGGGAAGGTTTCCGCACGGGCGGAGGTGTCCCGGCGGTCGCGCCCGCGGTCGTTCCCGCTGTCCGGCCGCCTGGCCGGCGAGGCCGGCACAGGTAGGAATAACCCTTCCGCTGAGACGTTAAGAGTAGTTGAAATTTCAAACGAAACGGAGGACGGTGAACACGATGCAGTTCGGGATCTTCACCGTAGGCGACGTCACCACGGACCCCACCACGGGCCGGACGCCGAGCGAGCACGAGCGGATCAAGGCGATGGTGGCCATCGCGCTCAAGGCCGAGGAGGTCGGCCTGGACGTCTTCGCCACCGGCGAGCACCACAACCCGCCCTTCGTGCCCTCCTCACCGACGACCATGCTCGGCTACGTCGCCGCGCGGACCGAGCGGATCATCCTCTCCACCTCCACGACCCTGATCACCACGAACGACCCGGTCAAGATCGCCGAGGACTTCGCGATGCTGCAGCACCTGGCCGACGGGCGCGTCGACCTGATGCTGGGCCGCGGTAACACCGGGCCGGTGTATCCGTGGTTCGGACAGGACATCCGCCAGGGCATCCCGCTGGCCATCGAGAACTACGCGCTGCTGCACCGGCTGTGGCGCGAGGACGTGGTCGACTGGCAGGGCCGCTTCCGCACTCCCCTGCAGTCGTTCACCTCGACACCCCGTCCGCTGGACGGCGTCCCGCCGTTCGTCTGGCACGGCTCGATCCGCAGCCCGGAGATCGCCGAGCAGGCCGCCTACTACGGCGACGGGTTCTTCGCCAACAACATCTTCTGGCCCAGGGAGCACTTCATCCGCCTGATCGAGCTGTACCGGGACCGCTTCGCCCACTACGGCCACGGCACCCCCGAGCAGGCGGTCGTCGGCCTGGGCGGCCAGGTGTTCATGCGAAGGAACTCCCAGGACGCGGTGCGCGAGT
The DNA here is from genome assembly GCF_000721075.1 of Streptosporangium amethystogenes. GTDB lineage: Bacteria > Actinomycetota > Actinomycetes > Streptosporangiales > Streptosporangiaceae > Streptosporangium > Streptosporangium amethystogenes. The sequence goes on from NZ_JOEQ01000055.1 coordinate 12,458, forward strand.
TCCGCCCCTACTTCGACAACGCGCCCGTGTACGGCCACGGCCCCTCGCTGGAGGATTTCACCGACCAGACCCCGCTGACCGTGGGCAGCCCGCAGGAGGTCATCGACAAGACCCTGACCTTCAGGGAGTCCTTCGGCGACTACCAGCGCCAGCTGTTCCTGATGGACCATGCCGGGCTCCCGCTCAAGACAGTGCTGGAGCAGCTCGACATCCTCGGCGAGGAGGTCGTGCCCGTGCTGCGCAGGGAGTTCGCCTCCGGCAGGCCGCCCGGGGTACCGGACGGCCCCGCCCACGCGGCCCTGCCGGCCAGGCGCGGCAGCACGGGCGAGGCGGGCGGACAGCCCGCCCACACCGGCTCCCCCACCTGAGGCATCCGCGCCCGCCAGGGAAGCCCGCCCGGGAAAATCCGCGCGGCTCGTGGCCGTCCCGGCCGGTCTTGGCCTGCCGTCGTCGACGCGCCCGCCGACCGGCCGTGATCCCGTTCGAGCGGCGGCTGGGGGTGGACACCTACCTGTCGTCTCCGTCCCAGGCGTAGGCCTGGAACGGCGGGTCGAGCGGGGCGTCGATCAGCCGGTTGGCGAACGTGGAGATCGTGTAGACACCGACACCGAGGACGACCTCAAGGGCGTTCTGCGGCGTGTAACCGGCACCGAGGAACGCCCGCGTCTCCTCGTCGCCGACCGCGCCGCGGTGGTCCATCACCGCGAGGGTGAACGACCGCAGGGCCTCCGAGCGGGCATCCGGAAGAGGCTTCTGTGCCCGCAACCCTTCGATGACCTCGGCCGGAGCCTCCAGCTTGACCAGTGTGGCGGTGTGCATCGCCACGCAGACGTGGCAGCCGTTGCGGGTGGCGACCGTCAGGATGACGATCTCGCGCTCGACCGGGCCGAGGGTGGTCTGCTCGAAGACGGCGCTGGCCGCCAGGAACCCCTTGAGCAACTGCGGGGAGGTGGCCATCCGGCCGACCGGCGCGGGGACGAAACCGAATTTCCGCTCCACCCCCTCGACCGTGGCACGGGCGGCGGCGGGGGCGCTCTCGGCGGTGTGGGTGACGAAGATGTCGTGGGACATGGGGACCTTCTCTCTGGATTCTCCGGGCACGCCGAAGGCGCGCCCGGCGGTCGCACGCCGAGGCAATATCGTCAACGTGGTTGTCTATATAGTAAACGCAGTTGACGACTTTGGCAATGAGCGAGGCTGGTCCCCTACGGAGACATCGATGTCTTCCGAGGTCCCCGCTGCCGGACACTGCGGCACCTGTCGTGACCGTCACCGCGCCAGCACCTACGGAAAAGTCCTCCGAGCCGATCGAGCAGGACACCCAGGAACCCGCTCTCACGCCGGCCGAGGAGAAGGAAGAGGCGGCGGAGAAGAAGGTCTTGCCGGACGTTGTCGGGATGAACCCGCAGAAGGGGCAGGACACCATGCAGGCCGCCGGGTTCTACCTCCTGAACGACAAGGACGCCACCGGACAGAACCGCTTCCAGGTGTACGACCGAAACTGGGTGGTGACCAAGCAGACGCCCGCCGCCGGACGGAAGGTGACGGTCGACACGCTGGTCACCTTGTATGCGAAGAAGATCGGAGAGTAAGCCGAGTAGTGTGCGGCGCCCCTGCCCTTCGGGGTGGGGGCGTCGCCGTTTCTCCGGCGCGGCCGGTGGCTGCGTCGTACCCTGACCCGCATGGACGAGCTGCTCGCTTTCCTCCACGCCCGCCTGGACGAAGACGAACAGGCCGCCCGGACCGCGGCCGAGGTGTACGGCAAAGCCTGGTGGTGGAACCCAGGCTGGGGCCTCTGGTCAAGGGCGATCCGGACGACAGTGAGGCCACGTCGATCTTCTCCGTCGGAGAGGACACCGTCGCTGAGGTGTGGTCTGAGGTCGGCCCGCACATCGCCCGCCACGACCCCGCCCGCGTGCTGCGCGAGTCATAGCCAAGCGGGAGATCATCGCCCTGTACGAAAGCGCTCAGCTTTCCGCACAGGTGGCTGAGGGGACGGTCCTCGCAGGCGGCACGAAGGTGCGGCGCGGCGCTTACAAAGCCGCGGTGCAGACACTGGCCCTGGCCTACTCCACCCACTCGGGCTACCGCAAGGAGTGGAAGCCGTAGAAGCGCCTTCGTGTCAGCGGCGTTGCCGTATGCAGGAGCGGACGAACAAGCCCGCTGCGGCGAGGAGCAGGAAGACGAGCGCGATGTCCAAGAGGTTCACCATGTGCCCGCCACTCTGCCCCGCCGCGGCGCGGATAGCCCTACCGGAGAGTACGGGCGGGACCTCAGCCGACCGTGATCGTGCCGTATGCGTAGGCGGTGTAGCCGTTCTCGTCCCCGCTGTGCCGACGGCCGGTCATGACCTGGCCCGGACCCGCCTCCGTGGAGTGGCTGCTCTCCTTCATGAACCCGGTCCAATAACGAGAGGTGAGCTGCAGCTCACTGCCGCGCCAGCGCAGCGTGCCGTACTTGTGGCGGGTGTCACCGTTCTCGTCCCCCAGGTGTTGCCTGCCGACGATGACCTGGTTGCCGGAACCGAGGAAGTATGAGTTGCTCTCCTTCTGCCTGGTGTTCCAATTCCAGTTCTCGTGTAGTACCGAGACCCGTTCACCGTCGATGTAGATCCGGCCGCACTGGGACATGGTCCAGTTGGTCTCGTCCCCGTAGTGGGCTCGGCCGATCAGCACCTCGTCCTGCGGGCACTCGAAGATACTGTCCGTTTCCTTGATGCGAATGAATTCTCCGTAGAAGATTTCGATGTTCGGTGTCGCGGCCTGGGAGACCGCCGCGGTTTTGGCTACCGCTGCGGATGCGGGGGCGGCGATCAGGGTGGCCAGGGTGGCTGCCGCCATCGCGACGGTCAGGGCCTTCTTGTACATGCTCATGTTCCCCAGTTCGTGTTCCGCGTTATCCGACGTGCGCCGAGAGCATGGGTGCCGACGGCTCGCCATCATGTCTGGGAACAAGATCGAAGACGGCACTGAAGATCGCCTTGGAGTTGACTTGGGGCATTCTCGTGTCTACCTGCGGACGATCAGCTTGGCCCGTGAGCGTGGGTGGGAGATCCACAAGTGCAGTGATCCACAAGCGTCTCGCAAACAGCTTTCCCCATGCTCGAAACACAGCGACGAAAGGGGAACGAATGAAGACTCCGGGAGGTGCTGTCGTGTGCCTGTTCGCGGCGGCCGTGGGCGAGCTGGTGGTCGCGGCTGGCACTCTCACCCTGCTGCCTGGGCTTCAGCTGGAGCTGACAGTCCAGAGCGAGCGCGACAGCGTTGCGGAATACTCCTCCTTGGAGAGCGCGGTGTCCTCCCTCCAGAGCTGCGTGTGGGCCTACACCGCAGCCGGCGTGATCACGCTGGTCCTGGCGGTCCTGGCCTGGCGGCGAGGCGGGACTGTAGGGATGCGGACAGCCACCGCGTTGAGCCTCCTACCGTACGCGGTGTTCTATCTTGTCTTCGGCCTGCTGGGGTGGTCGTCGTTGGACGAGTGGTACGCCCAGCTGCCGGGGCGGATCTCGGACCATTTGCATGCGACCTTGTACTCGGACATGATCCGCTTGCTGGGGGGCGCGGCCGGGCTCCTCTACCTCGCGGGGACGATCCTGCTGTTCTTCACCAAGCCGAACGTTCGCCAGGCGCATCGGGTCGATGCCTCCTCCCAGATGTGACCGCCCACGACGAGGTCCGCCCACCAATCCGGCTGCGCACGATCAGCGACAGGCAGCAGGCGCACGGAGCGCCCGCCGTGGTGGCCTCCAGGGCCTCGCACAGGCAGCCGAGGAGTTCTTCGGCGAGTAGTAGGGCGAGCGTGTCGAGGTTCACGGCCACGTAGTTCTCCTCGGGGGCCGGTAGTCCGAAGACAGGACCCGGGAGCGTTGCCGCAGCCCGTAGGGGTTGACCGAACTTAACCACTGGTCCACGTCGGGTAGGCCGGTTCGGCCTTTGTCGAGGTAGTCCATGGTGTCGATGAACGACATGGTCACCCCTTCACGGGTGACCGACTGGACGCGCTTGGGCAGGCGGCAGCCGGAGGAGCCGACGCACGCCTTGAGGAGCTCGCACGCGTACGCCGAGTAGGCCCACTGGGCGGCCTCGTCGAGCGGGATGCCGTGGGTGTAGGTGACGCCGAACGCGCCGCCGCCGAGCAGGTCGAGCGGCACTTCGAGGTCGGGGCAGGTGGGCCAGCACACGCCGTCGACGCGGACGAGTTCGCGGTAATTGTCGACCCAGTAGCTGGCCGGGGGGACGAGCTCGCCGTCCACCCGCACCTCGATGATCTCTTGGACGGGGCCGACGAGGGTCGTCTTGCAGACGGAGCAGCACGAGCAGCTGCTTTCGCAGCCGCAGCCGCCGCTCCAGCAGTTGATCCACGCCCCCGACGCGTTGATCATCGGGGTGAAAGGTGGCCCGAACGCGGGGCCGCGGCCCGGGTTGCAGTCTCGGCTGCAGGGCCGCACGGTGATTCGGCACAGCCCGTACCGGGCTCCAGAGAGCTTGTGCAGGATCGACGCGGCGACCCGCCCCACCCGGGTCTTCAGCGCGGGGTCGGCGTCATCCCAGGCGTCGCAGCACGCGGGGGTGGGGTCTGGCCAGCACGGCTGGTGATCGTCTATCCCCACAGGTGTCCCTTCCCATGTTGGGGCCTTCCCCTGGGCGGTCATGCCCGTCCCAGGGGAAGGAGCATCAGAGGGTCAGCGGCTGGCAACCGCACTGTGGCTCGGGCGGCGGCACCGTGGTCGCGTGCAGGTCCAGGTGATCCTCAGGCCCGAACGGCGTGAGGAGCGGCCCTGCGGCCGGCGGGGACGCGTTGTCGGTCGGATCCACGTTGTACGGGCCAACACCCCAGTTGCCGCCGATCTCCGTCCGGGCGGTGATCTCAAAGTTCGCGCCGTCGTTCTCCAGCGTGAACCCGGTCAAGATCGCGTTCTTAACCCACGGCGCGAGAAAATATCCGTACAAGCGACTGCCGGTGAGCTGGCAGTTCTGCCCGGGGATGTCGGACCACACCTCCAGGGCAAAGCCGCCCTCACACAGGATCTTCTTCCCGATCCGGTTACCGACCGCGTTGCCAGCGAAGTCCAGCACCGACTGGTAGCCGGTCATCAGCGTCACAAGGTCCGGGTCGACGGAGCAGAACGACATCGTGAGGTTGATCCACTTGAGCTCGTCGCAGCTCTTGCCTGACACGCAGAGATCGCCGTTGGCGTTCTCGACCTCCGTCTCGGTGCCTTCCTTGATCTCCGAGGCGTAGGCGATGGACACGAACCCCTTGGAGACGACCTGCGCGCATGGGCCCGGGACGACGTTGCCGCACTCATCGACGCGAGTAACACGCATGACTTTGCCGCGGACCGACGACCAGCATGTAGCGGGCATAGGGGCGTTTCCCTTCATGTTCGAGATACGCCCGGCCCACAGCACAGCGGCTGCCACCCAGGTTACCCATGATGCCCTGGCGGATCAGCTCACGCGGAACGCATCGTGTGCGGCGACGCCGTCAGGCGAACGCGCGACCCAGCGATGCCGGAATTTCGCAACCAGGCCCCGCCGCCCATCCGCGGACTCCATCATCGGCGGCGTGGACTCTATCGACGCTCGCGCCTTCCTCACCGAGGGCCTTCCAGGCTTTCCCGCCGCACTTGCTGTACGCGTCACCACAGACCGGCGCCGCCGTCAACGCACTCCCCAGCGTCTTGGCCGACATCGGCCTACCCATCATGATCGTCGAGAGCGAAGAGACGTTCGTTATTCAACCGGCTGGGCGCGGCTGGACCGCGACGGCGCTGGCCAAGGGCCGCGTACTGGTGGTTTTCGGTGTACGCGCCCGTTCCAGCCGTATTCCGGTGGCACTCCTTCAGTAGCTCCCGCGGTGTATCCCGCACGAGGTTGTGCCCGCTGCCGAGCGCGTGCGTGGTCCACGCGGGGTCCTCGCGCAGCCGTTGGTAGGGGTGAAGGGGGATTCACCGTCCCATCCGGCGCCGGCTCTGCGCGAGGTCGCCGGTTACGGAGCGGCTGGAAAAGCGAGGCGAGTGGGTGGGGTACGGCTCGGGTGTCGAAGAACAGCAAAGGACTACGCGCAAGGCTGCAATCCGCAGGTCAGATCACCGTAGGCCGGCGTAGGGAGGCCGCCGAAGCGCATCCGGATGGTGCGGAAACGGATGACACCGATAGTTTGCCTTCGCACGATCCGAAGGCCTGCGACGAGGTAATTTAACGACGCCACAGTTATTGGCCAGGAAGTTCAGCTTTCGACGTACAACTGGATCCCAGTACGCTTTTTCCCAAGTCCTATTGGCTGCTCGTACCACGCTTCTTAACATTGACTCATTCCACGTGACTCCTCTGAAGGAGGCGCCACGCAAGTTGGCACCGTCGAAGCGCGCATCGCACAGATTGGCGCCGTTGAAGCAAGCTCCCTGTATCCGGGCCCCGACAAATTGTGCTTTTCTTAGTACGGCATTGCCATATTGATGTTTAGGTGCGAACCGGGCCGCAACCAGATTGGAAAAGCTGAAGTCAGCTCCTGTGGCGTTCAACCTTGTTAAGAGTGCCTCCTCAAGGTTTGCATGCCGCAGGCTTGAATTGCTTAGATCGGTTCCGGCTCCATGCGCTCGCCACAAGCAACTTCCGGAAAGGTTGGCCTCGGCGAGGATTGTTCCGGACAGGTCCGCTTCCGCAAGTTCCAACTCCGTCAGGTCCACTCCGGTTAATTGAGCCCCTGAAAAGTCAAGTGCGCAACGCCGAATTTCAGGAAGCAGATCAGGGAGGACAAAATGAGCGGCACACTCGAAAGCATGGGAGAAGATGCGGTCGATACAAGGCGTGCTCTCACTCATCTTCAAGTGCGCAAGAGTATAAAAATAGGTCTGCTTGTGGAAGGATTTATCCTCCTCCCGCAAGAAGGTCATCAGCCCAGCGGATGCTCCAGCGGCCATCTCGACCGAGCTAGAACTGGTTCCCGCAGTGACTGCGGCGAAGCGTTCGTCAAAGCGGCGTAAACTGTCGCGTTCTGACTGTTCACGCGCTTGCTGGCGTTCATTACGGCGTTTGTCGAGTTCCTGTACACCCGCAGCGATCGCGACAAAAACGCCAGCTAAAGCAACAAGGCTCCCGACGTGCTCAGCAGGACGATCACTCGAAAAGGCCAGAAAAATCACGATCAAGGCGACTAAGATCGCGAGCACATAAAGCAGCGCATACATGTAGCGCGATGGCGATGCTTCTCGTACTTTCCTCCAGAATCCACTCTCTGGCTCGGAGGGCAGTTCTCGATGCAGCACTGGCCATGGTTTGTGACTCTTGGATTGGGAAGTTCGCTCTCGAAAGAGCTTCGAGAAACTCACTGGTCGGCCTTTCATGGACAACCTCAGCAAAAACCCGGCAGCGGACCATTGGAAACCGACGCACTCGCCCTTTGACTGTTACCCATCATCCGCCGGGCGCCGGATGATGGCAGTGAGGACGGGCATCCCAGCGACAGCATTATCCGTCGTCAGAAGATCTTACGACCCGCCGGGCAATGGCCCCCTGGCACCATTACATGGCACTATTTATCCTAGGCATCCCTACTGGCCCAGAGGAAGAGGCGAAAGCTCTATTTTGAACCAGGATTTTTAAAGGAAAACGCCATAAAAAGGCAAGGTCGCCTCCATCAAGCGCCGCCCCGCCGTTATCGCTTGGGCATCCAAGGGAACTACAACTCGATCGCGACGGCGTGCACCGTCACCCCGGCAGCGGCAGCACCGACCGCGAGCACTCCGATACCGAGCAGCGTCACGCCCGCACTGACATCCACGTGCCCCACCGTCGAGGCCGCCGAGTTCGATGCGATCCTCGTCGAGCGGAATCCCGCGCCGGCCTCCACTGACAGCGCGACGATCGGCGGCACGGCGAACGGCGGACTCCAGACAAACGTGACGTCGCCTGAGCCGTTCGTGACGCCCTTCGACCGCTCGACCCGCCGCGGCGGGGGTGTGTACTCGCCGCCGGTTGCCACTGATTAGACCTCGCGCGTGGAAAGCACGGCGAAGTCGCTGCCGGTTACACTGGTGAAGGTGAATTCGTCCTGCAGGCTCTCGCCGGCCTCGCCTCCGCGGTCCACGCTCCAGGTGGCTGTAGACCCGGCGGGGAACACCACCGCTGCTCCGCCACCGATGCTCATGGTGGGCGCCCCGGCGAACACCATGAACGTCACCGAGCGGGCGCCCGCCGCGATGGTAACGACGCCTGCCCCAGCCTGGCGCTGCGCCGTGCTGTCGATCTGCGGATTCGCTGCGGGCGGCTGCTGGGCGTCGCAGCGGACGACGGTGCCGGTCGGCGTGTAGGCCGTGGTCCCGTCGAGCGGGGTGTCCGTGACGACGGTCGCGCCGTCCTCGGTGCTGTAGCGGCGCAGGAAGCTCCCGGCGTCGTCACACAGGATCTCGTACTCATCATCGGGCGTGGCCGCGGCCACGCTCCCACTGGTACCGGACATGAGGTGCCTCCTCGGGCGGGGTGGTGGGGCTAGAAGCGGATCGGCCCGCCGGTGACGGCCGGCGGGCCGATCCGCTCCTAGCCGCTGATCTTGTTGAAGGCGAGGCGGGTGTTCCCCGTCTGGATGCCGGTGACGTTGACCGCCGTGCCATTGATCGTGTTCCGGTTGGCCTCCAGTCGCATTGTGGCCGGACCGGCCACCGTGACGAATCTGCGAAAAGTGCTCAGCGCCACCTGTGTGGTCTGCCCGCTGCTGGGGGCGGCTTCATTGACCTGCTGCACCGTGTAGTCCGTGCCGGGGATCGCGGCGCTCGCGGTGGCGTTGTAGAGGCGCGCCGAGATGTTGACGGCGAACGGCGCGGTGGCCGCTCCCCGGGCGATCGAGGAGCGCACGGTGGCCGTGATCTCGTACGTGCCCGCCCCGGGGAGATCCACCGACAGCGCGGTATTCACCCACGTGTCGTTGGCGGCGGCGGCCAGGTTCACCGCCGCCGGGAGCAGCGCCTCCCCGCAGGAAGGCGCCGGACGAATCGAAGAGGAGGTACCCGTCATCAGCCTGCCGTCCCTGCTTTGTAGGACCAGACGAGGAAGTAGTCCGCAGCGGCCGAGGCACCGGCGAACGACGCGGCGGCGAGGTTGCTGTCATCAGTGTCGTTCACCGACCAGGTGACGGAGGACCCTGCCGGGATGGCCTGGTTGCTGCCGCTGCTCATCGCCACGTTCACCGTGCCCGCGAGAACGGACAGGCTGACCGACTGGAGGCCCGGGAACTCTGTCTTCAGGTTCTAGAGCGTGGTCACGCCGGTGACGCGCCGTACGCCCGTCAGGACCGGCGCATCGGTCTGCTGGCCGCAGACGGCGACGGTGCCGGTCGGCGTGTAGGCGCTCGTGCCGTTGAGGGTGGTGTCCTGCAGCGCGGTGAGGAGACCGGTCGCGTTGTCGACGGCCCAGTGCCGCAGGAACGGCGTGACGGTGCCTGCCGCGGCGACGTCGCACAGCGGCTGCACGATGTGGTCGACCTCCGGCACGACGCCGCACGGCGGCCCCGGGACCAGGGTGATGAAACCAATCGCGGGCGCCACGCACGCCGTGCCCCCGCCATCGTTCCGGTTGGTCACGCGGACGACGGAGGGCGGGCCGTCGTAGTAGAAGTGGCCGGTGTTGTTGCTGACCACGCTGTGCCAGCGGCCGGCGTTGACCTGCGTGTGGCCCAGCGTGGACTCCACCCGATCCGGGAGCGGGGACCCGGCCGGGATGACCTTGTCCTCCCAGGTGTCCCAGTCGAGGTGATCGATACGGAGGACGTCCGCCAGGGCGAGGACGTTGGCGTCGGGCTCGAACGTGAACGTCACCGCCGCGTTCCACACCGGGTTGGTCGGCGTGCCACCACATCCGTTCGGGGTGGCGGCGCTGGCGGTCAGGCGCACCGTGCCCGTCTGAGACGGGTCCTCGCTGTTGACGACGGTGTAGATGAACACCCGGTTGGTCGTGTCGGCCGGGTCCGGGGCGATGCTCAAGGTGTTCCACACCTGCTCGCGCAGGCTCGGCGGGTTCGCGCCGCACTCGACGACGGACATCGGTGTATACGGGGTTACACCGTCTATTTCCGTGTCATGGAACGTGCTGGTGCCGTCGCAGCCGTAGACGAAATGGCGCAGGAACGGGGTGAAGCAGCGCAGGCCGGACGCGTCCGGCTCGACGTCGGGGTTGAGGTCGCACAGCCGGAACGCCTGCACCGCGGCGGCCTCGCACTCGGCCGGCGGCGTCGCGCACTGGCCGACCTCGCCGGTCACGGCGTACGGGGCGGTCCCGTCCAGGTCGGTGTCCAGGACGCTGATGACGGCGCCGGTGCAGTCCCGGCACACGGTACGCAGGAAGGCGGTAAAGACGCCGTCCGCGGTGTCACACAGCATGAACTGCTCGCAGTCCCGGCAGTCCGAGGAACTGCCGCTCCCGCTGTCGGAGGGGGTGCACTGGCCGACCGTGCCGGTGACGATGTAGGGCTGGCCGTCCAGGGTCGTGTCCGTGGTGGAGACGACCTCACCGGTCGCGCAGTCCGTGACCAGGGTCCGGAGGAACTGCGTGCTGCTGGTGACCTCGCAGCCCTCCAGCCCCAGGGAGACGGTGAACTGGTCGGCCGTCCACTGCTTGGCGCCGAGGTGGTACGTCTCCAGCATGAGCGCCACACGGATGTCACCGGCTGCGAGGTCGGCGGCCGTGACGGGTGCGGAGACGGTGAGCCTTCCCTCCCAGCCCACCGGGGCGTTCAGGAGCGCGTTCTGTGTGGCGAGGGCCGTCGTGCCCCGGAAGAGGCCGAGGGCCCCGTCCCACTCCTGGCCCGAATCGGGCCCGTCGTTCCTGACGTGCACAGAGATCGTCAGCGTGCCGGCCGCGCCGTCACACCCCGCCATGTCGGCCGTGAGCTGGCCGACGGCGATCAGGTGCTCCTGCGCCGGGCCAGCCCCGGCCGGGTAGATGAACGTGCCGCCCGACCACAGCGCCGTGTACGGGCCCGGGTGGTTCTGGAACTGCGTTTGCCCGACGTCGGCCGCGACCCCGTCCACAATCGTGGGCGTGATGCTGGTCGAGGAGTCGGCGGGCGCGTCGCACACCATGACCGTGGTCGAGTTGCGGCACGGCTCCACGGAGCAGGAGCCCACGGTCCCAGTCGGGGTGTAGGGCGTGCCGTCGAGGCCGTAGTCCGAGTGGCCGACGATGGCGCCGTTCTCGTCGCGGGCGTAATCCCGGACGGAGGCGATCGCCCCGGTGTCGTCGTAGGTGTACTCGACGAGGGCCAGGCCGATGACCTCGCCTCCGGCGTCGATGTCACAGAACGTGCCGCTGACCTGAATCGACCGGCTCTCACCGCACGCGACCGTCCCGGCCGGGACCGCGCCGGCCGACCACGCCCCAGTGGAAAGGTTCAGCCAGCCCTCGGAGGTCACCACCCCGGTGCAGTCCCGCACGACGGTCACGGCGATGGGTGTGCCGTCCGCCAGGCACAGACCGACCATGGCCGTCGGCGTGGTCTGCGCCTCGCAGTCCGGGGAGAGGGGGCACACGCCGACCGTGCCGGTGACGGTGTACGCGGCGCCGTCGAGGGTGCGGTCGAGGGTGCCGAGGAGCGCGCCCTCGCAGTCGTACGTGGTCGCCCCCACGAAGTGCGTGATCGTGCCGTCCCCAGCGGTGTCGCACAGAATCTGACTGGTCGTGGTGGCGTTGCAGCCGTCCGGCTGGCACGGCTGGAGGGTGCCGGTCGGGGTGTAGGGGGCGCCGGTGCCCGGATCCACGGTACGCGTGCCGACGCGGTCGCCGCTGTTCGTGTCGTAGATCGGCTCGACCAGGGCGACGCCGGTGACGGTGCCGTCCGCGTGGACGTCGCACAGGAGGACGGTCTCGACGTCCACGCGAGCCGGGCCCGCGCTGTTGAGGATCACGGGCCCCTGCCCGCAGCATCCACTCATGACAGGGTAACTCCGATCGTGTACGAGAGGGTGACGGTGCCGGTGTCCGCGGTGATGGTGAGTGGGCCGGTCAGTAAGGCGTTGACGTCGCGGGCGACGCTCCAGGTGGCTGCCTCGCCCGTGTGTAGCGTGCTCGCGCCGTCGGCGGTCGTGACGGTGCCGCTCCCTCCGAACGCAACGGCGGTCACGGACTGGAGGGTCGGCCAGGCCGCGGCCGACCAGGAGGCGCCGGCCGCCAGCTCGACGCGGCGGGCCTGGACGCCAAACGCGGGGTCGGCGCCCTCTGCCTCGTCGACGGTGTCGCAGTCGACCGGCGCGACGGGCGTGTACGGCTCGGTGAGCCCGTTGGTGTAGGTGCCGAGGCTGGTCAGGTTGCCGTCGCAGTCGACGCCGAGCAGCTCGACGTATCCGATGTCGGGCAAACCGTCGCCGTCGGTGTCGTCGCACCGGCACGCTTCGATCACGTTCTACACGTCGCACGGCGTTACCCCCCGGCTGTCGCGCCGTCAGCGGTGCGTTGATCGTCTGAATCTAAGTCGCTTTTTTCGCCAGGGAGCTCGACCCTCGACCGCCCAGATGAACGCCTTCATCGACGCTCACCACACCCAGTGGGGCATCGAGCCGATTTGCCGGGTCCTGCACAGCGCGCCCTCGACGTACTACGCAGCCCGCACTCGGCCGCCGTCCACGCGAGCGATGCGCGATGAGCGGCTCAAGGCGGAGATCACCCGCATCTATCAGGACAACTACTCCTGCTACGGCGCCCGCAAGATCTACCGGCAGTTGCGTCGCGAAGGGCACGCGGTCGCCCGGTGCACGGTCCAGCGGCTGATGGGCGAGCTGGGTATCGTCGGGCTGGTCCGCGGGAAGACCCGGCGAACCACCATCGCCGGCGCTCAGACCGATCGGCCGGCCGATCTGGTGGGCCGTAACTTCCATGCTCCAGTGCCGAACCGGCTCTGGGTCGCTGATCTGACCTATATCCGTACCTGGTCAGGCTGGGTGTATGCGGCGTTCGTCATCGACGTGTACTCCCGTATGGTCGTGGGCTGGCAGATCGCCACGCACCTACGCACCGACCTGGCCTTGGACGCTTTGGAGATGGTTTTGTGGCGTCGTGGTCAGGAGCAGTCGGCGGACTTGTCGGAGCTGGTGCATCACTCCGATCGCGGAGTGCAATACCTAGCGATTCGCTACACCGAACGCCTGGCCGACACCGGCGCGGTCGCCTCGGTCGGCAGCCGCGGAGACTCCTATGACAATGCCCTGGCTGAATCCTTCAACGGCCTGTTCAAGGCCGAGCTGATCCGCCGCTACGGCCCCTGGAAGAACATGGGCGACGTCGAGTTGGCGACGTTGGAATACCTCGACTGGTTCAACCATCGCCGTCTGCACACCTCCTGCGGCAACATCCCGCCCGCAGAGTACGAAGCGATCCACTACCGTCACCAACAGGCCGCACTCACCGCTGCAGAAACCAGGTAGCCGGGGTACATCAGGCCCACGGGCCGGTGGTTCCGTAGACGACCTGTTTACTGTTCCGGGTGCCGGCCAGATCACTGCGACAGATGGCAGGGCGGGGATCAGGCCTGGCCGGCCGGCTGTGGCGGCTCGCCAACCGGATGCGCGAGTCCGCCCCCTGTCCTCACAACCAGGAACTGACCGCGGCGACCAGGGAGACCACCAGGATGACCGTCCCGACGGTCAGGAACAGCACGCCGTGGAGCACGCCCCCGCCGCCCACCCCGTCCAGACGGGCGCGTTGGGGTCGCTCGGGGTCGTAGACCACCATGACCTGCTGGCCCGGACGGACCGGTGACGGATTGGAGCCCAGATCCGACTCGGTCTCCATCACCGCGCCCTGCACCGTCTGGAACTGCAGCGTGGGGTAGTACACGCCGCTGTCGTTGCCGTTGCTGCTGGACCAGCGCAGCCCCACGACGACACCCGGCACCCGCATCCCGTGCCGCCGCAGCCGCTGCCCGACAGTCATCACCCGGATGCCCATCCCGGCGAACACCGCTCCGAACAGGAGTCCAAACAATGGCATGGTGTTCATGTCCACCGCCACCTCCTTCTCATCTCGTTCAAGGGCCGCCGTCGCAATCGCGTTCGAGGGCCTGCACCGCGCCGAGCCGCTACGGCTCAGGAAGACCATGGATGAGGCTAGAGACCGGCACTGGAGAACGACTTGCAGATCATTGGGACGCTCCCACCGCTGTCGACGAGAGCCGCCCACCGGCACGGGCATCACGCAGAGCCACGTTGAGCTTCGTCACGCTGTCCCAGCGCACGGCGCAGTTCCGGATGAGAGGGCCCGGGATGGCCACAGAGCCGGGCAGGAACCGGCGTCCTGCCCGGCACGCAAGCCCTGTGACCTAGCCGTCTAGGAGGTGGACGGCCTGATGAGGAGTTTCTTGGGCTCGGGAAGGTCGAATGGGTCCAGGGAGAGCTCCGTCTCGTCGGCGACCTGGTCTGCGTGCGGTGCGAGGACCACGACGTGCGATCCCCGTTCGCTGTAGCGGGTGTCGGTCCGATGGGTCGCCGACGTGCTGCTGTCCCACCACGTCGCCTCGGTGGTCATCAGACGGGTGGGCAGGCCCGTGCCGTCGGTCCACAGCTGACCCGGGATCTCAGTGACCGATCGTTCTCGAAGAGGATGCGGGTCACCTCGGCGATGTGGACACCGCGTTCGAGGCGGAACTGCCGCTTGAGCGCCTGGACCGGGTCGGGGGACCGGCCTACGCCGCGGCGGGACCAGCCTCGACCGACGCGTCCAGCAGGGCGGCCCATCGCTTCATGGATCGTGGTCCTTCTCGAAAAGATGATGTTTCGGGAACGTCATCTTTGCAGTTGGTCGCGCCGACCTGAGGGAGTACCGGGACTCCTGTTCGGTTCTAGGTGATCGCCTAGTGCCGTGACCGCATAGGTTCACCGGGTTGAAGTCGAACTGGTCCTCGTCGCCCGTGTGCCCCTGGCAGGATCTTGCCCATGTTCGAAGAGAAGC
>NZ_JOEQ01000056.1 GCF_000721075.1 Streptosporangium amethystogenes
CTTGGACCGCGTCCCGTTGCGGGAGTTGCCCGTCTGGCGGCCGGCTCGCTCGTGCTTGTCACAGCCGAGGTGATCGGTGATCTCGCCTTCCAGCGCCGACTCCAGCACCAGCTTCGTCAGCCGGCCCAGCAGCCCGTTCTCGCCCACCAGCTCCAAGCCCTCGGCGCGGGCCTGGTCGACCAGCCGACCGACCAACTCGCGATCCGACGCCTCGTCTTTCCGCGTCACCGCGGCTTCCTCCAGGTCCGTGTCTGCGGATGCCTGAATCACAGTACTCATCAGGTGTATCTCCTTGATCAGGAGTTACACCGAAAACCGTCCCCGCCCTGGACCTGATGAACGTGGTGCGCACCCTGGTGGCCGAGGGCTGGCCCATCACCGCCGAAGAGCTCGGCGCGCTGTCGCCCTACCTACGCGCCCACATCAGCCGGTTCGGCGCCTATGCCACCGACGAGATCGGTGTAGAGCCTGCGGTGTTCAACCCTGAGCTCAAGAAGATCGACTTCACTGTTCTCGACCTCGCCGCCTGAAGCGCGGAGCGGCACTGGCAGAAAGACACCGCGGGCTGATGGCTGATCATTGGCCCCTGCCAGTGGCGTCTCGACCCTCATCAGCGCCTCATCCAGATCCACCCACTGCTGTGCTCGTCGAAGGAGGGGTTGCCGCCGACCGCGAGCACCTGGTCGCCTCCGGGAACCTTTGCCATGTCGAATACCTCGGGCGCGTTGTTGATCCTGGGCGCCTTCTCGTATGTCCAAGATCGGCCGTCGAAGTGGAGCAGAATGCGATGGTCGTCGTAGGCGTAGTTGGAGGCGCCGAGCCATACCCCGCCGCGGCCGTCCGGCGCCACGGATCCGAACGAGGTCGCCCCCGCAGAGACGCCGCCGGCCAGGTTCCATCGGCCGCCATCCCAGCGCATTAGCAGCGCGGCCTGGCGGCGGCCTGGCCACAGGACCGAGCCTGCAACCCATACCTCCCGCGCCGATATCGCCACGACGTCGCGGAACTGGACCTTTGCGCCGCTGAGCGACGGCGGCGTATGCACGGCTCTCCAGCGGTGTCCGTCCCAGTGCTCGATCATGGAGACGTCGCCCAGATCACCGCCGGCAAGTGCCCACAGGTCATCCGGGGCCGCCGCGCTTAACCTGCTTATGTAGGGCGAGGGGGAGGAAACCTCGGACCAGCCTGACGGAGACCAGCGCGCGAGGGGGAGGGGACGCCAGGACGGGCTGTTCCGCGTGCCGACGTTCTGTGTGCCGGCGACCCACACGTCGGCAGGTCCGGCGACGACGGCGTCCTCCACGACGACCGAGCGCGGCCAGGGCGGTCGTCCCCGGCCTGACCACCGGTGGCCGTCCCAGCGCCACGCGTCCGCGTCCCGATCGAAGATCCAGACGTTGTTCGCGGACATTCCGGACACCACCTTGGGATACCGCAGCCCCTCCGGTGGGCGCGTGGACCGCCATACGCGGCCGTCCCAGCGCTGCAAACTGCCGCCATACCGGCCGAGACTCTCGCCGTCGGTACCCACCGCCCACGCCTCGCCGGGCGCGGTCGCGACGACCCTGATCATCGCGGCGCCCCCACCGCCCGTCTCCGTCCACACTCCCGCAGACAAAGACAGGCCCCCCTCGGCCGGAGTGCTGTGGCCCGGCGCTCTCCCCGAGGAGTCCTGCGAGTCCGCGCCGTCGCCTGAGCATCCCGCCGCGGCGATGCTCAGCATCGCGATCGCGGCTAGTCGCCTGATCATGAGCGGATTGTACGGAAACCGTGCCATGAAGCAGGAGCGGGGGCAGAGTGTGGTGAAACGAAAACGCACAGTAAGCCCGTTCCCGCAGCTCGGCCATGGTGGTGAAGGCCCCTGGAGGTAGATCCGTTATATCGGCTCCAGGAACGCATGGCCCACCGCACCCGCGACCGGCAACCACTGCTGCCAGTCCTGTCCCAGCACGTCAGCGACAGGTGGCACCGGCTGCGCGATTCCACGAGAGACCAGCGCCACAACCGGCCCCCGGTCTGTGCGATAAACCGAGTTACCGGCGAGCCGGTGAAGGTCTTCCGCGAGGAGAAGCTCGCGTTCTGGCAGTGGGCCGTCATCGACACGCTTCGGCTGGCTGGCCTGCGGGCTGAGGAACTGACTGAGCTGAGCCATCTCAGCATCCGCGACTACCAGCGGTTCAACGGCGAAGTGGTCGTTGGCCCGTCCAAGAGCGACCGGTAACGAGTCATCCCCATGTCGGCCGAGCTGTTCCATGTGATCGCCCAGATCATCCGACGCTACCGCGACGAGCGCGGTAGCGTTCCCGTCTGCGCACGCTACGACCTGCACGAGAAGCTCTGGAGCCAGGAACTGCCCTACCTGTTCCAGACCCTTCACAGTGGCAGTCAACGCGGTATGTCCGCTCACACCGTCTGGTGCACAATCGGCCGGGCTTGTCAGGAACTCGCAGCCACCCATCCCGAGTTCGCCACCGTCAGGTTCTCTATCATCTTGGGCCTGTTCACCGGAGCTGCCGTGGGCGCGCCGGCCATGACGGTCGTGTTGTGGCCGGCCGTTCGACGGCGCGGCGGGAGGCGCTGAGCGCCGAGCACCATGTCGACGACCCGGCGGGCCAGCAGGCGGGCGGGGTCGAGAACCGGGACGGGGACGCGGGAGCCGTCCAGAGCCAGGACGAGTTCGGTGCACGCGGTGACGACCCGCTCCGCGCCGCGATCGGCGAGGGCGCGGGAGAGTTCCTCCAGCGCCTGCCGGTGGGTCGGTCGGACGTCGCCGCTCTTGACGGCGCCGATGGCCGTCGTGACCTGCCGCTGGCCGGGCTCGTCCGGCTCGATCGCCGCCACGCCGCGCCGTCGCAGAGCCTCCGCGTACAGGCCGGCGTGCATGGTGCCCGAGGTGGCCAGCACTCCGGCCGCGCGGACGCCGTCGGCGTCGAGGGCGTCGGCCGTGACCTCGATGATGCTCACCAGCTCCAGCCCGGCCTCGTCCGCCAGCCGCGGGACGAAGGCGTGAGCGGTGTTGCAGGGCACGGCTAGCACCTCGCACCCCGCCCGCTTCAGCCCTTCGATGCCGCGCCGCAGGTACGGGGTCGGGTCCTCGCCGCCGCCGAGCAGACTCAGGGAACGGTCGGGGACGCGGGGGTCACCCCAGATGACGACGGGCACGTGTCCCTGGTCGCAGGTGGCCGCTGTCTCCTCCACGAGCTTGCCGTAGAAGTCGACGGTGGCCGCCGGGCCCATGCCGCCCAGGACGCCGACCAGCCGGGTCTCGCTCACCGGGCACCACCGGCGATGACGTGGCCGGACAGTGCCGTGCCGGTGCCGGGCGTGCGCGAGAGGGCGCCGGGCGACATGGGACGCCCGCCCTTGACCACGACGGCCAGGTCCGCGACCGCGTGCGGGCCGGACCCGGGATCGACGGCCCGTCCCCCGGCCGGCACCGGGGCGCAATCGTGGAGCTGGGTCATTGGGAAGCGTCCTCTCCCATGTGGTGAGCTGGGCGAGCCAGGGTCGGCTGCCCGCACAAGGATCGAGGTATAAGGTGAACCCGGTGTTCAGACGCAGCAATGTGACATCGAAGGAGCGATCATGCAGGTTTCCGGCGTCGAGCCTCAGCGGCTGCTGTCGGAGACCGACCTCGAACTCATCGACGCCCTCCAGATCAACCCGCGAGCGAGCTGGGTGGACGTCGGGACGGCGACCCGCGCGGATCCGGTGACGGCGGCGCGGCGCTGGCAGCGGCTGAACAGCACGGGTGAGGCATGGACCAGCGTCGCCCTGGGGCAGCGCCAGATGCACGCGATGAGCATGGCTTTCCTGGAGATCGACTGCGAGGCCGGGGCGGCGGCCGAAGTCGCCGGCACGCTCGCGGCGGCGGGCCACCTCATCACCGTGCAGCACGTCGCCGCCGGTCACGACCTGTTCGTGATCGCCGTCGCCGCGTCGATGCCGGCGCTGGCGGACTACCTGCTCACAGATCTGCCGCGGGTGCCCGGCGTGGCGAAGGTCCGCACCCATATCGCCACGCGCGTCTTCGAGGCCTCGTGCCGCTGGCGGTTGCGGGTGCTGCCGCCGCGATCCGTAGGTGTGCTGGCCAGGCGGTCCGGGCCGGCGGAGTCCACCAGGCAGATGGACGAGATCGACCGGCTGCTGTTCAAGGCCCTGATCGCAGACGGCCGCGCCACCTACTCCGAGCTCGCGGAAGCCGTCGGCAAGTCCGAGCGCACGGTGCAGCGCAGGCTGTCACGCCTGGTCGCGACCGGCGACATCGACTTCCGCTGCGACCTGGCGCGCTCGCACGCGGGCTGGCACTCCTCGGCGGTGCTGTGGCTGCGGATGCCGGACGGCCGGCTGGAGGAGACGGGCCGGGCGCTGCTCGACTGGCCGGAGACGCGGACGTGCGCGGCGCTCGCCGGGGCCCGCAACATGCTTCTTACCGTCGGCCTGCACGGGGTCTCCGACCTGCATCCGCTGGTGATGCGCCTTGAGGAGCGGTTCCCGTACGTGAGCATCGCCGACCGGCAGATCGTTCTGAGGCAGTCGAAGCTCTACGGGCGGGTCCTCGACCCCTTCGGCCGCTGCACGGGCGTCGTCCCGGTGGACCCGTGGAGCCTGTCGCCGCGTATCTGATGTTCAGCGCGGCGCGGGGATCGCGCCTCCGCCGGCCTCCCAGCACAGGCCGGCCCGCAGTACGTCGGCCTCGCCGCGCCCCACCACCTGCAGGTCTCCGATGGCCAGCGCGGGCAGGCCGAGCGCGGACACGACGGAGGTGATCCGGCCGACCTCGCCGCGGACGGCGGCCTCGTCGCAGCCGGCCCGCGGCGCGGGGCCACCGAGTGTCGGCGTGATCAGGACGTCGATGCCGGACATCTCCGCCGAGAACCCGGCCCGGACGGCCAGGAGTTCTTCCACGGCCCGGCGGTACTCCCGATGGCAGACCCCGGCGGCGTCGTCCAGCTTCCGCCGCACACCCTCGCTGTAGCTCGCGGCGTTCACCGGGTAGGTGGCCTCGTGGGTGCGCCGAGCCTGCGCGCCCACGATCGTCCAGTACGGGGCGAGAATCTCGTACGGCAGGGCGATCTCGCGGACCTCGGCGCCCAGGTCCGCGAACTCCCCGGCCTGCGCGCATCCTTCGGCGACGCCGACGACCAGCCCCGACAGCGAGCGCGGTGGCTCGACGGCCTCCCCGGAGAGCACCCGCCACACACGCGCGCAGTCGGCGACCGAGGTGGCCATCGGCCCGACCACGTCGAACATCGGGGCGAGGGGCGCGACCCCCTCGGAGGAAAGGACGCCGGCCCTTGGGCGCAGTCCGACCACACCGCAGCAGGCCGCCGGGATCCTCACCGAGCCGCCGGTGTCGGTGCCGAGGCCGACCCGGGCGATCCCGGCGGCGAGCGCCGCGGCCGTGCCGCCGCTCGACCCGCCGGGAGCCAGGTGCTCGTGGCGCGGGTTGCGCACATCGCCCCAGTGCGGGTTCTCGCTCGTGACGCCCCAGGCGAACTCGTGCTGGTTCGCCTTGCCGACCAGCAGCGCCCCGGCACGCTCCAGCAGTTCGACGCACGGCGCGGTGGTCAGCGCCTCCTCGCTCCCGTACAGGACGGATCCCCGGGTCGTGCGGAGCCCGGCGACATCGATCATGTCTTTGACCACGAACGTCCAGGCCCACAGCTCGGGCGGGGTGGCGGGCACCGGCCGGTCGCGGCGTGCGAGCCGGTCGATGACCGGCTCGGGGCCGGACTCGATGAGGATGTTGTGCCCGCTGTGCAGGCGCATGGCCTCGGCGGACCTGGCGATCGCCGCCTGGTGTTCCACGATCAAGAACCTCCTAACGCCCGCCCCAGTCACAGGGGAGCCGGCCGGTGACGGACCCGGCGCGCCGGGTCCGTCACCGGCTGCGCCCGTAATCCGGCACATGCTGGCAGATCCACCGTGTCCAGTCGAGTGCGCGGGAGCGGTCAGACCGTCAGCGCGTCCAGCAAGGACTGCAGCCGGGCGGTCTCGCGGTCGGGATGGACGAGGGTGAAGATGCTGCGGCTGATGTTCAGCCACGGCACGTCGACGACCACGATGTCCGGGCCGTGCCCGCGCAGCGCGAGGTCGGGGACGAGCGCCGCGCCCATCCCCGCCCCGATCATGGCTATGGTGATCTTGAAGTCGTCGGAGTGGCAGGCCACCCGGGGGTGCAGGCCCCAGTGGGCGAACAGGCCTTCGAAGAGGGAGGCGTCGCTGGTCGCCGGGTGGTGCATGATCCACGGAAGGTCGACGAGGTGCTCGACCCGGTAGGGCGCCAGGTCGGGCCAGCTGCGCGGCAGGACGAGCTTGTAGCGGTCCTCGGCGATCCAGCGCCGGCCCAGCGCCGACGGCCATGACAGGCCGGAGTTCCCCACCTGGTAGATGATCGCCGCGTCCATCTCGCCGCCGGCGCCCAAGCGTGGGATGAGCTGGGAGGACTCGGCGACGGAGACCCGGATGCCGCTGCGCTCCTCGGGCTCCATCCGCCGCAGGACTCCGGTCAGCACGTCGGCGAAGCTGGGGAAGATGCCCAGGCGGATCTGCCGCTCGCTGTTCCTGTGTACGGCCTGGACGGTGGCGACCATGCGCTCGATGTCGATGAGTACGGTCTCCGCCTGCCTGGCCAGCACCTCGGCGGCGCTGGTGGGCAGCACGCTGTGGGCGGAGCGGGCGAACAGCTTCACGCCGATCTCTCGCTCCAGCGAGGCCATCTGCTGGGAGACGGCCGATGAGGTGTAGCCGAGCCGGTTGGCGGCGGCGGCGAAGGACCCCAACTCAACGACTTCACGGAGAGTGCGCAGGTGGTCCGGCTTCAGCATTAGAGTTCCTTGTGCTCAGCGTTGCTAAATGTCGTGTTTATAGCGCTTCCGACTTCTTTCCGCCACTCCTACAGTGATGGCCACCGTTCCTCAACCCTTAGAGAGTCATATGAGCATCCGCGTATATCGCAATGCCGCCATCCGCACAGGAGACAGCGGCCACCCGTTGGCCCAGGCCATGGCCGTGGACGGCGAGCGGCTGCTGGCCGTCGGCGGAGAGGCGGAGGTACGCGAGGTCGCGGGCCCGGGAGCGGAGCTGATCGACCTGGAGGGTGCCGCCGTGCTCCCCGGGCTCTACGACGCCCACATCCACACCGCGCAGTACGCTCTGAGCCTGGACGCGGTGGATCTGCGCGACGTGCGCTCCCTGGACGACGCGCTGACCATGGTGGCCGCGCACGCGGCGCGGCTGCGGCCGGGTGCCTGGCTGTTCGGCGGCCGGTGGAACAGCAACACCTGGGATCCGCCGGCGCAGCCGGACAGGTACGCGCTGGACTCGATCTGCCCCGAACTGCCGGTCGCGCTGCCCAACGTCGACGGCCACACGGTGTGGGCCAACTCCGCCGCCCTGCGGCTGGCCGGCATCGACGCCACCACCCCCGACCCGGTGGGCGGCGAGATCGTCAGGGACGCGAGCGGGGAGCCCACCGGCATCCTGCGCGAGTCGGCCTCCTACCCGCTGCGCAACCTCATGGTCTCCGCCGACCTGCGCGACCAGCTCCGCGCCGGGCAGGAGGAACTGCTCGCACTCGGTCTGACCAGCGTGCACGACATCGACGGCGAGGACTGCCGGGCCGCCTACCTGGAGCTGCGCGAGGCCGGTGAGCTGAAGCTGCGCGTGCACAAGGCGATCCCGATGATCCACCTGGAGGCGGCCATCGCCGAGGGGCGCCGCACCGGGCAGGGCGACGACTGGTTCCGCACCGGGCCCGTGAAGATCTTCAGTGACGGGGCGCTGGGCTCGCACACCTGCCACATGGGCGAGTCCTTCGTCGGCGAGCAGGGCAACGTGGGCATCGCGGTCACGCCGTACGAGGACCTGGTCAAGCTGTTCGGCATGGCAGCCGGGGCCGGCATCGCGGTGGCCACGCACGCCATCGGGGACCAGGCCAACCACCTGGTCATCGACGCCTACGAGGCCATCGGCCGTACGGCGGGGCTGCGGCACCGCATCGAGCACGCCCAGCACCTGCGGACCGGCGACTTGACCAGGATGGCCAGGCTGGGCATCGCCGCCTCGATGCAGCCCGTACACTGCACCAGCGACATCGACCTGGTCGACTCCCTGCTGGCCGGGCACGATCTGGCCTCCTACGCCTGGCGCGGGATGCTGAACGTCGGCGTCGCGCTGGCCTTCGGCTCCGATGCCCCGGTCGAGCACCCCAACCCCTTCGCAGCACTGTACGCCGCGGTGACCCGTACCCGCACCGACGGCACACCCGCCGGTGGCTGGCAGCCCGAGCAGCGGCTGAGCATGGGCGAGGCCCTCACCGCCCACACCCTCGGCGCGGCCTACGCCGCGGGCGAGGAGGAGAACAAGGGCGTCCTCGCCCCCGGCAAGCTCGCCGACTTCATCGCGGTGGACACCGACCCCTTCGTGGAGTCGCCAGACGCGGTGCTGCGTACCAAGGTCATGACCACTGTCGTCGGCGGCGAAGTCCGCTGGCAGCACTCCTGAAGGAGCCCTCCCCGTTGAACACCCGGATTCTCACCACGCTCGCCGCCGGCGCACTGCTGGCCGCCACCACGGCCTGCGGCGCCCAGTCCCTGGACGGCGGCACGTCCGACGCGGCGGTCGCGACGCCGGACGTCGTTCTCGACCCGGCTCCCACCGAGGAGAAGGCTGCCGACGTCATCAACGCCATCACCCCTGACAAGGACCTCGCCGCCAAGGCGCCGGCGAACGTGAAGTCCGCCGGCCTGAAGGTCGTCTCCTCCCTGGGCTACCCGCCGATGGAGATGTTCGCCAGTGACGGCAAGGCGGCGATCGGCTTCGACCCCGCCCTGACCAGGGCCATCGCCAGGAAGCTCGGCGTCAACGTGACCATCACCGACGAGGAGTTCAACTCACAGATCCCCGGGGTGCTCACCGGCCGCTACGACTTCGTCATCTCCTCGATGACCGACAACCCCGAGCGGCAGGGACAGGTCACCTTCGTCGACTACGTGCAGGCGGGCTCGGCGCTGCTGGTCAAGAAGGGCAACCCGGCCGGCATCGCCGGGCCGGCGGACATCTGCGGCAAGACCGTCTCCGTCGTCGACAACGGCTCCTCGATGGAGCTGGCCGAGAGCTACGACGCCGACTGCAAGAAGGACGGCAAGACCGCGGTGAACATCCTGAAGTTCCCCGGCGACACAGAGGCCATGCTCCAGGTGCGCAACGGTCGGGCGCAGGCCACCGTCACCGACTACGTGGTGGCCGCCTACAAGTCCGCAGATCCCAAGCTCGCCATGGAGGCGATCGCCCTCGAAGGCACCGAGAGCCCGTGGGGCATCGGGATGAAGCCGGACAACAAGGAGCTCATCGAGTCCGTCAGGGGCGCGCTGGACGCGCTCATCCAGAGCGGGGAGTACGGCAAGCTGCTCGCGGCGTGGAACCTCGACAAGCTGGCCGTCCAGTCCGCCGTGATCAACGGCGGTAAGTGACCGTGCGGACCGAACCGATCACCGACGCGTCGGGCAGGCCGATCCCCGTCGCGCGGACCTGGCACTGGGGCCGCTGGCTGGCCGCGGCGGTCGCACTGGCGGTCGCGGCCCAGCTGGCCTACCTCATCGTGGCCAACCCAAACCTGGACTGGGGCAAGGTCGCCGAGTACGTGTTCCACGAGCGGATCCTGAGCGGGGTCTGGGTAACCATCGAGATCTCGGTCCTGGCCACGGCCCTCGGGCTGGTCCTGGGCGTGCTGGTCGCGATCATGCGGCTGGCGCACAACCCGGTGCTGAGCGGGCTGGCCACGTTCTACATCTGGTTCTTCCGTGGCACGCCGGTGCTGGTGCAGCTCATCTTCTGGTACAACCTGGCATTCCTGTTCCCCGAGATGGTGCTCAAGATCCCGTTTACCATGATCGGCGTCAAGTGGGACACCAACGAGGTGATGACCGGCTTCACCTCGGCCATGCTGGGGTTGGGGCTGAACCTGGCGGCCTACTTCGCCGAGACTGTGCGCGCCGGGATCCAGGCCGTCGACAACGGCCAGACCGAGGCGGCGTACGCGCTGGGCATGACCCCGGCCAAGCGGATGCGGGTCATCGTGCTGCCCCAGGCGCTGCGCATCATCATCCCGCCCACCGGCAACGAGTTCATCTCCATGCTGAAAACCACCTCGCTGGTCTATGTGGTCGCCGGGCACGACCTGATGACCAATGCCAGCCAGATCTACAAGGTGAACAATCTGATCATGGAGCTGCTGATCGTGGCGAGCCTTTGGTACATGCTCATGACCGCCGTGGCGACCTTCCTGCAGGGCAGACTGGAGCGCCGCTTCGGCGCCGAGGCCGTACGGCTGGTGCGCGGCGGCGGCCTGGCCACCAGGATCCTGCCGAAGGCGGCCGCATGAACACGCCGGACAAGCAGGTCGTGCGGGCCTCGGGCGTCCGGATGAGCTACGGCGAGGTGCAGGTGCTCAACGGCGTGGACCTCACTGTGGCCGCCGGCGAGGTGAGCTGCGTCATCGGCCCGTCGGGCTCGGGCAAGTCCACGTTTTTGCGATGCATCAACGGACTGGAGCCGGTGCTCGACGGCAGCCTGCGAGTGCTCGACCAGGAGGTCGGCCATACCCTGCGCGGCGGCAGATACCACCCCTGGACACCCAAGGAGTTCGCCGCCTTCCGCAGGAACATCGGCATGGTGTTCCAGCGCTTCAACCTGTTCGCCCACCACAGTGCGCTGGAGAACGTCGCCTGCGGCCCCGTCCACGTCCTGGGTATCCCGGCGGACCGGGCACGGGTGCTGGCCATGGAGCACCTGGAGCGGGTGGGCCTGGCCGACCACGCGCACAAGCGGCCCCACCAGCTCTCCGGTGGCCAGCAGCAGCGGGTGGCCATCGCCAGGGCGCTGGCGATGAACCCGGAGCTGATGCTGTTCGACGAGCCCACCTCCGCCCTGGACCCGGAGCTGGTCGACGAGGTACTGGAGGTCATGAAGGGCCTGGCCGCCGAGGGGATGACGATGGTCGTGGTGACCCACGAGATCGCCTTCGCCAGGGAGGTCGGCGACTGGCTGACCTTCTTCGCCGACGGCGTGGTCGTCGAGCGGGGCCGACCCCGCGAACTCCTGGCCAACCCGGGTCACGAACGGACCAGGGCCTTCCTGTCCAGTGTGCTCCACCCGCAGGAGCGACAAGCGTCCCAGTAGCGCTCCGTCAGGTGGCCGGGGCGGCGAGGCCGATGCCGCTCCGGGCCGTGCGGCTCTCTATCTTGGCGGGGGCACGTTCGTCACCAGATGGAAGGGAACCGAGTGATCCGCGTTCTGCTGGCCGCGGACATGAGCATGCTGCGGGAGGCTGGCCGCTCTGCCGGCGTTGGAGGACGACATCGAGATCGTCGCCGAGGTCGGGACCGGTGACGTGATCGTGCCGACGGCTCTGCGCACCCGTCCCGACGTGGCCGTGATCGACATCGAGCTGCCCGGTATGGACGGGCTCAGCGCGGCCGCCGAGCTGCACGAACGACTGCCGGAGTGCCGGGCGCTGATCCTCACCGGCGTCGGGCGATGTCCGCGCACGCGGCGGGGTTCATGGTCAAGGACTCCCTGCCGAAAGAGCTGATCGAGGCCATCCGCACCGTCGCCGGGGGCGGCCGGGTGGTGGCTCCTCCGCTCGCCTTCGTGGCCCTCAACGTCTAGTGAGCCGGTCTTGAGTGCCGGTGTCACCATGTGAGTCGTGTCCTGTTTCAGATTCGAGGGCTGCTGGTGACGCAGCCCGCGCGGTGCGCTCTGCTGGAGAGATGGGGGACACCAGACTGGAGCCGCTGGTGCTGTCAGAGGCCGAGCGGCTGACATTGCAGGGATGGGCCAGGCGCCGCACGACCGCGCAAGGGCTGGCCTTGCGGGCGCGGATCGTACTGGCCTGCGCCGAGGGCGGCAGCAACATGGCGGTGGCGGGACGGCTGCGCATCCACCGCAAGACGGTGGCCCGCTGGCACGGACGGTTCCTGACCGGCCGCCTGGACGGGCTGAGCGACGAGCCCCGGCACGGAGTGGAACGCACCATCACCGACGCCAGGTGGAGGAGGTGGTGGTGCGCACTTTGGAGGAGGTACCTGCCGGCGCCACGCACTGGTCGAAACGGGAGCCAGCCAAACAGGTGGGTATCTCGCCCACCAGCGTGCTGCGGATCTGGCGGGCCTTGGCGCACCCAGGACTCCAAGATCTCGCCCTGCAGGGCGTCCTGGACGCCGAACGCCGCCAGGCCGCCACCGCGGCCGACGACCACGACCGGCAGATCGCCACCCTGCAAACCGCGCCGGCCGACTGCGCCGCCGATCTCGAGCAAGCCCGCAGCGACCTGAAAACCGCAGGTAGCCCATTGAACGCGCCGAGACCGGCCGGCAGAAGGCACACCAGGACGCTGAGGCGGCCCGCGCCGAGACCGGCCGGGTCCGCGAGGAACTCACCGCCGAACGCGTGGACCTGCGGCAAACCCGAGTTCAACGCGATGAGGCACGAACTGCGGACCGCAGTGGCCGACGCCCGACTGGAGCGCTGGAGCGAGCCGAACACCGTGCCCAGGCCGCCGAGCAGCGCGAAGTCACCGCCCAGCAGACGATCAGCCGTCTTCTCGCTCTCCAACCGGCTCCAGAGAACGCGTCGGCTGAGGGCTCAGGCGGCGCCGCGCGTCGCGAGGACTTCTCTGAGCGTCCCTGAGACGCGCACGCCCTTCCGTCGCAGCGGTCGTCGACGCCGGAAAACGCCTCTCTCAACGCCATCTCCCTCCCCCTGTTCAGGGGTGCAGGCATCGACCGGCCAGGCGAAGAGGCTGAGTGCTGGACAGACGATCGTGGAGAGGGTCTGCTACCGGTCCCGCGATGACTGCAAATCTGCAGCGGGATGTCAGTAGCGCTACCTGCGCATTCTGCATGAAGTGTCAGTGAATCTGCATGTGCTGTCAGTGAGAACAACTCCACAGGGCTGACGCCCCTTTGACGACAGGCCTACATACGGGCCACTGCCCCAGCTCCTTCGCGCTCGGCGAGCGTGGCCAGCATCGGTTCCGACGACGGCAAGTGCGCCGGATCGATCAGCGGCCTGGCTCGCGATACGGACGGCGACGACTGGGACCGCTCGATTAACCAATCGCTGGGGACCGGCCCACACTGTGAGATGTCCGATGGCGGCCATCACGCGAGGTGGCCGCACGAAGGCGGGTACGGTCCGAACGTGGCCTCCCTACGTAAGGCTCCTGGTGGCAGCGGACGCATCCCGACCATCACCCCGGAACGCCTCGCGCGTGGATGGTCCGGCCCCGACGGCTCGAAAATTCGACCGATGGCCGACGGCGAGGCCGAACGCTGGCTGAAGCTACTGGAGACGGCTGGCGTCGAGCGTGACGACACTCTCCTGGCGGCAGTGGGCGATGGGCCACTTGGCTGGCTGCTGTCTCTGGGCCTATCCGGCGGGCGCGCTGCTATGAGGCGTCGATTTCTTGAAACGGTGAGCGTGCGGACCGAGGAGGCGGCGGTCCACGCGCTAGTCGGTCTCTCGATACCCTTGATCGTCCAGGACCGTGCCGGCCGGCTGGTAGGAGCGTTGCATGCGGTCTCCCTTCCTCCGAAGCTCGTGGCCAATGCCGCTGACAGGGGTATTCCGCTCGAGGTCATGCTTGCGGCTCTCACCGCAGTGGTGAAGATCCGAGCTGTGGCTGTCGACGAACGGGCCCGCGGCCGGGGCATCGGATCGGCGTTGCTGACCCGGTGCCTGCAGTTGTACTTCCAACTCGGCTTCCTTTTGGCCTACGGTCAGTTCCGCGTCGGTAGCGGCTTGGAGACCTTCTACACCCGGCATGGCTTCGATGTCCTTGATGAGGGCACGGTTCTCAGCTTCCACGACCGCCTCGGCCTTCCCTTCAGCGTCACAGCTGAGCCGGGAGAGCGGATCTTCGCTTGCGCAAGCAGTAGTTAGAGGCTGGACAAGACGCGCCACATGAGTAGCGCAGGCCGCTACCAACGCGACCCATGACGTCTAGAAGATCTTTGGGCCTGTTGAGTGCCTCAGCACTCCTTGCACCATGCTCTCAGGAGGTTCAGCGATCAGGGTTCGTCCGGACTGGAAGGATCCGAAATTAGCCGCAGACCAAAAAATACATCAGGGTGCGCGCTAGCGATGGTTCTATGTCTATAAGTGCTGATTCTGACTGGCCTATCAACCTGAGTGCTCCGCATAAGCGCAGGTGAAAGGCATATCCGTTGGATCCCGCGCCACTACTACCGGGACCCCCTATAGGACGGTCAGGCGGCCGTACCTGGACAGGGCTGCGGTCAGGTCGCCGGATTTGCCTCGGAGTGTGGCGTCCAGGAAGGCGACGGTGGTCGCCGCGGTGATGCGCGGCCCGGCAGTCCGGCCGAGGGAGCCGATGAGCGCGGGCAGGGGCGGCAGGAAGAGCGGGGCGTCGGTGAAGGTGAGGTGCGCCGCGCCGGGGACGGTGAGCCGGTAGCCGGTCGCCGTACTGAGCTGGAGCACCCGCGTGAGGCGCGGGATGTAGTCCGGCTCCTCGCCCGGTTTGACGTCATGGGTGAGCGCGAGCACGGGCTGGTGGAACGGTCGCGTTGCGGGGTCGCGGGGGAAGCCGTCCAGGTCGATGACGGCTGCGAACCGGGGGTCCTGGCGGGCGGCCTGCAGGGCGGCGGCGCCCCCGAGGGAGTGGCCGGTCGCTGCGGCGCGGCGGGTGTCGAGCCGCCCGATCAGGAGGCCCGGGATCTCTCCACGGTCCAGGCGGCCGAGCTGGGTGAGTACGAAGCTGAGGTCGGCGGCCCTGACCGCCGTCCACCCAGCCGCGCGCCTGTCGTCCTCCGCCTGGTCGCCGGTGGCCGCAACCTGGGTGCGGATCGTCCGGCCGTCGGTGAGGGTGACAACGGCCGAGTCGTATGGGTGGTCGAGGGCCGCCACGACGTACCCGTGGCTGGCCAGTTCCTCGGCCCAGGCGGTGTTCTGGGTGCGCACGCCTCCGAGCCCGGGTGAGAACAGCACCACGGGGAACCGGCTGCCTCCGCCGGCCACTGGGGCATCAGGCACTGAGCTCGTGCGGGCGCGTGACGGCTCGTCGAGAATGAAGCGTGGAAGGCCGAGGTAGTCGGCCTCGCCGCGGGCGACGAGCTGTGCTTCTTGCGCCGTGCGGCCGAGGTACCACGCCCGCTGGGCGGCCGGGGGACCGCCCTGCGCGGGATACCAGAGCTGGACGACGACCGTCCGCTTGTCATCGGCCCGGGACGTGGCGATTTCCGTGCGATCAGGGTCGGTCCACTGCACGACGGTGGTGCCAACGGCGTAGGCGCCCGATGGCTTGGGGAACACGGGCAGGGGCAGCGCCCACGCCGCCGCCGCGCCCGCCAGGATCAGGGCCAGGCATGCCACCGATCCCGGCAGGGCCAGCCACCATCGAGTCTGCCGCGCGGGCCGCCCGGCACGCCACCTCAGCAGGGAGGGAGCAGCGAACGCCAGCGCGATGGCCCCACCTGCGAGGACGGGTAGGAGCTGCCAGCGGATCCCGAGCACGGCCAGCACAATCGCGGACACCCCGAGGGCCGCCGCGCCAGCCAGCGTCGAGGGTCGGCGCGCCCCGGTCGGCAGCCAGCGGGCCAGCACCAGCATGACGGCGGACGCCAAGGCCAAGAGCTCTGCGAGGGACAGGCCGAATACGGTCACATTCATGTGATCACTGTGGCGGAATGACCTCAGCCAGACATCGGCCCAATGTCGAGAGTTGTACGCGACCCCGGTATGACCTCTCGCGGCCCGTCTGCGACCGGGGTCGTAGGGGTTCCCGGTAGTCCTGGCGCCTCCCGGACGAACGCTCGACCGGCCTATTTTGGGAGCTCGCCCAGATGCACGCCGACGGCGAGCGCGTGGCGGCGGAACTGCACGCGGAACTCGCGGCCGCCGGGCGCCAGCGTGACCAGGCCCGCCGCGGGCAGCAGCACCGCGAAGACATGTGGGCGACGCATACCGCCCGGGACATCGCCGAAGCCCAGGCCAGCCGAACTGCGCGAACTCGGCGTCATCGCCACCAAGACCGGCATCCCCACGACCTCCCTCCGTCGCTACCGCACCACCGCGGATCAGCAGTCCGACACAGGATCACCCACATGACCGGCCGCCACGACGACCCCACCCACGACGCGGTTCCCGGCCTCGACTGGTGGCTCGACGACTCCGAGCTCTGGACACTGCTCGAGTTCGAAGCCCGGCATGACGAACACAACCGGCCCATCGACCTCACCTGGAAGGAACGGCAGCAGGTCCTTGAAAACCTGATCCGCGGACCCGGCCCCGTTGATCTGCCCTTCGCGCGGTTCCTGCTCACTCAGGAAACACGCGCGTACGGACACTCCTGGGGCTTTCGCCACGGCATCGAGATCGCCGCGATCCTGGTCGCCGAACACCACCAGGTCCAAGACGTCTGGCTCCTGTGGGAAGCGATCTACAGGAGCTTCGACACCTGGGGCATCGGGGTTGAGGAACAGCGGGACAGTCATTGGCGGTAAACCGCTGCGTCGCAGGTCGCGGAAGACTGTGCAGGGCGTCGGGGCGGTGTCTTCCGGAGCCGCCGCTGTTCCTCGACCCCGGTTGCGTCGCGTGAAGGCCTGCGCCGCGGTGGGCGACGAAACCGGCGCGGGTTGCGTCGCGCGAGCTCGGGCCGCGGCCGCCGCGACGAAACGCGGCAAGCTCACGGCGCCGCTGAGCAAGGGGGGCATCAGCTCTTCTGGGATCGGGCGGCCAGCGCCTGGACCAGCCAGGCGCGATCGGCGGCCAGCGTGGCCTCGTCATCAAGGCCGGGTGCGGCTCTGGGCTCGGGTTCGCCGGCCCAGCGCGGGGCGGAGGGCACGGCGTGGCGGGCCAGGACCTCGCGCTCGAAGATCTCCTCGGGCTCCACCAGACCCGATCGGGGCCGCTGAGCGGCGATCGCCGCGTGATCGACCTCTTCTCGCTACAGGCGCTGCAGGGCGTTCCTGACACGCTGGATCCCGGGGGCAGAGAGATTTGGAACGGAATCCGGCGTTAACAGGGTTCCCGCTGGTCAGCGAGCCGAGCGTTTCCCTGCCTCCGAACGCGGCCCGCGCCGGATTCCGTTCGGTTTCACAGCGCGATATTGATCTACCTACTGTCACGTTAGGTAGCACTTGGTAACGGTTATGTCGTTCTGATGGTGCTGTGTCTGTTGAGTCATACGTTGCGTGCATGCCTGTCGACTTCCTGAGCGACTCAGAAGCGGCGAAGTACGGCCGTTCCTCCCGGGCCGAGATGGAGAAGATCTTCTTCCTCGACAACGAGGACATGGCCCTCATCAAGGGGCATCGCGGCCGGCACATCAGGTGCGGCTTCGCTCTGCAGCTGGTGACCGTTCGCTACCTGGGGTGCTTCCTGGCCGATCCGCTGGAGGTGCCGAACGAGGTCCTGGACGTCGTCGCCGCCCAGTTGGGGATCGAGGATCCGTCCTGCGTGAAGCGCTACACCGAGCGGGACAAGACGCGGCTGGAGCACACCTGGGAGATCGCCAAGGCGTTCGGGCTGAAGGACTTCGCCTCGGCCGAGGACGAGCTGGCGGGCAAGGTGCGGGCGCACGCCTGGAACATCGGCGACGGCCCGACCGCGTGCTTCCAGTCCGCGGTGCGCTGGCTGCGGCAGAACGACGTGCTGCTGCCGGGGACCAGCACGCTGACCCGGCTGGTGGCGCGCGAGCGGGGCGAGGTCGACAGCGAGCGACTTGGTGAGCCCACGCGCGGCGTGCTTGGAGCTCACGTAGGCGGCCATGCCGGGAAAGGCGACCTGGAACCCCGCCGTGGAGACGATGTGGCTCAGGTCACGGTGATGGTGAGGGGGCCGGTGATGGCCGTGTAGCTGTCGTTGTACAGGTACCAGACGGTGTAGCGGCCCGGGGCGGGCACGCTGCCGGTGTCCAAGGTGACGCTGCCGGCGGCGTTGGGCGCGTACGCCCAGTGGAAGGAGTTCTTCGTCCCTACGGTGGCGCCGCCGTCGTCGGGGTAGAGGCCGACCCAGTTCTTGCCGCTGACGTTGCCGGGCACGGTGGAGTAGCGCACCTTGAGGGGCGTGCCCTTGACCACCGTGGGCGTGGCGGTGGTGAGGGGAACCCCGGGGCCGAAGGTGACGCTGCACGGATTGGCGCCGACGGTGACCGTGCCGGTCACCGTGTTGCTGGTCGTGTCGACGACCGAGAGCGTATGGGTGGAGAAGTCGGGGGCGTAGACGAACGTGCCGTTTGGAGCGACCGCGAGTGCGGTGACGTCGAAGATGGGGACGGTGGCCACGACCTTGTTGCCGATGGAGTCGATCAACGATACCGGGCCGTCTTCGCACCCGACGTAGACGCCCGATCCGTTGGGGTTGACCGCCACACAGGTGGGGGGCGTGCCCACGCCGATGGAGTGGGTGATCGCGTTGGTGGCGGTGTTGATGACGAACACGCTCCGGGCTTCGTTACCGGCCACGTACACCCGGGTGCCGTCGGGGTGTGCCGCCAGGCCTTGGCAGCCACCGTTGGTGGGCACAGTGGTGATGAGCTTGTTGGTCGTCGTGTCGATCACCGCGACGCTGCGTTCGCTCCACTGGGAGACGTAGAGGCGGCTGCCGTTGGGGGTGACAGCCATGTTCTCGTAGCCGACCACGAGGATCTTGGTGCTGACGGTGTTGGTCGCGGTGTCGATCACCGTGACGGATCCCGTGCCTTGGCCGGTGACGTACACCTTCTTCCCGTCGGGGGAGACGGCAAGCGTGGTGCCGGCCGCTGCGAGCGCGACGGTGGCGGTGACGGTATTGGTCGCCGTGTCGATCACCGACACGGAGCGGCTGTCGGGGTTGGCGGCGTAGGCGCGGGTCCCGTCGGGGCTGACCGCGACGTCCGATGGGCTGGCCCAGCCACTGGTGGCGACCTGGACGGTCGCAGTGGTGGCGCCCTTCACGGTGTCGATCACCGACACCGTGCGGTTGCCGCGGTTGGCGGTGTAGGCCAGACCCGTGTTGGCCGATACCACTGTTGGAAACGCCATTGACTTCGCCTTTCTCTACGCGCCCGTGCAGCCCGGAACGGCATAGCGAATCCGGGTCTACGTACAGAGCTACAACCAAGGCAAACCATGACCGGCCATCGCAAACCGCTCCCAATATGCGACAGTCGGCCAAAGCATACGTTGGCGAACGGGAACGATCCACTGCGCTTTTGTGGCGAAATATCGGCTACTCAAGTCCCACGGCCGGCTCTTCGTCTGGGAGTCGGAGGTCGTCGCCTGGCTGGAGCAGGAACAGGCGCACGACGCGGCCGGGCCGGAAGTAGTTCTGGTAGACGTGCGACAACCGGGAGCGCTCCAGGGCCTCGAAGCCCTTCTTGACGATCGGCCGGTACCCGACGTTGAGCGAGTGGGCCGTCAGGCAGGCGGCGATGGAGACCGGCAGGTCCTTCAGCCGTGACCGGCCGCCCGACACCGCGGTGAACGCCTTGGCGAGCTCGGGCACCCACGACATGACCTCAAGGATCGCCTCGGGCAGCTCCACGCGCGGCAGCATCGCCGTGGTACGGGTCCGCAGGTCCACCAGGGACGGCGGCTCTTCGATAGCCTTCACCCCGGTCAGGTGGATCTTCCCCTCCCCGTCGACCCGGACGTCGGGGTTGACGGCCAGGCGTCCGCCGACCTCCCGCAGGGCGGCGTCCAGGGTGCGGGAGTGCTCGGCCGGCAGCGCGTCAGGATTCGCGGGGAGGCTGAGCGCGGTGAGCGCGTCGGGCCGGATGGACTTCCACTGGGTGCCTTCCAGGGGTCCGAGGACCCTACTCGCCGGTAGTAACGCTAAGGATCGAACCGCTGGCCGGGGGGTTGAATGGTGCCGGACTGGGGTTGGTTGATCTTGGTTTGGGTGTACTGATCAGTAGTGGCTTACCGCACCCGTACGGTCACGAATTGTGGCCTTTGAGTATCTGTCGGAAGAGCAGACCCGCCGGTACGGGGCGTTCGTGGCGGATCCCACGCCGGAGGAGCTGGAGCGGTTCTTCTTCCTGGACGAGGCCGCGCTGGAGATCGCATGGACGAAGCGCCGACGCCACAACCGCCTCGGCTGGGCGGTGCAGTGGGGGACGGTCCGTTGCACCTGCTGCAGGTCATCCACGTGGAGGCCTACCGGCGCATGATCGGCACCCAGCTGAACATCGGAGAGTCCCGCCACACCCTGGCCCGCCGCGTCTTCTTCGGCAACCTCGGCCACCTGGTACGCGGCTACGAGCGTGGCATGGAAGACCAGCTCGGCGCGCTGGGCCTCGGCTTGAACGCGATCATCTGGTGGAACAGCCTCTACATCGACGCCGCCGTCAACCGGCTGGAAGCTGGCGGGCTCGGCGTCGGCCCGGCGATCCGCGCCGGGCTGTCACCGCTGCTGTTCGAGCACATCAACTTCCACGCTTCCTACCCCATCCACCGGCCCAACCTGCAAGGACGGCTGCGCGACCTGCGGGGCCCGAACGCCGCCGAGACCGAGCCGATGGATGAGTAGAGCTACGGGGAGCGACCCCGCCGACACCTCCAACGGCACCGAGACTGCCATAGCCGACCCCGACTACACCGTGCCGACCCGGCCGGACGGCTGGCCCGACCTGCTCGGGCGTCGGCCGCTATCCAGTACCGAGCGTGCCCGGCTGCGCGCTGCCCTGCAGGACGCGGCCCCGCCTGCCCGCACCGGCTCGGACGCCTGCCATCTCACCATCGGCGGTCTGGACGGCATCACCGACCCGGGCAAGGCGATTCGGCTGCGAGGCTGCATCCACGCCGCCGCCCGCAGCGCCGCCGAACGACGCCGAACCACCTTCGAGGCCACCGACTCCACCATCACCATCGGCATCCACGGGCCGGACGCCGCCGAGCGCATCAACCGGCTCCAGGCCATGATCGGCCACCTCGCGACCAAACACGGCTGGACGTTCCACGCCAACCCACCCCATCCCGCCTCCGCGCAAGCCGAGGCGAAGCAGCCCCCGCCAGCAGCCCTTACGGGGCCGGACGGGGGCGCATGAAGGCAACGGGATCGGCCTCGCCGAGGCAGGCACCGTGGAGCGCGTGGCCTGCGTAAATGCGACGGGGGCGCGGTCACAGTGGGCGTCGGTCAGGCTTGGGCTGGTGGGGTGGCTCCAGGAGTGTGGGCGGGCTCGAAGAGTTCGACGAGGTTGCCGGCGGGGTCGGTGAGCAGGATCTGGCGGCCGCCGGGGCCGGCGACTACGTCGCTGCGGAAGGACAGGCCGGCGTTGCGGAGCCGGTCGATCTGCTCGTCGAGGTCGTCGACGAGCAGGTGGATACGGTTGCGTCCGGCAGGGGTGCCTTCGGGGGTGGCGCGGGAGCCGGAGCTGGCGGGGCCGGACAGCAGCAGCCGCAGCGGTCCGCGGACCACGTCGGCGAAGGCGGGCGCGGCGTCCAGGTGCTGGGTGAAGCCGAGGTGGGTGGTGTAGAAGCTGACGGCCGCGCTCACGTCGTCGACGAGGTAGCGGACGGCGGCGAACTGGTCGGGTGTGGTCATGGCTGGGCCTTTCGCGATGTGAGGACAGGCAGCAGGTAGCGGACGCGGGTGTCGATCTCCGCGACGGTGCGGGCGAAGGCGGGGTATCCGGCCTGCTCGGCGGGGCCGGGCGTGGCGGGGTCGGAGATGCTCCAGTGGATGCGCCGGGCGTGGCCGCCAAAGTGGTCGCCGAAGTCGGGACAGACCTCGCGGACTTTGTCGCACAGGCTGATGACGTGGTCGAAGTGACGGCCGGTCAGGGTGTCCAGGTGGCGTGGCCGTTGGTCCTGCAGGTCGATGCCGTGGCCCTCGCGCAGCGCGCGGACGGCGTCGGGGTGCAGGTGCGGCCGGGGGTGGCTGCCCGCGCTGGTGACCTCGACGTGGCCGCCGCCATGGTGGCGCAGCAGGGCTTCGGCGATCGGTGAGCGGGCGCTGTTGCCGGTGCAGGTGAACAAGACGGCGGGCGGGCGCGCGGACGGCTCGGGCAGCTGAGGCAGGTCCTGCGTGAGGCGGAGCGCGGGGTGCAGCGCGAGGCCGGTGGCGGCCAGCGCCTGGGCGCAGCGCTCCAGATCCAGGTGGTAGTAGCTGTCGCGGGCATCAGCGCTGCTGCGCCGCGTCGTGACCAGGCCGCCGTCGCGCAGCAGTCGCAGGTGGTAGGAGATGAGGTTTTGCGGGTGATCCACCAGGTGCACCAGTTCGCGTACCCGGTAGTCGCTGGTGGCCAGCTCGGTCAGCAGCCGCCAGCGCAGTGGGTGGCCGGCCAGCCGGGCGAAGGCCGGGGCGGGTTGAGCCGGGGTCACCATGACGTGATAATACATCAAACAGATTTGATGTACTCGACCGCGGTGGACCGGTCCGGCCTGCTTACGGGCTGACGGCTGGGCCCCTGACGCGGGGTCTTCGACCTGGTGATCAGCACGACCAAAAGGGAAAGAGTGGCAGACGAGCAGGCCGTCGGCGATCCGGCCGGCGATCCCCAAAGCGGCAAGACGTCCTGGCCTGCGGTGCGGGAGGTAGCGCTGCTGTTCCTCAAGCTGGGCACCATCGCCTTCGGCGGCCCGGCCGCGCACACGGCGATGATGCGTGATGAGCTCGTGCGCCGCCGCGGCTGGGTTAGCGACGAGCGGTTCGTCGACCTGATGGGCGCCACCAACCTCATCCCCGGCCCCAACTCCACCGAGCTGGCCATCCATCTGGGCTTCGACCGCGCCCGGTGGCGCGGTCTGCTGGCCGCCGGCGTCTGTTTCATCCTCCCGGCCGCGCTGATCGTCACCGTGCTGGCCTGGGCCTATGTCACCTACGGAACGACACCCGCGGTCGCGGGCATCCTGTACGGCATCGTCCCGGCGGTGATCGCGATCATCGCGCACGCCCTATTCGGCCTGCTCCGCACGGTGATCAAGAACGTGTGGTTCGCGCTGCTGGCCGTCGCCGCCCTGGCCGCCTACCTGCTCGGGGTGAACGAGCTGCTCGTGCTGGCCGCGGGCGCGCTGCTGACGGCCGGAACGCATCTGGTACGGCGGGGCCGGCAGGACACCCCGCACGCTCTGCTGGCGCCGCTGTCGCTGCTTGGCCTCGGCTCGCCGGGCCTGCCGGTCTTTCCTGATCCGACCGGCAGCCAGCTGGCCCAGCTGTTCCTCACCATGCTGAAGATCGGGTCGGTGCTGTACGGCAGCGGCTACGTGCTGCTGGCCTTCCTGCGCGGCGACTTCGTCGACCGTCTCGGCTGGATCACCGGCCAGCAGCTCATCGACGCCGTCTCCATCGGCCAGGTCACCCCGGGCCCGGTCTTCACCACCGCCACCTTCATCGGCTATCTCGTCGCCGGCCCCGTCGGGGCGTTCCTGGCCACCGTCGCCATCTTCCTGCCCTCCTTCATCTTCGTCGGCCTGCTCACCAAGCTCACCGACAAACTCCGCTCAAGCGCCTGGACCTCCGCACTGCTGGA
The DNA here is from genome assembly GCF_000721075.1 of Streptosporangium amethystogenes. GTDB lineage: Bacteria > Actinomycetota > Actinomycetes > Streptosporangiales > Streptosporangiaceae > Streptosporangium > Streptosporangium amethystogenes. The sequence continues at coordinate 23,477 of NZ_JOEQ01000056.1, forward strand.
CGGCCTCAACGTCGCCGCCCTGGCCCTCATGGCCGGCGTCTCCCTCCAACTCGGCCGAACCGCGATCATCGACCCCCTCACCGCCGCGATCGCCCTGGCCACCTTGGCGCTGCTGTGGAAGACCAAGCTCAACAACGCCTGGTACATCGCCGCCGGCGCCGCCATTGGCCTGGCCCACGCCCTGCTGACCTGAAGGGATTCCCCGATGACTAACACCACCCCTGCCTGCCCCTACTGCCGACTTGGCGCTGCTGACGGCGAACCGCCAGGTGGGTGGGTCTACCGCGACACCCTCTGGCTCGTTCACCACGGCCCGGTCGAGACCTCCCGGCCGGGCACCATGAAGATCGTCTCCACGCGGCACTACACCGACTTCGCCGAGATGACGCCCGAGGAGGCGGCCTCCTTCGGCGCCCTGCTCCACACCCTCGACACCGCCATGCGCGCCGGCACCGACGCCGAGCGCGTCCACCTGGTCTCCACCCGCGACCGCGTCCAGCACTTTCACGCCTGGCTCTACCCCCGCCCCGCCTTCCACCCCCTGCGCGGGACGGACTTCCTCAACGCGCCCCAGCACAGCCAAGCTGCCGACGCCGACCTGGCCGCCGAGGCAGTACGCCAGCACCTGTCTGGCTAGCGCGGGTTTCGCCGGTAGCTTCGGGGGCAGCGTCGGCGGCGGGGTCAGGTGGTGCGGCAGGCCCGGGCCGTGGCCAGCCCGACCAGAACCAGGGCGATCAGCCCGACCACCAGGTCAACGTAGCCTCCGACTATTCCGTAGCCGGTGCCGGGACCACCCTCGGCGGCGGTCACAATCACGCCGCCGATGACCATGCTGGCCAGCCCCGCCACCAGTGCCATGACGGCTCCCATTGTCCAGGGGCCGTTACCGAACCGGCCGGTGGAGCGGGCCAGGGCGGCCGGGGCATCCTCGGCATGCGCAAGCGCTGTCACTTGCTGGGCGGAGAACTCGACGCCGCGCCGCTTCCATGCGGCGGGTTCGAGGTCAACGCCAGGCTGCCTCTCCTCCCGAACGGGTCACGCGCATGAGCGCGGCGATGGCCTCCCCATCGGCCCACGCTCCGATCACCGTGGTGCTCGCCGACGACGAAGGCCTCGTGCGGTCCGGGTTCAAAGTGCTGCTCGACCTTGAAGACGACATCACGGTGGTGGGCGAAGCCACCACCGGCGCCGAAGCAGCCGAACAGGCCCGCGCGCTGCGCCCCGACATCGTCGTCATGGATATCCGCATGCCGAAACCGGGGAGGGTCGAAGCACCCGACGTACCGGGCGATCGAAGAACTTGGGCGGGCGGTGAGGACCTCGTTCGTCTGCGACTACCTGGCCGACATCGAGATGCGCCAAGAGATCCACGAGGGGTTGCAGGTGGTGGAGAACTGGAACTCCGCGAACAAGGACCTCTTCTACGGCAAGGACGGCGACCTGGTCGGTGTGGACAAGGAGTCCCAGGAGGTCAGCATGCTCGCGCTGCACCTGCTCCAGTCCGCGCTGGTGCACGTCAACACGCTGCTGATGCAGGAGGTCCTGGCCGATCCGAAGTGGGCGGACAAGCTCACCGACGCGGACCGGCGGGCGCTGTCTCCGCCGCCAGTGATGAAGAAGGACTGGTCGGAGGTAAAGAACTCGGCAACGTGGGGGTGGCCAGACGGCTCAGGGGCACAGAGTCGATCAAGATCTTCTTGTACGGATCGGTGTTGGCAACGCCGGTGAAGATGCGCGGCCCGTCGTGCGGCGGGGCTGGTCTGTACCGCCGCACGGGGCGATCACCTGCCGGAGGAGGAGCAGGTTGTGGTCAGATGATGCCGCCGTTGGCGCGGAGGATCTGGCCGTTGACCCAGTGACCGGCCGGGGAGGTGAGGAAGGCTGTGACCTCGGCGATGCCAGGCGCTCCAGCGGGGGCTGGGCGGCCAGCTTGGCGATGGTCGCCTCGTCCTTTCCATCCAGGAAGAGGGCGGTGGCGGTGGGGCCGGGGGCGACGGTGTTGACGGTGACGTCCCGGCCGCGCATCTCGCGGGCGAGGATCATCGTCATCGCTTCCACAGCACCCTTGCTGGCGACGTAGGGGGCATAGGCGGGGAAGGCCAGGCCGATCGCGGAGGTGGAGAACAGGACGATCGCGCCTCCTGCCCGCACGCGGCGGGCGGCCTGCTGAGCGACGACGAAGGTGCCGCGGATGTTGGTGCGGAAGAGGGCGTCCAGCGCGTCGAGGTCCACGTCGGCGATCGGGGCCTGGTACATCCGGCCGGCGGCGTTGATGACGGCGTCGATACCGCCGTACGTGGCTTCCGCGGTGTCGAAGAGTGCGGCGACGGCCTTTTCGTCGGCCACGTCGGCCTGCACGGCGATCGCCTGCCCGCCGGCGGCGATGGCCTCGGCGACGGCGGACTCGGCCTGCTCGCGGTTGCCGGCGTAGTTGACCACGACCGCGTGGCCTTCGGAGGCCAGGCGCAGGACGGTCTGGCGGCCGATGCCGCGCGAGCCGCCGGTTACGATCGCGACGCGCTGTTCCTGGGGCGTGGGGGTGCTCATCAGGGATTCCTTTTTCATCGGTGGGGTTGCCGGTCTCCGAGGACGGAGAGCAGCTGGAGTTTGTAAGAAGAACTTCTCCAGATCCGACAGCGACGGCAGCTCCTCGAACGCCGTATACGCCCTGACCTGGTCATCGGACAAAAACCCCACAGGCATGAGCGACGACGATAGACACGCTACTTAGCCCCCAGTAACCACCAGACAGACGCCAGATGGCCGATTCCTTACCAGAAATGATCAAGCCGGGATCGCTTCCCGGAAGGGCAAGATCATTCTCAGCGCCAACGGCTGTTCCTGGGTTCCTCAACCCCGAACTCGTCGTCGTCAAGCTGGCGGCGCAGCTGCTCGCGCTCCTCATCGGTGATACCGGTCAGCCATTCCCAACGGGTGACCCGGCGCACCTTTCCGCGGGCCAGGTCGTGGGCCAGCACGATGCGTGAGGCCCGCCCCATCTCCTGCTCGGCGACGACGTAGGGGTTGCCCGCCTCCCACGGCACGTCGGCCCAGGAGGCGTTCTCGGCGATGTCGACGGCGGCGCGGTAGGCCGGCCCCGTGCTCGCGGGGACGTGTGCCCATCGGCTCCCAGCACGAGGCGCAGCGTACGAATGCCACCTCCTGGGCCATCGCCGGGTCGGTGTCGGCCACGGCCGCCTGCACGTCCGCGGCGGGGTCGGCGGTGTTGACCAGCGCGATGACGACCGGTCCGGTGAAGACCACATGCATGAACGACGATCTGCACCCCGGGCAGACCGCGCCGCGCGTCCCGGCCGGCCTGCGCTCGCCGAGCGTGGTCTCCTCGGCCCGGCGCCGCAGCTCGGCCTCCTGCGCGGCCAAGTGGGCCTGCCAGACCTCGACCGCCTCGATGGGCAGCAGCGCCGCGGCGTTGCGCTGCGGGCCGCGCCGGCGCAACACCACCGGCTCGCCCGCCCCGGCCCGCTCGACGAGCTCGGCCAGCCGCACCCTGGCCTCTCGGATCCCGATCTCCTCGACCTCGCCCGGCGGGTCGGGCTCCTTGCTGATGTCCGCCTTGTGCACGCCTGGCATTGTGTCGGCCCCGCCCCGGCCCGCGCGACCGAGCATGGGGCCGGGGCGAAGACGGAACGCGTTTGTGTACACAACGGGGCGACCGATCAAGATCATTGGAGCTAAGGGGCAGGCGCCGTGCAGGGTCAGGGCTTCCTCCTCCCGAACGTGTCCTCAGCCGCCAACTAGCGACGCGGTCCTGTTCTCGGAAGTGCCGAGCTGAGGTTTCGCCTCTCAGTCGTGCACGTTCTCGGAAGTTGTGGCTGTCTCCGCTTCCGAGAACGCGATCTTCTCGGAAGTCCGATGACCTGCGCGGACCGGCCCACTTTGGGGCTGGGGCCGCGTTAGGGAGAAGAACGCCATCATGGCAGGTCGGGCGGCGAATCGCCTGGTCAGTGGCCCGGCGGTACGTCCCCCGCGTATTCCGGCCGTACCCGTACGTGGCTAACACCATGTCCGATTTCCGCCAGAGCCCACGAGAAAGTTTGGGACAGGCTGTCCGTGGGCCGGCACACGACGTGCCCTACGGCCTGGACACCTCTGTCGAGATGAGAATGCGTGAACCACGACGACATATCCTCGGACTCGCCGGTTGACGACCTAGAGTTCGGCGACATTCTCCAGCGTGCGTACCGACACGTGCTGAGCTGGCGGCAATCGGTTACCGATCGCCCGGTTTTTCCCGTGGTGACATCGAATGAACTGCGCGATCTTCTCACGGACGGGAGCCCACCCGAAGCCGGCACCGATGCGATCTCGACTCTGGACATCCTGGCGCGGGCCGGTGAACTGGGGTCGACAGCCAGCGCGGGGCCCCGCTACTTCGGCTATGTCATCGGCTCCTCCCTGCCCGTGGCCGTGGGCGCGGACTGGCTGGTCACCGCCTGGGACCAAAACGCGACGCTGTACTCGTGCGGCCCGGCGGTCTCGGTGATCGAGGAGGTCTGCGCCGACTGGTTGGTGAAAATGCTCGGACTGCCTCCGCATACGTCAGCGGGATTCACCACAGGTACCCAGATGGCCGCCTTCACCTGCCTGGCGGCGGCCAGGCACCATCTGCTGGCCCGGCAGGGCTGGGACGCTGAGGCGGACGGGCTGTGGGGAGCGCCGCGCATCCCGGTGATAGCCGGCGAGCAGCGCCACGCCTCGATCGATCGCGCCCTGCGCTACCTGGGAATGGGGACGCGTGTTCACGATGTCGGGTGCGACGCCAACGGCGCGATCGACCTCTCCGCGCTGCGCGCGGAACTGGACCGGGTGGATCGACCACCGATCGTCTGCGTGCAGGCCGGCAATATCAACACCGGTGCCGTCGACCCGCTGCGCGAGGTGTGCGAGCTCACGCACGACCGAGGCGGATGGGTGCACGTCGATGGAGCGATCGGACTGTGGGCTCTGGCCAGCGACAAGTACCGCCACCTTTTTGACGGAGCACACCTGGCGGACTCCTGGACCACAGACGCGCACAAGTGGCTGAACGTGCCCTTCGACTGCGGCATCGCATTCGTCGCCCATCCCGACGCGCACCGGGCGGCTGTCGGGGTCACCGCGGCCTATCTGGAGGCATCCGCCCACCGAGATCAGATCAACACCGTGCCGGACTGGTCCAGGCGTGCCCGCTCGGTTCCCGTCTACGCAGTACTGCGGACGCTGGGCCGGGCAGGCATTGCCAGGCTCATCGACCGCAACGTCGAGCACGCTCACCGCATCGCCGCCCACCTCGCGGCGGAACTCGGCATCGAAATCGTCAACGAGGTCGTCCTGAACCAGGTCCTGGTGCGATTCACCGCACCCGGCCACGACGATGACGAGCTCACCCGAGAGGTCATCGCCAGGGTCCAGGACGACGGCACCTGCTGGCTCAGCGGATCAGTCTTCGATAACCGAGTAGTCATGCGCATATCGATCTGCTCGGCGTACACCACGGCCGAAGACATCCGGCGAAGCGCCGACGCCATCATCCGCTGCGGCCGCGACGCCATGGCCAGACGGGCGCGGACCACGGGTACCGGCTGACCCGCGCCAGTCCGTTGGCGCGGAGCCACAACGTAGAACGAATCAGCACTTCACGCCGTCTCTGGGGTTGAGGAACCTGCGGACAGGGCCTGTCTAATCATGAATCTTCGCCCCTGGTCAGAGGTTGATCATTTCCGGTGAGGTTCCAGCCATCGGCGGTTGCCGAAAGAATCCGGAACCTTCGCCGCGACGGTGGTGAAGGTTCCGGCACCTCGCGGTGCCGAGTTGGTCGATGCGGCCTGCCGAAAGATCCAGTGGGGTTCAGCCGTTCGCGCCGGCCTCTGCGGAGGTCGGCCTGATGACGCGTCCAAGGCCCGGCGCTCGGGTCCGTGTCATAGGCCGCAAATTAGGGGCGTATCCCCAGGTCAGGGCAGTGCGCCGATGCCTGTCGGAATCCGCTCACCGACCTGTTTATCGACGTTGATTCTCGGCACGAGTTTTCGACGCTCACCATCTGCGATCTCGTAGTTTCCCGAGGAGTGTCGACAGACGAGGGTTTGCCGACACTGAGACGCGATTACACACAGCTACTTTGCGTCCTATGGCACCGACCCGAGCGCCGGGCCAACTTAGCTGGATGCTTCGGGGGCACGTCCTGCGCTGCAAGTGCGCGGCAGGGAGTGGATCGGCCGATCTTCAGGTGGCGGGCGATGGCGAGGGTGTCGTGGTCGATTTGGCGGGGCGGCCACCGTAGCGGCCTTGGGTGTTGGCGGTGGCCAGGCCGTCCATGGTGCGTTCGTGGATGAGGTCGTGTTCCATTTCCGCGGCCATCGCAGCGACCATGAACGGCATCTTGTCGGCGATGGTCTGCCCGTTCGGGCCGATGCAGGCCGGCGCCATCCGGGGATCTACGCGATCCGGACGCCGCCGATGACGACGAGATCTGACCCCGTCACGCCAACGGGTCCGCCCGGGTGTTCATCTAACGGTCGTCTGATGAACACCCGGGCGGGAGCACGTCCGGGCGAGCCGCCGTGTCTCGTCAAAGCGTTCATCTGGCCGTTCATTTTCCAGTACTGTTCAGCTACCTCCCACAGCATGTTTGATGAACGGAGGGCGCCCCTGATGGCGCTCATCGGCTTGGTCCGGGTCAGTACCGACAAGCAGAACACCCAGCGGCAGCACGACGCCCTCGATCCGATCTGTCTGAAGGTCTTCGAGGAGAAGACCAGCGGCAAGCTCGCCACCGACGACCGGCCCGTGCTGCTGAACGCGCTGTCCCACATCCGCGACGGCGACCTGCTGACCGTCCAGGAGGTCGACCGCCTCGGCCGCAACCTCCTCGAAGGACTCATCGTCCTCAACGACCTGTTCCAGCGCGGCGTCGGCGTCAAGGTGCTGGAGGGCATCGCGGCCGGCGAGCACACCGAACGCTCCCTGATCCTCGACCTGGCCCTCGCCCTGGCTGAAGACCGCCGCCGCGACATCACCCGCAAGACCAAGAACGGCCTGGAAGCAGCCCGCAAACGCGGCAGGGTCGGCGGCCGCCGACCGGTCGTCGACGACGACAAACGCGCCGCCATCCTCGCCCGCCGCGAACGCGGCGAATCCATCCGCACCATCGCCGCCGGAGTCAAAGTCTCCATCGGCGTCGTCCACAAAACCCTCGCAGACGCCAAGGCCCGGTAGACCGCCCCGGCGACCTGTTGTGGGATCTACCAGGGCTTGCCCCTTGGAAAGCTCGCAGCCGGATCCAGCGCGGTCAAGCGACCGGTACCGCGGCTCCCTCGGTGAGCCTGCCGTCGGTCATGGTCTTGATCGTGTCCACCATCGCCAGGGTGGCCAGGTCGTGCGTCACCATGACGGTGGCCAGATTGTTGCGCTTGGTGAGCTCGGCCAACAGTGAGACGATCTGCTCGCCGCGGTGATGGTCGAGCGCGCTGGTGGGCTCGTCGACCAGCAGGACCTCGGGAGAGTTCATCAGCGCGCGGGCGATGTTGACCCGCTGCCGCTCGCCACCGGAGAGCTGGTGCGGGCGCTTGTGCCCCTTGTCGGCGAGGTCCATGGCCAGGAGTAGTTCCCGGGCCCGCATGCTGGCGGCCCGGGGAGATCCCCCGGCCAGATGCGCCATGACCAGGAGCTGGTCGAGAGCGGTGAGGGACGGTAACAGATTGGCCTGCTGGAACACGATTCCGATGTGGTCCCGGCGCACCTTTGTTCGTTTAGCCTGGCTAGCTTGGGAGAGGTCCTGCCCGGCGATGCTAACGGTGCCGGAGGCGGGTGTGATGAGGGTGGCGGCGGCGGCGAGCAGGCTGGATTTGCCCGAGCCTGACGGGCCGACGACGGCGGCGAACTCGCCCGGGCCGACGGCAAGGCTGACATGGTCGAGCGCGGTCAGTGTACGGTCCCCGTCGGGATAGGTCAGGACAATGTCGGTGAGCTTGAGGGTCATCGGGAGGCTCCCAGCGCGATCAGCGGGTCGACAGAGGTGATCTTGCGGATGGCCAGCGCGGCGCCGGCGGCGCCGAGCAGGATCATCACCGCCACCGGCACGACGGTGGTGGCCACGGACAACACGAACGGGACGGTGCCCTCGGCGAGCGCGCCGAGCGCCGCGCCGAGCGCTCCACCGACGCCCGCGCCCAGCAGCAGCACGATGACGGCCTGGGCGAGCGCGTCACGCAGCAGGTAGCCGGAGCTAGCGCCGAGCGCCTTGAGCACGGCGACGTCGCCGCGGCGCTGGATCGTCCAGACGGTGAAGAAGGCGCCGATGACCAGGGCTGAGATCGCGAACAGGAAGCCGCGCATGAGCTGGAGCGAGCCGTTCTCGGAGGAGAAGGAGCCGATCGCGGCGGGCGCGTCGGACAACGGGACGGTCGTGGTGCCGAGCCTGCTATCGGTCGCGGCCAGGTCCGGAGTCCCGCTGCTGCGCAGAGCCAGGACGGTGGCCACCGTGTCAGCGCTGGCCTGCCGGACCATCCACTCCCAGTCGCCGATGCTGATCCAGGCGACCGGGGTGTGGCTGTAGGAGGCCTCGCCCCCGGTTCCGGCGACGATGAAGTCCTTACCGGAGATCTGCACGGTGTCCCCGGACTTCAGCCCGCTGCCGGTCGCCAGCGCGGCGGACAGTACGACCTTGCCGGTGTCGACCGGCCGCTCGTCGGCGAGCTCGCCGTCTGGCTTGACGCCGAAGAGGGCCACCCCAGCGCTCTGATCGTCGCCGAAGGCGATCCTCGACATGGAGACGCCGAGCCGCTCGGCGGTGACGCCTGGCACGTTCTGCCAGTCCTGCCACGCGGCATCGGTGATGCGGCTGTCGGCGAAGGCGGGCTTTTCACCGCTGTCGAAGACGATGTGATCGGCGGGAAGCTTCTCCACGGCCGAGATGTTCTCCTGCGCCAGGCCGGCGGTCAGGCCGGACAACATGGTCACCAGGAGGGTGATGAGAAAGACGACGGTGCCCATCAGGGCGAACCGTCCCTTGGCGAAGCGTAGGTCTCTGAGCGCCACGAACACGGCGCGTCCCCCGTTGCAGACGAAGTGGAAATCTGACCCCTCCAGCCTGCGCGTCATCGGCATTTCCACACATCGTGCACTCGGTCAGCCGAAATACTTCTTTTGAACGATGCGGTAGGTGATCGTTGTTGCATACGCTGTGTGAGACATGTCTGACTATCTGTTCCCGCCCGCTCTGCGGATGCTTCGGTGGGCCATCCACGGCACCTTCGCGATTCTCCTGGTGATCGCGGTAGCTGGCGCTGCCCGGCAGGGCCAGGCCCTGCCGGTGATCGGGGGAACACTGCTCGGCGTCCTGTACGCGGCCGGGATCTTCATCGAGGGGCGGTTGCCGCACTTCGGCGGGCAGACGCACCTGCGGCTGGGACGGCTGTGGCTGGTGGTGATCACGCTCGGGTGGGCGGCGCTGGCCGTTGCCTCGCCGCAGTTCGTCTGGCTGGCCTTCCCGCTCTTCTTCGCCTACCTCCACCTTTTGCCGCTGGCGGTCGCGTTGCCGGGCGTGGCGGTGCTGACCGTCGCGGCCATCCTGGCCGCCGCCTGGCACGAGGGAGGGTTGACTCCCGCACAGGTCATCGGACCGACGATCGGCGCCGCCGTAGCAACGCTCATGGCGATGGTCTACAAGGCGCTCTACACCGAGAGCGAGGAACGCCGCCTGCTCATCGACGACCTGGTCCGCACTCGCGGCAAGCTGGTTGAGGTGGAGAGCGACGCCGCCCGGCTGGCCGAACGCGAACGCCTGGCCCGCGAGATCCACGACGCCCTGGCACAGGGCATGTCCAGCATCATCCTGCTCCTGCGCGCCGCCCGCCGCGACCTCGCCGATGATCCGGGCAAGGCCGAGCGCCGCATCGTCGAAGCGGAGGCGGCGGCCAAGGAGAACCTGGAGGAGGCGCGCAACTTCGTGCGAGCCCTGGCCCCGCCTGCCCTTCAACATTCCTCCCTGGTCGCGGCGCTGCGCAGGATCAGCGACACGGCCGTGGCCGGCACCTGCACCACGGTGCGCTTCGAGGTCTCGGGCACCCCACTCCCGCTGCCCGCCGACTACGACGTCACGCTGCTGCGCGTCGCCCAGGGCGCGCTGGGCAACGTCAGCCGCCACGCCGGAGCCGAACATGCCAGAGTGACCCTCACCTACCTGGACGACATGGTCATGCTGGATGTCTACGACGACGGCCGCGGCTTCGATGTGAGCAATCCCGCCGGACAGGCGACGGGGACCGGATATGGCCTGCGGGCCATGCGCGAGCGCGTGAGCACCCTCGGGGGCACCCTGACCGTGGAGTCGTCTCCCGGGGACGGCACGGCCGTCGTGGCCACCCTGCCTCTGCCACGCGGGGAGGCGGCATGATCCGGCTCATCCTGGTCGACGATCACCCCGTCGTCCGCTCCGGCATCCGCGCGATGCTCACCGGGCAGCCCGACTTCGAGCTGATCGGCGAGGCCGCCACCGGAGAAGAAGGCGTCGAGCTCGCCCGCACGCTCGCCCCCGACGTCGTGCTGATGGATCTCCAACTGGGGCCGGGCATGCACGGCAGCCAGGCGACACGGCAGATCGTCGCGCTAAACGGTCCCCGGGTCCTGGTACTGACCACCTTCGACACCGACGCCGACATCGTGGCCGCCATCGAGGCCGGCGCGACGGGCTACCTGCTCAAAGACGCCCCATCGGACGATCTGCACGCCGCCATCCGCTCGGCCGCTACCGGAGCCAGCGCACTGACACCGAGCGTCGCTTCACGCCTGCTGGGCCGAGTCCGCACCCCTGACACCACGCTCTCCCCCCGCGAACTGGAGGTTCTCGGCCATGTCGCGGCGGGCCTGTCCAACCGGCAGATCAGCAAGGCGATGTTCCTCAGCGAGACCACGGTCAAGACCCACCTGGTGCACATCTACACCAAACTCGGCGTGGACTCCCGCACCGCCGCCGTCGCCGCAGCCTCGAAGAGGGGCCTCATCCGCCCCCCGTGAGCTGAGGCCACGCGCCAGCCCTGAGGAGATACCCCAAGCCAAGACAACCCGAGCACCTCAGGCCGCCATTCCCCTCACCGCTACAAAACAGGAGCGCGTGATCATGGCCTGCCAGTAGAGGAGCGGAGCGGTCAACCCAGCGGCTTGTCGAGTATCCTGGCGCCGGTCAAGATGCGCCGAGCGAGCATGACCTGATCATCAGCCACCAAGCGCGGCTGCAGGTCACCGATCGAACTGTCACTCAGATGATCGTCGGCCACGTGATGGGCAACGTCCGATTCGGTGAGCAGCGCCGCCGCCAAGGACAAAACCACCGGACCATTGGTGCGAAGCAACTATCGAAGGCCATCGGCCGGACGCCGTGCATAGCGAGCGGGGTCTTGAACGGCAGTTGCCCGAAAGGGGTGAGCGCGAGAACACCCCAATCTCTCCAGGCTTAAAAGCCTGGGGTCTACACGGCCTCCTCATCCACTGCGCCCTCGCCGTCGGGCAGGTCAGGGATCTCGCCGAGCTGGCGCAGGCCGTCGGCTGGGGCGGAGGAGGTGATGGCGTAGCGGCCCAGGACGTTGACGTGGGCGTGGCCGGGCGGGCTGAGCCGGGTTGTGTCGTTAAGGGCCCTCCACTCGGGTCCGCACAACCAGCCCCAAAGTAGCTCTCTGTAATGTTTCGGAATCGCCACGTAGCGGTCACGGATGAGCGGTACCGGGCCGTAGCGACATTGGTGCGGAGCAGGGTGCTCGCGAATCTTCGGTGCGATCGGGGGAGAAAGGGTCCCTGCCGATGCGCAGAGAGTGGGAGCTGGACACTGGATGAGGCCGAGGTCGAGCTGTTGGCGAACAAGAGCGGTGCCACCCGTCTCGGATTCGCGCTGATGCTGAAGTTCTTCGAGTTGGAGGGCCGGTTTCCGCGCCGGGAGGACGTGCCGAAGGCTGCGGTCGACTACGTGGCCGGCCAGGTGAAGGTGGATGCGGCCCAGTTCGCTGAGTACCGCTGGTCGGGCAGCACGATCGAGTATCACCGGGCGCAGATCCGCCGGTTCCACGGCTTTCGCGAGCCGACGGTCGCCGATGAGGACAAGCTGACGTTCTGGCTGGCCGACAAGATCTGATTGCGGTTCCCGATCCCGACCCGGACGGCGAGGGCGAGGCTGGGGCCGCCGGAGCGCGCAACTTCCTGTAGGAGTTGAAGGAGGACCCGGGGCCGCTGCAACTGGAGACGCTGCTGACCGAGATCGTCAAGCTGGAGCGGGTCAAGGCGATCGGCCTGCCGGAGCACCTGTTCGAGGGGGTGTCGGAAAAGGTCGTGGAGGCGTGGCGGGCGCGGGCGATGCGCATGTACCCGTCCGACTTCGCCGCCGCACCTGAGCCGATCAGGCTGACTTTGCTGGCGGCGCTGTGCTGGGTGCGCAAGGCGGAGATGATCGACGGCCTGGTGGAGCTGCTGATCCAGCTCGTGCACAAGGTCAGCGTGCGGGCCGAGAAGAAGGTCGAAAACGAGATTAGCAGCGAGTTCCGGCGGGTGCAGGGCAAGCACGGCATCTTGGCACGGCTCGCCCAGGCCGCCTTGGACCTGCCCGAGGAGCTGGTCCGCACGGCGATCTACCCGGTGGTCGGCATCGGCACGCTGGCCGACATCGTGGCCGAGGCCAAGGCCAACGAGAAGGCCTTCAACCAGCGGGTGCGGATCAAGCTGCGCGGCTCTTACTCGCGCCACTACCGGCGCGGTCTGCCCAAGCTGCTGCGCGCACTGGCGTTCCACTGCAACAACACCACCTTCCAGCCGGTGATGGACGCCCTGGCGCTGCTGGACCGCTACGCCGGCTCCGAGGCCGTCTTCTACGACCGCGCCGAGACCGTGCCGATCGAGCATGTGGTGCCCGAGGACTGGCAGGAGGCGGTGGTCGACGAACGCGGCCGTATCGAGCGCATCCCGTACGAGCTGTGCGTGCTGGTCGCGCTGCGCAAGGCGATCCGTCGGCGGGAGATCTGGGTGGAGGGCGGCAAGATCTGGCGCAACCCCGAGGCCGACCTGCCGGCCGACTTCGACGACAACCGCGACGTGCACTACGAGGCCCTCTCCAAGCCCCGCGGCCCGGCGACGTTCATCGCCGACCTGCAGCGCCGCCACACCGCCGCCCTCGATCGGCTGGACAAGGCGATCCGCAAGGACACCACCGGCGGCGTGAAGATCACCCGGAAGAAGGGCGAGCCGTGGATCAGCGTCCCGCCGCTGGGCAAGCAGGAGGAGCCGGCGTGCCTGAAGGCGCTGAAGGTGGAGATCTCCCGCCGGTGGGGCGTGATCGACCTGCTGGACGTGCTCAAGGACGTCGCCCACGTCACCGGCTACACCACCGCGTTCACCTCTGTCGCCTCGCGCACCGTCACCGACCCGGCGGTCGTGCAAAGACGGTTGTTGTTGTGCCTGTACGGGCTCGGGACGAACGTCGAGATCAAGCGGGTGGCCGACGGACGGCTGCGGCTTTGTCAGCGGACATGCAGAGTGACGGCGGCGGTGTGAAGGACACCGGCGGTCTGGAACTGCAGGAACAGCCGCCAGTTGCCGGAGACCGTCAGGTCGGTCATGAACTGCAGGGCGGGGCCGCCATGCCCACCGATGACCTTGGTCTGCGGGTGAAGGTGGGCGAACGCCTGATCGCCCTGGTGGAAGGCAGTCAAATGGGCGTAGGTGTCCAGGTAAGGCTGCAGGTCGGTGACCGGCTTGCCATCCTTGCCAATCATCACGGTCAGTGGGCTCATCATGCCGGCCTTCAGATCGCCGCGCAGGGTCAGGGTGTAGCCGTCGACCATGGTGGAGGCCGAGGGCGGCGGCAAGGCGGTGGTGGCGGCGGGGACGGTGAGGGTGCGGCTGAGCACGAAGTCCCGGCCCTTGCCCGGCCCGGTTTCCGGGGTGAACTGGGTGAACAGCCGCCAGTGGCCGGGCTGGAGGGCGGCCAGATGCGCGGTCCAGGTGCCGTCGCCGGCCATGGTGGGGTGGAGGTGCTGGAAACCGGTCAGGTCCGAGCGGACGACGTAGAAGTGCAGCCGCTTGGTCTGATTGAGGGCGAAGGCGGTGATGGGTCTACCACTGGAGCCAGTGATGGTGAACCGGTAGGTGGCCGCCTTACCGGCCGGGAGAGCGGCGGTATGCGAGGTCAGGGTGTAGCCGCCCTGCTGAGCGGACAGCCCGTTGGTGGCGTTCATGTCGCTCGTGCCCGGCATGGGAGTGGGGGAAGGGGACATCGACGCCGATGGCGGCATGGGTGCGTGAGGGGTGTGAGAGGCGTATGCGGCAGGCCCCAGTGTCAAGGTTCCCGCCAGGCAGGCCGCGGCGACCGCATGCCAGGAAGAGGCCGGACGCGCAAGATTCGCCACCGCCATCACCTCCTCAGCAGCAGCACCTTGCTGAGGGGTTGAGAGCCACCAAAGATGCGGAGATCTTCCTCCCAGCGCCGGAGCGGGCACGCGGCCTTGTCACGCCGCAACACCGCTGCCCTGTCTTGCGGTCGACGCTGGCGCCCTGGACGGGGGTCTCAAAGCGTTGCCTGGCTGGCACAGCGTCATGGCGATCACCGTGAGCCTGGATCAATGGTGAGAAGAGGAGGGAGTGGAGCCGGGGCGGGGGCATCTGATCCCGGTGACGATCACGCGTGACCAAGATCGCAGCGTGGTGACCGAACGGCCCGCTCATCCTGGTCAAAGGGCTTTACCACCTGTTCTGATCGGCGTGGATACACTGAAAGTGATCCCTTCCCTAGGAGGTGAGTACGGTGATGTACGGGGATGGGGGATGGCTATGGATGGCCTTCATGCCGTTGCTGTGGATCGTGGTGATCGGTCTCGTGGTGTGGGTGGTGATCCGGCTGACGCAGGGGCCACGGGGCGGCCGCTACCGCGAAGACGGCCGTGAGCGTCGGGAGACGCCGGAGGAGATCCTCGATCGCCGCTACGCCTCTGGTGAGATCGACACCGAAACGTACACCGAGGCCCGTGAACGCCTTGCCGCGCGCCGCCCGGGGCCCCGGTGATCAGGCTCCAGGGACGCTGACTGGCACTGAGGGGGCGTGGTCGCCTTGATCGCCGTATCGCTCGCTTTGCGCGCGAGGGCATGCCGTTCGCGCCGGCAGTGGTCGCCACGGCGAGCAAGTGAGATCACCTCTCCCCGCGACAGGCGGCCCTCAAGGAGGCCGACATGACGACGCGACACCCGACGCCGTCGGGCATCGCCGCAGCGGTGGCCCCGGCAGCGATCACGGCGGCGATCATGGCGGGGGCGCCTGCGGACGCCGGTATACGGATCGGTGTCTGATGGACATGGCCGGCTGGGGGGTCGTGCTGCTGTCCGGTGGGCTGCTGGCCTTCCTGGCCTGGTACTTCTTCGGGCCGCGGGGAAGCCGCCTGGCGGTGTTGCGCGAGGGTGTGCAAGAGGCCGAGATCGTGGTGCGCGGTGGCTACTCGCCGGATGTGATCCGGGTGCGGCAGGGCATCCCGTTGCGTCTGTTCTTCGACCGGCGTGAGAGCGGGGAGTGCACATCCCGGGTGGTCTTCCCTGATTTCGGGATCAACCAGCCGTTGCCTGCTTTCTCCACCACCATCGTCGAACTGAATCCTCAGCAGGCGGGGGAGTACGGTTTCGCCTGCGGCATGAGCATGGTGCACGGCCGACTGATCGTTGAACCGGCCGGCGACTCACCCCCGCCCCGCCCATCGCCGGTCCGCCCCTCGCCCCTGACCTCCGACGCGGTCCGGCCGCCGTCGACGCCGCTGCCGGCGCAACCCGCGCAAGCGCCGCAGGACAGCGAGGCGGCCGAGCGGCGGGCCGAGATCGGAGACCTGTCGCGGCGGGTCCTGGCCGGCGCGGTGCTGACCCTGCCGGTGGCCTTCGCCGTGATGGCGCACGAGATCTTCGGTGCCACCTGGATGCCGGAGCTGCTGCTGAACCGATGGCTGCAGCTGGCCCTGGTCACGCCGGTGATGTTCTACACCGGTTGGCCGATCCACAAGGTCGGCTGGCTCGCCCTGCGCCACCGCTCGGCGGACATGAACAGCTTGATCACCTTGGGCACGAGCGCCGCCTACGGCTACAGCCTGCTGGTCACCCTCGCTCCCGGGGTGCTGCCGGAACAGGCGCGTGAGGTCTACTACGAGGCCGTGGGCGTCATTTTGACCCTGATCCTGCTCGGCCGGTTGCTGGAGATGCGGGCGAAGGCCGGCACCGGTGAGGCGATCCGCAAGCTGATCGGGTTGCAGGCGCGCACCGCCCGGGTCCGCCGCGACGAAGCCGAGATCGAGATCGGCGTCGATGAGGTGCTGCCGGGCGATGTCGTGGTCATGCGGCCAGGCGAGAAGGTCCCGGTCGACGGGGTGATCCTGACCGGCCGTTCGACGCTGGATGAGTCCATGGTCACCGGCGAGTCCATCCCCGTGGACAAAGGGCCGGGGGATGAGGTGGTAGGCGCGACGGTGAACCAGACCGGTGCCTTCACCTTCCGCGCGCAGAAGGTCGGCGCCGAGACGATGCTGGCCCAGATCATCCACCTGGTGCAGGCAGCGCAGGCCTCTCGCGCGCCGATCCAGCGCCTGGCGGATCTGGTGTCCGGCTACTTCGTCCCGGCGGTCATCGCCATCGCCATCACGACGTTCGTCGTGTGGTTCGCGGCCGGGCCCGAGCCGGTGCTGACGTCGGCGCTGGTGGCGGCGGTCGCCGTGCTGATCATCGCCTGCCCGTGCGCGCTCGGCCTGGCCACCCCGCTGTCGATCATGGTGGGCACCGGCAAGGGCGCCCAAGCGGGCATCTTGATCCGCGACGCCGAGGCGCTGGAGAGCGCCTGCAAGCTCCAGATGATCGTGCTGGACAAGACCGGCACCATCACCCGTGGGCAGCCCGCGCTCACTGACATCGAACCCCATGTCGCCTGGACGGCCGAGGAGATGCTGCGCCTGGCCGCGAGCGCCGAGCGCGTCTCGGAACACCCGCTCGGTCAGGCGGTGGTGCACGGGGCCGTGAAACGCCAGATGCCCGTGGGCGACCCCGCGGAGTTCGAGTCGGTCACCGGGCAGGGCATCATCGCGAGCGTGGAGGGCCATCGGGTGCTGGTCGGCGGCTCCCGCCTGCTGAGCGGGCACGGCATCGACGCGAGCGTGCTCGATCCCGCCGCCGGGAGGCTGGCCGGTGCCGGCCGCACGCCGATCCTGGTCGCCGTGGACGGCGAGCCGGCCGGTGTGCTGGGCGTCGCCGACACCGTCAAGGACGACTCGGCCGCTGCGGTCGCCGCCCTGCAACGGCTTGGCCTGGAAGTCGTCATGATCACCGGGGATAACCGGCGCACCGCCGAAGCCATCGCCCGCCAGGTCGGCATCACCCGGGTGCTGGCCGAGGTGCTGCCGGACCGCAAGGCCGCCGAGATCGCCCGCCTGCAGGGCCAGGGCCGCAAGGTCGGCATGGTCGGCGACGGCGTCAACGACGCCCCTGCGCTGGCACAGTCTGACGTCGGCTTCGCCATCGGCACCGGCACCGACGTGGCCATCGAGGCCTCCGACATCACGCTCATCTCCGGTGCGCTGTCCGGGGTGGTGACCGTGGTACGGCTCTCGCGCGCCACCATGCGCAACATCCGGCAGAACCTGTTCCTGGCCTTCGTCTACAACGTCATCGGCATCCCGGTCGCGGCCGGGATCCTGTACCCGTTGTGGGGCATCCGGCTCTCTCCGGTCATCGCCGCCGCCGCGATGGCCGCCTCCTCGCTGTCGGTGGTCGGCAACGCCAACCGGCTACGCCGCTTCACCGCCCCGCCCCTGGCTCCGGCACCGGAGCCCTCCACCGGCCCGCGCGTCAGCGTGGAGGCCGGCGCGCCGCACAAGACCCATGACGGCTGACGTCAAGGGGTCCCGGCAGCAATGAAGAAATTTTCAACGGAAATACCGCTGACCTGCGATAACAGAGTGTCCTGTGGCTGAGGTCTTGGTTGGATTACGGTGTTGGCCATGAGGAACGACCGACCACGGTTCGGGTATGGCCGGGGACGACGGCCTCTATGAAACGAGCGCGACCTCGTCGTGGTCGCGCAGCATGCGCAGGACGGTGGCGGGCGAGGGGTGCCGGCCTTTCTTGGCGCCCTGGGTGATGACGAGGCGGGCGGCGATCTCGCGGAGCCGCGGCCGAGCCGCTTGTGCTCGTGGATGACCAGGGTGACCGCGATGCCGGAGGCGCGCATCTCGCGGGCCAGGGCCACGGCCCGCTCGAGTTCGGGCCGACGGGTGGCGCGAGTGGAGATCTTCTCGGAGAAGATGCGGCTCACCCCGGCGGTCTTGAGGGAGTCGAGCTGGGTGTCCAGTGATTGGCGAAGCGTCGAGGCGCGGGCGTAGCCGATCTTGGCGTGCCCGGAGGTGGCGCCGGACGCGGCGGGGCGGGGCAGCTCAGCCCAGGCCGACCCGGGTTTGCGCAGCGCGGGGGTCGGCACGTTGAGCACCTTGGCCAGGGAGGGCACCAGCCGGAAGCGGGCGGTGTGGTACTGAGCGGCCACCTTGCCGTGGCCGGTGCGACACGGCGAGCCGGCCGGGACGGCGCAGGAGGACATCGGGCAGTCGGATGCTTCTACGCGCAGGAAGTCGTCGTCGCTCACCCCCGAGATCGTTTCATGAGTGCGTTTCACTGGTCCAGCGTTTTGCACCGACCTATGAAACAGCGAATGCCCTGGACACGGCGAGTCGTGAGCCGTGTTTCATGGGCCCTCGCTTATGAAACAAGCCCGAACACCCCGGGGAACACAATCCGTGAGCGCGATTACAGAGAGCTACTTTGAGGCTCGTCGCGCGGACCCGAGTGGAGGGCGGTGACGGCCTTCGTTCGCTGTGGATGCCGGGAGGGGAGTGCGACATCCAAAGAAATGATCACGGCGGTGGCGTCCCAGGTGAGCATTTTTCCGGTGTGGCCGAACTCGCCACATCGAAGGAATACTGCGAATGTGGCGTCGACTGTCCGAAGGATGTCCCGGTTCCGGCAGTACGGAGGCTGATGGCGCATGGTTGCAGTGATATCTGCGGTTATAGCCGTGTTGGGGGCGATCTCCACAGCAGGCATCGGCTACTGGTGGCAGGCTCGGCTGAAGAACGTCGAACGACAGGACTACATGGGCCGATACCGCGATTCCCTGCTGTGGGCGGCCTTTGATCTTCAGAGCCGGATCTACAACATTCTCTTCGGCCATCAGGTCGCCCGAGAGGGCACGGGACGTGGCTTCATGCAGGCGTTCTTGCTTGAGGGAAGCGAACGGGAGGCAGCATACGTCCGCTTCAGCACGGCATTCCTCTTCGCTGAATATCTTGGATGGGCCGAGATCTTCCGGCGCGACATCCAGTTCCTGGATCTGGGCAGGAGCGGTAGTAACCACAAGGTGATGCTCTGCTTGGCGAACATCAGCCGCACGCTCAGCTCGGTTCGTGTCGGCGGAACAGGGTTCATGCTCTTTCGAGCCGACCAGCGAGCCATCGGCGAACTGATGATCGCCGATGACAGCGACCCCGGACAACGCTGGTGCCGCGGCTACGCCGAGTTCACCCGCAAGGTCCTGGAGGGCGGGGAGTTCCGGGAGTGGATGCAGCCCCTTCTTGACCAGGTCGACACGACCGCACACGATCCCGACGGTGCGACCGAACCGCTGATCAGGCTCCAGCACCAACTGATCGAGCTGGTCGGCCTCCTTGATCCTGATCAGATGCGCTTCCCTTCCCGCGAGCGGACGCGCTTCGATACGGAGCGCCCCGTTGCAGGGCTCAGGTCCTTCCACGGGGATGGACAGCTAGCCGGGAAGGAGCATCGGGAAGATCACGGCAGTGTGGACCCGTGGAAAGGCCGCAGCCCGGAAGAACAGCAAGACAAGAAGTGACTTCACCGTCGATCACCGGCTCGCTTCCCGTTTGCTCGGGGACGAGCCGGTGCCATGTCCAAGAACTAAGGACCGGCATCCGACTCCTGGGCCGCCCGGCAGGTGACCGCTCCTCGCTGGTCCGCGAGTGCGCAGCACGCAACCGCCGCCCCCCGCAAGATCAAAAACTTTTCAGATTCCCGACGCCAACTTCAGCGTGAACTCCTCACCCCCGGGGAGGGGTAAAGCTGCTCCCACGCGCACTGCTACCGGTCGGGGAAACCACCAACGGAGCTAGCCGGCCACGGGGTTTCGGTAGTACTGGGGAAATTTTCGACGGATATGCAGGTCGGAGCACCCGTACAGGCCTTGGATCACATCTTGGAAGACGGGCCGCTGACCTGCATATCCGTTGTTTTCTTCGCCGGGTCTGCTGTCCGATTTTGCTGTCGGGCTACCTCGCTGGGCGCGTGCATGTGGCGGGTATGGGTTTGATCAGGTTTTGGGATGTTGGGAGGATCACGGGGTGATCGGTGGTCTTGAGATGGTTCCGGATGCCGCGGTGGCTGTGCTGGACGAGGACGGCGGCCTGACGCTGACGGGTACGGACACGGCCCAGCCGGTTTTCAGCGTGACGAAGATGTTCATGGCCGTAGCAGTGCTGCGGCTGGTCGACTCGGGCAGGCTTACGTTGGAGGACGAGGTGTCGCTCCGGGTCCCGCTCGCCCCGTCCGGGATCACGGTTCGCGAGCTGCTCAACCACACCGGCGGACTGCCCGATTACGCCACTACGGCCCCGTACCTGGACGCAGTCGCCAGGCGACCGGACCAGCCCTGGGGCCTTGAGCGGATCCTCACGGTTGCGCTCGAGGACGGCCGTTCGGCACGTGGGCGGTTTCGCTACAGCAACCTCGGCTACTGGCTGCTCGGCACACTCGTGGAGGACATCAGCGGCGCGCCGCTGGAACAGACGCTCGCAGCCTTGGTCTTCGGTCAGGCAGGGATGCGGTCGACGTTCTTTCCCGCCTCAGGCACCGGACTCACCGGGACCGGCTACGACACCCGGTGGGCCGGTCCGGCCGGGGCCGCCTGGGCGACACCGCGGGATCTGGTGATATTCCTGACCGGGTTGCTCGACGGGTCACTGCTGTCGGCACAGTCTCTGACCGCGATGACCACCACTGTGCCGGTCGCCGCCGCCGGCCCGCCATGGCGCAAGCCGGGTTACGGTCTCGGCCTGATGATCGACGACGAGTACCGCATATTCGGCCACGGTGGCGGCGGACCCGGCTACACCAGCGCCGCAATGATCACGCCCGACCGGCGACGGTCTGTGGCCGTAATCGCGCGCTCATCAGCGAACGTGGATCCAACCGCGTTGACGTTGCGACTCCTCCAGGTCGACACCTGATCGGCGGGGCGCCTGCCAGTCCAGTTCCGTGATCCCGAGCGGGGAGTGGGATGGTTACAGCGCAGGTCGCCCTGATCAGACCACGTCCAGGAGCCGTCCTCCTCAGCGGATCCCCTTCTCGCTGCGGATGCGAGCGCGCTCCCTTCTCTGGGCGGCGAGGACGTCGGGGTGGCGAGCGTTCTGGTTGCGCCAGCGCAAGTAGGCGTGCAGAGCCCGGGTCTGGACAGTGTGGTTGCGGTGGTTGGAGTTGGCAACGGTGAACCGCCGCAGCGGTCCGAAATGGGCTTCGATCGGGTTGGCCCAACGCCCGATCCGGATCACGCGGCCGTTGGCTTTTGGCAAGTAGGCGGCGAGTTTGCGGATGGACCAGCGGGTGAAGGGCTGGCCGAGCTTGGGGTCCCGGTAGTAACGGCGAAGAAAACAACGGATATGCAGGTCAGCGGCCCGTCTTCCAAGATGTGATCCAAGGCCTGTACGGGTGCTCCGACCTGCTTTCCACTTCAGGCTCGGTCTCGGTGTCGGCCACCAAGATGCCCTTGATGGTGCGGTAAGAGGGATCGCCGACCGTCATCGCCTTGGCGCAGGCGGCCTCCAGGCGCATCTGGCCGTACTTGGCGTGCAGGCCCACCACCCCTTGGGCGGCGCGTAGCCGATAGAGCGCGTTGACCTCCAGCAGATGATCGATGACCGCGCGACAGGACTGGCCGGCCTCATCGGCCTGGGTGCGACACCACAGCGGCGTGCGCATCTGGAAGGCGATCTTCTCCGGCGGGTAGTCGCCCGGATCGGTGCGTTTGCCCTGTTCCAGAGCGGCGTGTGTCTTGACCAACGCGCCGTCGCAGAAGATCTGCACCATGGTGGCGGTGGAACGCACGTCGACGCGTCTGCCGATCAGTTTCCACGGCACCGAATACAGGGTGCGGCCGACCCTGATGTGGATGTCCGGCCCGACCGTGGCCGCCGACCGGCGGGCCAGCGTGAACGGCCGGGTCGGTAGCGGTAACAATGCTTCGGCTTCGACAGCCTCGAACACGGTCACGGGGGCGGCGCCGCCCAGCGGACGGCACTGCCGCCGCCCTGCCACCTGCATGCACCAGCGAGTCGCCTCGGCCTGCATGTGCTCGACCGAGACGAATTCCCGTCCGCGCCAAAACGAGTCACGGATGTAGGGCATGGGCCGCTCGACCTGAGGCTTGTCCTTCGGCCTGCCCGCCCGGGCGGGGCGACCAGCGCACCGTAGTGGGCGGCCGGCTCGGCATACGCCTTGTTGATCTTCGGGTCGTAGAGGTCGGGCTTGTCCACCCCGGTGCGCAGGTTGTCCGGCACCAGGCGGCGCGGCGCCCCGCCGAAGAAACCGAACGCCTCCACGTGCGCCTCGGTCCACGCGTGCTGGTCCAGATGCACGACCGGCCGCACGAACATGTGCCGCGAGCACGGCAGCACCATCACAAACGCCCAGATCCGGTGCCGGGCGCCGGTGCGAGGGTTGGTCCACTGGCCCAGGAAGCCGTAGTCGATCTGCGCTTCCGCGCCCGGCTCGATCTCCTGGCGCAGCACGGTCACCTGCGCGCGGTGCACCTGCTCGGGCAGTGTGGCGTGCACCCAGCGGCGAAAGGAGGAGATCGACACCTTGAGCCCGTGCTCATCGCGCAGACGCTGGTGGATCGTGGTGACGGTCACGGTCCCCAGTAGGCCCTTGATGTAGTCGCGGTGCTTGTCGATCTCCGGCCAGGTGATCTGCCGCAGCGCGGAGTCGGCCAGTTCGGGAAACCAGCGCTTGATCAGCGCGGCCCAGTCGGCCTGGCTCATTGGGGGTCCGTCCGGGGTGATCCCGGCGGCCTCCGCCGCGGCCAGGTACTTCCTGACCGTCTTGCGATCCACTCCCAGTGAGGTGGCGACCGCGCTCTTGGAGCGGCCCGCGTACCAGTGGACGTAGATCTCGGTGATGTCGACCACGGTGAACGTTCTCCTTGCCATCCGAGCTGTCCCTCGATCGCTCGACCACTGAACGAGGGAAGCGTGCCGTTATCTCGATGGCCAGGACCCCGAAACCCACCACCGTCGTCCCCATGGGGAATTACGTGACGGCGGGGGTGGGGAATTACGTGATGCTACGGCAGCTCTAGCTGGGGAATTTTGTGACCGTCGACACCGGTCGACCGTTTCCTTCCCGCCGACTTCGAAGAGCGCCTGTCACGGGCTTGGGCTTCGACGGTGTGGCGGCACCTCAACTCGGGCTCACCGTTGCGCGCCTTTGCCGAAGCGGCCCGCCTCCGCTGTGCGGAGGCGGCGTGGAGCGGGCCGGACGTCGGCGAAAGGCGCAATGCGGCTCGGGCCTTGAGCGACTAGGAACGGTCGGCTCGCTAACGCCACCGGCCGTTCCGTTGTCGCCCAAGGCCCTACTCCTGACGCTTTGGAACGCCTGATAATTGATCGGGAGGTGGGTATGGTCTGGGAAACTGACGACTGCGCACACGAGGGATGGGCCGCTGCCGAGTTTTCAGACGGCAGGGTCTCGGTGGGCTCGGAGACCGGCGGTGCCGTGGTGGTGCGCTGGGGCCCGGAAGGCGAGGCCGAACCGGCCGGTCTGCTGGATGGCCGGGACGCGGTCGGCTGGTGTGCGGTGTGCGAGTGCGGCTGGCGCGGTCCGCTGTGGGCCCGAGTCGCCACCCCCGCCGAGCACGACGCCGAGCGCCGCCGCGTCCACGCCGCCCCTGGCCTGCATGGTGACGCCCCCGACGACGTCGAGGACGCTCTCCGCCGCGAGTGGACGGACCACCTGGGGCCAGCCACGTTCTGGTCGGCGCCTTGATCAGCGACCGGTTTCCAACTGGTTTTTAAAACGCTGATGGGTACATCGGGCTGTGGTCGGTAAGGCTCAGTCACTGGATCTGTGCTGCCGCCGCTCGGCCCACCGATGGCGAACGTCGGCCACCAGCTCGGCGACCGCCTTGTCCCGGGTAGCCGGATGGCTGCTGTGTCCCTTGCCGCTCAGGTGGTAGGCGGGGGCGCCGCCGCGGTGACGGGCCTCCCATCCCGACTGGGTTCCCCGGGCCGACAGGTGCGGCGGACGGTGCCGAGGATGTCGCCGGCGACGATGACCCATGAGGCGCCGTCGACGTCGCCCGTGACGACGACCTGGACGGCGGCGAGCTCGTCGTCGGTGTAGGGATGCCGTTAACGAACGTGTGCCCGAGCGCCCAAAAGTTGATCTTCCGGGATAGGCGCACGTCACGAGCGGGTTCCCGGCTCACGGGAATGGTTCTTCCCGCCACGTACCGGCCGGCAGAGACAGACTCCGCGTCTGAGATTCCGCAGGTGAGCACCTAAATGGCGGCGGGTGACAGCTTCGTTAACGGCACCCCATGGTGCGGATCTGGGCGGCGGTGTAGGTCATCGGGGACTCCAGTTCATCAAGACGCATGGGGGACATCCCGGAGTTCAGGCCCCGGGGGTCTGCGGGGTGAGGGCGTCGCGGGCCTTGGCGTGTGCCTGGTGCATCCGGGCGGTGGCTTCGTCCAGGGCCCGGAGGGTGTCTAGGGCGGCGCCGTAGGCGGGGTCGTCCCATGCGCGTTCGTCGGTCGGGCCGACGCCGAGCCGGTCCTCGGCGCCCTGGCGGACGTCGTCGGCCCACAGCAGGGCCTCGGGGTAGGCGCCTTCTACGCCGACGGCCGCGGCGGCGAGCGCGTCGGCGAACGTGGCGGGGGCGCCGGTCGTCTTGCCCCACCGTTCGTGGGCGGATTGGCGGGTGATGCCGACATCGGATCCGCGGTCGGCACCAGCCGCCAGGCCGCCCACGAACGGTGGGGCCCCGAGGCCCCGCACGCCCCCTCCCCGGGCCGAACGGCCGGCCGAGACCGCCGACCCGCGGCAGCGACCGAACACACCACCGACGACGAGCGCTACACCGACGCGATGCTGGTGGCCCTGTGGGACGGCCTGAGCCGCACCACCACCATGCGCGACGGCATGCTGACCCAGATGGACCCGGCCGCCCGCGAGGACGTCTGGCACCACGTCGCCGAGGCCCGCGACCGCATCGCCACCCGAGCCCAGAAGGGATAGTCCCGGGGCTGTCGTTACCAGCCCCGGGACCGCCCCTGATCACATCACACAGCCCTCTCCTGGGTGGGCGACTTTGTGAGCGCTGCACCCTCAGCGACCGGCTCACCACCGTCCTGGACGATGGCACCGGCCGCATCCGCCCGGAGCTGACCCCCTTGTTCAGCCTGCTGGTGGCGATGGAACGGCCCGCCAGCGGGCTGGCCTGGTTGGCGATGCGGCCCAACCATCCAGGCAAAGCGTCGACTCTTCTGCGACGGCTCGCTCGCGGGCAGATCCCGCTTACCCGCGACGCCTTCCACGAACTCCAGCCCTGGCGGGCCATCGCTCACCTGGAAGAACTCCTCGTGGCCAGCGGCGTCCTGCCCGCCGTCGACAAGTACATCTGTTCCTTCCAACGCTGGCTCCCCAGCCACCTGGCCAGCGTTGCCAACCCGGAGCACGTCAAGACGATCCGGCTGTTCGCATCCTGGCGCGTCCTTCCTGTGCTCCGCAACCGCGCCGAGCGGAGCAACATCACCCCCAGCGTTCGTCGCAACGCCGCCGATCAGATCAGATACGCGACTGCATTCCTGGCCTGGCTCGCCGAGCGCGACCGCATCCTCGTCTCTTGCCGCCAGAGCGACATCGACGCCTGGTATGCCGAGAACACGGAGCATGCCCGCAAACGGCTACGAGTCTTCCTCGCCTGGGCCATGCAGAGCCGTAAGTGCTCACGATCATTGTCCCTGCCTGCGATGAAGGCCTCCCGTCAGGCACCCTTGACCGAGGAGGAGCGCCTGGCTGCTCTCTGCTGCCTGTTACTCGATGCCGATGTTCCCCAGCTTCTGCGTGTGGCCGGCATCATCGTGCTTCTCTACGCGCAACCCCTTACGCGGGTCGTCCGGCTCACCGTCGACGATCTGCTCCGCGACGGAGAAGCCGTGTTCCTGCGGCTCGGGGATCCGCCCTCACCCGTCCCTGAGCCGGCCGCATCCCTACTGCTGCACTACATCGCGGCCCGCGACAACATGAACACCGCCACCAACAGAGCCTCTCGCTGGCTGTTCCCTGGCCGCCGAGCAGGCCAACCCTGCCGCCCCGACCATCTGTCCGCCCTCCTCAACGAGATCGGCATCCCGGTGACCGCTGCCCGCGGCGCCGCCATCCGGCAGCAACTCCTTGAGATGCCCGCTCCCGTCGTCGCCGACGCCCTCGGCTATCACGACGGGATCACTGCTCGTCTCCTCCGGGAAGGCGGCGGAGCCTGGAGCCGCTACGCCGCCGGAGAACACGGAAGGTCACCAGCAGGCCCCACCGAACCGACAACTCCGGCAGTTGAATAGGCGACCTCAACAGTAAACTGCCGTTGGACAATGTCGCCGAACGATGTGGGCGGCGGCGAGGTCTTCGATGGCCCGTCGTTGGCGCCCTTGGCCCTCACCGTGAGACAGCCGCCGCCCGACGGTGTGCGCGGCGGGTCAGCTCGCCGGATCGATGACATCGTGGAGGTACTGCACGGCGAGCTTTTCGGCGTGGCGGCGGCGTTCGATCGCCGCTTCGGTGTCGTCGAGCCACTGCCGGTAGAGCTCGACGCTGGCGAGGAGAGCCTGACCGGCGTCGTGCCGGTCGTAACCGCAGAGAGTTCTCCGAAGGTCACGCGCCTCATCCGGTGCGATGGATTCGAGATGGCGGACTCCGCGGGGTGATGCACCCACCCGTTGAGCAGCCAGAGGACCCAGCACGGCCTCGCGCAGGTAGCTGAGGAAGCCGATGACCTCGAACAGCTCACCGCGGCCGAGTTTCGTCGCACCATAGTGCACCCAGATCCAGAACCGGTCCTCGATCCACTGGAGGTCGAGCGGCGGGACTGCCAGCGGATGCTCCGCGAGGGAGCCGGCCAGACCGCCGTCTCGGTCCCACAGGATGTCCGGGTCCTCAACGCGCTCGGCGAATTCGGAAGCCCGCACGAACTTGAAGTCGACATGGAGGAGGGGTGGCCCGACGAGCGTGATGATCAGGCGGGGTTCGCCGACGTGCTCCCCGGTGAACCCCGCCACAAGGGCGGCCCACGAGCCGATCAGTGCGAGACGCTCCTTCATGACCGAACCGAACACCTCGTCGTCGATGACCACGATGAGATCGACATCGGAGTAGATGTCGGGGTGTCCCCCCGCGAGTGACCCCGCGACGGCAACACCGGCCACTCTCGAATCCTGCTGAATCCGAGGAAGCGCGTCGCTGAGGAACCGGCTGTGCAAAGAGAGGGCGTCCATGGCGGTCCTTCCCGGTACGAACAAAGTTTTCAAACATACCAGGCCAGCCGGTCGGATTCGCGAGGAGAACACGGCGAAGAAGGCGCGGGCCGAGCCCGCGGTGCTCTCCAGGAGCTCGGCCCCGTTGTCGCACGCCGATACCCTGCCGGAGATCACCTACGGTTACCATCCAGGCCGGGCTTCACGGGGAACCGGCGACAGTTGAATACGCGACCCCACCAGTAAAATGCCGTACTTGCGGAGCCACCGGCTTCGCCTCGAAGATCGTCCGATGGACATGTTGCCCAAAGCCGATGCCCTGCTCGTGGTGCGTACCGACTTCTCCGACCAGGAACGATGGCAGGCTGTACGAACCTCGCTCGGCGACATCGACAAGGGCGGCTGGGCAAAGGAGTTCTCAGGCCAGGTGAAGGTCGTCGAGGACCCTGCCTATCAAGGCCTCACCGTGCAGCAGATCCTCGCCCTGCTTCCGGACGGCTACAAGGACCCGATCCTCGTCATCGCCGACAAGGTCACCGTCGATTCGCAGGAGATGCTGTTCCTGGTCATCGAGCTGGAATTCACATGGGAGATGCGCGTCATCCCCTCCGAGATCCCTGGGATTCACGCCAACCTCTCCATCGGCAACATGGACTTCGGCGAGTTCGCCGAGAGCGCGGATGCGGACGGCGTCTTCCGCGGGTTCCACGACTGAACCGCCACGCCTCCGGGGAGCACGGAACGTCACCAATAGGGCCCAGGGGAACGACAACTCGCGACAGTTGAATACGCGACTCCACCCGTACCGAGGCCGTCCTTGCCCTGCTCCGCCGGTTTCCCGGTTGTCACAAAGCGCCCTCCATGGGCCGTGGTCATGATTACTCATCGCTACTTCACCCCTGCCGTAGCTTCGGGAGTCCCGGGTTTTGACCTGGGACGACAGCACTACTTTGCGGCTGGGCGTAGCTATAGGAGTCCGGGGCCTATAAGAACAATTCGGCAATCACTCGTCGTCTTCGTCGTGCTCGTGCTTGTCGGCTGCGGACTGGGCCCGCCGGTCGAATCCGTCCTGCGCGGTCTTACTGTCCGGGTTCTTCGCCGCTGCGGCCTGGATCCGAGCGGAATCACCCTTGACGGTCTTGCCGGTCTTTTTTCCCATGTCACGGGGTGTACCCGCGCACTCGGATCCTTTCGGTAATCGCTGATCAAGGGGTCATCAAGGGCGACGACGGATTCGGCAATCGCGTCGACCAGCTCGGCGCCGCAGG
Organism: Streptosporangium amethystogenes; assembly: GCF_000721075.1. Classification (GTDB taxonomy): domain Bacteria; phylum Actinomycetota; class Actinomycetes; order Streptosporangiales; family Streptosporangiaceae; genus Streptosporangium; species Streptosporangium amethystogenes. The sequence continues at coordinate 52,325 of NZ_JOEQ01000056.1, forward strand.
ATGCCGGCACCTTCACCGGATTCTTTCGGCAACCGCCCAGCGAGCCCTGGACGCCTTCGTCGCCGACTACAACACTCACCGCCCCCACCAGGGGGTGGACATGGCCCGTCCCGCCGACCGCTTTCGGCCCCGCTGCGATGAGAGGCTGCCGCTGCGCCTGCCGGCGACCCTCCACGCCGCAGGAGCGCTTTTCGCCTTTGAGACGGAACCTGAGCCCGAATCTCCCCCTGAGCCGGTGATGACGCCACTGCCGCTCAAGGCAGCAGGACCGGTGATACCAGGAAACGAGATCGATCCGGTGGATCTGGCCGTTGAGCTCACCCGCATCGTGCCCGCCTCGGGCAACCTGACCGTCTGCGGGCAGCAGTTCTGGCTCGGCACCCACCGCGCGGGCCTGACACTCAGGCTGCGAGCCGACGCCGGCACCGTCGAGCTGCTGGCCGCCGGGGTCAGGATCAAGAAAGTGCCCTCCCGGCTCACCCCGCAGCACCTGCGGCAGCTGATCGCCGAGGGCGGCACCCACATCCAGCCCACCACCACACCGGCCCACCCCGGTGCCGGCGCGGCGGTCGAGGTGGAGCGGACCGTCAACGCCTCCGGCCTGGTCTCCCTCGGCGGCCGGCAATACCCGGTCGGCTCCCCGTTCGCCGGACGCCGACTGACCGTCCGCCTGGAGGGCGCCCTGTTGCACCTGAGCGACGGGCGCACGCTGCTGCGTACCCTGCCCAATCCACTCACCGGTGAGGCCACGGCCCGCCTGCGCGATGCCCACCCCGCCGGACCCGCACCCCAACCGGCCACCGAACCCGTTCAGGTGCAGCGGCGGGTCAGCAGCCGCGGCTGGATCGCCGTCGCCGGACAGCGCATCGGCGTCGGCCACGCCGCAGCGACCGTGACCGTCGAAGCAGCCGACGCCACCTTCCGCATCACCCGCGCCGGCCAGGTCATCGCCGAGGTCGCCCGCACCACCACCAAACCGATCGCCCGGTTCAAAGTCCGCAAACCTCAGCGCTAGCAGGGGCCCCGCTCGGGTCGGTGTCACCAGGGGCAAAGTAGAGCGTTCGCGCAGGTCGTGGATGTCTCAGAACCGTCTCTCAGAACGTTCCGGTTGTGAGAGGAGTTCTGCGAGCGGTGACCTGGGCGAACGTCTCGTCGAACAAGGGAAACCCTGACCTCTCACAATCGGTCATTTCTGCGAATCGCGCACTTTGCGATCCAAGGGATAGGCCGGGCATGAAACATGAAGGTTGCTAAGACAGGTGGTGACCTTGGAGGCTCTCCTTAACGACGCATACGACCTTCCAGGAGTGCCCTGTGATCATCGAGGATCTGTCCGAGCCGGAACTCGCCCTCTGGGAGGCGTTTCCCGCAGCGCGTCCTGTGGATCTTCCCGGTACCCCCGTTCGGGCTGCGATCATCGCAAGGATGTTGCTCGGCGCCCGGGAACGCCTTGAAGGGCAGACGCCCGGCATGCACCTGTCCGGCGCCCGGATCGCGGGCCGATTGGACCTGTCGTACGCCGAGGTACAACACCCTCTGATCTTGACCAAGTGCGAGTTCGAGGAAACGCCGGTCTTCACCGGAGCCCGCACCGGCCTGGTGGACCTCGCGGCCTCCCGGGCACCCGGACTGCAGGCCGTAGACGCTGTGATCGGCGGGGCACTGCGCCTGGAAGGCTGCGAGATGGCCGGCCCGATCCAGCTCGCCGGGGCCCACGTGTCCGGGACACTGAATCTCAGCGGCGCAGCGATCCACGCACTTCAGGCCGTCCATGCCGACGGCCTGATTGTCGACCGTGATCTTCTGTGCGCGAACGCCGTCATCGACGGTGAGTTACGCGTTGTTGGCGCCAGGATCGGCGGGACGATGACCCTCGATGGCGCACGGGTCGGGCGGTCAGGCGGCTTCAGCCTCACCGCCGAGGGGGTCGTCATCGACGGCGGGTTGTCGTGTGCCCGCGGTTTCCGCTCCTGGGGGGAGCTGAGCGTGCAGGACGCCCGGATAGGGCGCCGGTGCGTCTTCAGCGGAGCCCAGCTGTCCAACCCGGACGGCATCGCCCTGAACGCGGAGAGACTCAGTGTCGAGGGCGGGCTGCGCATCGATGACGGCTTCTCGACCGAAGGTGAAGTCCTTCTGCGCGGAGCCCGCGTGGCTGGTTCGCTCCGTTTCGCGCAGGCGAGCCTCGCCAATCCGGGAAGACGCGCGCTGAACGCGCCGCTGATGGAGATCGGCAGCGGACTGCGGCTCACACCAGGTTTTGCGGCGAACGGAGAGGTCTTTCTGGACTCCACCCAGGTCCGCGGATCGGTCAACCTCGACGGCGGGACGTTGTCCAACCCGGGTGCGACGGCGCTTTCCCTGCGTCGGCTGGGGGTCACCGGCAGGCTCAGCTGCAGCGAAGGCTTCCGTGCCGACGGGGAGATCGTGCTCATCAACGCCCGAATCGAGGGCAGCTTGGAGTTTCACGGTGCCGCCCTCAGTAATCCCGGCGGGCGGGTTCTGTCCCTGTGGGAGGTGATCGCGGGCGGGGGCATCGACTGCTGCGAAGGCTTCGCGGCCACGGGAGACGTCTCGATCAGGAACTCCCGGATCGCCGCCACACTGTGCCTTGCGGAGACCACCATCGACGGTGACCTTCACCTTCGTGGTGTAGAAGCGGCTTCGCTGAAGATCGGGCCCCAGACGGAACTGCTGCGGGCCGTCGACCTTCGCCACAGTCGGGTCGGCGTACTCGATGACGCTCCCAGCCGGTGGCCTGCTCACGTCCTGATGAACGGCTTCACCTATGACAGCCTGGAGGCTCCCCTGCCTGTCCAGGAGCGACTTGACTGGCTGGCCAGGGAGGACTACCAACCTCAACCCTATGAGCAATTGGCCGCCGTCTACCGCCGGCAGGGCCACGATGAGGCTGCTCGGGACGTGCTGCTGGCCAAACAGCGTCGCCGCCGCTCGGGGCGGCGGCTCGGGGCACGGCTGTGGGGATATATGCAGGACTGGACCGTCGGGTACGGCTACCGACCCTTCCGCGCTGCGCTCTGGCTCGCAGCCCTTCTCCTTGTCGGCACGGTCGTTTTCACCGCCCACCAGCCACCGGCCTTCAAGCCAGGCGAGGCTCCCCCCTTCAACGCCTTCCTCTACACCCTGGACCTGCTCCTCCCGATCATCAGCTTCGGACAGGAGAGCGCCTTCGGCCCGCGCGGCGCACAACAGTGGCTCGCCGCGGCGATGATCACTGCAGGGTGGATCCTCGCAACGACCATCCTGGCAGGCCTCACTCGCGCACTCTCCCGCCAATAACGCGACCAGAAGCGTCCACCTTGACGCCCTCTCAGCAGCCACTGACAGGGTGATCTACCTAGGAGCTGGGGGCCACGGTCAGCAGAGCACCCCCGTCTCTGTCGTCACCCAGAGTTATTTTGCCCCGGGTGACGCGGACCCGAGTGGGAGGCCTAGCAGAAAGATCACAGCGGCAGGTAGAACTGCGTGCATGGATCCGGTGAGACTGCAGCAGGGCCTGGACGACGTCTTCGACCAGGCCCTGCTCCGCTACGGCTTCACGAACTACATGCGCGACTACCAACTCGTGATCCACGCGACCACTGATCCGCGAAGCGGGATCGCGCCGGCGACGCTGCGCTACCTGTTCCGCCACTGCGTGCAGGCCACCTGCACCACAACCGTGCCCGCCGACACCTGGCGCAAGTCCCTCGATGACCGGCTCATCACCTACGAAATCGGCGTCGACCTCGACGGATACGTCTGGGGCGTCAACTGGCAGGATCTCTACCCCGGGGCCACGCTCATCGCCGACTCACCGGCCGCCCGACACTGGGCCGCAGCGGTCGGCATCGACTTCCACGAGGTCCGGATCCAGACCAACGCCCATGACCTGAGTCTGGTCTTCTCCAACCTGCAGGTCGAAGAACTTCCGTCCCAGTGGCAGGGACCGGACCACAAGTTTCCGATTCAATAGGCGTCGGAGAGCAACAGATCATCTAGCCGGAGTGTCACCTACTTCCTGAGCCGGATCTGTCGCAGAGGTCTTGGGGCCTGACACCCCATGGCCATTGCCTGTGTTGTCCCGGGAGATGCTTGACACGTCCGTCCCAAGACATGGGTGACAGGTGCTGTTTTCGGTCAGTCTGTCGTGCGTCGTTGCGGCGTCGTGTGTCAGGAGGCCGGGATTGGCCCTGGTGGATATGTCCGTTGTCGAGCAGCGGTATCGGGCTGTGCTGGCGGTGCTGGCCGGTGGTTCGGTGACCGAGGTCGCTCGTGAGGTTGGGGTGGCGCGGCAGACGTTGTCGGGTTGGGTGTCGCGCTATCGGGAGTCGGGTCTGGGCGGCCGTGGTCGCCGCCCGCGCGGCCGAGCCCTGCCGCGGGTACCACCGGTCGGGTCGCCCCGGGCGTCTCAGCCCTGGGCTCCCACAGAACCGTGCGTAACAATCTCTCGTTACACGGCTCTTGTCGTTCCTGGTCACCAGACTGCTGGAACCGTGTTCACCCAGATCCAGTGCG
>NZ_JOEQ01000057.1 GCF_000721075.1 Streptosporangium amethystogenes
ATTTGGGCGGCTTTGGCGAATCTGCGCAGGCCGTAGCCGCGTTCCTCGCGCTGCCGTCGGATTTCACGTCCATCGGGCTGCACATGGAAGACGATACATAACGAGACTCAACGAAGCAACGTGAAACTCAATGAAGCTCAATGAAACACGTCCTGTGGTCGCCTGGATGCGCTCAGTTGTTCTTTGGGTAAAGCGGCGGGTATGCGCCCTCGCACGGTCGTTGATCACCGTCTACCCTGTTGCCTAACGGTGCCTATCGGTGCCTAGCGAGCGTCGGGCAGGACGCAACGGAGTGATAGAGGAGAGGCCGCCATGAACCGCGACCCCCATGCGTGGGCACGGCTCGCCAAGGCCATCGCCACCAAGCGACAGGCCCAGGGCCTACGCCAGGAAGACCTCGCCGCCGCCGCCGGCGTCTCCCTTGGCAGCGTGCAGAACGCCGAAAGCGGCGTACCCCCCAAGGCGCGCATGCCTCAGTCGCTTCCCCCCATCGTCAAGGCACTCGGCCTACCCGACACCTGGATCGACGACGTCCTCGAAGGCAAGGCGCCCCCGGGTGAGTGGCGCGACGTCGATGTCCAGGCCGAAGTCGACGCGGAACGGCTGGAGTCCGACCTCACCCACGCGTTCGTACGCGCCTCCGACCAGGCGACCGCCGCCGAGATCAAGGCAGCCACGAAGGCCGCGCTGGACGTTTTGCGTCAACACGGCCTGATCTAGCGACGTTTGGCGTACAACCTTCAACGATTTGTGCACACTCATAGCGACCAAGTGGTCACACGGCATATGCTCCCCACACCGGAGCCACCCGCTCCAGGTCGCCTACGCACGGGGGTGCACCATGCCCGAACCCGGTCCGCTCATAACCGCTAACCTCGGGCGCAGGATCGCCGCCTTCACCACCCGCATCAACGGGCGACCCACCGCCGTCATCAACGTCGCCGCCGCGCACGACCCCGAGCTCCGCGCCCAAGCAGGACTGGCGCTGGTCGCCGCCGGCTTCGACGCCGGAACCACCCTGGGGGCACTGAATGGGGTACGTCGCCGACCGCTGGCACAAGAAGAAGCCTGGCCCTGACGAGCCCGAATGCGGCGAGCACAAAGGGCTCGTCGCATCCAAGGCCCACGGCAAGGGCAAGCGCTGGCAGGCTCGCTACGACGACCCCAACGGCCGCGAGATCACCTCGCTCCACCGCACCAAGACCGAGGCCGAAGCCGAGATCGTCAAGCAGGAAGCCGCCAAGCAGACCGGCTCCTGGCTCGACCCCAAGGCCGGCCGTGTCACCGTCGAACGGTTCTCCCTGGACACTTGGCTGCCGTCCCTGAACATCAACAGCCGCAGCCGCACCGAGTACGAAGGCGTTCTCAAGCGCTACCTCGTACCCGAATGGGGCAACCGGGAGATCCGATCCATCAAGCCCTCCGAAGCCGGCGCCTGGCAGCAGCAGCTCATCAGCAAGTACAAGCTCAAGGGCACCTACCCGAACCGCGTGTCCAGGTACGTCCGCGGGATCTTCCGCCTGGCGGTCATCGACCGTGTCATTCCGGTCAGCCCCTTCGAACGGATCCCCGCACCCGCCGCCGAGGAGAAGGCCACCCAGCCACCGGACGTCGCCGAGGTACGGCAGCTCATCACCAACGCCTACGACGACCGCTGGGCCGCGATGATCGAGCTCAACGCCCTGACCGGCCTCCGTTCCGGCGAGATCCGCGGACTCCGCCTCGACCGCATCGACTTCCTCCGACGCACCATGCTCGTCAACCAGCAGCTCGTCTACGAGAAGGGCGTCGGCATGTACTTCGCCGAGCTCAAGACCGGCGCCGGCCTGCGCACGCTCCCCCTGTCGCAACGCACGGTCGACCTGCTCGCGGCCTACGTCAAGAAGTACCCCCCGCGAGCCGACGGTGAGAGCGAGGGGCTGATCTTCGTCATGGCGGACGGCGGACTGATCGGTGAGTCGACCCTCGACTACGCCCTCAAGTCCACCTGCAAGAAGGCGAAGGTGCAGCCGAGGCACTGGCACGAGCTGCGCCACCACTACGCCTCTGTGCTCATCGCCGGCGGGGAGAACCCGAAGGTCGTTCAGAAGCGCCTTGGCCACAAGGACGTCATGACGACGCTACGGACGTACGCTCACCTGTTCGCCGAGGCGGAGGAGAAGACCCGGGACGTTCTGGATGCGGCGTGGGCTGAGCCGGGTGAGACTGCCCTGGAGGAGGAATCTCCGCAGCAGGGCGGAAGGATTCCGGAATCGAGGAGGCGTCAGGGTGTGTTGCGGCAGGTCAGCGGGTAGTTCGGGACATCACTCGTGGATGTTCCAGGCCGAGAGCGCCTAGGCAGGTCAGAGACCTATAGGGGGTCTGACCTGCTACGGAACCCGTTTCGTGGTGCTTCAAGACGTCACGTGAAGCTTCATGAAACTACGGAAGGATCCCGGAATTCGGGCCCCGACCGGAACGCTTCCGGAAAGCTTAGGTAGGGGTGACCTGCTGGAACATCCGCCTACGACCCCTCAGATACGCGACAGCGGCCCGACCCCGAGATCGAGGACGGGCCGCTGCGTAACGCTGCCACGAGAAGCGACCGTTTGGGTACTGACGTCGAAGATCATGACCTCAACGGTTAGGTCGTGCCGACACGCAGAACCCCCCACCCCGACTGGGTCATCAGTCGAAGACAGACCCTAGGCCAGCGCATCGGAGATCTCAGAAGATCCGCCGGCTTATCGCAGGACGACCTCGCCGACAGGATCGGCATGGAACGCCGCAGCATCCAGCGCTACGAGCGCGGTGAACGTGACCCCCGGTTCTCCGAGCTGCTGCTCGTAGCGGAGGCACTCGGCGTCGACATGACAGATCTGGTGCGATGAACCTGCCCGCGGGCGATCGGCGTGTGAACGCCCGCGGACAGGAGTCTCAGGTGCCGAGGTACCGGCTCAGGCGGGACGTGATCGTGGCGCCCGGCCCGACCTCGCGCGTAGCCGTGTTGCAGCCGGCGTCGGTCGGGTGCCGGTACGTCGTCGGCTTCGCCCCCGACGAGGAGAACGGAACGATCTCAGTGGCCCGGCCCTTGATCGGGTAGCCGCAGCGGACGCACGTCTTCACCGGCGGACCTTCTTCGGCTTGCTGTGGCAGTCGCAGTAGCAGGACTGCGGTAGCACCTCGATGCCGTCCACGTAGACGGGGCCGGGCGAGCAGTGCGGGTGCCCGAAGTCGAGGGTGCATACGCCGGAGATGCGTCCGCCTGTACGGGCAGGTACAGGCGGGGTAGCGTGGGCCATGACGAGACCTCCCGAGGGTGTCGTCCGTACCCCCGGGCCATTCGCGTGGTCGCGGGGGTCTGTCGTGTAGCTCACAGTACATGGACTGTCATAGGTGTCATAGGGGGGATGGGTGGACTAGGTGGTCTGATGTCGCCTAGACGACGTAGCGGTCCTAGCGTCCCCGGCATGGACTGGACTCCGGATATCCCCAGGTGGCGGCAGGTGTACGCGCTGCTGGAGGAGCGGATCGATGACGGCACGTACCCGCCGGGGACGCGCCTGCCGTCGGTGCACGAGATCGTCCTGGAGACGGGTATCAGTCGGGTGACCGCGACCCGTGTCCTCCGCGAGCTGCGTAACGCGGGCCTCGCGTACATGGAACCGGGCATCGGCGCGTTCGTGGCCCGGCTGCCCGAGCCTCCCCGGGCATGACAAAGCCGCCCCCTCCGCCACGGCAGAGGGGGCGATCGTCTTGCGCTTCCTAATTTAGGAAGCTAGAGTTTGATGTGCGATCAGGGGAACAGCCCCAGACTCCACCGGAAGGAACCGGACATGCCCACCACCACGAGCTACTCCCTCGGCTACAAGTTCAGCCGGGACTACGTCGCCGACGGCTGGTACAACACCATCAACAACGGCGAGCTCACCAGTGAGCAGGAGTCCGCCCTGGTAGACGCCCTGATCGACGCCGAGGTGGACGCCTTCGAGGCCCTCCTGCCGGAGAGCCACTACTGGCTGATCGACACCAGCGAGCTCCAGTACCCGGTCGGCGACGCCGCCGTCCTCGGTGACCTGGACGCGCTCCTCAAGCAGGCCGTCGAGACCGTCATGAACCGCCTGCCCGAGATCGAGGCCAGGGTCCTGGCCGGCCTCGCCTGACCGTCCGCCGCCCACCAAGCCCTCGGCCTCGCGCCGAGGGCTCCGTCCTGGAGAGATAGCGGTGCCCGACTACACCGACCCGCCCGGCATGCCCGAAGACGAGCGCATGACTCCCGCCGAACTGAAGGTCGTCCGCGAGTTCCTCGGCCTCACCGGCGACTGGCTCGCCAGCCACCTCGGGGTCTCCCCGCGCACCGTCCGCCACTGGGAGCAGGGTAAGTACCCCATCCCTGACGGAGTGCGCCTGGAAGTGGAGGACCTGGAGCGGCGCACGGGGGAATTCGTCAGCGGCATCATCGAACAGCTGATGGACCTCCCGGACCCCGGTGTCCTCACCTACCGAGACGACGCCGAGTACCACGCCGCGCACCCGGAGATTCCCTTCCCGGCTTCGTGGAACCGGGCCGTCGTCGCCCGTGTCGCACAGGAGGTTCCCGGGCTGAGGATCGCGTATCCGGACCCGGCCGCCTGACCTCGGACATGACGAAGCCGCCCCCTCCCGAAGGAGGAGGCTTCATCGCTTCGTGAACCCCGCCGACTCCCGGTCGCCCCGGTAGCGGGCCGCCACCCCGCCGAGCAGCACCACCAGGGCCACCCCGCCGGCGAACGACAGGGAGTCGCCCCACGGCCACGTACGGACGTCGAACCCGCGGCTCGGAAGCTGGGCCAGCAGCACGGCAGCGAACGCCCCCAGCGTCCGCTCGGACAGGTCGATCAGGTAGCGGCGCATCACGACTCCGTCATCCGCAGCAGCGTCATCGTCCGGTCCCGGAACGTCACCGCCGTGCCCGCCCCCGCGAACCGGCGCGTCTCCGCCCGCAGATGCAACGTGGCCGACACACCCGGCACCACCAACTTCATCCCGGACACGTCCATGATCCGCTGATGCTCCGTCCCCGTCGGGAACAGGTGGGTGTTCGACCGGCCGATCTCCGTGTTCGCCACCGTATCCATCAAGTCGACACCGATCGACGCCACGTTCGGGCCGGCAGGCTGCGCGTAGATGTACGTGGACACCACCATCCACATCCCCGGCAACAGCACCTGCACACGACCACTGGTCAGCGGAGCAATGGCACCACCCACGTTGAAGTCGACCAGTTCCAACGGCAGCTCCGCGAAATCCGCCGTCGGCCCCTCCGTCGTCACCGGCGTGACTCCCCGTACCCGGGCCATCGGCCGCGGCCCCACAATCGACTGAAGCGTCTGAAGGTCTGCGTCGACGGCCTCGGCCAAGGCCTGGATGTCGCCCGCCACGTCGACGGGATCGCCCGGCACGGGGTAGGGGTACGCGCGGTTCACAGTAGATCCGGGCATCAGGGCGCCACCTTCGTCACGTACAGCCTGGCAGGGGACACATCGATCGGGCTCGTGTAGTTGTGCTGCGTGGCTAGGCTGATCGTCTCGCCGGCGTTGCACCGGGTCAGTGACACCATCGACAGGCTGGTCTGTGGTGAGCCCAGCGCTTTCGTCACCGTGGAGATGTCCGGCACGAGTCCACCCACCGAGCGCAGGAACAGTGCACACGCAAGCGGGGTCGTGCTCGCAGCGATGTTGAACGTCACGGTCCCCGACACGAGGTACAGGCCGGTCTGGGGGATCGTGATGATGGTGTTGTTCACGCCGAGGTTGACCATGCCAGCGTTGTCGTACAGCTCGTCGGTGAACGTCATCGTCGTCAGTGCACCGGACGGTGTCGCCAGGATGCCGGTGGACGAGATCGACGCGGTTGGCGCGTTACGGGCCGTGGTGTTCGCCGTGTAGAGGCTCTGTACGTCGGCGTCGATGTCCTCGGCAAGAGCCTGCACCTGCGTTGGTACGTTCTGCGTATCGCCGTACAGCGGGTACTCGTAGCCCCTCGGGGTGGTGCCCGGCATCAGACTCTCCTCATGATCACGTTGTCCCAGAACAGCCGCTGAAGCCCTGCCGTTGACGACCTGAGCGCCAGCCGCATGTACCCGCTGACCGGCGCCGACACGGTGCCCGACAGGGTCGTGTACAGCGGCTGCTGCACCAGGTCCACCGCGGACACGATGACTGTGTCCGCCGACGACGTCGTCGGCCACAAGTCCGTGTTGTTCGCGAACCACAACGCGACCAGCGCGGCGTCCGCGGTCGGGGTGTCTGTCGGCTGGTAGTCGCCCGCAGCGGACGCCGACACGGAGAACTGCCAGCCTGAGGTCACCGGGATCGGCTGCGAGTAGAGATAGTGGACCGCGGCGGCCGTGTCCGTCGTGCCGACCGAGGCAACCTGCGTGCCATCCGGGGCGCCCGTGACCTCCTGCACCACCGCACCCGAGCTGCCCGAGACGTTCGCCTGGAACCACAGCACAGGCTCGGCGCCCGGGGCAGAGTCCTCGAAGGAGGGATTGTCCTCAATGAGTTCGTTCGGGCCGACGCCCGCAAGCGCCCCATGGATCACCCACGATGCATCCTGTCGGGACACGTACACCAGATCGCCTGCGGTGAAGCTCGCCCCTACTAGGTAGGCGGCGGAGAAGTTGGTGCCGCCGATGCTGACGACCGCCTGGTTGGTGGCGAACGACACCACCGTACCCATGCGGAACTCGGCGTACGGACCGGACTGCGCCGCCAGGACCATCGGAGTGCTCGGGGTGGTCATCACGCCCCCAACAGTTCGAGTGCCCACAGGTGCGACGTCGTCGTGTACGCCGCAGCCCCGTTCGTCGCGATCCGTACCTTCAGCAGGTCGCCCGCGGTGAGGAGGACGGTCGTCGACACGTACACATCGCCTGCCGTCACGGTCACCTGCTGGCCGACATCCCCGTACGAGATCATGTTGCTGCCGTTGCGGAGGATGTTCGGGCGGGCCGCCACCTCCGTACCCGACCCGGCAATCACCAGCGAGTACATGCCCACCAGGTACCAAGCGGTCTTCGTGATCCGAATGCCGCCAGCCGTCGTGTCACCCATGCCGGCGGACGCGAAGACCGTCTGGTTCAGGTTCGGGTTCGCCGTCCCGCCAGGCCACGCCGAGGGCGCCGACTCCCGCATCCGGGCCGCCAACGGGCTGATCAACTGCGCGTTCAGGTCGTCGGCCGTGGCCTGCGTGAGCGCGTCAACAGCCTCAGCCAGAGCACGAATCTGGCCCGCGTCCGACAGGTCCTTCACCCGGGGCGGGTCGCACTCCGGGTAGGGCAAGCCGAGAGGGGTGGTGTCCATCACGCTCCTGTCACGCCGGCGCGGGTGGCGATCCGCATCGGGGATTCGGTGTCGAGGGGGTAGTCGATGCTGTCGATGATCTGTCGGTCGCGTAGGCCCATGAAGGCCAGGTCCCCGGTGTCGCCGGGCTCGATGCTGTAGTCCGGGACGACGTCCGCGCTCCACTGCTGGGTGAGTGCGGAGGCGGCGCGTAGCTGCGTGACCGCGAGGGTCTGAGCCTGCGGGAAGCTGAGCGGCGTCTGTACCTTGATGATCTCCGACACCCGGCCGAACTTGCCGCCGAACCGCGTCGGTGACGTGGTCGCCGTGTCCCGGGCCGGTACCCGAATTGGGGTCGTACCGTCCGCCCGCTCCGACACCACCACCACGCTGTTCGACACCCCAGACCGTGAACGGGACACCGAGGCATCCAAGAGCAGGCCGCCCGGCCCGTCGACGAAGGCCTGCGCTACCGGGCCGAGGGCGTAGTTGAAGGCGCGGACCACGAACCGGCCGTCGCCGAGGGCGTACCAGCGGCCACCGAGGGACTGGGCGAGGTCGTCCAGGGCCTGCCCGCGGTCCTCGTCCCATGTCAGCGACAAGGGCGTTGGCTGGTCCACCACGTCGTCCGTACCGAACGTGGCTTGCGGGACAGCCTCCAGGATCAGGCGCCGGATCTCCGCCAGCGTCATCCCCGCCGTCGTCGTCCGCGGCTGCTCGAACCGGTACGCCACCACATCAGCGGCCAGGTCATCGCAGGAGAACGAGACCTGCCCGTCCGGTTGTAGCGACGCGTCCCATACCCGGCCCACGAACAGGGGGAAGAGCTCTTCCTGGTTGGTGCCGTAGCGGATGCCGGCGGAGATGTGGACGACGGCATACTCGGGTGAGAGGGCGTCGTCTGCGGTGAGGGGGTAGGCGTCCCGGGTGAGGGTGAACGTGGCGCTGCGGGTGACTCGGTTGGTGAGGGACGCCGTGACGCTGCCAGCTGACGGTCGGAGCCCGAGGGCTCGGGGCTGGCCGTCGATGTCGTACACGTCGACACGCACCGACCGCCGGTGAGGCGCCCGAAGAGCGGCCTGGTAGGTGAGGGTGGAGGGCCACATCAGGGCGTCACCACCAGGTTGTCGAAGGCGAACACGATCGGCGGGGTGTTCGTCAGGCCCGCGCGCGTCAACGATCGGAACCCGACCCGGCCCGGCAGCGTCAGGTCGGTGTCGACAGCCGTCACCTGCCAGGCCGCCGGCTCGGTTCCGGACACCTGCCACACCTTGGCCATCAGCGACGTGCCCTGTACCGCGAACCGGACCGTGTACACGGTGTTCGCCGTGTACGTCAGGCCCGTGGCCAGCGTCGCCAACGCGCTCTCCACCCCACCGACAACCTTCCGAAGGGTCAGCTGGATGGCGCCACCGGCAGCCACGAAGATCCTGGCCGAGTAGAAGTTCGTCGGGTTCAGGGTGCGGAGCGTGTAGTGGATGTCCATGCCGTTCCCGGCGGGCACTTGGTTGATCGACCAGTTCGCCCGCATTGTCGCGTCCGGGGACGAGTACTCCGCGCTCGTGGTGTGGAACGCGCCGATGGCGGCGTGGGTGTGGAGGCCGCGGGTCCCGTCCACCGAGAAGTCCGCCGTGGTCCCCTGGATGACCGACCACACTTGCCCGGTATCGGCCGTTCCCCACCCGCTCGCCACGGTCCGCGTGAACGTGTCCCGGAAGGCTTCCGCAGGCTCGCCCCCAGGGCACTGCGTCTCGCCCTCCAGGATGTCCAGCCACGTTCCGCCGGCGGCGGTCATGTCTGCGTACGTCGGCCACGTCTCCGCCACGGTGCACCAGTTCGCGCAGATGGTTCCCTGGATCGGGCCGACCGCCGAGTCGTCGACGACGGTGGCGGGTGCGGACCACAGGCGGTGTGGCCACCGCTGGTCGATGGTGTCCGACAGGTAGGCCTCGGTGAGGTCGCCGGGCTGCACCGTGTACGGCTCCCACCCGTATGCTGCGGGCGCCGTGATCTGGAGGGGGCCGCCCCATGAGAAGAGGTCGTAGACGGCGATCCTGGCGGCGTTCGTCTTGGTCAGGAACCTGATGCTGGTGTCGAGGTTCTTGCGTCGGCCGTACACGTCGGCCGGGGTCTCGGAGTCGAACCGGTCGAAGAGCCCGGCGTCCGCGCGGCGAACCTTGGAGCCCCAGCCGCCCCACACGAACGGGTCGCTGGTCGTTCCGCAGGCGGCCGCGGTCAGGGCCTCGGGGGTCGAGCAGAAGCCGAACGTCAGGTTGGCCCACGGGCGGAGCGGGTCCCGTACGCACACCGCGTCGCCGGTCGAGGCGGGGGTGATCGGCCCCTGCACGATGGTCGTGCCGCCCGGATCACCGGTCCACCGGTACCACGTGGGGATGCCGTCCGACGGGGTGGTGTCGTACGTCGCCCCGACCTGCCCGGTCAGCTCGACCTCCCGCATGAACGTCCACGGACCGGTCGCCGACGGGCCCGACTCCAGGATCGCGGACGTCTGTGTGCCCGGCGCGGCCGTGAAGTCGGCGGTGAGGAACAACGGTTCGCAGGCCATCAGCGCCTCACTCCCTGTGCCACGGTGCGGCGAGTCCGGTTGTCAATCATGGTCACGCGCCCATCCACGTAGCGGGCCAGGAACTCGTTCCCGAAGTGGAAGTTGATGGCCGGCTGGCTGGCCGCCGTACCGAGCGTGGACGACGGCACCGACAGTGGACCGAACCCCGCCGCCCGCAGCCCCGACCCCGGCGCCACGATCGCCGCGATCCCATCCATCTGCGACTTCAGGGCACCTTCCTGCCCAGCGATGCCGATGATGAAGCCCCGCATGACGTCCTTGCCGTAGCCCATCATCAGCTTCGACGGCGACGAGATCCCGAAGAAGTCCTTGATGCCGGACGCGGCCTGCGAGCCGATGTCGCTGATCGTGCTGAGCAGGGAACCGAGCATGGACTTCAGGCCGTTGATGAGGCCCCGGATGATGTCCTTACCAGCCTGGATGAGCAGCGACCCGAAGCGCGCCGTCTGCTGGACGATCTTCCCGGGAAGCTCGGCAACGAACCGGACCGAGTCAGCCACTAGCTTCTGGATCTGCCGGCCGAACCCGACCGCCAAATCGGTCGCGGCCTGCACACCCTGCTTCATCAGGCTGCCGAGGATCTGCACGGACTGGGTGACCATGTTGCGGACGAACCCGACCACCGCGGTCGCGACGTTGCTGACGATGCCCTTGATCTGGTTCCAGGCGTCGGAGAATCGGCCTTGCAGGAGCTTGGTCAGGATCTCGATGGCGGGCACCAGGACCGTCGTGATGAAGCCCGCCACGATCTTCAACGCACCGTTGACCAGGCCCAGGAGCAGCTTCGCTAGCGGCGCGATCACCGGCGCGAGCGCGGACCCGAGCGCCACCACCAGCTGAAGGACGGCCTGGATCAGCGGTCCCGCCGCCTCCAGCACCTCGACCAGCGCCAGCGACAGGGCGATCAGCCCCGGCTGCAACGCCAGCAGCACCTCGATGATCGCCGGGAAGACCGCGCTGTACAGCTCGACGAGCGGGTCCAGGACCAGGTCCAGCAGCGGGCCCAAGGCCTGAATGATCGGCGTCAGGAACTGGCCCAGCATCTCCGCGAACAGCTGCACCGCCGGCGCGATCTGGCTGAAGATGACGAACAGGGCGTCGAACAAGGGGAGGAGGGCAGGGAGGAGGGTCGTGATCAGCTGCCCGATCACCTCCAGGAACGGTACGAAGACCAGCACCAGGTTCCCGATCGTGTCGGCCAGCGCCGTCAGCACCGGGCCCAGGGCAGAGATGATCGGCGCCAGCGCGGTACCAAGCGCCTCGATCAGCGTCTGCACAGGCCCCGCCAGCGCCTCGAAGATGGGTCCCAGCAGCTGCAACGCCGACACCAGTAGCGGAAGCGCCGTATCGACGAGCAGCGCCATCGTCTGCGACAGGGCGGCAATGGCGTCCTGGAACCCCTTCGTCGCGGTCGCGTCCTCGAACGCCTGGGTGACCTTCTCCATGGTCTCGAAGAGCCCCGCGCCATCGACTGTCAGCCCGGAGATCACGTTCCTGAGACCGGCGAGGATGTTCCCAACGGACTGGCCAAGCTGAGCGAAGCTGTCGATGGCCCCAGAGATCGCGTCCTCCAGAGCACCCGACCGGAACGCGGCCACCAGCTTGTCGGAGATTTTGTCCGCGGCCCCCGCCGCAGCCTTCGTCAGACGATCCAGCGCCGGCGCACCCGCCGCCGCGATAGACCCCAGGCCGACCACCAGATCGTTCGGGACCTGTTCAAGGTTCTGGAGTGCCTTCGTCGACCCCTTCAGCGCCTGCCCAAGGGCCCCGTTGGCGTCCAGGGCAAGCGCGCCCGCCGCCGCGTTCTTCGCCATCTCGTTCAGGGACACACCCACGCCGCGGACCGCGTTGGCGACGTCGGGGAAAGCCGAATCCGCCAGCGTCCGCAACGTCTTGTCGAGCCCTTCGAAAGCGTCGTTCTGGACGTCCTGCTGGAGGCCGACGAGGTCGCCACGCATGTCGCGAAGTTCGCTCACGAACTTGCGGGCGTTGGGTGCCAGCCGCTCCATCGACTTGGCCAGCACCTCTGGGTCCGTATCCGGGTCGAACGCGTTCTTCACGGCGTCCTCGACACCCGCCATGGCCAGCTTCAGCGTGCCGGCCGCGAGCTTCATGGTCACCATGCCGGACACGGCCACACCGGCCGCCGGGCCGAGCTGCTGGATAGCGGCAGCAGCCGACGCGAGCGCAGGCGCGGCGGCGCCGACGGTCGCGCCCAGCTTCGCGACCGTCCCGACCATGGATCCCAGCGGGCCGAGGACGCCCTTGGCGCGGTCTCCGACACCGTCGAGCCCGGAGGTGAGGCGGCGGAGCTGCCCGTCGATACCCCGGTCGAGGTCGACCTCGATCTCGACCGGGTCGGCGGTCCGCGTCAGCGTCTCGACAACGTTGTCTACATCTCGCCGGAGGTCTGCCACCGACGACACGTCCAGTGCCGCCTCGACGTCGACGGCCGGCGCACCCGCGGTCACGGCGGCGACAGCGGCGCCGATCTGAGCGTCGAGAGTACGGAGGGCGGCGCGCTGGTCGACAGCGGCGCTGACATCGATCGTGCTGTCCGGGTCCGCCTCGACAGCGGAGATGACCCGGCCCAACGCAGAATCCAGATCCCGCAGGGTACGGCGAGCGTCGAGCCCGGCATCGAGGGCAATCTCCGGCGAAGACGCCTCAGCGCTGCTGACGATCCGCTGAAGCTGCCGCTCCAGATCCGGCAGGGCGCCGGCCGCATCGACTACAAGGTCGACCTCTGCCTCGCTGGCCACCTCACCCTCCCATCCATGCTGCGAGTGCCGTCTGTACGGCCTCGGGGTCGTCGCCGTCGGTGTCCCATGCGTCCTCGTATCCCGGGGGCGGGATGCCCAGCTGGAAGTCGAACCGCATCCGGTTCTTCTCGTCCGCGTTGCGGGTGTGCAGGGCGTAGGTGGCGGCGCACCACTCGTACGCCGACCGCGTCCACGGATCCACCCCTGCCAGGGCCAGGTGTCCGAGGGTCTCGGGCTGCACTGACATCATCAGCAGGCGCAATCCCTCCCACCAACGGCGCCCTGTCACCATTGCCAGCACGGTGTGCGCGGCGTCCGTCAGGGTCCGGAGATCGGCGACGCCGTCGAGGATCATCCGGCCTACCGCGTCTTGGTCCTCTTCCGGCAGGAGTCGGATCACGTCCATCTCCGTGCGCACCGTCGTCCACTCGGCCGCCGGACGCCACGCCAGAGCGAAGACCTGGCCGCCGATCTGTATCGGCACCGGGCCCCGCGCGAGAGGAGCGAGGACATCAGGCATCCGCGTCCGGAACCCCCAGTGCGTCGCCGATCCCCTTCAGGATGTTGAACAGGGCCTGCGTGTCGACGTCGCCGTCGAGGTAGGCGGACAGGATTTCCTTCCACGCCTCCTCGCCCAGGCATGCGGCGATGAGGATGCCGGCGGACTTCAGCTTCAGCTCGCCGGGGGAGTTGAGGGACATGACCACGGCGACGCGTTCGGCGGTGGCCTGGTCGGGTGCGGTGACGGGGTACTCGGTTCCGCCGATGGTCACCACGCGAGTGGGCTCGGCGATCGTCTTGGTGTCGTCCATAGGGCAAGCCTATCTCTGGGTGATGTCGTAGCCCCGGTTACGCGCCACATCCCGCAGCGCGCGGTCGAGGAACGGGCGGGCCCTGGTGCCGGGGTGGTGGACGACCTTGGCGAAGACGGTCTTCCCGCCGACTTTGAAGCGGAGCACCTGCGCGCGGCGAGGGCGGATCAGATGTGGGCGGGTGCCGTCGTTCACCATCGGCGCGTACTCGACATCCGACCCGATCGTCCACCGCTGCCGCAGCCCGAAGAACGACCGCCGCTCGACCCGGATCGACGCCCGCAGCCGGCCGGTGTCGACGGGCGCCAGCACCTTGGCGCGCGCCACGACCTGCCGGGCCGCAGCATCCCCCTCACGCCTGCTCGTCGCCGAGAACGTCCGGTTCAGCGCCGCCCTGTCCAGCCTCAGCCTCGCCATCGGGTC
Organism: Streptosporangium amethystogenes; assembly: GCF_000721075.1. GTDB lineage: Bacteria > Actinomycetota > Actinomycetes > Streptosporangiales > Streptosporangiaceae > Streptosporangium > Streptosporangium amethystogenes. Next base: position 13,889 of record NZ_JOEQ01000057.1, read on the forward strand.
CTCCCAGCTCCTCGACGATCTCCACCACGCCGATCTCAATCCACCCGGCCACGACCGGGTCCACGTGCACCTCGGCCTCATCGCCTCGCCGGAAGCCGTCGAACGAGGTCCGCACCCGGATGCGGGCGCGACGGTGGTACTCGGTGAGAGGGGTCTTCTTGCGGGTCATCAGCAGCACGCCTCCATCACGATGTTCACGGTCATGCGGCCACCGAGGCAGTTCGCGTCGGGGCCTACAGGCTCGTACAGGCCGACCGCCACTGGGCCGATGCGCAGCGAGTCAGGGTCGGAGAAGGCACAGCAAACGGCAGCTTCCATGGCCTTCCAGTCGGCGTCGAGTTTGGCCGCGAGGGTGTCCCACTCCGTCGCCGAGACGATCGCCCCTGCGTCGGGGGTGGGCATGCAGCGGTACACGCCCATCTCCAGCGTCAGGGTCCGCTCGGCCATGAAGCAGCCGCTGGCGGCCATGCGGTCGGTGACGTCGCGGACGCCCTGCACGCTGGCGATCCTGACGTAGCCGAGGCCGAGGCAGCACTCGTCCTCGCCGGTCGAGGAGAGCAGCGGGATGACCTGCTGACCCGCGCGGAGCATGACCCGCTCGGGCGGGACCGGCCACGGGTGCGGGTTCTGGAGTTGGGTGGCGAGGCAGCCGACGAGGAGCTGCGCGAGGCTGAGGGCCTGCGTCACGAGAACCTCCCCCTGTACGTGTCCACGGAGGCCACACGCGACCGCTGAGCCCGCCGTGCCGGGTTCACCGACCGGATCCACAGATCCACGTTCTTGATCCCCGTCAGGCCTTCCTCGGCGATCGTGGTGGGGTCGACCATCTGAATGTCCACCCCCGCCCGCGACAGCGACGCCATCTGCTGCGGCAACGCACACTCGGCGCCGACGCAGGCCTTGGCCAGCTCGCACGCGAACTCGCCCGCCGCGATCTGCCCTGCAAGCGGGAGGGGCCGGCCGGGCTGGTAGGTGATGACGAACGAACCGACTTCGCCGGGCTCGACGTTCATGTCCTGGCACTGCGGCCAGCACTCCCCATCGATCCGGACCAGCCGCGGGATGCCCCGCCACGAGTCCAGCCGGTAGGCGGCCGGGGCGATGGTCAGGCCGTCGACAGTGACTGAAGTGACCGAAGCCACGGATGTCGGGAACGGAACCTCACAGGCCACGCTGCAGGAGCAGCCGCCCGAGCAACCGCAGTTCCGCCACACCCCGGCATCGATGTACGGCAGCATCCACGGACCACCGCCCGCGGACACGCCGGGAGTGCCGACCGGCCACGACATGTACCCGGGGCCCGACGCGCACTTCGGGCCGCACGGCCGGTAGGCGACGGGGCACTGCGCGAACTGCCTGCCCGTGAGCGCGTCGAGGATGGCCACGGCGAACGTCGTCGCACGGGCCTGCACCTCGGCGGAGTACGTGTCCCAGTCGGGGCAGCAACTGGTGTCGATGGGCCACTCGCAGGGGCCCGGCGGTTCAGGGGTCGTCATCCTCGGTCCCTACGGTGAGGGGGTCCTGGCCGGGAGCCGTCGGCCAGGACCCCGGTCCGGCTACGGAACGGGCAGCACCGTTGCGCCACACGCCGGCGTCGGCAGCGGCGCCGAGGTCGTGATCGACCGCAGTACCTCCGTGTCGCCGATCGGCGTGAGGAGGGCCGTCAGCGTCGCCGGGGTCACGGCGTCGCGGAGGACGTCGTCGTACGGGCCGACGCCCCACTCGCCGCCCGGGACCGCACGGGCGGTCCAGGTGGCCGTGATGCCGTCGTTCTGCGCGGGCAGCCACTCGCCCCACTGGGCGTCCTTGACCCACGGCAGGAGCCAGTACTGGTACTTGACGTTCCCGGACGGGTCGCAGGCCTGGCCGGTGATGCCGGACCAGATCTCCAGGCCGAACGACGCGGAGCCGGTGAGGTCGGCGTCGATGGACCAGCCGACCACGTTCGGCGTCGCGGCGTTGTCGAGGACCAGCGGGTCACCGGTGATCAGGCTGATCATGGTGGGGTCCCAGGTGCACACGTTCAGGGAGATGTCGATCCACCTGAGCGCGGGCGCGGACCGGTCAGAGATGCATTCGTCGCCGTTGGCGTTGAGGATGCTGATTTCGGACGGGTCGGCGTAGTTCGGGGTCAGGGTGCCGGTCACCAGGGCCTCGGCCGTGAGGGTCGAGTTTGGGCCGTTCACCACCGTCCCGCACTGGTTGAGCTTGGTCAGCCGCATGCGCTTGCCGCGCGCCAGACGGACACACTCAGTTGCCATGGTCATCCTCCTTCTTCGCGCGGCGTCGCGGCCGGCGTTCCGGCTCGCGCGCGGTGTTGTAGCGGTCGGCCACGTACGGGGCGACCAGGAACTCGGTCCCGCCCCGCTGCGTACGAACGTGGTCCGGGTCGTCGGCGACCGCCAGCAGGGCAATCGCGGTCTTCTGCACCCCGGCCTCGCCGGGGAGTACAGTCACCCAGTCGTTCATGCGGGCACCGCCGGAGCCGTGGCCACTGCCGGGGCAGCGACCGGGACCTGCACGGCCATGACCGTGTCGCAGACCCACGCGTGAGCCCACACAGACTCGGCCACCGCCATCCACTGGTTGAACGTGCGGTCGAGCGTCTGCACGGGGTCGGGCTGGTTCACCTGGGTCTCCCACAGGTAGACCTGCGGGGTGATGAACGCCCACACGAACCCGGCCGCGGGCGCGGCCCCGGCGGGGCCGGTGACGCCGTAGCCGGAGCCGAACGACCACGCGTTGCCCAGAGGGGTCCGCATCGTTCCGGCGCCGCCCTGCGTTCCCACCAGGCCCGCGTACTGCACGGCCGCGTGCGCGGTCGTGTTGATGTGGATGACGCCGGTGTAGCCGTGTTGGTCGTGGAACGCCTGCTCCAGCGCCGAGATCGCGGCACCCGCGCCCGGGGCCGTGGGCACGACGACGGTGGCGCCTGCGGTCGACAGGTTCGGAACGCCGGTGATGCCGCCGCCGGTCCAGATCTGCTGCTCGACCGCCCACTGCACGCCCGCGTCGTACCGGCGCCGGACCCGGCGTCGCACGTCCTCGGCAGTGGTGCCGACCGTTCCGCACTGGTACGTCGTCAGCAGCCAGTACGGCGCCGACTCCACGAACGCCGTGCCCGGGGCGAACGGCTTCTCCGGGTGCGGCGCGGCACACGTCGGGTCGTACGGCACCACCGAGACACCACAGTCCTCAGCGGCGAACGTCAGCCCCGACGCGATCACCCCGTTTCCCAGCGGACCAGGCCGAACAGCGGCATCGAAGATGCCATACCGTCGGCGGCCGGGCTCGGGGCCCTGGATCTCCTGTTGACTCGGAACGATCACTGCCATGTCGTCACCTCCCTTCCGATGAGGGGCCGCCCGCCCGGACGACAGGTGGGCGGGCGGCCCGGATCACGGGGTAGGTCACGCCGCGGCAGCCGGAACGGCGCACGACGTCCACACCTGGTCGGCGGTCGCACCGGACGGGCAGGCGTTGACGGTGTACCGCTTGACCTCGCCACACGGGAAGATCGGCGCGTAGCCCTCCTCCGTGAAGAGGGCCGTGTAGAGGTTCTGCTTGAGGTTCGTGCTGTCGTACACGTTGGTGAGGGTGACGACGTCCTCGCGGAGCAGGACGATCGCGCCCGCCGGCCAGATCAGGAAGTCGACCGTGGTCGGCAGCGACGTGATCGGGGTGATGGGGGCGGTGATGTCGCCGGGGCCGGTTGCGAGGCCGGACTGGGCGTCCTGCCAGTCGCGGAGGAACTGCGGGCGCAGGTTGCGGGCGGAGAACCAGCGGGCGATCTCCGCGGTGGTTGCGGCGGAGAACGGGTCGCTGAAGTAGCCGTTCCGGCGGGAGATGTCCGCACGCCACTGGGCCACGATCCACTGCGGGACCGCAACTTCGAGGATGCGGTTGAAGCTCATCCGCTCGCGGTACCGCATGTCGATCGCGGCGATGTCGACGCCCGCGAGGAACGAGGCGACGGCGGACGTGTCCGGGCCGGAGCCGGGCGCCGGGGTCGCACCCTGCGGCGGGATCACGATCGCGGCACCGGCCTGGGTGACGATCTGGCTGATGATGTCGCGGTTGATCTCCACCTCGTGCTTGAGGAGGAGGCCGTCGACGAGGTTGGCGACGTTCTCCGGGTAGCCAACGTCCTGGAGGAAGCTGCCGGTGATGCAGGTGACCGCGACGTCCAGGCGCCGCTCCTCGAAGGTCGGGCACGGCAGCTCGGTGCAGTTCTTCGGGGTGTCCGCGATGACCTGCGCCTCGGTCAGCTTCGTGAAGCTGGTGAGGCCGGCGTCCATGATCTGGCGCCACAGGTAGTTCTTCGAGTACTGCACGCCACCGCGGGGGGCACCCATGGTGGGGAGATCGATGAACCCGTCCCGCTCCCACAGGGAGCAGAGGTCGTAGCGGATCTCCGACGGGGCACACCAGCCGGCCGCGGCGGTGAGGCTGTTGGCGTCGCTGACGGACTTCTCCCACTCCTGCATGGAGGGGAGGCGGCGCCGGTAGTCGGTGAGGTCCTTGAGGGTACGGGCGTCGGTGTTGCGGTCGCCGGAGACGCGGAACTCGCGCTCGCGGTGGAGCTGGCCGAGGGCGCGTTCGGCGCGGATGCCGCCGCCGACTCGGGAGTTGCCGAACTGCTTGAAGAGCTTCTGGCTGGCGTCGGTGAGCGCGTAGGTGTCGGTCTCTTCGCCTACGTTGCGGCCGAGGACGCCGGCGGCGTCGGCGCTGAAGCGGAGGGCGACCTTGTCGTGACGCGGGGTGGAGGCCGGGGGCGTCTGCGGCATGGTGGTCTGGGCGGCCATCTGGGAGACGGACGGGACCTGCGCGGGCGGAGTCTCGACGGCGGGCTCCTCGACGGCCGGGGTCTCGGCGGCGGGGGCCGGGATGACCTGGGTGGGGATCGTCAGGTCGGGCGCGGCGGCGAACGCGTCGCGGGCGGCCTGCGTGGCCTCGGCGGCGGTCTTCCGCTCGGTGATGGCGGCGGCCAGCTCCTGAAGCTGCGTGGCGAGGCCGGACAGCTCGGCGGGGTCGGCATCGGCCTTCCCGGACAGCTCGGTCCCGGCGGCCTTGACGCGGCTGTACTCGGCGAGGAGCTGCTCGTCGGTGGCGTCGGTGATGGAGAAGGTGACCGGCTCGTTCGACTCGGTGTTCTCCGGGGTCTGCTCTGCCATGGCGGGTCTCCTTCCGGTCGGCAGAACGACATGTGTCTCGTCTGCGTCGACCGGCCCACCGCCAGCATCGAAGCTGTGTGCAGGGTACCGCGTGCCGGGCGGTTTGTAAGGGCCGCCCGGCTGTACGGCGTGTTACGCCTTGCGGGTGACGGCCTGGTAGGTACCGCCCTGGGGGCTCTTCGCGAGGAGCTGGCGGACCTTCACCAGGCCGCCCTGCTCGTGGGTGACGGTCTCGGTGCCGCCGCCCCGGTAGGTGATCTGGTAGTCGGTCAGCGTCTTGTTGCCGCCGCAGTTGCAGCCCATGTCAGTCCTCCGTCGTCATTGCCGTGGCCCACGCCCACCGAGCGCGAGCGTCTGCCCAGGTCTGGAAGGCGTTTCGGAACTCCTGCTGTTCCGGGGAGAGTGCCGGTTCGACAATGCGCTTCTCCTGCTGCGGTGTGATGCCGAAGCTGCCGATGAGGGCCCGCTGGGCGCCGGCCGCGAAATGCACCCGCGCGCGCGGGACGGGAAAGCCCGGGGTGTTCACCGAGCACACGCCGATGAGTTCGAGGGCACCGCCGACGCGTCGCCAGTCGCCGGACACGGGCGACGAGCGGAACACGTCCAGGGCCTCCGCCGTGGCGCCGGGGAGGAGCCATCCAGCGACCCAGATGCCGAACTCGTCTTCGCCCGCGACCACCCGGGCGACGGCCGCCGCCGGGTCGTCGTAGTGCTCCTGCGCGGCCCGGAACGCGAGCTGAGCGTCCGCGTGTCGGGGTCCGGCGACGAGCGTGCCCACGGGCAGCGTGGCGCCGTCGGAGGTGCGCTGCTCGGCGACGTGGAAGTACGTGTAGCCGGTCGGGCTGGAGGGCGGGGTGACGCAGCCGGGCAGGCCGACGTGGCAGGTGTCCCACCCGGCGATGTGCCCGAAGACGCGGCCTGTGTCGGTGACAGTGAGGGGGGTGAGTCGGTCGACGTCGGGGCGCTGGAACCAGTCCGTCGGGGGGAGCGCTTCCGGGCGCGCGGAAGCGTACAGCCACTCCTCCATGTGGTCCTCGCTCGGCTCCGGCTCGTCAACGGGTTCGGCGGGGAGCGGGTCGAGGGTGAGGGACACGTCCGCGAACGCGGGGATGCTGACCAGCGTCGCCCCGGCGACCCGCCACCGGGTGATGATCAGTCGCTCGGCCTCGTCCATCACGTACTCGATGTCGTCGAGGTCCACCGACGGGCCCACGACGCCCGCCTCCAGCTGTTCGGTGACGGAGTAGGGGATGTCCTCCAGCATGCTGCCGGTTGCGGTGACCATGCCGTCCGCGATCCGCAGCGTCTCGATCCGGCCCACGACGCGGCTGCCGCCGTGGCCGTCGTCGGACAGCTCCTGCCACATGAGCGGCAGCGGCAGGTCGCGGCTGGAGCCGCCTGCCGGGTCGATGATGCGGCCGTCGCCGGTGGGCACACCCAGCCGAGCCAGCACCGCGTTCCAGGTTCTTGCCATCAGGGATCCTGCCTGTCTGTCCAGTCGATCTCTTCTCCGAGCACCACCGGGATCAGGGAGCACCGGCAGTTGATGACCTCTCCGGCCGGGCCGCGCGGGTCCCCGGGGAAGAGGAGCTGGGCGCCGCCGACGACGAACGGCTCGGTCAAAAGGGTCCGCTGCTTGTCGGCGTCCCGGTGCGTGTCCCGCGTCCGCTTGTCCGCCGTCGCAATCCACTGCTTGAACGGCGCCGGATCCCCCCGGTCCGCCGCCTCCAGCTGCGCGCTGCGGAACACCCCCGCGTTGACCGCGGCGATCGTCTCCGTCCGCGCCACCGTCACCGCCCGGTGCGGCCACCGCTCCGACCCCGTCGCCGTCAACACCGCCGACACCCGCGCCGCGATGTCCGGGATGGACTCCTGCTCCCGGATCCCACGCTCCAGCTCCACGACAATCAGCCCGTACACCTCATCCGGCAGACGCACGAGCCGGTTGCCTGCCTCATTCAGGTACTCCCGCACCCACGCGTCCGTGGGCGGTACGCCAGGCCGGCGGACACGGCGCGCGGCCCGTTGAAGGATGCCGTCGACTACGGGCATGACCTCGACGTCGACTTGTTCGGTCCAGAACTGCTGATGGTCGGAGACCCGCCCAGGATCCACCGCGCCGTCGCGGAGGACGGCGGGGCGGACGCGGTCGAGCCAGCGCGTCAGGGACCGGAACCACGTGCGGGCAACCCGCTGCTCGCCCTCGCGGATGAACGCCTCCGCCCTCAGCCTCTGGGGTAGCCCGTCATCGGGTGGCAACGTTGTCACCGCATGGCCTCGGTGAGCATGTTGGTCAGCACGGTCCGGTTGTGGGGCTCACGCGTGTACAGCCGGTTGCGGACGTAGGTCTTCAGCACGGCGCGGAGGGTGCCTTCGTACAGGCCGAACGCCTCAGCCACGGGGCCGACGAACTGGAAGGAACCCTCCAGCAGGCGCCCGAGGTCGTCACGCGGAGGCTCCAGCTTCGTGTGCAGCTCATGCTTCGGCGTCGAAGCGAACTGCCCCCGGTTCTCCCGCGTCAGCAGCCGCCCGCCCGCACGCGACAGGGCATCGAACACCAGCAGCTCGGCCGCCGCCGTCAACCCGTCCGGGACCGGCTCAGGCTCCGGCTCCGTCCCCTGCGTGGACGGCAACGCACGCGGCTCCTCCGGCGCCTCCACCGCAGGCTGCTCGGCCACGGCCGACGCCTGCCCCGCCGCGAGCTGCGGCATGCCCAGGGCCTCCGCCACACCCGGCTCCGACAGGATCGCCGGCGACGAGATGACCAGCTTCTCCAGCAGGCGTCGTTCCCGCTCCGCCTCGTCCGGCATCGCGTCCTCGGGGATACCGTTCTCCGACAGCATGTACTCGTCGGAGATGAGGATCTTGTCGTACAGGGACTCCAGCGTCTCCCGGTCGTCCGGACGGGCCACGATGTTCGTGGTGTCCCAGCCGATTTCGTACCGGGCCGCCTGATCGGGGCTCATGCCCATGGCGACGAGCGCGGGCCGGAACCATTGCTCGGTGAGAGCGTCGCCGAGCTCGCGCAGCAGCGGCTCGATGAAGATCTTGTACGTGCTTTCCTCGACCTGCCAGGCGGACCAGTGGTTCGACTCGTCCTGTGACCCGGCCGCGACGGACTTGGGCATGTCGAGGGTGGCGGCGAGCCGGTCAAGGGCCTTGTCACGGAGGTCGTCCAGGCCCTGCACGAACGTGGTGGACGAGTCGACGAAGGCGAGCGCGGACCCGGCCGCGATCATGTCGCCAGGGGCGTTGAAGGCGACCGGGACGACGGCCGCTGGAGTGCCGGGCTGCTGGATCCCGGTCTCAGCCACGGACAGCAGCTCGTCCATGAAGGCCAGCGCCGTCGTCTCGTGCTCCCCCTTGGGGAGGTCCAGTTCGTCGGCGACGAGCCACACGCCGGCCGTGGCGAGGCGGGAGTCGAGTTGCCCGGCCAGGGTCTGGGAGGTCTTCTCGATCTCGCGGCAGATGGGGAGTGCGGGGCGTACCGCGCTATCGGCCTGGATGAAGTCCGCCGGGTGCGGGGACCACACGCGGAAGAGCCGCGCCTGGGGTGCCAAGGGCACCTCCACGCCAGTCTTCGGGTCGGTGTACTGCCACGACGCATCCGCGCCAGAGCCCTTCGACTTGACCTTCGACGGCGGCAGGACGATCCACTCATCCGGCTTGCCCTGGCCCTGGGGACGGACGATGACCCACGCCTCCCCGGGCACCTGCCAGCACAAGGCCAGCACCTTGAGGAGCGTGGCCCGCTTCGCCGCGCCGCCGAGCGCGAGCGATGCGGCCTGGACGGCGGTCGGGTTCTCCGACAGCCCAGTCGGCTTCCCCGTCGCAGGGTCCAGCTCGGTGGCGTGAAGGTCGGCCTGGGAGACGGCGTTGGCGATCCATACGAGCGGGGCCCGCAGCTCGCCGATCACGTCGTAGTAGTACCAGCCCTGCCGCTGCCAGTCCGAGTTGGCGGACTGCTTCCGGGCCCGGTCGGCGAGCTTCACGCCGGGGCCGGCCATCGGCATGGCGGCAGCGGTGATAGCCCGTGGGGCAACCGACGCATCGGCGGTCTCGGGGAGGAGGGGGCCGCCTTCCCTGCGCCTGCGGAAGATCGCCATCAGCCCTCACCCTCACGAGACGCTAGCCAGCCGGTCACGTGCGAGTACGCGAACGCGAGGGCCGGGACCAGCCACCAGTCCCACCACCCCGCCCACGCCCCACCCACGGCCGCGAGCGCACCCACGTACATGGACACGCACCAGTCGCACACCACCAAGTAGGCGAGGAGGTGGTCGTCCGGGAGGGCGCGCAGGACAGCTCGCCGCGGCGCCTGAAGAAGGCGGTCGCGGGTCACGAGTCGGGTGACGCGGGCCGTGGCCAGCGCCATCACCACCATCAGCACAAGCGGATACGTTTCCATTTCCATCCCATCATGCCCGCTGCGCGCGAGCTTTGAGTGCCGGGTGCTGTGCCGTGCGTCCCGGGCGCGCCGCGGCACGGTGCGGGTTGACCAGCTCGGTACGCGTACCGCGGTCGCGCTTCATGTGGTGGGTGACCGCGTGAACGAGGGCGTCGATGCGGTCCGGGGAGCCGGGCGTCTCCTCGGGGATCCACGTCGTCAGCTGGTCCTCCAACTCGGGAAGGGAGCCGACGTGGTGGACGCGGCCCTGCTCGTACAGCATCGCTACCGGCTGCGCCCGGAGCTTCTTGCCCTGGCTCGCGTTGACGCGGCGGATCGGCGGCGGGCTCGTCGACCCGGGGTGCATGTCCCGCCACACGCGCTTGAGGACGGTCTCGATCCAGTCCTTGCCGCCGTTGTCCTCGACGACCACGAGCGTGGCGCCGTGGACCTCCAGCGCCTCGTACGCGGCCCGTGCGGCCTGGTCCGGGGTCCGGCGCCCGGACACGTCGGCGAGGACGTAGTGGTGTTGGTCGACGCCCCAGCCGGTGACGGCGAGGCCGGTCTCGTCTCCGGCGCCGGTGCCGGCGGGGTCCATGCCGACGACGATGGACACCAGCTCGGGCACCTCGTCGGGGCGGACCCGGTACCGGTCGATCAGGGCGCGGGCCACCAGGGCGCCCGGCAGGTCTTCGAGCACCTCGGCGTCGAGCTCCTGCCGGCCGAGCGTAGTGCCCTCGTACCGGTCGATGACGGACCGACGGAACGTCTCGGCGAGGTTGTCGAGGTTCTCGTACGTCGAGCCGCGCACCACGGCGCAGCGGGGGTCCTTCAGCAGCTTTTTGACCAGCGGCAGCGGTCGGGGCGTGGTGGTGATGCAGCCGCGGGGGTGTTTGCCGAGGCGCATGCCCATCTGGAGCATGTCCCAGGCGTGTTGGAGGTAGCGCCAGGCGGCCAGCTCGTCGGCCCAGAAGTAGTGGTGCTGGGGGCCGCGGAGTCGGTCCGGTTCGTCGGCGGAGTACAGCATCTGGATGGAGCCGTTGGGGTACTCCAGCTTCCGCAGGCTCTTGGTGTAGACGGGCCTGAAGGTGGCCGGGGCGCAGGCGAGGATGCCGGAGTCGCCTTCGACCATGACGTCTCGGGCGTCGGCGGCGGTGGGGGCGATGAGCGCGCCGCGGGGGAGGTGGCGGGCTTGCTCGATGCTGAACTCGGCGCCGACTCGGGTCTTGCCCCAGCCGCGGCCTGCGAGTGCCAGCCACCAGTCCCAGTCGTCTCCGGCGGGTGGGCGCTGGTTGGCGCGGGAGTGGGCGCCGGGGCGTCCGGGGTGGGGGCGCCCGTCGCAGCCTTCGCGGTCGCAGAGCCAGGGGACCTTGCCGGCTTCCCGGTCGAGGACAAGCCGTTCTAGCCCCTCGGCGAGCTGCTCCAGCTCGGCGGGGGTGAGGGCGGCGAGTTCGGCCGGGTCGACGATCACGTGTTGGTGATCCGTTCGAACCGCTCGATGAGGGTCTGGACGCGGTCGCGGGCGGCGGACGCCTTGGGGTCGTCCTTCAGCCGGAAGGCGTGCTCCTCCAGGCGGACCATGGCGGCGAGGGCCTGGGACCAGCGGACGGTGGGGTCGTCGCGCTGGGCAATGCACTCGTCGAGCCGGTCGGACAGGTGCCCGCGCAGCTTGTCCGCCAACGCGAGGTTGTCGTCACGGGCGGACGCCATCTGCGAGGCGAGGCCGTCGGTGGCGGCGGACGCCAGGTGCTGATCGTAGGCGGTGGCACGGGCCTGCCAGTCGTGCCGCTTCGACAGCTCGTAGGCGGAGTCCGAGCTGATGCCCGCTTCCTTGGCGGCGGCGATGACGGTGCGGCGGGGGCCCTGGGTGAGGTACTCGCGGAACGCGGCGTAGGCCTGGCCGCGTTCGGTGTCGCGGCGCACCCACGGGTACGGCTCCGGGGTGGACATAGGGGTGCTCCCTTCTCAGCGGAGGATCATCGGCAGGAAGACCTGCCCGGCCAGCATGAAGACGGCGGCGATCGCGGCGGAGGCGCCGGCGCTGCGCCAGGTTTGATGCTCGACCTTTTCGACGCGGGCGCTGATGGCGGAGGCCTTGGGTTCGGCTTCGAGGTCGCGGAGGCGTTTCTCGTGGTCCTGTATGTCGCCGCGCATGTCGACGTTCTCGCGGAGGGCCTGATCCAGCTTGCCCTCGATACGGCCGACCACCTCAGCCAGGCCTCTCACCTCTGTGTACATCTGGGTTGGGCTGATGTAGATGCCCGGGTCGGGGGCGCTCACTGCTGGCGCTCCTCCAGCTCGGCGATCCGTTCCGTCAGGGCGGCGACGCTGGCGACGAGTCCGGTGACCATGCGGTGGGTCTGGACGAGGTAGCCGTAGGCGTCGGGGATGTGGCCGAGTCCGGCGGCGACGGACGCGGCGTCGGCCTTGGCGTTGCGGTACGACCAGTTCTCGCCGGGGGTGGTCATGTCGTCCTCCGTGGGGGGCTTGGGGATGCTGGCGCCGGGGGTCCAGGACGCGGGGTGTGCGAGGCGGTCGGCGATGCGCGTCCGAAGGCCCGGCATGCTGACAACGTTGTCGGGACCTCGCGGGTCGCTCTTCCAGTCCGACCACTCCGAGTGGCCGATGACGGACTTGGCGCCCCAGCCGTGCGCGCGGTTGATCGCGGCCGACGCCCTGACGATCGCCTCCACCTGCGCGGCAGGCCACGGGTCCCTGCCGTCCCCGAGGTTCTCGCACTCGAAGCCGTAGAACGACCGGTTGCCGTCGACCGCCCCGGCGGAGCCGTCGTGCTGGTGCGGCGCGGGGGGCCGGTCGTTGTACCGCTCGTCGATGACCGCGGCCAGCACCGACGGGTCGCCGCCGCCGGCGTGGTTGGCGCGGCCGTCGGAGATGAGGTGGACTTCGCCGTTGCGGCGGATGACGCCGTGGCAGAGCGGACCGGGAAGCTGGGCGTAGCCGGTGAAGCAGATGGGGACGCCGTTGACCTTCGGGCCGGTGACGGTGTGGTGGATCATCACGCCGTGGACGGGCCCCCAGGGGCCCTTGTGGTTGCGGTGGTGTCCTCGCCAGCCGGGGTGCTCGACGACCTTGACGCCTTCGGCGCGGAGGGCGGCTACGAGACGATCGGCGGTAAGTGGTGTTGCCATGCTGGGCCCCTTTCACTTGGAGTCCAGCATATGCAGAAGGACCCCAGTCCGGGGGGTTGACTGGGGTCCTACGCGCCGACCATCTCGCCCGTCAGGTCGCCTACCGCACTCCGAGGGCCACTGCCCGCCTGCGCTCAGCGGGAGGATCCAGTCACCTGGTTCGGGCCTTGTCTCGGCAGCAGTTCGAGTATGCACCCAACTGCCGTCAGAAGCCGCCGTATCGGCGTGGTGGGGGTGGCGGCGTGTTGGGGTCGTAGTACGGCGGCGGGTAGTACGGCGGCATCGGCCCCCGCACGGTACGCCGGCGGCCAATGGCGGCTGCGATGGGCCAGCCGGTGATGGCCCACATGCCGCAGGTGATGATGCTCAGGAAGAGGTGCAGGCCGTGG
>NZ_JOEQ01000058.1 GCF_000721075.1 Streptosporangium amethystogenes
CAGGCCGCGGTGATCGCCCGGGAGGACGTTCCCGGGGACGTGCGCCTGGTCGGCTACATCGTGCCTTCGGAGACCGCGGACACGGACAGCGGACTGCCGGAGTCGGTGCTCGCCTTCACCTCCGCACGGCTGCCGGACTACATGGTCCCGGCGGCGCTGGTCGTTCTCGACGCGCTTCCGCTGGCGGCCAACGGGAAGGTGGACCGTAAGGTTCTGCCCGCGCCCGAGTACGCCGCGGGTTCGGGCCGGGGGCCGGTGACGCTGCGGGAAGAGCTCCTGTGTGCGGCGTTCGCCCAGGTGCTCGGTGTGAACGACGTCGGGGTGGATGACGACTTCTTCGCGCTGGGCGGGCATTCGCTGCTGGCTGCGCGGTTGGTGAGCCGGGTGCGGTCCGTGCTGGGGGCCGAGGTGCCGCTGCGGATGCTGTTCGAGGAGCCGACGGTGGCCCGGCTCGCCGCCCGGCTCGCCGACGCCGATCCGGCCCGCCTGGCGCTGAAAGCGAGGGTACGCCCCAAGCGGCTGCCGCTGTCCTTCGCGCAGCGACGGCTCTGGTTCATCGCCCAGCTAGAGGGGCCGAACGCGACGTACAACGTGCCGGTGGCGTTGCGGTTGGAGGGCCGGGTCGACGACGAGGCGCTGAACGCGGCCCTGCGGGATGTGATCGGCCGGCACGAGGTGCTGCGCACGGTGTTCGCGGTGACCGACGGCGAGCCGTATCAGCGGATCGTCGAGATTGACGAACTCGCCTGGGATTTGCGGGTGGCCGAGGTGGCGCCGGACGAGTTGGAGGCCGCGGTCGCCGAAGCGGCCGGATACGCGTTCGACCTGTCGTCGGAGGTGCCGATCCGGGCCTGGCTCTTCTCGGCCGGTCCGGATGAGCAGGTCCTGGTGGTGACGGTACATCACATCGCGAGTGACGGCGGGTCCATGGAGCCGCTGGCCAGAGACCTCACGGTGGCGTACGCGGCGCGGTGCGAGGGCCGGGCTCCGGCATGGGAGCCGTTGCCGGTGCAGTACGCCGACTACGCGCTCTGGCAGCGGGAACTTCTGGGAGACGAGAGCGATCCGGCCGGTCTCCTTTCGGAGCAGGTGGCGTTCTGGCGTGAGGCGTTGGCGGATGTGTCAGAGGAGCTGACGCTGCCGTATGACCGCCCGCGTCCGGAGGTGGCCTCATATCGCGGGCACCGGGTCGAGGTGGAGACGTCGGCGGAGGTGCACGCGCGGCTGCTGGAGGTGGCGCGGGCCGAGGGCGTGACCACCTTCATGGTGCTGCGGGCCGCGCTGGCGGTGCTGCTGTCGCGCCTGGGCGCGGGCACCGACATCCCGATCGGCACGGACGTGGCCGGTCGCACCGACGAGGCACTGGACGACCTGGTCGGCTTCTTCGTCAACACCCTCGTGCTGCGTACGGATCTCTCCGGTGATCCGACGTTCCGCGAGCTGCTGGGGCGGGTACGGGAGACGACGCTTTCGGCCTTCGCCCACCAGGAGGTGCCGTTCGAGCGCCTCGTGGAGGAGCTCGCACCGGCTCGTTCGCTGGCGCGCCATCCGCTCTTCCAGGTGGTCCTCACCTTCCAGAGCGGAGCCGAAGCGCCCCTGGACCTCGCCGGGATACAGGCCGGCGCGCGGCCGAGCGGACTGTCGACGGCGAAGTTCGACCTGGATGTGACCGTCGAGGCGACGTTCGACGCGCAGGGCACACCCGCGGGCCTGCGTTGTTCGGTAGGCGGCGCGGCGGACCTGTTCGACGCGGAGTCGGTTGAACGGCTCGCGGGCCGTCTCGTACGGGTTCTTGAGCTGTTGTCCGCTGAGCCGCGGACCCGGCTGGGCGCGGTGGACGTCCTCGATGAGGACGAGCGGCGCCGGGTGCTGCTGGAGTGGAGCGGCCCGGCGGCGCGGGCGGACGACCTCTACGGCCAGGTCCTCGGCCCGCTGGGGCATGACGCCCGCCTGTACGTGCTGGACGAGTGGCTGGCGCCGGTACCGGTGAACGTGGTCGGCGAGGTGTACGTGGCCGGTGTGGGAGCGGAGGGCCGGCCGCCGGCATTGCTGGAGCGGTTCGTGGCGGATCCGTTCGCCGGGGACGGGGCGTGCCTGTACCGAACGGGTGATCGGGCGCGGTGGACCGGGGACGGCCGGCTGGTACCGGTCGCCGAGGAGCCGTCCCCCCGAGACGCCGACGTGACCGTGGTGGGCCGGGGTCCCTCCACCCTCCAGGAGGAGCTGCTGTGCGCCGCGTTCGCGCAGATCCTGGGCCTGGAGCGGGTCGAGGTCGACGACGACTTCTTCGCCCTGGGCGGGCACTCCCTGCAGGCGATCAAACTGCTCAGCTGGGTGCGGTCGCTGCTCGGGGTGGAGGTGCCGCTGCGGGCGCTGTTCGACGCGCCGACCGTGGCGGGGCTGGCGGCCCGCCTGGCCGGTTCCGACACGGCGCGCCTGGCACTGACGGCCGGGGCACGTCCCGAACGGCTTCCGCTCTCCTTCGCCCAGCGCCGGATGTGGTTTCTCAGCCAGCTGGAGGGGCCGAGCGCGACGTACAACATCCCGATCGCCCTGCGCCTGTCGGGCGAGGTGGACGGGGCCGCGCTGAACGCCGCGTTGCGGGACGTGATCGGCCGGCACGAGGTGCTGCGCACGGTGTACCTCCTGGCGGACGGCGAGCCCTACCAGCGGATCCTTGGAATCGACGAGCTGGACTGGGAACTGCGGGTGTCCGAGGTGGCGCCCGCCGGGCTGGAGGCCGCGGTCACCGAGGCACTGGGGTACACCTTCGACTTCTCGTCGGAGGTGCCGGTCCGGGCGTGGCTGTTCGAGGTCGGCCCGGCGGAGCACGCGCTGGTGATGGTGCTGCACCACATCGCGAGCGACGGCTGGTCCACGACGCCGCTGGCGGCGGACGTCTCGGCCGCGTACGCGGCGCGCCGTGCCGGGCGGGCTCCGGTGTGGGAGCCGCTGCCGGTGCAGTACGCCGACTACGCGCTCTGGCAGCGCGAACTGCTCGGCGACGAGGGCGATCCGGAAAGCGTGATCTCCCGCCAGGTCGCCCACTGGCGTGAGGCGCTGGCGGACGCGCCTGAGGAGCTGGCGCTGCCCTTCGACCGCCCGCGTCCGGCGGTGGCCTCCCATCGCGGGCACAAGGAGCCGCTGGAGATCTCCGCGGAGGTGCACGCGCGCCTCGTGGAGACGGCGCGGGCCGAGGGCGTGACGGTTTTCATGATGCTGCAGGCCGCCTTGGCGGTGCTGCTGTCGCGCCTCGGCGCGGGCACCGACATCCCGATCGGGTCGCCGAACGCCGGGCGCACCGACGAAGCGGTGAACGACTTGGTCGGCTCCTTCGTCAACACCCTGGTCCTGCGTACGGATCTCTCCGGTGACCCGACGTTCCGCGAGGTGCTCGCACGGGTGCGGGAGACCAGCCTGTCGGCGTTCGCGCACCAGGACGTGCCGTTCGAGCGGCTGGTGGAGGAGCTGTCCCCGAGCCGGTCGATGGCCCGCCACGCGCTGTTCCAGGTGATGCTGACGCTTCAGAACAACGCCGAGGCGGTCCTTGACCTGCCGGGCCTCCAGGCCGAGGGGATGTCCGCCGGCGCGACGGTGTCGAAGTTCGACCTCGAGGTCGTCGTGGGTGAGGAGTTCGACTCGGCGGGTGCGCCGGCGGGCGTGCGCGGTTCGGTGACCGGCGCCACGGACCTGCTGGAACCCGGCAGCGTCGCACGGTTCGCGGCCCGCCTCGCGTGGGTCCTCGAACAGCTGGCCGGAGATCCGCGGCTACGTCTCGGCGCGGTGGACATCCTCACCGAGGGTGAGCGCCGCCGCGTGCTGATCGAGTGGAACGACACGGCGGCCGAGGTGGCGCCGAGGACGGTGCCGGAGCTGTTCGAGGCTCAGGTGGAGCGCGCACCGGATGCGGTGGCGGTGGTCGCCGACGGCGCAGAGGTGTCGTACGCGGAGCTGGACGCGCGGGCGAACCGGCTGGCACGGTTGCTGATCGACCGGGGGGTCGGCCCCGAGTCGGTGGTCGCGGTGGCGTTGGAGCGCGGCGTCGAGCTGGTGGTGGCTCTGCTGGGGGTGTCGAAGGCGGGGGGCGTGTACCTGCCGCTGGACGCGGACCATCCGGCGGAGCGCGTCGCGTACATGCTGGCGGACGCGGGTGCGGTGTCCGTGGTGACGGCCATGGCGTGGGACGGGGTGCTGCCGGAGGGCGTGGCGCGGGTCGTGCTGGACGACCCGGCGACCGTCCGGGCGCTGGGGGCCGGGGACGGCGGTGCGCTGGAGGAGAGCGAGCGCGGAGCCGCGCTGTCGCCGGCGTCCGCGGCGTATGTGATCTACACGTCAGGGTCGACGGGACGGCCCAAGGGCGTGCTGGTCTCGCACGCGGGCGTGGCGAGCATGGTGGCCGGTCACGAGCGGTATCTGGAGGTGGGCCCCGGGGCCCGGGTGGGACAGTTCGCTTCGGCGGGCTTCGACACGTTCGGCTGGGAATGGCTGATGGCGCTGGTGTCGGGCGCCACGCTCGTGGTGATCCCGCGCCGGCGGCGCCTCGGGGACGTGTTGCCCGCGTTCCTCGCCGAGGAGAGAGTGTCGCATGTGACGTTGCCGCCGGCGGTGCTGGCGACGCTGGAGGAGGGGGCCATCGCCCCGGAGACCGTGTTGGTGGTGGCCGGCGAGGCGTGCCCGGCGGAGGTGATGCGGCGGTGGGCGCGGGGCCGGCGGATGTTCAACTCGTACGGGCCGACGGAGACCACGGTCGATGCCACTCTGTGGCGGTGTGCCCCGGCCGCGCGGGAGGTGGCGATCGGCCGGCCGGTGGTCAACACCCGGGTGTTCGTGCTGGACACGGCGTTGAGCCCGGTGCCGGTGGGCACGGTGGGAGAGCTCTATGTCGCGGGTGTGGGACTGGCGCGCGGCTATGTGGGCCGGCCTGACCTGACGGCGGAGCGGTTCGTGGCGAACCCGTTCGCCGGGGACGGTTCACGGTTGTACCGGACCGGGGACCGCGCCCGGTGGACGGCCGATGGGCAGCTGGTGTTCGCGGGGCGTTCGGACGACCAGGTGAAGATCCGCGGATACCGGATCGAGCCGGGGGAGATCCAGGCGGTGGTGACCGCGCATCCGGGAGTGGCCCAGGCCGCGGTGGTCGTGCGCGAGGACGTCCCGGGGGACAAGCGCCTGATCGCGTACGTGCTTCCCGCCGGTGGCGCGGACGGGCTGCCCGCACTGGTGAGGGAGTTCGTGGCCGAGCACGTGCCGGAGTACATGGTGCCCTCGGTCGTGATGGTCCTCGACGAGCTGCCCCTGACGGTGAACGGGAAGGTGGATCGCGAGAGGTTGCCCGCCCCGGAGACTCCCACCGCCGAGACCGCGCGCCGCGGTCCGGCCGACGTGCGAGAAGAGCTCCTGTGCGCCGCGTTCGCGGACGTCCTCGGCCTGGAGACCGTGGGAGTGGACGACGACTTCTTCGCCCTCGGCGGGCATTCGCTGCTCGCGGTCCGGCTCGCCAGCCGGGTGCGGACGGTGCTCGGAGTGGACTTCGACATACGGGTGTTGTTCGACGAGCCGACGGTGGCGGGCCTCGGCGCCCGCCTGGCCGGCTCCGGTCCGGCCCGCACGCCGTTGACGGCGCGGGAACGCCCGGAGCGGATACCGCTGTCCTACGCCCAGCAGCGCCTCTGGTTCATCGGGCAGCTGGACGGCCCCAGCCCCGCCTACAACATTCCGGTGGCCCTGCGGCTGTCGGGCCGGGTGGACCAGGCCGCTCTCGACATGGCGATGCGGGACGTGATCGGCCGGCACGAGGTGCTGCGCACGGTGTTCGTGACGGAGAACGGTGAGCCGTACCAGCGCATCCTGGAACTCGACGATCTGGCGTGGCGGCTGTCGGTGAGAGAGGTGGCACCGTCGGAGCTCGACGACGTGATCGCGGAGGCGAACGCCTGCACCTTCGACCTCTCGGCCGAGGTGCCGATCCGGGCGTGGCTGTTCAGGACCGCCCCGGAAGAGCAGGTGCTGGTGGTGGTGCTCCATCACATCGCCAGCGACGGCTGGTCGGACGGGCCGCTGTCGCGGGACTTCTCCCTCGCCTACGCGGCACGGTGCGAGGGGCGGGCCCCGGCATGGGAGCCGCTGCCGGTGCAGTACGCCGACTACGCGCTGTGGCAGCGCGAGCTGCTCGGCGACGAGGCCGACCCGGACAGTGTGATCTCGCGGCAGGTGGCGTACTGGCGGGAGGCGCTGGCGGGAGTGCCAGAGGCGCTGGATCTGCCGTCCGACCGCCCGCGTCCGGCGGTGGCCTCCCATCGTGGGGACATCGTGCCGCTGGAGATCTCGGCGAAGGTGCACGCGCGCCTCGTGGAGACGGCGCGGGCCGAGGGCGTGACGATGTTCATGGCACTGCAGGCCGCGCTGGCCGTGCTGCTGTCCCGCCTCGGTGCGGGCACCGACATCCCGATCGGCGCGGGGAACGCTGGCCGGACCGACGAGGCGCTGGACGATCTGGTCGGCTTCTTCGTGAACACGCTGGTCGTGCGTACGGACCTGTCGGGGGATCCGACGTTCCGCGAGGTGCTCGCGCAGGTGCGCGAGACGACCCTGTCGGCGTTCGCGCACCAGGAGGTGCCGTTCGAGAAGCTGGTGGAGGCGATCAATCCGGCTCGCTCGCTCGCCCGCCACCCGCTGTTCCAGGTGAACCTGACCCTGCAGAACCAGGAGGGCGCCGACGCCCTGGACCTGGCCGGGCTGCGCATCGAGGCGGCAGCGGTCGACGTCGTGGCCGCCAAGCTGGATCTCGCGGTCAGCATGGGCGAGCGGCGGGACGCCTCCGGCGCGCCCGCGGGCATCACCGGTGGCGTCATCTACGCCTCGGACGTCTTCGAGCGCGACACCGTCGTGTCCCTGACGGAGCGTCTGGGGCGGCTGCTGGAGTCGGTCACCGGGGATCCGGGACGGCGGATCAGCACGGTGGACGTGTTGACGGCCGGGGAACGGGAGCAGCTGCTCCAGGAGTGGAACGACTCGTTCCGGCCGCTGCCGGTCGCGGGCCTCGCGGAGCTGTTCGAGGAGCGGGTACGGGTGGCTCCGGGCGCGGTGGCGGTGGAGTTCGGCGAGCTGTCGCTGTCCTACGAGGAGTTGAACGCGCGGGCGAACCGGCTGGCGCGGCACCTGATCGGTCTCGGAGTGGGGCCGGAACGGCTCGTGGCGGTGGCACTGCCGCGCTCGATCATGTCCCTGGTGGCGATGCTGGCGGTGGCGAAGGCCGGCGGGGCGTATCTGCCGGTGGATCCGGAGTATCCGGTGGAGCGGATCGGCTACGTGCTGGACGACGCGGCTCCGGTGTGCGTGCTGACGGACGCGGCGACGTCCGAAGTGCTGCCGGCGTCGGTGCTGGAGATCCTTGTGGACAGGCTGGGACTGGACGGCGACGTCGGCGGTGACGGTGGCGGTGACGTGTCGGACGCGGAGCGCAGGACGCCGCTGTCACCGGCCTCACCGGCGTACGTGACCTACACGTCCGGCTCCACCGGCCGTCCCAAGGGGGTCGTCGTCACCCACTCCGGTATCGGCTCGCTCGCCCACGGCCAGATCGAACGCTTCGGCGTCCTCCCCGACAGCCGGATACTGCAGTTCGCCTCCCCGAGCTTCGACGCCATGGTGTCCGAGGTGTGCATGGCGTTGCTGTCGGGGGCGCGGCTCGTGATGGCCCCGGTGGAGGAACTGATGCCGGGCGAGGCGCTGACCGGGGTGTTGCGGCGGCACAAGGTGACACACGCGACGCTGCCGCCGGCGGCGCTGGCGGTGCTGCCCGAGGATGGTCTGCCGGCCGGGATGACGCTGGTGGTGGCGGGTGAGGCCTGCCCGCCGGCGCTGGCCGGGAGGTGGTCCGTGGGCCGCCGCATGATCAACGCGTACGGGCCCACCGAGACCACCGTGTGCGCCACCATGAGCCGGCCACTCGGGGGCGAGGGCGTGCCGCCCATCGGCACCCCCATTTCCAACGCGCGGGTGTACGTGCTGGACGACCGTCTGCGGCCGCTGCCGACCGGCCTGCCCGGTGAGCTCTACGTGTCAGGGGTGGGGCTGGCACGCGGGTACCTGGGGCGTGCCGGGCAGACCGCAGAACGTTTCGTGGCCTGCCCGTTCGTACCGGGCGCGCGCATGTACCGGACGGGCGACCTGGCCCGCTGGACCGGGGACGGCCAGCTGGTGTTCGTCGGCAGGGCGGACGAACAGATCAAGCTGCGAGGGTTCCGGATCGAGCCGGGCGAGGTGCAGTCCGCCGTGCTCGCGCACCCGCAGGTCGGCCAGGCGGCGGTGGTGGCGCGGGAGGACACGCCGGGTGACCTCCGCCTGGTGGCCTATGTGGTGCCCGCCGGGGCCGCCGTGCCCGCCGAGGGGCTGCCCGCGCTGGTGCGGAAGTTCGTGGCCGGGCGATTGCCGGAGTACATGGTGCCCTCGGCGGTCGTGGTCCTTGACGCCCTGCCGCTGTCCGTGAACGGGAAGCTGGACCGCGAGGCGCTGCCGGCCCTCGACTTCGAGGGAATGGCGGGTGCGGGCCGGGGCCCGTCCGGTGAGCGGGAGGAACTCCTCTGCGCCCTCTTCGCCGAGGTCCTCGGCCTGGAGAGGGTGGGCGTCGACGACCACTTCTTCGAGCTGGGCGGGCACTCGCTGCTGGCGACCGTGCTGATAGCGCAGGTCAATGCCGCCCTCGGGGTCGACGTGCCGGTCCGGGCGCTGTTCGACGCCCCGACGGTCGCGGGGTTCGCCCAGAAGATAGGGAGCGGGCAGTCCACCAGGCCGGTCCTGCGGCCGATGCGCGGTTAAAGGGGTCGCCGGTGACGCCCCGGTCACCGAGGAACTCCTGCTCGACCATTTGCGATGCGCGGCTGGAGAGGCCGCCCGGTGACCCCGCCCCGGTGGGCTCGGAGTCACCGGGCGGCCCGACGTGTGCGAGGAACGTGAAACCCGCGTTCCGCGTAATTCAGGGTTCCTAGAAGGTCGGTACGGCCTGAACGTGCTGGTCAGCGGCCTGGGGCAGGGTCGGCGGCTGGATTCGCCTAGAGACGCGATTTTGACGATGCGGCTGTGTTGAGCTGGGCTGGGAATCTATGCTCTAGAGCCATTTACGTGAAGACGACGAAGCGGGAGAACAAGTCCGGGACAGTCCGGTACCTGCATCTGGCCCATAACGAGTGGGATCCGGTGAAGGGCCGTGCGGTCCCGAAAGTGTTGTTCACGTTCGGTCGCGAGGACGACCTCGATCGCGAGGCGGTCCGGCGACTGGTCGCGTCTCTATCACGGCTGCTGGAGCCGGGCGAGGCCCTGGCCGCGACGGCCGCCTCGGACCTGGAGTTCACCTCCTCGGTGCCGTTCGGCGGCACCTACGTTCTCGACCATCTATGGCGGCGGCTGAAGGTCGATCAGATCGTCGGCCGAGTCGGGCAGCCCAAGCGAGGCCGCCGCCGGAACATGACCACCACCGAGCGGGTGCTGTTCGGCCTGGTCGCGAACCGGGCGCTGGCACCGTCCTCCAAGCTGGCCGCCGCGGACTGGATCACCCATGACGTCCACATCGACGCTCTGCCCGGCACCGATGACGATGCGTGCTACCGGGCGATGGACTGGCTGCACGAGGCGAAAGACGATCTGGAGAAGCAGGTGTTCGACGAGGTCGCGAACCTGCTGAACCTCGACGTCGACCTGCTCTTCTTCGACACCACCAGCACCTACTTCGAGCTCGAGCAGCCCGATGAGCCCGTCGCTCGCGACGAGCACGGCGACCGCATGCTCGACAGCGAGGCCGGCAACGGGCAGGAGGACAACGCGGCGGGATTCCGGACCTACGGCAAGTCGAAAGACTCCCGCGACAATCTTCCACAGATCGTGATCGGGATGGCCGTCACGCGGGACGGGATCCCGGTCCGCTGCTGGTGCTGGCCCGGCAACGCCTCCGACCAGCGCTTGATCCGCCAGGTCAAGGACGATATGCGGGACTGGACCCTGTCGAAGATCGTGTGGGTGACCGACCGGGGCTTCTCCTCCGCGGAAAATCGCCGCTACCTGCGGCAAGGCGACCACTCCTACATCATCGGAGAGAAGTTGCGCTCCGACTCGGCCGAGGTGAAGGCCGCCCTGTCACGGCAGGGCCGCTACACCGAGATCACCGGCAACATGCGGATCAAGGAAATACGCATCAGCGACACCGACCGGTTCGTCATCTGCCACAACCCCGAAGCGGCCGAACGCGATGCGCACATGCGTGCCCAGCTCGTCGCCCAGCTCACCGACCTGATCGACGGATCCGATGCGTTGAGTGAGTTCAAGCGCGGCGAGCTGCGCGAGAAGATCGCCGCCAAGCCCGGCCTGAACCGCTATCTGCGGGCGACACCGGCCGGCAAGCTCCGCATCGACACCGCGAGGGTCAAGGCCGAGGAGAACCTGGACGGCAAGTATCTGCTGCGCTGCAGCGACCCTCACCTGAGCGCTGAGGACATCGCCCTGGGCTACAAGCAGTTACTGGAGGTCGAACGAGGCTGGCGAGACATGAAACAGATCATCGACCTGCGGCCGGTCTATCACCGGCTCGAAGAACGCATCCGCGCCCATGTCGTCCTCTGCTGGCTGGCACTGTTGCTCATCCGGATCATCGAGACCGCCACCGGCAGCACCTGGCCCACCTGCCGCCGCGAGCTCGACCGGCTCCACCTGGGCGCCTTCACCGGCCCCGCAGGCTTGTTCCGGCAGGTCACCGCCTTGACCAAGCCCCAACAGGACCTGCTGGCCAAGCTCGCCGTCCCTGCTCCCAAGCAGGTCATCGACTTGCGACCCTCAGCCCGCTGACCAGCCCGAACACCACCGCCTAGAGAAACGCCCTCCAGGCGGCCACACTCATGTCAGCCCAGCTCACACCCCACATTCGGACCTCCAGGCCGCTGAATTACACGGAACGCGGGTGAAAGCCGTGCCCGGACATCGGGCCAGCGTCGTCCGGGCGCCGGGTGACGCCCGCTTCGGCGGAGACGGCGCCGGTGCGAACCGCGTGTTCGCGGCGCGGCGGGGACTCCTCGCCCGGGCGTCAAACTATGGATGTACATCCGCGGCCCTACGGGCGCCGCGCCAAGTGCCCCCGGGGGGGTGATGTGCCGCCGGTGCCTGCTGCGGGACCGTTGATCTCATGGTGAAAACCAACGGATCCCGGCTGTGCCGCACTTTGCTCACCGCGCTTCTCGCCGTTTCCGTGGTGGCACCGGTGACAGGTGCGGCGCGCTCCGCGGCCGTCACGGCCCCCGTTCCCGCGCCCCTCGCCCCGTTGCGGACGGTGACCCCCGCGGCCCTGGCCGAACGGTACGTCGCCAGCCGGGATGAGATCTGGGCGGCCGAGCGGATGGCCGTGGATCACGGTGATCGGTGGCGGGCCGCGATGCTGCGCGCGATGGCGGACCCCACGCGCCAGTTCCTGTCCTTCGACGGCCGCGAGGGCGGTCGCGCCGTCGAGGTGTTCGGTGATCTGACGACGGCCGAGCGGATCGCCGTGCTGGTTCCCGGCTCCGACACCAACCTCGACAAATACGGGCTCGTGAGAGGCGGCTCGCTGAGGCTGTCACAGGAGCTCGGCGACCGGTCCGCCGTCATCGCCTGGCTCGGATACTCCACCCCCAGCACCGTGAGCCTCGATGCGCTGACCCTCGACCGCGCCGACAGGGCCGCCCCCGACCTGCGCGCGTTCATACGGGAGCTGGGTGCGGTCAAGCCGGGCGTCCGCGTCTCCCTCCTGTGTCACTCCTACGGAAGCACGATCTGCGGCCTGGCCGCTCCAGGGCTGGATGTCGCCGACATCATCATGTACGGCAGCCCCGGCGCCGCCGTCGGCAACGTCGCCGCGCTGCGCACCCGGGCCACCGTCTGGGCCGGCAGGGGGGACAGCGACTGGATCGCCCACGTGCCGCACGCGCGGCTCCGCCTTCCCTTCGCCACCATCGGGCTCGGTGCCGACCCGGTCTCCCCGGAGTTCGGCGCCCGGCTCTTTGCGGCGGGCGGCGGCGGCCACAGCGACTACCTGAGAGCTGGTTTCCCCTCGCTTTCGAACATCGCCCGGATCGTCTCCGGACAGGCCCTCGGCCAGGCGGGACACGGTACGTGATCCCCTCCGGCGCGTCGGTATGGCGGCGCCTCCCGGCCGTGCCGCCGGCGACGCCCCGCGCGCCTTCGTCATCTGGCCGCCGGCGTTCGCGCCGGCGGCGCTGACGCGTTCCACGCCGTGGAGCGGGCACGGCCCGAGGGCACGGCCGTGCCAGGGGCGCGCCGAGCGGCCACCGCCGCTGACCGCCGCCTTCCCGGCGCTCACCCCTCTCGCGATCCTGCCACGGGACGGACACGAAAAATGCCTGTGGACCGGAGGAAACGCCGGTCCACAGGCATCGGGGCGGGTGCGGAGGTCAGGCCATGGAGACCAGTATCCGGCGGTCACCGGTGAACGCCTCACGGCCATGTGCCATCAGCATGTTGTTGATCATAAGGATGCTCCCGGTGCGCCAGGGCATCGCCAGGGAGACCTTCTCGTAGGCGGTGCCGACCACGGCGAGATCATCCTCCTCGATCGTCGAGCCGTCCCCGAGGTAGGCGTTCCGGGGGAGATCCTCCTCGTCGTACAGCGCCAGAGCCTCCCGGATCTCCTCGTCGAGCGCGCTGACGTGGAACAGGTTGGCCTGGTTGAACCAGACCTCCGCGCCTGTCGACGGCTCCCTTCGCCAGGCCGGCTGCCAGTGACGGGTCCGGAGCCCGCCGTCCGTCCAGGTGAACCGCTGGCCGTGATCGCGGCAGTACTGTTCGACACGCTCCCGGGAGTCGGTCTGGAAGGCCTCCTGCCAGCTCAGCCCCAGGCCTTCACGGAATGTCCTGGTGTAGAGGACTCCCCGGGCGAAGCGGTTCTGCACCTCCGGCCCGAGCGACTGGAGCACGGCCCTGCTGTCGGCGATGGGGGTGGCCCCGCCCGACTTGGGTGCGGTGTGGCAGAGAAAGAACAGGGTGCTCGGCCATTGGTCGGAGTAGGAGTTCTCGTTGTGCATCGGGATCGCCTGGTCCGGCGGATACTCGGTCGAGGTGTAGATGTTCGCCCCGACCTCGGTCCGGGGGGTCGAGCGCTCGTTGTAGGCCAGCGGTTCTCCGCCGATCGTCCGTACGACCGCCGAGAACAGTTCCAGATCGACCGGCAGATCCGTGAGCAGCACCGCCCCGTACGTGCGAAGACATTGCTGGATCCGCTTGCGATGCTCGACCGTCCACAGGCGGTGGTCATCGACGTCCGGGCCGACCGGGTAGACGACTGCGGCCGTGTATCCGTTGTCCTCAAGGTGCCCGGTGACTGATCCGAGCCTGGAGAACTCGGTTGGAAGCGTTGTGGTCATGTCCTCTTCCGTCGGTTTCTCTGTAGGCGGGCCGTGGCCGCTCATTGGGTTTCGAGGCTGTCGGCGTCACGTCGCGCGAGCATCCGCCGGATGGTACGTCCCTTCAGGACGGTCTCCAGGGTGAGCCCGACCCCTTCCCGGCGTGCCCTGGTGACCAGCCTCGCCGCCGCGATACTGGAGCCGCCGAGCTGGAAGAAGTCGTCGTCGACGCTCACGGTCGGTACGCTGGTGAGGTCGGCGACCATGCGGCAGAGGAGTCGCTCCTCCGCGGTCCCGGCCACAGGGGCGTCGCCGCCGTCTCGCGGCCGGGGCCCGGGAAGCGCGTCGCGGTCGACCTTGCCGTTGGCGGTCAGCGGCAGGGCGGGCAGCGACACGAGGTCGACGGGCACCATGTGCTCGGGAAGCCGGGACGCCGCGAACCGTCGCAGCTCACGCGGGTCCAGCGGGCCGCCCCCGCCGGCGGGGACCACGTAGGCCGTGAGCCTCTTCGACTCCGCGCCCGTGCCGCGAACGGTGACGAAGGCCTGCGCCACCAGGTCGTGGTCCACGAGGACGGCCTGGATCTCTCCGGGTTCGACCCTGAACCCGTTGATCTTGATCTGGTCGTCGGCGCGACCGAGGAATTCCAGGCTGCCGTCGGCCCGCTTCCGGACGAGATCCCCGGTCCGGTACATCCGTCCTCCGCGCGGGCCGAACGGGTCGGCCACGAAGGCCGTCGCGGTCGCACCCGGCCGGCCGAGGTATCCGCGGGCGAGCTGGGGGCCGGTGATGTGGAGCTCACCGGTCCTCCCAGCCGGTACGGGCTTCAGCCACTCGTCGAGGACGTAGAGGCCGGTCCCCGTGGTGGGCCGCCCTATCGGGACGTGCGGGCCGTCGACCACGTCCCCCGGCCGCGCCTGGTACACGCAACAGCCGACGGTCGCCTCGGTGGGCCCGTACTCGTTGACGATGGTCACCGTGCCGTGCTCGGCCCACCACGGCCGCAACTGGGCGGTCGCCAGGGCCTCACCACCGATGACCAGATGGCCGGTGGGGGAGCACCAGTCCGGCAACGCCCTCAGCAGGGCGAGATGAGACGGGGTGACCTTCAGGAAACTGGGACTGCCGGCGCCCGCAGCCGGTACCGGGTTCGCGCCGATCGCGCGGAGATCGACGATGTCGACGGTCCCCCCTGTGAGCAGGGGGCCGTACAGCGAGGTGACCGCCATGTCGAACGAGACCGACGAGTGGAACAGCGCCCGCCCCGCGACGCTGGGGTAGCTCGCGACGACGTACCGGAGATAGGAGCTCAGGGCGCCGTGCTCGACGACGACACCTTTGGGACGGCCGGTGGATCCCGATGTGTAGATCACATAAGCGGCGTCCGAAGGCGTGAGGGACGAGGGGAGCACGGCGGTCCCGGTCTCCCGGGCGAGGTCGTGATCCGCTGCCCGCCCGGACCCGCCGTTCACGAGGTGAACGAGGCCGGGATCCAGCCATGGCATGCGACTCGCCTGGCGGACCGAGGTGATGACCATCGAGGGCTGGGCGTCCTCCAGCAGGAGGGCGACGCGATCGGCCGGATCGGCGGGGCTGACCGGGACATAGGCCGCCCCCGAGCGGAGGACCGCCAGGAACGCCACCACGAGGTCCACCGACCGGTCGAGCACGACCGCGACCAGGTGCCCGCGGCTGATCCCGCGTTCGTTCAGCGACCGGGCGAGTCGCGCCGAACGGCTGTCCAGCTCCGCATAACCCATTTCCCGGTCACCGTCACGAACCGCTGTCGCGTCAGGAGACCTCGACGCCTGCGCTCTGAACATGTCGGGCGTGAAGATCGGCTCCTGCATGGACTCTCACGCCTCCGATTCGATGAGACGGAACGCGGTACGTGCCACCCCGGGGTCTCCCAGCAGGTGCTCCCGCCCGACCTCCGAGCGAATGTGCGTTCTGGTGAACGCCGGTTCCCCCGGATGTTCGCGGGAGAGCACCGCCGCGGCCTCGGCCCACTCGGGACGGTACTCCACCTGGTGCGCCGCACGCAGATAGGAGGCGTACGAGCGGAAGACCCCCAGCAGTTCCTCACCGACGTCCAGATCGATTCCGGCCCTTGAGAACGTGACCCTGCTCGCCTGACCATAAAGATCCAGCACCACCTCACACGCGTCGTCGAACGACGCGAAGGGCGCGTCCAGCCGTATTCTCGCCTTCTCCAGGAAAGCCGACCGCTCCTCGGACGTCAGCAGGGCCATGCTCCGGATCGTTCCGTCGAAATCCCTGTTGAGCGTGGTCGCGTTGGGTTTTCCCGGATTGAACAGCACGACTCTGGGCCGGAAGGCCTGCCGCCGCTCGATCTCGTCGGCCAGGGCGGAGGCGAAAAGAGAACCGGCGCAGTATCCGAGAACGGCGCCGACCCGAACGGAGGCGCCGAGTGAATCGCCTGCCCACCAGGCCAGGTACTCGTCCGGTGAAAGGCTCTCGTCATAGCCTTTGGGAGGTTGCGCGCTCAGCCACACCGTGAGGGGGCCGGGAAACAACTGCACCAGATCGTAGAACGTGGCCTCTCTGCGGCCGGTGGCGTCGAAATCGACGGCGAGTACTACGGGCCGTGTCAGCCCGTTATCACTGACTGTGCTCCATTGTTGGTTCAACGAAATTTCCGATCCGCCCCAGGGGCTCGTGTGATGGCACGGTGCGCATGAAGACAGTCGGCGGACAGGGCTCGTTCATCTCCGGCCGGCCGCCACAGGGTCAGGCGTACCGCCCAAGGTGAACGGCGCCAGCGAGAACAGCCGGTTCTCCGTCAGAGACCGCACGAGCTCCCGCTCCACCACGGCGGCGTGTGGGGAGTCGCCGTGCGGCGAGGCGGAGTCAAGCCTGCCGATGAGCCGGCGCAGGCAGAGCAGCAGCCACTCGGCGCCGGTGGAGAACGTCCGCGGACCCTGCCTGTTGGCCAGCCAGGTGTGCACGCAGCACGCCGCGGCGTGCAACAGGCAATGGCGGCGGGCGAGTTCGAACCCGCGTACACCGGAATGGAGGTTCCCCTCCTCGGCGAGGACGCGGTGGACGTCCGCCCAATGTCCGCGCCACAGCGCGTCGAGGCTGTCCAGGGCATCGGTCAGCTCGGGGTCGGAGGCGGCGCACAGCTTGGTGACCGTCGCCACGGCCTCCTCCCAGGTCTGAGTGATCTCGTCGAGTCCGTCGTTGGTCAGCCGCAGCCGTGATGTGCGGGGGTTCCAGGCCGGTGCCGGGCCGGACCTGGTGAAGAGCTCCGTCATCGACACCGCGTCCGTGTCCCGGAGCCCGCCGCGCCGCAGAGAGGGCAACTGGCTCGCCACCACGTGCAGGTTCACATGGGTCGTGCCCTCGAAGACGCTCACGATGGCGTGATCGCGCATCAGCTTCTGGAACACGCCGTCCGCGACGCCGTCCCGGATGAAATGCCGCGCGCCGAGCACGGCGCTCATGCTGGAAATGATCTCTTCGGTCAGGACGGGCACCGCGTACTTGGCGATCGCGGACCACAGGCTGAGCCGCTCGGGCGCGATCGAGACGGCGCGGGCGGTCGGCAGCGCGACACACTCGGCGATCAGGATGTCCGCGTACGCCGAGATGAGCTGATCACGGATCACCGGAATCGCGAACACGCTCCTGCCGTACAGCCGCCGCTCGCGGGCGTGGCTCAGCGCGACCCGGAGCGCGGTGTCCGCCGCGCCCAGGGAGAGCGAGGTGATGAGCGTCCGGGTGATCTGCAGGGTCTTCAGTACTTCCTCGAGCCCCACCCCCTGCCTGCCCACGAGCGACCGGCCGGGGAACGGGCAGGCGTCGAAGGTGAACCCGGAGAGGTCACCACCGCGCAGGCCCATGGTCGGCACCTTGGGTTCGTTGTGCCATCGGTCCGCCGCGGAGTTCTCCTTGTCGAGCAACAGCATCGAGAATCCGCGTGGCCCCGCTCCCGTCCTGGCGAACAGGGTCGCGAAACGACCTCGGGTGGCGTTGCCGATCGGCCACTTGGTGCCCGAGACCAGATAGCCCTCCCCGGACGGCTCGGCGACGACCTCCGAGGCGAGCAGATCGCTTCCGCGATCGCGCTCGGACAGCCCGAAGGAGCCGAACCCGCCGGCCCCGATCAGCTCCGCCACCCTGGCGCGCTGATCGTCGTCGCCCCGGCTCCACACCGGCAGGGCGCCGAGCAAGGTGGCTCCGTACCCCACCGTGAGGGCGAGATCGCGCCTGGCCAGGACACGCCAGAGAGCCAGAAGCTCCTCGACCGAACGGAGCCGCCCGCCCACCTCCTCCGGGACGAGGAAGTCCGGGAAACCCCACTGCCGCAGCGCGTCCACGGCGGGCTGGGCCAGTTCCTCGCGCTCGTCGGCCAGGACCTGGGTACGGAACGAGATCCGTGAGGTGTGATCGCGCGGGTCACCGAGGAACCGTTCGAGATCGCACGCCGCCTGCTGGGCGCTCATGCCGATCCCGTCGCGGGTGGTTCCTCGGCGCCGATCTCCTTGGCGATCATCTCGATCGTCGGGTGGCTCCACGGCAGGTTGTCCGGCAGCGGGACGCCCAGCCATTCCTCCATGCCGACGACCAGCTCGATGGCATGCACCGAGTCGACGCCGAAGGAGGCGATCGGGGCGGACACGTCCACTTGGTCAACCGGCCGGTGCGTCATCCTGGCGACCTGCTGGGCGAGGAAGAGCTGGATCTGCTCGACCGTCGGCCGGTCGCCGTCGGTCCTGTCGCCCGGGCCCGAGTCTTGCGCTTTCACAGGAGTGTCTCCCTCAGTCAGACATTGGCCTGTGCGAGCGAGTGCTCAGGTGTGGCGGCTCCACCTGAGTCGCTGCTCTCCTTGCTGTCCTTCCGATCTGTTCGAAACGTCCGCCTGACACGCTCGTCGAGTTCCTCGAAGATCGGCGCCAGGAGCGCGTTCTCGAAGAGCCGGCGCGTCGCGACCCGCTGCACCTTGCCGCTGGTGCTGCGGAGCACGGCGCCCGGCTTGACGAACACGATGTTGCCGACGGCGACCTCGGCGCTCGCGGACAGATCGGCCATGATGCCGCGCGCCAGATCCCGCAGCGCGCTCGTGTCCGGGTCGTGCCATCGGATCTCCTGAACGAGCACGATGCTCTCGGCGCCCCCCTCGACGGTGACGGTGAACGCCGCACCGATCCTGTCCGCACAAGCGGGATGCTGTTCCCTCGCCGCGCGCTCGATGTCCTGGGGGTAGATGTTGCGGCCGTTGAGGATCATGACTTCCTTGATCCGGCCGGTGACGTACAGCTCACCCTCGTGGCAGACGCCCAGGTCACCCGTGCGCAGGAACGGGCCGGTGCCATCCGCGGTGTGCGCGCGGAAGGCCCGCTCGGTCTCCTCCTCCTGCTGCCAGTAGCCAACGGCGACACTCGGCCCGCGCAGCCAGATCTCGCCGATCTCGCCCTCGGAGAGCTCCCGCGACGAGTGCGGATCGACGATCCGCAGATCGAATCCGTCGTGGATCGGCCCGCTGCTGACGACGAGCCGCGGGGCCGCGGACCGCTGGGGCGGCGTGAACCGGTTCTGCTCGAACAGCTTGCCGTCCACCTGGTTCACGACGGCGGCGGCGGAGGGCGAACTGCCGGTGACGAAGAGGGTGGCCTCGGCCATGCCGTAACTCGGGCAGATCGCTTCCGGCCGCAGTCCGGCCGGAGCGAAGTGCGAGATGAAGTTCTCCACGGTGGAGTTGTGCACCGGCTCGGCGCCGTTGATCGCCATACGCCAATGGGAGAGATCCAGCGCGTTCACCTGTTCGGGTGACACCCGCCGCGCACACAGGTCGTAGGCGAAGTTGGGCGCCGGGCTGAACACGACGTCGTACTTGTCGATCATCTCCAGCCACAGCTCGGGCCTGCGGAGAAAGGCCAGGGGGGTGATGATGAAGGTCGAGCCGCCGAGCAGCAGCGGCAGCAGCAGTGTCGCCATGAGACCCATGTCGTGATAGGGCGGCAGCCAGCCGCCGACCCGAGCGCCCTTGGGGAGTTCGTAACCCCGCTCGATCAGCCGAAGGTTGTGCATCAGGTTGGCGTGGCTGACCATCACGCCGCGCGGGTCGCTGGTCGACCCGGAGGTGTACTGCAGGAACGCGAGCCCGTCCGGGTCGACCGCCGGCGGCCTCCAGCCGGAGCCGCCCTCGCGGGCCGCGCGCTCGGCCGACAGGCAGGTCACCTCCCACGCGGCGCCGGCGGCCCAGTCGCGCACCTCGTCGAGGTTGCCCTCGTCGGTGAGCACCGCGGTCGCGCCGGACGAGGTCATGATGCCGTTCACCCGGGCCTGCTGCCCCTTGTTGCCGGACGGCAGAGGGACGGGCACCGGTATGAGGCCCGCGTACAGGGCACCCACGAAGGACGTCACGAAATCGGGGCCGGTCGGACAGGCGATGAGCACCCGGTCCCCGGGCTCGTGGGAATTCAGCAGTGCCGCCGCGATTCTCGCGGCGGTGGCGTCGAGCTCGCCATATCGAAGCTGCTGGTTTATCCCTAAACCGGACGTGCCGGCGGTGAGAAACGAATAGGCCGTGTCGTCCGGGCGATGCCGTATGTGTGCCCGAATCACGTCGATGATGGAGCCAGGTCGGAGCATGACGTCCTGTTCCTTCAGATGTATGGGTCGGATCAGGTGTATGGGCCGAATTCTGTGACGGTGACTCGCAAGTGCACTCCAGCAGGCGTGAGCCTGTTAACAGCCCCCTAATGGACGGGTCGACGGCGAGAGGACCCCTGTCATTGCGGGATCATCTCTCATCAGTGCCGCACGTGACCAACCCTGACACCGGTGCCGTTCAACTGCCGCCATAGCTCAGTTGAACGGCTCGGCACACGGAACAAATGCGAACATTGATCGCCCATGAGGCCCTGGGACATAGTGATCCGGGGTGACGCAGCGACATGGCACGTGGAGTGCGAGGACCGGTCTCCGAAGCGCCCGGAGTGAAGTGGCGTCGGTGACATCGAACGTCGACGCGACCAATACGCCGGCGATCAGGACCGGGGGCCGACCGGTACGAAAGGACGGACGGCCGCCGTACCGCGTCCGCTCGTCCCGGCCGGCCGCGCCGACCTCCTGAGCCGGAGGACAGGCGGCAGGTGCTCAACCGTCAGCTCAGGTCGATGTTGCGTCGGGGACGTAACCAGGAGGGTCCTGATGATTCCTTTGTCATTCGCGCAGCGTCGGTTGTGGTTCCTCGCGCAGCTCGATGGTCCGAGCGCGGTCTACAACATGCCGGTGACCCTGCGGGTGTCCGGAAAGGTGGACCGCGAGGCACTGGGAACGGCCCTGCGGGATGTCCTGGGACGTCACGAGGTGCTGCGCACCACGTTCGCGGTGACCGGCGGCGAGCCGTGTCAGCGCATCCTCGATGTCGCCGACCTGGATTGGGAACTCCAGGTGGTGGACCTGCCCTCCCCCGCGACGGCGGCGGACCTGGCCGGTCCGGTCGCCGAAGTCGCCGGATACGAGTTCGACCTGGCGTCGGAGCCGCCGATCCGGGCCTGGCTCTTCTCCACAGGGGTGGACGAGCACGCCCTGGCCGTCGTGGTGCACCACATCGCGAGTGACGGCTGGTCGATGGGACCGCTGGCGCGGGACGTCTCGCTGGCGTACGAGGCGCGGTGCGCGGGCCGGGCTCCGGAGTGGGAGCCGCTGCCGGTGCAGTACGCCGACTACGCGCTGTGGCAGCGAGACCTGCTCGGCGACGAGGGCGACCCGGAAAGCGTGGTGGCGCGCCAGGTCACCTACTGGCGCGGGGCGCTGGCGGGCGCGCCGGCGGAGCTGGAGCTGCCGTTCGACCATCCGCGCCCGGCGGTGGCCTCCCACCGGGGGCACAGCGTGCCGTTCGCCGTTCCTGCCCGGGTCCACGCGCGGCTGACGGAGCTGGCACGCGACGAGGGTGTCACCACCTTCATGGTGCTGCAGGCCGCGATGGCCATGCTGCTGTCCCGGCTCGGGGCCGGCCTCGACATTCCGGTCGGCACGGCTGTCGCCGGACGCACGGATGTGGCGCTGAAAGACCTTGTCGGCTTCTTTGTCAACACCCTCGTGCTGCGCACCGATCTGTCGGGTGATCCGACCTTCCGCGACGTGCTGGCGCGGGTCCGGGAGACGGCCCTCTCGGCGCTGGAACACCAGGACGTGCCGTTCGAGAAGCTGGTGGAGGAGCTCACCCCGGCTCGTTCACTGGCGCGGCACCCGCTGTTCCAGGTGATGCTCACGGTGGACAACATCGCGCAGAAGGCGGTCGACCTGCCGGGGGCACGGGTCGCGGAGATGTCGACGGGCGGCGCGGCCGGGGCGTCGGCGGCCAAGTTCGACCTGGAGCTCTTCGCCGGAGAGGCGTTCGACGCGGACGGCGCGCCGGCGGGCCTGCGGGGTGAGCTGCTCGCCGCGGCGGACCTGTTCGAGGCGGAGTCGGTCGAGCGGATCGCGGAACGTCTGGCGGGCGTGCTGGACGCGATGGCCACCGCGCCCGACGCGCCGCTGAGCAAGGTCGACGTGCTGGGCGCCGAGGAACGTCACCGTGTGCTCACCGAGTGGAACGACACGGCGGCCGAGATTCCGGCGCCGTTGGTGCCGGAACTGTTCGCGGCGCACGCGGCGCGGACGCCGGACGCCGTGGCGGTGAGATACGAGGGCGTCGAGGTGTCGTACGCGGAACTGGACGCGCGGGCGAACCGGCTGGCGCATCACCTGGCGGGCCGGGGAGTGGGCACGGAGTCGGTGGTGGCGGTGTGTCTGCCGCGCGGGGTCGAAATGATCACGGCGATCCTGGCGGCCTGGAAGGCCGGTGCGGCCTACGTTCCAATCGATCCGGAGCATCCGGCCGAGCGGATCGCGTTCGTGCTGGCGGACAGCGGCGCACGGATCGTTCTCGGCGGCCTGGACGCGGCGAGCGGTCTGACGAGCGCCGTGGCCGACGGTGCCGAGGTGGTGTGGCTGGACGATCCCGGGCTGGACGCGGCGCTGGGCGACCTTCCGGTCACGGCGCCGGAGGTGCCGGCGGCTGCCGCCGGCCTGGCGTACGTGATCTATACCTCGGGTTCGACGGGCCGGCCGAAGGGCGTGGCGGTCGAACACGGGTCGCTGGCGAATCTGGTCTCGGTGTTCGAGCCGTTGATGGGCGTCGCCCCGGGTACGGCGGTGCTGCAGTTCGCCTCGTTCGGCTTCGACGCGTCCGTGCTGGACGTGGCGGTGACGCTGGCCTGCGGAGGCGCGCTCGTGGTGGCCGGCACGGCGGAGCGGGCGGAGCCCAGGCTGCTGCGGGCGCTGGTCGAGTCGGCCGGAGTGCGCTCGGCGAGCGTGGTGCCATCGCTGCTGGCGGTGCTGGCCCCGGAGGATCTGGCCGGTGTCGGCGCGATGGTCGTGGGTTCCGAGGCGATGGACCCGGAGCTGGCGCGTGCCTGGGCGCGGGGCCGGCGGCTGGTCCACGCCTACGGGCCGACCGAGGCCACTGTGATCACGGCTGTCGCACAGGTGGACCCGGACCGGAAAGGGGCGCTGCCGTTCGGCCGGCCGGTCGCCAACACCCGGATGTTCGTGCTGGACGGTTCGCTCGGCCCGGTCGCACCGGGAGTGACGGGCGAGCTCTACATCTCGGGCGCGCAGGTGGCCCGCGGCTACGTGGGCCGTGCGGGAGTGACGGCGGAACGATTCGTGGCGTGCCCGTTCGAGCCGGGTGCCCGCATGTACCGGACCGGGGATCTGGCGCGCTGGACGTCGGACGGCCAGCTGGTGTTCGCGGGTCGTACGGACGAGCAGGTGAAGGTTCGGGGTTTCCGGATCGAGCCGGGCGAGGTGCGGAGCGCGGTGGCCGCCCATCCGCTGGTGGCACAGGCGGCCGTGGTCGCGCGGGAGGACGTTCCCGGGGACGTGCGCCTGGTCGCCTACGTCGTACCCGCCGAGGGTGAACACACCGCAGGAGAACTGCCGGCGTCGGTGCGCGGCTTCGTGGCGGAGCGGCTGCCGGCGTACATGGTGCCGTCGGCGGTGGTGATGGTGGACGCGCTGCCGCTGACCCCAAACGGGAAACTGGACCGCAAGGCGCTGCCGGCCCCGAACTACGCCGGCGGTGCGGGCCGGGGCCCGGCCAATGTACGGGAAGAGGTCCTGTGCGCGGCCTTCGCCGAGGTGTTGGGCGTGGAGAGCGTGGGGGTGGACGACGACTTCTTCGTGCTGGGTGGGCATTCGTTGCTGGCGGTGTCGCTGGTGGAGCGGTTGCGGGTGCGTGGGGTGTCGGTGTCGGTCCGAGCGCTGTTCGAGGTGCCGACTCCGGCCGGGCTCGCCCTCGCGGTGGGCGAGGGATCGGTGGTGGTGCCGGCGAATCTGATCCCGGCCGGTGCCAGGGAGATCACGCCGGAGATGTTGCCGCTGGTGGAGCTCTCGCAGGCCGAGATCGAGCGGGTGGTCGCCACGGTCGACGGCGGCGCGGCGAACGTGGCGGACGTGTATCCGCTGGCGCCGTTGCAGGAGGGCCTGCTGTTCCACCACCTGCTCGCCCATGAGGGACAGGATGCCTACACGCTGCCCATGGTGCTGGAGTTCGACTCCCGGGATCGGCTTGACGCCTTCACGGTGGCGTTGCGGCAGGTGGTGGACCGGCACGACATCCTGCGGACCGCCATCGTGTGGGAGGGGCTGCGCGAACCCGTGCAGGTGGTGTGGCGGCGTGCGCCGCTGCCGGTCGAGGAGGTGACGCTGGACCCCGCGGAACCGAACCCGGTCGAGCGGCTGCTCGCCGCCGGCGGCCGGTCGATGGATCTGAACCGGGCTCCGCTGATCAGGCTGCACGCGGCGGCCGAGCCCGGCACCGGCCGGTGGCTGCTGCTGCTGGGAATGCACCACATAATCCAGGACCACACGACCAAGGACGTCCTCCTCGCGGAGGTGCGTGCTTTCGTCTCCGGGAACGTCGAGGATCTGGCCGAGCCGTTGCCGTTCCGGGACTTCGTGGCGCAGGCGCGTGCGGGGTTGGACGATCCGGGAGGTCGCGCGGCGGTTGCAGACCAGCCCGGCGACGGTGATGCACGTGGTGTGGGCGCGGGTGCTGGCGGCGGTCAGCGGCCGTGAGGATGTGGTGTTCGGGACGGTGCTGTTCGGCCGGATGAACGCCGGCGCGGGGGCGGACCGGGTTCCGGGCCCGTTCATGAACATGTTGCCGGTGCGGGCGCTGGTCGGCCGGTCCGGTGTGCTGGCGGCGGTGTCGGCGATGCGTGGCCGGCTGGCGGGGTTGCTGGAG
>NZ_JOEQ01000059.1 GCF_000721075.1 Streptosporangium amethystogenes
CCTGGTCATCGAAACCGGCCAGATCCGCGAACGCGGAACCCACGACGAACTCCTGGCCGCCGGCGGACTCTAC
The DNA here is from genome assembly GCF_000721075.1 of Streptosporangium amethystogenes. GTDB lineage: Bacteria > Actinomycetota > Actinomycetes > Streptosporangiales > Streptosporangiaceae > Streptosporangium > Streptosporangium amethystogenes. The sequence continues at coordinate 74 of NZ_JOEQ01000059.1, forward strand.
GCCGACCTCTACCACACCCAATTCGCCCAGCGGTCCCCCGATCCGGCCGGCGACCCCGACGCCGTGACCGAGCCCGTCAAGACGTGAGCCGCCCGGCAGGGCTCCCGTATCACCGCCGCCTTTCTCCCCCCAGAAGATGGAGATCTCCCGTGCCCGAGCAGCTCGTAAGCCTCCAAGCTCGCCTGGAGGCCGGCCCCACCTCCGACGCGGCGTCCTGGATCGGCGAGCACGGCGTCCTCATCCGGGAGTCGGTGGCGACGCACGGCGCCGTCCTGGTGCGCGGCCTGCCGATCGGTGACCGTGCCGCGGCCATCGCGGCCGTCCGTGCGGTCACCGGCGAGGCGATGCCCGAGCGAGAGGGGTTCGCCCCGCGCGACACCTACGGCCCCGGCGTGTACTCGTCGTCGCACTGGCCCGCCGACCAGCCCATGTGCATGCATCATGAGCTGAGTTATGTGGCCACGGCCCCCCGGCTGCTGGCGTTCGCCTGCGTCACGCCCCCCACGGCCGGAGGCGTCACCGCCCTCGCTGATGCGCGGGCGGTCCTGCGTGATCTGCCGGTGGATCTCGTCGAGCGCTTCGAGCGGCACGGCTGGCGGCTCACCCGCCACTACAACCCGTTCGTCGGCACCTCCTGGCAGGACGCGTTCGGCACCGAGGACCGCGCGGAGGTCGAGCGCTACTGCGAGGACAAAGGCCTGGAGGCGACCTGGCAGGAGGGCGACGCTCTGAGCACCGTCCAGACCCGCGCCGCCGTCCTGGCCCATCCGGACTCCGGTGAGCGCTGCTGGTTCAACCAGATCGCGTTCCTCAACGAATGGACGATGGAACCCAGCGTGCAGGAGTTCCTGACGCAGGAGTTCGGACCCGAGTGCCTGCCGTTCAACACCTTCTTCGGCGACGGATCGCCCCTTGACCGGGCCACCGTCGACCACATCAACGAGGTGTACGAGAAGCACACCGTTCGCGAGCCGTGGCGGCGCGGCGACCTCCTGGTCGTCGACAACATCCGTACCGCGCATAACCGTGAACCCTTCCGGGGCGAGCGGGAGATCATCGTGGGCATGGGCGAGCCGTTCCAGCCCTGAGACTCCGGGCGGTCATGCGAGAGGGGGCACGCCCGGGATTCCGGGTGTGCCCCCTCTCGCGTGACCGCGCGCGGCCGGGTGACCGTGTACGGCCCTCGCTCAGTCGAAGCTCAGCGTGCGGTACACCGTCACGTTCCCGGCCAGTTCCTGGCAGGCCTGGGCCGCGGCCGCCAGCCGGCCGGGGCAGTCCGGGGCGGCGGTGTCCAGGAGAATGCCCAGCGTGGTGCCGCTGTGCCCGACGACCACGCCGAGGCCTCCGACCGACTCACAGATTCCGGTCATCGCCTCCAACGACCACTTGTGGCAGAGCGCCTGGTTCATCAAGGCGCTGGTCGTCGCGACCCGGCCGACCTCGACCAGGTCACGGCGAGCCACCGCGTGCGTGATGCGGGCGAGCAGCCTCGCGTACTCCCGCCTGTCCCCGGCGGTGAACGGCTTCGGGATGTCGTTGAAGCGCACTGTGTCGATCTCACCGCCCTCATCGATGCTCACCACCGCCATCGAGGGCAGTGACCCCAGGGAGGCCCGTAGCCGCACGCTGCGGTGGTGGTAGGCGACCACCGATGAGTACAGCACCCCGTCGGTCGGCTCGATCCTGGCGAGGTAGGACTCGATGCGGCGCGGGGGCATGGGCTCGTCCAGGGCGTTGGCCACGGCCCGGGCCGTGGCCACGAGGTCGGCGGACGAGCTGGCGAGGCCCTTCCCCTCGGGCAGCATGCTGTTGATCGTCAGGATGCCGCCCGTCGGCCACCCCACATCCTTCATGATCATGGAAGTGAGGTGGAGGGCCTTCTTCTTGTAAGACGGCCAGACCAGAACCTCGTCGCTCTCCGGGTGGAGTTCGAAGCGGGCCATGGCCCAGCGCGCGACCGGAAGCGTCACCAGGAAGTCGCCGTCCTCCTCGGGCACCGCTCCCTGAAGCAGCTCGCCGAAGGTGCCGAAGACCGCGCTGACCCCCGTGGCGGCGACGCGGCGGTAGTGCGAGCCCGCCGTGAGTGTCGGAAACCTGGTCACCCGAACCTGCCTAGCCCTGTCGCTGCGGCAGCGGGCAGGCCGCCCGTACCAGGTCCGCGGTGTCCGCCGGCCGCGTGCTGACGAAGTAGTGGCCGCCCTGCTCCAGCTCGTGCAGCGTGACCCGGTCGGAGATGGACTTCCACTCCCCATATCTCTCCACGAACCCCGCGGTGGACGCGTCGTCGTGTGCGACGACGACGTCGACCGGTGTGTCCACGCGGTAGGACGCGGCGTCCTCACGGATGCGGATCAGGTGGCTGTCGGAGGTCAGGACATCGTGCCGGTAGGCGCGACCGACCACTTCGGCACGTTCCGGCTTGAGCGCGTCGAGTTCGACGTACCCGTTGTCGGTGCGCAGCCGGCCGAGCAGGGTCTTGTTGTCGGCGCCGGACGCCTCGGCCATCTCCGCACGCAGGGCGTCGGTGTCCTCCAGCAGGAGTGCGCCGATGAAAACCCGCTCGGCGGGGGTTCCGGCCTCCTCCAGGAGCCGGGCCGTCTCCAGGGCGGCCGCGGCGCCCGCGCAGTGCCCCCACAGCAGGACGGGGGTGGACACTCGCTCGGCGATCTCGTCGCGTACGCGGTGGGCGATGGTCGGCACGTCCTCCATCGCCTCCGCGTCGGCGAAGTCGTGTCCGGGCAGCTCGACTCCCAGCACGGCGATGCCGTCGCACTCCAGCTCGGCCGCGAGGGACCGGAAGTTCACGGCGTTTCCGCCCGCGTAGGGGAAACAGACGAGGGTACGGCGCGGTGCGCGCACGGAAGACAGCGGCTGGAGCAGCCCGGCCGCGGTGTCCTGCGCGCCGCCGCGCCCGCGCTCGTCCAGCGTGGCCGCGAGGTCGGCGAGGACCGGGTGGGCGACCAGGTCCTTGAGCGAGAGCGCGCGGTCGAGGCGGACGAGGAGGCGCACCGCGGCGAGCGAGGTGCCACCGAGCTCGAAGAAGCCGTCTGCCCGCCCGATCCGTTCGAGGGGGGTGCCGAGGACCTCCGCCCACAACATCGCCAGCCGCCGCTCGGAGGGGGTGCTGGGCGCGGCGTACGGGGCGCCTCCGTGGCCGAGGGTGCCCGCGAGACGTCCCAGGGCCTTCTTGTCGATCTTGCCGTTCTCGGTGAGGGGGAGGCGCTCCAGCTGGTGGAAGTAGGTGGGCATCATGTAGCCGGGCAGGAGCGCCGCGAGGAAGTCCCGGGCCTGCTCGGGGGAGACCGCGCCGGCGCTGCTGAAGAACGCGACGAGGTTACGCTGTTCCCCTGTGGCGGCGTCGATGACCACCGCTGCCTCCCGGACGCCCTCCATCGCCAGGAGCTTGTTCTCGATCTCGCCGATCTCGATGCGGAAGCCGCGGATCTTGACCTGCTCGTCGCGGCGGCCCCGGTACTCGATACGCCCCTCGGGCAGCCAGCGCCCGTAGTCGCCGGTACGGTACATGCGGGTGTCCGTGCGGAACGGGTCGGGCACGAACGCCTCTCGCGTACGCTCCTCGTCATTGATGTAGCCGCGGCCGACGCACACACCGGAGAAGGCGATCTCGCCGACCGAGCCGAGCGGCACCAACTCCAGGTTCTCGTCCAGGATGTAGGTGTTGACGTTGCGCAGTGAGCGTCCGACGGTCACGAAGTCGCGCTCGGGTACCCCGTCGAGGACCTCGTGCATGGTGTCGTCGGACACCTCGGTCGCGCCGTAGGCGTTGACCAGCCTTATGCCCGGGAAGACGGCGAACCAGCGCTGCACCAGTTCGTACTTGAGCGCCTCGCCGGTGACCGAGACGATGCGCAGCACGCCTAGTTCGCGCGGGTGCTGCTCCAGGTGCGTGAGCAGCACCTCCAGGTACGAGGGGACGATCTGCACCACGGTGACGCGCCCGTCGACGATCTCGTCGAGGAATCCGGCGACGTCCAGGAGCACGTCGGTGTCGACGACGCGGACGGTGCCACCAACCATGAGCGGTGCGGCGAACTGCCACAACGAGATGTCGAAGCACTGGGACGCAGTCTGTGTGACGACCTCGCCTGGCCACTCCGCCATCTCCAGGTCCTCCACCTTCATGTACAGGTGGTTGAGCATGCCCACGTGCTCGCACAGGGCGCCCTTGGGCGCGCCGGTGGAGCCGGAGGTGAAATAGATGTACGCCGCCTGCCCGGACTTCACCGTGACGCCGGGCGGCGTCGCGGGGCCGTTGGCGGCGTGGATGCCCGGGACGGAGAGGGCGACAGGCGGCGCGGCGACCGCGGCGGACGCGGCCTCGACGAGTTGCTCGCTGCCGGGTTCGGTGAGCGCGAACACGCAGCCACTCCGGTCGAACTGGGTGGCGACGCGGTCGGCGGGGAAGTCGGGGCGCACCGGAAGGTAGACGCCACCCGCCTTGAAGACGCCGAGCGCGGCCGCGATCCAGTCGAGGGTGCGGTCCATGACGACGGCGACCACGTCCTCTGCACCCGCGCCGGCGGCGAGGAGGGCATGCGCGATCCGGTTGGCGCGCTCGTCGAGTTCCGCGTACGTCCACCGCTGTGCGCCGTGCTCGGCGGCCGTCGCGCCGGGAGAGACGCGCACCCGCTCCTGGAAGAGGTCGACGAAGGTACGCTCGGGCAGTTCCGCACGGGGCCCGGCGAGCCCGTACAGCTGAGTGTCGACCTCGGCCGGGGAGAGCAGGCTCCATCTGTCGTGCCGCTCCTCCGGGGCGGCCACGAGCAGCCGCAGCGCGGCGAGGTGGTATCCGGCGAGCCGCTCGGCGTACGTCGCGTCGAGCACGGCCCGGTCGTACCGGATCCGCAGCGTGAGCCCCTCGCCGTCACGCTCCCAGGCGACGCGCAGGGCCACTCCCTCGCCCGGGGTGTCGTCCCGCGCGACGGCCCGCCCGGCGAGGCCCGACAGGTCGAGCACCACCTCCGGGGAGGTCCCTGCGTCCGGCCCCGAGATCGTCGCCCCGACCGCGGCGGCCACCAGGTCCGCCCAGGAGGAGTCGGCGATGTTCAGGCTCAGCGGGCCTTCGGTGCCGACCGCCTCCGCCGGTATGTAGCCGATGAGCAGCTCGCGTTCGGCGGCGACGGTCGCGAGCACGCGCGCGTGCGCGGCGATCAGCAGGGCCGGCGGTGTGGCGCCCAGGTCCTTGGCGGTGTTCTCCAGCGCGCCGGTCAGCTCGGCGGGCAGCCGGACCCGGTGTTCACCGGTGCCCGATTCCCCTCCGGACGGGGCGGTCCAGTAGGGGATCTTGGTGAACGCCCGTTTCTTCGTGTCGTCATTCATTGGCGCCCGACTCCTTGTTCCGGTGCGTGCGGTATCTCCGGGATGCGCCGTTCCTACGGCGTCACCGGACGGTCCAGGTGAATGCTGATGAGCAGGATGGCCGCCAGGGCGCGTCGCGCTGCCTGGTCCGTGTCGGAACCGGTGGCGACGACGCAGCCCAGGCGGTCCTGGAACGAGTGCGTGATGCGAACCGTCCGGCCCACGGCGGTGCTCGTCGTCACGGCGACGACTCCGGCGGCCGTGGCGGCGGCGTCGATCCCGTCGACGGCCGTGACCTGCCCCTCCCGCTCCGCCCGCAGGAAGCGGACGGCGGCGTGCCCCGTGCCGGGCGTCATGGGCGCGAGGGCCTGGCCGGACGCCCGCGCGATGACCGCGTCCACGAGATCGACCCCGGTGGCGGCACGGACGGCGACGGGGATCATGCCGCCCGCGAGGCGGGGGTTGACCTCGACGACGACGGGGCCCTCGGGGGACAGGCGCAGTTCGGTGTGGGCCGCGCCCCAGCCGAGGCCGAGCGCCGCCAGCGCGGCCAGGGCGGAGTCACCGAGGGCCGCGGCGGTCGTGTCCGGCACGGGCGCGGGCACGTCGTGCCCGGTCTCCACGAAGTATGGCTCGGGCCCGAGGTGTTTGGCGACGACGGCGACGACGGTGTCGTCGAACGTCTCGACCGAGAACTCCGGGCCGGTGACGGCCGCCTCGACGAGGATCCGCGCCGGTACGGGATCGCCTCGCTCGGTGGTGTCCCGGCCGAGCAGTTCGCGCGCCCACCACCGGGTCTCACCGCGGTCGCGACACAGCCGTACGCCGACGGAGCCCGACCCGCTCACGGGTTTGAGCACGACGGGATAGCCGATCGCGTCGGCGGCTCTCACCGCCTCCGAGGGGTCCTCGGCGACCGTGAACGCGGGCACCGGCACCCCGGCGGCCCGCAGGGCCACCCGCTGAACGTCCTTGGCGCGGCAGCGGGCGATCGCATCTCCGTCGGCGGACGGCAGCCCGTGCTTGGCGGCCGCCCGGGCGGCGGCCGACACGAAGTACTCGGAGCTGGACGCGACACCGGCGAGGCCTCCGTTGGCGGCGAGCATCGCGCAGACGTCGAGAACGGCCGACAGGTCGCCGGTGTCCAGGACGCGGATGTCGACGCCGTCCTGGGAGACGTAGGGATAGCGGCCGGGGTCCCGGGTCAGCAGCACGGGGCGCAGCCCGCGCGCCCGCGCCGACGCGCAGAACTCCCGGCCGGTGCCGGTGGTGTTGCTTTCGAGGAACGCGAGCCAGGGCCCGTACGCCCCGGTCTCGCCCAGGTGTCCGCGTACTCCCCCGCTCACGCCGCGCCTCCGGCTCCGTGTTCCGCCATCACGGCGTCGACCGCCGCCCGCAGCCGGCGTTCCGCGCCCCGCACCCCGGCGCGGTGGGCCGTGAGCCAGTCGCCGTGGCCGGCCAGCCCCCGCCGCAGCGTCGCCACGACCCTGTCGCACTCCCCCGGCCCCCCACCCCGGCCGTGCGCGGCGACCACGGCGCGCAGCGAGGGGAGTTCCGAACCCATGTCGACGTGCTCGCCGCCCGGCAGTGTGATCTTGGTGAGTTCGGTGCCCCCGGAGTCGACGGCCTCCCTGACGGCGGCGCCCACGACGTGGTGCGCGGTCCGGAAGGGCACGCCCTTGGCGACGAGCCGGTTGGCGATCACGGTCGCGGTCACGAAACCCTCCCGCGCCCGCTGTTCCATGCGCGCGGCGTCCGGCCGGGCTCCGGTGACGAGGACCTGGGCGAGCAGTACGGAGTCCCGGACGGCGGCGAACGCGGGCCATGCCACAGCGACCGCTTCGGTGCCGACCTCGATGGAGTTCGTGAAGGGTGTCGACTTCATGGCGGACGCCGACGCCGTCCAGGCCCCGACGGCCGCCGCGGCCTTCCCCTTGACGTGTTCGAGGAGAAAGGCGTTGCGTTTCTGCGGCATGGCGGAACTGCCGCCCACGAGCCGTTCGGGGAACTCGATGAAACCGAATTCCTGGGTGCTCCACAGCTGAAGGTCTGTGGCGAGCCTGCTGAGGGTCAGTCCAACCGAGGCGACCACGGCGAGCGCGCGCAGCATGGTGTCGCGGGCGGCCACCGCGTCGGTGGCGTGCAGGGAGGGTTCGGCGAAGCCGAGCAGCTCGGCGGTGCGCGCCGGTTCGATGGGCAGGTCGGTGCCGGCCACGGCGCCCGCGCCGAGGGGGCAGTGGCGTATCTCGCCGATGGTGTGCCGCAGTGCGGCGATGTCACGTTCGAGCGCGGTGGCGAGGCCGGCGAGATAGTAGCCGTAGCCGATGGGCATCGCGGGCTGGAAGTGTGTGTAAACCGGCATGACGACGTCACGGTGTACTCGGGCCCGGGAGAGCAGTGCGGCCTGAAGCCGCAGGATCTCGCCGAGCAGGTCCGTCAACTCGGCGCGCAGGCGAATCGCGGTGACGGTCGCCTTGATGTCGTTGCGGGAGCGCCCGGTGTGCAGCCTTCCGCCGATGTCCGGTCCGAGCTCGGCCACCAGGTGGCCCTCGTACATGAGGTAGACGCCGCGGGGCGCGTCAAGGTCGTACAGCTCCCGGAACCCGTCCGCCCGAAGGCTGGTGACACAGGCCAGGAGGGCGGCGGCCGCGGGTCCGGGCAGCAGCCCGGTCTCGGCCAGCATCACGATGTGCGCGAGGTCGATGGTGCTGGTGAGCTCCAGCTCGGCGCGGATCTCGTCGGGGCCCGGCTCGCCGTACACGACGCGGCGGGTGCGGAGGCCGAGGGTGCGGGTCAGCCGCCCGGTGCCCGTCACGACGGGGTTCGTGTCGTGAGGGTGCCGGAGCGACGAGGCACCGCGCCCTCGACCTCGTCGTAGGAACGGCGGCCCCAGGACATCCGGGTCCAGCATTCGTCGGCCTGGGCGGGTCCTTCGACGGTCACCGGTTCGGCCGGCGGGGCGTCCCGGGCGAGCAGGTGACCGTTCTCGGCGAGCCAGGCGTCGTCGTACACCGTGGCCTGGTAGCGGTAGCCCTCGTCGGGGAGCATCACGACGCACTGCTCGTCGGGGTGGCGCTCCGCGTACCACAGGGCGACCAGGTAGGCGGCGCCGCTGGTGGGCCCCTGGAAGAGGGCGTGTCGGGCGTGCAGGGCACGGGTGTGGGCGTACACCTCGGCGGGCGAGCACCAGTGGACCTCGTCGAAGACACTGTGGTCGAGGTTGGACGGCCACAGGCTGTTGCCCATGCCCCGTAGCCCACGCGGCCCGTCTGGCTGGCCGAACAACACGCTGTGGTGGCTGTCGACGCCGATGGCGCGGGTGTGCGGCGTGTGTTCGCGCAGGCCGCGCACGGTACCGCACATGGAGCCGCCGGAGCCGACCGGGCCGACGACGCAGTCGACCGTGCCCAGGGTGTGGGAAAGCTGCTCGACGACCACCCCGTACGAGCGCGGGTTGTCGGGGTTGCTGTACTGCTCGGGGCAGAAGGTGTCGGGCAGTTCGGCCCGGATCTCGGCGAGCCTGCGCAGCCGCGCCTCCTGGAACCCGCCGACGGCGGCGGGTTCCGGGCAGATCTCGACCCTCGCCCCGAGTCCGGTGAGCCTGCGGTACAGGTTCGCGTCGATGGCGGGATCGCTGACCAGGATCAGCCGACGCCTCATCAGCGCCGCCTGCATCGCCAGGGCGAGGCCGAAGGTTCCCGAAGTCGTCTCCACGATCACCGTGTCGGGGCCCAGCTCACCGCGTTCGTCGGCCTGCCGGAGGATGTACGTGGCAGGCAGCAGTTTCATCAGGGTGAAGACCGCGCCGTACAGGTTGGGGCCGAGCCGGATGAGGCGTGGCATCATCTGAGCATCGGTGATCGAATGGTATGTCCCGGTCATCACCGGCATGAGAGAACTCCCGTGGGCCCGGAGTGGACGATAATTGATCATGGGCGGACCTGCGCCCTGACGAAACGTGCCAGCCTCGCCGCCCCGTCCTCGATCCGCGCGTGCGGCAGATAGCTGACGGACAGCCGGATGCCGTGGTCCCCGCCCCCTTCGGGATAGAAGTAGGACATCGGCGTCCAAATGACTCCAAACTCCTCCGCCGAACGCACCAGCGCCGCCTCGTCCGCCCGAAACGGGACGCCGAGGGTGAGGAAGAAGCCTCCGCTGGGCTCGTTCCAGCGGACACCGAGTGCCGCGCGTTCGTCCTGCGGGAAGTGCCGTTCGAGCTGCCTCAACATGATCCGCATCGCGTTCCCGTAGTGCTCGGCCGCCTTGCCGTTGAACTCCGAGGTCCGCCCGCCGGCGGCGAGGAGCATGCCCGCCACCACCGCCTGGCTCACCGGTGAGGTGTTCACCGTCACCATGCTCTTGATCTTCGAGAGCTCGTCGGCCAGGAGGCCGGCGGCCCCGGCCCCGTCGGTGACGACCTGGTCCGCGACGGCGAAACCCACCCGGGCGCCCGGGAGGAGGGTCTTGGCGAACGAGCCCAGATGGACGACCCTGCGGGCGCGGTCGAGGGACTTGAGGGTCGGCAACCGGTTCCCCTGGCTGACCATGCGGTACGGGCTGTCCTCCAGGATCAGGATGTCCTGGCGGTCCGCCAGGTCGAGGATCTCCCGGCGCGTCTCCAGAGACATGGTTTCGCCGGAGGGATTGGAATGGTCGGGAACCACGTAGAAGGCGCGGGGCCGGCGGCCTCGTGCCCGCTCCGCGCGGATCGCCGCCTCCAGATCGGCACAGCTGAATCCGTCCTCCCCCTCCTCGACCGCGGCCGGTACGACGTCGAGCACCCGGGCGGCGCCGGTGATGCCCACGTAGCAGGGGCTGGAGACCAGGAGCACGTCATCCGGGCCCGAGATGAGCGCCCGCACGGCGAGGAGTATCGCCTCCTGGGCTCCGACGGTGACCACGATGGACTCGGGCGGCACGTCGATGCCCTCGTCCTTGAGCAGTGAGTCGGCGATCAGCTCGCGGATCTGCCCGCTGGTCGGGCCGTACTGGTAGACCGCGGAGCGGATCTGGCCGGGTGTGGCCCCGCTCGCCTCCAGATGGTCCAGGTAGCGGCGCACATAGGTGAAGATCTGCTCGGTCTCGAAGAAGCCCTCGTTCGGCCTGCCCGGCGCGAACGATATCGCCTCCGGATAGCGATGGGTGATCTCGTTGAGAAAGTTCATCGTGTCCAGCAGCGGATCGGAGACACTGCCGTGCAGGTCCTCCTTCCGCAGCACGAAGCCGCCCGGGACGGTCGCCGACGCCGGGAGCGGGACCGGGACCGGCGGCGCGAAGCCACTTCGAGCCGTCGTCGACGCCGGGATCGGCGGCGCGGGCACCGTAGCGGGCGGTTCGGCGAACCTCGCCTGTGATCGGACGAGTTCCGGGCCGGCTTCGGAGACCGAACGGGTACCGGTCAGCGTCATCGCCTCCGCCAGCTCGTCGACGACGATCCGCAGCACACGCTCCACCCCCTCCTGCCGCCCCACGGCCAGTCCATGCAGCACCGGGCGGCCCAGGAGCACCGCGTCCGCGCCCGTCGCGAGGGCCGCGAGGACGTCGACACCGCGGCGGATCCCGCCGTCCAGGAGCACAGGGCGGTCTCCCCCGACCGTTGCCGCGATCTCGGGCAGCACGTCGAGCGTCGCCGGGGCGCCGTCGAACTGACGACCGCCGTGGTTGGACACCACGATGCCGTCGACGCCCGAGGCGATCGCCTGCCGCGCGTCGGCGGCCGTCATAACGCCCTTCACCAGCACCGGAAGCGAGCTGACCGAACGCAGCCACTCGATCACGGACCAGTCGAGGGACGGGTCGAACTCGGCGAGCGCGTGGCCACTGGGCGAGGAGAAGTCTCCGCCGGCCAGGTTGGCCGGCCCGATTCCCGGCGGCAGCCTGAAGGCGTTGCGCACGTCGCGCAGCCGGCGGCCGAGCCGGGGCGCGTCCACGGTGAGGACCAGAGCCTCGAAACCCGCCTGCTCGGCCTGCTCGATGAGCCGCCGCGTCGTGGAGCGGTCGCGGAAGCAGTACACCTGGAGCCAGAGCGGGCCGCGGGTGGCCGCGGCGATGTCCTTGAAGGTCCGGCTCGCGAAGGTGCTCACGATGAACGGGACTCCCGCCGGGTCCGCGGCGCGGGCCGTGGCGCACTCCCCCTCCGGATGGGCCAGGGCGTGATAGGCCATCGGTGCGATGCCCACCGGCGCCGACCACGTCCGGCCGAGGATCACGGTCCGGGTGTCGGGGAGGCCTGCGCCGGTCAGCACCCGCTGCCGCAGCCGGGCCTCCTCGAATGCCCGGAGGTTCGCCGCGAGCGTTCGTTCCTCCCCTGCTCCTCCCGCCAGGAAGTCCCAGACGGGAGGGTCGAAGCGCGTCCGGGCCGCGGCCTCGTAGTCGGCCAGGGTGAGCAGGCTCGCGGTGGTGGAGCCGATGACGCTCATCCGACGATCAGCTGGTCACGCTGTACCGCTTCGTACAGGGCCCGGATGTTGGCACTGCCGAATCCCCGCGAGCCTCGGCGCTGGATGAGTTCGAAGAAGAGCGTGTTGCGCTGGTATGGCGAACGGGTGAACAGCTGCAGCAGATAGCCCCACTCGTCGCGGTCGGCCAGCACCTGCCCGGCCCTGAGGCCGGTGATCTCCTCCTGCAGGTCGGCGAACCGCTCTGTGAGCAGGTCGTAGTACGTGCTCGGCGTGCTGAGGAACTCCACACCGCGCTCCCGGAACTCCCATACCGCGGGGATGATCTCCTCGACGCGGAACGCGAGGTGCTGGACCCCCTCGCCGCCGTTCCGCTCCAGGAACGCGTCGAGCTGCCCGGGCTCCTTCTCGGGGTCCGGCGCGACCAGGGTGAATATGACGCGCTCGGACTCGGACCGTACGACGATCGAGTCCATCGCCTGGCCGCCGACGGCCACATACTCCGAGGAGAAGCGGGAGAATCCGAAGGCCTTCCGGTAGAAGTCTGCGCGGTCCGCCAGGCTGCCTCCTCTCAGGCAGATCGCGACATGGTCCAGAAGCTGGATCCGGCCCACCGGCCCCCCGGACGTCTCCGGCTCCACGACCCAGGCCCGGCCCGGGGGCAGCTCGCCCGCGGGTCTCCCGGCCGCCGGGAGGAGGGTGTGGGAGACGTCACCGAACCCGGACACGACCGCCGTGCCCGGAGTGGAGCCGGTCACCCTGGCTCCGGCCGTCACCGCCGCATCACGGGTCGCCGCCACGTCGTCGCAGGTCATCGCGATATCGGCGACGCCGTCTCCGTGTTCGTCCAGGAACTTCCAGATTCCCCGGCCCGAGGTGACGACCAGCTGCACTTTGCCCTGCCGCAGCAGCGACGAACTCCTGTCGGTCTCCACGGAATCCGCGACCCTCGTGAAGCCCATGGCGGAGACGAAGTGGTCGACGGTGGAAACCTGGTCTTTCGTGTACAACTCGACGTAGGCAATGTCGTGCACGGCCACCGAGGTGCCTCCTCAAAGGGCTAGTAGCCACATGTCGGTTCTTGTCAGGATTCGGCCGGGATCATCTCGCTACCAACGCCACTCCTGCTGCTTGAAGAGGTGACCGGCCTTGATGTCGCGGTCCGCGCACCAGGTCATGAACTCTTCGATCTGCTTGATCTGGTAGGTGTCCTCGGTGTAGGTGGTGGCCATGACGTGGCCGAGCCAGTCCTCCTCGCCCATGGCGTAGACGTAGGCCTCGGACGCGCCCAGCTCGGTCATGATCGCGGCAGCCTGCTCGGCGTTCGAGCCGGAGAGCTTGCGCGAGTTGCTCATCTTCTTGGTGACCGGGATGGTGAGCAGCGCCTGGTAGAGCCAGGTCAGCGGCGCACCATCGCACTCCATCCCCAGGAAGGCGTAGTCGGCCTTGCCCAGGTGTCCCTTGACGTAGCGGTAGAGCAGCGGGTCGATACCCGAGGAGTCGGCGCCGATGAAGATCTTCTTGCCGGCCAGCTCGGCCCAGTAGGTCGACTTGGCGCGGATGTCCAGGTCGCAGTGCTCGCCGAGGAAGGGGGTGGCCGTGACCTTGCCGCCGGGGAACTCCACCTCGTCGAAGTCGTCGACCTCGATGACGGGGAAGCCCTGGTTCTTGAGCATCAGCGCGATCGACGGGTCGGCCAGGTTGCCACGCGAGTAGCGCGGCACCACGATCGCCCCGATCCGGCCCTGCAGCTGCAACAACGTCTCGAAGACGATGTGGTCCTGGTGACCGTGGGTGATCAGGACGAGGTCGATGAAGTCCGGCAGGTCGTCCAGCGTGTACCGGTCGCCCGCGGTGCTGTCCGCGCTGATGAACGGATCGGTGACGATGGCGGCCTGGGGGGTCTGCAGGACCAGGCAGGCATGGCCGAAGTAGCGGATCCTGCCGCCGGCCTCGATGTGCCGGTCCGGCGCCAGGCTGGGCTTGGTGCTGAGCATGCCGGACAGCCGCTTCGCCTGGACGTCGTCGAGGCCCAGCACGTCGCGCAGGTGGTTCAGCGTGGTCGGACGGACACGGGTCTTGAACAGTTCCGCGAGGCCCTCGTGGCGGAACGGGATATCGAGCTCCAGCACGTCGGGCGAGGTGAGCCGCGGCGTGCTCAGGATGAACGGGCGTTCGATGCCGGTCTCGAAGGACAGCTGCACCGATTGGCGTGCTTCGGTGTAGGCGTCGCTCTTGTAGACCAGGGGCTCCATGAAGCGCATCTGCGCCTGGTTGTCGGTGTCGTACGCGAGTTCGACCAGGCCGCCCAGTTCCGGGGGGAGTTTCGGGTAGAGCGGGGTGAGGTCGAAGCCGGTGGCGTTCGCCCGCAGCAGCTCCTGGCCGGCGGCGATCGCCTCGGCGAAGCGCAGCATGTCGGCCCGGTCCCGCTTGATCGTGGCGAGCAGGTCGCGCACCTCCTCGGCGCGCTCCTCCGGGATGTTGATGAAGTAACCGCCGCGCAGCTCCGGATTGTTGCTGGCCGCCACGTGCACCTGCGGGGACTGCAGATATGACTCGAGCAGCGGTACGTGCAGGAACGCGAGATTCATCGACGCCTGTACCGGCGCGACCGTATGCGGTTGCGCGATGAACCGGTCAACCAGCGGCTCAATTATGACCTTCGACCGCAGAAAAAACTGCTCGTCCGTCATCTGCGCCCCTCCCTTCGGGAAACCCGACAGCATCAAATGGTTCGGAATACGCCTACGCCCGTTTCCGGGGGTTGATTTCGAGGCGCCAGGAAGCGCACACCCGGCTCGTGGGGAACGGGTTGATATCCAGCACCAGGATGGCCCGGGGACGCTTGGTCGATCAATACTCGGAGGCGGCGCACAACTTGAGCACCGGTGAACGCCGTAAACCAGGGTTCCGCGGCCGACGGCCGCGGGTGGCTTCGATTTCCGGATCGACCTGCGGGAACACATTCGGGCCAGAAAGGGGCGCGTGCCCGCGCCGGGCGGCGCGGGTGGAGTTCAACTGCGGCGACGCGGCAGTTGGACAGCGTCACGCGGCTATCGGAGCGACGGTCGGTTTGGCCAGGGCGAGGTAGTCCGTGACGGACAGCGCGACGGACATGTCGAGCCGTCCGACGTTGAAGTAGATCTCGTCGTGGACCAGCAGCCCGTCGTCCACGAGAAGGTCCAGGTCAGCAGAGAAGACGAACGGGGTGATGGCCCCGCTCACACTGCCCGCCAGGCGCTCGGCGACCTCACGGACGGCGAACGAGGCTTCACGGCCGCCGTACCGCTCGGCCAGGACACCCAGGTCGACCTGACGGTTCCCCGGAACGACCGCGAGCACGTAGCGCCGGGAACGCCTGCCCGTCGCCACGCGGATCACGATGGATTTCGCCGCTTTTTCCAAGGGGTGCCGGCGCAGCCGGCTGGCCACTTCCGTACGCCCCTCGGGCTCATGCGGAATCATCCGGTAGGAAACCGAGCGAGACGCGAAAAGATCGGTCAACCGATGAAAGATATCGCGGTCGTCACTCATCCGTCTCTCTCCATCCACAAACGACGGCCATTCGGCCGGGGATCTGGCGACGGTGCATCATGCTCCACATTCAAGAAAAGGGGAGGTGGGTGGCCGGCAATTGGCCGGCGACGTGCCGGACCAGCGGAATCATAATTCCTCCGCGCACAATTACGCACGGCCCTTGAATGCACAACGCCGCACCCGGCGACCTCATTCAACGAGGCCTGCCATTCGCATCGGCACTCAAGGACATCGGGTACGCGAATAGACGGCGTCTGAAATGTGGTGCCGGGCGGCGGCTCACGCCGACGAGGCCCGCCGGGAAACCCGCGACCGGAAACGGTGATGAGGCGGAGTCGATGAGGTGAAGGGTGAGGGGGAAGACGACAGGCCGGCGGGCGCGTCGGCCTGTCGCCGGGACGTCAGTTCTCCCGTTCCGTCCAGGACGACACCGCCGACCACACCGCGCCCAGATTCTCGGGGTCGGCCAGCTCGTAGTGGGTGCACGGAATACCGATCTCCGCCAGCTCACCGATCACATGAGGCTTCCAGAGCCCGCTGGTCGGCCCGTCCTCCGACCTGCTCTCCTCCGCGACGATCAGCAGGGCATCCCCGTCGAACCGCCCGAACACGTGATCGCCCCGTATCGTCCGGTGGTTCTGGAGTACGCGCGCGAACCTCCGGTACTCCTCCTCCGTCACCGCCCCGAGGGTGCCGCCGACCTCCCGGCGCACGACGTCCATCAGCCGGTCGACCTTGGTGTCCAGATCCTCCTCCGGCTCGTCGTCCTGGCCGGCGGGCGTCTCGTCCGGCTGCCGGACCCACGGGTACATGTCCATGATGACCAGGGCCGCGACCTCCTCTCCCGCGGCTTGCAGCTGGACGGCCATCTCGTGCGCGATCACACCTCCGTAGGACCAGCCCAGAAGGTGGTACGGACCGCTCGGCTGCACCGAGCGGATCCGCTCGATGTAGTCCGCCGCCATCTCCTGGATGGAACGGGCGAGTTCGGCCGCTCCGTCCACGCCCCTGGCCTGCAGCCCGTACAGCGGGATGTCGGCTGGGACGTACCGGGCGAGCGGCATGTAGCACCAGCTCAGCCCACCAGCGGGGTGGACGCAGAAGAAGGGCGGCTCGCTGCCCTGGGGCCGGATCGGCAGCAGGACGTCGAGCGCGTCCCCCACGGACGACAGGGACATCCTCTTCATGAGCGCGGCGACGGTCGGGGCCGCGAACAGATCGCGGACCACGATCGACACCCCGCGCTCCCGCAGCCTCTCCACCAGCCTGACCGCCAACAGGGAGTGCCCGCCCAGGGTGAAGAAGTCGTCGTGGACCCCGACCGCCTCCGCCCCGAGCACCTCGGCGAACGCCTCGCACATGTTCGCCTCCAGCTGGGTGACGTCCCAGTTGGTGATCTCCTCCCCCACCGTGCTCTCGGGGAGCGGCAGGGCCTTGCGATCCAGCTTGCCGTTCGGCATCAGCGGCAGCTTTTCGATCACCATCACCGCCGAGGGCACCATGTACCCCGGCAGCCGGTCCTGGGCCAGTGCGCGCACCGCCTGGCCGAGGCCCTCGGCCGTTTCCGGTGTGGCCTCCCCTGCGGGTACCAGGTAGGCCACCAGCCGCTGGTCGCCGGGATCGTCCTCCCGGACGAGCGCCACCGCCTGCGCCACCGAGGAGTGTGAGGCGAGGAGGGCCGCGATCTCCCCGAGCTCCACCCGGAACCCGCGTACCTTCACCTGGTCGTCGGAGCGTCCGATGTACTGCAACTCACCGCGGGCGGTCCACCGCGTCACGTCGCCCGTGCGGTACATGCGCGTGCCCGACTGGAACGGGCACGCCACGAAGCGCCCCGCCGTGAGCCCCGGCCGTCCCAGGTAGCCGCGCGCCATCCCCTCGCCCGCGATGTACAGCTCGCCCGGTACCCCCGGGGGCACCGGGGCCAGCGCGTCATCAAGCACGTACACCTGGGTGTTGCCGATCGGACCGCCGATCGACGAGACGTCGGCCGTATCCCCCCGGAGCTCCGCGGCGGTCGACCAGACCGTGGTCTCGGTCGGGCCGTACAGGTTCGTCAGGGTGGGCGTCCTGGAGAGCAGGACTCGCGCCAGGTCGCTGGGGAGCGCCTCCGCGCCAATCATCGCGCGGATCCGCGTCCAGTCCACCTGGTCGCCGGCATCGGCCACGAGTCCGCGCCAGAGGCTCGGTGTGGCGTGCACCATCGTCGTGCCGGTGGAACGGATCAGGGACCGCAGCGCCCACGGGTCGAGCACCTGCTCCTGCGCGGCGAGCACCAGCCGCGCGCCGTTGACCAGGGGCAGGTAGAACTCGAAGCCCGCCATGTCGCATCCGTGCGTGCTGACCGCGAGCAACCGGTCGTCCGCGTTCAGCGCGAACCTGTTCTGCATGGAGGCGAGGAAGTTCACGATCGCCCGATGTTCGACGAGCACGCCCTTGGGGCGCCCGGTGGAACCGGAGGTGTAGATCACCCACATCGGGTGCTCAGGCAGCAGGGCCGCCGTGCGCTCGCCGTCGGTCAGGTCACCGTCCGCGTAGCCCGCCAGCTCGTCGGCCACCGCGGGATCGTCGAGGAACACCACGGGCACGCCGGTCGGATCCTTGAGGCCGACCTCGAAGTCACGCAGCCTCTCGCGCATGCCCTCGCCGGTCAACAGGCACACCGCGGCCGAGTCCGCGATCACGTACGCGATCCGGTCGGCCGGGTAGTGCGGATCGATCGGCAGGTAGGCGGCACCGGCCTTGATCACACCGAGCAGCGCCAC
Source organism: Streptosporangium amethystogenes (assembly GCF_000721075.1). Lineage (GTDB taxonomy): Bacteria > Actinomycetota > Actinomycetes > Streptosporangiales > Streptosporangiaceae > Streptosporangium > Streptosporangium amethystogenes. Next base: position 18,093 of record NZ_JOEQ01000059.1, read on the forward strand.
CACCAGGTCAACCGTGCGCTCGAAGACGACCGCGACGACCGACTCCGGTCCCACTCCCCGGCCGGCCAGGTAGCGTGCGAGGCGATTGGCCCTGGCGTCCAGTTCCGCGTAGCTCAGCTCGACGTCCCCGAAGGCGAGCGCGATCCGGTCCGGGGTACGGGCGGCCTGTGCCTCGAACAGCTCGACGACCGTCGAGTGCGGCACCTCGGTCTCGGTGGCGTTCCACCCGGTGAGCACGCGCCGCCGCTCGTCCTCGTCCAGCACGTCCACCGCGCTCAGCCGGACGCCCGGGTCGGCTGCCAGCGTGCCAAGGACCCGGGTGAGCCGTTCGGCGATCCACACGACGGACTCGGGGTCGAACAGATCGGCCGCCGCCGCCACGGAACCGCGCATCCCGGCCGGCGCCCCCTGCTCGTCGAGCAATTCGACCATGTTCACGTCCAGGTCGAACTTCACCACCGCCGGTGCGACCGACGCTTCCGCCGGCCTTTCCGAGGACGTTTCCGAGGACGTTCCCGGGATCGTTTCCGAGGAGGCGGAGGGCGTCTCCGACGACGCATCACTCCCCCCGACGCCGAGGCCCGGCAGGTCGAGCACCGCCTCGGCGGTGTTCTCAAGGAGCAGCATCACCTGGAACAGCGGGTGGCGGGCCATCGACCGGGTCGGGGAGAGCTCCTCGACCAGGCGTTCGAACGGCACGTCCGAATGGGTGAACGCCTCAAGCCCGGCCTCTCGCACGCGCCCGAGGACCTCGCGGAAGGTCGGGTCCCGCGACAGGTCCGTGCGCAGCACGAAGGTGTTGACGAAGTAGCCGACCAGGTCGTCCAGCGCCTCATCCGTTCGGCCGGCGATCGCCGACCCGATCGGGATGTCGGTACCCGTGCCCAGCCGGGACAGCAGCACCGCCAGAGCGCCGTGCAGCATCATGAACATGGTCACGCCCTCGGCCCGGGCCAGCTCCGCGAGGCGCGCGTGCACCTCGGCGGGAATCTCAAGGCGCACGCGGTGTCCCCGGTGGCTCGCCACCGCCTGGCGCGGACGGTCGAAGGGCAGTTCCAGCTCCTCCGGGGCACCCGCCAGCGTCTCGCGCCAGTACGCCACCTGTCGTGAGATCACGCTCTCGGGGTCCTGGTTGTCCCCTAGGACGTCGCGCTGCCACAGCGCGTAGTCGGCGTACTGCACCGGCAACGGCTCCCACCCGGGAGCCCGGTCCTCGTAACGGGTCGCGTACGCCACCGAGACGTCCCGGGCCAGCGGTGCCCAGGACCAGCCATCACCGGCGATGTGGTGCATCACGACGACCAGGACCTGCTCGTCCCGCCCGGCCGAGAAGAGCCAGGCCCGGATCGGCGCTTCGGCCGCCAGGTCGAAGACGTGCTCCTGAGCCTCGGCGACGGCCGCCTCCAGCTCGTCCGGGGCCACGTCGGCGACCGTGAGCCGCCAGTCCAGTTCCTCGGGGGTGAGGATGCGCTGGTACGGCTCGCCGTCGGTCACCGGGAAAATCGTGCGCAGCACCTCATGGCGGTCGATCACATCCCGGAACGCCGCGCCCAGCGCACCCGCGTCGATGTCACCCGGCAGACGCAGGACGACCGGGATGTTGTACGTCGAGCTCGGCCCCTCAAGCCGGTCAATGATCCACAGGCGGCGCTGCCCGTAGGACAGCGGCACCCGCTCCGGCCGCACGGCCGGTACCAACGCCGCCCTGCCCTCACGCGCCTGCGTAAGCCGGGCGGCCAGACCGGCGACGGTGGGAGCGTCGAACAAGGTACGAATCTCCACCTCCACTCCCAGCATCGCGCGGATCCGACTGACCAGCCGGACCGCCAGCAGGGAATGACCGCCCAGTTCGAAGAAGTCGTCATCGACCCCGACCACGGGCAGTCCCAATACCTCGGCGAACGCCAGGCACAGGATCTCCTCCCGCAACGTCACCGCCCGCCGACCGCCGGCCACCCGTGCGGAGCCGTAGTCGGGGGCGGGCAGCGCCCTGCGATCCAGCTTCCCGTTCGCGCTCAACGGCAGCGCCTCCAACACCACCACCGCCGACGGCACCATGTAATCCGGCAGACGCCGCGCCACGAACTCCCGCAACGCGTCCGGCAGCGCCTCCTCGGCCTCGGCGACCTCGACGGCCGTGGCGGCCGTGATGACCTCGCCAGTCTCGGTGGTCTCGCCGGTTTTGGGGGGGACGATGTAGGCGACCAGGCGCACATCACCGGGAACGTCCTCCCGAGCGATCACCGCGGCCTGACCCACCCCCGGATGCGCCACCAGCACCGACCGCAC
>NZ_JOEQ01000060.1 GCF_000721075.1 Streptosporangium amethystogenes
CCGCGGCTTCCTCCAGGTCTGTGTCCGCAGATGCCTGAATCACGGTACTCATCAGGTGTATCTCCTTGATCAGGAGTTACACCGAAAACCGTACAGTCCGCTATCAGGGCAGCGCCACCGGGCTGCCCGCGAGCGATGGATATCGAGCGGCTTCCGTGCCAGATCCGTGCCAGAACAGGCGGGGAACCACGGTCAACCAGGGGGACTCACGGGGACTCGACCCGCCCTGACCTGCACCCCCGTTTTCCCAGCTCAGGGCGGCAAGGTCAGTAGATGATTCCCAAGCTGATAGCGGAAAGATTCTCCGCCTTGCGCTCAGAATTTCAGTAGCCGGTTTTCCATCCCTTCAAGAAGGGCTGGCAGAGGAACATATGCAGGTCGGGCGCTGTAGCCGGGGAATCCTCCCCAGGCAAGGGACAAGCGCAGGTATTCGACGAGCGAGATGGATTCCGCCATCGTTACGCCTTCAATTGGGGGGTCGGGGTTCGCAGTTGGAAGATGGATGGTGTGATCTCCGCCGCTGAAGTTCGCCTTGGCCGTCTCGTCGGGTGCGATGCTGAAGGAGAAGCCGTTCGCATGGAACGAACACGGTTCCTCTTCATCCGGATCTGTGCAGGCACACCCCAGGTTGAGATCTCCCGTGGTCGTGTTGAGCATGTTCCAAAGCATCTGGCCCGAGTGGAGGACCAAAGGGTCCGGCTCAAAATCCCAGGACTCGCGTTGAGGCGTGTGGTAGCGGACGTGAGGCAGCAGTGAGCCCCCCTCTCCACACAGATCAACCAGACCCACGATCTCCAGGCACGCGCGAAGCGCCACGGGGAGGGGGCCGATGATGGTTTCGGCCTTCGCGATGGCTTCGACATCATCCGCCGTGGGGGCTTGCCGGACCGCGTCAGGGCAAGCGAACGCGTACTTCGCAGACGAAAGCCAGTCCACCAGCACGTCGACGTTGGCCGCCACCCGCCGCATGGTCTCTCTGGCGACCTCTTCGGCGTCCTCCCGGAGGCTCTCAGGCACTCCAGCAGCCCTATAGGCGCGTATGTCGTTCCACACTGCGATGTGTTCGCCTGACCGGTATCTGCTAGTCCAGGATGCCACGATCGATGATGCTAGATCACGTGCTGAGGGTCGACCACCCGACGGATGAACAGGCGGCTCGTATGCGACTGCACGGCGAGCGAGTTCGAAGCTCCTGGATATCGTTTAGGGATCTATAGATCAGAAGGTCACGCCGTGCCACTCACGTGCCAGTACGGGCGGGGAACAAGGGGGAATCACGGGGACTCATGGGCAGGGTAAGACTGCTTCTGACCTGGGCAATAGCAGCTCACAGAGCCGCGCGCCACAATCTTCCAACCTGGCTGCGGGATATGGCGACGATGCTTCACCAAGGCAGCTGTGACACGATGCTTCCTGTGTATGGCTGGCCGTACGATGCAGGACAGTTGATTCCGTCTCCGCAGTTGGTCGCTGCCTGGTATGAGCTGGAAATCTTGCCTACCGATCGAGTCCCCATGTGGGCCGCTCATTGGCTCGTCCAGGACATGGATGGTGAGACGTTGCGCATTCTCGCGGGGCTTGACGGACGCGATCCACACGAGGTGCGCGATGTGCTGGTCGAGGCTCTCGCGGATACGGACACCGCGATATCTTCCAGGTCCGACGCCGTGAAGACTGTTTATGTCGACATGGCGCGGTTGTGCCTCGCAGGCGACGGTGGTGAACATTGGGTGGTCTCAGTGATCGAACGACTCATGATCACTTGGAATTATCCCGATGAGATGCTCACATCACCCCTTGGCGCTCTATACGGGCTGGATGACGAGTGGGGAGAAGGCTGGGGACGCACTGAACCGCAGTTGATCGCCGTCGTACGAGCCGCTTGCGCCGAGCAGATAGCCCTCGTCGAATCCTGATCAGGAGGGCTCTAGTTGCAGTTCTAATTGCAATCCAACGTCGTTCACTCCCGTTCCAGACGGACCACCAAGTCGTGTTGGTCCAGGTTGAACTGATCGAGACGGGCAAGATCAGAGCTGCTAGTGCGGTTTGGGTTTACCGCCCGTCCGGGGTTCAAATCCCCGAGCCTCCGCAGGTCAGAGGCCCTCTCCCGAGGTTCAGGGAGAGGGCCTTTTTGATCTCTAAAGGTGCTGTGGTTGCAACGCTCAGGATTTTCCCCAGAGCGCGGAGACCAGCCGTTCCCCGGCATCGCGCATCAACGGTGTGGACAGGTGCGCGTACCTCTCGGTCGTGGTCACCCTCGTGTGGCCCAGGACCTCCTGAACGACCCGGATGTTCACACCCTGCTCGATGAATCGTAAGGATCTCGCGATGCTCCGGCTCTCTAGGAGAACCAGTTGGCGCCGAGTTCCTGGATGGTCTTGCTGCCCCTGGGCACCAGCAACGCCTCGCTCAGCATCTGGTTGACGCTCTTTTCATCATTGACCATGCCGAACAGGAAGAACATGCCGCCGTCCGCCGTACGGAAGCCGAAGATCGAACCGTGGTCGGCGAACGAGACGTACAAGCCCTTGTTCACCGCGGGGAACGCCTTGCGGCTGAAGCTGTTCCTGGCCAGGCGGTAGCCGGAGGCGCCCTCCTTCTTCTCGTTGTTCCAGAGGTTCTGGTACTCCTTGGCCACGGCGCGCGCCACGGTGTTGTCCATGTCGGCGAGGTAGCCGTCGGCGTCGAGCCTCGGCCTGGGCATTCGCCGGCCCCAGTGAATCGGGGTCGCGACGGCCAGCCTGAAGGGCTGCCCGGCGGAGTGGTGGAACGCGAGCACGTGCTGGCGGGGATACCCCTTGGTGTCCTTGTAGGTCGCCTGCGCGATGAACCAGTCAACCGTCGGCGGCTGCTGCTCCGGCCTGACCAGGTAGATCGTCGGGGTGCCGGTCAGGTTGATCGGCTTGTGCCCCGGTTTCGTGCCGAAGGTCTCGTGGTTGGCTTCGAGCACGCCCTCGTGCAGCGCCGCCTCGACGAACAACGCGTCCAGCAGGGCGTCCTTCCGCCACCACTTGCGCTTCTTGAGCGTCGCGTTGTACTTGTTCATCCACGCCAGCATGGCCTGCCTGGCCTGGGGGATGGTCAGCCCCCCTTGGTCGCGGAGGGGGTGGGAGCGGCACCCGATGGAGGAGGTGACGTGGCCTGCGACCTGGCCGGAGTCGGCGTGGGCACCTCGGCGGGCTTGGCGACCAGCAGGGAGACCACATCACAACCGGACAGGCTTCCGATGAGAGCCACAATCAGCAGCATTCTGCGCATTTGGCCGAGCGCCTGACGGACGGCGACATGCAGGCCCTGCAGCAGTTCGTCAGCCAGGCGACCTGGGACCACGCCCGTGCTGTGGACGATCGCCACCAAGATGACCGCCGCCGTCGCCCCGCAGGTATGGGTGATCGACGATGTGTCCCTTCCCAAGGACGGGAAGATGTCGGCGGGGGGCCCGTCAGTGGTGCGGGGCACTGGGCAAGCAGGCCAACTGCCAGGTCGCGGTCAGCCTGCACGCCGCCTGTGACACCGCGTCCGTGCCGATCTCCCGGCGGCTGTTCCTGTCACAGGAGTGGGACGCCGGATGAGGTCGGACACCGCGAGAAGTGGCGATCGGCTGGGACCTGGTCCCACAGATGATCGTCACCGACGAGGACTACGGCCAGATCGCCGCGTTTCGCCACGGCCTGGCAGAGCGCGGCCTGGACTTCATCGTCGCGGCCCGCTCTGATGAGTCCGCCCACCCCCCGCGACGCAGCTCCACGGTGGGATCGGGGTCGGCAATGTGCCGAACATGGCAGATCACTGAGGCGGCTGCATCATCGGCGTCAGTGGTGTCGTCCCCGATCAGCCAGTCGTTGTCATCATCGTGGATCACGATGCGGGCCGGCAGTTCGCCAGTCACGACCGTTCGCTGAACCACAGCTCCCAACTCGGACGGGAACCGGCCATCCGGGAACGGGAAGGGCACGTGTCGGGCGATCTCGCTCACGGCAGGCAGTCTGCCCGACCGCCATGGGGCGGCGCAGGCCGTTCCGCTACCCCTCTCTACTTGCCTTGACAGAGGCCCAGACGGCCATACCAACCAGCATCAGCGTGCCAAGAGCCATGGAGATGTATCCCGCCCAGCCGATCGACCCGACCGAGTACGGATCTCCACCATCCGTTGAGCTAAAGGTCATAAAGATCGAGGCGAGTCCCATCGCTGCGCACGTCAACATGCCCACGGACAGGACCGCGTACTTTACCGGCTTCTCGGGTGCCTCCCTTGAGGACGCCGCCCTATGCTTCCGCTCCAAGTCCGCTCTGAACAAACCCCACGCAGCAGCCCCCAAAGCCACAGCCACGCCGAGAGCCGCGATGGCGATGAACGCCCAGTCGAGTGGCTCGCGCACGTTGTAGGTCCCGGCTATCCACTTGAGGACCTTGACCACCAATGCCAGTGTCATCACCGCTAGCGCTAACCTGACCAGCTTGGGCACCTGAGACATGCGGCGATTATGTAGCCTTCCTGCTTTCATTTCAAGAAATGCCTCCGGCGGGGGCGCTTCGGCTCCGAGATGATCGACGTTCCACCACCGGGACCACAGATGGCTGAGGTGAGCCGGATCTTCCCGTCTTTTCCAGCTGAGGGCAGCAAGGCCTCTGGCCAGGCTCCTATGAGGTCACCCCGCAGTGCAGGTGAGTGTCTCCCGGGTAGGGCCGACAGATCCTGTTGAGGGCCCGAGGTCAGTCAGTAGATGGGTCAGACCCACCGGGAGGCACTCACCTACATCATCACTGTCAGTAGATGCTTCTCAAGCTGAAAGCGCGGGTTCGATACCGCCACCGCAGTAGTTGGGTGACGTCGAACAGCCGCTGGTCGAGCACCCCCTGGGTGACCAGGGGGTGGGCGTCGGTCGAGGTCGCCCATGGGTCGATGAGGGTGGGGATCTTCGTGCGCGCTCGGCTGCGCCCGGAGCCCACCGTGCCGATGGCGATGCCGAGCGCCTGGGCCACCCCGTCGTAGCCGAGCTGGCCCAGGGCCACGAGAAGCAGGACGTCGCGCTCGCCACCGGACAGGGCGGCAAGCGCCTTGGCCAGGTGCGGCTGCATGCGCTCAGCGGCGACGGAGGCGACGACCCGGCTCTCGTGGCCTTCTACAACGGGTTCCGGCCCCAGCCGGGCCACAAGGTGACGTCGCCTGCGGGACTCGCGATCGCCGAAGTCGGTGATCACCGGTCGCCGCCCCGCCGGCAGGATGTCGACCGGTTTGAGGTCGCGATGCACGATGCCGGCCTGGTGCGCTTCGGCCAGCGCCTCGACCATGTCCATCCCGATGGCGGCGACCCGCTCCGGAGGCATGCGGCCGTTCTCGGCGATCGCCTGGGCAAGCGAACAGCCGCGAACGAACTCCATGATGATCATGGGTGCCTCGTCCCGGGAGATCATGTCGTGCACGGTGACGATGCCGGGGTGGTTGAGCCGGGCCGCCGACCGGGCCTCGCGCATCGCCCGCTGGGTCAGTTCCCGGCGCTGGGCGACCTCCAGCCCGGGCGGGAACAGGATTTCCTTCACCGCGACATCGCGCTCCAGGAGCTCGTCCCGGCCCCGCCGGCCCCGATCACCTCGACCAGCCGGTAGCGATCGTTCGGGGAGTCCCCCGCCCGCCTCGGTCACGACCGGCACGTCAGCGGGCGTAGATCACAAAACAACCGTGCTGGAGGGGAGCAGGCACCATGTGATGGCCGATGATCGCGCGGGGCGCCTGGCGCTTCGTACCGGGCTCCACAATCACGAACTATGGCAACGGTACCGAATGTGATTGTGGAGTTGAGGGCCAGGGTGATCCGTCAAGCCCATGGTCAGTGGAGACCGGTCGGCCTTCACCTCCGGGAGGGTGGGCTGCCGTGCCCGGCGTCACCCGGGCACGGCAGCCCACCCTCTTTTGAGTCGCTGTCACCCGGTCCGGTGACGGTCACACTTCCAAAGGGGCGTGCCCCTGCTGAGCGGGGGCACAATGCCGCGGCGGCACTCCTCTTCGCGGCGGACTACACGCACCCGATGGCCCCGTACGAACTGACGAGGCCGATGGCGTGGGTGGTGCAGATGGATCCGGCGAGGCCGGTGGGCACGGCGGAGTAGACATGTCCGCTGAGAGCGGCAGGTGTGATGGCGCAGACGGGCTGGAGAGCGACCATGGCGCCGGTCAGATCGACGCATCCGCTGGACGGAGGCGTGGCGGGCCCCGCCAGGGGCGTCGCACCTGCCGGGCCCGTCGCGCCCCTGGGTCCTGCCGGGCCTCTAGGTCCTGCGGGGCCTCTAGGTCCTGCTGGTCCCACCGGCCCCGCCAGGGGCGCCGCACCTGCGGGTCCTGCCGGACCCGTGGCGCCTCTGGGGCCTGCGGGACCCGTCGCACCTCTCGGTCCTTCCGGTCCCGTCGGTCCTGCGGGTCCTCCCGGTCCTGCGGGTCCTGCAGGTCCTGCGGGTCCTCCCGGTCCTCCCGGTCCCATCGGTCCTGTCAGTCCCATCGGCCCAGCGGGTCCTGCGGGTCCTGCGGGTCCTGCGGGCCCTGGAGGTCCTGCCGGTCCCATCGGTCCTGCGGGTCCTGCGGGTCCTGCCGGTCCTGCCGGTCCTGGAGGTCCTTCGGACGAGTTGGTGGAACTGGTAGCAGTGTGGCGCCCGGTAGGCCTGCCCGGGGTGGTCATATCGATCACTCTGGGTTCGTCGCGCTCGTCGTCGCGCTCATCGTCCTCGTCTCGATCTCTGTCGAAGGCGGGCTTGGTGCCCCGGTCGCAATCGTTGTCCCGGTCACCGCCCCCACCTCCGCCCCAGCCTGGATTCCCCCAGCCGCGACCGCCAGGGCATCCGCAGCGACGGCCCCCGCGGCACCCGCAGGAGCGGCACGGGCGAAGAATGGGCTTCTCACCGTTGTGCACGGAATGTTGAAGACGGGCTTTGCCCCCGTTGCCTCCGTTACCCCCGTTGCCGCCGTGAGGTGCGAAGAGAATGCTTGCGTTGTCGGCGGTGGCGCTCGCCGGTACCTGGTTCGACGACATCACGAGGATGCCTGCCATCGCCGCGACGGCCAAAGCGCCAGCATGCCTGCTGGAATGGGCTGGCGCCCACTTGCTCCTACGAGGAAGCACGTTATTTCCCCATATCTTTACTAATTCCTAAAATATCCACATCCGTTGTACGGCCACGGAAGTGACGACGGAACAGGAGATACCCGGGGCTTATGGGGATAACGCTCCGGCATAGTTGAGGAAGAGCAAATAAGCGGTAGTGTGCAGAAAAACCTATACCTCATCTACGGTTTAGTCAGATTTAGAGTGATTATTCGGTCGTAGTGTTCTATGGGAGATCTTGTGGTGTCCGATGAGTGGGGAAAGGCGATGACAGTGGGGTTCGATACCGATGATTAACGATCCATATTGTCTGGAAAATGTATTTCTCCATGGTTTGGTGGAATAACCATATGTAACTTCGCGCTTTAAACGACAATGTGTGTCGTACCGGTGTGAACCGGTACGACACACACTTGTTCCCCGCTCCTGGCGTGGGTGACCGCTCCTGCTCGTCGTGCTGTGCCGTCACCAGACGGGTTCCACTCGGCGGCGTATCACCTGTCGCGGCCAGGTTTCAGGGACTACTTGTCGCGGATGATGATCTCTGGGAATGACGGGTCGTTCTGGAGGTCCCTCATCATTCTTTCCGAGCGAGTGAGGCGCTCGCGCCCGGGTCCCGCGTTCTCGTTGAAGTCGTTCCCGCCCCGGCGGCCGCGGTAACGGTCGTAGGGGCGGTCCTGGTGGCGGTGCTGCCTGCCCCGCCATCTGTCCGAGGGCCTCTCCTCGCGGTACTGCCGGCGGGAGGGGTTGGGGTAGGGGGAGAGGCGGCCGTCGAGAGTGCTGTCGGCATTCAGCTGTGAGATCGAGCCAAGCGCCTGGACCTGCCCGATGGCGGCGTTGGCCGGTGCCTGGTTCGACGTCATGAGGATGCCGGAGACTGCCGCGATGGCGAGGACGCCCACCCGCCTGCCGGAGATCGGCCCCGGTGTCCGTCTGCTCTTTCGAGGAAGCACGTTATTTCCCCATCTCGTTTCTGGTTCCGAAAACATCTGATATCCCTCACTACCTCATAAGCGGCAGCAGCTAGGAGATACCCCTCGGACCGTGAGATAGCTCATTGAAACGGTTGAGGCAGAGCAAATAAATGGCGCCGTGAAGGCTGATGGGAGTTTATCTATTGTTATTTACGGTTTTGTCGTAGTTGTTCGTACGTTATGCGAGGGGAGGTTGTCGAGAATCACCGGCCGGCTCCTTGCGGAAAGCCCCGAGGCGAGGCGCCGGTCAGCCAGACGACCTGCCGGGTGTCGCCGGTGACACCCGGCAGGTCCACGGACCGTTACCGGTAGACGCGAGGGTCGGCCAGGAGCGGGCGCGACAGGCGCACGGTGATGAACTCGTTGTCGTCGGGCCGGCCCGGGGTGCGGCCGGCGGAGAACGGGAAGTTGTTGTCGTCGAGCACGCCCAGGGTCCGGTCGTCGAGGATCACCACGTCCTCAATGGTCTGGAAGGGGAACCTGAAGGTCTCCCCGAACCCGCCCAGGCCGTGCGGGTTGGCCAGGTCGAGCAGATCGGCGACGAGGGTCTTGCGCAGGTCCGCGTGGCGGATGTCCACCAGGTAGATGCGCTTGGTCCTGGCCGCGTCCCCCTCAAGGTTGTCGCGCTCGATGACGAGGAACCGGTGCCGGTCGACCGCGATCATGTCGCCGATCGCATTGTCGGGGCTCTCCAGCCTGTAGGTCCAGCGCTTGCCGGTGTAGGCCCGCTTCCGCAGGTCGAACTCGTTCATCCGCAGCGTCCCGGCCTCGTCGCCGGTCACGGTGCCCTCCAGCAACGGGTACAGCATGCGGCCGTCGACCGAGCGGGCCATACCCTCGAAGCCCTTGCTCCGCCCCAGGTTGGGCTGCTCGCCGCCCAGGGACGGGTTCTCCGGGGCCTTCACACCGGGCAGCGGGATCGGCGCCTCAAGCAGCCTGCCGGTGGCGGAGACGTGCAGCAGGAACGGGCCGAACTCGTCCCCGATCCAGTAGGTGCCGTCGGAGGTCCGTACGATCGACTCCACGTCGAAGTCCGCACCGGTCAGCTTCCGGTCCGCCCGGGTCAGTGCCCAGCCGACGTGACCGTCGGGGTCGCTCAGGTCGAATCCGCCGAGCACCGCGACCTTGCCGCGCTTGAAGTCGGGCTTCACCCGGTGCACCCGCAACAGGAAGTCCGCGCTGTTGGCCTTGCCGCCGTAGCCGTTGTCCGACAGTACGTCGAAGGTGCCGTCCTGCCGCCGCACGATGCCGCTGAAGCCCTGCACCGGCTGCCCGGTGAACGGCGGGGTCACCCCGTTGACCGGGGCAGTGCCGAGCTGTGCCCCCGACGGCTCGCTGCCGGGTACGAAGGTCAGCGCGGGCAGGGAGGCGAACCCGGTCAGGACGGCGCGCCCGAATTCGGAGCGTCCGTGCCTGTCGGAACCGGGCTGGGGGTCGGCCGCCGCCGGTGCGGACACCGCCAGTGCCAGTACGGTCGCGCCGATGGTGATCGTCATACGTCGTCTCATGGCGGGCACGTTAGGGAACCCGGATGAACGGCCGGTGTTGCGCCGCGGGCCGTACAGCGAAAACAAAGGCCTGACCGAGGGAGCTGACACGCCTGGAGCTTCTCGCCGCATCTTCAACGGAATAAAGTTCCAGGCATGAGGATTTTCGCCAGCATCACCGAGCTCAAGACCGCCGTTGGGGAACATCTCGGCTACACCGAGTGGCGCGAGATCACCCAGGAACAGGTCAACCTGTTCGCCGACGCGACCGGCGACCACCAGTGGATCCACGTGGACGTGGAGAAGGCAGAGCAGGGGCCGTTCGGCGGCACCATCGCCCACGGATATCTGAGCCTGGCGCTGCTGCCCTCGTTCATGGTGGAGCTGTTCCAGGTGGGCGGCCTGGCCATGGGGATCAACTACGGCCTCAACAAGGTCCGCTTTCCCTCGCCGATCCCGGTCGGCGCGCGGGTCCGGGCCGGTGCCGAACTCGTCGACCTCAAGGGCACCCCATCGGGCTACCTGTCGAACATGCGACTGACCGTGGAGGTCGAGGGCAAGCCCAGGCCCGCCTGCATCGCGGAGACCCTCTCGCTGTACGTCCCGGCGGAGAACTCCTGAGTCACCTCTCCGTGGAGAGCTCCTGAGCCAGGATCGCGGCCTGGACGCGACTACGGAGACCCAGTTTGTTCAGCAACCGGCTGACGTGAGTCTTCGTCGTCGCCTCCGCCATGTCCAGCTCCACGGCGATCTCCGTGTTCGACAGGCCCCGGCCGATGCAGGCCAGCACCTCGTGCTCGCGCGGGGTGAGGCCGCCGATCTCGTACGGCCTGCGCGCGGGGACCGACGCGCCGAAGGCCGAGATCAGCCGCCGGGTGACCGAGGGCGCGATGAGCCCGTCGCCCCTGGCCACCACCCGCACCGCGTCCACCAGGGCGTCGGCGTCGGTGTTCTTCAACAGGAACCCGGCGGCTCCGGCCCGCAGCGCCCCGAAGACGTACTCGTCGATGTCGAAGGTGGTCAGGATCAGCACGTCGGAGATCCCGCTCAGCGCGCGCGTCGCGGAGATCCCGTCGAGCTTCGGCATCCGGATGTCCATCAGCACCACGTCCGGGCGGAGCTCGGAGGCCATCGCGACGGCCTGCTCGCCGTTGGCGGCCTGGCCGACGACCTCGATGTCGTCGTGACCGTCGAGAATGAGGACGATCCCGGCGCGGACCGCCGCGTGATCGTCGGCGACGAGGACTCGGATGGTCACGTGCTCTCCAGAGTGGGCAACTCGGCGCGGACGCGCCAGCCGTCATTATGCGGTCCGGCCTCGAAGACGCCGCCGACGAGGTTCGTGCGCTCCCGCATGCCGATGATCCCCGCACCCGCGCCGGGCAGCTCCCGCCCCGCTTCGCCCACCGGGTTGTCCACGGTCAGCGTGACCAGCCCCGGCAGGTAGCCGATCACCACGTCGGCGGCCTTGCCGCCGTGTTTGAGCGCGTTGGTCAGCGACTCCTGGACGATCCGGTAACCGGCCAGGTCGACCGAGGCGGGCAGCTCCCTGGCATCGCCGTCCACCCGCATCCGCACGTCAAGCCCCGCCTCCCGGGCCCGCTCCGCCAGTTCTTCGGCCTCGGCCACCCGGCGCCGGATCGCCTCGGGCTCCTCGCCGTCCTGCCGGAGCAGCCCGATCATGGCGCGCATCTCGTCCATGCCCTCGACGCTGTTCTCCCTGATGGACCCCAGCACCTTCCGTACGGTCTGCGCGTCCAGATCCCGGCGGGAGAGGACGGCGGTGGACTGGATGGCGATCGCGCTGAAGTGGTTCGCGATCATGTCGTGCAACTCCCGTGCCATCCGGGTCCGCTCGGCCTGCACCGCGGCCGAGCGGTCCAACTCCGCCAGTCGCGCCACCTGCTCGGCCCGCGCCCGCTCGGAGGTCGCCTGGTCCTCCAGCTGTCTTATGATCATCGCGGTGAGGACGGGCGTCACCCCGACCAGACCCGCCTGGACGAGGAAGACGGTGGCGGCGGCCCACTGCCTGAACAGGACCCCGGCGACCACACCCGCGACGACGGCGATCACCGAGGTGACGCCGAGCATCCACCTGCCCAACGCGCGGGGACCGTACCTGACCCCCGAGTAGAGGTTGTCGGTGATGATCAGGAGCGTACCCAGCGACGGGCCCATGGCGAAGTCGCCGACGAAGGCCACACCCCCCAGCCCGAGCGCCAGCAGCGGCCTGCTCCGTCGTACCGCGACCCCCACACACGAGATCGCCAGCGGCCCGGCGAACAGCGGGGCGGCGGCCCATCGGTGCTGGTAGGCGCCTGCGGCGAGCAGCAGCAGGCCGATGACGAAACACGCCACGGCCCCCAGCGCGTCTCGTCTCATGTCTCTCATCCCATCATTCCGATACGGTCCTCAGCAGCGGCGTCGGGAGGATCGCCGGTACATAAAAGGATGTATGCCGGTTCATCAGCTCCGACGATGTCCGAGGCCGACCGGTTCGTGAGCATGGACTCATGATTCTGGCCATCATCATCGGCTGTGAGATCGGATTCTGGATCCTGCTGGGCCTGGGGCTCGCCTCACGCTACCTGTGGGGCATGCGTCGGCTCAGCACCGCGCTGCTGCTGGCGGTCCCGCTGCTCGATGTGGTCCTTCTCATCGCCTCCGTCATCGACATGCGCGGCGGTGCCCAGGCGGACTGGCGCCATGGGCTGGCCGCCGCCTACATCGCCTACTCGGTCGTCTTCGGCCACCGTACGATCACCTGGGCCGACGCGAAGTTCGCCCACCGCTTCGCCGGCGGTCCCGAGCCGTGGCGGCCTCCACCCGGCGGCATGGCCAGGGTCCGGTACGAATGGGGCATCTGGCTCAGGATCGTTCTCGCGTACGGCATCGCCTGCGCCCTGCTGTTCGGCCTGATCCTCATCGTCGGCGACCCGTCACGGACCACGGCGTTGATCGCCTTCATGGCCGGTGCGCTCAAGATCCCCCTGATCGCCGTGCTCTGGCCGCTGAGCTACACGCTGTTCCCGAAGAAGGTCGGCGTCGCCGGTGATTCCGGTGACTGATTCCGCGCATCGGTCGCGGTGTCACCAGCGATCCCAGTGGGTGACCTCCTCCATCGGCACACGGCGCGCGGGCTTGAAATCGGTGCCGATCGTGTAGGCCAGCGGAACGAACGCCACCTGCATCACCTTCTCGTACGGGATGCCGAGCACTTGGGCCGCCTCAGATCCAGTCGCCTGCGTACGGCCCGGGTGGTCCGCCAGCTCGCCGAGGCCGGCGGCGTGGTCTGCGGCCAGTTCGACGTCCCGGTGAGCATGTCGACCCTCTCCCATCACCTGAAGGTCCTCCGTGAGGCCGGGCTCCTCCGCGTCACCCCCGAAGCAGCTTCCGCCGCCACGAACTCCGCCTCGCCGAGATGGAGACCCGATTTCCCGGCCTCCTCTCCTCGATCCTTCGGTCCGCCTGACCTTCTGATCCAGGGCCTGTCACGCCGCCCGACCTCGGTACAGAGCTCGCGCCCTCCCTCGATCACGAATCGGTCGGCTAACCGGTTCGAGGCACCCCACAAAACCCGCTATGCTTGCTTACGCAGCGAGCGGCCGTAGCTCAATGGATAGAGCATCTGACTACGGATCAGAAGGTTGGGGTTTCGAGTACCTCCGGCCGCACAGCAGGTCAAAGGCCCTTCAGGATCATCCTGGAGGGCCTTTTTCGTGTCCGTACAGCAGCGAAATACAGCAACGGGATCTACCGCCTCCGTCGCCGCCCCTGACGGTGTGCCGGGGAGGATTCCTGAGAGGCTGCTGATGAGCCCCTGTTCTGTCTCACCCATCTGCGAAGATCCTGAGCTCCGCGTACCCGAAGTGACGGAGCCTCACGACATGAGCGATGAGCGGCCCACGGGCGCCGACATGTACCGCTACCACCGACGTCTTCTTAAGGACAACTGGTTAGAGACGGCCATCTGCTGGACCGTCGTTGTCCCCGACAACGGCGAACCGCTCACGCTCGCCGAGATCGGGGAACGAGTGAGCGGCGGCGCGAACCATGAGATCCACGAGAAGGCACGCTTCGAGGACGACTACTCCGACGAGGCCGCCTGGGCGATGCTGGTGGGCCAATCCGGCCCGGTGACCGTGTTGTTCGAGTACAACGGCTGCCACGGCGTCTATCCGCCGACGCTTCCACGTCTCAGTGTCGGCGCCCGAGCCTACAGCGTCTACTGGAACGTGAACGCCAACAACCGCGTCGCCTTCGCCGCCGATGGAGAGCTGCTCCTGATGGTCGATGCCATGTACCCGGAGGAGTGGGCGCAAGAGCCGAATCTGGCACGCTGGCCCGAATTGGCGGCCATGGCGCCGCACTTCAAATGGAGGAACGGGAAGAGCTGGCGAGCGGCGGCGCTGGCGACGATCGAGCTGACCACAGGAGCCAGGCTGAGCCTGGACTGGTTTGACCAGGAGCGCCCTTATCTCACTTCCCAATATCCTGCATCGGATTGAGCAGAGGTGGGGCCAAGTGGGATCAGACCAGGCGTGGAAGAAGGCCCTCAGAGTCCTTGACAGACGTAGCCGGCCCAACCGTCCTTGTACGGGAAGACCGAGCCCTCACCGTTCGAGCGCTTGCCCATCAGGCGGCCTTTCCACAGAGTCGGTTCACGTAGTCGTTCAGGGCGGATTCGGGGATTCGGCGGCAGCGCACGCCGACCACGATCGAGTCGAGTTCGCCGGAGCGGATGAGCTGGTAGAGCGTCCATCGGCTGACCTGGAGAGCGGTCATGGCCTGCGCGACGGTGAGCAACGCGGGACTACTCATGGACGCCTCCCGAGTCAGCGAAGTGGTTTCCGGTAAGGGCGCTTACCAGAAGGGCGTCACCGGCTGAGAAGCCCTGTCCGGCGTACTCCCAGTGCGAGACGACGAGCACGGTGTCCTCGTCGAAGAGCGGCAGGCGACCGGTGGTGATCGCTTCCCCGCGCATGTGCTCGGTGCGAGCGGCGCGGATGTCGCCGAGGGTGGTGGAGAAGTGGCCGCGGAAGCCGAGCATGTGAGCCCACTGGATGAGGCGGAGTTCGGCCAGGCCGCCGAGGGCGCCCAGGCGCAGGCATTCGGCGATGAGTCGCCGGGGATGGTCGCGGAGGTTGAACGCGGTCAGGTCGTCGAGGGGGTTGATCCGACGGTCGAGGGTGCCGACGCATCCCCTCCGGCCAGGCTCAAGTGAGACAGAGCCGAAAGAGACAGAGCCGTTTTTGCTTGACAGACCGGGCGCGGCAAGATGACCGATATATGTCTCTTGACCCTTACTTTACCTTTCTGGTACTAATCGCGAATCTTGTCCTCGCCCCCTGCGATCCAGAAGGTGGGGACGTCACGCGGACTTTCATGTCCGCCATGATCAGGAGGTTCTCCGTGAGGAGTTCGCTCAAACAACCTCGCCGGTTCAAACGACTTGCCGCCATCGGTGGCTTGGCGGTGGCGCTGTCCTTCGGGACCGTGTCGGCGGCCGCCGGCGGCGTCCAGGTTCAAGAGCCGTCCGGCCCAGGTCTGACGGCCGACGCGCCCATGGTGACGAGCGCACTGCTGCCGGACTATGACAGCGAGATCGTCGACCAGTTCAACTCGGCCAACTCCGTCAACCACATCCGGCACCTCGCCGTGGACATCGGCCCGCGGCTGAACGGCACCCCGCAGGAGCGGGAGGGCGCGGAGTACATCGGCGGCATCCTGAAGTCCTACGGCTTCGAGGTGACCCTCCAGCAATGGGGCCCGGTCTCGACCAAGCGCGTCGCGAAGGTCACGTCCTCGAACGCAGACCTGCCCGGGGGACCGAACTGGCAGATGGCCGCTTCGACCAGCGGTAAGTTCACCGGCGACACCGGCGTGAAGGGGCAGGTCGTCGACGCCAAGACCGGCCAGTCCGCCGCCGAGTTCCCCGCAGACACCGAGGGCAAGATCGTGCTGATGGACTACAGCACCACCGCCACGGTCCGGAACACCGCCGTGGTCAACGCGGTGAACCGCGGTGCGATCGCGGTCATCCTGGCTTACCCGACCGGCAACTCCGCGCCGCCGTCGTTCACTCTCACCACGCCCCAGCCGGAGATCCCGGTGATCGGCGGCGGCAGTGCGCACAGCACCTGGATCAGGGGTCTCCTGGCCAAGGGGCCGCTGACGCTGACGATCGCGACGAACGAATACGCGACCCCGATGGGCACCAACGTCATCGGCATCCGGCACGCGGTCGGCGACCCGACCGGCACCACCGCGCCGATCGTCATGGTCGGCGCGCACATCGACTCGGTGCTGGGCGCGCCCGGCGCCCATGACGACGCCTCGGGCAACGGCGTTTCTCTGGAGGTCGCCCGGGTGCTCAGCCAGTATCCGCTGGACAAGGAGCTGCGGATCGGCGGCTTCGGCGGCGAGGAGGGCGGCCTGCTCGGCGCGAAGGCGTACGTGAACACACTGACCGCGGCGGAGAGGGCGCGGTTCGTCGGCGAGTGGCAGATGGACATGGTCGGCACGCCGTACGAGCCGGCCCGGTTGTGGGCGCTGACCCCGAACGGCCAGTCGAACTACGTGGTCCAGGAGGCGTACAACGCGGCCGCACGCTTCGGGTTCGACGGACTGCGCAACTGCAGACTCGGGCAGAGCGACCACCAGGCGTTCTACGACGCGGGCATCCCGTCCTCGCTGTTCATCTGGCTCGACTACCGGCCGCCGACTCCGCCGGCCGTCTGCGGTCCGACCGGTGGGACGTACGTCACCGAGCCGCAGTACCACAAGCCGACGGACACGATGGACAACATCAGCCCCGAGCGGCTGCAGATCACCCTTGACGTCGTGGGCGGCGCGGTGGCGCACAACGCGCTGAACGCGGTGACGGTCTCCGCGCTCTCGGATGCCGGTCAGCCGCTGGCAGGGGCGCCGGTGCGGGCCGACTGCGGCAACGGCCTGCGGAACCTGGGTACTACCGGGGCGGACGGCCGGCTCAAGGCGGTGTTCCCACACGCCACATGCGACTTCGCCGTGACCGTCGAGGGCGCGGTGGCGACCGAGCGTGGCGTGTCGATCTCCGGTGACCAGACGGTGAAGGTGACCGTCGATCTCACCGAGCCGACGATCTCCCTCACCAGGCCCACCGGTGGCGCGGTCTACGCGCTCGGGACGGCCACGGCCGCGTCGTACCGGTGCGAGGACAACCTGTCCGGGGTTGTCACCTGCGTCGGCACGGTGCCCGATGGCAGCCCGCTCGACACCTCCACTGTCGGCTTCCACGAGTTCACCGTGAACGCCGCCGACCGCGCCGGCAACACCGCCAGCCAGAAGGTGACCTACCAGGTCGTCTACCCCTGGGACGCCTACTTCCCGGAGGAGATGAGCGGCAAGGCCGGCAGCGCCGTGCCGATCAAGTTCAGTCTCGGCGGTGACCACGGCACCGGCTTTTTCGCCCCCGGCTACCCGGCTTCTCAGCCGGTGACCTGCGACACCGGGAAGCCGACCGGCCCGGCAGAGCCGACCAAGAACCCGGGGAACTCGGGAATCAGCTACGGAGGCGGCCAGTACAACTACGTGTGGAAGACCGACAAGAGCTGGTCCGACACCTGCCGCCAGCTCGAGCTGAAGCTCGATGACGGCAGCAGCCACTTCACCACCATCAGGTTGAAGTAGCCGCAACGCGATGCCCGGCCGGGGAGCGGAGTGAGAACCGGTCTCCGCTCCCCGGCCGGGTGTTCATTTTCGTACACCCTCATCGGCGATCGGCTCTGGTCCGCAAACACTCCGTTCGCCGAGATGGCCTCCCATTTCCCATCACCTGTCACGGCGCTTCGGGCCTTGAAGCCGGACAGGCGCTGACCGCCGTGCGTCAGCGCATCACCCGTGAGCACCGCGGACGCCGGAGATTCTGCACAGCGAGCGCTGACCGAACGGTCGCGCCGTAGTGCGCCGGGAAGTGCCATACAGCAACACCGTCTTACGCGATCACATCCCACCGAACCGCATCTACCCTCTGACCAGCGCGTGAGCGCTCCGACCTGCGACCTGCCGTTGACTCGTAATGAAGTGCTCGGGGCGTAGATGCCGCTCCGGGGCTGTGGGGGATCTGTGTCGTTGTGCTTCTACCGTGTCGGCGTGAAGGACGAGATGACCAGCCAGACGATAGCGGCTGCGACGTCCTGAGTCGCAAGAGCAAAATCGACTGCGACGCCTGTGGTGAGCTCGTGTTCATCCCCGCTGGTGACAACCCACTCACCGACATCGGTGCATGGCGAGCTTGGCACAACTTCCTCGCCCAGGCTGGCCGCGCCGGCGGCCGACTCCTGCGTCGTTTCCACCGAAACCACCGTCTTGACCTGTTCCTCAGTGGTAGCGCGATCAACACGATCGTGCGGGACCTCACCGTGCACGTCAGTATCCCCAGCGCCGAGCTTGTCGTCGCGTACTCGCTTCGCACTACGGGCGCGCCTCTGGCCTGCAGCACCCGAAAACCCGCCGCGGCGATCACCCAGCACAGCCGGTGGAGACTCAACTCTCTTGTCGTACTCCACTACATCCGGGCTGTAGACAGCCGTCGCGACAACCCCATACGCGGCGCCGGTCTGTGACACTCAAGAGAAAAAGACACGCCACGGGAAGTGAACAGTGCAGCGCCCAGAGCGGATCGGCATATGAGCATCTAAAATCCACGAAGAGGACTACTTTGTGACTTGGATCCGAATATGTGTTCGTCCGAATGTTTCGGATATCCGAATAGAGAATAAAACTCGCATACAAAATCAGTATTGATCACAATTGCGTACGAGATGGGTGCCGCGCTTAACTAAGAAGAGTCCGCTGCTAGACATCTGCCTCATCACCAAGCCAACGAACACCGACTGAAGACCTGCGGAGCAGACGCCCGGCGAGGCCGTACCCTGACCTACAGATCGTCAGCGTTGTGGTGGATTGGTGAGGCCGTCTTCCGCCTCTGTCAGCATGAGAGATGTTACTAACGCGGATGCTAACGGCAGCTCTGGGCGACCATGGACGATGGTGGAATCCCCGCAGCCAGATGCCCCTTCTGAACAGGCATTTCTAACGTCCGTAGACGCCAGTGGACGATCTCGAACTGGCTACGGCTCAGCCTGGTACGCCCACCAGGGTTCGCCGTGAACTGTCTGAGGCCGTGACGATCGCCGACTCCGATATCACCGTGCGTGGCCGGGGCGATCGACTGTCGCGGGCCGACTTTGTCGGTCTTCGCCACCGGATGAGGGGGTTGGTCGAGTGCGTCCCCAGGAGGAGATCGTCAGAACCCGGAAAGCCGAGCGGAGGCGTTGGGTGTTGGCTGATCATGGGGCGGAGGAGGTCTCATGCGAAGAATGATCGCGTACCTGTCCCTGGTGCTGCTCCTGTCCTCCTGCGGTGGGGTCTCTCAGGTCTTGCGCGGTGGGTCCCACGGCACCTCGGTTGACGAGTTCGAGGATCGTGCCCGGGAGGTGGCGGAGCGCTGGCAGGGCTCGGCCGACGACCATGCCTGGCGCAAAGGGTTCGTCGCACTGGAAGTGCTGAACCCACAAGGATGGGCTCACGTGGGCCGGATCCCGGCCTGGGTGAACAGAAGCTCGCACAACGGCGCCTGGCGATTGGCCGCCAAGCTGCCCGAGGACTCCCTGGACCGCGCCGACGTGCGATGGCCGGACGGCGAGGTCTCGCAGGTGCCGCTCATCACAGCGGCGAGCGCGTACGCGGAGTTCAGCAAACCGGCCAACCTCATCGAAGAGGAGTGCCCGGCCAAGGGATGCCGCCCGCTCCGGGTGACCGGTGCCAGACTGGGCAAGGTCCCGCTGGAGACCAGCCGTGGCACGATCCAAGTGCCCGCCTGGGTGTTCACCGTCGAGGGAGTCGAGCAGAAGAAGGTCCATGTGGCGGTCGACCCCTTGGCCGTCACCGCCCGTCCCGAGCGGGTGCAGGGGGACGTCGAAGAGGTGATGGCGTTCGATCTGGTCGCCGGCAAGCCGAACGAGCTGCTTCTCCGGTACGGCTACGGCGCCTGTGACACCATTCACGGGGCACGCGTTTACGAGACCAACCGACTGGTGGTGGTCGA
>NZ_JOEQ01000061.1 GCF_000721075.1 Streptosporangium amethystogenes
GTCGCCGTACGCGATTCCAAAGACCCCCACGGCCCCAGCCTTTTCTTCACCCCCACCGAATGGACCACCTTCATCAACACCATCAAGGCCGACGACTTCGACCTCCCCTAACCCTCCGACACCCCCGGCCGCCCAGGCAACCACCTAGGCGGCCGGCTGCCGTCCGTCTGTGGCCGACCTCACCCGCGAACACGCATTCCAGCCCGAGCAAAGCCGCCGGGGACAGCGGCTCGGCGACGGCCGGCCGCGCATCCTCACCTTCGCCGACCCGGAGGTGGCGTCGCAGGCGCCCGGGTCGCGGTGCAACGTCGGCGCCTCCGGCGCGGTCCTGCCACGCATGGCCGCCGAAGACCCGTCGTGCGAGGGCATCCTGGTCAACAGCGCTACTAAGCTGATCAGCATCATCATCAGCAGGGCGTCCGCGCCGGCCATCGCTCAGGGGCCGGTCTGACGGGATCGGCTGCGGCGCGGCGAGAGATTTCTCCGGAGCCGTGTCGATCGGTGGGCCGCTCGTTCGACGTGTGAGGGCGAGGGCCGAGAGGCGGCCCCGCGGGATGAGGAGAACGCGATGTCGAAATACCTGCTGATCATGCGGGGCACCGATGAGACGAACGCGGCCATGATGGCTGATCTCGACGAGATGATGGACACGACCCGCCGGTTCATCGAGGACATGGTGAAGGCCGAGGTTCTCGTCGCGGCCGAAGGGCTGGACGATCCGGGCCAGGGCGTCGTGGTCGACTTCAGCGGCGAGGCGCCGGTGGTCACGGACGGGCCGTACGGCGAGACCAGGGAACTGTTCGGTGGCTACTTCCTGCTCAATGTCGCCACGAAACAGGAGGCGGTCGAGTGGGCCAAGCGGGTCCCGGCGGTCCGCGGGTCCAAGATCGAGGTCCGACGGGTGGCCGAGGCCGACGAGGTCCCGCAGGGCAGCGAGAGCAGCGGCCGGATCTGATGGGTACGGCCGACGTCGAGGCCGTCTGGCGGATCGAGTCGGCCCGGATCGTCGCCGCGCTGACCCGGTTCACCGGCGATTTCGGGTTGGCCGAGGACGCGGCCCAGGAGGCGGTGGCTGAGGCGCTGGTGTCGTGGCCGCGTGCCTCTCCGGCCAATCCGGCCGGCTGGCTGATGGCCACGGCCCGGCGGCGGGCGATCGACGCGATCCGCCGCCGGGCCGCCCTCCAGGACCGATACGCCCTGCTGGCGGCCGCCCCCGCGGGCGACCAGGAAATCGACCCCGACAGGATCGACGACGACGTCCTGGCGCTGATGTTCGTCAGCTGCCACCCGGTGCTCTCCCGTGAGGCCCGGGTGGCGCTGACCCTGCGCGTGGTCGGCGGCCTGTCCAGCGAGGAGATCGCCCGCGCGTTCCTGGTATCCGTGCCGACCGTGCAGGCCCGCATCACCCGGGGCAAGAAGACGATCGCGGCGGCCGGGGTGCCGTTCGAGCTGCCGCCGACCGGCGAGCGCCGGGAACGGCTGGGCGGCGTGCTCAGCGTCCTCTACGTGATCTTCACCGAGGGGTCGACGGCCACGTCGGGCGACCGGCTGCTGCGCCCCGACGTCGCGTACGAGGCGATCCGGCTGGCCCGCACGCTGGCCGCGCTGCAGCCCGACGAGCCGGAGGTGCACGGCCTGCTCGCGTTGTGCGAGCTGACGGCCGCGCGCTTCCCGGCCCGGACCGGCCCGGACGGCACGCCGGTCCTGCTCGAGGACCAGGACCGGCGGCTGTGGGACTTCTCGGCGATCCGCCGGGGGCTGGCCGCGCTGGCCAGGGCATCGACCCGCGGCCTCGGCCTCTATGGCCTGCAGGCCGCGATCGCCGCCGCCCACGCGTCGGCGCCCTCGGTCGAGGCGACCGACTGGGATCGGATCGTGCTGCTCTACGAGGCGCTCGGCCGGGTCGCGCCCTCGCCGCTGGTCGAGCTCAACCGGGCCGTTGCCGTGGCCATGGCCTCGGGTCCGGCTCAGGCCCTGGCCATCGTGGACGAGCTGATCGCCTCGGACCGGCTCCCCGGTTCGCATCTGGTTCCGACCGTACGCGGGGAACTGCTGGCCCGCCTCGGCCGGCGACCGGAGGCGCGTGCCGAGCTGGAGCTGGCCGCCCGGCTGTGCGCCAACCAGCGCGAACGCTCAGTGCTGCTGCGCAAGGTGGCCGCGCTGGACTGACTTCCCCAGCGCGGCCGGCCCGGATTCGAGCGCGGCCCGGATGCGAACATGCCTGACAACCCCGGATGACTGCTCGCGAGGAAATCCCCGAGCGGGATCGCCGCCGTCCGAAGCTCGATCGCCTTCTTCTCCGGTGCGGAGATGACGGCGAGAGACGAGCACGGGGTGGAGACCGAGTACACCGAGGCCGGGCTGACCTCGCATCGGGTCTGGACCAGGTCGGAGTGGCCCCGCGTGTGATCCGGCCCGGTAGTCGTACGATCTTCATCGCAGGCGCCCCCGTATCCGACCCGACACGGAAAGCGATGACATGGCCAGGACCTTTCAGCATCGCACCTACACGATCCAGGAGGGCCTGATGGGGGAATGGGTGGAGAAATGGCGATCGAAGGTCGCGCCGCTCCGCCGTGAATTCGGGTTCGAGATCCATGGCGCCTGGGTGGATCACGAGCGGAACCAGTTCATCGTGGTCCTCTCGTACGACGGTCCGGAAAGTTTCCGAGAGCGGAATCAGCAGTACTGGGACTCTCTCAACCGCATCGAATCGGGCGTGGAGCCGCTGCTCTACCTGATGAACCGGGTGATCCGCGAGGTGACCCCCGTCTACTGACGGTCCGTGCGATGACTCTCGGAGAAAATCGTCAAGATTGCGCGTGTCCTCCCTTTGCTGGATCCGCTGATCCGCGCACGGCCCTCCGGCGACACGGGTAGCCGCTTCGCGGTACGCGACCTGGCAGGTCTGGCCGTCACAGGGCTCGCGGGTGCGCTTCTACCGTGCTGTGCCATGGACGCCCCAGATCTCCTCATCCGCGACGCCTCCCTCCGCGGTGAGCGTCCGGCCGTCGGTCCGAGCGATCCGGGACGGTATAGCCGGCTCCTGGACCTCGATCGTTCAGCCGAGGGGGTCGACCTTCTCCCGCAGCCTCTCCATGGCGGGCCCGTACATGCGGGCCTTGATGGTGCCGAGGGTGGGGCCGCCCTTGGCCGTCTGGGCGCGCGCGATCTCCATCGCGGTCTGCCGCACGGCGTCCTCGTCCACCGCGCGGTCGACGATGGCGGCGGCCAGGGCGTCATGGCCGCCGTAGCGGCGTGCGGTGGTCATCGCCTCGTGCGCGGTCTGCGGGGCCAGCCGGGCCTGGATCAGCGCGGACATGCCCGGAGTGAACGGGATGTTGATGTCGGCCTCGGGCAAGCACCAGTAGCCCCGGTCGGCGCGCATCACCCGAAAGTCGTGGGCCAGGGAGAACATCGCGCCGGCCGCGAAGGTGTGCCCCTGCAGGGCGGCCACGGTGACCATCGGCAGGGCCAGTACCCGCGCCAGGAGCTCGTGAACGCTGACCACGTAGTCCCGGTGCCGGTCGGCGTGGGCGAACAGCCAGTCCAGGTCCAGGCCGTTGGAGAAGAACTTGCCGGTCGCGACGGTCACCAGGGCACGGGGGCCCTCCGCCTTCTCCACCTCGTCCAGCGCGGCGTTGACGGAGGCGATCCAGTCGGGGTGGAAGCGGTTCTCGGTGTCCCCGATGTCGAGGATGAAAACGTCGTCCTGGCGGTCGAGCGTGGGCATGCCTGATTCCTTTCGCGGCTGTCGCTCATGCACATCTGGCCCGGCTGGGGTCGGCAGCCGCGCCCGCGACGAGCGAGCCGTCGAACATGAGCACCTTTCTGACGTCGAAGACCGGCGGGAGCCTGCGTTGGCAACGATGCTACTAGTGAGTAACTACGGCGAATCGCATATTACATCGAGGTGGCTCATTTGTCCGCAGGATCAGCCCCGAGCGCGGAGTCATAATCCAGCGTGACGTAAAGCCCCCTCGCGGATCATCGGACCGCCCCAAGGTTTTGAAATCCTGTGGCCGACCACCTCGGGTCCCCCCGCTTACCGTGGGAGCAGGTTCCCTGCCGTGCCGACCGCCGGCTCGGGCAGCGCGTCGCGCTTTCCCCCAGAGCCGGAGTTCGAGATCTCCACCCGCGAGGAGATGCGATGATCAAGGTCAGGAACGCTCTCGCAGCCGGGACGATGGCGGCCTCCGCCCTCGTCGCTCCCATGACGACGCCGGCTCCGTCCGCCGTCGCGGACACCGTGGCCTCGAACACCTCGACCACTCTCCGCTCCGCCCAGAAGCCCTGCCGCAAGCACAGGAACCCCGAGAGGTGCCGCGCCCGGCACGGTCACGGCGGCGGTCACGGCGTCGTCGGCAGGGGCGGTGTCAGCGTCGACATAGGCCCCGGCGATGTCGGCATCGGTGGCGATATCAGCGACAACCAGACTCCCGGCAACAGGGGCGGCGCGGGGATCGACGACTGACAGGGCCGTGCACGGCTCGCGAGGCACCGCCGCGTCCCTCGACGCGGGCCACGAACAGGCGGGGTGTGGACCCGCGCTTTCCGTTGAGGAACCGGCAGGCCCCTGGCATGAGGTCGCGGCCACTTCACCGGTCCGCGAGATCACGGGCCGGCCCCGACATGTCCGCAGCCCTACCGCCCGGCCTCGTGCGCGTCGACCAGCCGCTTGGGAGCCGTCAGGCACCATGCCTCGGTGACCAGCTCGAACAACTCATCCGGATCGATCTTCGCGAGGTGCACCACGATCCAGCCGAACCGGCCCGCGGTGAACTGGACCTCGAACACCTCCGGCCGCTCCGTCACCAGCGCGATCTGCTCATCGATCGTCGCCTTGAGGCCCACGGTCTCCGTGTCCCCCCATATGTAGCCGAAACCCTTGCCCCGGACCTTCAGCGAGGTCCAGCTGCCGGAGTCGCTCTGCTGCACCTCGGGAAGCCGGTCGAGCATCTCCAGGAATTCACCAACACTCACACCCATGGGCCACGTCTATCAGAGCACTCCGACAATCTCCGCGGGCACGGCCCGGCCGGGACACCCGCCACCCACCCGGATCAGGTGTCGCACATCCCGCGCAGCACGATGGCCAGGCCCCCGTAGAACTCCTCGTCCGCGCCGACGAGGCGCGCGTGACCCGCCGTCTCGGCCATGTACGGAAAGTCGGCAGGGGCGAGCCCGGCGATGACGGTCGTGCCCGCACCCGACAACGGGCCCAGATGCTCCAGCTGGACCGCGCCGATCACGTAGCTCAGCAGGCCGCGCAGCGCGATGACCCGGTCCGCACCCGCCAGACCGGCCTCGGTGAGGATGCCGAGCACCGCCTCCGACCAGCGCAGCACGCCCACGGAACGGTGCCGGTGGGTCATCGTCAGCGGCACGACGTGTGGGTGCGCGCCCACCTGGTCGCGCAACCTGCCGACCAGTGTGGTGACCCGTTCGCGCCATGACGTCCCCGGCGGCGGTGAGACGTCGACGCCGCCGAGCACCAGCTCGACCACGAGCCCTTCCACTTCCTGGCGGTCGCCGACGTAGCGGTAAAGCGCCATCGCGCTCATGCCGAGCTCCGTGGCGACCGCGCGCATCGACAGGGCCGCGAGGCCGTCGCGGTCGATGACGGCGAGGGCGGCGGCGGCGATCTGGTCCTGGGTGAGCGAACGCGGACGTGGCATGGCGGTTGAAAGTGTACGGCATACGCCTACAATCGTAGGTATATACCGTACGCCTACGAGGGAGTTCCGATGCGTCTCCACCCTGGCTCCACCGTCCCCGCCCGCGAACTGGAATCCGTCACCGGCCCCGCGGCCCCCGTCCCGGACCGGGACCGTCTCGTTCACCTGCAGTTCCGGCGCTTCGCCGGCTGCCCGGTCTGCAACCTGCACCTGCGCTCCTTCGTCACCCGGCACACCGAGATCGAGGCGGCCGGAATCCGCGAGGTGGTGGTGTTCCACTCCCCCGCCGAGGAACTGGCCGAGCACGCCACGGGCCTGCCGTTCGCCGTCGTCGCCGACCCGGACAAGAAGCTGTACGCGGAGTTCGGCGTGGAACAGGCACCCCGCGCGCTGCTCGACCCCCGGGTCTGGGCGACGATCGTCCGAGCCGTCGTACGCGGTCTCTGGACGGTCGCCCGCGGGCAGGAGCGTCTACCGTCCATCCGGCCGCGCGGCGGGCGGCTCGGACTCCCCGCCGACTTCCTGATCGCCCCCGACGGCCGGGTGGTCGCGTGCGGGTACGGCGAGCATGCCTACGACCAGTGGCCACTCGACGAGGTGCTGGCCCTGGCGGCCCGCGCACGCCGGGCGGACATTCGCTGAGCCGGTCACGGTCGCCGGTCTCCGGCAGCGCCTTGAGACCGGACAGGATGTACGGCCGACTCGCCCCGCGATCCCGATCCGCCGTTCGGCTCGGTATATCGGGTGCTCTCTGCGCTTGCCCTTGCCATACTGCTCCAATGCGACATCTGCCCTACCCCAAGATCCCTACGACTGAGCGGTCCGGCAGGGCGGTTGTCGGCGGTCCCTGGGTGGCGACCGAGAAGGTGCACGGAGCTCAAATGGTGATCGCCCATGACGGCCGGAACACGCTCGTGGGCAAGCGCAAGGCTTGGCTGCGCGACGACGAGCCCTTCTTCGGCTGGCGACTTCTGCGCGGCCACCTCGAAAAGGCCGCGAAGGCCGCCCTGGCTCGGGGCGGCGCGGCCGTGCGCGTCTACGGCGAGCTGTACGGAGGCCACTATCCCCACCCCGACGTCTCGCCGATGCCGGGCATCACTCCGGTTCAAACGGGGGTCTGGTACAGCCCGGAAATCCGCTTTGCCCTTTTCGACGTACTGCACCACCGGGATCCCGGAGATCCCGGCGTCTTCCTGCCGTACGCGGACGTCGCCTCGATCGCCGCCGACGCCGAGCTCGATGTTGTGCCGATTCTCGGCAGAGGGACCCGGTCGGAGCTCGATGCTCTGCCGGTCCGGTTCCCCAGCCGGGTGCCACAGGCACTCGGCCTGCCCAGCATCCAGGACAACCTGGCCGAGGGAATCGTCCTGCGGCCTGATATCCCCCTGCCTTCCGACCGCAGGCCGACCGTCAAGCTGAAGATCGAGGAGTTCGACGAGCAACGTTTCGACCAGAGCCGCCCCTGGGACCCGCAGGTGATCCTTACTCCCGAGGAACTACGCCAGGTCGCCCGAGCCATGGTCAACGGGCCGCGACTGGCCGGCGCGCGATCCAAGGTGGGGCCGTCGACCCTCGACGAGATCCTGGATGAGGTGGTCCTCGACATCATGGTGGATCTGTCGGCGACCTTTCCCTCGGCCATGGCGGCGCTCGGCGACGAGGAGGAGGCCGAACTGCAGGCGTCCATCCGCGGGGTCGCGGTCAGTGATCACCATCAGGTGTGAGCACGGATCGTCGCCGCGGCCCCGGTGGAGATGGCCGACGCTTCGAAAGCGGCACCCGGTGGCGAAAGCCGGGTACGGCCTACCGGCCGGTTTCCGCAGCGTCGGGGGCGACCTGGCTGGGGATGCGGGTGCCTGGAAGGTGTTGGCCGACCGGGGCCGACAGGTCCCCGGACAGCGCCGGGGTGGAGTGCGCGGTGGCCTGTCCGGACTCGGGGGGTGTCGCTCGTTCCAGGAAGCGAAGCAGCTCGACGGGGAAGGGCAACACCAGGGTGGAGTTCTTCTCCGCGGCAACCTCGACGACGGTCTGGAGTAGGCGCAGCTGCAGCGCGGCGGGATGCAGGGCCATCGTCTCGGCGGCTTGGGCCAGCTTCTTCGAGGCCTGCAGCTCGCCCTCGGCGGTGATGATGCGGGAACGCCGCTCACGTTCCGCTTCGGCCTGCCGCGACATGGACCGCTTCATCGACTCGGGGAGCACCACGTCCTTGATCTCGACCCGGTCGATGTGCACGCCCCAGCCCACGGCCGGGCTGTCGATCATCAGCTCCAGGCCCTGGTTGAGCCGCTCCCGATTGGACAGCAGGTCGTCCAGCTCGCTCTTACCGATGATCGACCGCAGCGAGGCCAGCGCGACCTGGCGAATGGCGGATTCATAGTCCTGGACGCCGACCACCACGCGTACCGGGTCGACGACCCGGAAGTAGATGACGGCGTCCACGTGAACCGTCACGTTGTCCCGGGTGATGGCGTCCTGGGCGGGCACCGGCATGGTGACGACCTGCATGTTGACCTTCTGCAGATGGTCGGCGACCGGCATTATCAGGGCTAGTCCGGGAGCGCGGAGCTCGGGGCGGACCTGTCCGAACCGGAAGACGACGCCCCGCTCGAACTGCTTGACGATCCGCACACCGGCCTTCAGCCATATCGCACCCAGCACCATGATCGCGATCAGCGCGTAGACGACAGTAGTGATCATTTCTTCCTCCCACGTCTCCCCTGGGTCCCGCCGGCCCGAAGTCCTCCTGGATCGGTGACCGATTCGCGGGTCCCGCTCGCGGCGGACGGGCCGGCGGTGACACCTGCCGAGCCTGCCGGATCAGCTGGAGCGGCACTCCGAGTGCGGGCGATGTCGGAGAACTCCCCCGGATCGGGCCGGACGGCGTGCGGCGCGGGCGTCGCACGCCGGCGTCAAAGGGCCGCGCGAAGCCCGGGTCCTCGACCGGCGACCGGCACTTAATCTCGTGCGCCGCCTCGCGTTCACGGTCACTGGGCACGACACACCTCCCAGAGGTGCCTGTCCGTCAGGCGCGGCCATACTGCCCCCCCGTTCGGACCTTTCTATCGTAGCGCGATACAAAGTGTCCGATATGCACCTTTTTGTTGAGGAGCTCCGGCCTTCCTCCCACCGGAATCACGCCTGTGTCACCCGCACCACCCGCGTCACCGCACCCGCGCATGACACTCGGCGACGCGCCCGCGACAGGTCCCGGCCCGCCGGAGCGTGCTCCACCGCGACGAGTTACGGCGCATGGACGCGATGCTCGACATCCCGATCCGGAAGGACACGAATCCGCTCCCTGATCCCCTCTGCGCGTCTCCGGACGCTTTCGAAGATCAGGTCCACCGCAGACACCACCGGCCTGCCCCGCCTCGGTTAGCGGTCTCCGGGCCGGGCGGCAGGTGAACATGGTGACGCCTCATCCGAGGCGCGGATCGCGCCTCCCCATTCCCCGGGCAACTCGTAGACCCAGCCCTCCCGCCAGGCGAACTCCTCGTCCACCAGATCCTCCAGTGCCCGCCCGCCGAGCAGATGATCCAGCGCCCACCGGTTGGCCGAGTGTGCGATCAGCAGCACCCTCCTGCCGCCCCAGAGCCCGGCAAGGTGCGTCAGGAAATCCCGGGTGTGCTCGACGACCTGCCGGTAGCTCTGCCCGCCCGGCCACGGCATGTCGATATGCCGTGATCTCTCGACGGCCAGCCGCGCCACGGGCATTCCGTTCCACTCGCCGTAGTCGCATTCGCGCAGCCGTTCATCCTGGTGGACCGGAATGTCGGTGCCCGCGAAAGCGAGCTCCGCGGTCTGCACGGCACGGCGAAGATCAGAGGTGAACACCGCGGCCAGGCCATCGTGGCGGCGGCGTTCGCCAAGCTCCCGAGCCAGCTCACGGCCGCGCGGTGACAGCTCTCCCGGTAACCAGCCGGTCGCGATTCCGACCTCGTTGTCGGTCGTGATCGAGTGTGTCTCGTACACGATCGTCGTTGCCACACTCAGCTCCAGAGCTTCAGGGAGAACGCAGTCCCGGGAGGTAGCCGGTGTATCCGGCGAACACGATCTCATTGCGGACCGAGGTGATCGGATCGCGCCAGATCTCCACGGTACGAGGCGGAGCCACGTCCAACAACCCCGCAGGCGTGCGACCTCATCCCGTGGCTCCTCCTCGCCTGTCCCCCCATGACCAGGGCGTACGAAGTTCCCTCAAGAGGACTCCAAGTCTTCCTCAACCAGGGCTGGACAATCTTGTCGCGAAGTGACCGGTTTCACGCCACGGCAAAGCCGATCGAAATTCCGATGCAGATCAGGCCACTGCGGCAGGCAAATCGATTATTGCAAGAAAGAAAATGATGACGGCTTTCCTGCACGAAGAACCAGACAGGCCCTGGAAACGATCGCCACCAAGTGAGTCGGGGGAATCCCGGATCCACCACATGGAATTTCAGTGAGCTCCACGACGGAAGACCATGCGGTGCCGGAAAGGCGCTTTCACAATGTATCCCAACATTCGACGATACGCGCGCCACGGGGGTCGGCCATGGAGCAGGCCGAAGCCCACCGGGAGCTCATGACGGTCCTGCCGTTGTGCGTGGCCCTGGCCGGGAAACCTCACCCGGCCATCTCAGCGCGTCACCGGCCCCGCCAGGTCACGGAGCCAGGCGGGAGCGCATGGAACGTTGACCTGCCCAGTGAAAGCAGTCCGTCGAGCCATATCCCGGTCGGAGGTTGGAATCTTGGTGGGTCAGGTCCTTGAGATAGGTCGCAGTTCGGCTGCCGTCGCCGCCACATTGAACGAGTTCCTGAACGAGTCCGCAGATTGGCTGAACCAACGGGGCCTGACTCTGGACTACAACACGGATATTTCAAGCTGGGTCCGCCACATGCGGACCGCGGTTCACGCCGATGGCATCAACCCGACTTTTGACCCGGCGCATAGTCCCGTCTCCGCCCAGAACAGCTACTGGTTGGATATCAGGGACCGCGGCGGATCGACGGTCGCGTGCATCGCCGTGCGAATGATATACACGGCGGACTTCAGCCGTCATATAAGCTCCATGCGGCTGTGGTTCGATCCGCCGCCCCCCGGGCTGGAACAGTCGCTGGACCTCGTGCTGCCGGCGGAGACACCCGTCATATCCGGCAGAGTGGCGCACTACGGCGGGCACTGGGTGCATCCGAGCTGGCGGGGAAGGGAAATTCCCGGCCTTCTGCTTCCGCTGGCCAAGATACTCACCCTTGACCTGTTCAGGAGCGACTGGGACACCGGAATCGTGTTCTCGAAGAACGCCTTGAGGCAGAGCCTCGTGGACGCCTACGGTTTCGCGAACACAGTGCTCTGCTATTCCGGCTCGTTTCCCCCCGCCAACCGGGACGACACCCTTTTCCTGACCTACAGCAGCCGGGCGCAGACCCTGTCCCTGATGCCGCACGCGATCATGAAGCTGCGCGGGGGCCACCGGGAGGAACAGGCGGCGGCCCACTCACGGAACTGATCCGCCGGGGCGCGCCGCAGCCGCCCCGCCACACGATCCGCGCCTGAAGTGTGAAGGAGGACCCCGAAGCGACGCCCTCGGGGCACGACCACGCCGACCTGCGGGAAACCGTGACCTCCGCGTACCCGCAGACGATTCTCTTGCCGACCGGTATGCCGAAATCACCTAAGCGTCAACTACTTTGCTTCGCCGTAGTGAAATCCTCTCCATCACCCATGAAAAAAGACTTGAGGGAGTCAAAAGCGACATGAACGAAAACATCTGGACCGAGTTCGCCAAGAGTTATGACCAGATGATTCCCGAGCTGAACTGCTATCAGCGGATGCTCAGAAAGATCCTTCGCGACACGGAGGACCGGCGGATCGTGATCGACGCCGGGTGTGGAACCGGCCTGGTCAGCCAGGAACTGATCGACCGTGGTCACCGGGTCATCGGTTTCGACAACAACTCCGCCATGCTGCAACGGGCACACGACAAGAAGGCGGCCGCGTCGGGCGAGGCTCGTGACCGATGGACGGTCATGGAGGGAAGCGTGGAGCACTTTCCTTCCCAGGTTGTTTCTGACGCGGACGCGGTCCTGCTCAACAACGTCCTTTTCTACGTCCAAGACGTCGAATCAGCGTTGCGCGAGGTCCTCTCCCACCTGAAGCCGGGGGGCGTGATGATCGCCACCGGCCCGAAACGCCGGCCCGACCTGCAGAAGGTGCTTCGACACTCCATCGCGGAGTGGCAGGCGGAAGAACGTTTCACCGAGGCTCTCCAGGCCGCGCTGGCCCATCATTCGACCTGTGCTCAGAAACTGACCACCGACCCCAATGAGATGGTGACGTTCTTCGAGGTGGACCAGCTGGTGGACACCCTGCGGCACCTGGGTTTCTCACGCCCCCTGGTCGCGGATGGCGACGATTACTTCGGCGAGAACTATTACGTCTGCATGCAGAAGTGAAATGAGGTTTCCGATGGAAGGCTCCAAGGTCAACCCCAGACTCCAGCGCAACCTGGGGATTCTGGACGAAGAGTCGATGAAGAGGGTCGCGGACACCCATGTTCTTGTGGCCGGAGTGGGCGGCGCCGGCGGGCAGTGCGCGGTGGATCTGGCCCGCCTGGGCTTCGGCTGGGTAACGCTCGCGGATTTCGACGTTTACGAGGTGCACAATTCCAATCGCCAGGTCGGCAGCTTCGACAGCACCGTCGGTCAGCTGAAGATCGAGGTCGTCGGGAAAATGTGCCAGGACATCAACCCGGAACTGCGGATCCGCAAAGTGCCTGAGGGCGTGACGGACAGCAATATCGATTCCTTGCTTTCGGGATTCGACGGAAAACCGGTGGACTACGTCGTGGAAGTCATCGACATCGCCGGTCTCCGGGCGAAGGAATGGCTGCATCAAGCATGCAGGCAGCAGGGGATCGTCATCATGACCGGCTTGATGCTGGGCTTCGGGGCCGCTCTGCATGTTTTCCAGCCCGAAGCGCCTCGCTACGAGGATCTCTACATGCTTCCGGATGGACGCATCGATTTACCCAAGATCATCCCCCGGCTCGGCAGCTATGTCGTGCAGAAGCACTGGGACGCCTGCTTCGCCGGGCGCGGGCATGCTCCCACCTGCGTGATCGGAGCTACCACCGCGGCCGGGATGATGGTGAGCGAGATCATGCGCGCCATCCTCCTGGGGCGGGATCAGATGGTGTCCCACCCCGAGTACCTGTACGTGGATTTCTTTGACCACCACTATGTCCGAGGCTCGGTCGTCCCCGCATGAGCGCCATGGACGCGTCTTTCACCCTCACCCGGCCCGATGAGAACGGCCCGGCCGTGCTCTGGGGCGGAGTGTGTGAATCGGGAAGCCTCAAGTACCTGACGTACGAGCTTTTCCTTGAAGAGGTTCCGGAAGATGTTCGAGGGTTCGTTGAGATCTCCGGTTCGTCAACCGCGCTCGCCCTGGATCTGCTCGGCAGAAAAAAAGGACTGCCGACCGTCGCCATCACGGATGCCGCCGGCCGCGATCATCTGATGAGGCGCGGCTTCCGTGGCGAGATACGGACGATCACGAACCTCGACGAAGCTCACGAGCTTTGCCTTCAGTACGAGCAGGAAGGTTGGTTCTGGCCGAGACAGTTCACCAACGTGACCTTGGTGAGGTACGTGGAGCTATGGGGACTGCATCTTTTGCGGGAGATCCGCAAAAATTGGCCGGAAATTCGCTACTTGGTGTGCGGATTCGGCACCGGCGCCACTGTTGCGGGACTGTACCGCGTCTTTGCTCCCTTTGGCTATTCGGTCATGGGACTACAGGCCAGGGCAGGCGATCCCGTTCCCGGCTGGAGGCACTATGCCCTCCAGAATCTGGGTGACCAGGATCTTTTCCATTCCTATCAGGAGAAAATCCCGCTTCCCATCCCATCCGACACGGAAAACTCCGGTGCGGGCGCTCTGGATTCACTCTTGAGGTACACGAACACCTATGCCAATCCGGAGCAGGTGCTGGTGATTTCCCACGACGGCCGCCCTCGGGAGTAGGGCTGCGTGACAGGCCCTCCAGCGAGTCGTTCCGTTCGGTGAGCCTTTTCATCCCGTCGCCGCGACCCAGCGTGCGTGGTCAACCCGGAGGCGGCGGCCAACGTCCCTTGCGGGCCCCACTCTCGCCATCGCTATCGTCATCGCCACTGATCGAGTCAGCCCAGGCCCGCCGACGCGCGTCCCACCTCGTCGCCCTGCTCCGCGCCGCCGACCGGTTCCCTACGACACCCGGACATACCCAGCCCGCAAGGCTGCGTCGAGGTCCTTCAGGCCCACCTCGACGAACTGGCCGGCTGATCAAACCGAACCGCGCCGGGATCGATGGAGACTCCATCGATCCCGGCGCGGTTCGGCCTAGCCCGCTCCCCGTTCTCGGGTCAGCTCCACGTGGCGTTCTTCAGCAGGCCCGGCAACTGCCGGTCCCCCCATACGTCCACTACGACGATCTTCGACTCGGGCAGGAACCACTCCCGCTGGATGAAACTCTCCGTCTGCCGGCCGCTCTTCTGCTTCACGCACCGGCCGGCCCAGGCGGTGTACTTCGCCTTGTGCCCACGCCCGGCCTGACGCAGCCCTGTCGAGACGGCCTTGCCGATCACCTGGATGCTTCCGTACTCGAAGGGGCAGCCCGCCGGCGCCCCACTGGCCGGGACGAACGGCTGCCCACCGGTGTAACGGCGGCCCTCGGCGCCGTAGGCGATCACCTCCGGGCCGTACAGCCAGAACCCCCGGCAGTTGGGGGCGAAGGGCTCGGGAACCTTGCAGCTACCGGTCGCCACCAGAACCCGGTCGGTGTGGTCGTACACCTTCCAGGTGGCGGGAACCTTCAGGTTCATCCCCCGGAAGGAGAGTGTCTTGGTCCCGGAAGCCGACGCCACCGTCGGCGAGTTCGCCGCGGCCAGGGCAGCGGTGGGAGTGGTGAGCAGGGCGGTCGTGGCCAACACGGCGAGGACAGAAGATCGCTTTCTCATTCCGGGCAAGTTACCGATCAGCCCTTGTCTCCGACTTGGATCCTACTGAGCACTGTTCCTGAACAAGACGAGTCCTCGCCGGTTGAGTCGATCGGTGTGCAGCACGAACAGATGCCTCTGCAACGCGAGACGGTCATCCAGAACCCGCGCTCTTCGCATCCCCTCTCGGGCCTTCCCGCAGACGTCCCGTCCATTGCTCCGCGATCCGGAGGCCTGGTAGCCGAACCGGTCGAACAGGCCCGTCGTCCCTGTACCAAGTGGGTCGCCTCGCGGTCACCGGCGAGACAGCGCGCGAGTGATACCGGCGGCGATGCCGGTGACTCGCCTCCGGCCTGCGATGACAAGACCGTAGGCGACCCACTGACCAGCGCCGGTGAGCATCGGGGAATGTACGGCTTCTCGGCCGGTTCGCCTCAGGCGAGGGCGGGGGCCGTGAGCATCCCCGAGGCCATGACGCGCAGCGACGCGGCCAGCCGCTTCGCCTCTCCACGCTCCAGCAGCCGCAGAACCGGCTCGCTCTGGAGGCTGCCCAGCAAGATGTGAGCCAGCAACTCTCCGTCCAGGTCGGGGCGCCGCGCGGCGATCAGCGCACTGGTGTGACCGTGCCAGAACCGGTAGACGGGGTGGTCGCCGTCTTCGTCCCGGTGCTCGCCGTGCTCCTTCCACTCCGGCCTGGGCGCCGCCGTAGCGGCGTGGCCAAGCGCCGCGAGAAGCCCCTTGTTGCGGCCGACGACGTCGACGATCGCGTCCAGAAAGGCGATCAGCCGCTCCTCGGGCGGGGCACCGGGCCCCAGCGGCGGAGGTCCGCTTGCCACGGCCTCCTCCAGGGCGTAGGCCCGCTCCTGCATCAGCGCGACCATCAGTCCCATCCGGCTGCCGAAACGGTGAAACACCGTACCCTTACCGACCCCGGCAGCGGCGGCGACCTGTTCCATGGAGATCTGCTCGGGCCGATGCCGGGCGAGAAGGTCCTCTGTGGCCCTCAGGATGGCGCGACGGTTGCGTGCCGCGTCAGCGCGTTCGCGACGCTCCTCGATCATCGGCTCCTCTTTCCCATGGACAACTGGACCGCCGGTCAAGTACGTTCATGTCGAACTTGACCGCAGGTCCACTTTACCCTCGAAGCAGGAGGACGACATGCGCCGAATCCGTTACCACACCTACGGCGGCCCCGAGGTGCTCACCATGGAGGAGACGGAGATGCCCAGTCCGGGCCCCGGCCAGGTGCGCATCCGCGCCGAGGCGATCGGTGCCAACTTCGTCGACGTGAAGTTCCGCCAGGGGCCGGACGCCGGTGGGATCTACCGGCGCGACCTGCCCGCAGTGCTCACCGGCGACGTGGTCGGCACGGTCGACGCGGTGGGGTCGGGCGTCGACCCCGCGCTCACCGGCCGGCGGGTCGCCACGCTGGCCGAGGACGCCTTCGCCGACCACGTCCTCGCCGACGCCGAGTGGCTCGCGCCCGTGCCGGAGGGAATCGACGACGCCACCGCGAGCATGCTGCCGATGGGCGCCCCCGTGGCGCTGGGCACGTTGCGCGCCGCCCGGCTGTCACCCGGCGAGACCGTGCTCATTCACGCCGCCGCGGGAGGCATCGGCCACCTGGCCGTGCAACTCGCCAAGATCTCCGGCGCAGGCACCGTGATCGCTACGGCCGGCTCCCCCGCCAAGCTGGACTTCACCCGCGCACTCGGCGCCGACGCGGCCGTCGACTACTCCGCGGAGGACTGGCCCGAACAGGTGCGCGAGGCCGCGCCAGGAGGAGTCGACGTCGTCCTGGACTCCGTCGGCGGCCGCGTCCTGCTGCGCAGCCTCGACCTTCTGACCCCGTTCGGCCGAGCCGTCGTCTACGGAGCGGCCGGCGGCGAGGCCACCGACATCCCGCTGACCAGCCTTTTCGCAATGAGATCGGTGGCCGGGTTCTCACTGCTCGCCTGGCGCGCCATCGCGCCGAAGCAGGCACGCGAGGACATGGACCAGGTCACCCGGTACGCGGCCGAGGGGAGCCTACGCGCCAGGCTGCACGCCCGGCTGCCGCTCGCCGAGGCGGCCGAAGCACACCGGATCATGGAGAGCCGCTCCCAACTCGGCCGCGTCCTGCTCATCCCCTGACTGGCTCAATCATCGACGCGTACCAGGCAGCCGTACGAGGCACACCGGCGGGGCCGTCCGCTTACCGCCTCCCAGCTGCGGCAGCAGTGGCTCGATCCGCTCCCACAACTCGTCCGGCACGATCCACGGCGACTGTCCCCCTTACGCGCAGGTCGACGTTCGGCAGCCTGCCCGGGTA
The DNA here is from genome assembly GCF_000721075.1 of Streptosporangium amethystogenes. Taxonomy (GTDB): domain Bacteria; phylum Actinomycetota; class Actinomycetes; order Streptosporangiales; family Streptosporangiaceae; genus Streptosporangium; species Streptosporangium amethystogenes. Next base: position 16,944 of record NZ_JOEQ01000061.1, read on the forward strand.
CGGGCAGAGGTCATTCTGTGAATCACCCCGAGTTTGGTGAAGGGTCGTGTCCAGGGAGATGGTGTGCGGGCGATGACGGGCTCGTCAGGCCCAGGGGTCGAAGGGGATGCCACTCGGCTTGGCGCGCGAGAGGAGGTCCCCGAACCTGCCGTCATTGATCTTGATGGTCGCGGAGCCGAAGTCCGCGACCATCAGCCTGTCGCGCAGCCAGGTGCTGGGCCAGCCGTTCCAGTCCACGAGCGGGGGATAGCGCCAGTTGTGGTAGTGGTTCTCCGGCGGCTCGTCATTGCCGTTGGCGAGCCGGAAGAAGTGCGTGGACGCCCCGTCCTTGTGATAGACGACCTTGGGGTGCGACCCGTCGAAGCGCACCTGCGAGCGCGTATAGGTCACGACGCTGCTGTGTTGCGTGGTCGAAAGGTACTCAACCTGATTGGACGCCTGGTTGACCCAGGAGATGACGTGTTCCCAGTCGTGACGGTGGCCGCCGAGGCTGATCCCGGGCAGCGCCTGGTCCTTCTCGAAGTAGCTGGCGTACACGATGGCGCACCAGCCGCTGTTGCACGTGGAACGGGCGTAGGTCTGCGAGTTGTCCAGGTCCGACTGGTCACGGCAGTTGCCGTTGACCGCGCCGGTCGGGTTCAGTCCCGGAGCGAGGGTCCCGTCCGGCCCGATGGCGGGGGTGGCGTAGCAGCCGTCGCCGTCGTAGTCGTAGGCCGGCGAGAACGAGGCCTCGTACCCTCCGGCCGACTGAGGCAGGTTCTGCGGCGGAGCGGCATAGGCCGCCGACGCGGGGATCACGACCCCCAGAGCGGTGGCGCCGAGCACGATCCCGAGCCGGGAACGCCTGCGCGTGAGGAACGTAGGGGAGGACGTACTCCTCTCTGACACGGTCGCTGACTTCGATGCCCTCGCGGTGCACGTGAATGACGACAGCTTTCGCATTCTTCCGCTTTCTCGAAGGACTGGCTCCATGACCTGACGGCACGTCGGCGTGGTGGGGGCGTCGGCGGTGTTCTCCGCGCCGATATGAGCACGCCTCGCACTTTCACAGCACCACGGAACCGACACTTGATCAAGGTCCTTAGATCAAATGACGCCAACATGTATCGGCGACGGTCGAAAGGTGAACCACGCGCGAAGGCTCATGAATCGCCTCCCGGAGGAGCAGGGTCGCCGGATCCCGGGAGGGCGGGCGATCGCAGCCTGAAGGTCCTCCTGACAGAGGGCGTCCACGTCGACCGGTGACTGGCGAGCAAGACGGACGAGTTGAGCACCCGTTCTCTCAAGCTGATCCACGGCTACGACGAAAGCCGCAACGTGTGGTCACCGGTCACCGAGACCGGCCAGAAAAAACGAACAGTTCGCGATCTACGTGTGGCGGTCCGTGCGGCAGAAGGGGGACACCAAGACCGTCAGGTCGCGCCGTTCCCTCAAGCTCCCCCGGCGGTGCGTGGACGCGCTGCGGACGCTCCGGGAAGAGCAGGAGAAGGCGGGTACAGAAGCGGGCCTCGTGTTCTGTACATCGAAGGGCACCCCGATGAGCGCGGGCAACGTACGTCGCGACGTACGGAAGATCATTGAGAAGGCGGGACTGCGTGGCACCGACTGGACCCCTCGCGAGATGCGGCACAGCTTCGTCTCGCTGCTCTCGGACCCCGGCGCCCCGATCGAGGACATCTCACACCTGGTCGGGCATCGGAACACGGTGGTCACCGAGACGGTCTAGGAAGCAGATCCGGCCGGTGCTCATGCAGGGCGCCGAGGCGATGGACGACATCTTCGGGAGTCAGTCACCCACGCCCCGTTCCGAAGATCGGATACGAGGCGTTTCGGCTGGTGGGCACCACTGGGTTCGAACCAGTGACACTCGCCCGCAAGGCACCTCAAGCACGTGCCTGACCAGGACAAATATCGACCTGACCTGCGGCCACGGTCTCCCGTGATCCACGGTCGAGCTTCCCCCCGCAGGACGGACACCTCGTCCGACTGACATTGCTCAGGCTGAGATGCCGCAGACCCTTGGCCCAAGGAATCCGCCGACGGTTTCACAGAGCCCTGTCCATGGGTTGTCACACAGGGCCTGACCTGCAACAACTCGGCCTCCAGCACCCATCCCGCCTGTCAACGACGTCTGAATCCTGGGATCTGGGATCTGGCCCACATTTCGTGATGAATACTGCCCCGTAGCCTCGGCTGAGTCGGTGAGGATGCGTCGAGTGCGAAGATCGTTGCCTGGATGTCCTC
>NZ_JOEQ01000062.1 GCF_000721075.1 Streptosporangium amethystogenes
GGTCGCCGGGCCGTCAGCGCCTGCTCAGCCCCCGCAGCACCGGCAGCCCGGTGCCGGAGTCGAGCACCAGGCGCTCGCCGAGTGGTCGCGCCAGCGTGACGGTGATCGTAGCCGTCTTGAGGATGCCCGGGCACACCTCAACAGAGTCGGATCCTCTCTCGTCCACGTCGACCACCACCAGTCGGTTGGTCTCGTAAACGCGTGCCCCGTGAATGGTGTCACAGGCGCCGTAGCCGTACCGGAGAAGCAGCTCGTTCGGCTTGCCGGACGACGCGGCCGTTCTGGATGACGAGCGTGACGCGGTCGCGGTCGGCGAACAGTTCGGGGACCTCCAGCGGGTTCCCGGCGAACCCTACGAGGTCAGCCCGCTTGCCGGCCTCGATGGTACCGGTCTCCGCGCCGATCCCGAGGATGTCGGCGTTGACCCGCGTGGCCGCGACCAGGGCGGCCATCGGGTCCTCCACCCTGGAGCGCAGCACGAGCTCCTGGCCGCGGCCCTCCTGCCTCGGCCCGATGAGGTCGGATCCCGACCCGACGCGCAGCCCCGCCGCCCTGGAGGCGTGGATGGCGTCAATCTGGCCCTGCCAGACGCCTGCCGCCCGCGCGGCGACCTCCGGCGGTAGGCCGGCCTCGCCCGCGTCGTCGAGCAGCGCTCGTACCATCGTCAGGGTGGACACGTGCGCGACGTCGTGCTCGGCCATCAGGGCGGCCGTCTCGTCGTCGATCTGGGATCCGTGCTCGACGCACCGCGCACCGGCGGCGACCGCGTTGCGGATGCCTGCGTTATTGTGCGCGTGCACGGTGACGTACGTGCCACGCGCGGCCGCCTCCTCGACGGCGACTGCGATCTCCGCTGTAGACAGCTGCGTGTCGGAGAGCTTGTCGTGCCAGGACACGATGCCTCCGGTGACGCACAACTTCAGGAAGCCGGCGCCGCGCCTGAAGGCCTCCCTGGCGTTCTTGCGCATCTCGTCGGGGCCGTCGCACAGCAGGGACAACGACCGCAGCCCGGGGACCTCGTGATCGGGCCAGTCGGCGGACGGCTCCCACTCAGGCGCGAGGTAGCCGTGCCCGCCGGTCTGGCAGAGGATCGGCCCGCAGTGCAGGATGCGCGGGCCGGGGATCTTCCCGCTCGCCACCACGCCCGCGAGCCCGGCGTCGATGCCGCCGGTGTCGCGCACGGTGGTGAAGCCCTCGTCGAGCGTCTGCGCGCAGTTCGCGAACATGTCGGCGGCCAGCTCGGCCACCGACAGCCGGTTGCCGATGTCGGCCTCGATCGAGCTGGACAGGCCCAGATGGGCGTGGGCGTCGATCAGCCCTGGCACGAGCGTCATGCCCGAGCAGTCCAGCACCTCGGCGCCTGCCGGGGGCTGCCCGCCGACCCGGGTGATCCTGCCCTCTTCGACGAGGACGGCCTGCTTCACCGGGTCATGTCCCGATCCGTCGGCGACCGTCGCACCTGTGAGCCACATGTGTCCTCCTGCGGTTGTCCGTCTCATCTGGGGGCGAGGCCCAGCGTCTTCATGGTGAAGGCCAGCCACTCGGTGTTCTGAGTGATCGCGACCTCCCTGTCCGTCGCCCACCCGTGCCCCACGTCGCTCCACACGCGGACCAGGATCGGCGCTTCGCCGGCCGTGGCGGCCTGCAGCCGCGCCCCGAACTTGCGGGCGTGCCACGGCGGACAGCGCGGGTCGGTGTCGCCGGCGTCGATGAACACCGCGGGATATTCGACACCGTCCTTGACCAGGTGGTACGGCGAGAACTCCGCCATCCGCTCGACCTCGCCGGGGTCGGCGGGGTCGGCGAACTCCAGCTCGACCACGTACCTGCCGTACACGTCACGGCAGGCGCCGACCAGATCGAGGAGCGGCACACGCGGAACCACCGCCGCCCACAGGCGGGGCCGCTGGGTCAGCGCCACGCCGGACATCAGGCCGCCGTTCGATCCGCCGGTGACCGCGAGCAGGTTCGAGCTGGTGACTCCGGTGGCGATGAGGTCGTGGGCGATGGCGTAAAGGTCGGCGTAGCCGTTCTGCTTGTTCGCCAGCCGCCCGCCCTCCCACCAGGCACGGCCGAACTCGGCGCCGCCGCGCAGGTGGCAGTGCACATAGACGCCGCCCGCGGCGACGAAGGCGGCGATGGGGCCGGGGAACTGCGGGGTCCAGGACACGTTGAAGCCGCCGTAGGCGTACATCAGCGCCGGTCGCGGCCGGTTGAGCGAGATGTCCCTGAGCCGCACGACGTGGTAGGGGATCCGGGTGCCGTCCTCCGAGGTGGCCCAGCCGTCCTCGACGACCGCGTTTTCGATCACCACCTCGGGCTCGCGCAGGACCTCCAGCTCCGGCTCCCCCGGCCGGTGGCGGTAGGTGCCCCACGAGCCGACGAGCGTCGAGAACTCGAACAGGTACGCCTCCGCGTGGCCGTTCATCAGGTTCATCAGCGGGAACGGCTGCTCGGCGAGCGCGCCCCTGCCGGGCAGGGGCACCTGCCCGCACGCCGCGCCCGCGCCGTCGACGACTCTGACCTTGGCGTAGGTGTCGGAGAGCTCTGACAGGTACAGCAGGTCGCCCACGGGGGTGAGAGTCCTGATCACGGTGTCGGACTCGGGCACGATCTCCCGCCAGGACGCCGGATCGTCCGGGTCCTTAGCGTCCAGGGCGATGGCCACGACCCTGCCGCGCGGCGCGCCGACGTCGGTGACGGCGATCCACTCCTCGCCGACGAGGTGCCCGGCGAGCGTGCCGTCCACCCCGGTGACGAACGGCCGCCACTGCAGCCCGGCCGGGTCGTCCAGGCGGGCCACGGCGACGGGGACCGGGTTCAGCAGCCGCTGGAGGGCCACTGCGTAGGCACCGTCGCGTGACACCACGACCGTGCGGTAGTCCTGCTCCGGCAGCCAGCTCACGCCGTCGACCAGGGTGGTGGTGGGTTCGGGCACCCTGCGGTGCAGCCACACGTCGTGCGCGACGCTGGTCGGGCTGTCGTCGGTGCCGGTGAAGAAGAAGCCCGTGGAGTCGGGCAGCCAGTGGGCGCCGGCGGTCCAGTTGTCCTTCAGCGGCGGGCGCGGCGGTTCCCGCAGCCGCGCGCCGGTCTCCGTGTCGATGAGCCTGATGGTGTTGCGCTCGCTCCCGTCGTCGCAGACGCCGACGGCGAGCATGCTGCCGTCGGGCGAGGGGGAGATCCACGACACGTACGGCGGGCGGTCAGGGTTCTCGGCAGCCGGATCGAACAGCACGCGCCCCTCGCCGAAGGGTTCGTCCGCGACGATGACGCGCGCTTGGGAGGCACCCTCGGCGACGGCGGCGCGGAACCACCGGCCGCCGGCCGTACGCGGGGAGAAGCCGATCCGGGGGACGGTGAAGCGGGCCACGGACTCGCGCAGCCGGTCGAAGTGCGGCCAGTCGCGCACGTAGCTCGCGGCGACCTCCCCCTGCGCGTCCTGCCAGCGCCTGACGTCGTCGCCGTCGCCTTCGAGCCATCGGTAGGGGTCGGGGAAGGTGACGCCGGCCAGTTCGTCGACGTCGTCGGTGACGCGGGTCGTCGGATACATGTGTGCGGGTCCTTTCGATGCGGCGCTCATCCGATGACGGTGCCGGAGCTGTCTGCGTTGATCGGCCGCTTCCTGGAGAAGGCACCCAGGTCGACCGTGTGGCCGGTGTGCCTGGCGTGGAAGCGCACCGGCTGCCGGTCGTGGTCGGCGCCGTTCTCCACGGCCTGCACCAGCGCGGCCATGAGCCCGCCGACGACCGGCGCGTTCTTGAACTGGTTGCCGCTGGTGCCGATGGCGACGTAGAAGCCGGGCAGTTCCGTCCTGTCGTAGATGGGCGTCCAGTCGTCGGTCACGTCGTAGACGCCGACCACGCCTCTGGGCCGGTCCGGCACGCCGAGCGCGGGAAAACGCCGTGCGGCCCTGGTGACCTGGGCACCGAACAGCGCCGCCGTCGGGGCCATGGCCGCCTGCTCCGGGTCCTCCAGCCAGTCGAGCGGGTCGCACTCAGGCTCGGTGCCCCCGACGAGCAGGCCGCCGGCCGTGTCGCCGCGCAGGTAGGTGCCGAGGTCCAGGTCGGCGATGATCGGGCCGAAGCCGGGTGGCGCGGACACATAGTGCACCTCCTGACGCAGCGGGCGCACCCCCACGGTGAAGTCGGAGCCGACTCCCGCGAGCCGGTTGAGCGCCGCCGACCAGGGGCCGGCCGCGTTGACCACGACCGGGGCGCTGACGAGCGTGCCGTCGGCCAGCCGTACTCCCGTGACCCGGTCGTGCGCGCGCGTCACCTCCACCACCACCCGCCTGAAGCGGAAGACGGCGCCGCGGCGGGCCGCGGCGGCGGCGAGGTTGGCTGCGGCGAGCTGGGGATCGTCGACGAAGCCCGCATCAGGGGTGTAGACGGCGCCCAGCCGCCTGCTCGTCTCCGCCCAGAACCGCTCGTCGTCGAGCCTCGCCGGCGGCCAGTAGCGGCCGGTGTCTATGCCGGGCACCCGGGCGGCCAGCGTGTCCGGGCTCCACTCCTCGTACGTCACGCCCGCCCGGTCGAACAGCGGCAGCACCCGCTCGCGCGGCACGACCTCGGCGTCCAGCATGGCCAGCCCGGTGCGGTGGTAGCGGGCCAGCGCCTCGCCTTCCGCCGCCCCGAGGTGCTCCTGCCACGCCTCCCAGCAGTGCCTGGACTCCCAGGCCAGCGCCACTCCGTCCCAGGTGGAGAAGTTGAACCTGACCACGGCGCTGGACGCTCCGGTCGAGCCGTGCCCGGCGCTGTCGGCCTTGTCCACCACGAGCACGCTCAGGCCAGCGCCTGCCAGCTCGTACGCGATCGACGCGCCGATCACGCCCGCTCCCACGACCACCGCATCCGCGTTCATGCGAGCCAGCCTGCCCCATGGACAGGGCCCCCTTCGACTGACGAATCGATGACCGCCGAGCGCCGCCTTACGACATCTGTCGCAAAGCGCGGCGCCATCTCGCGACGGTCGCGCATGGTCCGCCCGTAGGTCACTTGCGGAACATGGGGCAAGCCCCCCAGTCGTCCCAAGGAGTGACATATGACGTCTTCGGTAACAGACCGGACCTCAGGCAAGAAGGTCATCATTGCCAGCGGGATCGGGAACTTCGTCGAATGGTTTGACTTCACCCTCTACGGCTACTCCGCCGTCGTCATCGCCCAGGTCTTCTTCCCGCCCGACGACAGCGCCGCCGCTCTGCTGGCCACCTTCGCCGTGTACGGCGTGGCGTTCCTGACCAGGCCGGCGGGTGCGATCTTCTTCGGCAGGATCGGTGACCGCCTCGGCCGTCGGGGCGCGCTGGCCCTGTCGATCCTGCTCATGGGCGGGGCGACCGCGGCCATCGGCCTCATCCCCGGGTACGCGACGATCGGCGTGGCGGCGCCGATCCTGCTGCTGCTCTGCCGCCTGCTCCAGGGGTTCTCCGCGGGCGGCGAGTACTCGGGCGCGGTCACTTTCACCGTCGAGCACGCCCCGGGACAGGGCCGCGGCATGTGGATGGCGCTGCTCGGCATTTCCACCACGCTGGGGACGGTGGGGGCGACCGCCACCGTGCTCGGATTCAGGCTCGCCCTGGGTGAGGAGGGCTTCACCGCCGGCGGGTGGCGCTGGCCGTTCCTGATCGGCGGGCTCATCTCCCTGGTCGGGCTGTACCTCCGGACGAAGCTGGCCGAGACGCCCGCCTTCACCGAGGTGGAGCCGGAGCAGCGGCCGCTGACCGAACTCGTGCGCGGCTACTGGCGCGTGATGCTGGTCGTGCTGGTGTACTTCGCGTTCGTCGGCGTCTTCACGCACATAGTCCTCGGCTACATGCCGACGTACCTGATGAAGGCGGTGGGCCTGGACCAGACGACCGCGCTCTACCTGACCACCGGGCTGATGCTGGTGGGGGTGCCGCTCGCTCCGCTGTTGGGCCTCGTGGTCGACCGGGTGGGCCGTCGCCTGCTCATCCGGGTCGGCGTGCTGGGCGGAGTGTTCGCGACGGTGCCGGCCTTCTTGCTCATGGGGACGGGGAACATGGTGGCCGCGGCGGCCGGGCTGCTGGTGCTCCTTGTGGTGATCTTCGGGACCAACGCGGCCGGGACGCTGGCGGTGCTGGAGATGTATCCGACCAAGGTCCGCTTCAGCGGCATGGCGCTGCCGTACAACGTGGCCTATGCGCTCTTCGCCGGCACGGCGCCGCTGGTGAGCGAGGGGCTCATCGGGGCGACCGGCAGCCTGCTGGCCCCGGCCTTCTACGCGACGGCCATCGCGGTGGTGGCCTGCCCGATCCTGTTCCGCGGCATCCCCGAGACCAGGGGCGGCGATCTGCGCACGGGGGTCACCGCAGCTCGATGAGGCGGGCCACTTTGAGCCCGAGGTGCAGGGCGAGGCGGTCGTCGCCGCTGGAGAGCCGTACGCGGGCGATCTCCTCGACCCTGCGCAGTCGGTAGTAGAGGCTGGCGCGGTGGATGCACAGCTCGGCGGCGGTGCGCTTGATGTCGCCCGCGTTGTCGAAGAACGTCTCCAGCGTGCTGGCCAGCGTGTCGTTGCCGCCGTCGTGGTCGAGCAGCCGGCGCACACCCGGGTGCAGGCTGTGGCCGAGCCGCTCGGCGGGCAGCTCGGCCAGCAGGCCGTAGACACCGAGGCCCGAGTACCACACCACCGGGCCAAGGATCCTGATGACCCTGGCGACGTCGGCGGCCCGCTTGGCCTCGCCGTACGACTCGTGCGCCGCCGACAGTCCCGCACCGCGCTCGCCCACGCCGATCCAGCACTCCTTGCCGCTCTCCTTGACGATGAGCCGCTGCACCGCGGCGGCGAGGTCGTTGACCTCGCTCGTCGACGGCACCTGCTGGACGAGGACGAGAATGCCGTGGTCGGGCCGTTCGAGGTGGATGGCGTTGCGCGGCGGGATCCTGCGGCGGGCCTGCTCCAGCCCGACGGCCAGAGCCAGGCGGTCCTGCTCGCCCAGCGGCTGGCTGGCCTCGTGCGCGACGGTCGCCACCAGCACGCGCACCGGGCCCGCCACGGCCAGGTCCTCCTCGATCAGGCGCTGCGCCGCCTCGCCTCGCAGCCCCGCGTCGGCCGAGATCAGGTCGCGCATGAGCTCGCGCTCGCGACCCTGGATGAGCTCGCCCAAGAGGAAGTCCCTGTGCAGGATGCGCGCCGCGCTGTCGGCCGCCTGCCGTACGGCCGACGCCTGCACCTCGGTGACGGGCCCGTCGGACAGCAGCAACCACAGGAATCCCAGCAGCACCTGCTCGTAGCGGACCGGCACGCACACGCGGGCTATGCCGAGCCCGAGGTCGAGCCGGGCGGGCACGGTGAACAGGTCATGTGCCCGCAGCGCGCCGCTGTCGTGGATGTAGCCCACCACCTCGGGCGACACGCTTTTTTGCATGATCGACTGCAGGCGGACGCTGTCGACGTCGCCGGTGTGGGAGTTGTAGGCGAGTAGGCGGATGTTCGGGTCGTCGATCGCCACGGACCTGCCCAGGCGCGCGCCCAGGCTGTCGATCAGCTGCTGAAGCTCGGATGCCACGAGCGCACCCTACGACACCCGGCGCTATCAGCCGATATTTCATGACATACGTAGATATCCGCCCTCGATCTTCACGTTTAGGTTCGTCGCCATGACACCAAGCCACGGACACGGCAGGGGCGGACCGAAAGGCGTCGCCACCGGCGTCTCGGCGGTCGCCTCCAGCCGGCATCCCATCGTCACCGAGACCACGCTCGACGTCATGCGGCGCGGCGGCAACGCCGTCGACGCGGGCATCGCCGGCCGCATGGTGCAGGCGGTGGTCCAGCAGGACAGACCCCGTTGCTGTATTTCGCTGCTGTACGGACATGACAAAGGCCCTCCGGGAGGGCCTGGCCGAGACACGCCATGCGGCCGAGCAGGACCACGAGGGCCGCAACCGCCCAGTCCTCCGTGATCTCCATGGCCGCTTCAAGATCACGGCGCAGCGGGACAAACGGCGAGCCAGACCGGAGCGGGACTCGCAGAATCAGCGCTGGTGAATGGTGGCGCGTTCGCCGCAGCGACGGTCTTGTGCGTTGCGATCTTGACCGCGGCCCAGGGACCGCGATGACGCTCCGGCGTTTCCCGGCCGAACGCAGCCAGATAAGAAAAGAAGAAGACCCCTGAGCGGATAATCCCTGCTCAGGGGCCTTCTTGCTGCTGTGCGGCCGGAGGTACTCGAAACCCCAACCTTCTGATCCGTAGGTCCCCGAACGACGTCCAAGAGCGTTCAGACCAGTTCGCCACGCAGGTCGTGCACGATCCGCCTGTTCATATCAGTCCAGCTCGGTCCAGAGTCGTACGGCTTGATGGCTCCCAAGTTGGCTCCCAGAGTCGGAGCGTCGACGGTTTTCAGGCCATGCCCGTTCTCAGCGGTTCATGGTTGTTGACCTGCAGAAACGTTTCCCTCCGCCTCGACGGCGACCTCGATCATTGCACGCATATTGCACGCCTCCCTCGCGCCCACCATGACAGCCTGGCGCTCAGGCAGGTTTTGAGGCATTCATTGAACACCGGGTCTATGGGGCCGGCATCCTGGCTGCGTGCGCGGCCACAGCGGCAGCGGATTAAAAGATCGCCCTCGGGCCGTTCCGAACAGTTCAATGCAGGTCAGATGGTGTGTCCGTGGCCATGTAAAAGTGGCTCTGGCTCACTTTCGGTGGTGACCGAGCGTGGTCACAGGTGATGAAGACGCGCTTGAGACGAATCAGCCGGCCAGAAGGGTGTCGTGGCGCGGTCCGGCGAGCAGGGTCACGAGCGACCGTGTATTCCTACAGGCGTCTGGTGAGGAAACCGCCCAGCTCCGTGACGTCAGCTTGACGCACACGTTCCGTTACCACCGAAAGTGAGCCAGAGCCGAAAACCGTACGGTCCCCGTTTTGGACTCCTTCTCCATTACCAGCGTGTCGTAGCCGCTGGCTGACAGGGCGGCGAGCTGGAGCTGGGAATTCTGGTCACGGGTCGAGACGCGGGTGTAGGCCCACAGGTGCCCGGTCGTCGAGGGGCTCAGGCGGGTCTCTGGCTCACTCGGCGTGGCTGTAGCAGGTCGGCGATGGTCTCGATGCCGTCGGAGATGGCGGCTGTGGTCAGGTTGCCGAATCCGAGTACGAGCTGTGGGGGCCGTGGGTGCTGGTCCATGCGGTAGGTGCTCATTCCGTATAGTCCGACGGACCGACGGCGTGCGGCCGCGATTATGGCACGCTCGTCGGCACCGGTTGGTAACTGGGCGACGGTATGGAATCCGGCGGCCAGCCCGCGCAGTTCGATGCCGGGTGCGTGTCGTTGGATCGCTTCGAGGAGGGCGGTGCGGCGGGCGGCGTAGCGCTGCCGCATATGGCGCAGGTGACGATCGTAGCGGCCGGACTTCAGCAGGTCGGCGAGCGCGAGTTGGTCGATGACCGGTGAGCCGCGATCGGCGAGCTGCTTGTAGCGGGCGACATCGGGAGTCAGGTGAGGTGGGCTGAGAATCCAGCCGAGTCGCAGGGCCGGTGCGAGTGACTTGCTGACGGAGCCGAGGAGCGCGACCCGGTCTGGGGCGAGGCCCTGTAGCGCGCCGACGGGTTCGCGGTCGTAGCGGAACTCGGCGTCGTAATCGTCCTCGATGATCGTCGCGGTCCGTGTCGTGGCCCAGTTGATCAGGGCTTGCCGCCTGTCAGGGGCGAGCACGACGCCGGTGGGCGATTGGTGGGCGGGTGTGAGCACGACGGCGCGTGCATCAGTGGCAGCGAGTGCGTCGGTGTCGATGCCGCGCTCGTCGACCGGGACGGCGATGACGTCGAGGCCCAGCATCGCGGCGATGGTGCGGTGGTCGGGGTCGCCGGGGTCCTCGAAGGCCACGACGCGTACGCCCTGGCCCGCCAGGGACCGCAGGACGAGCTGGAGCCCTTGTGCGTAGCCCGCGCAGATGACGGTGTGACCGGGGTCGGTGCCGGCGCCGCGGACTCGCCGTAGATAGGCGGCGAGCACGTCGCGCAGTGTCGGTTCGCCGTGCGGGTCGGGGCAGCCGAGCAGGTCGCTGGGCGCATCGCGGCAGGCACGGCGAAGGGCGCCGCTCCAGTACTCGCGCGGGAAGCTCGACAGGTCGGGTACGCCGGGTCGGAAGTCGATTCTGGCAGGCTCGATGGCTGTGGATGGCGGAAGCGCGGCCGTGTACGGACGCGCGGTGGCGGCAACCCGGGTGGCCGAGCCGCCGCGGCTGACCAGATAGCCCTCTGCCTGCAGTTGCGCATAGCACTCGGTCACCAGGCCGCGAGAGATGCCGAGGTCGCGGGAGAGGGCACGGGATGAGGGGAGTCGCTCTCCGGCAGCGAGCCGACCGGCGCGGATGGCCTCCCGCAATGCGCGTTCGAGTTGGTCGCGCAGGGGTTCAGGTCGGTTTCGGTCGACCTGCAACAGGAGCTGTGGTCCGGAACCGGTCCAGTCGATCAGCATGAAACTGGACCTTACTGCTGAACCGGTTCCCGTCCTACGGTCGGCTTATGGATCATCAGGAAGTCGCCGCCGGTAGGAGAGCTTCGGCGGGCAGGGGCGAGGTTCGTCTCGGGGATGGCGTGGATCGGCAATCGATCCTGACCCGTCCGATGGTTCTGTTGCTGATCATGTCGGTGTGTTCTTCCGGGAGCTTCTATCTGCTGATGTCGGTCGTCCCCCTGTATGTGGCCACGGCCGGGGTGGGCGGCGTGGGCGCGGGCATGTCCACCGGCGCACTGATGCTGGGGACCGTGCTGATGGAGTTCGCAGTGCCGGGCCTGCTGCGCAGGTACGGGTACCGCGCCGTGATGGCCGCGGGCCTGCTTCTGCTCGGGGCGCCTGCGTTGATACTGGTGGCATCCTCCTCACTGCCGTTGGTGCTGGGTGTCTGCTTAGTGCGTGGCGCAGGGCTCGGCATTGTCGTTGTGGCCGGCGCGGCCCTCGTCGCCGAACTCGTGCCTACCGATCGCCGCGGCGAGGGGCTGGGGTTGTACGGCGTAGCCGTCGGGGTCCCGTCCATCGCGTGCCTGCCGTTGGGTCTGTGGCTGGTCGGGAACGTCGGGTACGGGCCGGTGTTCATCACCGGGGCGGCGCTGTCGTTGCTCGGGCTGGCCACCGTACCCGGCCTGCCGGCCCGGTCGGCTCGCATCGAGCACGGCAGCGTTCTCGGCGCCTTTCGTATCCGTGGGCTCGCCAGGCCGACGGTCATCTTCGCCACCGTGACACTGGCGGCCGGCGCCCTGTTGACCTTCCTCCCCATGGCCGTACCGGCCGAGTCGCATCAGGTGGCCGCGGGGGCTCTGCTCGTGCAGTCCTGCGCTGCTCCGCTCGCACGCTGGGGCGCGGGCTGGTACGGCGACCGTCATGGCGCTGCCCGCTTACTCGTCCCCGCAGTGCTCGCGGCCACCGTTGGCACGGCCGTGCTCGTCTGGGTGGGCAGCCCGGTCGCGGTGATGGTCGGCATGGGGCTGTTCGGGCTCGGGTTCGGCCTGGCCCAGAACGTGACGCTGGCACTGATGTTCGAGCGCGCCCCCGAGTCCGACTTTGGTCGGGTAAGCGCGCTGTGGAACCTCGCCTACGACGGCGGGATGGGCGTCGGGGCAGTCGCGTTCGGCCTCCTGACCGTGCCGATGGGCTACCCCGTGGGATTCGCCGTCACCGCCATCGTGCTGTTCACCGCGCTGGCCCCCGCGTGGCTCGACCACAGGGCCGCGTCGAAAGACGACATCACTTGACGGTCGCCTCAGCCGCGCCCCTGTTGATACCGCAAGGAACGAGCGAAAAGGAGAACCTCATGGAAAACGTCATGCTGAACATGAGTGTGTCAGTGGACGGCTTCAGCGCCGGACCCGATGTGACCGTCGAGCACCCCATGGGCGAAGGCGGCGAGCGGCTCCACGAGTGGCTGTTCAACAGCAGTTCGGATCGGGCTGTAGCCGCTGGCGGCACATCACCGAACGGAGTGGACGCCCAGGTCGCACAGGAGCTTCTCGCATCGACCGGAGCCGTTGTGGTGGGCAGACGCACGTTTGACGTGGGAGTGGAGTTGTGGGGGGACACCCCGTTCCCCGTGCCCTGCTTCGTGCTCACCCATCAAGCCCGCGAACAGTTGGTCATGAAAAGCGCAGCGTTCACCTTCGTCACTGACGGCATCGAGAGCGCGCTTCGGCAGGCCCGAGTGGCAGCGCGCGGCAAGAACGTCCTCATCATGGGTGGGGCAAATACCGCACAGCAGTTCGTGAGGGCCGGGCTCGTGGACGAGATTCAGATTCAACTGGTGCCCGTGCTGCTCGGTTCAGGCACCCGGCTGTTCGATCACCTAGGCACCCATCACATCGAGCTGGAACGAAATAGGTTGATCGAGTCACCGCACGTGACGCACCTGCGATTCCGCGTCGCGAGGTAGCTGGCTGGCCCAAGCCCGCCCGGAGCCTCCCATCAGCCGCGCCGAGCAGCGCGGCTGATCCGTCGTGAGCTGTACGGAGATCAGAAAGGCCACCTCCGGTGATCGGAAGTGGCCCTTGAGCTGAGCGCGGCCAAGAGGAATCGAACCTCTGACCTTGAGATCCGTAGCCAGTTCGAGACTGTCCACTGACGTCCACAGGTGTCAGAAAGTCCTGCTCAGAGCCATCGCATGCTTGATCATCTTCTGTAGGTGTCCACTCGCGCCCAAGGATGGTGTTAGCACTTCCGTTACTGACCTTGAAAGGCTGAGCTCACGTTCGAGGGGGCCGGTCATGGCTCTCGGTCTCCCCGGTTGTGCACCGGAGATATGAGATATCCAGACAGCGGAGGACTGGCAGCTCGGGCGCGGCTGCAACGTGAGCGCCTGCGCTTTCGAGCGGCGGACATGTTCGCCTCGGGAATGACCGCGCCGCAGGTCGCCCGACGACTGAAGGTGACCCGCAAGTCGGCGTGCGCGTGGCTGCGGGCATACAAGGCCGGCGGCAAGGCCGCGCCGGCCTCCAGGAGCGCGGTGCCGGCTGTCGCCGGAGCAGTTGCGGCGACTGGAGGCGGAGTTGGAGCGCGGCCCGGCCGCGCACGGCCGGCGTAGCGACCAGCGCTGGACACCGGCGCGGGTCGCCGAGCTGTTTCGGACGCGCTACACCCCGCGAGGGGTGGCCTACCTGCTGCGACGCCTGGGCTGGTCGCCGCAGGTGCCCCTCCACCGGGCAGCCGAACGCGACGAGGAAGAGATCGCCACGTGGGTCAAGGAGGTCTGGCCCGATGTAAAAGCACTGTGGCGGCCCGTGGAGCCTGGCTGATCTTCGCTGACGAGTCCGGCCAAAGCGCGCACCTGGGCACGGCGGGGGCACACGCCGGTGGTGGAGGTATCGGCCAAGGGGTCGGGCCGGATATCGGTCGCCGCGCTGCTGTGTTGCAAGCCCGGCCGCGAGCCTCGGCTGCTGTATCGCCTGCTCGGCTACCGCGGTCGTACCCGCGAGCAGAAGGGCTTCGACGTGCGCGACTTCTAGGCCCTGCTGATGGGCGCCCACCATCTGCTGGATGCTCCGATCGTCGTGGTCTGGGACAACCTGGGCCGCCATACCTGCGCGCGGATGCGCGCGTTCGTCGAGTGCCATGACTGGCTGACGGTTCATCAGCTGCCGTCGTACGCGCCGGAACTCGATCCGGCCGAGGGCGTGTGGGCCAACCTCAAGGGCATGCTGGGCAACCTGGCCCCCCACAGTGTCGATGATCTCGCCACTGTCATTCGCAGCCACCTCAAACGGATGCAGTACCGGCCAACGCTGTTGAACGGCTTCATCGCCGGGACCGGCCTGATCCTCGATCTGCCGTAACCCTAACCATTCAAGATCAGTAGCAGGAGCCAAGCTGTTGGCAGAGAATCTTAACAATCAAGAAAACATGAGGGCCCCTGATGGCGTAATGCCTGTTCAGGGGCCTTCTTGCATGTGTGTGGCCGGAGGTACTCGAAACCCCAACCTTCTGATCCGTAGATCCCCAAATCATGTTCAGGGGCGTTCAGAGCAGTTCACCGTGCAGGTCGTCGACGATCCGGGTTCACATCAGTCCAGCTCGGTTCATGCTTGTCCGCTCGGTTGGCTCCCAAGATGGCTCCTGGAGGACTCCCAGACCACCTGCTTGCAGGTCAGCCCGATCGTGAGCCGCTACGGCCCCGACCCGGGCGGCGAACACCCGTGACTAAACGCTTTCAACCTGAAGGACAGACGGCCTCTATGGCGGACACAGCGGCCCACGGCCACGATGCCTCCTCTGCCCTGGGACGGCGGTGTGCTGTCGGGGAGCGGTTCGGAAGCGTGGCTGATCGATCCACGTGATGGCAGGGAACTGGGCCGCTGGCGGTTGCCGGAGCCATTGGCAGACACCGACCATCGCCCGGCGTTCACCCTGGTCGCCCCTGACTGCTGCCTGATACCGTGCGGCCCACGGTCCGTTGTGGCCATTCGGCTGTCATCGGGACTCGTCGATCAGTTCTTCCGTCACGATGCCGACCTCTCGGCTTCGGCTGCCGAGTTCACCGATGGCGTGGTGTGGCTGCGCGAGCGGCGGGCCGGTTATCTCGCCGTCGACCCCGAAGACGGGTCGAAACTGTGGAATGTAGATGTCAGGCAGCCGCTCATTAGCGAGGTGGTTCAAAGCAGCGGGGTAGAGGAACCGGACGATCTCATCGTGGTCTCAGCTCAGCCGGGGGAGACGAAACCGGACTCGTAGGCCGTGATGACGGCCTGGGTGCGATCGCGCGCCCCCAGCTTGGCCAGGACGTTGCCGACGTGGGTCTTCACCGTCTCAGCCCCGATGACCAGCTCGGCGGCGATCTCAGTATTGGACCGGCCACAGGCCATCAGCCGCAGCACGTCGGCCTCCCGCGCGGTCAGCTTCCCGAGCCCGGGGACGGCACGGGTGGCGGCGTACCGGCTCTGACGGTTCGCGGCGAGATCGCGGATCGCGGCCGGGAACAGCAGCGACTCCCCGGCGGCGACGATTCGGACGGCCTGCACCAGATCGCCGGGCCGGCTGCGCTTGAGCAGGAAGCCGCTGGCCCCCGCGCGCAACGCGTCATATATGTAGTCGTCGTTGTTGAAGGTGGTCACCACGATGACCTTGGGCGGCTGAGGCAGCGCCAACAGCAGCCGGGTGGCCTGAATGCCGTCCACCGCGGGCATCCGCACGTCCATCAGCACCACGTCGGGCCGCGTCGTCCGAACCACCGGCACCACTGCCGCTCCATCAGCCGCCTCGCCCACCACCTCCAGGTCGGGTTCGGTGTCGACGATGATCCGCAGGCCGGTCCGGATCAGATCCTCGTCATCGGCAATGACCACACGAATCGGCATGCGCCCGACACTATCCACCACCATTCAGGGACGGAGTGGCAGCCGTACTGACACATGCCACTCTCCGCCTGCGGGACCGGCGTCGAAGTCGCCGCCCAGCAGCGCGACCCGCTCGCGCATGCCACCGATGCCGCGCCCACTCCTGCCAGGCGCCCGTCCCGCTGGGTTGCACACATCGAGCTCCAGATGGTCGTCGTGTACGGCCAGCGCCAGCCGTACCGGACCGGTCCCGTGGCGCAGGGCGTTGGTGAGCGACTCCTGGGCGATCCGGTAGACCTCCCGGGAGACCTCGGTGGGCACGGTGGCCAGGTCGCCGGTGACCTCAGCGGCGGCGCCGGCCCCGTATACCAGGCCGCTCAGGTCGGCGAGCGTCCGCGCTGGGGCCGTGGACGGCTCGTCTTCCTGCTCACGTAACACCCCCAGCACCTGATCCAGTTCCTCCAGCGCCGCGCGCGCCGATTCCTCGATCGCCCCCAGCGCAGCCCGGACCGCCACGGGGTCGCGGTCCAGGACCCGGGCGGCCGCCCCGGCCTGCACGGTCACCACGCTCAGCACGTGCCCGATCGAGTCGTGCAGTTCACGGGCCAGGCCGTTGCGGACCGCCTGGCGGCGGACCCGCTCCTCCAGCAGCGCCAGCCGCTGGGCGGGTGAGGGACCTAGCAACTTCGGCGCCGACCAGGCCAGCAGCGCGCCCACCCCGGCGGTCAGGTAGACGAGCGCGACCAGGAGGGTGACGCCCAGCAGCGGGCCGCCCCACCAGACCCCCCGCAAAGTGGATGCGATCCCCAGGTCGAACGGGGTATCGGTGACCGGCAGCAGAATCGCCACGACCACGAACGGAACCGCCGCCAGCGTCAGCCCCGCCATCATCCCGCCGACCCCCAGGTGCAGGGTGAACCAGGCGGCGGTGCGCCGCCGCTCACCCCAGCTCCGCCCCCCGGCCGTCCGCTCGGCGGGCAGCGGGTCGATCTCGGCACCCAGCAGGCTACGCGCCGCCGTCACCTCCAGCGCCCGGACCGGCAGCACCAGCCCGGTCAGCGCCACCAGCGGCAGCACCGCCAGGAAAACCAGCGGCTGGAGCGCGTCGCCTGACGCGGCCGACACCCTGGTCAGACCACCGATCATGGAACCCACCATCACGTACGGCATCAGCAGCGCTCCACCGAGGACGAGACAGACCCACCGCAGATAGGTGGCACGGCCGACAAGGGGTGACAGCATGCCTTCAATCATCCTTAACCGCAGACACCGCACGACGGGCGAGTCCAGTGGGCGTAGAGCAGTGTGGCGATGCCCATCCCGATGCCCCAGAAGAGTAGACACGTATCAGCAGGGAGTGATCGCCTCCTTAGGCGTCGTCTCATTTGGTGACCAGACGGTAGCAAATGAGGACATCCGGCCAGCCAGAAGACCGTCCGCTCGACGACCCAGCGTTACCGTCCCAGGCACCGACTGGATTCGATCCCGCGACGAGCGACGCGCGGGATGATGTCCTGCCCGCGGCACTTACCTTGTCGAGCTTTCACACCGCTCCGCGGGCACACCCCCGCTCGCTCTGCCCAACCGCCATCCGGCCGTTGCCCAGCACACCCCCCAGAGAAGAAAGAACGGCGACCACAGCAGCAGATCCCAACGTGCCAGGTCGCGAGCCAGCGAGGCATGCCCGACCGGGGGCGGGCGAACCCCGGTCAACAGCAGCACGTCGCCGACGAAGCCGAACCCAAGCACGCCGATCGACCGAACGATCATGAAGACTCCGAGCGTCCAGGTGATCAAGAGCAGTAGCCGGCGCGGCACTCTCGCACCCCAGGGCCTCACGGTGGCCAGCGCGACGATGACACCGACCACCGCGGCACCGGCCAGCAACCAGTGGCTTGCCACGAACAGGGGATCACGTGCGAGCAGCTGTTCGCGCAGGTGTGGGGGGAGCGGGTCCTTGTCGGCCAGTGCATTGGCCCCCAGCGCCTGGGCGAGCTTCATCGATCCGTACACCGCGGCGCACACCGCGGCCCCGTACGCGCCCATCCGCGCCCGATCAGCCCGCGACACGTCTCGTCACCGCCGCGTAGGACCGGGTCATCTCCAAAAACAGCCCGATCACGAGGATTCCAAGAACTCCGTGATACCACTGCCAGCCCACACCCATGCCGACGAACCCGTCCACGATCATGATCCCCGCGCCGCCACCAACGGCCAACAGCATCCCGACCAGCACGAACAGCATCAACGTTCTCGGCACCCGGCGCCCCAGCGCCGTGACCGTGGCGAGGGCGACGCACGCACCCAACACGCCGGACGCGGTTGCGAGCCACTGTGCGGTGGCCGCCTCCATGAAATAGCTTCCAGTTTCGGCAGCCGACACGGGCGGGCCGCCCGGAAACCCGAGCCGGGCCTGCAGAGCAAAAGCGGCCTTCCCCGCGGCGTAACCGAGGAACAGCACCGCCACCGCGCACGCCGGCCAGCGTCGCGGGTGATCAGAAGTAACCATGACCACGAGGGTAGAAGCCACAGGCCAGGCGTCATTCCCCGCAGCGGGGGAGGCCCCTCCCCCAGACGAGGGAGCACCAGCAGCCCCCTTGAGCGCGTTCCCGGTCCTTCCAAATCTCGAAGTCCGGTGGCTGATCGAGTTCCGGGCCGATGTCCAGGCCAAGCGGGCGAAGTACAAGCCCAACAGTGTCCAGATCATGCGAGCCGTCCTGCGCAAGGCACTCGGACAGGCTGAGCGCGAGGGCCTGGTGGCGCGGAACGTCGCGGCGCTGTCCATGCCTCCCCGGCTCAACACCGACGAGGGCCGTACGCTCACGGTCGACCAGTCGCACAGGCTTCTCGACGAGGTCGCGGGGCAACGGAACGTCTCCAGGCCGGAGAGGAGTGGACCGAGCACGGGCTGATCTTCCCCACGATGCTCGGCAATCCGTCTGATCCCGACACCTTCTCTCACCTGTTCTCGAAGCCGGCGCAGAAGGCCGGCCTCGGTCACTGGCATCCGCACGAGCTGCGGCACTTCGGTGCCTCGCTCATGCTCGCCGCTGCACGTCGTCTCCGACGTCCTCGGGCGCGCCAGCATCGCGATCACCAAGGATGTCTACGGGCATCTGATGGAGGAGGACAAGCGGGCGGCGTCGGCGGCGATCTCCGGGGCTCTGCTGGGCAGACCCGCGCCTTTGGCTCCCAATGGCACCGAAGAGGCCGGCTGAGCAGCACAACGAGAAAGGCCCCTGATGGCGTAGTGCCTGTTCAGGGGCCTTCTTGCATGTGTGCGGCCGGAGGTACTCGAAACCCCAACCTTCTGATCTGTAGGGAAGGGCGGATGCCTCGTCAGCGGCGTCCCGGCCTGGTCAGGCGGTGGATACGGGCCGGTGACGTGTGATCGTGTAAGGCGATGTTGCTGTATG
>NZ_JOEQ01000063.1 GCF_000721075.1 Streptosporangium amethystogenes
CCCGGCGGCGCTGGGGGAGTGGCTGACGGCGTGGAACTACGGGGTGCCACCTCAGACGGTCGCGCAGCGGGGGACCAACGCGATGGTCGGGATGGCCGACGTGGAGCGGATCCACGAGGCGTGCAAGGTGTTCGGCCAGATGGACAACCAGTTCGGGGCCGGACTGGTCCGCCCGGTGGTGGTGGGATATCTGAACAAGACGGTGACACCGCTGCTGCGGGGCCGTTACGACGACCGGGTAGGGGCGGCGCTGATGTCGGCGGCGGCCGGGATGACCCTGATAGCGGGCTGGACATCCTTCGACATGAACCTGCACGGTCAGGCGCAGCAGCACTTCGGGCAGGCGCTACGGCTGGCCAAGACGGGAGACGATCCGCTCACCGGCATCTGGGCTCTGGCGATGATGACTCACCAGGCGACTCACCTGGAGCAGGCCACCTGGGCACCCTGGCTGGCCAGAGCCGCAGTTGACACTGCACGCCGAGCACAGGCGCCGCCGCGCGTCATGGCGCTGATGCTGATCAAGGAGGCCAAGGCGTTGGCTCTGCAGACCAATCCGGCCGAAACCCACGATAAGCACAGCGCCAAGCAGATCAAACGACTGCTCGCCGAGGCCGAGAGCGCCTATGCCCAGGGGCCTACGGATCGCGATCCGGAATGGATCGACGAGTATGACGCAGTCGAGCTGGAGGCGCAGGCGGGCAGTTGCTGGCGGCTCCTCGGTGAGTACGATCGAGCGGCGGCTTATGCAGAGGCGGCCGTGACCGCGTTCAGCGGACGCCTGCCTCGATCCGCTCAGATCAACCAGGTAAGCGCCGCCGGGGCATATTTGGGAATGGGTGACCTGGAACGGGCCATTGATTGCGCCCGAGCTTCCATCCCGGCGGCGAAGGCGCTGAACTCTCCTCGTTCGGTGGAGCGTCTCCAGAAGTTCGCCGACGAGTTGGACCCGTACAGCGGCAGCATCATGGTCCGCCAGTTCCGCGACCAGCTGCACAGCGAACTCGCCGCCTGACCGGACATAAGCCGAGGTTGGACGCGCGCGGCCATACGCCAGTGTCCTGCTTCGTTGCGATGGCATCCCGTTCTGTGCCGCCAGGTGAGCGAATGCTCGATCCGGCGTCACGTGCCCCGCGAGAAGCCGAGGAGGTATTGCCCCTGTGACAGGGGCAATACCTCGGTTCCAGTAGCCATCAAGGGTCTCAAGCCACTGGTCGCCGGCCTCTCCGTAGTCGGTCACGCGGACCTGTTGAACCCCAGGCTTCGTCAACCAGGGACGATCGCCATCCAGCACATCAGGTGTACGTCGTCCTCGGTGATCTGCGGCAGGGGTTCCGGAGCGGTCTGGCGCACCAGGCCGAGCCGATCCGCGAGTTCGGCG
Organism: Streptosporangium amethystogenes; assembly: GCF_000721075.1. Classification (GTDB taxonomy): domain Bacteria; phylum Actinomycetota; class Actinomycetes; order Streptosporangiales; family Streptosporangiaceae; genus Streptosporangium; species Streptosporangium amethystogenes. The sequence goes on from NZ_JOEQ01000063.1 coordinate 1,382, forward strand.
AGATGATCGACTCGCTGTCGTGCGTTACCCGGGTGGGCCAGCCCCGTACGGATATCGCGCAGAATTCGGGAACTATAGGGCGCCTGGAGGCGTCCGACAAGCTCATCCTGATCCTCGCCCAGGTGGGAGCCGTGCTGTCGCACCAGATCAGCGGCGTCCCGCATCACCTTCGGGATACGCGGCTGCAGGTTGGCCGGATCGGCGTTGTGCATCCAGGAATCACGGATGTGCCGCCGGGCATGTGTCCAGGCGGGGAAAGCCGCCTGATAGATCGGGTCGGTCAGGACCGCCGGAGTCTCGGGGCCGCCGGGGTCGGCGGCGGACAGGCAGGACAGGGTGTCGTCCACGACGATGACATGCCCCTCCTCGTCATAGGTGACGTTGAGGTCGTTGGCGAGGGGGACGTATCGGAACCACGGCCGGGGATGGTCGCCGATCCGGGCGCAGAACACCAGGCCCGGATGGGTTCCGCCCGTGCGGACGAATCCGGTACCGCTGCCCCAGGGCAGGTGCTGTACGGCATCACGGATATACGGGTTGGCGAGCTGGGCCTGCAGCCGACGCCGATACTCCTCACCGGAGAGGGCGGAGCTGCCGCCCGTCTCGAAGAGGGCGGCGTCTTCGAGCTGGAGCCGCTTGATCTCCTCACGGGTTTCGGTGAGGTTGACGTCGCGGCCGACGAATCCGGGAAGCACCTCGCCGACCCCGGTGGCGGCTGACGCCTGCTTGAGCTTGCGCTGCAGCCGCTCTTCCAGGCCGAGGAACCGTTCGAGCTGCTGGTCGGGGAAGAAGCAACGGAGGAAGACCTCCTGGTGGTCGGAGCCGATCCGGTCGATTCGGCCATGCCGCTGAACGAGTCGCATCGGATTCCAGGGCAGGTCGTAGTTGACGATGTGCCGGGCCTGTTGCAGGTTGACGCCTTCGGCGAGCACGTCGGTGGCAATGATCAGATCGAACAGGTCCTCGTCCGCGCCACCACCCGCCGTACGGGGAGCGAATCCGGCGATGACCTGGGAACGTCCGGTCCGGTCCGGACCGGCGGCGGTGGCAACCCGGCCGCGGTAGCAGGCAAGGCGTGGATCGGACTCGATCGCGGTCAGCAGCCGACCGTGTACATGTTCGACGGTGTCGGAGTAGTAGGAGAAGACGAGGACCTTGTGCTTGTCCCGAGTCTGCTGCTCGTTGATCCCCTCTGCCACGGCCTCGGCCGCGATGGCCGCGAGCTCTTCGACGAGTGCCTCGACCTTGGGATCAGGCCCCCGCTGATGCGTCTGCACCTCATCACGGAAGGACGTCAGCAGGGCGAGATCGGCGTCGACGGCAGCGCGCAGCTCCGGTACGTCGAACTCGTCGGCATTCTTCACCCCATCGATGTCCTCATCGAGTACGTCGAGAAAGTCGTCGATGGTGTCGCTGTCGGAGGACGTCCACTCCCGGAACGCATCGCCGGTGAGGACCACGCCCTGGTCGAGCGCGGCCAGGAAAGCCTCGTGACCACTGATCATCTTGTCCAGGGTGCGTTGGAAGGCGTAGGCCGATGACTCGAACCGCTTGAGCAGCGCGGATCGCAGCAGCCCGGCGTTCTGCTGCTCGTACTGCTTCTCGCGTCCATCGTGCTCAAAACGAGAGGGCACATAGCGGGCGAGAGTGAGAACCTCGCCGGGAGCATCGAGGATGACCGCCGAGTCGTCGTCATGGTGGTTCAGCTTGTCGCCGAGGGCGGTGGCGAGCCGGTCGAAGAGGCCGGGGAGCGCCTCGTCGAGGTTGTAGTCGACGCGCCGAACCCGGGGCGTCGGGAAGCTGATCTGCCGCTCCACACCATTGATGACCACGCGATCCCCGACGTAGTGATTCCGAACGAATCGCCTGGTACGCCGGACCGCCACCTTGTCCAGAACGTCGAAAAGATGCTCGGGCGACAGGTCGTCGGGATTGATCGCCATTGCCCGGTCGAAGTACCCCTTCAACGAGGGCACTCCGGAGTCGGCGAACATCGCGTCATTGGTGACGAAGTAGGAGATCAGGTTGTGTAGGTCGTAGAGGCTGTTGTTGACCGGGGTCGCGGTGAGCATCACCAGCCGCTTCGGGGTGCTACCCGAGAGCAGCCTGCGCAGCGCTTCGGCCCGCCGGGTGTTGGCGTTGCGGAGCGCATGCGCTTCGTCCACCACGACCAGGGCGTATTCGTCGGGATCCTGAAGGGCCGCGCCGAGTTGTCCCGCGTTCTCCAGACCGGCGGTCAGCTGCTCATAGGAGACGATGTCCGCGCGGAGGTTCTTGTCGCGCAGGAATGGGCCCCAGGTGGAGTCGCGGAGCGTCGCAGGCGCGATGATGAGCGCCTTCTGCCGGTTGGTGATCACCGCCTCGTGCAGGATCTCCCCGGCGATGAAGGTCTTGCCCAGGCCGACCTCGTCAGCGACGATCACGCCGTTGAGTCGGTCCAGGATCCGCTGTGCCCGCCAGACTCCGTCGGACTGGAAGCCTGTCAGGTTGAGCCGGGAACGGGTACGGGCCGACTGCTCCTGCTCGACCTCCGCGCCGTACAGCTCGTACAGCATCCGCAGGAAGATCTCCCACGGCTGGTGCTGTCGCCATCGTGACTCGTACAGGCCGGCCAGGTCGTACGACGAGGCCGCCTGCCACATCTCCTCGAACCAGTCCCGTACGGCGCGCACCGTGTCCGGCTGGTACTGACCGAGGTTGAGCTCCTTGTTGCGGGCGAGACCCGCGTAGGTGAAGTTGCTCGATCCGGCGATGACACCGGGCATCCGGCTGTCCACGATGAACGCTTTACCGTGCAGGAACCCCTTTTCGAACCGGCGAACCTCGACCCGGCCGGAGCGCAGCCAGTCGACCAGGCGATGAGCGGCGGCATCGGACTCGGAGGTGAAACCGAGCAGGTCGCGGTCCTCCTCCATACGACGCTGGTGGCCTTCCAGCGCCCGCCTGACCTGCTCCCGTTCGGCCCGTCTCCCCAGTCCGGTGGCCAACGGCCGAATCTTGGGCCGATCCTGGTCCGGGTCGGCACCGAGCAGCAGCCGGACCGGTCCGGCCTGCTCCAGCTCGTCGGCCAGCAGGCCGAACCCGCCGGGATTGAAGTAGGCGGACGCGATCGATACCGGCGGCAGCGAGGAGAGCTCGGTGCGCATCCCCTCCAACAGGGTGTTGATCGCGTCGGCGACTGTTTTCCCGCCTTCGGGATGGTTGGTGGCGAAGGTGGGCCGGAAGTCGTCGTCGGGGAGCGTCACGCCGTTCTCTTCTTCCACGTGTCGTAATGGCGGAGGACGGCGGTCAGTCGCTCGCTATGGTCCCAGCCGCGGTGGAAGGTCTCGAAGATGTGGGTCACCTCGTCACGATCGAGGTCGTAGAGCAGGGCCACCACCGCGTCCAACTCCGCGATCAGGTCGGCTTTCTCCTCCGGAGTGCGCACCGATCCGACCGGCACTCCAACCTCGGCTGCCCAGTCCGCGTACCGTTCATCGACTGCCGCAAGCCGTCCTGAGATCTCCACTACTCGCTTGCGGAGTGGGCTTTCGGCTTTCGGTCGAGGTATGGGGAAGGCGTTCAGCAGCGTGTATGAGAGTTTGATTTCCACGAAGCGGCGCGCATACCAGTCCAGAGGGAGGGAGGACAGTAGCCCGAGTACGTAAGCCTCATCCTGATAGCTCCCTTCTCGCCGAAAAAAATAGGGAGCTTTCTCGACAAGTGTATTTCCGCCGGGAACTAGTGCGCAGATAACAGTCCGAGAGTCTGTCGCTCGGGTGACGTCACGAAAGGCGATTCGAGGGCTTTTGTATCCAAGTGTTTCCGGGTCGTTGGCCCAAGTTTTGGGCATCCCGTGAAAAGCGCTTCGGACGAGTTTAATCTGTCGCTTCCGCCGACGTTGTGCCCAAGCTTCGAATTCGCCGGAATCTGCAAAGGCATACGGGGCCCCAAAATCAGGTGCCCAAAGATTGAACGACGCGCCGGTAAGGACAGGGAGGTCCTTCGTAGGGTTCGCCAGGTTGAAGTCGTACATCGCCTTGTCATCGGTGGTGTGCAGTTCGCGCAGTGGAGTGAATGCCCACTCGCCGCCTTCGGCATCCAACCTCGGCTGGGCCCTGAGCCGAGCAAAGACGCCGAGACTCTGAGGATGCGGGAGGAGAGGGAAGACCGCCCCATCCGACCAGGTGGCGAACTCCTTGGCAGGAAGCGCCTGCCCCGGAACGGCCATGCCCGCGCGATAGTCCGTCAGGGAGAAGAACGGACCGCGAAGTACGACACTTCCGACGTGCTGGGGACCCCGGACAGCGGTGACCAGACCGATTGTGTACTGCGGATGCACTTCATCGAAGATCCATTGGCGGTTGTTGACCATCATGGTCACATCCGCGAACGCGCCTTCGGCCAGGATCGTCTCGCGGAACTGCGCCCCGGCCCTGCCACCGAGAATCGTCCGGGGGAGAACGATCCCGGACCGGCCACTGTCGCGGAGCAGATGCCAGAAACGCCAGGAGAAGGCCAGCGAGAGGTCGGTATCGGTGGCGGCGCGTAGCCCGGGGAAGGGCCCCTTGCCCAGCACGTTCTTGAGCGCCTCGGTTCGGCTGACCTCAGCTTCGTACTCGGCGAGCAGGTCGGGCCGTTCCCGCCGGTAGCGGACGATGGCCTCGTTCTTGTCCTTCTGCGGCAGAGAGCGTAGTCCGGGGAAGCGCAGCCCCCACCACTGGTGCTCTTCGACCTTGACCTTCTCCCAGGGCGGATTGCCGATCAGCACGTCGAAGCCGGGACGCTCCCGCAGGAAAACCTCGGGGAAACGGAGCGGGAAGTGCGCCACGTTCAGCTCGGCTGCGCGCTCCTGGACAACGGAGGAACGTCCGGCCTCAATGGCCTGCTCGGGGGTGACCACCCCAGGTATCAGCGCGAGCCGTACGGCGATCGCGGCGTCGAAAAGCGCTCGCGCGTCAGCGGCGGCCTCTTGCGCGGCGGCATAGGCCAAGGCGGCGTCCTGCACCTCCTGCTTGGTCGCCTCGGAGGTGCGGGCCACCCGGATGAGCACCTCCCGTGCCCGCCCGAGCGCTTCCTGGATCGGCTCGTCGAACAAGGTGGCCGCACCACTTTGGACGCCGGGAGCCAGGATCTGAAGAACCTCCTCGACGGTTCCGATACCGGTGAGGCTGTTGCCGACAGTGAGCCCATGGTCGAGAGAGGACATCGGCAGGCCCGGAACGAAGGTATGAATCCAGATTCCGAGGCGGGCGAGTTCGACCGCCATCAGGTTGAGATCCAGGCCGTAAATACAACGGCGAGCGATCTGGCGACGGAGCAGGGCGGAGGTTTCGATCTCCACGTCGGCGGCATGACCGCCGAGGGCATTACGGGCCGCCTGGGAGAGTCGGGTCAGCTCGTCGCTGATGGCGGCGATCGGTCGTTCAGCGAGCAAAGCGGTGAAGCGGGCTTCGATCCGGTCAATCGCGGCGACCAGGAAGTGGCCGGAGCCCATGGAGAGGTCGGCGACCCGGAAGTCGAAGAAAAGCTCGGCCGCACCGGCCTCGTCTTCGGCATCCAGCAGTGCGCTGACCCGGTCGAGATGGTCGGTGAGTGCGGGTTCCAGCGCGCCGTCCAGCAGATGCTCCACCGCGAACGACTTGGTGAAGTACGAGCCAGTGGACTTGCGCGCTCCGGATTTGTTGTGGAAGTAGACCTGGCCGGCCGGAACCTCGACGAGATCGCTGTCTCGGGCGGGAACGAAGGCATCATCCTTGTCCACCGTGAGCGCCACCGTCGCGATCGACAGCGATGATTCCAACAGTCCCTCATAGAGGGTGCCGAACTCGCGGACGCTCAGCGAGCGGAAGTCCACCGGTCCATGAGTGCTGTCCGGGCCGATGTCCACCAGCAGGGCGCGGAGCGCGGGACCGAGCTCGGCGTCTGTCAACCGCATGGCGGCCAAGGCCGCACCGGAGGGATTGGAGTTCGGATCGCGGGAGAATAGACCGCCGTTGTAGGCGGGCACGTCCCAGTTGCTGTTACCGCCGTCCACGGCGTTCCAGATGCCGAGCATGTCGTCCCAGAGGGCGGTAGCCGTATTGTCGAACGACTGGGTGAGGTCGGCGGCGAATTCCTTGGCCAATGTCTTGATCGCGTGCCGGTCGTAGCGGGAGTTGCGCCCGTAAGGGAGCAGGGCGCGGTCCTCGGCATAGGCGACGAAGAGCAGCCGGAACAGGATCATCAACGTACGGTGGTACGCCTCCTGTAGATCTGCCTCGGTGGCGACGTTCATCCGCCGGGCAACCGCGATGGCGAGGCCGGGCACGACATCGTTGTACACGCGCTCCCGGAGTCGGCCTCCGAGGTCGGCGGCGAAGTTCGAGGAGGCGCGCAGGATCTCTACAACCGTGCCCTCGGGAGCGAGCGCCCCGGGCGAGAAGAGCAGGTGCAGGTATGCCGCGTCATCCTCGGAGAGGAGCGTCAGATCCAGCTCGGTGAAGGTCTCGCCCTGACTCTTGCGGCCGACTCCAACGGTGGGATTGACCGGATGCAGTCGTATCTGGTTGCCGCGGAGCACGATCACCCACGGCAGGTTCTCCTTGGCGGCCACCGAAATGGCGTGTGAGACGGGGGAGACCGCTCCAAAACGAGGTGAGGGACGGTCGAAGACCTCGTCGTGCTCCAGCAGGACGGCGATCGACCGGGAGGTGCCCTCCTGGGTCAAGAGCAGAGCCGCCGATCCCCGAGGGGTCGTGCCGTAGCCGAGCGCCTGGATCAGGGGGAGGCCGCTGAGGCCCAGTAGCGGACGAGATGCCTGTGCGGCAGCAGCCCAATCGGTCCGGAGGGGAACCCCATTGCGAAGCTCATGCGTGGCGAAGAGTCCCTGGTTGAGCAGGCCCAGGGTGAGTTGTTCCTTGGCGCTGGAGAGGAGCCGATTTAGGGCGCGCAGCGCGGTGTGCTGGTTCTCCTCGGCGAGCACGGCACAGCAGATCCGGCCAAGCTGGTCCACGGTCAGCTGGGTGATCGGGTCGCCGTCGTTTCCGCAGGCCGCCGCCTTGGTGGTGCCCGCGTCGCTGTACAGGACCACGAGGATGACCGGAGACGAACGACCGCCGTGTCGGAGGCTCCAGAGACGCCGTAGATCCTCCGCTTTGGGCGCGCCGGTCTCGCTGTAGGCGAGTGCCACTTCCAGCGGCGCGTCTCCGTTCCCGAATAGAATCCGCGTGGTTTTCAGATTGGAGGGTGTGCCGACAGGCTGGTTCCACTGCAGGTCACGGACATCTGCATCTTCGAGAAACTGCTCCGCGACATCTGCGAGCACGTCTGCGACCTTCCGCCCAGCACAAAGGAGCCCCTTTGGGATCGCTCCACTTGGGTGGAATGTTACTAACTAATGGATCTTATTTGGCAATCCGTATCAAGGTATATGCATATGTAATAATTCACTTACTTCCCATTTAGAAATATATGTCATATAGCGGGCTAAATTGCCAAAGTTGGTTAATCTCGACAGCAAGGTGTGTCCTGGGCATTGAGTTGTACATATCGGGAGATTCAGGACGGCATGGTGGTTTCGCGGCGTGATCTGCACGCGCTCAGCTGTGTTCCGCGCGAGCTGTTCATTGCGGGCGCACCAAGTACAGCGTGTACGAACAGCAGATTCAGATTGAGCCCAATCGGGAGCGATACCTCCGGCCCGATGTACCGCCCGAGCCGGTGAGCCACGGGCCTACCTGGCGGATGCCTCCAGCCTTGTAGCCACGCAGGCAGCTCGGCGAGCTGCAGAAGCGTGCGGGCCCTCGCCTGGCCGTACGCTCACCGAGCTGTTCGACGACCTCAGCCGCATGTACGGCCCGGAGCACCGGGTCTACGACAGCTTGAGCCGTCTCAACCTCTGACCGGCGTGGGGGCCTCCAGCGGGGACCTCGCCCGAGCGAGATCGCGTAGCGCGCGAATGCACTGAGACCGTTCCAGAGAAGGGCGCAGGTCTGGCCGAGAACCGGCTCTGGGATGACCAGCGGCCCGAACCGCGGAGAAGTTTCCTCACGGACGATGCTGGGCGGCGTCGATCGCTTCGACGATCTCACGGTCGCGGAGGGCCTCGGCCATCATGTCGCGGTAACGAGAGGAAAGGTCGTCCTCGCCGCTGTCGAAGCAGCCGACCCAGGGGAAGCGCCGCCGGATGGCCCCGTAATCGGCCGTCTCCGAGTCAGTTGTGTCCGCTGGGGTGCTCATGCTCCCGCTGTGAATGGTCACGCGGTGATTTTAGATTCCGCTCCAGAAGCAGTCTGGAGTTTGCGGCGAGCGACTACTGCCCATCATCGCGGCCAACGTCCCGAGCTACGACGCCGGGCGTCTGTTCGCCCTGGTCGTCGGCGCTCAGGGGGAGGCGATTTCTAGTCGTTTCCCGGTACGGGTGGTGTTCGGCGGCCCTCAGTCATCACAATTGGTGTCCGTACGGCTACCAAAGGAGGAAGGTGTGGGTGAGCCTGTGAGGCTCTCGCGACGCGGGTCTTGCGCTCCTGACCGCCTTCAGGCCGGACAACGAGGCTGACCAGGTTGGCCACGGGACCAGGGCCCCGGCGTTAATTCGCTATGTCCCGGTTCGTCGGATTGATCAGATGGCATAGACGGCGAAGGCGTCATCGCGGTCGAGGAGGTCACGGCGGGCGTGGGCGATGGTCATCGTCACTGTCTCGATCGTCCCGCCTCACCCTGCTTCGCAGCAAAAGGACTTACATGTCCTATGTCTCACGAGAGTCTGACAGAGAGGGGAGCCGACCGGCGGCCTGCACCAAGGCGTTCAGGTGCTGCGGGCTGCTGGTGGCCGGAATGGGGGCGACGTGCTCGCCAAGAGCGAGCAGCCAGCCCAGGGACTCATCGATACCGGCGGTGGTGATGAGGCGGCCCGCGTTCAACGGCCGGTAGGGGACGTACGGGATACCGGTCTCAGCGCAGTAGGTCAGGGCCGGATCGTCGGGTTCGTCGAGGTTAAGGCAGTTCTGTACGGCAGCGATAGGCGCCACTTGGCAGGCCTGCCGGATCTGCTCGGCGGTGACCTTGGACAGGCCGATCGCGGCGATCTTCCCTTCGGCCTGGAGAGCGGCGAGTTCTCCGACTTGGTCGGCCAGCGGGACCGCGGGGTCGATCCGGTGCAGGTAGCACAGGTTGATGCGGTCAACGGCCAGGCGTCGCAGACAGGCTTCGACGGCGGCGCGCAGGTAGTCCGGTCGGCCGAGCGGTTTCCATATGTTCGGGCCGGGGCGGATCATCCCGACCTTGGTGGCCAGCAGGACCTGCTCCGGGTAGGGGTGCAGGGCGCGGCGGATGAGGTCTTCGACGGTGTGCGGGCCGTAGGCGTCGGCGGTGTCGAGGTGGGTGATGCCCAAATCGATCGCGGTGCGCAGCACCACCGCGGCGGCGGCGACGTCGGCGGGCGGCCCCCAGGTGCTGGAACCGGTCAGGCGCATGGTGCCCAGGCCCAGGCGGGAGACGCGCTTGCCGGCGATGGTGATGACGCCACCGGGCAGGAGGGTGGTCACGGCGCCTCCAGTTCGATGATGGTGGCCACGGCGGTCTGCACCGTGGCAGCGTGTTTGGAGCCGGGGACGGCGAGGTAGTCGGGCCGCTGCTCCTTGAGGATCTCGTGCAGGTGCCGGTCGACGCAGGCCCGGAACGCCGTATTGGAGTAGTCGGGGTCCTTGCCTGCGGGGGTGTCGAACGGGGCGGAGGGATCGAGGACGGTCGCCAGGATCAGCGCCTGGCGGCTGGTGTACAGCTCCGTCAAGGCGGTCAGGCGGTTGAGGTCAGCGAGCGCAGGTTGCCGGCCGCGATGCTCGGCGGCGGCCAGGTAGTAGGCCAGGGCGGTGTGCGCGGTGCCGTCAGCGATGACGACGTCCGAGGTCAACTCCGCCTCCAGGGCGGCGGCGGCCCCGAACGTGATGATCCATTCGGTGGAGGCGGGCGTGTGCCGGGTCATCTTGGGGAACCCGAGTTCGGCGGCTTGTTTGGCCAGGCCGCCGACGCGGGTCACAGCCAGGCCGATCGCGCGTAACTCCATCTCGATGTACTGGGCCAGGTAGGTCGTGTTGGTGCCGTGGGTTCCGGCGATACCGAGGTGGATGGGGGAGGTCACCATAGGGTTTGTTCCTCATGGTCGGGGACGGCGGCGCCGGGCAGGTTCGGGGGGACGGCCACTGCGGCGAGAGCCTGCCAGGTGGGGTAGTGGCCGGCGAGGTCGAGCAGGAGCAGCGCGGCGGCGTGGGCGTCGAATCCGGCCCGGTGCCGGCGGCCGGGGATGCCATCCAGCGGGACGGCGGTGTGGGCCAGGAGCGCATCGAGACTGTAGCCGGGCGCGTCCGGGCAGGTGGCGCGGGCCAGGCGCAGCGTGTCGATGACCCCGGCGGGCTCCCAACCGGGCAGGTGGCGGCTCAGCGCCGTGTAGTCCACGTGGGCGTTGTGGGCGGCGATCCAGGCGCCTTGCAGGGACGCCTGGATCGCCGGGGCGACCTGCTCCCAGCGGGGAGCGTCGGCCACGTCGTGGTTGGTGATGCGGTGCACGCGGGTGGCGAAAGCTGTGATCGGCCGCGGTGGCTGCACCAGCGTGCACAGCTGCGGCACCGGCTGACCGGCTGTGATGCGGACGGCGGCGACTTCCACCAGATCCGGCGGGGTGGCGCCGTTGCCTTCCACATCGACGACGAGCAGCTCGGGCCAGGTGCCGAAGTCCATTGTGGAGTTCTCCTTAGGTGGTCGGCCAGCCGATGTCGGCTCGGCCGTGCCTGCGGTAATGGTGGGGCTTGGCGCGGTCGTGGACCTGGTAGCCGTGGGTGTGCTGAAGGAAGTAACGCGGCGGCTCGTCCAGGCCCTCGACAATGATGGCGCGTTCGGTGATTTCCACGCCGCCGACCGCGCCGAGGTCGCGGGCCTGGGCGGCGACGACAGCCTCATCGGGCCGCTTCCAGGCGTCGCGGCACAGGTTGAGCTGCTTGATGGGGCAGATGTCGCACAGCTCGCGGATGCCGTAGTGGCCGTTGTAGTCGGCCTCGCCGTGGGCGTAGGCGACGCCGCAGCTCGTCTTGCGGAACAGTGGCCCCCATGGCGCGTCGCGGTCGGCGGGCCGGTGGAAGGCGGTGAGGATTCGGTGCTCGGACTCCTCCGGCATGATCTTGCGGCGGGCGGTGCCCTGGTAAGGCTCCGGCAGGCCGTGGTCGCGGTAGTAGGCGGCGATCTCCTGCCGGAAGAACAAGCCGGTGAATACCGTGGCGTGCGCGTGCCGCGACAGTTCCACCGCCCGCTGGATGTGGTCGTCGGAGTCGTTGAGGCCCGGCACGATGGGCCGCCAGTACAGCATGGTGCGGTACCGGTCGGCGTACTCGTACAGGGTGCGCAGGCTCGCTGCGGCGATGGTCGAGTCCACTGGCTCGATACCGGGATGGTCGATGCCCGAGTGCGTCACCAGCACGGTGAGTTTGATGTTGCGGAAGCTGTTGAAGACCGCGCAGTCCTCAGGATTGACGCGCCAACGGGTGATGACCAGGACGTGGTTGGTCAGGCCGCGCTCGTCCAGTAGCCGCAGCGCGGCGAAGGTGTGTGGTTTGACCACGGGCAGCATGGGGTCGGTGGCCCGGTTGAAGATCTGGATCGGTGTCAGGTGCGGTTGGAAGTAGCGGTGGCCGGTCAGTAGTTCGACGGCGGTCTCGTCGCTCATCAGCGCCCGCGGGGTCTTCATCTCGAAGTTGTCGAACAGGTGGCGAACGCAGTAGCCGCAGTCCAGCGGGCAGCCGACGATGTGGTTGAGCGACAGCCCGGACTTGCGGTATTCGATGACGTCGGCGAGTTGCGGCTTGAGGCCGGCGATCTGCTCGGGGTTCAGGATCGGCAAGGGGCGGCGGGCGTGCGGGGTGACGGTCATGCGATGCTCCTGTCTATGGTGGTGAGCAGGTGCCGCTGGTCGGGGCCGTACCAGATGCCGAAGTCGCGTTCCACGACTTCGGCGTGGTCGGAGGTGTGAATCAGGTTGTCGATGAGCCGGCCTTCGGCGCGGGCCGTGGTCAGGCTGTCGGTGCCGAAGTGGCCGCGGATCGTGTCGGGCCCGGCGATGCTGGGGTCGGTGACGCCGAGCAGGGCGCGCACCCGGGTGGCGGCGTCCGGCCCGTGGCCGAGGGCGACCATCACCGGGTTGCCGACGTAGATGCGGCGCAGATCGGCGGGCACGTCCAGGCCGAACTCGCGGGAGAGCTCGGGGGCGAGCATGTCGTCGTAGTGGGCGAAGATCTGCTGCTCGGTCGGGTGGAGCACCTGGCGGGCGGTGACGTGGACCTCGCGGGCGACCCAGGCAAGCACGTCGTCGGTCAGGCCGCGGACCAGGCAGTCGGGTTTGAGCAGGATCACGGTCCAGGCGGACCAGCCAGGGGGAGCGGGCATTTGTCAGCCCTTCGGTAGATGTCCGGGCCAGCGGCAGGCCACCAGCCACCGGTAGTAGGGGTCCAGGGCGGCCAGCACGCCGGTGTCGACCGGACTGTTCGGCTGGTGGGTGATCTGCCGGTAGACCTCCAGAAGCAGCACGACTTGCCGCCAGTACGGCTCCAGCGGCAGGTCGGTGATGACATCGGCGTACAGGCGGCGCCGGTTGGTGCGCAAGCTCTCCTCCCACTCCAGGACTTTCTGGATGGTGTGCCAGGTAGTGGTGACCGGCATCGCGGGAGCCGTCGGCGGCGCCGGGGTGCGCTCGGCGAGGATCGCCCGTGCGCGCGGCAGGTCAGGCTCGTTGAGGTGCATGGAGGACACCTGGTGGGTGTAGGTGCCCAGCGGCACGCCGAGCTGGAGCGCGGCGAATTCGGCGATGAAGGTGAAGGAGAACACGTCGCAGACCAGGCCGAGCAGGGCGTCGTTGCCGCGCATGAACACCGTGGTGTGCAGTCGGCTGTCACGGATCAGGAATTGCACTGCGAGTGTGCAGGCGACATCGGGGTTGCCCGGGTCGGTGAACTCGAACGGCCGCATGACCGTCATGGCGGCGCGTTTGCTGTCCGGGTCAGCGGCCAGTAGCTTGACCGCGTGGTCGAACTGGCTTGCCCCCCGGGGGGCGAACAGGCGCTTCCCGTAGGCAGTGCCGGTCAGGTGCACACCGTCTACGGCCAGACTGCGCAACCGCGGCGCGTAGTAGCCGATCATGTCGATGTCGTCGCGTCCGGCCAGGTACCACAGCGCCTCAGCAATGTTGAAGACGATGTTGGTGCGGCGCGCGGCCAAAGCTGGAGTACGGCGGTGCGGGTCGGTGAGGATGAACGACACGTTCAGCACCTCGCGCGAGCGGTTGCCACGGGAAGAGATCGTGTACTGGGGAGTGGAGGTCACCAGGTTCAGCACCGCCCGGTAGGCGTCGTGGAACGTCGCGAAGGCCGTCGGCTGCATCATCGGGCGGTTCCGCCGGCGGGATGCGCTGCGGCCAGGTCCGTGATGAGCCGGTCCAGGCCGGCCACCTGGTGTGAGACCCGCATTGGCTGCAGGTATCGCAGGCAGGTGTCGATCAGCTCGGCATGTTCGGGCGAGCCCGCGATGCCACGCAGCCACTCGATGCGTTCGATGACCTCATGCCGGTCGGCGACGTGCAGCACCGGGGGCGTGACCTGGTCGGTGCAGGCGATGGTCGTGGGGGTGAGCGGTAGGCAGCCCGCGGTCACTGCCTCGCCCATGCGCTGGGTGATGGCGCCGACCGCGGCGTACCGGTCGGGCAGCAGCAGCACGGTGCTGAGCGCCGCGCGGTAGATGCCGGCCACGCCGGGGAACGGGCAACGGCCGGTGAAGTTCACCTGTGGCCATGCCTCGGTGCGCGGCCATTTCCCGGCGACCCGGTGAGGGAAACGAGCGGCGGCAGGGGCGAAGAAGTTCTCGAACGCCTCGTCGCGGTCGTACTGGTTGCCGACATAGACCAATGCCAGAGGTCGGGTGGCGGCGGCAAGCTTGACGGGGTCGGCTCCATCGACCAGCGCGTCGGGGACCATGTTGAACAACACCGCCGCACCTGTGGCGGGACGGCGAGCGGTGTCGCAGACGACCACGTTTGGCATGCGCCGAAAGGGATCGTCGAGAGCCATCTGCCGATCGGTGTCCCACAGCACCGTCGCGGTAGTCCGGGTGTGGGTGTAGTGGTCCAGCAGCGCCTGCTGGCGGTGCAGATCGCAGGTGTGCCCGGTGGTGCCGCAGGGGGTGGTGTTGCGGCCCGGTAGCGGCCAGCGCCACTCGCACAGGAGCACGTCGATGTCCGGGAACCCCGAGTCCCACCGGTAGGGCAACGCGTGGCCCGCCTCGTGCAGATCGCGATTGGACTGCAGAAGCACAAGCTCGTGGCCGCGGCTGATCAGCTCGTCGATGATCGGGCGGCGCCAGAACCGGCCACCATCAGGGGTGTCGAGGATGCCGGAGCCGAGGAAGCCCCAGAAACTGAAACCGATCTTCAATGCCTTGGTGTCACTGGTCATCGCTGGTCTCCAGCAGTGCACGGAGCCCCTCAGGGGCGGCATGACGGAGAGGGGGTTCCTCTCCTGCGGCGTTCATGGGCTGAGCGCACCAATCGCCGTGGCCACCCGCCTGCGTGAAATCCCGCCAGATGAGCCAGCCGGGAAAGTCGGCCTGCAGGATTTCAGCCGCGCTGGGCCCGAATACCAAGGTGGTGCGCTCGTCGTCCACGAGCTTCAAGTTACGGAGAGAGAGCAATCGTGTACAGCCATGTAGCGCCGTCGTTTGACGGCTCTACATGGGAAAGGGATACGGAACGTAGTACCTCAGTCGGTGAGGTTGTAGAACGCGACGAGGGCTTTTTGGTTGGGGTTCAGTTTCCGCCTGACGATCGAGACGATCTCCCGAGTCGCGTCCTGCCCGAGCTGCTGGTAGCGCAGCCACTCCGGTGCCTCGATCCGCAACTTGGTCATGATCTCGGTCGCGCGAGCCACATCGCCGGTCCGGGCGTTCGCGCGAGCAGCGTCCAACAGCGCCCGGTTCCAGGTGCTGTTGTCGGTCCGGCCGACTCCCCGCGGTAGGACCTCGTACAAGGCGACGGCTCTAGCCGGGTCGCCCGCGATCATCGCGTTTTCCGTCTTGATGAGGGCGGCGGTCAGAGGTCCGAAGGACCGGCCGGCGCTGCGCTTGTATTCACGCCCCATGCGGGTACCGGCCAGGCCGGCGAGGCTAGCGTACTCCTCGGCTTCCACTGGCTGGTTGTTACGGGCCGCTGCCGCTGAAGCCCGCGCCAGAAGCCACCCCCAGGCCTCCAGTTGAGTGTGCGTGGCCGAGGACATGCGCGGCTCGATAGTCTCGGCCGCGTGCAGACACAGGTCCATCACCTCGCGGAAGCGGCCTTGACGCATCATCGCCCATGCCTGGACGCTCACGGCAGCTCCCGCGAGTTGCATGTCACCGATGGCGAGGGCGTCGCGCTGGGAGCCCTGGATCGCGATCAGGGCCAGGTCGTGAGCGCGCACCTGGATGAGGTAGCGGGCCGCGAGGTTGAGCCCGTCAGCGCGTAGCCGAAGCGCCTCCTGCTGCTCGGGGTCTCCTTCCAGGTGGGTGACGTGGTATTGGGAAGAAAGGATGAGCGGTGGCAGCAGCGCTGCGAGGTCGTCGTAGCGGTTGCTGTGGTAGATCGCGCCGAGCGAGGACACAGCTTTTTCGAGCCGCGGCAGGGAGATTTCCTCGGCGTCAGCGGTACCGTACATCGGCTGACCGGCCAGGTTCATCGCCGGAGCGACAGCCGCGCGCAGGGGTGCCAGAACCATCTCGTTGGGCCCGTTGAGCACCGGATCGGGAGGGCCCGGGGATACGAACGTCATGGTGACCACACCCAGGGCCGTCGCGATGGTGTGGTAGGTCTCCATGCGCGCGGTGCCGCCTTGCTCAACTTTTTTGATCACTGCGGTGCTGAGACCACTGGCCGCGGCGAGTTCTTCCTGTGTCCAGCCGCGGCGTCCCCGCAAGGTACGGATTCTGTCACCTGGCTGGGCATGCGGGATAGTGTCGGGCATAACCCTGCACCTCCTGTTCCTGGGACTTCGACACCCTCAGGCTAGATGCGCAGGGATTATTTTTGCCCAGGATTGGTCGCAAGATTTGCCGGAAATGACAGCTTGCAGCGGAAGTCCTGTTTAGAGCCACCGAATTCGGTCTAATTGAATTTCATAAAATGGCGGCCATAAGTGGGACAAAGGCCTGCTACGCGGGCGCGGAGCCGCCGCCGGGTTCGATCCTGGCTTACGGGCCAGGGGTCCGGCGTTCTTGAGTTCTGATGCGGTATGGCGCGATTGAAGGTTTCGGCAGGTGGGATGCGAAAGAGTGCGACTTCTGATGATCTTTTTCGAGTGTTGTATCCGGCGCTAGTCGCCCAGCGCTGGAGCGGGGTGTTCGGCTGAGGTTCGTCGTTTCATGGGTGGGGTTGTTCGGTCTACTCGTGGAGCCGGGCCGGTAGGGGGCTGCGGCCGTTCTTGGCGAGTGGTGGCCGGCCGATATGAGGTCGCTGTGCCGGTGAAGCCGCAGGGGTGGCTGGGGTGGTCGTTTGGTGGTCGTT
>NZ_JOEQ01000064.1 GCF_000721075.1 Streptosporangium amethystogenes
TCAGAGGAGTTCGACCGGTTCCTGACCGGCCTGCGGGTCCGCCACTCGGTCGGCCGCACCGGAGTCTGCTACGACAACGCGATGGCCGAGTCGTTCTTCAGCACCATCAAGAACGAATGGCTGCACCGTTTCGTCTTCACCACCCGAGCCAAGGCAAGACGGCAGGTCATCCGCTACATTGAAGGGTTCTACAACCACCGGCGCCTGCACTCGGCACTCAGCTACCGGCCGCCTCTCGAAGTACTCAACGAATCCCTTTCAACCCGAGTAGCCGCATAGGCTACGACCATAAGACGGCTGTCCGGAATCACCGAGGCACCTCACAGAGCACTAGCCCGGCCGGCGCCTACGTCGTGGGCGGCTGGAACCCCTTTTCGGGTGACACGGTGGAGCTCGTAGTGTACGACGCGACCACGGCGGAGGTGATCTACGCGGCCAACCACCAGGGGAAGGCGCTAGTGGCGGGCAGCATCGCCTTCTATGGCACACTCACCTGGGGAATGCCGAAGGGACATGGGCGGCTAAACTCACCCCGGTCAACCGTCGTGGCCTGACCCCCGATGTACTGGCTGAATGTGTGCCCTTACGGTGAGGTACATCTCAATCTCAGCGCGGTTGCATATCGCGCTCCCGGCGGCGTATGACTATGAAATGCGTAGATCCTGCCGATGAAGCGCGGTTACGCTGAAAGTCCCGCGGCGACCATCTCGTCTCTCTGTGGGCAGGGACGTCGAGATCCCTGCTCTGCGTGAGCCGTTGGCATGCACCTCAGTCCGGTGCAACGATCGTGTGCTGCTCCAGATGGCTGAGTACTGTGTGGTGGGCTTCCCATCCGTCGGGGAATTTGACGGGGACGTTGAGATGCACTGGGTCGATGGCGGAGTGGGCGTCGAGGAGATGGGTGATGCCGGCGCGGGCGACGATGATGCAGGCGTGCCGGTGACGTGAGGTGAGCACGCAGAGCCGGCCCGCTTCCAGGTGGAAGGCGGTTGCATCGCGTCGGCCGGACAGCGGATGCACGACGATGACCACCTCGAATTCCCTGCCTTGCAGACGGTTGGCGTTGTCGACAACGACCTGATCGGCGCCGGGAACGTTGGTGCGGGGCAGCAGCCACTTGATCTGCTCGGCTTGGTCGCGGTGCACGACGCCGATCGCCACGTCGGCAGGAGTCAGGCGCCGTCCGGCGGGGTGATGTTCGCAGCGTTCGGCGGCACCGCGCGCCAGCAGGCGTGCGGCGAGGTCGGCCGCTGCGCGGGCCACGTCGCTGTCGGTACGTTGGGTGTGCCGGGCGGGGAGCTGATGCAGGGCCCAGCCGGTCCGGCGGGCCATGTCCAGGGTGTCATCCAGCGGGGATCGCAGGCTGGAGGTGGTGAACTGCAGCTCCCGCACCCCGTTGGCGACGCCAGCGGTGAAGGCGGTATAGGGGTAGAAGGCCGGGGCGATGAGGGTGGCCGCGCTGGCCGGCAGTCTCCAGGAGACGGGCAACCGACGTTCGATGACGGCGTCACGGTTGTGTGCCAGCAGGACGTCGACGGCGTTGTGGCGGGGGTCGTAGGTCAGGCCCGTCCACCGTTCGGTGGTCACGGTGGTGAAGGGGTCGAGCTGGCCGGGGTCACCGACGAACAGGCCACGCTCGAACTGGGAGGCCACCAGCAACAGCGCGTCGGATCGCATCTGGTAGGCCTCATCGACGATGGCCCAGCGCTGACGATGGTCCTTGACCCGAGCCCATTTGGCGGCTGTCCCCAGCACGATGTCACAGCCGCGCAGCTCGTCGATCTTCGTCTCGATGGCTACGTTACTCAGGCTCCGCAGCGGGCTGCGGCCGGCGGCGTAGTCTTCACCGCTGATGCGCCCGATGCGCAGGGTCGGATCGTCGGCGGCCAGACCGGCTGTCAGGTCGTCGATCTGGTTGTTGGTCTGCGCGATGATCATGATTGATTCGCCTGCCGCCACGAGTTCCCGGGCCGCACGGCGAACCAGCGTGGTCTTGCCGGCGCCCGGCGGGGAGTCCACGACGACACCGCGGCCGGCGTCGGTGCGGCCGATGGTCTCAAGATCGGCGAGGATGGTCTGAACGGCCGTTTGGGAGGCGAGGGCCGGGTCGGGTGGGGTGGACGTCATGTCTGCTCGGCTTCCGACAGGTCGGTGAACGTTTGGGGTGCGGACGGCCCGGTGTGCGTCCAGGGGGTCTGTTCACGCGAGGGGAACTCGGCGGCACCCCATTGACTGGGCCAAGCCGTGTAGCAGACCAGCTCGTCCAGTTCGGGAACGGCGTCCGCTGCGGGTCTGCTGACCGAACCCATGCCTGCGGTGACCTCTACGGTGATGAGGTGCATGTCTTGCTGTTCGGGCAGGACCTCGCGGACGCGCACGATGGTGCGGGGGCGCTCAGGATCGACCAGGTCTTGGTCGCGGGCGATGGGCGGCGGGTCCTCGGTGCGGATCGTGAAACGTGGGCGCAGGATGCGTCTGCCCTTGGCGCTGGTCACTTGGCGATCAGGTTCGCGTGCGACCACGACGCCGGCGAAAGCGGTGCCGACGGTGCGGCGTTCGGCGAGCACGAAGGGATCGTCGAGCGCCTGTTCGTCCTCGAACATGTGGATGGCCCGTTCCAGGCGGGCCAGGCGTCGAGCGGCGTCGACGGCCTGGTCGTGCACCGGCTGTGGTGCTCCGCCCCGGGTGATGTGGAGGCTGTGGGAGGTGAAGTGGTCACGGTCGTCCTCCCAGCGACGGACGGATCGGGCGGCCTGCGGAATGGCGCGTAGCAGCGCGAGTCCGTCCCATACCTGATTCCAGGTCGGCCGCAGTTGGCTGGCCAGCGCGTCCTGCAACTCTGTAGCCGTCCTCGCCGCTGTGAGGTGGTCACCGGAGGCGAGCGCCTGCTGGTGGGTGATCATTCTCGGTTCGAGTTCCACGGCGTCGAAGGTCGGGTCGGTCGCCGGCCCTGCGGGGGGAAACAGCACCGGGTTCTCACTTCGCAACGCGGCCTGGACACCGGTCAGCCCGGCCGGCGGCTCGATCCAGGCCAGCAGCTTCGACAGGCTCTCATCCTCCAGGATGCTCTGGCCGGTAGCCCAATGAGCGGCCAGTTGCGCGGTGAGGGGCAGCAGCATCGACGAGCCGGGATACTCGGCACGCTCGGCGAAGAAGGTGAGCCATCGGCCGAGCAGCGCGATCGACGGGTCGGTTTCTGTCGTGTTCGGCGGTCCTTGGAAACGGATGGACCGCCCTACCAGACTCAGGTAGTCGACGGTGGCGTGGTTGGCGACGATGATTTGCGGCGCGTCCGCGCACCGTTGCCGGGGCGGTTTGCCGGGCCGCGCGGGCAACTGCTGCAGGGTGTTCTCCCGTCGCCTGATGTGGGGCAGGATGACGGCGGCCAACTGGGCGTAGAAGGCCCGGCGCTGGTCACGGTTACGGGGTTGGGTGACGGTCAGAAGCGTCGACTGACGGCGCCCGGTGCCGACCATGCAGGCCAACGGTGCGGCCGCCTCGCCGGCCATCGTCAAGATGACCAGAACGAGTGGCTCGTCGACGAGGTGATGGTGGCGTACCTGGCGCAGGCGCTCAGCACGGCCCTGCCGGGTGGCGTGCAGCCGGGCGAGTGCGGCGAGGCTACTCATGCCGCGCCCTCGGCCAGTGCGGCGCGCAGCCGTTCGGCGTGTCGCAAGGTGCGGGCCACGCCAGCCTGATCGTCACTCGGCTGGCGTCCCTCCGCCAGGGCCAGTGCCGTATGTGTCGTGTCGACGCCGCCGAAGATGTCGACCACACCTTGCCCGTACACGTCGAGAGAGGCGTTCTGGCGCGCCTCGTCGCGGCACAGGCCTGCAAGCTCGCAATGGGCCATGCATTCGGGCCGGTAGCGAGCCGGGATCCGGCGCAGGTCGGCGGCCAGGTTCGCGGCGGGCCGGGTAGGCACGCCCGTGGTATCAACGGCGAGGTCGAAGGTCAACCCCGACGGCAGCAGGTCCAAAAGGATATCGATGCGGTCCATGCGGGCCAGCTGTCTGTTGAGCATGGAGATCTGTTTGCGGGCATCGACGAGGGTGGCGATCGGGGTGTTGCCGAAGTCCTTCGGTGTCACCAGGAACACCGAGGTTGCCACCAGTTCCGGGTCCAGTCCGTTGGTGGCGAACAGGTCCTGCAGGGCGATCACGTAGATGGAGGCTTGTCGCGTGGCGGCCGCCACTTGCGCGCCATTCGCCTGCCGGTCGATGACCGGGAAAGATTTGATCTCTACGATGTAGAACCGATCGCCGATCTTGAAGGCGATGAGGTCGGGTTCGAGGTAGACGTCGTTGCCGCCGACGTTCAGCCGCAGCATCGGGTGGTCATACAGCGTGCCCGGGTCAGGGCCACCGCGGGCGGCGCCCACCAGTGCGCGGCAGGTCTGGCGGTAGCGCTGCTCTCGGCCGGTGCTGTCGCCGACGCTTTTCAGTGGGATGTAGGCCACCTGCTCGACCGGCAGGTCGAGGCTCTCGCGCAGCAGCGCGAGCAGGCGCGCGCCGCCGTATTCCTTGACCTGCTGCTCGAAGGCATTACCTCGAGCCAGGGCGAACCGCGACTGGCCGAACTGCCACGGATGGCCTGCCTGGCGGGCCACCGTGCCCTTGTCGGCGCCGCAGGCGTCCAGAAGGGCACGCCGGGCGCAGCCGGGATTGACCGACAGCCCGACCAGGGTGCGGGCGTTGTGATTGACGGGCGGCTGGCCGCCTCTGAGTGCGTTGAGCCGCGTTGTTGTGGTGTTCACCAGGATGTGACCTTGCTGAGAGCGCCGTAGGGATGGGGGAAGACGCGCGATCGGGTGGAGTCCGGAACTTAGTCCATCTAGTCCGCGCTCGCGCTGTTACGGACGGACGCCAGGCGATTACCGAATAGGCGCTCGGCTTCTGACAGCCGGTCTCTGGCCCAGGTGGCCGCCTCGCTGCGCTGTCGGCGATCCACCTCCAGATGCACGCTCAGTTCCGCCTTGGCCGCGTCGCCCACCTGATCGGGATCAAGTGCTGGGACATGCCCGGCGAGGGTGGGCGGGCCGAGTGCGCCGGGGATGCTGACGGCGAAGCTGCGTAGCAGGCGCTCGGCCCGAGTCTGGGCGTCCGGTGTCCAGCGTGGGCCCAGCTGGGAGTACGAGATGAGTGCGGAGGCGATTTTGGTTGCGGTGGTGAGGAAGTCCACGCGGGGGCTGTGGGCCCCCATGATGCGCCGTTCCAGCGGCCAGGTGCTCACCGTCAACAGCGCGCGTGCCGGAGCGAGTCGGTCGGCGGTCAGGGCCGGGCACAGATAGTACGGCCGGGCATTGGGTGCCGACCGGTAAGAGCGTTCCTCGTCGCGCCGCAAACTGGCCAGCCGGGAGGCGGGCAGCTCGCCCGGGAAGAACGCCTCGTGCACCGCGGTGATCAGCTTCGGCGCAGCTGGCACTTCCAACAGCGACAGCGTCTGGTGGACCTGCTCACGAGTGGGCAGCAGGGCCGCCAGCGCGGGTTCGGACACCGGTGCGTCAGGACTTACCGGTGCGGGTGCGGACGCATCCGAGGCGTCGGCAGCCGAGACGGGCTGCTCGGCGGCGGCCTTGTCCTCCCACAGGCTTTCTGCCCGGTGCAACTGTTGGCGCAGCTGCGCCACCCGCGCGGCATCGCGCTCCACCATCGCCAAACGCAGGGCACGCCGCAGTTGTGCCAACCGGTTTTCCAGCTCGTCCAAGGTCTCTTCATTGTTCTGCATGGGGCCGAGGTTACCAGGCTTCCAAATTCCTCCAAAGAATTCCAAAGTTTGTTGTAACGTGTTGGGCGCTTGGCACTGATGAGCTCAATGACGACAGGAGCAAGCCATGAGGATGCTGCACGTCTCGGACTGGCATCTCGGGCGGACGGTGGTGGGCCACCACAGCAGGTACGCCGAGTTCGAAGCCGTCCTGGCCGAGATCGCCGATATTGCCCGCGACACCAAGCCTGACCTCATCGTGAACACCGGCGACTTGTTCGACCGCGCCCAGCCGGCCGCAGCCGACCTCGGCTTGGGCATCCGCGCCCTGGTGGAACTGGCCCAGGTGGCGCCTACGGTCGTCGTCGGCGGTAACCACGATTCGCCCACGCTGCTGCGCGCCCTCGACACACTGGTCAACGCGCTACCCGCCGGTTCAACAGAGCCGCGACGGCTGCGCTTCATCGATACCGCCCGCACGCCGGCCGAGGGCGGCATCCTGACCTTTCCCGCTGCTGACGGTCACCGTATCCGGCTGGCTCCGCTTCCGTTCGTCCACCGTAACCGGGCAGTGGACGGATTCCAGCGGCCTGAGGAGGCTGGCCTGGCCTATGCCCGATACCTCCGCGAGATTCAGCAGGAGCTGACGGCCGGCCTGCGCGAGGGATATGTGCCCGGCCGAGATGTCCTGGTACTGGCTGCTCATCTGTTTGTCGAGAGCGCCGTGCCGTCGTGGAGCGAGCGGCCGCTCGACATCACCCAGAACTACGCCTGCGAGGTCGAAGCACTACCGGACGTCGCCTACTGCGCTCTGGGCCACATCCACAAACCGCAGGCGATCAACAGAACGGGCATCACCGCCCGCTATGCGGGCAGCCCGCTGCAGCTGGACTTCGGCGAAGAAGGCGAAACCAAGAGCGTCGTCCTGGTCGAGGCCGCGCCGGGCCGCCCCACCAAGGTCGAGACCATCGCGCTGCGCTCCGGCCGCCAGTTGATGAACTTCACCGGCGACCTGCAGCGCCTGGCAATCCAGGCCGACCAGATCGGCGATGCCTTCGTCAAGGCGATCATCGAGGTCGACGACCCCGGTCTCGGGCTGGGCTTGTCCGCCGCGGTGCATGCGATCATCCCGCAGGCGACCATCGTCGACCTCGACGAGCGACTGCCTGGCTGGCAAGACGTCCCCGTCCTTGACGCGAACAGCACCCTTGACCCCGAGCCTGAGCTGACCGACCTGTTTCGCGATTACCTCACCGAGACGGGCATTGCCCCGCAACACGTTGACCGGCTCCAGCAGGCCTTCGCCGATCTGCTGATGGCCACCGATCACGAGGATGACGTCCCCGATCCCGTCGAGCAGATCCTCCAGGCCGCCCTGGTCGCACACCACGACCACCCCTGACCACCTCCCAGCACCCCCGAGGAAACCCCGATGCGTCCACTTCACCTGACGTTTTGCGGCCTGCGTAGCTACCCCGGCCAGATACAAACGCTCGACTTCACCGGCAAGTCCCTGATCGCCATCCTCGGCGACACCGGTGCGGGCAAGACCACGATCCTGGAGGCGATCACCCTGGCGCTGTACGGCGCCTCCTCCTGGAGTAACAAGGTCAAGGAGTTGGTGGCCGAGGGCGCCACCAGCATGACCGTCGACCTGACCTTCTCCCACCACGACCACACCTGGCGCGTACGCCGCGTCTACTACGCCAACAGTCGCCCGAGCACGCACCTGCTGCAAAACCTGGACACCGAAGAAGAGATCGACGACAGCAGGGCCGTCAATCGCCGCATCGAACACCTGCTCAAACTCAGGCGCGATGAATTCCAGGCGGCGGTCCTGCTTCCCCAAGGCCGCTTTGACCGGCTGCTGACCGCCACTGACACCGAACGCACCGAGCTGCTCAAAGGCATCTTCGGCACACGTTTCCTCGAAGCAACCCGCGCCCGGGCCGAACGACGGCGCGACACCATCAGGGAACTGCTACATAAGGCACAACTCACACGTCGCGGCTACCTCGACGATCCCCGCGCCAGCGCCGAACACGCCACCGCCGCAGCCCAGACCGCGCAACAGCGGGCCGACCGCCTGAGCACCGCGCTGTCGACGATGAATCAGCTGCAAACTACGGCGCGCCAGCACACCGACCGTCTCAACGACCTCGATGTAGCCATCCGGCAGCTGTCGGATCCGGCTAGCCAACCCAACTCCACGGTGCTGGATGCTGTCGCCCAGGCCGAGCAGAACCTCGACGAGACCGCCCAGCAGCTGATCAGCCGACACGAACAGACCAGGACCGACTACACCCGCGCGCGAGAAGCTCTGGACAAGGCGGCCACACAGGGCATCACCGCCGATGCAGTCGCCGCAGCCCGCGCCATGCTGGCCGACCTTCCCAGCCGGCAGGCCACACTGCACCACACCGAAACCCGGCTGGCCACCGAACAGCAGGACTTGAGCGACGACCACGACAAGCTCGAGGACATGGCCGTCGACATTGAGCGACGTCACCGTCAGGCCGAACAGATGACAGCTCACGCCGAGGTCGTCCAAAGCCACGCCGACCGCGCCGTGACCGCCGCCACCAAACTCCAGAATGTGACCCGAACCGCCCTGGCGGCTGCCATCACAGTCGGACAGGCCGCCGCGGCCAAGACTGCGGTCGCGAGCGCGTACGGCGCCGCGCAACGGAGGCTTCCCGCGCTGCGCGCTGCGCATCAAGACGCGCAAACGGCTCTCCACGCCGCGGCACATGACCTCGAAGGCGCCAAGCAAGCCGAAGCCGCGCACCTCGCCGGCCAAGGGCTCCATGCCGGAGACAGCTGCCTGGTGTGCGCACAGCCCCTGCCGGCCGCATATCAGCCGCCCGCCCCTCTCGATCCGATTCGGCTCCATGCCCTGCAAAAGGCGCATACGAGCGCCGGCGAAGCCTTTGGCGCAGCCGGGAACGCCCTCCGCGAAGGCATGAACGATGTCACAGCTGCCGAGCAGGGGCTGGCAACCGTCACAGACGATCACACCATCGCATCCGATCGTCTCGCTGAGCGCCTCGCTGAAGCCCAGGCTGCCGCGGCCTGCCCAGACCTGGCCACGGTGGCACCAGCGGACACCGCCCCCCACCATGACGCCGACGCCTTCACCCACCGTTTGAAGGAAGACACAGAGGCGCTAGTGCACAACACCTCACGCGAGGCGG
Source organism: Streptosporangium amethystogenes (assembly GCF_000721075.1). Taxonomy (GTDB): domain Bacteria; phylum Actinomycetota; class Actinomycetes; order Streptosporangiales; family Streptosporangiaceae; genus Streptosporangium; species Streptosporangium amethystogenes. The sequence continues at coordinate 8,901 of NZ_JOEQ01000064.1, forward strand.
GCAACGCTGGCGCTGATGCCGACCTCTTGGCTACCCGGCTCAGTGAGCCGCTGTGCGCGCCCGCCCATCATCTGGCTCGGTCGCTGAGTGAGGCGGCGGCCGCCGCCTGGCAGAAGGCCCACGCCGCAACAGCCGATGCCCGCGGCGCGACCCAGATCCTCACAGCCCGCAAAGACGATTACACCAAAAAGGACACGGCATACAAGGAAGCCCACGCCCAGCACACCATCGCCGTCGAAACCATGCACAAAAGCCTGAATCGGCTGCCCGCTGCGGTGCGTGCTGTGCTGCCCGCCACGCCGAGCACCGTCACCGACGTCGACGTCGACGTCGACGTCACAGCGGCCATGCAAGTGTGTGAGGAGCTCGGCACACACCTTACGCAGGCCCAAGGCGAGTTGGAGCAGGCCACGACCACCTTGGCGCAGATCGAGACAGATCGGGTCCGGCTCGACCATCGGCGACAGACCGACATCACTGCCCCGCTCACCGCACTGCTCGCCGCTGCCACCACCCACCGTGGCACGCTCCACAGCGCCCAAGCGCTACTCGGCGCCGACTCCGTACCTGTCCCGGCGTCCGTAGAGGCCCTTGAAGTTGCACAGCTGAGCGTCCCAGTAGTGCAGCGGCTTTGTGACGCGCTCGCCGCCGCGAGCGCCGCCCTCGTCCGACAGTTGCGGACCGAGCACGACAAGGTGACCACCAAGCTGAACATTAGCCATGCCAGGCTGGACGACCAAGCCCGCCACATCCAAACCGACGATGAAAGCGGCGACCATGCTGGACTTCTGGTGCGCTTCGCCAGCGGCGTCTCGCTGAGAGAACCGCAGGCGCTGACCCCGCTGTCGGAGGCCATCGGAGCCGCCCGTCAGACCCATACCGAACAGATGAGCCTGGCTAGCCGCGCCCACGCGCAGATCGAACCCGCCGAACAACTTGATCACGCGATTGAGTGCGCAACTTCCCACCTCAACATGCTCACCCTGCTGCACGGCCAACTGGCCGATGGCAAATTCCTGACCTACCTGACCGAGCGCCGAACCCGCACCCTGCTCATCCTCGCCAGCGAGCTCTTCTCCCGCCTGTCATCTGGCCGGTACGGCTTCACCGACGACTTCCGCATCGCCAGCCTCGCCACGCGCACGGCCCGCAGCCCCAAAACCCTGTCAGGCGGCGAAACCTTCCTCGCCTCCCTGGCGCTGGCGCTGGCCCTGGTCGAACTGCACAGCCGCAACGGAGCCCGGCTGGGCTCTCTGTTCCTCGACGAAGGCTTCGGCGCACTCGACTCGGCGACCCTGGCGTCAGCGCTCAGCGTGCTGCGCGCCGAAAGCAGCGGCGACAAGCTTGTCACCGTGATCAGCCACCTGCACGCCGTCGCCGAGGCCGTCGACGACGTCTTGTGGATCAACCGTACGCCCGCTGGATCCGAAGCTCGTTGGCTCACCGCCTCCCAACGCGAAGCTCTCATCTACGACCACGCCCAGTCGGGGCTGCTGGATCTCGCGGATCAGATCAGCTGATGCGCCCAGCGATGTCGGCGAGCGCTACGACACACCTGTTCGCGCCCCCGGATGCCGGAGCAGCGGTGCTCTCGCTTTTTTATGCCGTAAGCAGTTTCCTCAGCGAAGGTGGAGGCACCAGCAGCACCCCCGTGGAACCGCAGCCGTTACGTATACCGTCGACCAAAATCCTCTAGCGGCAGCTGAGCAGGCGACGCAGAGATCGTTCCTACCGAACGTCAGCTCACTAGGGGCTGCCGTTGACACGTGGGTTTCCGGCGTCAAATGGGGAAACCCGCCTTGAATGTTGACGGCAGATTGTAGCGTTTGCGATGCCACATGGAGCGGGAGACTTCGGATGAGTGATATCGCAGGTGAGCTCAAGCGAGTCATGGGTGCCTTCGACAAGCCCACACTGAAACTACTCGACCGTAAGTGGGCCCCTTTCGTTATGGCGGTATTCAAGACTTCCTTCAGCCGCGACCGGCAGAGCGTTCAGTGTGATCGCATGCATGTCCAGGTGGACACATATCGAGATGAGTTACTGTCGATCGGAGATCCTGTCCCAGATCGAAGCGGCCGGGCATTATGTATGCAATGGATGAATGACCAGTGGCTCTACAGATCGACGAACGATGCCGGCGAGGAAGAGTACTCGCTGACCTCTCATGCCCTTGAGGCGCTTTCCCTTGTTGATAGCCTGACGCGAGATCGTGCACTGCTCAGCGAGTCGCGGCTCACGACGATTCTGCAGACCGTTCGGCGTTGGGCGACCGAGGCCAGTTCGGTCCGCGAGGACAGAATCCGGCGCCTCGAAGACCAGATCGTCCAACTGACAACCGAGAGGGATCGACTCGCGGAGGGCGGAGACGTCTTCGCGGCCTCCGACGATCGGATGCTCGAAGGCTACTTCGATCTTGCGGATCTGATCGACCAATTGCCGAGTGACTTCAAGCGGGTCGAGGAGTCGGTGACGGAGATGCACCGGCAGATCATCAGTAGTTTCCGGGAAGACGACCGCCCCATCGGTGAGGTGCTGGATGAGTATCTCGCCAAGACGGATCGGTTGATGTCGGCCACGGCTGAAGGACGGGCGTTCGAAGGCGCGTTCACCTTGCTACGAGACGACGCCCTCCTGCTCGACCTCAAGAGTGATCTGCAGGCCATCCTTGATCACCCTTTCACCGTGGCACTTACGACTGCGGAGAAGAACTACCTGCGCGGAACGGTAGGCGTCATCCGCCAGGGCATCGACGACGTGCTCTCCCAGCGGAGCAGACTCACCACGACACTTCGTGAGCACATCGTCAATCACGACATCATCAAGGAGCGCGAGCTCGAAGTCCTGCTTCGAGACATCAACAAAGAACTCGCGACATGGATGCAGAGTGCTGGGCCGCGCGCCGCTGTCCCTCTTGAGCTGATGCCCAGGACCTTGGACATTACCCACCTGCGAGAACGATTTTACGACCCTGGAGTGGAAACACCGCCACCCCCGTTGGGGGATACATCCCACGATGCGCCAGAGCCGCCATCGTTGGAAGACATCCGTATGCAAGGCGGCCCCCTGCTGGAGCAATTGCGACTCGCTATCGTCGCGGCATTCGCAGACGGGAAAACGGACTCCGTGGGTGAGGCTTTCAACGGTCTTGAACCAGAGTTGCGGCGCCCGGTGGAGATCCTCGGGCTTTTGCATATGGCCACCCAGATCGACGTGCTGGAGCACGAACAGTCAGCTGAGCTCTACGAGACCATCCGTCCTGACGGTAGCCTGCGGGACTTCCGAGTACCACGCATGACACTCAACGAGCAGGAGACGGCCGCGTTGGCGGCTTTGAGATCGAGGTGGGAGCAGTGACCGACGACTGGGATCAGAATCTGCGCAGTGAGGACTTCGACGATGCCGAGCAGGCGAGCCTGTCCCTCTTCGAGGGAGATGTGGGAGGCTTGACGCTCGAACAGCGCAAGGCACTCGTGGCCCTGCTCAAACACCGTTACATTTCCGGTGCGCAGCAGCCTGCGGAGTGGCGCACGCTGCTCGAATCCGAGGTTGTCATCAAATCTCGGCTCAATGACCTCTTCCTCGATCTACATGTTGATCGCCGTTACGAGGTGGCGTTCAAGCATCAAGCGCAACCTGAGGGCGGCAGCCGATTCCCCACGCTGCTACACGATCTGGCCTACTCACGAGAGGAAACCATCCTTTTGGTGTTCCTGCGCCAGCGCTTTCGAAGCGAACGGGCCGAAGGTCTGGAGAACGTTCTGGTGGACCATGATGATCTCCTCCAAGCCGTCGCGCGTTTCCGTCCGCCCCACGCGACCGACCGCTCCGGTGACGCCAATCGTGCCCGAAACGCGATCGAGAACATCGTCAAGGCTCGGATCCTGCTGAAGACGCCGGACCGCAGCCGCTACCGGATCTCCGCCGTGATCGAGGTGCTGCTACCGATGGAGCGTTTGAACGAGCTGTTGCAGTGGCTCATCGGCCAAAACAGCAAGCCAGCGAACGAAGTGCTCGATGAGACACTAGCGTCGGAGGCCGCCGAGTGACGATGCAGCCGCTCCTGTACATCGACGGAGCCACCGAGGGAACCACACAATGGAAGGCCGACACCTTTCAGATGGTCAATTGGGGTGGTTTCCAAGACCATCACCAAGTCGAGTTCTCCCCGAACGGGACACTCATCTCAGGCGCATCGGGTACGGGCAAGAGCACTTTCCTCGACGGCTACATCGCGTTGATGATGCCCTCGACCACATCGTTCAACGGGGCCTCCAACGAGGCGACCTCCGGTCGAGCAAGGAGCGTCGATCAGCGCAACCTGCTCACCTACCTGAGAGGAAAGACCGACTCCAGCCGACAGCAGGGAACCGACGAGCTCCACGACCGCGTGCTACGCGGCAGAGACGGGCCCACCTGGGGCGCAGTGGCGATGACCTTCGTCGATGACAACGGGCGCCGATATACAGCGCTGCGCGCGTACTACGTTGCTCGCGGAGTCATGAGGCCCGGAGACGTCATCATGAAACTGGTGACGACGGACGGCTACCTCGACTTGAGGGATCTGGCTTCCGTAGCCGAATCCAGATTCGACAAGCGAGCGCTCAAAGCACGATTCCCCGGCATCGTCCCCCACGACAGCTACGAAGAGTTCGAGCAAACCCTGTTCACGCGTCTGGGCATCGGGGCCAACGGCGAAGGCGGCAAAGCACTGCGACTGCTGGCGCGCATCCAGAGCGGCCATCAGGTCAAGACCGTGGACGGCCTGTACAAGTCCATGGTCTTGGAGGAGCCCGCAACGTACGCCGCTGCAGATAAGGCCATCAGCCACTTCGAAGACTTGGAGCGGACCTACGGCGCCATGACCACCGTGGCCGAGAAAGCCAAGGTCCTGCAGGATCTGCCGCGGCTCTATCAGGACTTTCAACAGGCGACATCAAACGCCGACATGGTCGAACTGCTCGGAGTCACCCGCGATGGAGCCACCCCCTTCCGTTTGTGGACTCTGACCACCGAACGTCGTCTCCTGGCCGAGGCCGTGAAGGCCAATCGAAAGAGCCGCGACCAGACCCACAGCAGATACGTTGACGCCCTCGACGCGGAAGCCGCCCTCAAGGTCGAGATCGAAGCGCTGAAGCGTCAGATCCGAGAGAACGGCGGAGACACGCTCGAGAAGCTGCATCACGACTTGCAACAGCTTGAGAGCGAACTCGGTCAGGCCCACGAGAAGAGACGGCGGTTCGACGATCGGACCCAGGCTTTGGCGGTCGCCATTCGCTCACAAGAGGACTTCGTCCGGATCAGGAGCGCCGCCACACAGTTCACTGAAACCTTTGATCAGGTCGTGAAAGATCTGGAAGACCAGCAGCAGGCCAAGCGGCGTGACATGTTTCCGCAGGAGGAGGAGGCGCGCCGGCTCAAAGAGGAAAAGAAGTCCCTGTCCGGGCGTGAGGGACTCGTCCCACCTCTCCTGCACAACGCGCGCGTGATGATCGCCCAGGCATGTGGCATTCCAGCTGAGGACTTGCCCTTCGTTGCCGAACTCATTGACCTCGCGCCTGGAGAGGAGAAGTGGCGCAAAGCCGCAGAAGTCAGTCTCGCTGCGATCTCCAGGGTCATGCTTGTCGATGAAGACTTCCTGGATTCACTCAGCCGTGCCATCGACCCCCTCCAGATCCCCGTCCGGATCACCTTCGAGGGCGTCCCCCTCGGCCTTCCCGAGGAATTCGAGGGTGATCCTCGGCGGATCTCAGGAAAACTGATCTTCAAGGATTCGCTCTTCGGGCATTGGGTTCAACAACGCGTCCGAGCCTCCAACGTCGACGCCCTGTGCGTCGATAGCCCCGCTGAGCTCAGCAACGGTGGGCTGTGCGTCACACCCAACGGCCAGACCCGCCATGGCCAACGAGGCGCACATGGCAACCTGCGCGGCGACCGCTACATCATTGGTTTCTCCAACACAGCTCGCCTTGCCGAGATTGATGGGGAACTCGACGCTCTGCACGCGAAGCTCGACGGCATGTCGAGCCAAGCCTCCGCCATCGGGAACGCGATCACGGACCTGCGGCGGCGCAAGGAGGCATTCCAGTTCGTTCTTGACACAGAGTGGCAGGCCATCGACGTCACCGGCGTTGAGGCCAAGATCGCGGAGAAAACGGCGGAACGCGCGCGCATCCTTGCCGACAGCGACATCCTGCGGGTATTGCGAAGCGAGGAGCAACGCAAGACGCATGACCAAGAGGAGACACAGCGCACGAAGCACCTCGCTGAACGAGAGGTCGAGGACCTCGACGCCGAATACGCGAAGTTCGTTGACCGAGAAGGTTCGGTCAGCAGAGAAGTTGACAAGATTGAGCGCGAGCACTCGACGCCGATACCGGAGGACCTCGTCATCCGCTTGGACAGCGAGTTCGCCAGCGTCGGCGACCGATCAGATCTCAAAGGCTTCGCTGACAGCGTGAAAAGGCTACGGGGACGGCTCGCCCATCTGCTAAAAGAGGAGCGCGACAACGCGCAAAAGGCCCGCGCCTCGCTCGAACGGATCTTTCAAACCTTCCAGAGCCGCTGGCTCGACCCGAACCTCGGCCAGACGTTGGACTCCTACTCTGCCTATCGCGAAATCCTTGACGACATCGTCACCACCGGCCTTCACGAGCGCCGCCAGGAGTGGAAACGACGCCTGTCGAAATGGAGCGGTGAGGACCTGGTGCCCCTTAACGGTGCCTTCGACAGTTCGATCGAGGAGATCGAGGACCGGCTGTACCCGGTCAACGAAATCCTGGCCACTTTGCCCTTCGGGGCAGGACGTGACCGGCTGAAAATCGTCCTGCGTCGCCTTCACCACGATGCCATCACGAAGTTCCGCCGAGAACTGAAGCTCCTGTCATCGGGTGCCACGGAGGAACTAACCGATGAACAGACCGAAGCGCGCTTCACGCAACTGCGCACATTCATAAACCAGATCCGCAAACCGGAAGGCGGCTCGAAGAGCACAGCGCAGCGAGACTATCTGCTCGATGTCCGCAAGCACGTTGAGATCACCGCAGTCCGTGTGACGACCGAAGGCATAGAGATCAGCGCTTATGCATCGCTCGGAGGCAAGAGCGGAGGAGAGACACAAGAGCTTGTGGCATTCATCGTCGGTGCCGCCCTCCGCTTCCAGCTCGGAGACGAGAGCCGTACTCGGCCGCGTTTCGCGCCGGTCGTTCTCGATGAGGGATTCATCAAGTCCGACTCTGAGTTCGCAGGTCGAGCCGTCCAAGCGTGGAAAGGTTTGGGCTTTCAGCTCATCATCGGCGCGCCACTGGACAAGGTGACGGCTCTGGAGCCCTACATGGACCTCTTGCTGGCCGTTACCAAGGACAATAAGACTAGCTATTCGTACGTTACTCCGTTGACCCCTACTACCGGAGCCGCGTCGTGAAGAGCCCGGATCATTTACTCCACGATATAGGCAAACGCGTGGCCACCACTTGGCATCTCGCTATCGCTGGCGAGTCAGACGCTTGGCCGCACCAGTTTCCTCTCGGAAACTTGAGCAAACCGGAGCTTGAAGCAGGATTCGCCGCTGTTCTTAATCAGACTTTCGAATGGCGGGACTGGGCAGATAAGCACCGCCTTCCCCTCATTATGAGCCCACGACGGGTACATGGAACCATCCAGTCAATTCCCACACACGTGTCTGTCGCGAGCCTCGACACCGCCGTCGACCTCCTTGGACCGGAGTGGAGGAAGCGCATCCAACGAGGCCGATCCCGGCTGGCCAAACTGCGGTCGGCGTTCCCGCAAGCAGCGGAACACCCAACGATCGTGCGCGCCGTCGACAGCTACTCGGACGTGAATTTCGACTTGCTCTGCACGGCGGCGTCCTGGTTCACAAACAACACGGCGAGCGGGCTCACTCCCCGACAGGTCCCCATCGAAGGATTGCACGCCAAGTGGCTTAACACCCATAAGCATCTCGTTCAAAACCTCGCAGGGGTCGATTCCCTCGAACTTCTCCCAAAGCATCCTCAGCGAATCCATTTCACCTACCTGGACCCCGATCACCTCGCTAGCGGAAAGCGGCGACATGACTCCGCCACGGTTTATGACGCCATGACACCTGCCTACCTGCCAGACGTCGTCCTCATCTCCGAGAACAAGGACACAGCCATCCACTTTCCTGCCTTGGGAAAGGGTATCTCCGTTGAAGGGTCAGGTTTCGCGGGCGCGAGCGCGATCTCTTCGTTCAACTGGCTCACCAGTGCCCAGCACATCGTGTACTGGGGCGACATGGACGCAGATGGATTCGAGATCGTGAACCAGTTCCGCCAACACGGAATACTCATCACCAGTATCTTCATGGACCTGATCGCATTCGAGACTTATGAACGCTTCGGCACAACGACCGATGCACGAGGCAATGCTTTGCGGGCCTCACACCGAAAGAACCTCATGCATCTCGCCAAACACGAACGGGAGCTCTACGAACTCCTCACCGATCCCACGTGGGCGCGGGTGCGAAGGATTGAGCAAGAAAGAATCCCGCTGATCATCGCGTGGGAAGCCCTGCAGAAACTCGTCAACAACGTCGGACGGTGAGCCGGTACGGGCGATGCCCCTAGCGAAGTGCGTGGCGAGCCTTCGCTCGTGGTATGCGCATCTGACGTGCTGCCATATCTGATCGGCTGCGCCTACGCACGCATCAGGCACCAGTTCCAAGACGGCCTGACGCGATTTCGGCCTGCTGGTCGTGGTTCTTCACGAGATCGCGCCGCCGTTGCCTGCCGTAACCATTTTGGTGAGCTTCGCTTCAGCGAGCTGGCCTGAACGATGCTGGACCTTTCTAGCCGGGTGCCTACCTAGTGCCGTGACCGCATAGGTTCACCGGGTTGAAGTCGAACTGGTCCTCGTCGCCCGTGTGCCCCTGGCAGGATCTTGCCCATGTTCGAAGAGAAGC
>NZ_JOEQ01000065.1 GCF_000721075.1 Streptosporangium amethystogenes
TTCTCTTCGAACATGGGCAAGATCCTGCCAGGGGCACACGGGCGACGAGGACCAGTTCGACTTCAACCCGGTGAACCTATGCGGTCACGGCACTAGCGACAGGGCGTGCACCACATCGCGCAAGATCCCGGCGTGACCCTCCTCCACCATGATCGATCCACCGGCAGCGTGGCCGACTTTGATGGTGGCGTAACCTTCCTTTTCGGGATCTTCGGTCAATCCCAGCCGACGCAGCACGTCTTCAGGCGCGAGATCGGCTATGAAGGTGAAGCAGAACGCTGCGGGCGCCCATCCAGACCGACTCCACCATGCGTAAACATCCGTGGTCGCCGCACGGTCGCCGCGCTCTCGGATTGACGGCTCGTTCCATCGGCGACCGGAATTCGGTGACTGCAGCCTTCTTCCGTCTCGTCGTACAAGGCCAGATGCGTAAGACACGGCCACGTACGACAGGTGGGACACATCCTTACCTCATCGAATGTGCAGTCATCGCAGCCGCGAGGATACCGCCCGCGCGTGACATGGCGAGATCAGGGGCGCCACTGGGCGACGACCCCCAACTGGTGGAGGGCATCGACCCGAGCGACCGCCTGCACGGCCTTATCTGAGAATTCCGGCACAGAAACCTCTCGATGGTTCTCTTCCGAAGAGACGTGCTGAATCCGAAAGCTTAACAGGACACATGATCATGCTTCTGACCTGCAGCGACAGGCACCCTCTGCATAACGCCCACCTTTGACATCACGGTGCGCTCATCTCGGCCTGGTTCGCCGAGGACCCCACCTGCCTGACGTGGTCAAATCTGCCGGACTTCGACGCGGTGGCGCGGGCGTTCGGCGCCGATCCCGGGAGCCTGATTACAGGGGGAACCTCAGAAGTGCGGGATGGCCGAAGAAAGCCGACCTCCCGCTCAGTCGACGGTCATCCGTTACCCTCGCCCGAGTTGATCTTTTCCGGAGGAGGGTGCCGTGACACAGGAACCCGGATCCCCGAGGGCAGCGGTGCTGCGCTGTGGTGCGGTTCTGGCGGTGTCAGGGCCGGTGATCCTGATGATGTTCGGAGTCGGCAGGCAGAGCGTCGGCTGGTTCTGTTCCGCGACGGGCTCCGACCTGCCGGAGGGGCCCTATGCGCTGGAGAATGTGCCGGGAGAGCTGCTGTTCTGGGCAGTTCTCCTGCTGCCGGTCGTCGTGGCGGGTCTCCTCCTGCGCGGGTCACGTCGGGCCACGCTCACGGCGGTCGCCGCAGTCGGCGCCGTGCTCGCGTTCGGGCTCCTCATCGGGTTTCTCCTGCCGGGTCCCGACCCGTGCACCGGGCAGGAACGGGTGGCCGTGCCACCCTGGCCCTTGATCGTCTGCTATCCGGTGGCCACGGGGGCACTGCTCCTGACGGCCCGGTCACCGCTGCCTCCAAGATGGCACGGGATCATCCTGTGGGCGACCGCCGTCGGCGCCGCGGCGTGGACGGGGGCATTCCACCGCTTCACAGTCACGTACGACAGGTTCTTCATGGTCCTCTACACCCGCATCGAGGCTCCGGAGCCGTTCTGGGACGACCTCGCCCAGTGGTCCTGCGATGCCGACAGGATCGGCCTGCCGGTCGTTCTCGTCGCGTTGGCGGCAGCGGCTTCCACCCGCTGGGAACGGTCAGCCGGCACCGCGGTCGCGGCGGTTCTCCTCCTCTTCCCGCTCCTCGACGTCGTGTCGTACGTCCGCTGGTACGACGACGACTTCCAGACATCTCTCGTCGATTCAGTCCGGTGGCCGCTGCTTCTCGCGGCCGTCCTCGTCGCATCGGCCACCTGGATCCCCCGGCAGCGGATCTCCTGGGCCGAAACCGCCCGCCTGGCGCGACACATGATCCGCGAACGATCGAAGGGCACGATTCCCGGACAGGCGAAGCATCTCGCCATCGCAACCATGATCGCGGCCACCACCGTCTGGCTGGTCATCTCGTCCTTCACACCGACACGGTAGGAGCCAACGGCACGGATTCCACGGGGCGCGGAGCAACACCTGCGCCCAGAGCGGTTCACTACGAGCCAAGGCGCAATCGTCCAGGACCGTCCACGGCTGTCTTCCGGCCCTGGTCGAGGCCACGGGTGAAGGCGTACAGGTGGGCAGCATGCTCTGATCTAGGGTTGTTCGCAGCGGCGGCTGACACGTGGGCGGCGCTGGCCGTGACCGGTCAGAGAGCCGCAGCGCGGCCAGCAATCGCCCGACGCATGGCGAGACGCCGAAGGTGGATCGCCTTTAAAGACGTATCGAAAGATCTCATCCGGAGTGAGCAGACTCTGATGAGCTTGGGGCTGTAGTGGCTACTGGGGTCCCATCGGGTCCTGCGGTGCGTTCCTCGGCGGTGGTGACGAAGCTGCCCATGCCATGTTCGGTGCGGATCCACCGGTCCTTGCGCAGGGAGTTCATGACCTTTTGTACGGTCTGGGTGGCGATGCCGAACTCTTGGGTGAGGTCGACGACCGAGGGGATTCGCTGGCCTGGCTTGTACTGGCCGGCCTCGATGCGCTTGATGATGATGTCGCGCACCTGTCGCCACCTGGGCAGATCATCCCGCAACTCAGTCATGACCACACGGTAGGAGCCCGTAGCGGGGGCCGGCTACTTGTCCGCCGTAGTCTCAGGTGAGCTGTCTTCCTCGGTGTTGGTGGTGACGAAGCTGCCGAGGTTGGGGACGGTGTAGATCTTGCCTGCTTCGCGGAGGCGTTCCATGGCCTTGCGGATGGTGGGGCGGGCGACGCCGAACTCCTCCATCAGCTTGACTTCGGAGATCTTGAACTTGGGTCCCCACTCCCCTGAGTCGATCCGGGAGTTGAGGACTTCGAGGATCTGCTCCCAGCGGGAGCGGTCCTCGTCGAATTCCCAGGTGCGCGTGTGCTCGACGTATCTGGCCACGCTACGACCATAGAAAGGCACTTCACGGCCCTACACAGCGGCTCATGTAGCTTCATGGAGTTTCATGGAGTAGACAGGGACTTACAGGTCTGGTTACTCTCATCCCATGGCATCGGTAAGCGACAACCCAGCCCCGGGGCCGCTGGAGGCCGCCGAAGGGCTCCGTGCAGCGTTGACCCAGTACGGAATCCTGTCTGATGTGCATGACGGGTACGGGCTGGCGCTCGTGTCGGTCTGGGTTGATCTGATCGTGTGGTGTCGCGGGGATCAGTTCTGGTGGCGTACCGGCTGGAACCCTCGCCAGCGTCGTCCCGTCTACGCCCGTCCCCCGCTGGTCGAGCCTGACCGGGCCGCGCATCGTATTGCCCTGCGGTATGCGGAGTTGCGGCAGATTCATCCGCTGCCGGAGCCGAAGGCGGTGTATCCATCGTGACGACACCTGACGGAGGCGCGGGGTCGCTGATGCTGCCGCCTCGTTCGCCCGGGGTGACGGTCGGAGCGCTGGTGCGGCCTGCGGAGGATCTCCGGCTCAGGGATCACTTGGCCTTCGAGCGTGATCGTGACCAGCCGTTCCGGATCACTCCGGTACGGAGCGACGAGCACGGGTGTCGCCGCGTCGACCTTGTATGGGGGCAGGTCACCCAGCTTGGCCGCCTGGGGAGTGGTGGTCGCTGGTGGAGGCCGCCGACGTTCCTTCTCTCGGTCTCCTGCTCGTTCGCCTCGGATGCCTCCCTCATCACCACCCTGTTCAACCGTTCCCCCGTAGTCGCAGAACAGGTTGGTGGTCCCTTGAACGGGCGTGGCGGCGCCGGCCCTGGGAGGGGGGCGCCGTCACGCCTCAATCCCCGTGATGGGAGAGAACACGATGTCCGAACGAGATTCTCCGACCTGGCCTTTACCCGCGGTGGCCGGTGGACCGGTGATCGAGGGATGGCGGATCGAACAGAGCGGGTGGGGTGTCTTCTCCGCGCACCGCACCCCCGAACGCGTACTGACCGAACACGAGATGCTCGCCGGGCTTACCGGGCACCTGGTCGCCGAAACGGCCGAGGAAATCCTCCGGCTGACCGGCGAACAGCACCGCATCGAGCGCCAATTGAACAGGATGCCGCCGGTGTGCCCGCACTGCGGACGCTCCCAAGGGGACGCGCCGCTGATCGTGACGGCGGATGAATCCTCGGTCACGGCGCAGCGGTGCGCACGCAGCTACCCGACCGGGGCGGACTGCCTTCACCACCAGGTGGAGTGGACCCCCGATGGTGCCCGCTGTCGACAGTGCGGCACCCGGTGGCGGCCGAACCTGATCCCGGCAGAGGTAGCGGCTCGTCTCAAGAGCGGCATCCCTGCCACGGCCGACCGGAGACCCCTCTGATCTCGTCGACTCTCAGACAGTCGATGTAAAAGAACCCAGCGTCGGTGCTCGTCTCCAGGCCGATGAGCGTCGCCTCCCGCTACCGGATGCGCAACCAACCCAAACAAAAGCGAACCCGCCCGGCGCTTGCCACGTCCGGACGGGTCCTTGACCAGGAAGGCACTCCTGACCCGTGCATAACCTTAATGCTCCGGTTCTCGAACGGACCACCGCGAGCGGCTGCGGCTGCTTCGCCGATTCCCCGCCCCTGCCGATGGGATGCGCCGCCTGCGGGCACGCACCCTACGCGCACGGCTGCCCCGGCCAAAGCTCCGACCACGACTACGCGCAGCCGTCCGCTGTCCTGATGGCCGAGCGCCTGGAGGTACGCCGCCGACTCGACCTCGGCCGGACCCTGCCGACCTTCGAACCCGCCCGCGAGATCACCGCGCAGCCGACGCCCGTACCCCGCCAGGCCGACCCCGAGGCGGCGCCGTCGCGTACCCGGCCCGCCGGACGTACGGACGCACGGCGTCCGACGCCGGGTGGGATCCCATCCCGGGTGACCGAGACGCGACAGGATCGCGCGGTCCGCCTGGCGCTCGCCCGCGACCCCCTCTCCCTACGAAGAGCCCGCCTCGCAGCCCATACCGTGGCCCACACCTCAGCCCCTACGCACGAGCGCGGCGCCCCACCCCCAAGCCAGGAACCGCTCACCCTACGGCGAGCCCACACCGCAGCCCATACCGCGACCCCTACGCACGAGCGCGGCGCCCCACCCCCGAGCATCAGCCAGAAACCGACCACCCGGCCACCGCTCACCCCGCTGCCGGACCCTCCCGAGCAGCAGCACCAGACCCTCCGGCCGGGGTCCCCCGCCCCCGGCCGGAGCCACTCGCCGGACGCCTTCCCGCCCCGACGCCACGACCCGTACCGGCAGCAGCCCCACCGGTGGGAGACCGCGGCATGAACAACACCCCCACCGCCCGGCTGCGCGCCGAAGAGCTGGCCGCCGAGCTGGGCCGTACCCACGGCATCTCGGCCGACGTCCACGAGCTGAACTCCGGCAACGCCATCGTGTCCATCTACCGAGGACTGCTCGCCTACACCGACGGTGAGAACTTCTGGTGGACCAGCCCCGAACTCGGTCGCTCCGGAGCACCCCTGCTCAGCTCCGAGCCGACGCCGACCATGGCCGCCGAACAGCTCGCCGAGCACTACGCCATCCTGCGCACCCGTCCCCCCACCTCACTGCTGGACCGCGAGCTACCGAGGATGACCGACCCTATCCGGGCCGAGCATGTCGACCCGCGCTGACGAGGAGGCGGCACGAGTCGCCCAGCAGGTACAGGAGCAGGCACCCACCTGGTTCGTCATGTGGAGCCTGAGACACCGGCGCTTCGAGGCCTGGGAATGCAGCGACCCGGCCCGCTGCCGTACCACCCACGGACGCACCGCGTCCGAACTGTGGGACCGCATGCAACAGATAGACCTCGAACTCCAGCAGACCCCCGCCGAGGACGCTCCCCCGGATCCACCACCGGGACCGAGCCCCGACCCCCCGCCACCAGCCCAGGACGAAAGGACCCGGCCGTGATCCCACCCCACGGCACCCGACCGAGGCGGACCGGTGCCATCGCCGCCCTGCGAAGCCTCCGCACCGAGCTGCACAACCCCGAGATCTCCTACGTCGGGGGATTGAGTGTTCGTCAGAAGTGGCCCCAGGGGCGGTCAGGATGTCATAGCTCCTTGCCATCATGAGGGACGTGATTGCCATTGATGCCTCAGACGTTCCTGACCAGCCTCTTCGTACTCGGCTGACAGAGTTGCTGGAGGGCGTTGGCACCTGGGATAAGCAGGAGCGCGCGCACCTCGCCACGGCAGCGGAGTGGATCGCAAGCGGAGCTCCGCTGTATCGAACGCAGAAGCCCGATGTTCCGCCGATGCACCTGGTCAGTTACTTCGTGGCTCTCGACGAGGCCCGCGCGGAGCTTCTGCTCGTCGCCCATCGCAAGGCCGGCCTGTGGCTTCCCAGCGGCGGCCACGTCGAGCCGATGGAGGACCCGTGGGACACAGTTCTGCGCGAGTGCGGAGAGGAACTGCACACCAAGGCCGTCCCGTCGGCGGTCTCCGGAAAGAACCCGTTCTTCCTGACCGTTACCCGAACACGCGGGCAGGGACAGCACACTGACGTGTCATTGTGGTACGTCCTGCAGTCTGAGGCAGGCGACATCACCTCCTTCGACGAGGATGAATTCGAAGCGATCAGGTGGCTGCCGCTGCATCAGGTCCTCGCTGAGCCCGGGGACACGCTCGACCCCCACATGCACCGGTTCACCAGCAAACTCATGGCTGCCCTCGCCTGGTAGCCGTCCTCTCCGCGAGTCCTGCGGCCAATCCAGGTCGGGCCTCGAATATCGTCAACTGGGGCCATCAGACTCGTTCACAGCCACCTACGACGAAGGCCGGCTCCGGCTCGTGATCAGTGCCGAGTTGACCGTGTGGACCGACCATGCGGGCATGTTCTTCTGCTGGGGCAGCGTCCACCTGGAAGAGCCCGCCGACCACGCGCCGGTCAGCGACCTGCCGGCGGGCTCGCGTTCACCGGATCGTCCGACACGGCGGTGCGCGGCGTCGTACTGTTCGCCGCCTACGCCGCCGGCCGGGCCGCGGCCGTCTCCAGGAACCACGCCGCCGCGCTGGAGGAGCGGGCCGCCCAGCTCCAGCGCGAACGCCAGGTCGAGGCCGAGCGGGCCGCGGAACGCGAGCGGGCACGCATCGCCAGGGACATGCACGACATCCTGGCCCACTCGGTCAGCCTCATGGTCGTCCAGGCCGAGGCCGGGCCGGTCGTGGTGCGCAGCGATCCCGACCGGGCCGAGGCCACGTTCGACGCGATCGCCGCCTCGGGGCGCGACGCGATGGTGCAGCTCCGCCGGCTGCTCGGCGTGCTCAGGAGGGCGATGGCCCGCGAAGCCGACAGCGCCCGCATCTCGCCGCCGGACGAGGGGTCGTGACGGCGGCGTGGGTCAGCGCCGGCCGGAGGCGCAGGTGACGCAGACGTTGGTAGCCGGCAGGACCATCAGGCGCTCGATCGCGATGCGTTGCCCGCAGCTCGCGCAGATCCCGTAGGTGCCATCGTGTAACCGCTCGTCGGCGAGGTCCAGGTCGGCGAGGCGTTCCAGTGCCTGACCGAGGAGGGACTGGATGTGGGCCCGCTCGAAGGCGGTGGACGTTCCCTCGGGGTCGTGCTCGTCGTCGGGGGCCGTCAGCGCCGACGATTCGATGATCTCGTCCCGGTCGCGGCTCAGCATGGCGATCCGGGCCGTGGTCTTCCGACGGTCCTCGTCGAGCAGTTCTCGCATGGCCACCCGCTCCGAGGGGGAAAGCGCGGCGTCCCGATGGTCTTCGGTCATCACGGTCCCTCACCTTCCTGACCAGGTTACTCTCCGCCTTTCTGCCGGTTCGGGGGACCGGTGGCGGAGCACCTGTTCACAGGTGGATCGACCTCGACTTTCACGGTACGGCCAGATCGTCCGCCTCCCACCATCGTGACCGGGCGCAAGTTGCCTTGACGCCAATGACAAGGTTCTACCGTGGCTGCGACAGGCGAGTGGGGAAGGTCGTCGACGCATGGTGAGCGCCGCAGTACCGGCGACTGCCCATCCATCGCATCGGCTGACCAGCCGGAGGAGTGACGATGAAGTTCGCAGTCAGCTACAGCACGCCCTACCACGGCATCGACCCCGACAGGATCGTGGCCTACGCCCGGCATGCCGAGGACTGCGGCTTCGAGTCGCTGTATGTTCCCGAGCACATCGCGCTGTATCCCGGTGCGATGGTCGGCCGCTTCGAGCTCCCGCCGTCGCTGCCGTACTTCGATCCGCTCGATTGCCTGAGCTTCGTCGCCGCGGCCACCCACCGGATCCTGCTCGGAACGGGGGTGCTGCTGCTGCCGTACCACCATCCGGTGGTCCTCGCCAAGCGTCTGGCGACCATCGACGTGCTGTCCAAAGGGCGGATGCGGCTGCTGACCGTGGGGCTCGGTGCCCTGCCCGGTGAGGCTCAGGCGGTGGGGGTCGACTTCAGCACCCGTGGCCGTCGTGCCGACGAGGCGATCGACGTGATGCGGCTGCTCTGGGCCGGCGGCGAAGACGGTGTCAGCTTCGCCGGGGAGTTCTTCACCTTCGATGACCTGTGCCAGTTCCCAAAGCCCCATGGGGTCACCCACCTGCCGATCCACATCGGCGGATCGAGCCGGGCGGCCGCACGCCGCGCCGGGCGACGCGGCGACGGCTACTTCCCTGGCGGCGCGCTCGATCCGAACGAACGCGCCATCCAGCTGGACCTCGCCCGGTCGGCCGCCATCGAGGCCGGCCGGAACCCGGAAACGCTGGAGTACACGCGATCGGGGCCGATCGACATGACCATCGACCAGGTCGAGGCATTCGCCGCGCAAGGCGTGACCCGCATCGTCGTAAGTGCCACCGCCACCGAACCGGACCGGCAACGCGAGGAGCTGTCCGCGTTCGCCCAGCGGTTCGCCCTCCTCGAACACCTCCCCAGCTAATCCGGCCTAACGTCACCGGCACCGCACGGGCCGGACCTGCCGGAAATCACTCGGCCGTCTCGGCGAGCTCCCAGGCCCGGGGCAGCAGCCGGTCACCGGCCAGGACCTCGTTCACCGGCCCGAGGGTCAGCGCCTCCTGGGCGCCGATCGGCTTGCCGGTGTAGAGGTGGTAGGCGGCCCGCTTGGTACCGATCAACTCCTGCAGGGTCAGCTGCTGGCCGTCGCCCGGCGCGACCCCGGCCAGCAGGTGCGGGTCCACGATGGTCGCACTCTCGGCGGCCAGCGTGATGTCGCAGAGCAGCGCGAACTCGGTGTGTGCGACGCTGGGCCCGTTGATCGCCGCACACCGTGTCATGACGAAGTAGTCGGCGTACTCCTCGAAGCTCGGGCGCCGCACGTAGCCGCCTTCGCGGGCATGCCAGTCGTCCATTTCCTTGGTCATCTCAAACCACCTCCGGGTTAGCGGAGCAGTGCTCCGAATCATATGGAGCGCTGCTCCGCTTCTGCGATCCCCGCAGCGGATGGCAGAACGAAGGGCCAGGCCCGCATGCTTCAGAAGCCGACCGCGACCGGGACGGATACTTGATCGTGGCGGCTGCCCGGCGAGGGTCAGCTACCGGGCGGCGGGTATGCCTCGGGGTTCGTCCTGGGGTCGGGCATCTTGCTCCAGGACGGGTCGTCGACGATCTTGCAGGGCTTGACCGGACCGGTGACGAGGTAGCCGCCGAACTGCCACAGGGCTCTGGGCTTCTCCGGGCCCGAGGTCTGGTCCTCGTTCTCGGTGAACTCCATGACGGCTGTCTGCCCTGGCTTGATGTACTGAGGATTGATCCGCACCTCGCCATGGCCCATCCTGAAGGCCTTGCCGTTCGGCGAGTTTTCGATGGCTTCCCTCATCCTCTTCCGGACCTCGGGATCCTTGCTGCTGAGCTCCTCCTTGGAGAACGAGGGGCCGGCGTCGGTGGGGCCGCGGTCGGGGGCACACCGGGTGCCGGGCTTGACGTAGGAGACGTCGGCGGTCAGACCGAGTGCCGCCAGGTCCTTCTCCACCTGGGCGGGGTCCCTGAACTCGTTGATCTTCAGGGTGATCGTGCCATCGGTGTTTTTGGTGACCGCGTAGGCCGGGGTCCCCGCCCCGTTCAGGAACGGCACCGCGACGGCCGCCGCCGCCGCGATCCCCGCCACCGCCGCTCCGGCGAGCAGGCGCCGCTTGACGAGCAGGCGTCGAGCCTTGTTCCGGGCGACGATCTCGGCTTTGAGTTCCATCAGCACGTGCTCCTTGAATTTCATCGCATTCCTTCCATGACGAAGGGGGCTATCCCCGGCACGTTCCTGAGCGCGCGGCGGGCGCGATGCAGCCTGGCCCTGGCGGCCCCCTGCCGGATGCCCAGAGCGACGGCCGCCTCGCTGATCGTTAGCTGGTCGATGCCGACCAGTTCGAGCATCGCGCGATCACCGTCCGGTAGTCCGGCCATGGCCTGGAAGGCCCGCCTGGCCACGCTCTCCGCGTCGATCCGCTCTTCGAGCTGGGCGACGTCGTCGGAGTCGAGCGGCCTTCGTCCGCCTACCCGATCGGCCAGCTTCGTTTCCTTGAACGCCCGCCGCCGCTCGGCCGAGAGGGTGTTGCGAGCCACGCCGTACAACCACGCGATCTCGCTACCGAGTCCGGGCCGGTAGGTGTGCGCGGAGTCGAGCACCGCGACGAAAACCTCCGCCACCAGGTCGGCGACCGTGTGCGGATCATCGACCCTGCGGGCGAGGAACCACGTGATCGCGTCGACGTGGCGCCGGTAGAAGGCTTCAAAAGCCTCCGGGTCCGTAGCGATGTTCGCCTGTCTGCGACGCACCGGCCGTGCTCCCTTCGTCGATTACACCCCTTCTTGGTCGGCAGCCCGGAAAACGTTATGAGAGCAGACAGATAGGGCCAGATGTTTCCGCTAGGAGGCGGAAACCATGAGCAATGGCGGCCCCCTGTCCTCCTGGCGGGCAGAAACAAGGTGGTCGAGACCATAGGGAAGACGGTCGTGTGGGTGACGGCCGCCGCGAGTATCGTCGTCCGTCTCGTCCTTGTGGAGCGACGTCGGCGCTCTCTGGCGGCCGCGGGGTAGCCGTAAGATCCGCTTGCACGGCGCGTCCAGAACATCGGGCAGCGATCTCGAACAGGCCGGTACCAGGTCGGCGGATGCCCTCGATTCCTGACGTACCGCTCTCCAGCGAGAAAACACCCTACGTCCGGCTGGGCGACTGGGTGCCTCTCGTATATCGCGCATGTGCTCGGCGCTGCCGCCCGTCACGAAGGCCCACCATGAAGAAAAGGCACAGGGCCGAACGCCGAAGCAGGCAGGATGTAACCGTTACCATCTCAACTGAACTTCACTTTTCCGCTCAATGCCCCAAAAGGCTTAAAAAGGACGAGTGCTCTATGAGACGATGCGCTGCCCTAGCAGTCGCCGTACTGATCGCATCCGTGCCGGCCGCCATGAGTCCCGCCGCCGCGCAGGTAGGCGCTCCGGATCCGGTGCGCGCGCTCAAGCAACAGTTCCGACATGAGCACGGCGTTCGGATTTCCGAGACCAACCGCTTCTTCTTCGGCAAGAAGTCGACGGTCTCCGGGAATGGGATCTGGATCAGCGGTCGTCTCCAGTTCGCCCCATCGGGTCCGGTGGCTGCGGATTTCACCTGGTGGGACCTTTCAAAGCCGAAGAAGGGGCTCCCGTCCAAGAAGTCGAACCCCTACCGGGTGATCCGCGTCGGTAAGGACGTGTACGACGACGCTGACCGATACCCCGGACCGGTTCCGGATGGCAAGAAGTGGGTCCGGTTCCCGGACAAGCACAGGGGACGCATGAACCGGGACATGGCCCGGGCCGCCAGCCTGCAGCCGATCGACATATACGACTCGTCCATGATGAGGGCCGTGCTGAAGCGCTCGGCGAGCAAGCCCGTCTCCGGCGGTTTCCTCTACCGGGGCACCATGAGTTACCAGGAGCTGAGCAGGGTTTCCAAGAGCACCCCCATCGCCTGGACCTCGGGGAAGCCCATCGGCAAGAAGAGCAAGGGGAAGGTCTCCTGGCGACTCTGGACCGGCCGTGACGGTCTGCCCAAGCGCCTGGTCACCGCCGACACCGCGGGAGGGGGCAAAGAACCGCTGGTCAAGCGGAGCGACACGCGCTACACCGACTGGGGATGCCATCTCGTCATCACCGCCCCGCCCACCGACGAGGTCATCGACGAAGACGACCTGCTGGAGTACGCCCGCATGCAGAACACGCCCATTCCAACGGACGCCAAGAACACCTGAGGAACTCTGGCGATCATGGAAGATCGCGTCGGCGAGCTCGATACAGGTCTTCCACCACTGCCAGTTGAACGGTATGCCGGTGTTGCCGCTCGGCGGTCAACTGGCCCGCTGAACCGCGGGCACGAATCCGCCCCGGGCCTTTCCGTCACCGGCCAGGACCGCTCAATCATCCACCGCACCGTGCGAGTCGACGATCAGCACGACCGCACCACCGGCAGCGTCCACGGCGTCACCGGGACCATCGACCACCGAGACGGTCAGGCCGGCGAGGAGTTACCAGTCCTCACAGAGCAACGGCCTGCCCGCATCAGGCCGGAACACCAGAAGCCGTTCGATCGGGTCAATCGAGACGAGAAGCAGAGACAGCGACCTGGCGTTTTCACCAGGTATACGGAATGGCACCTGATGAGTATCCCCGTAGCGGAGTGCGATGATCACAGCACCGTTTTCCGAGAAGGGCAGCAGATGAACGACTGGTTCGAAGGTGACGCCGTGTCTGTCACCTACGTCCGCGATCTCTCTGCGGAGGAGGCCATCCTCCGCGTGGGTGCCACGATCAGCCCTGAAGCTGAAGCCGACGGGGAGGAAGGTGAGATCTCAGCCTTCGAGGTCGACGGGGGAGTCGTGCTGGCCGAGCCGAACGGCTTCGCCGGGACCCTGGAGGAGGTGATCGCACGTCTGTCCAAGGACACCGTGGCGGCCACGGTCTTCTACAACGTCAATCTGGATCAGCAGTTCGTGTACGCCGAGGACGGCGTGGTCGTCACCTCGTTCGAGCCCGACCAGCCCGACAGCCGCTCCGGCAAGGACCCCGACCGCTTGCTGCGGCACATGCGCGAGCTGGACATGGAGACGGACGGCGATCTGGTCAAAGCCGCCGAGCTCGCCCAGATCGTCACCGGCGTGAAACTGCCTGACGACGACGCCGATCCCACCCTGGTCGGAGTCATGCCGGAGTACTACTGACCGTCCTCGATGCGGCCATTCGACAGGGGACGCCAGCCGCCTCGCCGTATACGGCGGTTGCCCACCTTGCTCTACGGAAACCACAAAGGCCACTTCCGATGGTTGGGAGTGGCCTTTGAGCTGCTGCGCGGCCGAGAGGGCTCGAACCTTAACCTTCTGATCCGCAGGGAAGGGCGGATGCCTCGTCAGCGGCGTCTCGCCCCGCTCAGGCGGTAGATGCGGGTTGGTGGCGTGTGATCTGTGCCGTACACCACTTCCGCGAACGTCACCCTGGGAGTCGGAGCGCTCCTCGCCCTCGCCGCCTTCGAAGGATTCGTGGCGGTTCTCATCCTCCTGGACGGCGCAACCCTCAGAGACGAACTCCACCTGGACGCGACCATGATGATCCGGTGGCATCTGCTCGTCGCGGCGCTGTTCGTCATCGCGACCACTTTCCGGAAGCGAGCACCCTCCGCCAAGGCAGAAGAACCTCGACTGCTGTAGCGATCTCTTCATTACGGGGAGACGACAAGCAGATCACCATCACCGGCTCGGCCGCCTCTGCTCTGGCGGGCGTCCCCGTCCACGTCGTCGCCGCCCGGCTCGGCCATGCCGCCCCGTCCATCACGCTCCGCGTCCATGCCCACGTGATCCGAGCGGCGGAAGCCTCCGCGGCTGATGTCTTCGCGGATGCCGTCGGCGAGTAAGAAAGACACCCCGTTAGCAAGAAGGCCCCTGATGACGTAATGCCTGTTCAAGGGCTTTCTTGCAGGTGTGCGGCCGGAGGTCCTCGAAACCCCGACCTTCTGATCCGCAGGGGAAGATCCAACATCCTCACGTCATGCTGTTGACCAGGCGTTGGCCCGAAGACCAGAAGCGTATCGGATTGGCCTGGGGTCACATTGAGGAGCGATCATGCTATTGAGTCGCCCCAGCCCCAGGGTTATTGACCGAGGCCGCCGAGGCCACCAAGTTTGCCGAGAAGGTCTTGGGGGTTCAAACCGAGCTTGGACAGCTGTTCCGCGTGCTGGTCGGTATCGATCTGCGGGGGCAGGCTCTTGTCGGCTTGCTGCGCCAGGGCGTTGTCGCCGCGGGACCGGAGGAGCTCAACGATTTTGGCCTTTTCGATTTGCATGAGCGATGCCTTTCTGGAGATCACGGACGTCTGAGGATCGCTGACAGCGGACGCCGGACCGTCTGACGAAAGGCGGCCACGTCGCCCCGGCCGACAGCGTTGTTTCCCCTGTGCTGACGTGCCCCGGTTTGCACGGTGCCACTCCGTGAGGTGTTTCCAGACTCCTTGAAAACCTGATCATCCTGCTTTGTGAATACTTGGTTCGCGCCACTAGCACCCTTCGCACCGCTCCAAAAAGTACGGACCGCTTTCTCGGCTGCCTGAGCACGGTAGAGCCGTACCGGGGGGGCACGGTAGAGCCGTTACCGGGTTCGCCGAAAGCATGTATTGCCATCGCGCAGGGCGCCGGGCCTGGAAGACGCTTGTTCTACGGAACGCGCGGGGACGTGCTCGCGTCCTCCGTATCTGGCAGAAGGCCCGAGAGCTGGTCCTGAGCGCCCAGGATTACTCCTCGCCACTGGCCGCGCCCGTACGGCCTTCGGCATGTCTGCCTGTCCGCATGGCTCAACGCTGGCGTCTCACCGAAGCAGGTGGCCGAGTGGGTAGGCAACAGCGTGGAAGTCCTGCACCGCACCTACGAGAAGTGCCTTGTAGGGCATGACGAAATCGCCATGCGCCGGATCAGTGATGTTCTGCACCCTGGAACGCGGGAACCCATCCGAAAATACAAAAGCGGACGCAAGGACTACCGCGCCCGCCTTCATTGAGGGCTATCACCAGTTGGGATCACCGGCCTGCACAGGATCGTTACAAGACATCCCTTATCTCGCCAACACCACCCGCTTACTCTTTTCCCTGCTATATCCCCCAAGCAAGGACGCTGATGAAGCTCTTCTTCGCAGGCCTCGTGGCAACGGCCGCGGCCGTGTGCGCGGTGGCCGTACCCGCTCAGGCGGCATCCGTCGCATCCGTGCAGGCCGCTCCAGTGGACCCGGTGAAAGCCCTGAAGGCCCAGCAGGTCCCGGGCAAAGGCGTAAAGATCACCGAATCAAGCGGCATCACCCTCGATTTCACCGTCGACGACCAGGCTATGCAGGTACAGGTGAGCACCCGCACGGTCGGCACCCTGGCTTTCGACAAAGGCAACGTAGCGGCTGCCGACCTCCGTGTCCGCATGTCCTCACGCCAGAAAGGGCCCAACCCTCCCTACCGGGTCATCGCTGAGGGCAGAAACGCCTACGTGACCAACGCCGGCATCGCCAAGGTGCTTCCTTCCGGTCGTTCCTGGATCCAGTCGAAGGCCAGTGGGCGCGAAAACGCTGTCCTCAACATGGGTGTCACTCCAGCGGAGCTGCGGTTCATGCTGGACAACGCATCAGAAGTAGCGACCGGCCAATATCAGGGCACCGCCACACTCGCTGACTTCCAGCACGACAAGTCCGCGGGGGAAGGCAACGTCGAGTTCCACCTGTACTTCGATGAACACAACCTGCTCACCCGCACGGTCGTCGACACGACGGCCTACCCGGACGGCGACACCGCGGCCTATGACCAGATGGTCTTCCACACCGATATCAAGTATTCGGACTGGGGCGCCAAGGTGAAGATCGCTGCACCGGCGGCCGGCAAGGTCATAAGCGAGAAGAAACTCAACGCGAAGATCCGCAAGGCCGCCATAAAGGCTGGCTATCCGGAGAGCGGCCCCTTCTAAGCTGCGCCAAGAAGGAACCGACGTCGGCGGGCAAACCCGTGTACATCCTTCCTGCCTGAGCGGCGTCCCCTTCAGAGGAGCAGGGGAACTAATCGGTCACGTCCAGCGAAGTGGTGTATGAGTTGATCTCCGCGCCGCCCGAATCGGCCACGCCGACCCGTCCATTACACTCCGCGTCTACGCCCACGTGATCCGGGCGGCGGAAGCCTCGGCCGCCGACGTCTTTGCCAAGGTAATGGGCGAATAGCGGTGACGCGCTGTACCGCCGGCAGCATCGACGGCCAACGCATCAGATCAAGACACTGAAAAGCCCCTGAGACGGCGTACCTGTCCAGGGGCTTTCCGCTGAGGCGGGACGTTGTCCTCAGCCGTTGTGCTGATCGCGGATCACGTAGCGGGTGTGGGCCCCGTCCATCCACTCCCTGTCGATCTCCCTGCCCGTCACCCTGCCGACAAGCGCCAGGGCCGACGTGAGGCAGGTCGCCATGGGCGGGCTGTATCCGTTGTGGACAAGCCCGATGAAGTCCCCCCACTCGTCGGGGATGGCCTCCTCCCCGTAGTCCTGTTCGCTCTCCGTCCGGGTCTCCTCCCACGCGCAGTACTCCAGCCACCCCGCTGGCAGTTCGGGATCGTTCTCCCAGCCAGAGTCGTCCAGGTCGAAAAGCAACCCCTGCGCGTAGGAGTCGAGCGCGTGAGGATCACTTCCCCAGCGCTTTCCGGGGACGGTGACGTTGAAGTCCGTCACGTAGTGACCGTTGACCACGTATTCGAGATCACGCGGCCCGTTGATGTCCCAGCTCACCAGCAGCGCCCGCCCGCCGTACGAGAGCTCCCGCAGAGCCCCGTGGCAGTCGAAGCCCCGCACCTGGATGATCTGTGTCCAGTCCGCCGTCAACCGACCGGCCCAGACGACCCCCGAATCACCGTCGGAAGGCCGCCCGCGCAGGACGTCCGCCCAGGTGCACTCGACCGCGTCGTCCACATCCGCGACCGACACCCCCAGGCGCCGGGCGGCCTCCCACACCTCCAGACCCTCCACCCACGCGGCCGTGAACCACTCACCCATGCCGTAGGACCGGACAAGGTGCCAAAGACGCTCCGACCGCCGCATTCCCGCTCCCTGCCCGCTCAGTGCTCGTTCCTAGGGCGACTCAAGCAGACATCCCCGACAGTTCCGTGATCAACGCCATGCCGCGGTTCTCGCGACCGGATGCGTGCCGGGACGGCCGGTCGGTTCGGCTTCATCATGAGAGAAGGCACCGCAAGAGCGGTGAGCCCCCCTGTTAGCAAGGGTGTTAGCAAGGGCCCCGAACGACTAAGAAAAGAAGAAGGCCCCTGAGCGGATAATCCCTGCGCAGAGGCCTTCTTGCTGCTGTACGGCCGGAGGTACTTGTCAACGACGTCTGAATCTTGACCCCCTGGCGTCGCCACGGGGTCAGTTTTCACCCGCCGTCGACGGTACTCGAAACCCCAACCTTCTGATCCGTAGGGAAGGGCGGATGCCTCGTCAGCGGCGTCCCGGCCTGGTCAGGCGGTGGATACGGGCCGGTGACGTGTGATCGTGTAAGGCGATGTTGCTGTATG
>NZ_JOEQ01000066.1 GCF_000721075.1 Streptosporangium amethystogenes
AAACGGCGCACACAGCAGCTCCTTCGTCGAGTTCGAGCCGTCGGGCGCGAGGTGTCGCCAATTCGCATCTGATGCAATATGCGGCGGTTCACGAATACGCCCGAAACGGGCCGCGGAGGTTCCCTTAGCAGGTCTGACCTGCAAGACAGACCACCCTCGCATCTTGCGAGAGGTCTTAGCCAGGGCGGCGAGTGGGCTCGTGGTTGATGGGTGTTCTACGGGTGGTGCACTCGGCCGGACGATCGCTTTCCCGACGGCGATCCGCCTAAAGTCCGGTGCCCGTGTCGGCGGCTGCTCGCAGAACCTGCCGGAGCTGGTCGAGGCCGGGCGCTCCGGCAGGGCCGTCGGGGGTGCGGTAGAGTCGGCAGGATAGCGCCGGGGCGGCGCCGGGCTCGGCGAACGGGTCGTGGCCGTCGATCAGGATCGTCGGGGAGCCGGTGAAGCCCGTCCGCTTGGCGTCGGCCTGGTCGGCAATCACCCGGGTGGTGAAGCCGGTGGTGTGTAGCCCAGCCTTGCCCAGTGCCTGCCGCAGCCGCTCGGCGGCGAGGTGTCGATTCGGGCAATCGGGCACCACCAGGACCTCGATCTCCACATCTCCAGCATCGTGCATCCCTGCGCGGTACGGGCCGAAGGGGCCGACCTGTCCTGGCAGCGCGCCGAGCAGTGGTGCGCCGCCCTTCATACGGTGCGGGTGGCGGTGCTGGGCGCCTCCACCGGCATGTCCTGACCGGCGGGTTCGGGCTCGGCGAGCATCTGGGTGACGACCTGCTCGGCCACGCTCACCCGGTCGAGTTCGTGTTGGACGTCGGTCAGTTGCTTGGTCAGGTGCTGTGCCGATCGGCCAGTTCGGCACGGCGGGCGGCGATCCGTTCCAGCCGTGACAACACCCTGCCTCACCTTCCACGATTACCGTGGATAACCACACGAATACGGATCATAGGGCGGATGTCGTCGGCCGCTGCAGAATCCGCCAGAAACACTGACTCGCTGCTGGCAGATGATCACTCGTCATGATTCCCGGGCACCACCAGCCCGAGTACGCCCAACCACGATCAGGCCAGACCCCTGACCTGCGGTTTCAGGTTGAAACGAGCCCATAGGGTGATTCCGTACGTTGATCGCTTCCGCTACGGTCCTGACCGGTTGCGGTATGGGGTGGTCGATGCCGACCCGGATCTTCTGTGAAGATCAGCTGGAGCGGTTGCGTCATCGTACGTCAGCAGCAAGTTCTTCATTCGTACCGGGACCCCTAGATATCACCGTGGACGTCGAGGCGGAGCTCGCCAACTTTACGGCGGCGGCTGGCGACGGCTGCGCCCGGCCCCCTCAACTCGAACCGATATGAGTGCCCACGAGGGCCTGGGCAAGAGTAACTCCGCACCGTCGGCCAGTGTGGGTGATCCTCCACCGCCGGCAAGCCGCGCGGGACGGGCTGAAACGCGAGTCTCAGAAGCGGCGGCAGGATCGCGCGGAGAGCATGTCCGGAATGGCCCTGCGTGGGTTGGGCGTCTCGCGCTGTGAAGGTGCGCTCGCGCAGGGCCCCGCCAGGCGCAGGACCTGCCAAAGCCACGCGTGGATGACCGCTGGCCTGGGCGACAGGTCATCATGGAGCGCACCCCGATGATGGTGGTAGCGGCATCATCGTGGCAATGTGGTAATCGCAACTCATCGATTACTGAGCGCGATCAGTTGACTTCTGAAATTCAGGTGGTGTGCGGCTGGCTGCTGGAGGGCCAGGCTCAGGCAGCGCCGTGTCTCGCAGCTGGGCGCGGGCCTTTCTCAGGGGGCCGAGAATGCGATCGCGTAGCGGTCCAGGCAGTTGAGGCGGGGGTGGTCCGGCTTCTGGAAGGCGGGAACGATCCCTGATCGATATCCACGCCAGCTGCCGCACCGATCTCATCCCGAACAGTCAGTGAGGACGTTGATCCGTACACACGCAAGCCCGGTCAGAAGCGGCGACGGTAGGCCTCGGCGGCGCGGATGCGAGCCATGGCCATGTCGATGGCGGCCTTGCGGGGGAGGCAGCCGTCATGCGTGACTCGGTCCATCAGCTCCGTCGTGTTGCTGCGGATCTTCTCCTCGATCGTGGCCAGGGCCTGGGCCGGGCTGCCGCCCGCGTATTCGACCGTTGCGCAGATCACACCGCCAACGTTGGCGATCACATCCGGGACACACAGCACGCCACGCTCGTGGAAGATCTGTTCGGCTTCGGGGGTGGCGGGAATGTTGGCGCCCTGAAGGATCACCTGGGCGCGGACGTGGCGCGCGTTGTCTTTGGTGAACACGTCGGGCTGGGCGGCCGGAATGAGCAGCTCACAGGGCATCGTGAGGATCTCGTCGCGTTGCCGTGCGCTGCCACCGGGGAAATCGGCCACGTGTCCGCCCGCATGTTTGAAAGCGATCAGCTCCTCCACGTCCAGCCCGCTCAGCTCCGATATGGCGCCCCTGCTGTCGGACACGGCGATCACGACCGCCCCACGCCGCTTCAGCATCAGCGCGGCGTGCGTGCCCACCGCGCCGAAACCCTGAACGATCACCCGGGCGTCCTCAAGACTGATCACTCCCGCTTCGGCGAGCGTCTGCGCGCAATAGGCCAGGCCATACCCTGCCGCTCCCAGCTCGTCCAGAGGGATACCGCCGAGCACGCCGGGCAGGCCCACCGACCGTCCGATCTCGTCGTGGATCACCGCCATGCAGGACTCGTCAGTGCCCATGTCCGGGCCGGGAATGTAGTCCGTGAGTGGCTCGATGGCCCTGGCGAACGCACGCATCTCCCGATCATGAGGCTTGCTGTCCATGATGGGTGCCAGCGTGATCCCCGCCTTACCGCCGCCGAAAGGCAGACCCGCGGCGGCGTTCTTCAGGGTCATCGCCCGAGCCAGACGTGCCACCTCGGCCGGGCTCACCGCAGGCGTCTGCCGTACCCCGCCGACAGCAGGCCCGAGAGCCAGGTTGTCCACCACAACGACCGCCTCCATCCAAGGCGTCGGCCGCAGGAACACCACTCTCGCCGGGCCCATCTCGTCGCCCATCCAGCTGGCATTGATCTCACGCATGAAACCCCACCCCCTCGACCCGGACACGGTCGTCGACGAGCAGCAACCTGACCGCCCGGGCGTTGACGGCCGCCAGACAGCCGGCCAGCCCGATGACCGCATGATCCCCCGCAGCGGCGTCACCCGCCACCTCCGCGACCAGCTTCTCATCATGATCAGCGAGCCAGCTGGCCACCATGTGGTCGGCGATCGGCTTCACCTTGCCGGGGTCGAGGGTGCTCGGGTCCACGACGAAGTGGCCGGCCACCCGCGCACGGAGACAAGCCGGCAACTCATGCACGACGAGGGGGATCTCGTGCTCATGAGCACCGAGCACCAGCAGGTCGATCGCCTCTGCGCCCATGGTCCGTCCGATCGCCGCGGCGACGTTGCGGTAGTGGCGCACGCGGAGCCCTTGCGTACGAGAGCGGACACGGTGTTCGGACAGCCCGTACCAGCCCGCGAAGTTGGGTTTGCGCGGCGCCTCGTCGGTGATGGTGCTGATCTTCGCGATGTTGTCGCTGATCCAGATCCAGGCGTGCGCCTCGTCGACCACGGCGATGCAGTAAAGGTGGCAGCGGTGCACGGCCGTGATCAGGGGCCGTAGATATGGCTTGGTCCCCATTGTCGCGGCGTACGGGACCGGGCTGGGCAACCGGAGTCGTTCGAAGAGGCCACGGGCATGCGCGGCGAAGACGGCCACGCCGTCGCCAAGCCAGCCGAGTGTCCCCTCCACCGCCGCGTGCACGTCGTCGAGAGTGGCGGTTGTCCACGCGGCCTCTGGCGGCCCGCCGGACGAGGTGCTCCACGTTCGGCAGGACTCTCGTGAATTTCACGGGATCGGCGGGAACGGTGTAGTAGGCCGACACGATCTCCGGCGCCGGAGTCTCCGCCTTCACCAGCCGCTTGACGAGCAGGTGATGTGACATAACGGCCTCCCATCGCCTGTCGAAACGCTTCAGTCGGTTCGGACGCGTGGCCGTACGACGGCCACCGGGCAGGGGGCGTAGTGCAGGACGCCGTGGCTGACCGAGCCGAGCACGGCCGAGCGGATCACTCCCCGGCCGCGCGAGCCCACGACGACCAGGTCGGCACGAGCGGACGCCTCGCACAGCGCCGCGATGGGATTCCCGCGGAAGACCGATACGGTTACCACGACGCCGGGGTGCCGCTTCGTCCACGGTGTCAGCACGCTGCGAGCACGTTCCTGCTGTGCCTGGGCGATGATTTCGGGGCCTGCCCTGCTGGATGGCATGTCCCAGGCGTGCACGACCTGCAGCCGGGCACCGCGTGCCTGCGCCTCCTCGAAGGCGTAATCGAGGGCCGGGTGTACGGCGTCGTCGGGATTAACTCCGGCCACGATCTCGCCCTGCACGATGGCGGGTGCCCCGCGGACCACCACCACAGGCCCTGCCACGTGCCCGGCCAGGCCCAGTCCCACCGAGCCCAGCAGGAGCCCGGCGAATCCGTCCAGGCCGCGGCTGCCCACCACGATGGTCGCGGCCTCGACGGCTTGCGCGCGCAATATGTCGGTGGTGTTGCCGTAGAGCAGTTCGGTGCTCACTTGGACGTTGGCGTGGTACTCGGCCGCCAGCGCGGCGGCCTCGGCCAGCAGCCGCTCACTTTCCTGGCGGGCCGCGTCGTCAAGCGAGCGCTCATACGGTTGCCCGCCGTAGACGGGCGGTGCCACGACATGGACGATCCGCAGGTCGCAGCCGCGTCGAGCCGCGTCATCGGCCGCCCACAGCACCGCGGCCAGCGCTGCCCGGGAGCCGTCCACACCTACGATGATCGGTTCGGACATACGGGTCAGCCCCTTTCGGTCGGCTCTGCGGGCCGCAACAGGGCGCGCACGTCCTGCGGCAGCCGCTCGAGCATGTGTATGACCGGCGGTTCCGAGAGTTCCTTGCACAGGACCGCGGTGACCGCGGAGGCGAGCTTGGGTACGTCGCTGAGGGCGGTGCGGCTGGAGCGGGCGAAGTGCTCGATGAACTCTTCCCGGCTGCGGCGGATCGGCACGTGGCTGGGATCCCAGCCGTTGTAGTACACCCCGCGGAGCAGATCAGGCAGTTGCGCGGCGAAATGGGCCGCGCTGTCGACCGTCAGGCCATCCCTGACCGCGTGCAGCCAGGCCTTCAGCACCCGCTGGGCGAAGTCCCGGTCCTCGGTGCCGATCGCCTCAGCAAGGTCGGTCAGCCACCGGTTGGTGGTCTGGATGGTGTGCTCGATGCTCTGTACTCGCGTGTGCGACATTGTTCCTCCCGATGTCGTCTCCTGTTCGCCAGTTCAGCCGCGCGCCGGTCGCCGTGGGACCGTCATGCCCGTGCCAGCAGGTCGTCCAGGGGCTCGTCTCTGTGTAGGCGCCTGATGGCATCGGCCAGCAGCGGAGCCACTGAGCACACGCTGAGCGGCATCTCCGGTCTGGTCGGCTGGGCGACGGTGTCGGTGACCAGGACCCGCTGGATCGTGGCGCGGCCGAGGCGCTTGGCCGCCGACTCCACGAACAACCCGTGGGTCGCGACCACGATGATCTCCGGCGCGGCGCCGTGGTCGGCCACGACCTCCGCGGCGGCCTCGATCGTGCCGCCGGTACTGATCATGTCGTCGACGATGACCACTGGACGATCTCGGACGTCTCCTACCAGTTCCTCGGCGATCACGCTCGTCCCGCTCAGCCGGGTCTTGCGCACCACCGCCACAGGCCGCGACAGCAACCGGCCATAGTGCTCAGCCAGCTTGACCGCGCCGAGATCGGGTGCCACCACCACAGTGCCGTCCCGCACCTGCTCACCGAGCGCCTGGGAAAGGACTGGCACGGCCGTCAGCATCTCCGCCGGAACAGCGCAGATGGCCTCCAGCGCGACTGTGTGAGGATCCACCACGATCAGACGCCACATTCCGGCCGAAGCGAGCGCGTTGGCGACGACGTGGACTCCGATCGCTTGCCCGGCCCGGCCACGACGGTCCTGACGGGCATACCCGAAGTACGGCATGACCGCGGTGATCCGCGCCGCACCCGCTCGACGGCAGGCATCGACCAGCAACAGCAACTCCATCACGTGCTCGTTGACCGGCGGACCCGTGGGCTGAACCAGGTAGACGTCCGCGCCCCCCAGCCCGTCCACGACGGGCCGGAGCTCACCGTCCGGAAACCGCTCCACCACCGCTGCGGCCGGCTCGATGCCCAGCATCGAGGCGACGGAACCGGCCAGCGCACGGTTGGCCGTTCCCGCCACGATCTGCAGCGTCATCGGTGTTCCACCTCCGCTCGTAGCGGGGCATCAGGCCGGTTTGCTGCGACCTCCACCGGCTTCCTGCTGACTGCCCTGGTCATGGGCTTGCACAGATCGCCTCCACGAAGCGGCCGACCGTCTCTTCGGGCAGGTGCCGAGCCAGGTCGGCCTCGCTGATCAGCCCGACGAGCCGGTGCTGGTCGATCATCGGCAGGCGGCGGATCCGGTGCTGCTCCATGGCCTGGAGTACCTGCTGGACGTCCGCGCCGGCCTCGACGGTGATGGGCTTGCCCTGAGCCAGTTCGCCCGCGGTGACCGTGTTCGGGTCACCTCCGGTGGCGACGCACTTGAGCACGATGTCCCGGTCGGTGATGATGCCATGGAGCCGGTCGTCGCCGCAGATCGGCAACGCCCCGACGTCGAGCTCGCGCATGCGCTGCGCGGCGAAGGCGAGATTCTGGCGCTCACCTATGCACTCGACGCCTGAATGCATGATGTCCCGTGCCGTCGTCACGATTACCCCCTTCTGGGCAGTCCACCCTTTCCGAACCACCCATCCCCTTCCCTGCACTTACCCATCGGCTCTGCCTCCTATCAGGCATGACGAGATGGGCCGACGGCCCTCAGCGGCGAAGCGAGCGACAACGCCAGCTCAAGGCCCTGCCTGAGGTCACCCTGGCGGGGTCTTCTCGCACTGCTGCGTCCTCACCTTCAACATCACCCGCACAGTAGGAGCTCCAGCTGTCTCTGGAGTTCGACCTGGCACCCTTTCCCCAGAAATCCATTCCTGCCCCACCCGGTTCGGCGACCAGGGGCCGCAAGGAAGCATCACTTTCGTTCACTCGGGCGATGAAGTCCCGCAGGTGCTGGTTGGCCTCCCCGGCGGCCACGAATGCCACCAGGCGAAGGACAGGGGCAGCAATGACAGGCGGAGCGGATCGTGGGCGGAGTGGCCGGATCCGCATCATCGGACGGGCCGGCCTTCGACAGGAGCGATCTTTACCCATTTCAGGTGACCGGCTCCCCGACGCTTGGGCCGACTTGGGGTACGAGGAGTCGGAGGGCTTCGTCGAGGTGTTCGGGAGGTGAGCGATGGAGGTAGGGGAATCCGGGAGGAAAGCCCGGGATGTGATGCATGAGGGAGTTCAGTGCATCGGCGAACACGAGAGTCTGCGCGTCGCCTCACAGATGATGTGCGATCTCGGCGTCGGTGCGCTGCCCATCTGCGGAGACGATGACCGGCTCAAGGGGATCATCACTGACCGGGACATTGTGGTCCTGTGCTGCGCTCATGGCATGGACATCGACCAGACCACCGCGGGGGAACTGGCTCGTGGCCTGGTATGGGTGGACGCCGATGCCAGCCTCGAGGAGGCGCTGTTCGCGATGGAGCAGCACCACATCAAGCGCCTGCCCGTGATCGAAGACCGCCGTCTCGCCGGCATCATCAGCGAAGCCGACCTCGCCAAGGAGTTGCCCGACAGTAAGCTTGCCGAGTTCGTTCACCGCGTTTACGCGCTGGACTGACACGCTCGGCTGGTGAACGGATTGTTTTCCTTCCGCTCTGGTGGTCGCCGGAAGGGCGCGAGACATGGCCGATGTAGAGTGGCTCATCAACCTGGGTCCAACGATCACTCGATCCTGCCCTCTGCCAAGAGGACCGCGTGGCACCTGGGGCACCCCCGTGCAGGATGTTCGGGAACAAAAGGTCCGGTTCAGCCCGGGGGTTTCCTCCACGGTGAGTGTCGAGGCACCGAGCTCGATCTACGCGGTGCTGCACCGTGCTGGCCTGCGTCGCCGGGCATGACGACCTAATCGACGGCCGGATTCCCAGCTACGCCTTCCCCGAGCAGGCCGTCGAAGCCCTCGCTCACGCCGTCCGGCACGCCGAATGGCGCCGCCGCCCTGCCGAACCCGCCGCCCCGCCCGTGCGGGCGGACACCGAGACGGCGCGGCAGATCATCCGGGCGGAGCTGCCGCGCATCCCGAGGGCCGCTGGCTCTCCCCGGCAGCTGCCGGAGGGCTGCTGGGCTGCTACGGCGTGCCTGTGGTGGCCTCCATCGACGTGGACGATCCCGAGGCCGCCGCCGGGGCGGCCGCGCGGCTCGGGCCACCGATCGTGCTGAAGGCCGTGGGCCCCGTGCACAAGAGCGAGGCCGGCGGTGTCCGGCTCGGCCTTCGCACTCCGGATGAGGTCCGGCAGGCGTACCAGGAGATCTCCGAACGCGTCGGCCCGGACATGACCGGCGCAATCGTCCAGCGCATGCTGCCGGCCGGTGTCGAGATCATCCTTGGTGGCGTCAACTACCCGGCGTTCGGACCGCTGGTCATGGCGGGCATGGGCGGCGTGCTGGCCGACCGCACCTTCCGGGTGCCGCCCGTCACAGACCCGACCGACATGATCGGCGAGCTGCGCTGCTCCCCGCTGCTGCACGGCTACCGCGGCTCGCCACCCGTCAACGTCGACGCTCTCGCCGACCAGATCACGCGAATCGGCAGGCTGCTCGACGACCTCCCTCAGGTGGCCGAACTCGACCTCAACCCGGTCATTGTCACCCCGGACGGCGCCACCACGGTGGACGCGCGCATCAGGGTGGCGCCTTGCGAACCGCCGCCCCCGCCACTGCTCCGGCGGCTGCGCTGACCAACGCCTGTCCCGTTCAAGACTTCCGGCCCTGCGCTGCTCTCCTCCCGCCATTATCGGGATCAGGTGACGCTCACATTCCTCAGCATGCGCTTCCGAGTCGATAATCTTGTGCCGGTCAAGAGATCGATCACGTCCAAGCGGCGTCATACGTCCAGGGTCACCGTGCAGGTCCACCGGTCTGCGTGGTGTTCGAAGGTCAGCTGATGCAGGGCGACGGCCTTGGGCACCGCTCCGGTCTGGGGTACGGCCGCCAGATCGGCCATGGCCAGGTGGAGTCGCAGACGGTTCTGATCGTGCACGGCCGCCGCCTTGATCGGGATCCGTCCGGTGGTGTCCATCAGGTAGATGACCTCGTCAAGAACGGCCACCAACTGATCTTGAGGTTCGCCGGGATCAATGCAGAGGTTGTGCTCGCCGGTGGCGGCGGCGCCGCGCAGGTCGAGGAAGCTGTCCGCCATGCCGAGCACCGCCTGGGCGATGCATTCCCCTGCGGTCGATGCCCAGGCTTGGATCCGGGTGTCGGCGGTGTGGGGAAGGGGGCGGTGGCCGGCATCGGCGCTCATCGGCGTTCCCTTCTCGTTCAGCCTTTGACGACGCCGAGGGGGACCAGGCGGGCGACCTTGCGGCATAGCCCTGCTCCCTCGCTGGCGGTGACCACGGCGTCGACGTCCTTGTAGGCGGTGGGCGTCTCCTCGGCCAGCCCGCGCCAGGTCGCGCCGCGTACGGCGATGCCCTGCTCCTCCAGGCGATCGCGCAGCTGCCGGCCGCTGATGGACCGCGCCGCCTGGTGGCGGCTTTGGGTACGGCCCGCGCCGTGGCAGGTGGAGTGGAACGCCTCACCGCCGGGAACGCCGGTCAGCACGTAGGAGGCGGTGCCCATGGTGCCCGGGATCAGCACAGGCTGGCCCACCGGGGCCAGATCGGCCGGGAGATCGGGATGGTACGGCGGCAGCGCCCGGGTGGCGCCCTTGCGGTGGACGCACAGTCGCATGCCGTCGTGTGTTTCGATCTTGGCCAGGTTGTGCGAGACGTCGTACACCAGATCCAGGCGGCCGTCGGCGATGTCGGCGAAGGCCCGTCGCGTGGCCTCGCCGAGCAGTTGCCGGTTGGCTCGCCCGTAGTTGGCCGCGGCGGCCATGGCAGCGAGGTAGGCGCGGCCTTCGGGGGAATCGACCGGGGCGCAGGCGAGTTGCCGGTCGGGCACGGTGATGCCGTAGTGCGGCATTGCCTTTTCCATCGCGTGCACGTGGTCGGTGCAGATCTGGTGGCCGAGCCCGCGCGAGCCGCAGTGGATCATCACGCACACCTGGTCACGGCTCAGGCCGAACGCGGCCGCCACCGCCTCGTCGTAGACCTCCTGCACGGCCTGGATCTCCAGGAAGTGGTTGCCGGAGCCGAGGCTGCCCACCTGGTTCAGTCCCCGCTCTAGGGCCCGGAACCCGACCTGGGAGATATCGGCGTCGGCGACGGCGCCGAAGTCCTCGCAGCGCTCCAGATCCCGCGCCACGCCGTGGCCCTGCTCGACGGCGTACCGGGCGCCGCCGCACAGGACCTTTTCGAGCTGTGGCCGCCCGGCCAGATGCCAGACGGCGCCCCGGCCGGTACCCCGCGGGATGACATGATCGAGGCGATCCAGGAGCCGTGCCAGCCAAGGCGCCAGCCGGTCGCGATCGAGGTCGGCCGCGAGCAGCCGTACCCCACAGGAGATATCGAACCCGACCCCGCCCGGGGAGACCACACCTCCGGCCGCGATGTCGGTGGCGGCCACGCCGCCGATCGGGAACCCATAGCCCCAGTGCACGTCGGGCATGGCGTAGGAGGCTCGGACGATGCCCGGCAGGGTGGCCACGTTGACGACCTGCTGCAGCGCCTGCTCCTCCGGAAGCAGGACGCGAGAGGCCAGGACGACGCCAGGCACCAGCATCGCTGCATGCCGCTCGATGCGAAAGCGAAAGGACGTTTCCTCGATTAGTTCGATCATGTGTCCCATTTTCGCCCCAATGGTGTGTGGCGGTGAGGCGACCGATGTAGCGTCCGAGGGGCCTGCTTCGAACACCCCTGGCCCCGGTCCGGCACCAGCGGAGGCAGCGCTGAGCTTCTCAGCCCACGCGGGTGCCGAGATGGTCGGTGAACCAGTCGCGTGCCAGGTCGGCGACGTTCTCCAGCGCTCCGGGCTCTTCGAACAGGTGTGTGGCATCAGGGATGACCTCGAGGCGGTTCTCGCAGCGCAACCGCTGTTGTGCCGCTCGGTTGAGGTCGAGCACCAGTTCGTCGCGGCCTCCCACGATCAGCAGCGTCGCCGCGCGCACTGCCGGCAGCCGCGGTCCGGCCAGATCCGGTCGTCCGCCTCGTGAGACGATGGCGGTCGCCCGGCTGGCCGGTTCAGCCGCTGCCCACAGCGCGGCCGCCGCCCCGGTGCTGGCTCCGAAATAGCCGACCGGCAGTCCCGCGACCTGAGGCTGGCCACTGAGCCATGCCGTCACCTGCGCGAGCCGTCCGGTCAGCAACTCGATGTCGAACACGTTGCCACGGTCGTACTCCTCCTCGACCGTGAGCAGGTCGAACAGCAAGGTGCCCAGACCTGCCTGGTTGAGCACCGAGGCCACGTACCGGTTGCGTGGACTGTGCCGGCTGCTGCCACTGCCGTGCACGAAGACCACTACCCCCGCAGCCTCCTCCGGCACGACGAGTTGCCCCGGCAGTCGGACAGGACCGGCATCCACCAGCACCTCGACGGCAGCCTTCGGCGAATCAGATTTCACCACGCGACCCTTCTTGGCCACCGCACCCTCGGCGGCAGGTGGTGCGGCCCGCTGCAGCAGTTCGATCACCTGCTCGTCAGTGGTCTGGGTGAAGTCGGCGTACCAGGCGCCAATGGCCCAAAGAGCGGTAGGTGTCTCCAAACAGATCACCTCGTCGGCGTCCTCGCGCAGTCTCGCGATCGTGTCCGGCGTTCCGACAGGGACCGCCAAGATCACTCGCGAGGCCCCGCGCGCATGAGCCACCTGGCAGGCGGCGCGAGCGGTGCCGCCCGTGGCGATCCCGTCGTCCACGACGATGACCGTACGGCCGGTGAGGTCGACCGGTGCGCGATCAGCGCGAAAGCGGAGCGCACGGCGCAGCACCTCGGCCTGCTCGCGCTTCTCTACCGTGGCCATCTCCGCGTTCGTCACATCCGCCAGCCTGACGACGTCCGAATTGATGACGCGTATGCCACCTTCTCCGACAGCACCGAATCCCAGCTCCGGCTGGAACGGCACGCCCAGCTTGCGGACCACGATCACATCCAGCGGCGCGCCCAAGGCCTGGGCCACCTCGAAGGCCACGGGTACGCCGCCTCTGGGCAGCCCCAGAACGACCACATTCTCCTCGGTGACAAGCCCGGTCAGACGTTCGGCCAGACGCACACCCGCATCATGACGATCAACGAACACTCGGCGTACCTGCCTCCCCCGACGCTTCGCCGTACCTCACACGAATCCCCACGT
The DNA here is from genome assembly GCF_000721075.1 of Streptosporangium amethystogenes. Taxonomy (GTDB): domain Bacteria; phylum Actinomycetota; class Actinomycetes; order Streptosporangiales; family Streptosporangiaceae; genus Streptosporangium; species Streptosporangium amethystogenes. The sequence goes on from NZ_JOEQ01000066.1 coordinate 12,404, forward strand.
CGGTGGTGAAGGACACCCCTCTCATCACCATCAGGCGGTAAGGAGCCTGGTGCGCAGGGTCGAAGGGCCCACAATTCGTGAGCCCACCCCGGGGTCACGCAGTACTCTGCCCAGATGGATGACTGCGGCTTGCCGATCTCGCTGGCGACGGGCTTGAGCAGGTCATCCACCGTAAGCACGCCGATGACGACTTCCTCGTCGAGCGCGGGTAGCCGGGGGAACACCTCGAAGGCCACGTCGAGATCGTCGCCTGACCTACCGTTACCGGATCGGGAGTCTTCACCTGGCTGACCGGGAGATCATCGCCCACCCCCGAGCAAGTGCGCGAATAGCCAGATCGCGATCGGTCGCAATACCGACGAGGCGCCACGCATCCGACAGGACTACACAGCCGACACCGTGGTAGTCCATATGCTGTGCGACATTACGGATAGTCGCGCAAACGGCGGGGGCCACCGCCGGCGTGGAAATTACGTCCCTGATCTTCATGTACGCACCCTCGTTCGTGGGCCTGATGCTCGCGATACGGTGCAGAACGACAGGCATAGAAAGCCCGGCATCAGTGAAAAGACCCTCGCGAGCAGTTGGCCCAAGGCTTCTCCTACCCGTCTGGTGGGCGGGGTCAAGGCGACGGGGCATCATGCTTCCTGCTCAACAGGCCGGTGCGGGTGCGGCCACTGCCAGGCGTGGCAGACCAGAATAGGCAACTCCCCTAGCAGCGCTTCCTGGACGGCCCAGCACAGCGCCTTCTCGCTCTCCGGCGATTCGTCATAGCCGATGAGTATGGGGCGCCGCTTGTTCACCTGGCCTCCCAGGGGTTCTGCCGACCTTGCCGCGTGTTCCCCGCGAGGCCGATGACACGAGATGTAGGCCATCAAACTCTTGTCCCTGACTTCTTGACCACACCGCCGATGGCTCTCGGGCGCGAGCCAAACAGACATGCGGTTGTCCAGGCGTGAACATCCTGCGAGCGGAGTACCTGCCGGTGGCGTCGAGAAGGTCGGACGGACCCCGCCTCATGCGACGTCCATGGGTTTCTACATGCCGGGTCACCACCGTTGACGCTTGTCACTTTTCCGGAGGTGAATATTTCGGGCACCTTCCTTGCCCCTCCGGAGGGAAGCATGCCCGAACACTGGCCTTCCGGAAGATTGGGCGATCTGTTCTGGGCCGCAAAATCGGCGACTGATGTGACTTCCGTGCCTGGGCGCGGGGCATCATCGAGGCGAGAGCGCCGATGCGGTCGCTGCACGCTGACCGGCTGGGGCGTTGCGTCGGCCTCCCCTCCACGAGTGCTGTCGCCGGCTAAGGACCTGCTATGAAACGCCACGTTCGGGACGTGATGACGAGGGATGTCGTGATGGTGAGCGTCGATTCCACGCTGGTGGCCGCGGCTCGGGAGATGCGCGAGTACGACATCGGTGACGTCTTCGTCATGGAGGACGGGCGGCTGTTCGGAGTGCTGACCGACAGGGACATCGTGGTGCGGGCGATCGCGCTCGGCCTGTCTCCCGAGCTCGTCTCGGCAGGTGACATCTGCAGCAGGAAGCTTGTCACGGTCTCTCTGGACGATGGGGAGTGGTACGCGGTGGAGCTGATGTGCCTGCACGCGGTACGCCGGTTGCCCGTGCTCGACGGCGAGCGGCCGGTGGGCGTGGTGTCGCTGGGCGACCTGGCCGTCGATCTGGAACGCGACTCCACGCTGGCGTCCATCAGCGCAGCTTCACCCAACAGATAAGGCCCTCCGCGCCGGTTCCCCAGGAACGAGGCTGGGAGCGAGCGGTACGTCGTGGGGCCACCGGGACACCGCGTACAGTACCCGCCGCGGGGCATGCCGGATGGCGGCCCCCCGACCGTCCCAGCTCGCGGCCTGCAGCGAGGGCGCTGATCCGTCCACACCGACGATGATCGGCATTGTCATGGCTGTCGCCTCGAACGCATCGATGATTCACGCTCAAGGGCAGGACGAGGCTCCGCTACCTTCACCTTCTGCTCGTCCCGGCCGTCGCGAGTTCGGTTGTCATCGGTGTCCAGCGGCTGGCGAGCCTCTTGGTGAGGACGGTCATGGTGGTGTATTCGAGGTCTTCCAGGGGCAGCCGGTGCGGCTCGAATGGGCCATGGCGGCGGAAGTAGTCCATGGCCTCGTTGGCCTGCTGGCGTGCCCGGTCGAAGGCGGGGTCAGCGAACAGGTCGCGCGGGCCGATCAGCTTGCCGTCGTGGATCTGGAAGCCCAGGGCGACCACGCGCGGTGGGCCGTCGAAGCGCGACGGGTGCGCGTGCCCGGCCGAGACGGGCATGATCGGGGTGTGGTGTGAGCCTCGCATGCAGCCGGCGACCCCGTAGGCGAAGGTGAACGGTTCCAGCACCTCGCCCACCGCGGGTAGCCCGGACTGGCAGCGGACGATCATGACGGGGTCGTCCTTGCCGACGTACTTGCCGGCGATGAGCGACAACCGCTGCGTGCTGGTGGCGGCGGCGGTCTCGCCGAGCGTCTTGGAGCGGACGCTGTGGATGACGTAGCGGGCCGGGGCGCCGATGTACATGAGCATCTCGTACAGCTCGGCCGGGCAGTCGAAGAGGATGCGCTTCTCGTCGTACAGGTCGTAGACCTCGAAGGTGAAGCCGGCGTGCATCTTGGTGTCGATGACCAGCCCGGCGGTGTTGAACGGGTCGGCGAACATCTTGTACAGCGGCAGGTTCCACGCGCCCGGTTCGGTCTTGTCTGCCAGGAAGCAGATCACCGGCTCCGATGGCCGCTCTTCGAATTCGAGTTCGGCGTAGCCGGGACCCATGCCGCGCAGGTTGCCGGAGAAGGCGTCCGACAGCAGGTCCTGGCCGGCGCCGTACAGGCCGAGCTGCTTGGCGATGCGGGTGGTGGCCTGGAAGGTGTCCCAGGCGAAGGAGTGGATGAGGTCGGTGTCCGGGCCGTAGGTATGCGTCATGATGAGCGAGAGGTCATCGCCGCAGCTCGCCACGTGTCCGTCGATCAGCAGCCCCGATTCGACGGCTCGGGCTATCTCACGGCCAGCTTCGCTCATCATGTCCGGATGCACAGCCGTATGGCCGACGAACCCCCCGGTGTCGGCCTTGATAATGCTCAGAGTAATCACGTTGATCGCCCCCGGTTGAGTCTTTCCCTCAGCCTCGGTTTGTGGTCTTTTGTCCTAATAGAGAATTTTGACCCTAACAGGAAGGGGCTTTCGTACCGGAATACCGCCAGGCAGGCGGTCTCTCAGCGGTGGGTGAGCCTGTCGTGGTGCTCCTCCGTGGAGATTTCACCGCGGGCGTACCCGTTCTGCCAGGACGTCCCGCGCCCGACCCAGGCTCGACCGTGCGATCGGCGGGGTCGGGCTGCGAGGCCGTGACCGCCCGAACGAGGAGCCAGGTCGCCAAAGGCGAAGAGGGCCGCTACGAGCAGCATCATCAGTATCCGCCAGAACCAGGCCCATCCGCCGCCCATGCGGCCCCAGCCATCACAGGGGGGCGTGACTATGCAGGGCATGGTCATGTGCCTTCCCCTCCGATCCTCCGGTGAGACGTGCCAGGTCTTCAGTGGGGCTCCGCGTAGCCGCGAGGCTCTCCAATCCCGGCGCTCTCATGCCGGACGTCCGGCCTCCTCCGTGTGGCATCGGGAGAAGCCGTGACCGCGTCGCGCCGTCAGCGAGCGAAGACCGCGCGCAGTGCAAGAGTGCGCTCCACCTCCGGGCGCACCAGCATGACAACGGAGACAACGGAGGCGACGGCGATCCACAGCGTGAACGCGATGCCCAGGACGTAGGCTTGAAGCATCGCGAACCCGGTCGGAGTGGCGAGGAAGCTGCCGATGCCCGTGATCAGGCCGATCACGGCGACGATCATGCCCAGCCAGCCCAGCCACGGCCCGGCGATCTCCCTGCCCACCATGGCTAGACGTCGCGGGCGGCCCGGCCCATGGGGCTGTCCACGTACACCGGGACCTTCGGGATCATGCCGAGGTGCCGCAGCTCCCGGAGCCAGTAGATGCGGCGTGGTTCACGGCGAAGGCGGGGATGTGTCCTGACGGGTACCGGCACCGCCCAGGAAGGTCAGCCTTGACGATCTCGGGCCACCTCTCTTGCTCGTCATCATGTGTCCCAGGTGGAGTCGTCTTGCTTCCTCTGGAGCTCATCGAGTCGAGTTCGGCGATTGGCGTGGCGGGTTCGTTGTTGGAGGATGTGGTAGAGGGCGTCCCCGTTTCTGGTGACCTGTTCTGGGGGCAGGGATGCCGAGCCGTGGAGGAGCTCGTGGTCTGAGCCAGGATGCTACGAATGGCGGGCCTGCACCTTGAGCCGGTCCCCGACGGCGGTGAGAGCCTTTCAGGTACGCCGGTGGTTTCCGAGCCCGTAGGACGACAAGCGCTGCCATGCTCCGGATCCGGTTGTCGAAAGTGCAGGTCAAGGACCTGTTGGGCGAGGTTTCCCGGCCCGGGGGCAGAGCAGGGAAGGCGAAAAGGGCCCAGAGAGAAAGAAGATCGACTATGACGACAGCACGTGATGTCATGCACCGCGGCTGTGAGTGCCTGCGGATCAACGACAGTCTTGCCGAGGCCGCCCAGCGGATGGCTGAATTGAATGTCGGCTCCTTGCCGGTCTGCGACGAGAACGGCCAGCTCAAGGGGATCATCACCGACCGTGACATCGTGGTGAAATGCACCGCAAAGGGCAAGAACCCAGCCGAGGTCAAGGCTGGCGACCTCACCGAAGCCCCGGTGCGGTCCATCGACGTCAACGCCGACATCGACGAGGTTCTTCACCAGATGGCCGAGCACAAGATCCGCCGCATGCCGGTGCTGGAGAACAAGGAACTGGTCGGCATCATCAGCCAGGCCGACCTCGCGGCAAAGCTGCCCCAAGACAAGGTCGGCGAGTTGCTGGAAGCCATCTCGGCCACCTCCCACTGAAACGGCCATGACCCGGCCCCGGAATCGATGTTCGGCTACCACGAGGTTGAGGAAACAACCCACAGGGAGTGCTTCACCGAGTCAAGGGCCCCAACCAAACGAGTGAGGGCGAGGGGTGGGCGTCTGGCAGGTCCCTTCCCGGACACCTGTGTGCCGTCAGACATCCACGTTTCCTTGTCTCAGGGGACCCTCCCGGATCGGAGTCCTCTCCCTCGCATGGACACCAAGTCATCGGCCGATGATGCTGACTGGCCGCGATGAACCTCATGCTCGCCCTGTTCAACCTGCGGCCTGGCACCTCGCCTGCCGCCGAAGGACATAAGTCCCTGTGATACTAGTGCCGGTTCTGGGAAGGGTGGAAAGGGAGAGCGCTTATGGGAGGTGGGTCTGATGTCCCAACCCAAGCCCGATATGGTCCCTGCGACCGAACAGACGCATCCGCTCGAGCTCGAACTGAACCTTCTCAAGGCCCGGGTCAGCAAAGCCGAGAAGCAGATCCAAGCGTTGGCCGAGGCCCATCTGGCCCTCGCGCGTGGCCTGGAGGCCGGGCCGCTGGAGGAGCCCGGGCAGATGCACCCCGCACAGGCCGCGCGGCTCGCCCACGAGCTACTGCTCGCCGCTGGCCTCGTCAGGAGCGGAGGTGACACGGCATGAACCGTCGGCACGCCTCCATCGCTCTTGACCCCGGCGAGGTGCAGGTGGAAACGCGCGGCGCCATCTCACCCGGTGCGGCCGACGATGCTCGCGAGGTGGTGGCGGCATCGACCGCGGCCGCCCACGAATCGGTGCTCTTTGCCCGGGTCAAGCTCAGCGCCTCCGCCGATCCTGCCGTGGCCCGCCCCTGCACCGCGCAGGCGAACCTCGACGTCAGCGGACGGCTCATCCGAGCGCAGGCGGTCGCCGAGTCGATGCACCAGGCCATCCGGCTGCTCGGAGACCGGCTTCGGGTCCGGCTGCGCCGTACCGGCAGGGACTGGGAGGACCTGCGGGGGCGACGTGCGGAGGACGCCGACCACGAGTGGCGGCATTCCAGCCCTCATCGTCGTCCTCTGCTCTACTTCCCCCGGCCCGAAGGGGAGCGGGAGATCGTCCGGCACAAGACCTACGAGCTGACCTGGGCCACGCCCGACGAAGCGGCCTTCGACATGGAACAGCTCGATTACGACTTCCACCTGTTCACCGAAGCAGAGACCGGCCAGGATAGCGTCATCTACCACAGCCAAGACGGTTACCGGCTGGCGCAGGTCGACCCCGCGCCCTACCGGCTGGGCCCGGTGTCGATCCCCCTCACGGTCAGCTCTGCACCGGCACCCGTCCTCTCTGTCAGGGAAGCGGTGGAACGTCTGGAGACCACCGGTTCACCGTTCGTCTTCTTCGCCGACGCCGGTACCGGGCGGGGCAACGTCGTCTATCACCGTTACGACGGCCACTACGGCCTTATCACGCCCAGCAGGTGACCAGTCAGGTCTCGTCGACGCTGGTCACGCTCGCAGCCGGGAGTCCTGCCGGTTAGTGAGAGGTCGGCCACGAACTCGCCACCGCCCACCGATGCGCGAGCTGGAGGCATGACGCGAAATGGGGCCTTTCGTGAGACTTGGCCGCGGCGCCGCCCTCGGCGTGGCCGGCGCGAAGGACTCAGGTCCAGCCGATGCGCCTGCGTGAGGTGGCCACGGCCAGCGCCTGCTCAAGGCTGGCATGCACCAGCAGGTACCGGTCCCATACCGGTGAGCCGTAGAACACGGACGGGCTCACGCTGCAGGCCGGCGAGCCGAAGGACGCCACCATCGCGGCCGACCTCGTGCCGTATGCGCAGCAAAACGTTCAAGCCGCTGCAGTCCATAAAGCGGGTGCCGATCAGGTCGATGACGACCTGATCACCAGGCCGGCGGGTACGGCGCACAAACTCCTCCACCTGATCGGCGGTCGCCAGGTCAAACTCACCGCCGATGGTGACCACAGTAACCCCGGGCAGGTGCTGCCGCGTGAGCGTGAGCTTGCCCACGCGGCAGCACATGCCGGATTTACTGCGGCGGCGGCCCGCGCTGCCGGGCCGCCGCGTAACGCGGGACCGGCGATATGTCTTGATCGAATAAGGGTGGGGTTTTGGACCTGACATCGGTGTCTGCTGAGAAGCGGGGTGGAAGGCTCATAGCGAGCGGGAACACTTGGGCCGGGGCTGACCAAGGGTGTTGGCCTGGCCCTGGGATCGGCGCTGTTCGCTCAGCCGGCGCCCTGCGTGCGTACGTATGTGCGGCGCTGGGAGAACGCCCCGCTCATGGTTCCGCTCTCTGCCAGGGGGGCGGGACCCGCGCAGTTCGCTCCTGGATTGGCAGGCGTGGGAGGCGCTGCCCATTCCTCACCAGGATGACCGTTTCGCATAGGAGGAGATGCATCATGACGCTTCCGGTTCATCGTCGAGGATCGGCTATCGTCCGGCCTGGTATGGCCCTGGGTATGCCCCTGGGTATGCGAGACCCGTTCGCCCAGATCGAGGATCTCTATGGCCGGATGGACCAGTTGATCGAATCCGCTTTCGGCGGCCCGGTGGAAGGGATGTGGGCGCCGCTGGCCGACCTGAGCGAGACCGACGAGGCATTCGTCGCCGACATCGATCTGCCCGGTGTGAAGAAGGACGACATCGACGTCGAGGTGAACGATCGGGAACTGGTGGTGACGGCCGAGATCAAGGAGAAGGAAGCGGCAGGCCGCCTGCACCGCCGCATGCGCCGAATCGGCCGTTTCGAGCACCGCGTCCTCCTGCCCGGTGAGGTCAACCCCGAGCAGGTATCGGCCACGTTGTCCGACGGGGTGCTCACGGTGACCGTGCCGAGGGTGGAAAAGGCCCGGCCGCATCACGTCGAGGTCAAGGCGACCTGACCTCTGCACGGTCCTTCGCGTGGTGGGTCTTGCCTCGAACGTTCGGCTCACATGTCGGCGCCGGGTCGGAGTCCCCGGCCACGTGCTCTGCTGAGGCACCGTGCTTTGCGTACGACGCTGCGGCGTCTGCGTCGGCCCTCGGCACGGCGATGTCCGGCCCAGTCTCCCGAATGATCACATCCGCAACCAGCTCGGGTGCGTCGTTCATCGGTACGTGCCCGCACCCGGGCAACCAGATCAACTGCGCCCGCGGCAGCATGGCCGTGACCCGCCGTGCCTGCCGCGGGAGCAGGACCCGGTCGGCGGTTCCCCAGACGATCGTGATGGGAATGCCGGGAATCAGCCCGCTGAACAGGCCGTGTGCTCGCCCCGCCCGTAGCGTGGCGTCGAACCCGGCAGACTCACGCAGCGAGCGCAGGCAGGTCGCGACCGCCCCCGGCGGGCATTGGGTGGGGTCTGCGTACAGCATGCCCGCCAAGATCGCGCGCCCGGCGGCGGTCGCGGACAGCCGTTCTGCAGCGCCGTCCGGCACAGTCCGGGAGATGCGCCGAGCCATGGCCAGCACGGCGAAAGCGTACCGGCGTTCGGTTTCGTTCCAGAAGCCGGCTGGAGCCAGCGCGGTCACACTTCGAGCCAGACCGGCCTGTCCCAGCCCCAGCGCGACCAGCCCGCCGAGGGAGTGGCCTGCCACGTGCGGGCGCTCGATACCCAGCGCGGTGAAGGCAGCGCCCAGCACCCTCGCCGTAGTCGGCAGATCCGGCGTCAGACCCGCCGGCCAATCCGGAGACAGCCCGAAACCCGGCAGATCGATCGCGATCACCTCGCGCCCACCGATCAGGTGCGGGACCACAGCGTCCCACGTGCGCCGGCTCAATCCCAGACCGTGCACCAGGAGCAGCGGCTCCCCGGCCCCGGAACGCTCAAAAGCCAGCGTGACAGCAGGCAGGGCCGCAGCGCGGGCTTCCACGAACGACACCGGCCCCGGCGGGGCCGTGACCTCGGCATCAGCGACGCGAGACTCGTTCTGGGCATACGGCTCCACCGGAGTCACCCAACCACCGAACCGCGCGGCCATCCGCACACCCGCACGCAGCACGTGCCCGCACGATCGATGACGACCATCACCGACGACACCGCCACCATAGGAAGCACCCCCTGACGGCACATACTTCGCATCTGCCAGACAAGGCGTCGCATGCGCATCACCATGCATAACCGCCCGGAAGGGCCGGGCGATTCCATCACCGGCGCGCTCTGCCACGCCGGTCCTCACCGCGCCGCGTCGGCGCGGAAATCACAGGGGGAGGTCAAGACCGACGAGGCGCTGGTGCCCCTTGGCGATGCTCTCGGCCTGCTGGTGGATCGTGGCTACGCTCGAGGCAGGCTGGCGCAACGCCAGCCCCTCGACGAACGCCACTAGCTCGTCCGGGAGACGACGCAGGCCCTGGTCGCTACGGCTGGCGCGGGCCAGGCCATCCAGGCCTGCTCGCCGGTAATCGGCCAGCCACTGCTGCAACGTCCGGCATGAAGGACCGCCAATGACCACCCACCACACCCGTAAGGCCATGGTTACGGCAAGGCGCACAAACCGGGCCCCGGCCCATCCTTCGGACGATCGATGCGGGCTCCACGAGGTGCTGCGGTCTCGACGATCACTTCGCGGCAGTCGGCTGCCGCCAGGGCCTACGAACCGGTCAATGTCGTCGACGACGAGTCCGGCTGCGGCTCACGGCCTACCGAGGCCACAGCCAGCCTTCCGAATCTCCGGGCGTCTGATTGTCTACGATCCTGCCCTGGCAGGTGGTCCTTCCAGGTCTGCCGAAGCCTCATATGGTCCGGCATTTTTTGACGACGGCGGGCTCCGATATGACAGATAGTGATCGGATTCAGGAAATCACGATCCGCTACGTACACGGCGACGCCCGCCTGCGGCGCGACTTCGACCACCGGCTCGCGTTGTTCCTGCGTGCGCAGCCGACGCACCACCGCTGGGACATCACCCCGCTGGTGGACGCCCTGGACCAGCTCGGCAGGCGGATTCCCCGCGTGGAGGTCACGCTGCGCTGCGATCCGGCACATGCAGAACTCCAGGTGTCGTTGGACTTCGGTTTGAGCCCCATCCCCCGTGAAGGGCCGTGACACCCCTCCCGCCAGGACGGATGCGCCGTAGCCAGCCGGCACCATGTTGAGATCACGGCCAGGCTCCGGCCGGAGAGAGGTTTGGCCTGAATCGGTCACCGGCCCCCCCGGCAGCGGACGCGGGCCGGTCCGTCAGTCGAGCGCGTAAACGCGGTGCACGAACTCGGCAAGCTTGCTGTCGGGCAACTCCTTGGCGAGATCGGCTTCGCTGATAATGGGCAAGGCGATGATCTTCGATCACGGGCAGGCGCTTGATGTGGTGCTGCTCCATCTTGAACAACGCCTCCTCCAGGAACGCCGCCCTATCTCGCCCGTTGGCTCGAGAACGAGCATGAGACACTCGTCTGTCTATCCGTGCTAGGGCCTGTACGGACTTCGGATCTTCAGGCGGGTTGAAGGCTTCGAATCCACGAGATGGCTCCGTGTAGATGAAGGCCGGCGAGGTAGCTTTCGGGGGTCTTGTCGGAGCGGAAGGCCAGTCCGCGCCATTCCTTGGTCCGGTTGATGCACCGTTCGGCCGTGTTGCGCTGCTTGTAGAGCTCTGGATCATGGCTGACCGGGCGGCCGCCACGGGAGCCGCGGTTCTTGCGGTTGGCCGCCTGGTCGGTCTTTTCGGGGATGACAGCTTTGATGTGGCGCCTGCGGAGATAGAGGCGGTTGCCGCGGGAGGAGTAGGCCTTGTCCGCGGCCGCCGCGGCCGGGCGGGTGCGTGGGCGACCGGCGGGCAGCCGGACCTTATTGGCGAGAGGCCATGATGATCGGGGTGTGCCATGTGCTCGCGCCCCGCGTCGCCACCTTGCCGCCGAGACTGGAGGACGTCGGCTCGGAGGCAGGCGGCCGCGACGCGGGCAGAGAGGGTCGGATCGGCGATCCTGGGGTAGCAAAAGCGATAGGCAGGCATGAAAAGGACAAGTGGCCTGGCGTTTCAGGACCCCTGGCTCGCCGGCCGCCGTACGGTCTCCGATTCGGCCTCGGCAAGAGCCCCTCAACAAGGGAGGCAGCCATGAACGAACGAACCTGGGAGCGCCTGGGAGCGGCCAGCGGCCTGGTAGCCGCGGTGCTGCTGCTGGCGGGGCTCCTGGTAGCCCCGGGCGCGCTGGCACTGGATGTCCGCCCCGGCATGATGATCGCCTTCGTCCGGCCTGCACTGCTCACGACCACCTTGCTCATCACGCTAGGCGCGGTGGCGTTCATGTGGTTCGTCGCGCATCTGCGGCACGTGCTCCAGCGGGCCGAGAAAGGGGCTGAGGCCTTCTCACCGGTCGTGCTGGCCTCCGGGTGAGCCTGGCCACGATGGCCGCACTGGCCATGGTGCCGCTCACCGCGTTGGCCACACTGGCCGCCCGCCGCGCCGGGCTCGGCGAGGTCGAGGTCGCACGGGCTCTGTACGCCGTGCACCAGCTCTCCCTCGGCCCGATCGGCCTGCTCGTGGCGTTGTTCGCGGTGAGCGCGGGAACCGCCATGGTGGGCAGGGAGATCGCCGGGCCGTGGCTGGGCTGGCTGGGCATGATCGTCGCCGTGATCGGCCTGATCACGGGCATCGGGTCTTGCGGATTCGCTGAGGCGGGCTTGGGGCTTCTGTCGCGGCCGCGCTTGTCCCGGACGTAGATGATGGCCGGTTTTCCGTCGCCGGGGCTGCGGCGGTCCGACTCGAACAATGTCGTTGCGGCCATCAGATCGCTGAGCTTGGCGTAGCCATAGTTGCGAGAGTCGAAGTCTGGGTGTTGCTTGGTGATGATGTGGCCAACGGATGCGAGTGCAGCCCAACCGTCGTCGTCCGAGGCTGCCTCCACGGCGTTGCGGAGCTGGTTTACCAGTGCGGTATTCCCCCTGAGTTTCGCGACCTGTGGGGTAGGTGCGGGTGCTGCACCGGCGGGGGTCGTGATGTTCTCGATGTAGATGAACTTGTCGCACGCCGAGACGAAGGGTTTGGGCGTTTTATGTTCGCCGAACCCGTACACGGTCAGGCCGGATTCGCGGATCCGTGCGGCCAGGCGGGTGAAGTCGCTGTCGCTGGAGACGATGCAGAACCCGTCAAAGCGTCCCGAGTACAGCAGGTCCATCGCGTCGATGACCATCGCCGCGTCGGTGGCGTTCTTGCCGGTGGTGTAGGCGAATTGCTGGATGGACTGGGCGAGCAAATGCTCCTTCCAGCCTTTGAGGCCGGTACCGGTCCAGTCACCGTAGGCTCGTTTGACGTGGGCGGTGCCGTACTTGGCAATCTCGGCCAACAGTGCCTCGATGATCGCAGGCTGTGCGTTGTCGGCGTCGATGAGCACAGCCAGCTTGGCGGCGTCATCGCTGACCATGCTGTTCTCTCCTTCTTCGGGTGCTGGGGAAAGGCGGTCGGCCGGGATCTTCAGAACTGGCATACATGGTGGGCGCAGCCGCCGGCGTAGGAGCCGTCGACCCGGATCGGCGCCTGCTGCGGTGGGTCTGCGAGGAAGGTGAGCACCTGGCCGGGCTTGCTGCCGTAACGGTAAACGGTGATGCCTTTGACGTCGGCATGCCATGCCTCCAGGTAGATGCGTTTCACCTCCTCCACCGTGGCGGACATCGGCAGGTTCACCGTCTTGGACACGCCCGCGTCGATGTGTTGCTGGACGGCGGCCTGCATGGCCAGGTGCGCGCTGGCGGCACCTGGGCGGCGGTGACGAAGGCGCGGCGCACGTCCTCGGGCACCGATGCGTCGTCGGGGATGGTGCCGGTGGCGGCGATGTCGGCGATGAGCCGTTCGGACCAGAATCCGCGATCGCGGGCCGTCCGCTCGAACAGCGGGTTGACCTCGATGAGGTGGCGGTCGAGCACGTTGCGCACGTAGGCGATGGCGAACATCGGCTCGATTCCTGAGGTGGTCCCGGCGATGATGGAGATCGTCCCGGTCGGCGCCACCGCGGTCAGCTGCGCGTTGCGCAGCGGCGGTGTGCCGTCTTTGGCGTAGATGCTTTGCTCGAAGCAGGGGAACGGACCGCGGTCGGCGGCGAGTTCGGCCGACGCCTTGCGGGCCGCAGCGGTGATCCTGTGGGCGATGCGGCCGGCCAGCCGGACCGCCTCCGCCGAGCCGTAGGGCACTTCGAGCATGGCCAGCAGCTCGGCGAGTCCCATGAAGCCCAGGCCGATCTTGCGCGTCCGGCGCGCTGCCCGGTCGAGTTCGGGGAAGGGGAGCCGGTTGACCTCGATGACGTCGTCGAGGAAGCGGACCGCCAGCGCCACGGCGTCGCTCAGGCGCTGCCAGTCCACGTCGCCGTCGGTGACGAACCGTGGCAGGTTCAACGAGCCCAGGTTGCACGACTCGTACGGCAGCAGCGGTACCTCTCCGCAGGGGTTGGCTGCTTCGATCCGTCCGAGGGACGGTGTAGGGTTGGCGCGGTTGATCTGATCGGTGAACAGCAGCCCGGGGTCGCCCGAGCGCCACGCCTGCGTGGCCATGAGGTCGAACAGGTCGGCGGCGTCGATCTCACCGGCCGTTTGGCCGGTGCGGGGGTTGACCAGGGGCCAGGGCGCCCGGTCTTCGACAGCGCGCATGAACGCATCGGAAGCCGCCACCGACAGGTTGAAGTTCTCCAAGCGATCGGGCTCGGGCTTGGCCGTGACGAACGCACGAATGTCGGGATGCGCGGCATCGAGCACCGCCATGTTCGCCCCCCGGCGGCGCCCGCCCTGGCGGATGATCTCGGTGGCGAGGTCGAAGATGCGCAGGAACGACACCGGGCCGCTGGCGACGCCGTGCGTGCTGTGCACCGGGTCGCCGGCCGGGCGCAGATGTGAGAAGGCGAAGCCGGTGCCGCCCCCGCCTTGCTGGATGAGCACGGCGTCCTTGACCGCCGTGAAGATCGATTCAAGACAGTCCTCCACCGGCAGGACGAAGCATCCCGACAGCATGGCGAGCTCTGTTCCCGCGTTCATGAGCGTCGGGGAGTTCGGCAGGAATTCCAGCGCCCGCATGGCGCGGCTGAACTCCTCGGCCCAGTGCGCGGACGAGCCGGGACGGAATTCATCCTCCCCGCACGCCACGTGCCGGGCGACCCGATCCATCATCTCGCCGGTCGACTCGATGACGACACCCGCCTCGTCCCGGCGCAGATAGCGCTCCTTGACCACGACCGCGGCCGCGAGGCTGAGCTTGAGCTCGTCGCGCACACCGAGCATGCGTTTGGTGTCCCGCAGTTCGGCACGGCGGTTGCGGTAGAGCATGTAGGCGCGGGCGATGTCCGTGAGCCCGGCCGTCATAAGGGTCTCTTCGACGGTGTCCTGCACTTCCTCGACCGTCGGTGCCCGTCCATCGAAGCGTGCGGTGATCTGGTCGACGACTCGATGCGCGGCCTTACCGGTCACGCCCGGATCCGGAACCCCGGCCTCGACCGCCGCCCGGTGGACCGCCCGACGGATCCGCTCGGGGTCGAACGCCACGACCGCGCCGTCGCGCTTGCGGACCTCACGCGGAGGTATGGCCATCCGGATCACCTCTCTCGCGCATGCCCTGAACCTTCGGTTCCGGTTCTGTTCATCGGCGGGTAGCCGTTCGCGGTTGCCTCGCACCGGAGCGGAAAGTGAGACGCCGCCGCCGAAGCGAGGATCTATCACCTGTTGGGCGATCATGCCAACCTGCTCACTTGTGCCGGCCGGGCGGCTCCAGGAACCTTTTGCCCCTGGCCAGCCGCGACATGCGCGGATGAGGCTGGCACCGACGAGATAGGCCCCTGCTTGGCTGTCTGGTGACCAAAAGTGGCTGAGCGATGCCGACATGGCATGGGGCGGTCACCGGTGAGCCCTCAAGATGTGGCTAAATCTCCTGGCATAGGCGTGATCAAGACCGTCGGGCGACGCAACACTGCAGCTCAGACGTCCTTCGGGATGTGGGACTTTCACCCCTTTCGGACGGTCATATCGGCCGTTCAGGATGGGCTGTATGAGGGTGACCACGAATGTCAACAAGGCAACGCTGCGGCGGTTGTTCAGCATGTCGGGGCCGGTGGTGTCCGGCTACTTCGATCTGGGTGCGCTTCCGGAAGAGGACGCCTGGCCCAGATGGCACGCGCTGGCCAGGCGGCTGAGCGAACAAGAGGTCGATCCGGGCACGATCGAGGCGTTGACGCGAAGAGTGTCGCTTTCGCTGCCGGGCTCGGGTGTGCTGGCGATGTTCGCCACAGGGGGTGAGCTCCTGCTGGCGGTGGACATGGCCGGGGCCCACCAGCCGGACCTGGCAACCTGCGGCGCTTTGCCACACGTGCTGCCGTTGCTGGCGTGGCTGCAGGAGCGGCCGCCGTACGTGCTGGCGATCGTGGACCGTACCGGCGCCGATCTTGCGGCCTACCCCTACGGCACGGGAACGGCGGCGAGGCAGACGGTCACCGGCCCGGACGATGAGATCGAGCGCAACGCACCCGGCGGATGCGCGCAGATGCGCTACCAGCACCGGGCCGAGGACTCCTGGGAGCACAACGCCACTCGGGTGGCGAACACGCTGACGCGTACCCTCGCCGATTTCCACGCTCGGCTGCTGCTTCTCGCCGGTGACTTGCGGGCCCTGCAATATCTCACCAAGCACCTGCCGGAGCGGGTGCGGCGCACGGTGAGCATCCGGCGGGTCAGCGGCAGCCGCAGCCAGGACGGGGCCGAAAAGGACCGGGCCGCGCAGGTCGCCGACCAGACCCGCCAGGCGGTCCAGGAGCAGACGCAGGCCCTGCTGCACCGGCTGGCGGAGGCAAGAGGCCCGTCCGGACGCGTCGCCGAAGGCGTCCGCGAAACCCTGGATGCGCTGGCCCGCGGCCGGGTGCAGACGCTTGTGGTCGTCGACGACCCGCAGGACCGGCGTACCGCGTGGTTCGGCCCCCTCCCTACGCAAGTGTCCGACCGCCGTGAGGTGCTCGCCCGAACCTCAGCCCCGGTCACACGCGAACGCCTGGTCGATGTCGCGGTGCGGGCCGCCGTCCTCACCGGCGCCGAGGTCCATGTCCTGCCGCCCGGCACCTCCGGCGCACCGGCGCAGGGGATCGGCGCACTGTGCCGGTTCCCCGCCGCAGGCAGCCAGTGACCGGACCGCGAAGACCTAACAGCGGGAAGATCTGGGCCGCGACCTCGCAAACTGGTGGATGTGCACGGCTGGATGTCCCCGGCATAAACCGCAAGCCCGCAACGCTCCCTTCGATCCGAACCGGCCGCGGTCAGGCGGTCGACGCCTGTCCTGACCAGCGACTCGGCAAGAGAAGAAAGGTCACAGGTTCCACCGCTCGTGTCCGTTTGAAGATCTGCTCATGCCACGGCACCGGCTTCTCTTACGAGCGCCAGCGTCGTGGCCGGTCACTTCTCGATGGCGATCCGTTTGGCCTTCTTCGTGGCAACCTCGGGCATCGGGACCCTGATGGTCAGGATGCCCTTGTCGGTAGGTCGCCTTGATGGTGTCGGCCTCGGCGCCTTCGGGCAGGGTCAGCGTCCGTCCGCTCACGAATCAACCGATCGTCGCGCCGTGTCGTGTCCAAGGTCGTCGTGTCCAAGGTCCCCCTCGCGGTCACCGGCGAGAGCGCCTCGGCGGCGGACCACGGCGACCGGGCAGTGAGCGTGGTGCACCAAGCCCTCGGCACGGGCCTGGTCGACCAGCCGACCGACCAGCTCTCGATCCGACGCCTCGTCTTTCCGCGTCACCGCGGCTTCCTCCAGGTCTGTGT
>NZ_JOEQ01000067.1 GCF_000721075.1 Streptosporangium amethystogenes
CCGAACTCGGCGACGGCCTTAGTCCAGACGTAATCCTTCTCCTTCTTCTGCTCCGTGGCGGTGCGGACCATCGACATCTTCACCCCCCGGTTCTCGACGCTTAGATTCAGACGATCAACGCAACGCTGCTAGTGGATGGGTGGATCGTGGCTCGGATGGGTCGGCCGGGAATGTCGGACGCGATGAAAGAAGACTTGTGGCGGCGGTGGCGCCTGCGGCCTTGACCCGCACGAGGACCTGCCCGCTCTCGGGCAATGGCCGATCGACCTCGGCGATCCGCAACACCTCGATTCCACCGAACTCGTCTTATCTGACTGCCTTTGTCGTTGTCTTGCTTCTCCTGTGGCGCGCGCTGCGCGGCTGACCTCGAGAACGGGAATGGTTCGTGCTGGTGTGGCTGTTACCAGGGCACCGTTCCGGCGTCGTCGAAGAATCCGCCGGTCGGTCCGTCGTCGGGCAGGGTTGCGAGGTGAATCGCGATGGCCGCACCCTGTTGTGGTGTGCGGACGCCATGGAAGCCGTTGAGGTCGGTGGCGGTGAAGCCGGGGCAGCCGGAGTTGATCAGGATGTTGGTCTCGCTCAGTTCCTTGACGTATTGGATGGTGAGGGCGTTGAGGAAGGTCTTCGAGGCCAAGTAGGCGGCGGGAACCTGGCCCATGTCGATGCCCGGTGTGGTTTGCAGGGCGAACGAGCCGACGCTGCTGGACATGTTGACGATCCGCGGTGATGCCGAGTTGCGCAGCATCGGCAGCATCGCGTTGGTGACTCGGATAACGCCGATCACGTTGGTTTCCAGGACAGCTCGCACGGTCGCGGGCTCGACCGTGGTCGGTGTCTGTGGCATACCGCCGGTGATCGCGGCATTGTTGACCAGGACGTCGAGCCCTCCGGCATGGCCGGCGATCAGCTCGGCCGCGGCGGCGACACTTTCGTCGTCGGTGACGTCGAGCGGCACGCCGAACGCATCGGTCCCGGCCGCGCGCAGCTTCTCGACCGCGGTGTCGCGGCGTTGTTGATCCCTCGCGCCCACACCGATTCGCCAGCCCAGGGCGCCCAGGCCTACGGCGATCTCGTATCCGATTCCCTTGTTCGCGCCGGTCACCAGCGCGATCGTCCGTTCACTCATGCCGTCAATCATGTTGCGGACTCGGGTGGGGCGTCCAAGACCGGTCAAGTGGGCGGCGATACCGCACGGGTATTGGTCGTGGTCAGCGCCGGATACGATGAGCTGGTGGAGACGCGGGAGTTGCGATACTTCGTCGCCGTAGCCGAGGAGTTGCACTTCGGGCGGGCGGCACAACGGCTCTCGATGGCGCAACCACCACTGTCGCGGGCGATCCAGCAGCTGGAACGGCGGCTCGGAGTCGTTCTGCTGCACCGCACCGCTCGCGCCACCGCCTTAACCGAGGCCGGGTCGGTGCTGCTACGGGAGGCCCGGCTCGCGCTCGACGCGGTCGAAGCCGCCGAGCGCCGCACCCGCCGCGCCGCGGCTGACCAGCCCGGTGTGGTCCTGGCCACCAAGGCCGGAGCGTCCAGGGAACTCTTGTCGAAGCTTCTGCACGCCTACGCCGCTGAACCGGGCTCAGTGGCAGTCGAGGTGATGCTGTGCGGGCCGGGCGAGCCGGAAAGTCTGCTGCGCAACGGGCGTACCGACGTTGCTCTGCTCCACCGGCCTTACGACACGACAGCCGGATTCGACACCGAGGATCTGCACACCGAACAGCAGGTCGTGGTCCTGCCCAAGGGGCATCCCCTCGCCAACCGGGCGTATCTGTCGTTAGTCGAGGTCAACGCCCAGACGGACCTGCCCCTGCCGCGCTGGCCTGGACGGGATGGCGGCCATCCGGACGGCCCCGGACCGCAGGTGCGCGACCATACCCAACTGTTCCAGCTGATCGCGCTCGGACTGGCCTGCGCCGTCGTACCCGAGTCGCTCCGAGACCAGCTACGCGACGACCACGCCATCGTGCCGGTGCCGGACGCACCGGCCGTCACGACCGTCATCGCCTGGCCGCCACACAGCAGATCCAAAGCCGTCGCCGACCTCGTCCGCACCGCGACACGCCTATAGCCGATACCTGCTGCAGCACCGCTGTTCGCAGGCCGCACGACTGTACCGAGCATCACTAATGTTTCGGGATACATCCGGAAATGCCGCGTGGAGTTCGCGGGTTAAGGGTGAGGGCCCGCGAATACGCGGTGATCGCACCAGCGATTGCCCCCACGATCGCGCCACCGCTCGGCGCGCCTAGTTCAAACGTCGCAAGCCAAGCGGTGGGCGGATAGGCCAAGAGGCCCACGACTTAGGCCGACGCAACAACCGGACAGGCCAGCGACGACGGCACCGACCGCTCCGAAGCGCCCGACCGTCTCTGGCCAATCCGAGGTTCTCCCGCTGGTCACAGCAATATCGTCTTCCGGTCACCAACTGGCGACAAGATCCGACCGCTCAGCGATCGGGAACCTACCCCCGGCCGTGTACGAAGATCAGCTTGCTAAGATGACGGCACTGGCTGCATGAAATCGGGTGTCCACACCCCGGGGGGAACGCCAACAGCGTGCTGGCGTCGCGGTTGGGCGCCGCCGGGGTCGCACCGTCCACCACGATGCTCGGGGTGACACGGCTGGCGATCCCCGACCTGATGGTCGAGCTTGAGGGGACCGCCGTCGCCTGATGCGACCTCGCCGCCTCCGGCGGGGCTGCCGGAGGCGGCGCCCTGGATCCCGCCCGCGTCGTCAGCGGAAGATTCCCTGGACCGAGTTCGGCGGCTCGGCCACGATGAGGGCATGACGGAGAACGGACCGGCGCAACCGCCGAGGGCGGGTGGAGGAGCGGGTTTGCGCCCGAACTGGGCGGCGATGAGCGCTCTGGCGGGTGCGGCAGCCGCCGTGGTCGCGCTGGTCGCCTACCTGATGCCGCCGGCCCCGCCTCCGCAGCCCCCATCCGACGAGGTGGTCACCACCCCGGCTCCGCGGCCGTCGTCACCGGATTCGGTCACCACCCGGCCCACACCGCCGGCCCCGCGCCCGTCGCCCGAGTCCAGCGAGCCCCAGCCGCCGGCGCCGAGCCCCACCCGAGCGGTGCCGGTTGTCCCCCCGCCGGTGCCGGCGGTCCGGCCCGGGGGCTGCGACGAGACGGCGACGGCGCTGACCACATACCGCCGGAACGCCGGGACCACCCGCAGCGGCCAGGCAGCCGCGGCTCGCCAGACCTACCTCGACCTGATGGGCGCGGTCCTCGACGCGCAAGGAGCGGTGGGGGCGACGATCAGTCGACTGGCCGCCGAATTCCAGGAACTGAACTTCCGGCTGACCGGCATGACCGGCGGCGATCCCAACCAGGTGATCGCGGATATCAACACGGACCTCGCCGAGCTCAAGAGGCTGTGCGGATCCGGCTGACCTGGTTGGGATCACCGCCGGACCGGCGCGCGGCGGCTGCGGAGCAGCGGGGACCGGCGGGGTCGCAGTCGAGCGCCGCTTCCGCGTGCTCATCGCCTCTGCTAGCGCACACCCACATCGCGGCTGCGGCAGGCGGTGCACTTCGCGACCTTCCCGATCGACATCCCGCTACGGGCGATGGCTGCCGACTGCCGCCCCGGCGGCGCATCGAGTCATGCGGCGCAGCGGGGCGCCTGATAGCGGCCTCGGCCGGTGGCGCTGCTGTGTTTCGCTGCTGTACGGCGCGGAGAAGGCCACTTACCGATCATGGAAGGTGGCCTTTGACATGGGTGGAGCCTGGGAGATTCGAACTCCCGACATCCTGCTTGCCGGTCACATCGTCGAACGGTCTTCCCTCTGGTCAAGGGTGAATGCCGGCTGGTGCCGCATGCTCGGGTGCGTCGATGGTGCTGTACAAAGCCGCTGTACGGCAACCCGCGTGCGACCGGCTTTCTCATCTGATCCGTGTCCGCGGATGTCTGCCGCTGCTACAAGCGCCGCTCCCGGCAACCGGTGAAACCGGCCGAGGGTGCCGTGAAACCGGCGCCGCCGAGAGTGAAGCCATGACTATCACAGAACTCGGACGTCTCGGGGGCGGCCCGCCCTCCGACAGGAGTACCGACCTGGCCGTACATGCGGAAGGGCTGGTGAAGACGTTCGGCGGGCACCGTGCCGTCGACGGGATCGATCTGGACGTACGCCCTGGTGAGATCTTCGGCGTCCTCGGCCCGAACGGCGCCGGCAAGACCACCATGCTACGGATGCTGGCCACCCTGTTGAAGATCGACGCGGGCCGTGCCGAGATCTTCGGGGCCGACGTGGCCGCCAACCCGCACGTGATCCGCCAGCTGGTCGGCGTCACCGGACAGTACGCGTCGGTCGACGAGAACCTGACCGCCCGCGAGAACCTCTGGCTCTTCGGTCGCCTGCAGGGCGTCGACGCGCCGCGCGCCCGGCGCATCGCCACCGAATTGCTGGGCCAGTTCGGCCTGGAGGAGGCCGCCGACAGACCGATCGCGCAGTTCTCCGGCGGCATGCGCCGGCGCCTCGACCTGGCGGCCAGCCTGATCACCAGGCCACCGCTGATCTTCCTCGACGAGCCGACCACCGGCCTCGATCCGCGTACGCGCGGCCAGATGTGGGACACCATCCGCGGTCTGGTCGCCGATGGCTGCACAGTGCTACTGACCACGCAATACCTGGACGAGGCCGATCAGCTCGCCGATCGGGTCGCCGTCATCGACCACGGCCGCAAAGTCGCCGAGGGCACCCCCGACGAGTTGAAGACCGCGGTCGGCAACTCCGCCCTCCAGCTGCTGCTCGCCAACCCGGACGAGGTGCCCACCGCCGTGGAGATCGTGCGACGCGTCCTCGGCTCCGACCCGGTTCTCAGCCCGGAGCAGGGCCGCCTCAACGTCGCACTCGACCAGGCCGACCTGGCCGCGGACGTACTGATCGCGCTGCGCACCGCCGGGGTGTCGATCTCTTCGGTCAGCGTGGCCAAGCCCAGCCTGGACGAGGTGTTCCTCGCCCTCACCGGCCACAAGACGGACCGGAACCACGAGACCGGCACAGAGGAGAACCGATGAGCACCATGATCACACCCGCCCGTGAGACGGTCCGGGCCGCCGATCGCGTGGCGGCCGCCCGGCGGCGCGTCTCCCTGAGAGAGACGCTCGGCCAGACCCTGATGATGGCGTGGCGGGCGCTCAAGAAGATGCGCCGCAACCCGGAGCAGTTCTTCGACGTGGCGCTGCAACCCATCCTGTTCACCGCGATGTTCGCCTTCATCTTCGGCGGCGCCATCGCAGGCGACGTGCAGAGTTACCTCCCCCTGATGATCCCCGGCATCCTCGCCCAGACCGTGCTGACGACGTGCATGGCCACGGGCACGCAACTCCGCGAGGACATGGAGAAGGGTGTCTTCGACCGGTTCAAGTCGTTGCCGATCGCCCGGATCGCGCCGCTTGCCGGCCCCATGGTGGCCGACCTGCTGCGCTACACGATTGCGGCCACTCTGACTTTCGGCATGGGCCTGGTGATGGGCTACCGCCCGGGCGGCGGAGCGGGCGGCGTGCTCGCCGCGATCCTGCTGGCGATCATCACGGGCTGGTCGCTGGCGTGGGTCTTCACCTGGGTCGGCACGATCGCCCGAAGCGCCCAGGCCGTCCAGGGCATCTCCATGATGATCATGTTCCCGTTGACGTTCCTGTCGAACGCGTTCGTCCCCATCGAGACCCTGCCCGGCTGGTTGGCCGCGTTCGTACGGATCAACCCGGTCTCACACCTGGTCACGGCCGCCCGTGACCTCGCCAACAGCGCCCTCGTCAGCGGAGAGGTGGCCTGGACGCTCCTGGCGTGCGTGATCGTCATCGCGATCTTCGCGCCGCTGTCGGTACGCAGTTACAAGCGGCACATGTGACCTCGGCCCGTCACGGCCGGAGACCTGCTCAACGAGACCGCGCGCCTCGTCGAGCAGGTCGCAACCGCGTCGATCGCCGTACTCGGCCCGCACGGCTGCGATCATCCTGGGCGTGGCCCGCTCCGCGTACGGTTCGATCCGCTCGAAGGTCATGCAGGGCATGCTGCTGTTGTACGCGAACCGCTCGGCCAGCACCAGCAACCTGATCGCGTCGCGGGGGGCCATGGCTCCCCGCAGCAGCCCCCAGGCACCGAGCGCGAAGAGCATCGTGCCGCACACCGGGTAGTCGAGGATGGGGTTCTCCGCGGTCAGCAGGTCGTAGCCCCGGACGATGGAGAACAACTCCTCGCCGTACCTGACATCTTCCGGAGGGGCGTGGTACGCGTACGCCGTCATGGTGACCGACACCGCGATGATCATCCACGGCGTGGGCTCCGCGCGCGATACCCCGGGCAGGCGCAGGTCTTGCGCCCGCTGGACGGCAAGGCGGTATTCCGCGAGCGCGGCGGCCGTCTCGCCGCGGGCGAGGGCGAGCTCGGCCGCGCACAACGGGACGATCGCCACCCCGCCGAGCACTGCCTCGTTGTCGTTGATCCGGGTGAGCTCGGCGAGTTCGGCCTCCGCGGTGTCGAGGTCGCCGTCGGCGAGCGCGGAGACCAGCAGCAGCGCGCGGAGCTGGGTCTCGTCGTCTGTGGCGCCGAGCCGGCTCAGCACCGGGATGGCGGTCCGCGCGTGTCCGACCGCCCGCCGGCGATCGCCGCGCCGCATGACCAGGGGGGCCAGCACGGCGTGCTGGATCGCGGCGAACCACGGCCCCTCGTCCCCGCGGAGCATCGTCAGGGTCCGCTCGGCGGCCTCGATCGCCCCGGTCACGTCTCCCGCGTTCTCCAGGATTTGGGCGCTCGTCTGTGTCGCCGCCAAGGCCACATCATGGTCGGCGCTCTGGCGCAACTCCGCCAGCCGACGATGCAACTCGGCACCGTCGGCCGCGTCGCACGCGACCATCACCGTGGCCATCGCCGCTATACGGGGATTCGTCGCATCACTGATGGGCAGCGTACGGAGGAGGTCGATCAGCGGATCGCTGCGGCCGTCGGTGACGATCATGGTGTTCATCAGCGTGATCATCATGGCGGCCCTGGTCACCTCGACGAGGTACGGCGGCGGCACCCAGCCGGTGATCAGCTGGGTGACCGCGTCCCGATGCACGAACACCTGGGAGTGGTCGCCACGGATCGACCACAGCGCACCGACGCCGGCCAGCAACTGAAGCGTCGTGACGGGATCGGATTCGCCGAGAGCCTGCCGGAGCAGTTCGGCGAGGTTGCTCTCCTCGGCGTGCAACGCGTCGGCCGCCGCGAACTGCGCCGAGCTGAACAGCCGGGAGGCGTGTTCGAGGGCGTACGCCGTCGCCCAGGCCCGCTGCGCCGCCCGGGCGGGCGCCTCCTCCCCGGCCTCCTTCAGCCGCATCCGCCCGAACTCCCTGACGGTCTCCAGCATCCGGTAGCGCAGGCCGTACGTCGTCTCGCGGACGCTGAGCATCGACTGCTCGGTCAGCGCGTCCACGACGTGCAGGGCCTCCGGGCCGAGTACCTGCTCGGCCGCGGCCAGCGTGAAACCGTCGCCGAACAGCGACAACCACCGCAACGCCTGCCGTTCTGGCTCGTCCAGCAGATTCCATGACCAGTCGATGACCGCGAGCAGCGTCTGGTGCCGGTCGGGGGCCGTACGGTTCCCCCCGCGCAGCAGGGCGAATCGGTCCGCCAGGCGCCGCGCGATCTCCTCCACCGACATCACCCGTACTTTGGCCGCGGCCAGCTCGATCGCGAGCGGCAGCCCGTCGAGGCGGGCGACGACCTCCTCGACCGCTCCCTCGTCGATCCGCACACCCGGGCGGGCGGCCATGGCGCGCTGGCGGAACAACTCCACCGCGTCGCCCGTGGGCAGCTCGCCGAGCAGGTAGACGCGTTCGGCGGGGATCGACAGGGGGGCGCGCGAGGTGATGAGCACCCGCAGGTCGCGGGTCGTCACGGTCAGGAACGCCACCAGGTCGGCGACGGCCTCGATCACGTGCTCGCAGTTGTCCAATATCAACAATGCCGGAGCCTGGTCGAGATGCTGGGCGATCCGGGCGCGAACGTCGGAGCGCTGCTCGGCGGTCAGGGCATGCCGCCCGCTGACCGAGTCCCGAACCCCGAGCGCCGAGCCCACCTCGCCCACCACGCCCTCCGGCGAGGAGACGCCGACGAGTTCGACAAAGTGAGCGATGGGCTGTGTGGCGTTCCTGCCGACGACATGAGCCAGCCGCGTCTTGCCCAGTCCGCCAGGGCCGATGATGGAGACCACCCGGTTGGTCTGCAACAGGGCGTGCACCGCACGGATGTCGCCGTCGCGGCCGAGCAGCGAGGAACCGTCGAACAGGATGCCCTCACGTACCGGCCGATCGGCGATGAGGAGTTCGGCGTACACGCGGGCGAGCTCAGGCCCTGGTCCAGTGCCGAGCCGCGCGACCAGGCCCGCGCGATACCGCTCGTAACGCTCCAGAGCGGCGGCGGCACCTCGGACGGCGGCCTCGCTGCGCAGCAGGCAGGCGAGCAGTTCCTCGTCGTGTGGCCGATCGGCCGCGGTCTCCTCCAGCAGCGGCAGCGCGCCCTCGTGAGCGCCGCTCCGGCCCCGCGCGATCGCCGCCACCCGCCGCGCCTCGGCCACCCACTGGGCAGCGACGCCCCTCAGCTCGGCGAGTGCGCCCGTGGCGCCGTCCAAGCCGCCGCCCAGGAGGCTTATGGCCTCTTCGGCGCGGCGACTCGCGAGCACCATGTCGTCCTCGCCCAGTGCGGCCCGTGCCTGCTCCACCAGCTCGCCGAGCAGCAGGACGTCCACCTGACCGGCGGGCAGCCCGAGCCGGTAACCACGCGGGATCCGCACCACGGCGTCGGCGCAGGTCACCGCCCTGGTCCGCGAGACGACCACCTGCAGTGCCTTCGTCGGGTTGGCCGGCGCCCCGTCCGGCCACAGCTCTTCGACCAGGCGCTCGTCACTGACCCCTGCACGCCCTTGTATGGCGAGCACGGACAGCAGGGTGTGCGCGCGATCGCCGACCACGCGCACCCCCCGCCAGCGAACGCCGTCGAGCAGGACGAGTATGGGGGACATACCCCCAGCTTACGGACGAGTCACAGGTAAGGAGCGTGACCGCGAGTATCTCGACGACTGGATCGAAGCTGTTGAGGATCTCGGGGCATCTCACCCTCGTTCACCTCGTCGACGATGTCGACGTCCCACGCGTCGCACCGCCAAGAAGCTGGCGGAGCACTCCTGACATCCTGCTTGCAAAGCAATCCCGGTGGGAGTGGACCATGGGCAATATCCGCTTCCACCTGCGCATACGGTCCACGGTAATCCACCATCGTCCGGCCTTGTCCAGGGTCGTCGTCACCCAGTTGGTCACTCAAAGATGCTGACCTGGAAGAGCTCAGGTGCTGAACCCGTTGACGTTTACCGTACGCTGTCGCCGTATCACGGTCATGTACATGCAGGATTATGGCCACTCAATACGGATGAGATACACCTCACGTTGCTCGTCCAGGACTACGTACGTCGCCAGACCTCGTTCACCAAACGTATGAGCAGGCATGTTGGCCTTGGGATTGGCCGGGTTGTACGGCTGACCGCTCCACGGCGCGATCTCCAGCAAAGTGAGCAGTTCGGCGAGCGGACGTAGCGCTTCCGCGGGGATCTCGGTGATCTGCTCTTCGGCGAAAGGGTCAACTGTGATCTGGTACACCTACAGGTCGACCCCACAAGCACCAAGAGCCTCACGCCAAGGCCTTCCAGAAGAGACCGGTTCACCGGCAAAAACCTGCTCGGCTTTCGCATGCATGCGGCGGCGTCCTTCAGGGTCCCGCGCCGAGTCACACGCGGAGATCCACCACCGGTGAACGAAGGCGTTCAGCGCACCAGATCCAAGCTCACTCGAATCTCGTCCAGCACTGCCTTGAGCCCCGCGTCGAACGCCTCACGATCCTGCGGCACGACCAGGGCGGCGCGGATGGCCCGAAGGTTCTTCTCAGGCGTCGGTGACCCGGGGGCACGAACTCCTGCGGCTGCGCGGTCATGCTGGAATCTCCTCTGCCTGCTCATAAGCCTACAGACTCCCGCCGGAAGAGCTCAGGAATCCCGTCACATGGGCACTCGAAAGATGAGACCGACGTGTGCGGTGGTCAGGTAAGCCGAGCGCCGGGCTCGGTGCGCGGCCTGGACTCCCGCGGTCGCAGGGACCGATCCCGGCTGTATCCCCGGTTGCCGAGCGGGTACAGGGCCTCGAGGTGGCGCGGAGCGCCGCTTGACCATCGCCGTCATAGGCGGTGAGCCATATCTGGTAATACGCCACTGAGGGCTCATCATTCGGGCTACTGGTGTTGCCCGACGGGACACTAAGGTAACGCAATGATCACCAAGCCACCCGGATGGCCGTTACTCACAGCATTCTCGCTTACGGCGCTCGTATGTCTGTGGTGGGCCAGCGCGCCCTACCTGTACGTCGAGTTGGTCCTTTTCGCTTTCTTCGCGGGTGGCGTGCTCTTCCTAGTGTGGATCATACGGATCATCGTCGCAGCGATAACGGACTCCAACGCGGTGTCCGTGCACATACGACAATGGTTCGTGCCATGGATGATTCTTGGCGGCGTCGTCCTCTCAATCATGGTCGATGCACCGTTCTACGCACGATTCGCGTTGTCGCAGCCCGCCTTGACAGTCTTCGCCGAGACCGTCGCCAAGAGCGGGCAGGTATCGCACGAGTGCCGGTATGTTGGCCTCTATCGCGTCTGCTGGTCAGAGTCGACCCCTGGCGGCGGTGCTCGATTCTCGGTCGATGACTGGCTGATCCGCACCTCGGCAGGCTTCGTGTGGAGCCCCGCAGGCCAGATGCCTGAGGACGATGTGGAGAACCTCGACCCGCTTGTCGGCCCCTGGTATAGGTGGTCAGGGTGGGATGAATGGTGAGCGGTTTAGGGGTTGCCCCGTGGTCATGTGTGGCCTCTTCAGCCAGTGCTGCGCCCAGGGAAAGGACAAAGCGCATCCCGAGATTCCAAGGAGTGGCGTCACTGCTGCGCGGTAGGGAAGTGCTGCTGTCGATGTGAGGTCTCGGGACATGCTTAACCGGTCGTTCTCAGGACATGGTTGACGGTGGCCCGGCATCATGCTCGCCAAGAAGACGTCGAAGCGAGCTCTGTGCAGGTGGCGAGCGTGGATCAGCAGGCGTTGCTGGAGTACCGGTATCGCGCGGTGCGTGAGGTGCCGGCAGGTTCACAGATCGGGGAGGTCGCGGCCCGGTATGGGACCTCTCGGCAGTCGGTGCACACCTGGCGGCAGCGCTTTAAGCAGGAAGGCATGCCCGGGCTGGCCGATCGGTCGCGGCGGCCTCGCACCAGCCCGACCCGGCTGCCGGCCGAGGTCGAGGCCTTGATCTGCAAGATGCGGCGCCGACATCCGCGCTGGGGTACCCAGCGGATCGCGTATGAGCTCGGCGCGTGCGACCTGGAGCGGGTGCCGGGCCGGGCAACGGTGCACCGGGTGCTGGCCCGCAACGGGCTCGTCGTCACTCAGCAGCAGGAGCACAAGCTCACCTACCGGCGCTGGCAGCGAGAGGCGCCGATGCACGTGTGGCAGCTCGACCTGGTCGGCGGGATGCCACTGGCCGACGGCCGGGAATGCAAGACGGTCACCGGTATCGACGACCACTCCCGCTTCTGGGTGATCGCCGCCGTGGTGGCGGTCCCGTCTGGTCGCGCGGTATGCACGGCGTTCACCGCGGCGATGCGCCGCTACGGTGTTCCCTTCGAAGTACTCAGCGACAACGGCAAGCAGTTCACCGGCCGGCACATCCGCCCGCAACCAGTGGAGGTCCTGTTCGAGCGGGTGTGCCGGGAAAACGGCATCACTCGGCGGCCGACCAAACCCCGCTCACCGACCACGACCGGCAAGATCGAACGCTTCCACAAGGCCCTGCGCCGGAAACTACTCGATCACGTGGCCCCGTTCGAATCGATGGCCGCAGCCCAGGAGGCCATCGACGCCTGGGTGCACACCTACAACCACACCCAACCGAGCTGACGTCAATCATGTCCTGAGACTAAAGCGTCAAGCATGTCCTGATGCCTCACATCGACAATCACCAGGGGCTCAACGATTTTGCCGACCCCTGAGACCTTCACCGATAAGGCCTTTACCTACGGCTTTGCATCCTTCTACTCTTGATCACCATGAAACGGGCTCTGATCATTCTTTCCGGCATAGTCGCCGTCATGCTCCCCTACGGAACAGCCCACGCGTATCCCATCAAGAACAACACCCTCACCGTCAACGCGATCTACAGCAGCGGAGCGCTCAACACCACCGAATGTCCGGAAAAGCCCATCAAGCGGCGCAATGTGAAGCTCGCCGAGGCCTACGTGAAGGTCGTCGTGAGCTGCCTCAACACCACATGGGCAGCCCAGTTCGAGAAGTCGGGTCAGACATTCAGGCGCCCGAAGCTGAAGCTGGTCACCAAGCCACCCGCCAAGTTCTGCGCGCTCAAGTGGGATCAGTCCGAGCAGGACGCGTACTACTGTGACCAGACCGAGACGATCTTTATCGTGCTCAGCAACGACCTGCTCGACGACCCTTCCGATCTGTACCTCTTCAACCTGGTGAGCATGGAATACGGCCAGCACGTCCAGACGCTCACCAACATCTACAGCGAGTACGAGGACATCGACTTCCGCAACAAGAAGGAGCTCCAGGAGCAGAGCCGCCGCTATGAATTGCAGAGCAACTGCTTCGGCGCCGCTTTCCTCGCGAGCGTCTGGAGCTCCCTCGACCGCTCCTCGGCCGATTGGAAGCTGCTGCTCTCACAGGTTAAGAACTGGACCGACAAGGACAACGGGACAAGGACGAACATTGCCTACTGGATGAACCAGGGATTCAACATGGGCGATCCGAAGGCGTGCAACACCTGGGCGGCGTCTGCCAAGCGCGTGGCCTGACCGACTGATGACGACGCGGTCCGAGGGCTGGCGACAGACGTCTACGCGACGTCAAAGGTCTTCGGCCGTGGCCGCCGTCACCTCAAGACTGTTTGCCTCACAGCTGTCTTGGTGTGTGTCCGTGCGGGACGGTGGCCACGTTACGAACGGGCGGCAACGCTCCTCATGCGATGGCCACTCTGCGCAACCTTGCCATCAGCGCCCTGTGCCTGGCTTGAGAGACCAACATCGCCTAAGCCCTCCGCCGCCCCAGCCGGCCCCTGACCATCCTCGGAATCACATGATCAGCCCTGGCTCGACGGCTCTGCCGGAGCCCTGGCCCGCACCGTCATTAGGCACGAAGCCCCAGACCTTCGATCGCCCCCGACCCTGGGCGGAGATCAGCCATAGTCAGGCGATCGTCCTACGTTGTTGGTGCGGGTGATGCGAGCCGTTCGTAGGGTTGGCTTACCCGCAGGGGTACGGGGTGTGGCTTAGGCGATCGTGGCCCTCGATGGCTTCCCTTACTTGGCCGCCCCGTATCCCGCGACGACTCGACCGCTGATTGGGAACTGTGCGCTGATCGCTGAGTAGGACAACGTCGGCGAGGTCGTCTGCGGGATCCCATGCAACGACGACGTGCGGGAGCATGATGAGCCGGATCTGGGCGGGAATCGACGCGGGCAAGACCCATCACCACTGTGTGGTTATGGATGCCGAGGGCACCAAGCTGCTGTCTCGGCGAGTGCTCAACGACGAGCCCGAGCTGCTGACGCTGCTGGCTGACGTACTGGCCCTGGGCCAGGAGGTCATCTGGTGTATCGACATCGTCGACGGTGGGGCCATGCTTGTCCTGGCGGTGTTGTTCGATCACGAGCAGCGAGTGTTGTACATTCCCGGCCGCACCGTGAACCGGGCCGCAGCCGGCTATCGAGGCCAGGGGAAGACCGACGCGCGCGATGCCCTGGTCATCGCCGACCAGGCGCGTATGCGCTATGACCTGCATCCGGTCCGGCGCGGGAATGAGATCACCACCGAGCTGAAACTGCTCGTTGTGCCCCTCCCCTCGTACTGTGGAGATCTGGTGGCGGACCGTACCCGGGCGATCAACCGGCTACGGGGTCTGCTGAGTGGGATCTTTCCCGCTCTGGAGCGCGTCCTTGAACTG
>NZ_JOEQ01000068.1 GCF_000721075.1 Streptosporangium amethystogenes
GGCTATCCACAGCCGAAACCCCGGCTTCTACGAAACCTTCGTCAGCGCAGGTCAGACGGTACTTCGTTGGAAATTTCTTCATTGCTACCGGAACCCCGAGTCCGGGCGGCGGCGAGGTCGACGGCCGGATCGCCGGCGAACAGGTCGCCGAAGTCGACCACGCCGCAGATGGTGCCGC
Organism: Streptosporangium amethystogenes; assembly: GCF_000721075.1. GTDB lineage: Bacteria > Actinomycetota > Actinomycetes > Streptosporangiales > Streptosporangiaceae > Streptosporangium > Streptosporangium amethystogenes. The sequence goes on from NZ_JOEQ01000068.1 coordinate 179, forward strand.
ACGGCGGCATTCGGCCCCGTTCTTCCGGGCCGCTTGAGAGGGCTGCTGGGAGAGGGCCGCTTGAGAGGGTAGGGCCAGCCACCTCGCCGAGCGAGGCGGTCGGCCCGTTCCGAGTCAGTCCGGGATCTGCTTCTCGTTCCAGGTGTAGTAGATGTAGGTGCTGCCGGGCCCGGTCATCGTGCCGTATACCTGCCAGAAGCTGTTGGCGCCGGGCGAGTAGCGGAAGACCTTGTCCCCGGGACGGTCGTCCACGAACACGCTCGTGGACCCGTCGGCGGACCGGATCCGTGCCTCGATCGTGAACGTCGAGGTGTCCGGGATGTCGAGGCAGACCTCGTACGTGTACGCCAACGGACCGGCGAGGTTGTAGCTACGACCGTCCACCCCCGGCCGCTGGACGTTGGTGGGGACGTAGCTGTTCAGAACCCGGGTGTACCCGCCCGTGGAGCAGTCGACTGCGGCTGCGGACGCGGGACTGATGCCGGTGAGCGTGGCGCCGAGGACGCCGGTGGCGACGGTGAGAACGGAGATGGTGCGCTTCATGCCTCTCCTCATCCGTGAAGTGTCCCTCCAATTAAGTAGTTGAAGGCTGAACTGATTTTGACCCGGTTGCCGTGTCCGGACAAGCCCGGTCAAGAGTCCGTGTACGTTCGCCGGCAAGCGGGTCACGTTCAGCTCACGGCTTCAGCTTGAGCCTCTTCCTCGACGCACCCGGGAACACGGCGACCAGGTGCTCCTCCTCTCCCGCGTCGTCGACCCGCACGTAGACACGGAGCCGGTAGCGGCCCTTCCCCGCGATCGCCAGGTTCGGCATCGGGGCACCCGCGCCCACCTCTCCGCCCTCGCCCATCTCCGGCACGGTGAGCCGGCCGCTGCGGCTGACGATCGGCATCTCGTTGACCTGATCCCAGCCGGCCGTCCGCGGTGGCGGCGCGGTGCGGAAGGCCTTCACGGTAAGGCACAGATCAACGACGTCCGCGACGTGCCCGATGAGGGCGCTGTCGTCGTAGACCTTGTCCATCGCCTGCTCCGCCGCCTCGGCGGCCCCTTCGCCTGCGGGGTCGTGGACCACATAGCCGGGATCGCCGTCGACGAACAGGAAGTAGTTGGCCGTGGCCTGGACGACCCCCTTCGTCCGGGGCCACGGGTCACGGCACCTCGCGTTCTTCTCGGCGACGTAGGCGGTGTCCGCCGCCTCCATCTCCGCCGTCGACCGCAGCAGCTCGGGATGGGTCGCGCCGACGACCTCCGGGCAGACGTAGACGAGGTCCCACAGGTCCACGCCCCAGGCGGGCCGCGCGCTCCCGGCCCGCGTCAGAATCGCCTCCTGCTCGTCGCGGTCCTTTGTCCGGCACAGCGCCCGCCCATACGCGAGGATCTGCTGGTCCGACAGGCTGTCCGGGAACATGGGGGAGACCCCGCCCTCCGTGCTCCGCGCCCGGCACAGGAACGCGGCGTCGCGTTCCGCGGGTTTCAGGTCGCCGAAGCTGGGCCGGTCATAGCAGTCCATCGACCAGCCGGTGTAGGTGAGGTGCGGGGTCTGCTCCGGGTGGATCAGTGCGATGATCGGCAGTACGGCCACGGCCGCCACCGCGACGCGGGTCACGCGCCGCCGCGCGGGTGGAAGGGCCGCCGGGCGGCCCTCAGCGGGCATTTCACGGGCGGTCGCCGCAATCCACACGGTGCTGACGAGCCCCAAAGCGTCCATCATGACCAGCATCGCCAGACTGCCGCTGGAGATCCTTGCGAAGAGAATGTTGAGCGGGATCACCAGCACGTAGACGCCCACCGACGACCACCCGGCGACCTGCGTGCCGCGGCTCCACCGGCCGTCGCGCCGCTGCCCGACGACCGTGATGACGATCCCCGCCATTCCGCCCAGCATCAAGCCCAGTCCGACGATGCCGCCCGATCCAAGCTCTGGGAGGTCGAGTTCGTCGAGCAGTTCGTTGGCGATCCCGGCCAGCTCGACCGCGAACATCGCTGTGGCCGCCGCGCGCAGCATGCGGGACCGCCAGCGGATGACGAGCAGGTAGAGGACGTAGATCGCGGTCCACAGCGCGAGCTGGAATACCGCGTCGACCGCGTCGGGCAGCAGCGCGATCGGGTACCACAGCACGAGGGTGTACGCCACCGCCAGATACAGCAGCCGGCGCAGCGCCTTCTCTCGGCGGTCCAGCGGTCCCGGCGCGGGGGCACGCAGGATCAGCCACAGGAGCGCGGCCTTCACCAGGGCGGCCACGAGCAGCGCTACAGTCGTCAGGGTGTCGAAGTCATCGAGCGCGTAGAACCCCGCATAGGCCGGCGGCGACCATTCGACGGCCACCCAGAGCCAGGCGTCGCCGAGCACCAGGCCCGCCACCGCCGCCGCAAGAACCAGACCTACTAATCCAATTCTTATAAACCGCCAGAAACTATCTGAAAGCACGAAGCGCGATCTTAGCGCGGCACCGCCGTACAGGCGGACACAGCGGAACGAGCGGTTCCGCCCCGCCGATCAGACCCCATGCTCTCCGGCGCGATGCGGTTTCGATGATGGTGAGGCGCTCGGCGGCCCGGACGCGCGGCTCCCGGCTCGACCCCATGATCGATGACCTGCGCACACTGCCGAAGAAGGTCGGGCAGCCGATCCTTGTTTCTCGGTGGCGCACTGGAAAGCCCCGGCGATGCCCCAGGCACGGCCCATCCATCCAGTGACGGAACCTGTTGAGCCCGCTTCCATGAAGATGTTCGGGGTTGCATTCGGTATTGGTGAACGGTCCCGAAACCTCGGCACCCGCCCTCGCTGCGTTTTTCACCGTCTGCGACGCCGTTTTCCTCGTCGGTGCAGGACCTCGAGGGTCAGGCGCTCACCGCGTGTCGCCCCGGCCGCCGCCTACCCGCGACGAATGCCTCCGCGGTCGAGGCGACGCGCTTTCGACCACTCACCTACCGAGAGCGTCCGCTCCGGCCGCTCCGGCGGTGAACGTCAGTCGAGGGTGATCGTGACCAGGGAGACGAGAGTAACGCAGGTGATTTTGCATGGATACAGAGCGGCCTCCATCTTGCTGGGAAGCATGTCCAGAGAGTTGATATCGAGTTCCACTGCTCTTCTCCTTTTGTTGGGGAGGACCTCCACCGGGACTGCGGCGGTCTCCGTAACCGCCTGCTCGTCCGGCGGAGTCTGTGTGGTCGGACTCGGTGCGGTGCCTACCACGCCGCTTCATTGGCGCGGGCGGGTTCCTCGATCAAGGTCGTGCTCCGGGTCCGTACCGGTACGACGAATTCGCCGTACTGGGACAGCATCGTGGCGGGCTCTTATGAACCACTTTCGATGGGAACGGCAAGGCGTTCCCGATTCTCGGCTTGACTTTCGCTGATCACCGAAACGACCGGGACGGAAGACGCTGTTATCGGCAGGCCGGATGCCGTTCGCCACGAAACGGCAGCCGGTCACGGCCATGTTCACCCGGGCACTGGAGTCCGGGATTCCATTTCACCGGTTCACCGCCGATGAGCCCTTTCGTGCCGACGATAATCCGCGGGCACTTAAGAAGCCTTAAGCGTTCTTAACGGTCGCTTATGCTGATCTTGAAAGGCTGAGGCCACGTTCGGGACGGCTGGTCATGGCCCGCGATCGGACCCGCACTCGGACCGTCGAGGTCAGGAGTTGCGCGGGGCCACCAGGCCGGATTCGTAGGCGAGGACCACGAGCTGGGCGCGGTCACGGGCATGGAGCTTGACCATGGCCCGGTTGACGTGGGTTTTCGCGGTCAGCGGGCTGATCACCATGCGGTCGGCGATCTGGTCGTTGGACAGGCCCTGCGCGACCAGGGCGACGGCCTCGCGTTCGCGGTTGGTCAGTTCTTTCAGCCCCGTGTCGGTGCCGGGGTTGAGCGGCTGGGTGACGTACCTGTCGATGAGCTTGCGGGTGATCGACGGGGCGAGCAGCGCGTCACCGCGCGCGGCGACGCGCACGGCGTGCAGGAAGTCCTCCGGCTGGATGTCCTTGACGAGGAATCCGGACGCGCCGGCGCGCAGCGCGTTGAAGACATACTCGTCCAGGCCGTAGTTGGTCAGGATGACGACGTGCACCCCGGCCAGGGCCGGGTCCGCGGCGATGCGCCGGGTCGCCTCGATGCCGTCGACGACCGGCATCTGGATGTCGACGAGCGCGATGTCGGGCAGGTGTTCCTTGGCCAGGGCCAGGCCCTCCTTCCCGTCGGCGGCCTCGGCCACCACCTCGATGTCGTCTTCGAGATCGAGGAGCGCGCGGAATCCGCTGCGGATGAGCGGCTGGTCGTCGACCAGCAGGACACGGATCATGACGTTCGGTCTACGGGAAGTTCGGCGTGGACGGTGAAGCCTCCCTCACCGCGCGGTGCCGCCCGCAGGCGCCCGCCGAGGGCGGTGACTCGTTCGCGCATCCCGAGCAGCCCGACGCCGGGCACCGGGACGGTGTCCGGTGTGGCCTTGCCGTCGTCATCGACGCGTATCGCGAGGGCGTCGGGACGGTAGTCGATCCGGACCGACACCGTCGCGGCGGAGGCGTGACGGGCGATGTTGGTGAGCGATTCCTGAACGATCCGGTAGACGGTCCGGCTCACCGCGGCCGGCACGTCGTGTCGTTGTCCTTCGACCGTCAGCGTCGCGTCCACGCCGATGGTGCGGGCCCGTTCCACCAGTTCCGGGACATGGTCGAGCCCACACGGCGGGGTCGTGTCGTCGTCGCGCAGCGCCTGCAGGGTCGCGCGCAGCTCCCGGGTCGCCTCACGACCGGCCTCCTGGATCACCAGCAGGGCCTCCGGCACCTGTTCACCACGCTTGCGGGCCACGTGGACGGCGGCTTCGGCCTGCACCTTGATGACCGAGATCTGGTGGGTGAGCGAATCATGCAACTCCCGTGCGATGCGCAGCCGCTCCTCGTTGGCGCGGCGCCGCGCGGTCTCCTCCCGGGTGCGCTCGGCTTCCTCCGCCCGCCGCTCGGCCTGCCGCAGCGCCTCACCCGCGGCACCGGCCGCGACCAGCCAGGCCAGTTCGAGGGCGCCTCGGGCCTGCGCGAGCGCCTCGCCCGTGTCGTGCAGACCCGAGGCCAGGGCCGCGAGGGGAAGAGCGGCCAGCATGATCACGCTCACCGCCACCGTGACGGTGCGGTGTCCCGCCCGTACGGCCGCGTACACCGCGCACAGGTACGCGACGGCGGGCACGTCGAAACCGGCCGCCTGGTAACCCACCGCGCACAGCCCGGTGACGGCCAGGACGGGAACCGGAGCCCGGCGGCGCGCGGCCAGCACCAGGCCGCCGACCGCCAGCAGCGCGTAGCCGAACAGGTCGAGGTTCGTGGTGGAATTCTGCCCGAACAGCCCGGTGACCAGCAGCGTCGCCGCCACGCAGACGGCGATCGCCCAGTCTGTGACACCGGCCCGGACACCGGCCCGTCCTGTACTCATGCGCGCACCTTAGCCGGATGTCCGCGTGGGCGACTCCTGCGTGCGGATGATCGGCCGGCTACCGCACACGCGGTATCTTCGCGGCCGCTGCGGCGTCCGCGGTAGTGCGAATTGCCTGCGTCCGCCGGACGACCGGCGGTGGGCCCGGCGGACATGATCAGGCGATGTCCACTCGCAGGAAGAGAAGGAGCACCGCATGTCAGTCCGATTCGTGATCGCCATGGCCGAAGCCGCCCTGGTCGAAGGTGTCGAGCTTGCCGCACGGCCGGATCCCGCCAGTGCTTACACCTTGACCGCCGGGCGTCTCTGGTCCTTGGTGGCCGCGCTGCTGGGGCTGGCCGGCGTGGTCATCGGCGGGCTGGCCCTGGCCCGCTCCGCCGGTCGTATCGGCACCGGCACCGGGCGGAGGGGAGCCATCGTGGCCCTGGCGGCGGGGCTGGCCGGCGCGGTCGGTGGCGGGCTGGTCGTGGCCGCCGCCGACGGCGGTCCCGGCACCGGCTACGGAATAGTCGGGGGCTTCGTGGCCCTGGCGGTCGGGCTGATCGCCATGGCCCTCGGCGGGCTGGCGCTGGCCCGCTCCCGCCGCACCGGCTGACCCGAAGTCCGCCCCGCCCCATTCCTGCGTGCCGTACGCCCCCGCCCTCAGCCACAGGCTTACCGGCCACCTGGCCGGAGTTGTTGCCGCCGCTCCAGGCCGCCTGCCTGGCGTTGGCGCCGTTGGCGGTGTTGCCCCAGCTGTCGGCGACCATGCCGTTGGTGCGGTTGACGACCGCTACCAGCCGCCGCCCAGGTCGACGAGCTGCCACTGCAGGTTGGCGCTGCCGTCGTAGTTCCACTGTTTGAGGTTCGCCCCGGCGGCTCCGGTGGGCGCGACCACGATCGTGTGGCCCGCCCGGGAGGCTTCCGCCCAGGCCGTGGCCGATGTACGTCTGTGCGGCACGAACGACGAACGCACGCGCGTTCCTTTCTTCCGGCCCGGGATACGCATGGGCGGTCGGTGTCGAACGGTGAGGGCTACCTCGGCGTTCGATCGCGCAGGTCCACGGCCAAGGGGGTGAGCAGGCGCTGCTGTGCGTCGTGATTGTGATCGGCCACCGCCAGCAGCCGCCGGCCGGCCTGCTCCGGCCGGACGCCGGGGCCGTCGGCCGCGAGGGTGCCCGGCCGGCGGGTGGCCCCGCCGACGACGTTCTCGTCGATCGTGAGGCCCAGGCCGGGTGAGTCCCCGAGGAGGAACGCGCCGTCCTCGACGTGCAGGTCGACGGACACTCCGAGCGGCGGACGCAGATCCTGCAGCTCGCTGGCCATGTGGTTCGGCACCGATGTCGCGGCGTGCAGCAGGCCGACCGGGATGTTGCCGATCGGGCTGACCGGCAGATCGTGGGCGTGAGCCAGGACCGACACCCGCAGGAAATGGGTGACTCCCCAGACCGCGGCCGTCTGGACGATGTCGACGGCCCCCGCGGCCAGCAGCGGACGATACTGCTCGAGCCCGGTGAGGTTCTCCCCGGTGGCGACCGACGCGCGGATCCCGCGGCCGACGGTGGCCAGGCCCTCGGCGTCCCACCGCCGGACGGGTTCCTCGATCCAGGTGAGATCCAGGGTGCGTTCCAGCTCGCAGACGTGCCGGATCGCCTGTTTGCGCGACCAGGCCTCGTTCACGTCGAGCATCAGGCCCGGCCGCTTCCCGTGCCCGGCCTCGGTCAGGACCTCCTGGACCAGCGTCAGGCGGTGCCGGTCCCGCCCGATGTCGAGGCCGCCTTTGATCTTAGCCGCCCGCAGACCGTGCTGGGCGTAGACCTCGTACACCGAGACGAGTTCGTCGTCGGTCAGGCCGATGTCCAGGCCCGAGGCGTAGGCGGGAACCCGCCTGTCACGCCCGCCCAGCAGACGCCAGAGCGGTTCACCGGCCGCCTTCGCCTTGATGTCCCACAGGGCGGTGTCGAGGGCGCCGATGGTCCCGAATACCGCGCCCGCGTGGCCTGCCTTGAAGGTCTGCCGCAGCATGCGGTCGTACAGTGCCGTCACGCCGCGCGGATCCTCACCCTCGATGGCGGCGAAGACGCCGTCGAGCTCCACGTGCGGACCGATGCCGACACCGGTGATCCCCTCGTCGGTGTCCACCATGACGATCGACACCGGAACGACCCCGTCGGCGTAGACGCCGTTGGCGTCACCGACCGGACGGTCCCATTCCTGGACCGTCGTCAAAGTGCGATACCCCGAAATCCGCATGTCAGCCCTTCGTGGAACCGGCGGTGACACCGTCGGCGATCTGGCGCTGGAGAAAGAGATAGATCATCAACATGGGTACGGCGGCGATCAGAACCCCGGAGGCGAAGGTGGGGATGTTGTCGGAGTACTGTCCACGCAGCGAGGTGACCCCGACCATGAGGGTGCGGTGGTTGGCCGACGGCATCATCAGCAGGGAGATGAGCACGTCGTTCCAGCAGAACAGGGTGTTGAGGATGCCCACCGACAGGAGGGCCGGAGTGCCCATCGGTAGCATGATGCGCCGGTAGACGCCGTACGTCGTGTTCCCGTCGATCCTCGCCGCGTCGACGATCTCTGCCGGAATGGTCTTGTAGTAACTCGTCATCAGGAAGATGGTGAACGGCAGGAACTGCGCGACGTAGGCCAGGACCAGCCCCGGATAGGTGTCGATGAGGCCGCTGTCGGCCATGACCCGTGCGAGCGGCACCATGATCACCTGAAACGGGATGAACAGCGCCGCGAGACAGCCCAGGAAAAGCGCCTTGGAACCGCGAAACCGCAGCCGGCTCAGCGCGAAGCCCGCCATCGACCCGAGGAGCAGCAGGAGGACCACCGAGATCGTCACCACGACGAGCGAGTTGGCGAAGTATCGCGCCATGCCGACGCTGGTCCACGCCGTGACGATGTTGTCCCACTGCAGGGAGGTCGTCGGGGAGAAGCGGTCGAGAACGTAGTCACGCCGGGCCTTCAAGGCGACGTTGGCGGTGAACACGAGGGGGTAGATCGTCGCCAGCGCGAGGAGCGCCATCGGAACGGCGACCACCCACCTGATCAGGCGTTTGTCGGGCATCAGTCCTCCCGCCCGGCGCGGCGGAGCACGCTGATCTGCAGGAGCCCCACCACGAGCATGATGAGGAAGAGAACCGTCGACGCGGCCGAGGCGAGTGCGGGGCGGTTCATCTGTCCCTGCTGGATCCAGACGTAGTACTCCGGCAGGTAGGTGGACCCCTCCGGGCCGCCGCTGGTCATGACGTACAGCAGGCCGAACATGGACGTCAGCATCCCGATCATCGTGGTCACGAAGACGAACTGGATGGTGCGGGTCAGGCCCGGGATGATCACGTGCCGGATGGTCTGGGGGAGCGACGCGCCGTCCATCCTGGCCGCGTCCAGGAGCGCGGAGTCCAGGGTGGCGAATCCGGCGAGGAACACCACCAGGGCCATCCCGAACGTCGCCCAGACGTGCACGCCGACCACCGCGAACATGGCGACACCCGGGTCACCGAGCCAGTCGACCGGTCCGAGGCCGATCGTCGCGAGGACGGTGTTCAACGGGCCGTCGAAGGCGAGCATGAGGTTGAAGATCGCACCGACGATCACCGGTGAGAGCACGGCCGGGAAGAAGTAGACGCTGCGGAAGACCCGGTGCCCGGGAACACGCAGATAGATGAACGTCGCGAGCAGCCCGGGGATGGCCACCGCCACGGGAAGCAGCAGCACCAGCAGCCCGACGTTGCGCAGCGCGCTCTGGAACGTCGCGTCCTGGAACATCTCCAGGTAGTTGTCGAGGCCGACCATCGTTCCGTTGCGTTCACCGTCGCCCGTGAAGGAGAAGTTGACGCCCAGTAGCAGCGGCCACAGCCGCAGAGCCACGATGATCAGTAAGGCCGGAGCCACCAGAACGTAAGGCGCGAGGCGCTCGGAACGCAATGAGCGGGAGACCTGCAGGGAGGGGGTCCCGATGTCATCGCGGCGTGCCCGCTGCCTTGTTTCTCCTCCGCCTGCCCGCCCGGAACCGACCGGGCGGGCAGGCGGTGACGAATCTCGGGCCGGCACGAGATCAGCTCGCCCGATCCGAGGCGGCCAGCTGCTCCACTACCTCGTCGACGGTCGCCGATCCGCTCAGGAGCTGCTGGGACAGCCTTCCCATCAGGTCCAGGGTCTTGGAGGACAACGCGACATGCAGTGCGGGCCTACCGCCCTTGATCTCGGACACGAGCGTGCCGACGGCCGCGGGGCCCTGCGAGACGTCGATCGTGGTGTCGGATGCGATCGCGCCGGCGTCGGAGTAGAAGGAGGTGAGGGCGTCGGTCGTGGTCAGCGACCGCACCAGGTCGGCGGCGAGCTTCGGGTCCTTCGCCCACTTCGCGACCCCATAGCCGATGCCACCGTCGTACGCGAGGCTCGGGGTCACCCCGGTGGTGACGACCGGCGCCGGCATGACGCCGAGCTTGTCGGCCCCCAGGAACTCGCTGAAGTCCTTCCAGTGCCCGATGTCCGACATCAGCCCGATGATGTGGGCGGCCTTACCAGAGTTGAAGATCGTGAAGGCGTCGTTGAACATCGCGGTCGAGTTGGCCCCGTCGTTGTTCAGCCCCGCGTCGCCGGCGTCCTTCCACAGCTTGAAGATCTGCTTCACGTTGGGAGAGTCCCAGACGCGCTTCCCGGCGATCCAGTCGTCGTACTCCTGTGCCGTCAGGATGCCCGAGCCGAGGCCCGACATGAAGAACTGGATGCCGGCGCCCTCCTTGTTGCCGAGCGCGAAGCACCTGGCTCCGGTCGCCTTCTTGATGGTGGCGCAGTCGTTGAGGAACTTGTCCCAGGTGGTGGCGGGGCTCGCCGGGTCGAGTCCCGCCTTCTCGTACAGCGTCTTGTTGTAGTAGATCGGATGGCCCTGCAACGTCACCGGCGCGGCGTAGGTCTTGCCGTCCTCGCCGAAGGCCTCCCAGCCCGCCAGGCGCTGTTTGTCCTCGGTCACGTACTGGTCGAGCGGAAGGAGCGCGTCCACGCGGTCGCGGATCTGGCCGCCTCCGTTGAAGAGGATGACATCGGGCCCCGTGCCGGACTGGATGGCCGCGCCCAGCAGGGTGTAGTACTGGTCGAATGGCTGGGCCACGAATTCGACCGTGACGCCGGGGTGCTTCTTGGCGAAGTCGTCCTTCGCCTTCTGGACGTAGGAGGCCGAGGACGCGTCACCGGATTTCCAGTCCCAGACCACGAGCTTCGTGATCTCGCGGGAACCGCTCGGCGACGACGCGGGTCGTGTGGCGCTTCCGCAGCCGGCCAGGGCCAGCGCCGCGACCATGAGGGCCGACCACAGTGTTCGCTGCTTCATTGCTGTTCACTTTCCAGAGTGTGGCCACTGTCGTGGCCGGCGAGGGTGGCGGCGTGAACTTCGGCGATGAGGTGGGAGTGCGGAACGTTGAGCACCGCGGCGGCCGTGGCGACGCTCACCATGGGTTCGTCGGGCAGCATCGCCGGCCGTTCGGCGATCATGCGCTCGCGGAATTCGGCGGCGAACCACACGGTGGCGTCACCGATGCCGAGATGAAGGACGAGGCCTTCGCGTTCCAGGTGCTGCAGGAGGTCGTCGATGTCGCCCGGCGTGCTCATACGCTGCTTTCCCTCGTGTCGGTGGTGTAGGCGGGATGGGGGTGCCCGGCACTGCGTTCCAGTGACGGCGCCCCCCAGGGCGTCCCGACCGGTGGGTTCGTCCGGGGCCGCCCGCGCCCGGCGCGTGTCCGGGTGATGGCCTTCGCCGGGGCGGTGGACCGCCCCGGCGAAGGTATGAGACGGCTGGATCAGTTGCGCAGGCTCCAGCGCTGGTTGGTGCCGCCGTTACAGGCCCAGAGGTTGAGTTTGGTGCCGTTGGCGGTGGCGTTGCTGGGCGCGTCCAGGCACAAGCCTGACTGCGCCCCCGTGATGGTGCCGTTGGCGTTGACGTTCCACTGCTGGTTCGTCTGCCCGTTGCAGTCCCAGATCACCACCTGGGTGCCGTTGCCGGTCCCCTGACCGTAGGCGTCCAGGCACTTGTTCCCGTACACCATCAGCTGCTTGCCTGAGGTGTGGGTCCAGCGCTGGTTGCCGCCGCTGCCGCAGTCCCAGAGCTGGGCCTGGGCTCCGTTGGCGGTGCTGCCGCCGGTGACGTCGACGCAGCGGTTCGACTGGGCCCCGACGATCTGCGCGCTCTGCTGGTTGCCGCTCCCCTGGGGCCCGGCGGCCGCCATCACGGTTTGAGCGCCCGAGGGCCAGTTGCCGTTGGTGACCGTGACGTTGCCGTTGACGACGTTGCCGCGGTCGCCGTTGGTCACGTTGGTGTTGCCGTTGGTCGACCAGTTGTTGGTGACGGTGAAGTTCCCCATGTTCTCGGCGAACCAGTAGTTGGCGGTGGCCCAGGTGCCGGTGGAGGAGAAGACGTTGTTGGAAGCGCTGTAGTACCGGGAGCCCTCGTCGAAGTAGATCCCGAAATAGCCGTTGGTCCGCAGGCAGTAGTTGTTGCTGATCATCGCGTTCGAGTTCGCCGAAAGCGTGTAGATACATCCGCCGTCGTTCATCTGTTGCATGACGTCGTGCACGTAGTTGCCGGTGAGCCGGTTGTTGGACGCGGTGGTGGGCGTGGTGTACCGCGGCTGGTAGTTGTACAGGCCGCGACCGGCGTAGTGTTCACTGCCGCCGGCGTCGTTGGCCCCCCACCCGTACCCGATCGACATGCCGGTGTACGGCATGTTGTAGACCTCGTTGTTGGAGATGGTGGCGGTGTTGACGTAGGTGGTCAGGACCGAGACGATGCCCCGGTACTCCACGCCGAGGTCGTGCAGGCGGTTGTTGCTGATGGTGATGTTCCGGTTGACCATCCGCTGGTCGCCGGGGTGGTGCGCGTCGGCGCGTACGCCGCCGACCACGATGCCACCGGCGGAGTTGCGGGCAATCTCGGACCGGGTGACGGTGACGTTGCTCGCGCCCAGGCCGACACCGCTGGTGTGGCCGTTGGCGTCGTTGCCGATGCCCACGGCCGTCTGGCCGAGGTTGAAGAACTGAGAGTCGCTGAAGGTGATGTCGTTGGCGGCGGACACCTGCACTGCGGCGGGCATCTGGTACCAGTTCGGCCGGGCGGCCTCGAACTGCGGGCAGCCGTTGTGGCAGGAGGAGAAGCCGGGCCAGTTCCAGTTGTCGGCGATGTAGGCGCCGGTCTGCTGGTCCACGTAGCCCTGGTTGCTGCTGGGCCCCATCCAGGTGGTGCCGGTGAAGGTGATTCCGGTGAACGTGATGTGGTGGGCGGGCGCGTCGTAGGTGCCCCCGACGTTCACCAGGGACTGCAGCATCGGCAGCTCCACGCTGACGTTGCTCATGTTCTGCCCGGCGAGTGGGATGTAGGAGAGCTGGCCGGTCCCGGGATTGATGTGCCACTCGCCCGGTGAGTCGAGGAACTCGTACGCGTTGGCCAGGTAGAGCGGGCCCGCCCGGTGCGGACTGGTGAAGGTGTCGTATCCGAAGTTGTTGTTGCTCCAGCCGGGCTGCTGCATCGTGATGAAGTTCCCGCTGATGTTCTGCACCGTCACGTACCGGTCCGTGAACGAGCCGACGCTCTCCATCTCGACCCGGTTCTTGTTGGCGAGGTTGTTCAGATAGCTCAGGGCGCCGTTGGTGAAGGAGAGGCCACTGCTGTTGGCGGTGAAGTCCGACCGGTTCACGGTGGTACGCGCGCGCGTGGCGATGGCACCGTTGACGTAGAGCTGCCGGGTGTCGACCCCGGTGCCGACGTTGGCCCGCCAGATGTTCTTCCCGGAGTCGGCGAGCGACCAGCCGGTGACCGCCCTCGCACCGCTGATCACGGGACGCGCCGACGGGGCCGCCCGCCACACCACCTGGTATCCGTTGTTGCCGGAGTCGGCGGCGGTGAGCCGTAGCGGCGCGAAGAGCCGATACACCCCGTCGGCCAGTTCCACGACGATGTCACCAGACATCGCGCCGGTGAGCGCCCGCACCGCGGTCTGCGCGGCCGGCAACGAGCACGGCTGGGCGCTGGAGCAGCTGCCGCCGGTACCGGAGGGGGAGGCGTAGAGGGTCGTGGTGGCCGCCAGGGCCGGGGAGACCGGAGCCACCAGAGCGGCTGCGGCGGTCAACCCTACCGCGGCGGCTCCGGCCAACATCAGCCTCCGCATCGCGGTGTACGAGAATTCGAACACGGCACTTCCTTGGGTGGGGGGAGAGGGTCCCCCTGCCGGGACGAGCGACCGTCCCGGCAGGGGATCCTGAAGGCGTCTCAGAGGCGCGGGAAGGGGATCAGCTCCTGGTCCAGCGCTGGTTGCCTCCGCCGTTACAGGACCAGATGGCGAGTTTGGTGCCGTTGGCCGTGGCGTTGTTGGGCACATCCAGGCACTTGTTCGCGCCGACGGCGGTGATGGTGCCGTCGGAGTTG
>NZ_JOEQ01000069.1 GCF_000721075.1 Streptosporangium amethystogenes
ATGTATCGTCTTCCATGTGCAGCCCGATGGACGTGAAATCCGACGGCAGCGCGAGGAACGCGGCTACGGCCTGCGCAGATTCGCCAAAGCCGCCCAAATCCACCACGCCTACCTCTCTCGCATTGAGAGAGGCGAACGGAGCCCCCAACCCGAAGTCATGGCGCGCATCGCCACCGTACTCGGTTGCCGGATCTCCGACATCCAACGAGACACAACGGAGCGCAACGATGAGCGACCGGATCGCTGACACGCCCCTGATGACCACCGCCGAGCTGGCCGAGCTGCTGAACATCTCGACGAAGGCGCTGGGGATCATGCGGCACCGCGGCAAGGCGCCGAAGGGCTTCCGCCGTGGCCGGAACGTGCTGTACCGCACGGCCGAGGTGGAGCGCTGGCTGGCCGCACAGGAGGCCGGCGACCGCCTGGCCCAGCGCGCTGCCGCCTGACCTTCCCCACAAACGAAACGGGGCCGCCGGACCGGGCCTGGTCCCTGCGACCCCTGGCATCCACGAAGCACTAGAAGGAGTGGACACCTTGAGCATCACAGTACCAACGAACATCCCGTCGGGTGACCGACGGACGATCCTCGTCTCCCTGCCGTCGGTGCCGGCGCCGCTGGTCCTGGTGGACCGTGACGGTGACGTGTGGCGGCAGGTGGGTGTGACGAAGACCGGTGAGCCGCACATGGTGTGCGACAGCCCGTCGGATCCGGCGGAGGTGGGTTCGGGTGAGTCGGACCCGTGGACGCCGAAGGCGATCCGGGCATGGTTCTCGCCGGTGCGGACGCTGGGCGGTGCCGCATGAGCGCCAGCCAGGATCCGACGCGCCGCGAAGACCTGCTGTTCATGCTGCTGCACGGTGGCGCCGCCTCCAACTCGATCGCGAGTCACGTCGTCGACATGGCGATCGGTGAGGCGCTGGACCAGCAGAAGGCCGAACTCGCCGCACTGCGGGCCCGGGTCGCCGAGCTGGAGGCCGACATCACGCACGACGATCCGTGCCGTCCGTGCGGCTGCTCGAAGCGGTTCGAGCGTTACGCCTGGGGCTGCCCCACGCTGCCCGCCGACGACGTCCCGGTACTGCCGCAGCCCCGTCAGGCCGAGGACCCGCACGACTCCGTGCTGCACCACGACTACGCCCTCGGCCGTGACCTGCCCGCCATCCCCCGGCAGACCACCGGCCGCTGCCCGTCCTGCTCCCGCACGTTCGAGGACTGCACCTGCGGAGGTGCCGCATGACCGAGATCCCCACCACGCCCTGCTCCGACCCGGCCGAGACGATCATGGCCGCTGTCGCCCACGGCATGAGCGGCGACCCGTTCACCGGCCTCACCATGCTCGGCCCGTTCATTGAAGGCGGCGCCCGCACCACGGTCTCCATGTGCGCGGCCCTCGCCAACATGGTGAAGTTCGTGGCCGAGAAGCAGAACCTTCCCGCTGGTGGCACGTTCGGCTTCCTCGCGCTCCACCACGGCAAGCTGACCAACGTGGCGTCCCTGCCTCCCGGCCCGAGGTTCGCCGCCCAGTTCACCGCCGCGTGGATGAACGACCAGCAGGACACGGCCTACGCCCTGTTCGACGCGCTCGTTCACCGGCAGCGGGACGAGGACGCGGCCAACCTCGCCGAAGCGATCCACGCCCTGTACGACCTGACCGTGAACGCCGCGCTCTCCCTCCGAGGAGGTGCCGCGTGAGCGAGATCGTCGAGCCGGGCCTGTACCCGGACCTCTCCGCCGAGGACTACCACGCCCAGCGCACATCCCTGTCCTCGACCGGCGCCCGCACCATGCTGAAGGCCCCGGCCCTGTACAGGTACGAGCAGGACCACCCGCAGCCCCGCCGCGACACGTTCGACTTCGGAACGGCCGCTCACAAGCTCGTCCTCGGCGACGGACCCGAGCTGGTCGCGATCGAGGCGAACGACTGGCGAACGAAGGCGGCCCGCGAGGAACGCGACGAGGTCGCCGCCGCCGGTGGGATCGCGCTCCTCGCCGCCGACTACGACCGGGTCCACGAGATGGCGGACGCGATCCGCCGGCACCCGATCGCTTCGGCCCTCTTCGCCGAGGGCAACGGCCGCCCGGAACAGTCGCTGTTCTGGCGGGACGAGCGGACCGGGATCCTTCGCCGGGCCCGGCTGGACTGGCTGCCGAACCCGCGTGACGGGCGGCTGATCGTCGCCGACTACAAGACGACGGTGTCCGCGCACCCCGAGGCGCTGGCCCGCGCGGTCGACACCTACGGCTACCACCAGCAGGCCGCCTGGTACCTCGACGGCGTCCGGGCCCTGGACCTGGACGAGAAGCCCGCGTTCCTCCTGGTGTTCCAGGAGAAGACCGCCCCGTACCTGATCACGGTGGTGGAGCTGGACCAGCCGACGTTGCGGATCGGGGCGGCGAAGAACGAGCGCGCCCTCCACATGTACCGCATGTGCGTCGAGACCGGCCGCTGGCCTGGCTACGTGCCCGAGCACGAGCCGTTCTACCTCTCCCTGCCCGCGTGGGCGCTGAACCGTGACACCGAGGAGTACCTGTGAGCCAGCAGCACATGGAGCGTGTGAGCCCGTCGGCGATGCCGGATCGGGTGGGTCAGGGGACGGCGGTTGAGCAGTCCCGTGCGGTGGCTGAGGTGCAGGCCGCGATCGTGGTGGCGCAGCAGTGCCCGCGGAACATCTCGGCGGCGATCGCGGAGATGCGGCAGGTGTGCTCCCAGAAGTTCCTCGCGGAGCGCGCGTTCTTCCGGTTCTCCCGTGGCGGCGGCACGGTGTCGGGCCCGTCGGTTCACCTGGCGCGTGCGCTGGCGTCGTGCTGGGGGAACGTCGACTACGGCCTGGTGGAGATGCGTCGGGACGACGTGTACGGCGAGTCGGAGATGAAGGCGTACGCGTGGGATGTCGAGAAGAACACCCGCACGTCGTCGACGTTCATCGTCCCGCACAAGAGGGACCAGCGTGGCGGGCCGAAGCAGCTCACGGACATGCGGGACATCTACGAGAACAACGCCAACAACGGTGCCCGCCGTGTCCGTGAGGCGATCTTCGCGATTCTCCCGCCGTGGTTCGTGGAGGAGGCGAAGGAGCTGTGCGCTCGCACCCTCCAGGAGGGTGGGGACAAGCCGCTGAACCTTCGGATCGCGGACGCGGTCAAGGCGTTCGAGGGCATCGGCGTCACCGTCGACCGCATCGAGGGCAAGTTCGGCCGGCCGTCGGGAAAGTGGACGGACCACGACGTCGCGAACCTGGGTGTGATCTTCCGGTCGATCCAGCAGGGCGAGATCACGGCGGAGGAGGAGTTCCCGTCGCGGGTCACCTTCGACGAGATCACCGGCCCGCAGTCCGGCGAGGAGGGCGCATGACCTCCACCGAGATCCCCGTGGCGGGGCTGACCACCCGCCCCGCCACGGGCACCACCTGGCGCGACGGCGCCCCCTGCGGACAGACCGACCCCGAACTGTTCTTCCCCGAGCGGGGCACCAACCCGCGGACCGCGATCGCCATCTGCATGACCTGCGACGTCCGCACCCGCTGCCTGGAGTGGGCCCTCACCCACCACGAGACCGGCGTGTGGGGCGGCACCACCGAACGCGAACGGCGCCGCATGCTCCGCACCACCCCGGGCCAGCCCGTCCTCCTCGACGCCGGCCGTCTCATCCGCGACCACCGGATCCGTCGCCTCACCGCCGAAGGCCTGACCGCAGAAGAGGTTGCGGCACAGGTCGGCTGCCACTCGCGGACCGTCGAGCGAGTCCGTACCCAGGAGGTGGCGGCATGAGCATGTGGCGCGACCGGGCGATCTGCACCGACATGGACCCGGAGATCTTCTTCCCGCGGACCGGTGACCTCGCTGGCATCGAGTACGCCCGGCAGATCTGCTCCTTCTGCCCCGTCATCCAGGAGTGCCTGGAGATGGCGCTGGAAGCGGAGTACGGGACGGGCAAGGACTCCCGTACCGGGGTGTTCGGGGGCTTGTCGTCTTCGCAGCGGTACAACCTCTACCGCGCTAGCACCCTGGCCCCGACCGGTCCTCACACGGGCGGGAAGCCGATGGTCCCGTGCGGTACGTACGGCGCTTACCAGCGGCACCGCAGGTACAAGGAGCCGGTCTGTGATGACTGCCGCGAGGCCGCCCGGCTGAAGAGCCAGCGTCGTCGAGCCCGCGAGAGAACCGCCGCCTGACCCCCGCCCGGGGCCGTCGCGCCCCGGGCCCGAACCACCCACCCCAGCTCCAGGAAGAAGAGCCCGTGAGTATCGAGGCAGTCACCTGGGCCATGGACGACGCGCCCATGCTGCTCACCGACAAGGGCAAGCCCGACACGACTGCCCGCGGGGTACTCCAGGCGCTCGCCGAGCACGCCCACAAGGACGGCGGCGGCGCTCACCCCTCCGTCCTGCGACTCCAGTACCGCACCGGCTACGACCGGCGGACCGTGCAGCGCGCGCTTCGCCGGCTGGAGACGGGAGGCTTGATCGCGGCTACGGGTGAGACGAACGGCCGCACGATCTGGAAGCTCGCTCTGCACTTGAAGCGTCCGGAGTCGGATTGGTCCGATCTGGAGCGGCTGGAGGAGGACGAGCGGAAGGCTGCTGCGGAGCGGAAGCGGCGGTCTCGCTCGAAGCAGGTCACGCACTCTGCGTCCGTGACTGTCACGGATTCTGCGTCCGTGACCGAGGAAGGTGTCACGCACTCTGCGTCCGGCGGTCACGCATTTGAAGTGCGTGACGTCACGCACTCTGCGTCCGGACGTCACGCACTCAACGCCGCCCTAACCACCAATGAACCGTCAGTACAACCGCCAACAACCGATAGGGCTGATGTAGGGGGGCAAACCTCAGGTTCCTGGGGCCCCACGCAAAACGCCCCCATCGACGACGACGGCTTCACTCTCACCGACTCGATGCGCCGCTGGGCTCTCGACACCTTCGGCCCCGCCGTCGACGTCGCCCACGAGACCGCCCTCTTCATCGATCACCACCGCGCCAACCTCAGCCGCCGCCCCAACTGGCCCGCCGAGTGGCAGAAGTGGATCCGCCGCTCCGCCAAGTGGGCGTCCGAGCGCGCCAACCGCCCCCAGCTCCGTGCCGTGTCCGGCGGCTGGCAGCCCTACACCAACCCCACCGACCCGTCCGTGTACGAGAACGGATTCTGACCATGGAGCCCACCAGCCTCACCGCCAACCCCAACGCCGCACTCGGCCGTATCCTCGCCGGCATCCAGGAGCGCCACCCCAACGTGGCCGCGGGCCCCGTCGACGACGCACCCAACCCCGACGAGCCCGGCCACCCCGAGTACCACCGCCGCGTCCGCGCCGAATGGGCCCTCGACCGCTGGACCGCAGCCGCCCCGCCCCGCTACCGGCACGCCACCGCCACCGTCCCCGCCATCCAGGCCTGGGCCGACCGCGTCGCCGCCGACCCCACCACCGCCGGCAGCCTCCTCCTCACCGGCACCACCGGCACCGGCAAGACCCACCAGGCCTACGGCGCCCTCCGCCGCATCGCCGAAGCCGGGCCGTCCGTGTACGAGATCCGCGCCACCACCGCCGCCGACATGTACGGCCTCCTCCGCCCCAAGGGCAGCGAGCGTGGCGCCGAGGAAGAACTCCGCCGCCTCGCCCGCGTCCCTCTCCTCGTCCTCGACGACCTCGGCTCCGCCAAGGCCACCGAGTGGACCGAGGAAGTCACCTACCGGCTGATCAACGAGCGGTACAACGCGTGCCGGCCGACGCTCTACACCTCCAACCTGCCCGCCCGTTCGGACAGTGCGCCCGACCTCGCGTCCGCGCTCGGTGAGCGGATCGTGTCCCGCCTGTCGCAGGACACCGTCGTCGTCGCCATGACCGGACCCGACCGCCGAAGGAGCGCGGCGTGACCCCGGCCCAGCGCCTCGCAGGCGCCCGCGCAGCCCTCGACACCCCGCCCCCGCCTGCGGTCCCCGGACAGACCGCCATCCCCCTCGCCGCCCTCGCCGTCATAGACGCCGCAGAGGAGGACGCCACCGACCTCCTCGAGGACGACCACGCTCGAGCGGCACGCGTCGCCCTCTACCTCGCCAGCAGCGGCTGGACCATCACACCCGCCCAGGAGAACCCCCGTGCCTGACCTGTTCGCCGGCCCCGGCGGCATCGACGTAGCCGCCCGCCAGCTCGGCATCCACCTCACCGGCATCGAGTGGGACGCCAACGCTGTCGCCACCCGGCTCGCCGCCGGGCTGGCCACCCGCCACGGGGACGTCCGCCTCTTCGGCCCCGGCCTGTTCCGCAACGAGGACGGCCTCGCCGCAGGCCCCCCGTGCCAGACGTTCACCAATGCCGGCCTCGGCCTCGGCCGCAGCGCCCTCGCCCTCCTTGCTGCCGCGGTGAAGGACGCGGGTGCCACCGGCCGGGTCGCGACTCCTGCGGGCCTCGACGACCGCACCACGCTCGTCCTGGAGCCCCTCCGCTGGATCCTTCAGGCCGACGCTGCCGGAGCCCCGTACCGGTGGATCGTGCTGGAGCAGGTTCCCGCGGTTCTGCCGATCTGGCAGGCCTACCGTGAGGCGCTGGAGGCTCGCGGCTACTCGGCCGCCTGCGGAGTTCTCAACGCCGAGGAGTACGGCGTCCCCCAGACCCGGCGCCGCGCGGTTCTGGTGGCCCGCCTGGACGGCCCAGCGGCCCTCCCCGCGCCGACGCACCGCCGGTTCGTGAAGGGCGTCCCGCAGTCGGCCGGCGACCCCAGCCTGCTGCCGTGGGTGTCCATGGCCGACACCCTGCCCGCCCGCGGCCCGTTCACCGTCGTCTCCAACTACGGCACCGGCGGCGACCCCAAGGCCCGCGGCCGGCGCGCCAGCTACGAGCCCGCATTCACCGTCACCGGGAAGGTCAGCCGTGTCCGGCTCGTCGGCCCCGACGGCCGCGACCTCGACCGGTTCAGCCACGCCGAAGCCGGCCAGCTCCAGGGCTTTCCCGCCGACCACCCCTGGTCCGGCGCCGACATTCCGCAGCAGATCGGGAACGCCGCGCCCGTCCAGCTTGCCCGAGCCCTGCTCACCGCAGCCACCGCCTGACCCGCCTCCGGCCCCGCTCGCAGGCCACGCGAGCGGGACCACCCCCAGCATCCCAACAACCACCAGGAGCAGCCATGGCCACGTGGACCAGCCGCACCGTCACCAGCACCCGCCACGAGTGGGAGGTACCCGCCGCCCCGCCGTGGGGAGCCGCCCTCGCCGATGTCGAATCCGCAACTGCGGTAGCCGCCATCCACTACCGCAAGATCCACGGCTTCACCGAGGACGCCCCCATCCCGGGCAACGCCCTTCAGTTCCACGCCACCGACGACGCCATCGTCATCAGCTTCACCGCCGAACGCCCCGCCTCCGCCTGAACCTCTTTCGTCGGGCCGTCCTCCGGGACGGCCCCCACCACCAGGAGCCCACCATGACCTTCGAGTACCGCGACGACCACCAGCTGACCCTCCGCATCAACCGCCTCGAACCCGACTACCCCGGCCAGACCATCACCCCGGCCATCTGGATCGAGACCTCCGACGGCTTCTTCAGCCGCACCGCCGTCAAGGTCCCCGCCGCCCGCGTGGAGGAGGTGGTGGCCGGGATCCGGGACGCCGCCCGTACCGCCGCCCGCCAGACCACCGGACAAGACGACACCGAGCCCGCGCCGTGCGTCTGCGACACCGAGCCCGAGGCATGCGCCGCTGTCGGTGAGGACCCGACCACCGCCGACGACCCCATCCCGCTCCGTTGGGGCCTCGGCGACGTCGAGCACGGCGACGACGACACCGTCACCGTCTACCTTTCCGGGCCCGACCGGGAGCCGTACTGGCTGGAGCTCGACCCGGAGCGGGCCGCTGCCCTCCGCGACGACCTCACGCCGCCCGGGGACGAGCCCCTCGCCGCGATTCGCCGCGACCTCCACGAGGCGCTCGTCGTCCTGCCCGCTCCGGAAGCCGACCGCGTCCGCGCCCTGGTGGCCCGCCTGGAGGCCGCCGCCCGCGCCACTGTCGGGCAGCCGGCCGAAGCACACGACACCGACCGCGCCGCCATCCTCCGCGAAGCCGCCGACCTCGCCGCCGCCCACAACGGGTGCCCCTGCAACACCGGCCACACCATCGCCCACCAGCTCCGCCGCATGGCCGTGGGGGGCGAGCGATGAACCGGCCCACCACCCCCGCCTACCGCACCGCGCGCGAACGCCTCTACACCGCCGCCACCGGATACGGCCGCATGCCCGAAACGGACGCCACCCGACTGCTCGACACCCTCCTCGCCGAAACCCGCGCCGCCGCGCTCGCCGAGGCCGCCGCAGCCGACACCGTGGAGGACGAGCGATGACCCAGACCAGCCCCGCCGACGAACTCCGAGCCGCTGCCGAAGGCTTCCGCCTCATCGAGGACGACCTGCCCGGCTGGCTCCGCCCCCTCGGCGAACCCCTCGCCCAGTGGCTGGAGGCCGAGGCCGAGCGCATCCAGATCGCCGCCCACCCCAGCCGCCACGAGACCTACGCCGCACCCGCCCTTGCCGTTGCCCGCGCCATCAACGGGAGCCAGCCGTGACCACCGCCCTCTTCCCCCACCCCGCCGAGCTCCCCAGCGGCCGGCACCAGCACCAGACCGTCCACCTGAACCCCCGCATCGTTGTCACCGCCTGCGGGCACACCGGCGCCATCCTCAGCACCGGCAGCCACCTCCCGCCCTGCCCGGCCTGCGCCACCCGACTCGCCCACCACTGCGGCACCACCACCCCCCACCGATCGCACCGCGTCGGGAACGCCGACAACGCCATCTGCCCCGGAGTCGCCCGATGACCCGCCGCCCCCGCGTCGACCAACTCACCGACGACATGCTCGACCAGCTGTACGCCGACCTCGACGCCCTCAAGGCCATCACCGCCGGCTACTGCGGCCACTGCGGGCGAGGCGACTGCTCACCCACCGCCGACCAGTGGCTGGAGCAGCGGCAACGCGCCGAGCAGGCCGAAGCCGCCATCGCCCGCGTCCGCGCCCTCCACAGCCGCTGGGAGTACGACCAGAACGACTGCTCCGTCTGCGTCGACTGCTACGGCGCGCCCGTCCCGTACCCCTGTCCCACCCTCCGCGCCCTCGACGGCACCGCCTGACCCGGACACCCCCGACACAACCCCCAAACACGACAAAGCCCCCACCGGTTGGTGGGGGCTTCCGTGCGCCACGCTACTCCGCAGGCCGCTCCAAATCCGTCCGACGCCCCTGCCGCGACTTCCGCGTCGCAAAGTACGGCCGAGCCAACCGGTAGTCCACCGCCTTCGCCCGACCGATCTGCATCACAGGCGGGAACGCCGGATCCGTCCTTGCAAGCGTCGACACCCGCTGATGCGTGATCCCCTTCACCACCCCATCGGCAACAAGCCGGCGCGCCAACTCCCTGAAGCTCACCATGTCTGGCCCCCCTTCTGTGGGCTCGGTCATGGGCACCATCTTCCCTTACCTCATTGCCAATTGGCAACGAAGTCACTACTCTCGATCTGGCAACAACAGAACGGCCCCGGTCGGTGGTCAGACCGGCCGGGGCCAGCCCACCCCTGCTGTGAACAGGAGTAAGGCCATGCCCGAGCGTATCCGCGCCACCAGCGCGCCCACCAGCCACCTCACCCAGGCCGACGAGGCCCTGCGTCAGGTCCAGGCCGGGCGCACCGCCCAAACCCTGATCGGCCTCCGTCGCGTCGCCGCCATCCTCAGCGAGCAGCCCGACGAGCCCATGACCGACGACCTCCGCATCCAGGCCACCGACCGGCACGTCCGCAGCCTCCGCTGCGTCTACCGCGACGCCCGCACCGCCGGGATCGTCCTCTGGGGCATCGTCGACGCCCTCCCGCCGGTCCTCCCCGGCGACTCCCGCGGCGAGTACTCCACCCGCATCCTGCTGAAGGTCGCCGAGGTGACCGTCTGATGGACACCGACGCCACCGCCACCCCCGCCGAACTCCAGCAGCGCGCCGCCGACGACTACGCCCAGGCACAGGCCAACCGCTCCTGGCAGACCAACCGCGACGACGCCAACACCCGGAACGGCCACTGATGCGTACCCCGCTCCTCATCCCCGCCATCGCCCTCAGCGCCGGCTCCCTCGCCTGGACCACCTGGTCCCTCGTCGACCTCCTCGGCGCCGGGCCCATCGGCCTCACCGTCGCCGCCGGCGCCGACATCATCTGGGCCAGCGTCATCGTCGCGGAAGCCCGCGGGCTCCGCATCGCCGGGTACCGCTGGCCCGTTGCCGCCATCGGCTGGGCCGCCCTCCTCGCCGTCGGCACGTTCCTCGTGTGGCACGGCATCGCCCGCGACCACACCGCCATGGCCGTCGCCGGACCCCTCCTCCCCATCGGCGCCAAACTGGTCTGGCTGCTCGCCCTCGCCGACATGCGCGACCCCTCGGCACTCACCCACGACGAGCAGGCCAAGCTCGCCGCCATGGAGCGCGGCCTGAGGCTCGCGGAGGCCGAGCACCAGATCGAGCTCCGGCAGCGACGCATGACCGCCGAACGCCTTCTCGCCGACGTGTCCGTCGACTTCGAGATCGAGCTGACCCGGCAGGAGAAGGGCCGCGAGCTCGCCCGGCGAGCACCGATCGCGATCGCCCCGATCACGGCCGAGCCCGAAGCGCCGCCAGTCGTCCTCTCCGCCCCCGCGAAGACCAGCAAGAAGCAGCCCCCCGTCGACCCCGCCGGCCCCGACGGCGAACTCGTCGACGACGTCCCGTCCCTCTTCGAAGGCGCCCACGCCCCCGTCGTGTACTTCCTGCGCAACGGCACCCGCGTCAAGATCGGCACCTCGCAGAACCTCCGGCGCCGAGTCACCTCCCTCTCGCTGCGCCGCGACGACGTGATCCGAGTCGAGCACGGCACCCAGCACTACGAGCGGTCCCTCCACCGCCGCTTCGCCGACCTGCGGGCTGGAGACACCGAGTGGTTCGAGCTGCGCGGCGCCCTCGCCGAGTACCTGGGTGAGCCCCCCGTCGAGCCCGCTGAGCCCGCGGCTGAGCCCGAAGCTCAGAGGCCTGAGCCCTCACCCCCGAGCACAGCCCTCGTCCTGGCATCCTCCCTGGCCACCGCCCCTGAGCCCGAGGCCCAACCGGCCAACGCCTTCGGCTTCTCCGCCCACCTGACCGCCCAGTCCGCTCAGCGCGCCGAAGCCGTCGAGAAGGTCGTTGAGCTCCTGGCTCAGGACCCCGGGCTCACCTCCGGCCAGGTCGCCGAAGCCCTCTCCGTCAGCCCCGCCACCGCCAAGCGATACCTGCGCGAAGCCAGGAGGACCGCATGATCACCCCCACCCTCGGCGCCGTCCTCATCGGCCTCGGCCTCCTCGTCTGGGAGCTCGCCAAGTGGTACCCCGGCGTCAAAGCCCTCCGAGCTGATGCCGTCGGACACCTCGGCGACCTCCTCCCCTTCCTCCTCTGCTGGGCCATCGGCGCCCTCACCGTCATGGTCGTCGGCGGCCTCGTCGGCTGGATTGGAGACACCGCGCTCTGGGGCCTGAACGTCTTCGGTGACGGCCTCCTCGTCTTCGGAGTCGGCGCCCAGACCGGCACCGCCCCCGGATCCACCTCGGCGCCTCTCACCGAGGGCGGCCTGTTCATCACCCTCCTCGTCCTCATCGTGTTCCTCGCCCGCCGCGGCAAGGGCGCCACCGCCTCCAAGTGGCGCGGCTGGGCCTCCGGCGTCGGCCTCGCTCTCACCGGCAGCATCGCCCGCTACGCCGCTGTTCCCCTCGCCTCCGCCGCCAACCTCGCCGGCGCCTGGCTCACCGGGATGCTCCGGTGACTGCGGCCCCTGATCCCGCCGAGCAGCCTGTGGGGGAGTCGGAAGGCTCCTCCCGGGTCGCCGGCGGCTGCGTGATCGCCATCGGCATCGGCGCCGCCCTTGGTGTCGTCTACGTCTACCCGGACGTCGGCACCTACGCCGCCGGGCTCGTCACCGCCGCCGGGGTCCGCAAGGCCCGTGGCTGGGTCGCCAAGCGTCAGACCCACAAGGGCGAGCAGGTTGTAGATGAGGCGGATGTAGATGAGCCCGTCGACATCGTGGCCGTCCTTCAAACCCTCGGCGAGGGCGGGACTGGGGTCCTCCTCACCGCCCTCCGCGAGGCCGCCGGACTCTCCGACACCAAGGCCGTCCGCGCCCTCCTCGACGAGGCCGGCATCCGGGTGCGCGCGGGAGTCCGCACCCCGGCCGGGAACGGGCCCGGCGTACACGCGGATGACATCCCGGCCCCCTCCCCCACCCCTACCGACCCCTCTCAGGCCGGTTGTTTGTGCAGCTCAGGGGCTGCCAACGCCAACACCAACAACGGACCGCACCTCGTCCAGGACGAGACCAACCCGCACCGCTGGCACGTCGTGAAGGAGACCGTCTGATGGCACTACGCCAGCCCAAGCCTGAGCCGTCCGACCCGCGCCTGAAAGGCCACGAGACGACGTACAGCAGCAGCCGCGGCGGCTGGGTCAAGCCGACCGACAAGCCCACACCGGGCACGCCGAAGAAGCCCTAACCCCGCCCACTGAAGGAGCCCCCGTGGACCTCACCGACCAGCAGATCGCCCGCAAGCTCATCGGCATCGCGTACAGCGTCGACCTCGACCCGAAGGCCGCTCAGGCGCTTGCCGACCTCCACGGCCTGACCATCGAGCAGTTGCAGCGCGGGATCGCCTACCTGGAGTCCGGCAAGCCCCTCACCGAGGGATGACCGACACGTGGCATCCGTGACCGGCCACCGTCAGCCCCCGGCCGTACCGTAGGACCATCACACCCGCAGATTCTGGATGCTGCTCCAGAACTCGCGGAGGACCGAGCCCCGCCCCCGGAACAGCGCCCGGGTCGGCGGGGCTTCCTCGTACCCGCACCCCGTGGCAGGATGCCCCGACACGCACCAAGGGGGCACATGCGCTACTACACCGAGAGACGCGGCGCCAACCACGGCCTGCACCTCTTCCTGAGCATCATCACCTGCGGCATGTGGGCCATCACCGGCTGGCCCATCGCAGCCGCCATTGGCCGCCGGCGTACCGTGCG
>NZ_JOEQ01000070.1 GCF_000721075.1 Streptosporangium amethystogenes
GATCACTCCGCCGTCGATCCGGCTGTTTCTGATGACCACGTTGTCGGCGTGGACGAGCAGGTCACCGGTGATGTGCACGCCGTCGAGCACGGTGCCCGGGGCCCGGACGCGGTAGGCCGCGCCGTCCTCGTTCAGGGCCGGCGTGCTGAGCTTCGTACCGGGGAGGACGCCGGTGCACGCCGGGGTCGGGTGCTCCGGGCAGCGCCCGGTGGCACCGCCGGCGGTGGCGTCACCCGTGGCGGCGGGAGCGCTCGTCGGAGTCACGTCCGAGGAGGGGCCGCACGCCGTCAGGAGTGCCACCCCGGCCGCGCAGGTGGCTGCGAGCAGGCGGGTCCATCGCATGGTCGTTCACCCCACGGCATTGGAGTCGAAGAGCGGCCGCGCCCGTGAGCCGGCGTCGCTGATCGTGGAAACCGGCAGCGGCCAGTGGACCCTCAGGTCGGGGTCGTCGTAGCGCACGGACATGTCCTCATCCGGATCGTGCTCCCGATCGATCCGGTAGCGGACGTCGGTCTGCTCGGTCGGCGCCGGCGGCCCGGGGGGAACGTGGAGGATGACGAACGTCTCGTCGTCCGGCAGCGCCGAGATCTGCTCGCCGAAGGTCGGCGAGTCCGGGCGGACGTCGACCAGCACGTCGTGCACCGCCCCGCGCGCGCACCGCGCCGGCTCGGCCTCGCCGCGACCGGACCGGCCGTGCGTGCCGCGGACCGTCCCGCGCCGTGAGCGGGACCGGCTGTCCTGAATGAAGGCGGTCGGATCCAGCCCGGACCCGGCTGTCACGACGCTGTCGAAGGTCCGGGTGAACAGCCCTCGGTCGTCACGGTGCGGCGTCGGTGTGAACAACAGCACCCCGTCGAGTGCCGCCCGTTCTACTCTCATTTGGTCATCCTTCTTTGAATGGCGACCCGGAGGCGTTCCGATGAACGACGCTGTGGAGGAGGGGGTCCCGCTCCCGGCGGGGCAGCCTGGCGAACGGTCACCACTCGTCAGCGTCGTGGTGCCGGCGCACAACGAGGAGGCCGTCATCGCGACCGGCCTGAGCCGGCTGCTCTCCGGTACGGAGCCCGGCGAGTTCGACGTCGTGGTGGTCGCCAACGCGTGCTCCGATGGTACGGCGGAGGCAGCCAGACGGGCCGGTGTGCGGGTTCTGGAGACCCCGGTGGCGGGAAAGGCCAATGCCCTGCGCCTCGGTGACGAGGCCTGCCGCACCTTTCCCCGGGTGTATCTGGACGCCGACGTCGAGCTCGGCGCGGCCTCGGTGCGAGCGCTCGTCGCCGCGGCGGGCCGGCCGGGCGTGCTCGCCTGCGCCCCGGTCCCGGTCTGTGATCTGGACGGGGTCGGCTGGATGGCCCGGCGCCTGCACAGGGTGCACGATCAGCTGATCGCGCCGTTCCGCGCACTGGCCGGGGCGGGGGTCTACGTGCTCACCGAGCAGGGGCACGGCAGGGTCTTCCCCATGCCGGACGTGATCTCCGACGACGGCTGGGTGCACGGCGGCTTCGCGCCCCACGAACGAGTGGTGGTGCCCGAGGCCGGTTCGCTGGTGCGCCCGGCCAGGACGGTCGCGGCGCACCTGAGGCGGCGGGTGCGGGTGCGGATGGGCAACCGGCAGCTCGCGGCCCTGGGTCGTACCGCGGCCGAGGGCCGCCTGCGGCTGGGTTCCCTCGGGGCGCTCGTGGCAGGGCGGAAGGTGACCCCGCTCGACGCGGGCTGTTACCTCGCTGTCCTGTTGATGGACCGGACGCTCACCCGGGTGCGGACCCTGCGCGGTGGTCAGGTGCGGTGGGGGACCGACACCGGGAGCCGGTCCGGCCCCGGCGGTTAGTGCGGCGGCCCCGGCACCGGAGCGGTCAGGCATCGGGCGGCCCGGTGATCGCGTAGACCCGGGTCGAGCCGAACGGGTCGTCTTCCACCGCCTTACGCCCTCGCTTGACCGTGCGCAGCCGCCGGAAGCGACCGGTGCCGAGGAGGAATGCCTCCTCGACCGGATTGAAGTAGAGCACCGTGACCCGCCGGGGGTTCCGGTCCACCGAGGCGATCAGCCTCCCGATCACCGTGCTGAAGACCTCGCCGCGGAAGGGGTTGTTGAGGAACACCACGCTGACGTCGTCGGGGATCTCGTAGTCGAGCACGTCGGACCGGACGAGGTCGATGTCCCCGCAGCGCAGGCGGAGCCGGGTGCCGGTGACGTTCTCGCGCGCGATGGCGTTGAGCTCCTCGGAGAGCTCGACCCCGATCACCCTTTTGAACGGGTAGTGCGAGGCGGCCTCCAGCACCATCCGTCCCATGCCGGAGCCCAGGTCGATGAAGACGTCGTGCTCGCCGACCTCGTGGCGGGGCAGCGCGCGCCGCAGGGTCTGCCAGTTCGCCGGTGAGTAGTAGACCCGGTCCCGGTGGGCCAGGCCGAACTCCTCAAGGCTCACGAACTCCGCGGTGCGCACGCCGTACCTGCGCTCGAAAAGCAGCCGGCCGATGCTCCGGCGCAACCACGCGTACGGTCGCCGGATGAGCGCCGATGGCGCGACCGATGGGCTCATTCGCGTGTCCATGAGATGCGGGCCTCGAACACTGTTTCCACGACCACCCATTCGTTCTCGTGCGAATACCGGAAGCGGCCCGCCATCAGGAGCAGGCGGTCTCGTAGGCGGCGAGCAACGCGGCCGCGGAACGTTCCCAGGAGAGCGGGCCCCGGACGCGGGCCTGCCCGACGACTCCCATCCGGCGCCGTTCGTCGGGATCGTCGAGCAGGCGCGCGACCAGCTTCGCGAACTGCGACTCGTCGTTGGCGGGCGCGTACACCGCCGCCTCGCCGGCCGAGACCCTGGCCTCCCGCAGGTCGAAGGAGACGACCGGGCGTGCCATCGCCATGTACTCCATGATCTTGTTCATGGTGGACACGTCGTTGAGCGGGTTGAGCGGATCCGGGGCCAGGCAGACGTCCGCCGTGGACAGGTGGCGCAGCAGGTCCTTGTCCGGGATCCGGCCGGTGAACTCGACGCTGTCCGAGAGGCCCAGCCTGCGGGAGAGGGCGACCGAGTCGTCGAAGGCGTCCCCGGCTCCGACGAACACCGCGTGCCAGTCCGTACGGCCCAGCTCGTCGCGGAGCCTGGCCAGCGCCCGCAGCGCGTAGTCCACGCCGTCCTGGGGGCCCATCACGCCCAGATAGCAGAGCAGGTACGGCTTGCCGCGCTTGATCGACTCCTCGGCGGGCACCTCGTGGAACCGCTCGATCACCGGTGCGCTCCGGACGACGAACACGTCCTCGGGCCGCTTGCCGCCCCGGGTGATCGCCACCTCGCGGTAGCTCTCGTTGGTCACGATGACCACGTCGGCCGCGCGGTAGGTGAGCCGTTCGAGCCGGCACACCATGCGGTAGAGGAAGTCCTCACCGCGGTCGAAGCGGGACAGGTAGAGCTCGGGTACGAGGTCGTGCTGGTCGAACACGAATCGCGCGCCGCGCCGCTTGAGCATCCTCGCCACCAGGAACAGCAGGTCCGGCGGGTTGCAGGCGTGCACGACGTCGACCGGCCCGATACGGCGTGCCAGCCGGAAGGTGTGCCACAGCGCCGAGCCGTACTCACGCAGGTAACCGAGCGGGCCGCCGGTCGCCGCCCGCAGCGGATAGCGGTGAATCCGCACCCCGTCCAGCTCGACGTACGGCTCACTGTCCCGCCTGGTGCCGCGTGGGCAGATGACGTGCACCTCCCACCCGGCGTCGCGCAGCGTGGTGCTCTCCTGCCACACCCGCCGGTCGAACGGTACGGAGAGATTCTCGACGAGAATGAGTGCTTTACCAGCCAAGGCCCACGTATCCAGGATGTGCCCGGCGCGCGTCGGCGTCGGGGAGGCGGACGAGGTCGATGATCGTGCGGTCGCCCGCTCTGTCGAGCGCGCTCAGCACGGCGGGGTCCTTGCATCCGACGACGCAGACGTCCACCTGGGCGAGCACGTCGTCGGCGGAGTTGGTCAGCAGTTCGCTCAGGTGCGGCAACCTGCTCTCTATGTAGTCGCGGTTCGCCCCCATGAGACGGGACAGCGAGACGTTCGCGTCGTAGATGCGGAGTTCGTACCCCTTGCCGAGCAGGCGTTCGGCCAGCTCGACCAGCGGGCTCTCCCGTAGGTCGTCGGTGCCCGGTTTGAACGACAGCCCGAACAGCCCGACCCGGCGGCTGCCGGCCGAGGCCACCAGCTCGAAGGCGCGCCGCAGATGGTCCTCGTTGGAGGGCAGGATGTGCGAGAGCAGCGGCACCGAGACGTCGGCCCGCCGGGCCGCGTAGACCAGGCCCCGCAGATCCTTGGGCAGGCAGGAGCCTCCGAAGGCGAAGCCGGGCCGCAGGTAGGCGGGACTGATGTTGAGCTTGCGGTCGGCGGTGAAGACCTCCATGACCTGGTGGGAGTCCAGCCCGAGGGTCTGGCAGATCGCCCCGATCTCGTTGGCGAAGCTGATCTTCAAGCCATGGAAGGCGTTGTCCGTATATTTCGTCATCTCGGCCACCGCCAGGGGCACCCGGAAGATCTCGCCGGGCAGGCCGGCGTAGAGCGCGGCCACCAGGTCGCCGCTCACCGGGTCGAGCTCGCCGATGACCGTCTTCGGCGGTTCGAAGAAGTCACGGACGCTCGTTCCCTCGCGCAGGAACTCGGGATTGACCGCCACCCCGAAGTCGGCCCCGGCACGGAGACCGGACGCCCGCTCCAGGATCGGGATGAGAAGCTCGGCGCAGGTGCCCGGCAGCATGGTGCTGCGGAAGACGACCGTGTGCCGGCGGTTCAGGCCGGCGAGCGCCCGGCCGATCTGCTCGGCCACCCGCTCCAGATAGACGGTGGACAGGCTGCCGTTCGAAGCGGAAGGCGTGCCGACGCAGATGAGCGAGATCTCGGTGGCCTCGATCGCCTCCGCCACGTCGGTGGTGGCCCGCAACGCACCGGTCCGCACCATCTCCGAGGTCAGCTCGCCGATGCGCTCCTCGACCACCGGTGCCCGGCCCCGGGTGATGAGATCGATCTTCACCGGATTGACGTCGACGCCGACCACCTCATGTCCGCCGGCCGCGAGACAGGCCGCGGAGACGCAGCCCACGTAGCCCAGCCCGAACACGCTGATTCTCATCCTGCGCTGCCTCCATCGCGTCATTTCCGCGAGCCCCGGTGCGGGAGGCGATTTACTAAGCCTCGCCCGACTCACCCTTTGTTCGGAGAATTTCTCTCGATCGTTACGATTGTGAGAAGTGTTCACCTCGGTGGTTCGGGCGATTTTATCGCTTTATATCACGAAATATTCGTAGCGCCTTGCGGAGGTTAGGTCCGAATGTGGACGACTTCGCCGCAGTGACCATGGCATCACCTGCCCGACGAAGGGCTTTTCTGGTCGAACTCCGGGTCACGATTCCCTGGCACACCAGCGTTTCGCCCGTTTTCGCGCGTCTTTTATATTCGTCATCACCCCGACCGAAATCGATGCGCGTGATGCCCATCGCGGGGGAGGCGGACACGATCTCGCGCAGCAGCATCCAGCCGGGGGAAAGATTGGCGAACGCCGGATCGTAGACCGGAAACCACCAGTGCAGCACGTTCTCCGAACGTAGCCCGAAATGTGCCGCGATCAGATGGGGGCCCGCGCGCAGGGTGGACAGCACGCCGCCGAAGGAGGAGTCGCGGGTGTGCAGCAACCGGGTCAGCAGGTCATGGCGACCGGATTCGGCGAAGTAGTCCCTGGCACCGGTGGCGGCGTACTGGGCGCGCTTGAGGGCGACGACCCGGTCCAGCGCCTGCGGATCGACCGCGTCGGCGACGAAACGCACCGTCCCGTAGGTCCGCTCGGCCTTGGCGGCACGCCGGCGGGCCTGTCCCATGTTGTCCTTGCCGCTGCGGGAGGCCCGGCCGAGATACCCCTCCAACCCGCCGGAGGTGTCCGCGTACGGAGACGGCCGCCGGGACTCCACCCAGGGTTCGAACCCCGGACAGCTCTCCACCAGGTGGTCGAACTCGAAGGCGCGTACCCCGTCGGTGAGCAGGTCCAACGGGCCGAAGGTGGAACCCGGCGCGAGGACGGGGCCCTGGAAGTCCGCCGCCGGCCAGCCCGCGGGCCTGATCAGCGACCGCTCGCGATGGTGCGGAAGCAGGACGCGCACCCCACCCGAGGCGTCCGTGCCCACCGACACCCGTACCTCACGCCCACCGGCGTGTACGGCCGCGGCGAATCCGGGATGGAAGCAGGGGCTGTCCAGCAGTGGATTGCCCGCGCGCAGAGCGTGCCAGGCCTCCAGCTCCCGCGCGGTGAGCGCGTCGAACCCGACGGTCCGCAACCTTGTCGCCTCTCGCCCGGTGGACGGTTCATCCGCAGCACTGCTCATCGTGATTCCGTTCGGTCAGTCGGCGAGCTTGCGCAGCCGGCGCGATGGTCGAAGCAGCGCCGTGACCGAGGCCCGCGAGGTCCGGCGACCGGTGAGCGCGCGCGCCCCCTCGCCGAGGACGACCGCGAGGTAGTAGGCGAGCGAGGCGGCCCTGCTCCTGCGCCGTCGGAACAGCTTGACCTTGTTGACGGTCAGCAGCGCGGCGAGCGTGGGGTTGACGCCGGAGTCGCCCCCGATGTGCTCGACCATCGACGCCGGTTCGTACCACAGCGTCCAGCCCCGGTCGGCGGCGCGGAGCGCGTACTCGGTCTCCTCGCTGTAGAGCAGGAAGGACTCGTCCCACGGTCCGATCTCGCGGATGAGCTCCGTGGAGATCAGCATGGCCGCACCGGTGGCCCATGCCGCGGGGCCGGGCCGCTCGTACTCGCGGGGATCGGTGACCAGCTCGCCGAGCGTGCCGATCCGGCCCGCGAGGCCACCGCCGATCACCGCCTCGGCGAGCGCCCTGCCCACCGTGGGCGTACGGCGCAGCGAGGGCTGGAGGCTGCCGTCCGGGTTGACCAGGCGGGGAACCACGAGACCGCACCCCGGCCGCCGCAATGTCTCCATCAGGGGGACGAGCGAGCCCGGCCGCAACCGGCAGTCGGGGTTGATCACGAACACCGCGTCGAGGTGGTCGAGGTCCAGCGCGTCGACACCCGCGTTGATCGCCGAGGCGTAGCCGGCGTTCCGGCCGAGCTGGACCACCTGGAGGGGGAGACCGGTCGTCTCCCGGACGATTTCGAGGGTCCGGTCCCTGGAGGCGTTGTCGGCCACGACGACGTG
This sequence comes from Streptosporangium amethystogenes, assembly GCF_000721075.1. Classification (GTDB taxonomy): domain Bacteria; phylum Actinomycetota; class Actinomycetes; order Streptosporangiales; family Streptosporangiaceae; genus Streptosporangium; species Streptosporangium amethystogenes. The sequence continues at coordinate 7,176 of NZ_JOEQ01000070.1, forward strand.
GGCCAGCCGCACGCCCCGGGCACCCTCGGCGAGGGAACGCAGGCAGCCTTCGATCACGTCCGCGCTGTTGTATGTGACGGTCACGATGGCGACCCGGGAATCGTCCTTGCTCTGCGTCGGCATGCTGTTACCACGTTCCAATGGGAGACGGTGATCAGGAAGGTCGGCCGCGGGTGCGCTTCACGGCGCGGGCGGCCAATCGGCGGGCGCGGAGCACGGATGAGGGACGGTCGTCCAGGACGTGCGTGGTCCATCCGGCATCGAGGTCGTGGCGGAGGCTGTTGCGCGGCTGGAGCCAGGAGCCGGGCCGGGCGTCACCGCCGTCGCTGGTGTAGGCGCGCGTCACCCCCGCCCTCCGCAGGCTGTCCAGCACATGCCGGTCGTAGGAGCCGAACGGGATGGCCACCCTGGAGACCGGCCGTCCGGTGAGCTCGGTGAGGGCCCGGCAGGCGCCGGTGATCTCCAGCGCCGACTGCTCGGTGTCCATCCGCCGCCAGTCGCGATGGGCCCAGCCGTGGGAGCCGACGGACATCCCCGCCGCGACCAGCTCCCGTACCCCGTCCTCGTCAAGCCTGCCCGGCTCGCCGAGCAGACCGGCCAGGACGAAGAACTCCGCGGTGAGACCGCGGTCGAGAAGCCGGGGAAGAGCGATCTCCACATCCGAGGCGTTGCCGTCGTCGAAGGTGATCCGCACGTCCCGGCGGCCGACCACCGCGTCGAGAACCTGCTCGAACTGCTCGACGCCGACCCAGGTCAGGTCTTCACCGGGGTCGAGTTCGCGACTGGTCGTGCCGATACCGTGCACCGTGAGGTTGACGACCGAACGCACTCGCGCCCTCGTTTCTGGTTCCGCGGCTCTCTTGCGGGCAGGGGGATTTCACGCGACATTCCGTTCCTGAGGCATATCGAGGGCGGGAAGCCACCGTTACAGGTGTGCGGCGTGTCACCCCATCCCGCCTCTGGCAGCGCACGTCCGAGAAGCCCGGTGAGAAGCCCGGTGAGAAGCCCGGTGGGGAGGTCAGCCGACCAGCCGCGCGCGCAGGTCCGCCCAGGAACCCGCGGCCAGATCGCGCTCACTGATCGCGGTGACCGGCATCGGCCACTGGATGCCGAGATCGGGGTCGTCGTAGCGGACCGAGAGGTCCTCGGCGGGGTCGTGCTCCCGGTCGATCCGGTAGCAGACGTCCGCCTGATCGGTCAGTGCCTGATAGCCGTGCAACAGGCCAGGAGGAACGTAGAGGTGGACGAACATCTCATCGTCCAGCACCACCGACATCTGGCGGCCGAAGGTCGCCGAGTCCGGCCGGGCGTCGACGAGCACGTCGTGCACGGCGCCTCGGGCGCACCTGACGAGCTTGGCCTCCCCCCGTCCGCCCCGGCCGTGCAGCGCCCGGATCGTTCCCCGGCGGGACCGCGACTGGCTGTCCTGGACGAACTCGGCGGGCCGCAGCCCGTGGGCGGCGGCGAGCGCGGCGTCGAAGGTGCGGGTGAACAGCCCGCGGTCGTCCCTGTGCTGGGTCGGGACGAACAGCAGGACACCGTCGATCTCGCCTCGTTCGACTCTCATGCGCCCATCCTCCCGACTCCCCGACCTTCCGGCCATCCAGAAGGAGAAAACGGCGCCGATCGGAATGCGCCGGGGATCGTCCCTCTCTCGGGCGGGCCGCCACCCTTCGGGTTCGGCTCCTCGCCGGAGGGGGTGCGTGAGGTGGTCGCCGCCGCACCGGACCGGGTTTCCCCGAGCAGGAGAGGATCATCGCCGCCCTCCGCACCGAGCTGCCCGCCTCCCCGACTCCTTCGCCGCCGAGCACTCCCACCGCATCTACCGGATCACGCCTTAGTGCGCTGCGCGTCCTGAAAGGGAAGGCGCCAGCGGGCCCAGACGGTTTTGCCGGGGCGGTCGGGGAGGGGGGTGACGCCGGTGTCGTGGGCGAGGGCTCTGACGATGGTCAGGCCGCGGCCGTGGATGGCTTCGACGCCGAGGGCGAGGTGTCGGGGCCGTCCGGGCCCCCGGTCGGTGACCTGGACCTGGAACTCGTCCGCGCTCGCCCACAGCGAGAGCCTGACCACCGGCTCACCGTGGACGATCGCGTTGGCGAGCAGCTCGCCGACCACCAGGACGGTGTCGTCGACGAGATGGTGCAGCGCCCAGGCGGCGAGGGTCTCACGCACCACGGCGCGGGTCTTGCCGATGATCGGCAGGTCATGGGGCAGGTCCCAGCAGACGGTGCGCGACCCGTCCGGGGGGCGCTGATCGGCGGACATCCGCCGGTCGGGCGGAGTGTGAGGGTGGTCGGCGGGCCGCGGGTGGTTCAGGGGTCGTTGGTCCGCTACGAGGTGCGGGGCGTACGGAAGCCGTGGGGTGTCCGGGGTCTCGGGCATGAGCCCTCCTTGGGGTGGCGGTGTGCTGTGTTCGGCCTCGCGCATCAGGCCGCGTAGCTCGTCGGCGGTGCCGGCCTGGACGATCAGGGGTTCGGGGGCGGGCCAGCCGGCGACGGCGTGGAAGCGCCGGCTGCCGGGGCCGTACCAGACGGTCCAGGCGGGCTCGATCTGGTCGAGCTGTTCGGCGGCGGCGCGTTCGGCCGGGTCCCAGGGCCGGGAGTCGGCCCGCGCGACGGCCGTTCCCCGCCGGTGCCGCCCACTCTGCCGGGGCTGGGGGTCGCCGTTCATGTGGTCACTCCCTGCCGGTACGAGGCGTGCCTGCCCGAAGGGGTACGGACGCTCGGTGGCCGTCCCCGTCGGTATGGCACGGCGACCGTAACCACGGGCTGCTCCGGCTGCCGATGCCGACCGGGGGACGGAGTGGGGAGTTGCCCGGAGGGGGACATCAGAACCTGCTCGGCGGAGCTCGTCGGAGGGTGTCCGGGGGAGGTCACGGGTACCGGGCCGGAGGAGGGGCTCGGGAGCTGCGCGAAGGCGGGCACCGGGGCTCGCCCGGAAAGGGGCATGGAGGGGTGTTCGGGGAAAGCTGTCGGGACCTGCCTGGGGAAGGCGGTCCGTGGCGCCGAGACGGGGAGCCGGTGGACGGGGTGGGCCACCGGGGGTGGCTGGAGAGGCTGAGGCGGCGGCGGGTGGCCATTCGGGCGCGGACCTGGGCTGAGGTGGGCTGCTCCCAGTGGTGGTGCGCGCGGTGCGGCAGGCTGGCGGCCTCGTGCGCGTACGGGGGATGACCGCACCAGCGGCAACCGGGCGGCATCGGCGGCCGGTCAGCGTGCCAACGTACCCGGATCGGCCTGGGGTTTCCTCTAGGGTTGTGCATCAGGTCGGATCTCCTGAGTCCGGTCGAGGGGCTTGTCGTGGCGTGCCGTGCCGTGGCAGGCCCCGCTCTGTTTGGGGATTGGGCGATATGGCCCGGCATTTCTGTCTTGCGCGAAGTGGCTTCCGCCCACCTGGCGGGGCTTACTCAGTGGTGACAGGTGTGTGTCCGGAAGAGGCATGAAGTGTTGCCGGGAGTGCGTTTTCCACTGAATCGCTAGGCATTTCAACTCCTTTTATCCGGACATATGCGGCGATTTTTTTGACGGCCATGGAGGGCTGCGCTCCGCACACAAGAGAGGGCCGCCCCGGCGGCGTTTCCGCTCTCCCGGACCTCTTCACAGGGTGCCCTCGGATGACTACTTTGGGTATCGAAAGTCGAGGCACATCAGTGTGACAGTTTGTGGAAAAGCTGCTCCGGTTGTGTCGCGTGTGGAATCCCCCACTGGACGGAGCCGGAATGTCCAAGAACCCCAAAATCAACCCGAAAAACGAAAAATGGGCTCTCTTTGGCGCGGAACTCCGCAAGTATCGGAAAAAGGCAAAAATGACTCAGGATGACCTGGCCGAGGTGACTCAGTTCAGCAGGAGCCTGCTGAGCTTCACCGAGAGAGGCGAACGCAATCCTGGCCGCAACCTGGCACAACGCTGCGACGACGCCTTGGGCGCGAACGGAGAACTCATCCAGTACTGGACGTACATCACCCACGCGGCGAGCCCCCGATGGTTCCGCGACTGGCTCGACATCGAACCGGAAGCGCACGCCCTGCATACCTGGCAACCGATTGTCGTGCCCGGCCTTCTCCAGACCGAGGAGTACGCGCGGGCGGTTCTTCGCGGAGAACCGGGCATAACTGACGAGCAGGTAGAAAAGGCCGTCGCGGCTCGCATGGAGCGGCAGAAGATCTTGCTGCGATCTACGCCACCTATGCTCTGGGTCATCCTCGACGAAGGAGTTCTGCACCGCCCGATCGGTGGAGAAGAGATCATGCAACACCAACTCCAGTATCTTCTGGAAATGGTCGAGCACCCTCGGATCGGTATCCAGATCCTTCCTTTGATGCGAGGGTCGACCACGGGAACTTCGGGAGGCTTTGTGATCGCCCAGCTTCCAGGAAACCCGGATATGGTATATGTCGAGTCGGTAACGCACGGACATGTGACAAATCGGCCAGAGGATGTCGGGGCTGTCTGCGCCCGATACGACACCATCCGAGCTGAGGCAAGCCCTCAGTATGTCTCGATCGAATTGATCAGAGAGGCAGAGAGGCTATGGACATGAGCGATGAGCTGAAGAGCGCGGCTTGGCGTAAGGCCACCAAGAGTGCGTCAAACCAGGGCGATTGCCTGGAGGTTGCGCCGTTGTCGGGTGGTCGGGTGGGTCTGCGGGATACCGAGGCTCCCGAGCGGGCGCCGTTCGTGGTGAGCGCGAGTGTCTGGGATGCCTTCGTCGACGGCGCCAAGAAGGGCGAGTTCGACTTCTGACCCCACTCCCGGAAACAAGGAAGCCCTCGACCAAGTGGCCGAGGGCTTCTGTCGTCGTACGGGCTATGCCACGGTGTATTCGACGTCGCCGAAGTCGGCCACCACGCGCAGCCGCCCGCCGAGGGCCTCGACCTAGGAGCGCAGGGTCGCCACCTCGACACGGTCGACCTCGCCGTGTTCGAAGGCCGCCAAGAGCGGATCCAACAGGGAAACCACCTTCGTTGTCGGTGGCCGCTGCCGAACCGGAGTGTACGACAGGCGGGGAGCCTCCGTCGTAGGCTGAATTTCGCCCGTGATGGATGGAAGGCTGAGGTGGCCGAGACGATGCTGGCTGAGGTGATGGCCGAGCTGGCCGGGCTTGAGGACCCGAGGATACGCGAGGTGAACGGGAAACACGGTGATGATCACGGTGTGAACCTCGGCAAGCTGCGCGCGATCGCGAAGCGGTTGAAGACGCAGCAGGACCTCGCGTGCCGGCTCTGGGAGACGGATGACACCGCG
>NZ_JOEQ01000071.1 GCF_000721075.1 Streptosporangium amethystogenes
CCGAAGGGCCAAACCTTCATCGTTCGAGCAGCATCGCTCCAGATAATTCGCCTATATCGAACTCTCCTTCACGTTCAGGACACACGAATACGGCAGAAAGACACCGCGCCAGGGCGCTGACCGGACAGGAACTTGATTCTGTATGGTTCGCGGGGCGACGTCCATCGGTAGGTACGGGAACAGATGCCGTAGGTGAGCGCGGGCATGACGGATCCACCGCCGCTCGGAGGTGAAGCCCAGCAGGGCCTGCAGCACCGCCAGCGTGACCAGCTTCGCGTCGCTGAGCTTCGGTGTGATGCACACCAACGGTCGCCAGGGTGCCAGCTGAGGTGATTGTTTCAGCAGGTCGTCGGATCTCACGTACAGTGCGGTGGCCAAGCTGTCGAGGTCCGGCTTCACCGATGTCTTTGTCTCCCCCCAAACTGAGGAACATGGTGCGAGGTGGGGCCTCTCTATTGAGTCAGGTGATCACACTCTTCGGCGGCACTTTCGTAACTGCCCAGAAGGAAGGTGTGGATCGCCGCCAGTTGGTCGCCGGAGAAGGTGGCCATCAATCGGCGGCTGCGGGCGTCGATCCCGTCGTAGAACGAAGCGATCCGTTTGAGTCCTGGGGTCGAGGCTTCGACGAGTACGCGGCGGCGGTCCTGCGGGTCGGGTTTACGCCGGACGTATCCCGCCTTCTCCAGACGGTCGAGCATGTGCGTGACCGCGCCAGTGGTACGCCCGAGCTGAGAGCTGAGTGTGCCAGCGGTGCAGGCTCCGGCGCGGTTGAGTACGTGCAGGCAGAGCAGATCGGTCTGCGCGATGCCGAGATGCTGGGCGATCAGGTCGTTCAGGCGTCCCAGGGCTCCGGCGAGGTCCGTCATGGACGTAATGATCCGGTTGGTTAGTTCGTCGTTCTGGTCGTCCTGCGGTTTGACGGGCATGCGGGGTTCCATTTAACTTCTCGGTTCAGATACTTAGCTATGCAGTTACTTTATCCGATGCGTTGCTTCTGCGACTTGGAGAGGCAATGGCGGCCCTGGTCCGGGTCGTTCCCCCCTTGGGAAGGAGTCCTGCCATGGACGGCTGGTACGTGGACGACCGCTGCATGAACTGCGATGCCGCCCGACAACTAGCGCCCGACCTGATCGGCGAGGTCGGCGGAAGGTCGCAGATCCTGCGCCCGCCGAACGATGAGGCGGAGACACGGCGCCTCCACGCGGCCGCCTTCGCCTGCCCCACACGCTCGATCCGCCCGGCGTCCGGGCCGCCGAACCAGGCGCTCGACCCTTTTCCGATGGCCTTGGACAACGGCGTACTGATGTGCGGGCACAACTCCCGACACACCGCCGGGGCCAACTCCTACCTGCTGCTGCGTCCGTCCGGCACGGTCATGATGATCGACACACCGCGCTGGAGCCGTGAACTCGCCAGGCGTTACGCGGCATCGGGTCTGGTCACCGATGTGCTGCTCACACACCGAGACCACGCCGCACACGGCCGCCGCTATGCGGACTATTTCGGCGCTCACCTGTGGATCCACGAGGGCGACCTCGACGCGGCACCGGACGCGGACCAGGTGATCCGGGGCCTGGAACCTCTGGAGATCGGCGAGGGGGTCACCGCTCATCCACTGCCCGGCCACACCCGGGGCAGTGTGCTCTACCTCGCGGATGACCGGTACTGCTTCAGCGGGGACAGCTTCTACTGGTCGCGCACCACCGGTGATCTGGAAGTTGCGGAGAGCGTGACCTGGTACTCCATCGAGGAGTTGGCCGCCTCCTTGGCCAGGACGGCCGGACGGCTGCGATTCGAATGGATCCTGCCAGGCCACGGTGACCGCCAACGCCTGGCCGCCGACGAGATGTTCCGGCGGCTGCGAGCGCTGGCCGAACGCACGCGACTGCTACGGCCCATGCCGATCGACTTCACGGCCGTCTGCTGGTGAGAGAGTGGCCCAACCGGCACCAAGGCCCGCACGGCATCGGCCACAGCACCCTTCCTCAATATTGGCGTACTGCCGGAGCTCCATGAGACAGTCCCCCATGATGCTGCACGGCGAGCGGAACCCAGCCTTGCGCGTCACGGCGGCCCCAGCCACCGCTCGCGACGTCGACAAGGCCCAACTGTTCGCCCTGTCCACCGCTATCACCTCGGCGAAAGGCGGCGCAACGCTGGACACAGCCAAGCCCAGGGCGGTGCTCGCCGCCGTAATCGGTCCGGTCCTGGCCCGCGGCCGCCTCGACGGTCTCTACACACGCTGACACCGCACCGACGGCGCAACAGCAACGCTAGAACTTCCCGTTACGTCGGGTTCAAGCCCACGCAGCCCACGCCTTGGAAGCAATCATCTAGGGGCTCGCCAGGACTTTGCGCGCTCGGCGAGCAAGGTCCTGAGAGCCTGCTTGGAACGGCCTTCGATCACGTCGAGCAGCCGGTCAGGTTGGTGATCACGCTGACGTATTTGTCGCCACGCATGTTCAGGGACGCCGAGTGCTGTGATGCGGTCTTCCGAATGGGCTCGGTGGTGGAACCCCGTCCTCGGGAGACCTCGACTCCTACCCGGCCACTGACGAAGCCGCCTGCGGGCCGGCAGGGACGAGTGCGGCGCCACTCTCCGAGTGCCCCTGAAGGACGCCGACTACGGCAGGCGGGTGTGTTCGGCTCGGCTGGCGGCGATGCGCCGGGCGGCGAGAGCACGGGCCCGCTCGGTGTCGTGCCCGGTAAGCCGGCCGAGGATCGTCGCGAGCGGCTTGACCTGGCCGTACCCACCCCAGCGGCCCTCAGGGATCTCGGTGGGAAACACCCAGATCCGGCCCGCGTCGCGCGGCCAGGCGCCGTTCTCGGCGTCCAGGATCGCCTCGGTGACGTCGGCGATGACGCCCGCCCGCGCCTTCTCGTCGAGCTGCCCCTCCGGGACGGACGGGACGACCTTGTAGTGCGGCGCGTTCGCGGGGGATCCGCCGACGTAGACGGCGACCGGCCGGTGCAGGAAGACCCAGGAGACGGACCGGGTCACCGGGTCGGCGGGGTCGAATCCCTCGTGGCGGATCAGGATCTCGGTGATCCGGTTCAGCAGCGCCGCCTCGGCATCGGGCTGGAGCGCACGGTCGGGGATGTACACGTCGAGCATGGGCATGGCCTGGCCTCCTAGGTTTATTTCTTCAACTCAGCAGCCCGGACCCTAAGGAGGCTGAGTGGAGATTGTCAACTCAGGTCGGTACGATCGGTCCGTGGAGACGCAGCGGATCGACCCGGTGAACTGTTCGGTGGCCCGCGCCCTCGCGGTGGTGGGTGAACGCTGGTCGCTGCTGATCGTGCGCGAGGCACTGGACGGGGCGCGCCGGTTCGGGGAGTTCCGTGCCCGTCTCGGCATAGCGAGCAACCTTCTGGCCGCCCGGCTCGACACCCTCGTGGCGGCCGGAGTGATGCGACGCGTCCCCTACCAGGAGCCCGGCGACCGGCAGCGCTTCGAATACCACCTCGCTGAGCAGGGTCATGACCTGCGGCCCACGCTGGTCGCCCTGCTGGAGTGGGGCGACAAGTACCTGGCCGACCCGGAGGGGCCGTCGGTCATCGTCCGGCATCGTCCCGCCGACGACGACACCGCCTGCGAGGAGCCGGTGAGGGTCGTTCTCGAATGCGCTGCGGGGCACACCCGGCTGCCGCCGGAAGCCCTCTACCGCGCCCCCGGACCGGGCGCCCGCTTCCTGGGCCCCGCTGAGGCTTGAGCACCGCGATGGCGAACGAAGCCAGATCCGGCCGGTCACCGGCGACCTCGTCTGGTTGACGATCGACGGCCGGCTGGATCAGCCCCTCGCCGCGCTGGGGCTGCGAGCCTTTCGCGTTCCGCTGGAATCATCCCCGTCGTCGTGTCGGCTCGTGCTCATTTATGCCGCGTCATATCCCAACGCGCGAGCCGCCGCACGTGCCGACGTACGCGTTCAACCTGGTCGGCCACCGGGCCGGGGCCATGCCGACCTCTCCTGAAGGGGGTGGAGGCATGTAAGTCAACCAAAGCGACTCCACGAAAGCCGGGGTACATCAAAGCCTCCATCAATCCCGGCGCGGTTCAATTCACGAGGGCTTGCAGGTGGCGGAGAACTGGAACTCTGCGAACAAGGACCTCTTCTACGGCAAGGACGGCGACCTGGCCGGACAGGACAAGGAGTCCCAGGAGGTGTCCATGCTCGCCCTGCACCTGCTCCAATCATCGCTGGTGTTCATCAACACCCAGCTCCTCCAAACCGTCCTCCGCGATCCGAAGTGGGCGGGAAAGCTCACCGACGAGGACCGGCGAGCGCTCTCGCCGCTGTTCTGGGTCCACATCAACCCCTACGGACGATTCCGGCTCGACATGGATACCCGCCTGGACCTCGGCCTGGCCGCGTGAGAACACCCGCCTGAAATTCAGCCTGGTACGGGCCATGCTGCTGGCCGGACCGGCAGGTCTCGGTTCCGGCTCAGTGGTCCGAGCAGCAGGATCAACCCTGTCAAGGCCAGCCCGGCCATGATGATCCACATGGCCGGACGGAGACCCAGTGCGGTGCCGAGTGTTCCGCCGAGCAGTGCGCCGAGCGGGATGGTCCCGTAGCTGATCAGCTGCATGCTGACGGTGACTCGGCCGAGCAGCTGGTGGGGGCTGTAAGTCTGCCGGAAGGTCCCCTTGAGCACGTTGCCTACCGCAGTTCCGGCACCAACGACGAAGCCTCCCGCGATGGTCAGCGCCAGCCCGGTCCCGGGTGTGGTGAGCGGGATCAGCAGCGCGAATGGCGCCGCTCCGATCTCGGCGACCAGCAGGCTGCGGGCCGAGCCGAACCGGCGGGCCAGGCCGACCGCAGACGTGGCGCCGAGCACCCCGCCGAGGCTGGTCGCGGCGGCCAGGACTCCAACCGCGAACGGGCTGACGCCGACCTCACGCACCAGGAAGACAACGAGGATCGATTGGTAGCCGATCAACCCGATGTTACTGAACCCGGAGAACACGGTCAGCACCCGCAGGTAGGGGTCTCGGGCCACGAACCGAAGCCCCTCTCCGATCTCCTGACGCAACGTGGTGTCGTGCTGCGCGGGCTGTCGGCGGGGTTCGCGGGTCCGGATCGACAGCAGGCAGAGTGCAGAGACCAGGAAGCTCACCGCGTCGACCAGCAGCGCGTTCACCGCGCCCGCGAGCTGCGTGATCAGGCCTGCCACACCTGGACCGCCCACCTGCGCAGCGGCCTCGGTCGCCTGCATCTTGGCGTTGCCCTCGGCCACCTGGTCGCGCTCTAGCAGGGACGGCAGGTAGACCTGGTAGGCCGTCTGGAAGAAGACGCTCGCGGTGCCGGCTCCCAGCGCGACGGCCAGCAGGTGCCCCATGGTCAACCGGTCCAGCCAGGCCGCCACCGGGACGCTGAGGAAGAGCAGCAGAGATGCGAGATCGCAGGTGAGCATCACGGGACGGCGCGCCCAGCGGTCCACCCACGCACCGGCCGGCAAGCCGATGAGGAGCCAGGGCAGCCAGGCCGCCGCCAACAGCAGCGCCACTTGGAAGGTGCTCGCATCGAGTGTGGCGACCGCGACCAGCGGCAGAGCCACGCTGGTCACGCTGCTCCCCATCTTGCTGGTGGTCTGCCCGATCCACAGCAGACGGAAATCCCGATGCCAGAACAGACCCCCCCGCCGACGCGCAACCGCGGGAACATACGGCACGGTTTCGATGGCACTCACGGTTGCCCCGGGACGCCGTGGGTGAACACGAAGACCGGCTCGCGCAGCTGCTCGTCCTCGGGCGGAGTCCGCCGCTCCCACCGATCGAGCACGGCGAGGATCTCCTGCTCCAGCTCGCCCAGCTCAGCGGGAGTGAGCTGCAGCCATTTATCAACAGAGAAGGCCGCCCCGTTCCACTCCGGACGTTCCTCACGAACGGCGAACCAAGCCCGTACCAGGTTGAACTGCCGGTCAAGACCGAGCGAGACCGCCGCGTTGGACACCGCCTGGCGGGCCGGATCGTCATCGAAGTCACCTGTCACCCACCGCACCGTCGGCGCGACCAGACGCCACCACCGCTCACGACGGTCCTTAGCCAGCTCTGGCGCCTCCTCGATCAAGCCCGCAGCACTGAGCACCTTCAGATGGTGGCTGATGTTGGGGATGGCCTGGTCCGTCCGAGCGGCCAGCGCGCTCGCGGTGGCCGGGCCGTGCACCTTGAGCACGTCCATAAGACGGCGGCGGAGCGGATGCGACATCGCGGCAAGCACACGCGAGTCGGTCACCTTGGAGTCGTCCGGGTCGGTCATGCACGCCAGGATAATGCCCACAACAATATTGCGCAAAAAGTATTGCGCAACATCCGTTGACGGACATCTCGTTTCCGATTATGAGCGAGCACCCGTCGCTCAGGCGACCGCTGTGGCGCGCGATCTGTTTCATAGGTGGTCGCCTATCTAACAGCGCCCCGGAGCTACGTCGGCCAGCGGTTCCTTCCGACAAGATCGTTTCATAGGTTGTTGCATTATGCTGGACTCTTGAAACGCACTCATGAAACGATTTCAGGGTGAGCGATGACGACTTCTCCCGGGTCGAGGCCAACGACTGCCCGATGTCCTCGTGCGCGGCCCCGGCCGGGTCGCCGTGCCGGACCGGCAGGGGCAAGGTGGCCGTCCAGTACCACACCGCCCGGTTCCGCCTCGTCCCCAAGTTGGCGAAGGCGTTGAACGTGCCGACGCCCGCCGTCCGCAAGCCCGGCATGGACTGGGAGGAGCTGCCCCGCCCCGCCGCGGCCGCCGAGACGTCCGGGCACGTGCGGATCGGTTACGCCCGGGCCTCCACCGTCCGCCAATCCCTGGACACCCAGCTCGACTCCCTCAAGACCGCCGGAGTCACCCGGATCTTCCACGAGAAGATCTCCACCCGCGCCACCCGGCGACCCGAACTCGACAAGGCCGTCGCCCTGGCCCGCGAAGTACGAGCCTCCGGCGCCGCGGTCACCCTCGTCGTCCACGAGCACAAACGGCTCGGTCGCGGCATCGAACTCGCCGCACTCGCCGAACAGCTAAAAGCCGGAGGCATCGGCCTGCAGTTCCTCACTGGGGAGCTGCAGGGCAGCCACGACCCGTCCGGGATCGTGTTCACCGTGCTGGCCGCCCTGTCCGGAATGGAACGCGAATACATCCGCGACCGCACCCTGGAAGGCCACGAATCAGCCCGCACCCGCGGCAAGAACATCGGCGGCGCCACCGTCACCGACCCCGCCATGCTCTCCATGGCCCTGCACCTACGCAACCAGAACAACAGCCTGCGCGACATCGCCGCCCAACTCGTCATCACCAAAGGCAAGAAAAAAGGCCAACACCCCTCACCCGCCACCGTCCTACGGATGCTTCGCGAACAAGACGAAGCCACGGACCGCACTCAGCAGCCCTGAACCCCGCTGACCTGGAGCTAAGCGTCTATCCAGAAGTTCTGGGCGTAACCGGGCGTGAGATCGCCGGGGTGTGCGGGTGTTGACATAGGCCTCGCCGGGGGTTGGATCGAGGTTGCCACAACGTCCACCCACCGGCGAGGTCGTGGTCAGTATGCGCCCGCCTATCGTGTTCGCCAAGGCCCCTGCCACCTCGATCGAGCAATTACACGCCCAACTGCGAGGTCACTGGCGGCAGGTGATCCGCGCGGTGATGGTCTTGCTGTCGCTGCACGGCCTGCCGGCGGCGCAGATCGCCAACCTGCTGGACTACGACGTCGCCACCGTGCGCCGATGGATCGACCGGTTCAACCGCCACGGCCTGGCGGGATTGGCCGACCGCCCCCGCCCCGGCCGCCCTCACCTGGGCGGCGAGCATCTGACCGGCCGGATCACCAAGCTGCTGGCCCGGCCGGGACAGTGGACCCTCGCGCGGCTGTGGCGCTACCTGAACCGGCCCCGGTTGAGCAGGCGCACGCTGTATCGGCGTGTGCGGCTGGTGGCCGTCTGGCGGCGTCCCAAGCTGGTCGCGCGGGGCGCCCCGGACCGTTGGCGGGTGGTGGCCGCCATTGCCGCACGGTTGCGAGCGTTGCCGCGCGGGGCGGTGGTCTGGGGCGCCGATGAAACCCACGTGCACCTGCTGCCGCACCTCCGAGCGGGGTGGACCTTGCGCGCCGATCGTCCGGCCGTTGTCACGCCGGGCAAGAACCGGCAGGTCACCGTGTTCGGCGCTGTGGAGTTGACCACGGGGCGGTGGGTGTATCGGCTGGGCCGCCGGTGCGCGGCCGACTTCCTGCACCTGCTGGATGAGGTGGCCGCCGCGTTCCCGGCCGCGCCGAAGATCGTGGTGATCTGCGACAACGACAGCATCCACCATGCGCGGGCCGTCGTGTGCTACCTGCAGGCGCACCCGCGGGTGGAGGTGTTGTACGGGGCGCGTTACAGTCCGCACGACAATTCGGTCGAGCGGATCTGGGCCGTGCTTAAGGCGTTCATCGCCAACACCGCCGTCAGCTGGCCTGGCCGTCTCAGACAGATCCATGCCTTCTTCCGCGCCCGCTCACCGGACCAGTTGCTGGCCACCGCCGCCTCGTGGACCAGCCCCTGGCTCCCGGCCGGTTACAAACGGAACTTCTGGAATGCCGCTTAGACGCTACCTTGCGGCTGGCCGTAGCTTCGGGAGCTCTGGGCCCTCAGCGGCGGAGCCGCCGGCGCCGCCACCATGGGCTTGCTCACCCAACTACTCGACCACCACCGCGACAAGCAATAACCGACTGACCTGAACCGATTCGGCCTCCCTGGGATGGTACGAGCCGGGACTGGCCGAAGAGCCGCAGCCCAGCCCGCAACCATCCGGCGAGGCACCAGCGCCCGGATGGTCACTCGACGCCTTGATCCCTGAAGGACAATTCGGTAACTTCGCGCGGTGCCGTGACGTGCTCGACAAAGTCCATGCGGTGTGAGACACCGGTGAAGACATCGACGTCGAGGATAGGCATGGCCCATGCTCTGGACGCTGGTGAACATCCTGTTCAACCGAGATCTGGCGGGCGACCCGGAACACGTGCGGTGCGCTCGCTGCGGGTACATCGCCGACCAGTTCGAGGCGCCGATGCGGACCAGGTCCTACTTCACTGTGTCGCGGGAACAACCTCCAGATGGCTACCGGATGCCACCGGAGTGGACGTGCCCGTCCTGCGGCCGGGCCGGTCCGCTGGAGGCCGGAGAGTTGCTGAGCAACGACACTGTTGTGCACTGCCGCCGTACGTTCCTGTGCCGGTACTCCTGGACGGTGCCGAGCATGGCGACCGCCGTGACCTGCCCGCGCTGCTACACGCGCCAGTTCGGCCCTGCCAGATGACGCCTCCGTTGGCAGCGGCCTATTTGGGAACGAACCGGTTGAGGCACCGCGCCCCGGCGTCGGCTTGTACAAGCCGCAACAGGGAGCCTGATCAGCGCCTGGCCACCGCGCTCACCTGTCATCAGGACGCTGCCGCCGGGCTGGTGCCGGGCGGATGGGCTGACTCGTTGGAATCACCGACGTCGTCGGCGCCTCCCGCGCTTTGGGCGCTGCCTTGCGGCTTCGGGCGATGTGCGTCCCGGCGCGGGCCTGGGTGGCGGACCTCCGGCCAGTCCTCGGCGGCACTGGAACCCGGGGTGTCGTCCAGGGCGTCGGCGCTCATGCTGCGATATGCCTGTATCAGGGCGGCGACGTGCTCGGGGGAGACCTCGGCGTTGACCACTAGGGCAGCGAGCAGTTGGGAGCGGCTCACGTTCTCGTGGGCGGCGAGTCCGGCGGCAACGAGAGGTTGTCGCTGTAGTACACCGGCTTGCGATGGTGCCGCGAGGCGGGAGCGACGTAACTCTCGATGCCGATGATCGGCTTGATCCCCATCTTGTGTGCCGTCTGGTGGAACTCGTAAGCCCCGTGCACGTTGCCGTGGTCGCTCATCGCCACGGTCGGCATGCCCAGCCGTGCCACCTCGTCCATCAGCAGGCCGACCTTGGCCGCCCCGTCGAGCATGCTCGGGGTTGAGGAACCCGCGGACAGCCGTTGGCGCTGAGAAGGATCTTGTGGTGTTGCCCGTGCTCGGCCGAAGCCTCAGCCCCTTGGCGTCGTACCACCTCGGCGCGGGTTATCAGCAGGGTTCGCGCCCCCGGGAGACCGAGGTTTCGGCGGTGGGCCGCCGTGCGGTGCATGGGATCGGAATGGCGCGGGAATCAGCGCCAGGACGGTGACCTGCAGTGATGCGGTTCCAGAGGCCAGGCAGAGCCGATGTCGTGTCTAGTCCGCCCATCAGCGCCGAGGCTCATGATCGTTCTCAGCGCCAACGGCTGTCCGCGGGTTCCTCGATCCCGTGACCACGCAGTCGGCTCACGGTCGTGTCGGCGCTCATCGAGGCACAGCATGCAGGGCGGTCGCTCTAAAGATCAAACAGTTACAGCAGCCGGTCGGCTAGCGGGACTTTTCGAGGCTGCTATATCTGTCAAGCGGATGTCTGGAGGGGTTCTGGGGTGCGTTCGAGGAGCTTGAACAGTTGCCGGGAGAGGGCTCGTTTGAGGCAGCGGCGGGCTTCGCGTGGGGACTTTCCTTCGGAGATGCGGCGGGCGCTGTAGGCGCGGGTGTCGGGGTCGACGCGGGCCCGGACGAGGATGATGGTGTGGAGCGCCCGGTTGAGCTGGCGGTCGCCGCTGCGGTTGAGCCGGTGGCGGTTGGTGAGGCCTGAGGATGCCGGGATGGGGGCCGTGCCGGCGAACGCAGCGAAGGCGGCCTCGGAGCGGAATCGTCCGGGATGGGACCAGCTGACCAGGATCTGTGCCGCACTGATGGCACCCACGCCGACCTGTTCGATCAGTTCGGGCTTGAACTCGTTGACCAGGGCGGTGATCTCTTCTTCGAGAGCCTTGGCCTCGGCGCGTAGTGTCTGGATGCGCTGGGCCGTGGGGCGCAGGGCCCGGACGGTCATGCGGTGCTCCAGGGTCTGGGAGGGGCGGTCCCGCAATGTGGCGCAGTAGCTGATCTGGGCTTTGCTGCCCATGGAACGGATCTCGGTGCGCAGGTCGTCGGGTGCCGAGACGATCAAGGCCTTCAGGTGGTTGATTGCCGCGGTGCTCGCGCTGACGGCGCCCTGGCGGGTGGCGAGCAGCACCCTGAGCGCCTCGCGTTCTCCGCGGCGGCGGGGCTGGATGAGATGTTCGCTGGTCAACGCCTCACGAGCGGCGCGGATCGCGTCGAGGGCGTCGGTCTTGCGGCCGCCACGTTGAGCTGGTCGTCTGGGACGGCAGACCTCCACCACCTTTTCGCCAGAGGCCTGCAGGAACGCGGCCAGGCCCGCGCCGTAGCCACCGGCTCCTTCAAGAGCCCAGCAGCGTCGATCGGGGATGTGCTTGCGGGCGAACTCCAGGAGCTGAAGGTAGCCGTGGGCGTCGGTGACCGCCTCAGCGTGGGCGAGGACGGCTCCTAGCGGACTGACCGCGGCGGCGGCCAGGGTATCGCGGTGGGTATCGACTCCGATGACACCATCGACCTGTTCTGCCGGCATGGACATGCGGTTGTTTCCCTTCCAGAGGCGACTGCGATCGGCGTCGGCCTGGATGGGATCACCACGCGGCAGAACTGTGACGAGTCACGCCGCAAGCGGCGGACGAGCTGCTAATCAAGCCAACGGGGTGGGCCAGGCCGACGCCGGCACCCGGTAGACATCTCGAAAACAAGGCAGTTCCATATCGGGCGCCAGTTCCGAATGCGGGTCGCGGCCTGACGGTAGTCCCCGGCGGTGGCGGCATGGCCCCGGGCGGTGCCGGCGATGGTGGAGGCCAGGCGCGAGAGGTTGGTGGCCAGCTCGGCCAGGCGCGCCTCCCACCCGGTCACCGGATCCGTGGCGACCGCGCCGTCGGCCTGGTCGACGTCGACCAGGCGGTGCTCGGCCTCGACCAGTTCGGCGGCCACCACGGCCAGGCGCTCGATGTCGCGCGCCAGCTGGCGGCGCTGCCAGGCGGCCTGCTGCAGGGCGGCCTCGGTGCGGCGCCGGGCCCGGTGCCATGCCAGCCACCCGAACACAGCCCGACGGCGGTCCTCCGAAGCGAGGTCTCAGGCGCGTCGACGCGATCCCGGCCCTACTTCTGAAGCTGTTCCAGCAATACCATGAGCGCGCCCACCCGGCGGCCCGCCCGGTCGTCCAGTCGAAGCATGCCGATCTGCCAGATCGCATCCCTGGCCGCGGCCAGGGCGTCCTCACCGACCGCGGCCTCAAGGACGCTCAACGCCTGGTACCGCGCGCGCCAGCGTTCCACGGTCTCAGCGGGAGCATCGGCCGGCGGGCTCTGGGCCAGCAGTTCCTGGCTGAGGAGACGTACTTCGGCGCGGAGCTCGGCGAGAACGGCCGGGCTCGGCGCCCCCGCCAGAGCGGCCAGAACATGGTCGGCCACCGGCACGTGCAGGCCGCTCAGCTCGCACGCGGTCTCCGCCACCAGCGCGGCGATCTCACGCGCGCGGCCGGGGCCGGGGGCGGCGATGAGGTCGGCCACGCGCGGGTCGCCGGCGAGATAAGCGAGATGGTCGCGCTCGTCCTGGCCGGACAGAACCGCTCCGGCCGGTTCCGCGTACGCGTCCAGAACGGCGCTCTGGTGCTCCGCGGCCAGCCACTCCGCCTCCAGACGCCCGCCGACGAGCATCTCGCCCAAGGTCAGAGCCGCGCTGCGGAGATCGTCCTGTTCCGCCAGCTCGGGCCAGGCCGACAGCGCGTCGGGCAGGTCTTCGAGGTCTTCCAGCTCTTCGGGGTCGAACAGATCCGCCGTGACGAGGACGCGGCCGTGCTCGGCATAGGCGAGTTGCCCGTCCCCGTTGGCGTTCCAGAACATGCTGAGCGCCCGCCCTTGCCGCGCCAACCGGGCCAGAACCTCTGGACGCGTCCCTTGAAAGCCATTGGGCTCGACCAGGACGGTCCAGGACCCCAGGCTTCCGGCCATCGCCGCGCCGGCCCGAGCGGGAAGCGCGTCGTAGGCCGCCTGTACGGTCTGCGCGAAAGTGCGCCTGCCCGAGCCGTCCTCCTGCCCTCCCGCCGCGACGAGCGCCTCGGTGGCCGGCATGCACTCGATCCACGTGACGCACAACGGCACGTCCAGGTTCTCCTCCAGCAGCTTGCGATAGTGCGTCAGCGCATCGGAGTCCAATGTCGTCTCCCGGCAAAGAGAAAGGGCCCGGCCCACCGGAAAAGCCGGAGGCCGGGCCACACCTTATGCGAAGTACGGACGGCTAGGAAGCCTCGGCGTCAGGAACAATCTGCTCGTCGGCCAGGGTATCCGTGCCCGGCGGCGGCGGATAATAGCCGAGTGATCCAGGTTCCTGGCTGTCCGAGATCCGTACCGTGAACTTCTGTTTCTCCAGAACACGGTTACGCTCGAACCACCAGCCCATCCAGGATCCCGCGGTGGAGTTGTCGGTCGCCAGAATCGCGCGAGCCGAATAGTTGGTGCCCGCCAGTGACGCTCCTTGGTGAGTGGCGGCGAAGGGGAACTCATCGCACGATCGGATGATCGTGTTTCCCTGGGGGTCTTTGAGGTTCCGGGTGTATCGCTTGCCGGGCGGGCGCGGACGCGAATCGCTGAAGGAGGTGTCGCACTGTTTGATGGCCACCTTTCTGTTCTCCCCGCCCAGTCCCTTCTTGCTGGTGTCGGTGTTCCGCTGCAAGGGCGTGCTCCAGGAGAATCCTGGGATCTTCTTGTTGGGGTCGTAGGGCACGGTGCTCGCCGGCTTGTTCCAGGCGTCCCAGATGTGCTGCGCCGACTCTTTGACCGGGTTGGTCATGAGCTGATTCCCCGGCCCCTTCACCTGGGCCGCTTTGCTCAGCTCGAAGACCGGGCGGCCGTCCTTGAAGACCACGCAACCACCCTTCGCCGTCTTGATGGCAGGCGAGCTGTCGCAGCGGAAGACCGGGTTCTCCTGCATCAGGTATGCGTACGGGTCCAACGTCTGCTCAATCATGTGAACCTGCGGCTGCAACTTGCAACGAGCCCTGCGATCCGGCGCCGCGAAGTCCGCGGGATCCGAGGTGAAGGTGAAGTTGCCGCCTTCCTGCTCCCATGCCTCGGGGGTCTTGTATATGAACTTGTTCAATCCGATCGGTGACACGGAACACTTGTTCGTCGGATTGAACGCGAGCCCGAGGCTGAAGGGGAACGTCTCCGCCCCGGCTTTGACCGTCGGGAGCAGGGCCGGGATGTTCGTCTTCCCGCTTCTTTCGAGTTTGTCCAGGTGGAAGTACACTTTGAACTGCCGGCTGTCGTACTGGTTCGCCAGTCGGGCCGCGGTGCTCTTGGCCTCTCCCGTGAAGGAATGAGCGATGAGCGTGACGCGAGCGTCGTATCTGATGGAGCCTACGCGCCTCCTGTTCACGTAGAAGCTGACTTGCGAGCCGATCTCGCCCCACATGCACCAGTTGTAGGAATTCTTCACCGTGTAGGCCTTCGGGCCCGTCAGCGCGCGGCATTGCGCGTCGTTCTCGACGCGGTCATAGGTGAAGGTCGGCTCGGCCGCCACCGCCTTCACGGAGGCCAGCGGCGCCGCGCGAGACGTGTCCACCGTGACCGCCTGCCAACCGGACCATGCCCCCGTCACGCCGCCGCTGAGGGTACGGGCTCGCCAGCGCACGTCCCAGCCGTCGCTGATCTTCCCGGCCGGCATGCGGACGATGCCCACGGATCCGGGGCCGGACTTCGCGATCCCCGACCAGATGAGCCCCTTGCCCTGTGCCGGAACCTTCGGGCCGTGCTCGACCTGCACCTCCACGACGGCGTGCCGCTTCCCGGGGTCGGCTACCTTGATCATGAATTCCGGTGTGGTGGTCACGAGCTTCGCGACGCCGTCGCCAGCCTTCCGCGTACGCGTCCACGCCCTGCTCACGGACGGACCGCCCGCCGTGGTGGTGGACGCCCGAGCCTTCTTCGGCGCCATCGTCAGGAGCGGACCCACGCCGAACCACCACTCGTAGGGTTCGGCCATGGCGTTGCCCGCATCGTCCGTGACCCCACTGACGGTGGACCAGTACCAGGAGTCGAGGGGCAGCCTCGGCGTGAACGTCAGCACCCTTCGGTCGGGGCTCATGGTCGTGTCCCCGGGTAGGCCCTCCTCCATGAAGATGTCTTCGAGTGCCAAGGAGGCCGCTGCCACCGGCTCGCTGAAGGTCACCTTGATCTGCGCGTCGGGCGCCACGTCGTCCGCGCCGTCAGCCGGTTCCACGGCGACGACGGTGGGCGGGACGGTGTCCGGTCCCGTAGTGGGGCTCGGGCTCGGGCTGGGGCCGGCGCCGCCGTCGATGAAGGTGACCTTCAACACCGGCGGGTGCGGGACCTCCGCTTCGGTCTCCGCTGCGTGGAATCCACGGTCGTACTGGGGGGCGTCCGAGGATTCGTCCACGCCGCGCAGCATGAAACCGTAGTCGTCCTGACCCGATGTCCACGCCTGAACGATGTCCTTCACCTGCCAGGTCCAGGCGACATCGGTCGCCGGGGAGTCGTCGGTGCATCCGCCCGGATCGCGAGCGATCGACTCACCCTCGCCGCTGGTCGCCGGTTGGTTGTCCCACGTGAGGAGGTCGGCGTTCCAGGGCTGCGTGAGCCGCTGTGCCTTGATGCCGGACTGGCTGGTGCCGCAGCCGTATGCGGAGCTGTTCCACAGTTCCAGCTCGGCGCCGACGATCGTCTTTCCTGCGATGGGTGAGGTGTCGAAGCTCAAGAAGCTTCGCTCGATCGCCTTGAACTGTTCATAGTCGTATGCGCCGGACCAGAGCGTCGGCCCTTGCGGTCCGACTGATCCCTGGTCGTCCACCCATGTGTCGGCTTGCACTGGCAGCGAGATCGTCCGCTGCTCGCCTGGCGGGTCGGTGGGCGTCGGCGTGGGGGTGGAGGTCGACAACGTGATGGTGAACGGCCAGTTGTACGGCGCCACCATCGGATGCCCGTCGGCGTCCTGGGCCCCGCTGACCTCCGCGGTGTACTGCATGCCGGGCGCGAGGGGCGCGTCAGGGACGAATGCCGCGCCGTCTCCTGAAGCGTTGGCGCCTGATGTGCCGGGCACCGTTTGACCTGTGCGGTCCTTGAGGGTGATGTGCGCCCCTGTCACGGGCTCACTGAAGCGTGCCTCGACGTGCACGTCCGGTTGGGCGTTTGTTGCGCCGAGGTCCGGCACCGTCCTGATCACAGACGGCTGGTCGGGATCGGGTTGAGGATTGTTGGGGTTGAGTGAGTTCCACTCCTCCTGGCTCACGTCGGCAGGGCGTCCGAAGGTGACGGCCGGATTCTCCACGAACTCCGGCGCCTGTCCCTGCATCGCCTCCGCCTCCGCGTCGGAGACCTCGCCCGCCTCTATCGGCTGGCTCGACCGGTAGGTAGCCGCCCGGATCTGGTCCGCGGTCGCGCTGTCGGGGAAGCCTTCGCCGGCCTTGAACCATCCGACGTCGTCACCGGGCGGATACTCCGGGGCCGGCGTGTATTCGACCATGAGGGTGGGTGGGTGGCGGTAGCCGGGGTAGGGGTCGCCGCTGTATTCGCTGGCGTAGTACTGGCGCCAGTTGATCGCCGGGCTCTCGGTGACCGCTTGCAGCACCAGCCCATGGTTGGCCACGCCCTGTTCGATCCAGGCGCGGGCCATGCCGGTGATCCGGTGCACCAGCGCCGCTTCACTGGCGCACCAGGTGCCGCTGGCGTCGATGTTGTAGCCGGCCTTGTTGCCTGAGCCCCCCATGATGCCGGCGCTGGAGGGCTGGTTGGACCAGCTCAAGCCGGTGGGGGTCCAGGCGGAGGTGATGAGAGAGGCGGCGATGCCCGACCCGATCTCGTTGCCGCACAGCTGGCCGTTGGGGCCGCCGGACTTGTAGTTCCAGACATACAGGTCCGCATCAACCACCGTGGCGCCCACGAGCTCCGGTGCCGTGGTGTTGAACTTCAGGTAGATGCGGGCGATGTCGGCGCTGGTCTGGGTGGTGCCGGCGCGCAGCCATCCGGCCGCGGCGTTGTTGCTGCCCGGGCTGTTCTTGCTGACCCAGGCGTCGTCAGGGGTGCCGCCGCCGAACCATTGGGAGGCGGCGGCGATCGTCACCGGATAGGTGACCGCCGGGTCGGCCAGGAACGTCGCATCCGGGGTGAACACCAGCTGCGAGGTCTTGCCGGAGGTCTCCACCCGGGCGGTGACCGGGGAGCTCTTACCCTCCTCGGGGGAGGCCTCCACCTTGGCGTCCATCGCGGTCAGCACGACCGGCGCCGCCTTCGCCTCGCCCTTGGCATCCTTCAGCTGCGGCAACCCCTCGGGCCCCTTGCCGAACGAGGTGCCCTTGGGCAGCGTGAGCGGCAGCCGTACCGTCACCGGGCCGTCCGGCTTGCGCCGGAAGACCACCTGGGAGACGAACCCGTCGGCCAGGGCCAGCACCACCAGGTCGGCGCCCGGCGCGACGGCATCGGGGTAGGTGACCGTGCTGCCGGAGATCTTCGGCTCCGGCAACGCCCGGGTCACCTCCAAGGCAATCTTGCCTTCTTCCTCGGCGGCCGACACCAGGTGCTTGGTGCCGCGCCCGCCGAAGGTCAGCGGAGTTTTGACCCGTGCGGCCTGCAGCGTGCCGTCGCGGGTCACGATGCGGGTGTCGACGGGCTCCCAGGCGCCGCTGGCCTTGTTCTTGAGCTGGACGGGCCGGGTGTGCAGCTCGGCGCGCAGGTTCTTGCCGTCGGGCTGTGCCCAGACCTTCATGGTCTCGGTGAACCGGGAAGGCACCTCAACGGGCTTGCCGGACGTGGCCGCCTTGTCCCAGGCGGTCTTGAGCGTTGGATCGGAGGTGGCGCTCGGCTGGGTTGGCGATGCGGGGGTCGGGGTGGGGGGCGGGGTGGGGCCCTGGGCGGCCGCGGGCACGCTCAGCAGTGAGAGCGGCAGCGCTACAACCCCGATCAGGGCAGCGTGACGGCGCGTCCGGCTGGATAAGCCTGACGCTGTGGGTGATGTGTTCACTCCAGCCTTTCAAATAGATGCGGCTAAATTTCGCAAAACGGAGCGATCATCACATAAAGCGCAAATAAAAGTAAAGATCGTTTCTAGTGACGGGGACGATGTGCTCTGTAAGGGAAACGGCCCGCACTATGAAGTGTTTTTGCCGGGCGGCGCGATCCATGGCCAGAAGGCGCGTTCGGGGATGGCGGGTGCCGGTCGTGGATCCGCGTTTTTGCGGATGTCTGAAACCAGCCGACTCTCAGACAAGGTCGACCAGACGGGGAGTCGGACCAGCTGGTTCTCCGTCTAGACGATCTTGTATGAGAATCGATCGATTCTCAACACCCTGGCCGGAGCCCCCTTTACGAACCGCCGACAGCCCGCCGGAGTGTCGGAAAAACGTGTTACGAAGTCGGAGTGTTCATCAACTCCCGCAACACCGTTTTCTCCACACTTCCGAGGTGTGACGACGCTCCCCGACGATCCGGCCCCCGCCGCAGTGATCCGCCAGGCCGCCGACGACCTCCTTGGCGCCGAACCTACAGTCCTCACCGGAGCGCTCGTCGGCTACGCCCGGGTCTCCACCCGCGATCAGCGCCTCGACCGACAGACCCGCGCGCTCGAAGCCGCCGAACCTTCGTCTACGACGCTACCGGTGAGACGGTCCAGGTCAGCGCCCATAGGAAAGCGGATCCGGGCGACATCTACGCCGCCCGGATCACCCCCGAAGGCGACAAGGCAGGGCTGCGGAACGTGAAGGGCGTGCTGGCCCACCTCACCTCCGCGTTTGGCGGCCTGGCCCTTCTAGGAATGGCGCTGATGGGCTTGGTGTTCTTCGCACCGGTGAACACGTTGTGGCCGTTCATGTCCGGGGTTGAGGAACCTGGGAACAGCCGTTGGCGCTGAGATTGATCTTGGTTGTGTGTAGTGACGTGTGGAGCATTGAGCATGCAGGTCAGCGGCGGTCGTGGCGTCGGCGGGCGGCTCAGATCTCGGTGTCTGCGACGTCGTCGGCGAGGAGGGTGTACAGCTGGGTGGTTTCGGTGGAGGCGTGGCCGAGCCGCCGGCGGACGACCTCGATGGAGACGCCGGCGTTGATGAGTTCGGTGGCGTGGGCGTGCCGTAGCTGGTGGATCTCGATGTCGACTCCGGCCGCCTCGCAGTAGCCCTGCCACCGGTGGTGGGCGGCGTCGTAGGACAACGGTCCGTCGGTCCCGTTGATGCTGGCGCGGAAGACGGGGCCGAACCGGTAGCCGGCGCGACTCAGGTAGAGCTTGAGGAGGGCGACGTAGCCGTGGTCGTCCAGCAGGACGGTGCGGACGGTGCCGCCCTTGCCGTGGATGCGGACGTGCTCGTCGTCTTGGCGGAGGTCGAAGTCATCGAGGTCCAGGGAGCAGGCTTCGGCGGCGCGGGTTCCGCACACGTAGATCGTCTCGAACAGGACCCGGTCACGGAGCCGGTCGAGGGGGACGTCCTTGCGCGGCCGACGGCTACAGATCGAGCCCAGAACCTTGGTGATGTCGGCGGTCGCGGCGGGCCGGGGCAGGTTCTTGGACACCTTGATAGTGTCGATCTTGTCCATGGGGTTGGCGTCGAGCAGGTCGTGGCGCACGGCCCACTTGCACCAGGAGGCGACGGCGGCGCGCTTGCGGGTCGCGGCCGACAGGGCGCCGACCGCGGTAAGGAACTCCCGGATGGGCGGCGCGGTCAGTTCGGCGATCTCGCCGTCGCAGTGCGCGGTGAACTGGAGGAGATCGCCGCGGTAGGCGCGCAGGGTGTGCGGGGAAGCGCCCGTGTTCTTGCGGTCGGTGAGGAAATCGTCGAGATGACGGGCGAGCGGATGCTCGCGCCCGAGGTGTTCGACGATCACCGGATCCACGTCCTCACCCTCCCGTGCGCCGAGTTGCCAGATAACTGGGAATCGAACGGCCCATCGTGGAGGGATGATTCCATGCTCACCATGGCCATTCGATCTTGGTCTTGCCAGATAACGAAGGTTATCTCGCAACCCTTCGGCGGGCGAGGCGTTCAGGCTGGAGCTGTGGATCTTTTCAGGACTTCGCCAATCCGGCCGGGGTGCACGGTGGGTGATTATGGTATGCATAGTGATCTATGGGAGGATTTTCCCATGGTATCCGTTAGGCAGTTTCAAGTCGCCTTCGATTGCGCTTCACCTGAGCGTGTCGGTCGCTTCTGGTGCGAGGTGTTGGGGTATGTCGCGCCGGCACCGCCTGAGGGGTTCGCCAGTTGGGACGACTTCAATCGCACGCTGCCGCCCGAGCAGCGGGACTCATGGTTCGCATGCAGCGACCCCTCGGGTGTCGGTCCGCGGCTGTACTTCCAGCGCGTTCCCGAAGGGAAGGTCGCCAAGAATCGGTTGCACCTTGACGTGCGGGTCGGCACCGGACTCGTCGGTGCAGAGCGCCTGGCAACCCTCGAGGCCGAATGCGCACGATTGATCCCTCTCGGCGCGAAACGCGTGCGGCTCCTGCCCGCCGATGAAGAAAACGAGTCGTGCCTCGTGATGCAGGACATCGAGGGCAACGAGTTCTGCCTGGGCTGACGAACTTCTACCTCGTTGAACGCGACACAGACCTGACTCGCTGATCGGCTCCCACGGGGAAGGCTGTCCGTCAGCTCTCCCTTCGCACCGCGCCGCTGTTGATCTCGGGAAGATCGGGGATCTCGCCGAGTTCGCGCAGTTCCTCGGAAGGCCCGGACGAAGCGATGGCATAGCGGCCCAGGAAATTCACGTGGGCGTGGCCCAGCGGGCTGAGCCGGGCGACGTCCTCGTCTTTGACGGGCACCCCCTGGGCGCGGAGATGTTCGACGGCGGCCGACAGGTAGCGGGTATTCCAGAGAGCAACGGCATTGACGACCAGGCCGAGAGCTGCGAGTTGGTCCTCTTGGCCCTCACGGTATGCCTGTCGGATCTGGCCGCCCCCGCCGTGGCAGATCTTGCGGGCGAGCCGGTGTCGGGATTCCTGCACGGTGAGTTGCTTGTTCAGCTTCCGGTGGTAGGTGTCGTCGATCGGGTCGAGGATGCTCAGCAGGTGCAGCGTCTTGTCGATTCCAGCTCCGAGAACCGCGACCCCTCCGGAACCTCCAACAGTCCGAACAACGCCCGCGGCAACCCCGAATCCGCGCGAGACCAAGATCAATCTCGGCGCCAACGGCTGTTCCCAGGTTCCTCAACCCCGAAGTTCCACGCGGACGCCGACCAGGGCCGAGTCTGGCATCTGCTCGCGGGCGCGCAGCACCAATCGCCCACCCATGTGAGCTTCCAGCGCATCACGCCCAGCAGCGACTCCACGGGCAGGCAGCGCAGTCGTGACCAGCAAGCTCGCGTCTTCAAGGAGATGACGGCTTGGGCCACGAACCATAGCAAGATCCCGATCACGGAAGTTCAGCTGGCTGAAGCTGTTGAACTGCTGGGCTGGTGGCGTGATGCCCGCAGTCAACCGGCCCTCGGCCGTGTGACGGCGAACGTGCGCGTGATCGAAGTCGCGGCATCAAGGGCGTCGACGCCGAAAGTCGTACCGTGGGCAGAGCACCTGACCATGTACATGAAGCCGGCATGGCTGGTGTATCAGACCCGCAGCGAGCTTGCTTCCACGATCTATGACGCGGTTGGAGCCGATATGTCGCAGCTGCCGACAACGATGTGGAAGCCACTCCAAGACATTGCAGGCAAGACGGTGCACTACGACGGCCTCGACCGGGTCGAGCTGGTGCCGAACTCGACCCGTCAGGCCGTCACAGAGCTGCTGGCTCTTTTCCCTCACCACCACCAGGCGGGCCGACGGCTGAGCTCTCTTCACCAGCGGCTGGACGACCCGGTCGCGTTCCGCAAATGGCATCGCGAGCTTGAGGACCAGTGGGAGTGCCTGATCAACCGGCTCGTACGAGTGCGCAACGCCGTGACCCACGGTGGACCGGCGGCGAACAGTGCGATTGAAAGTGTCGCCCACTTCAGTGACTGCCTCGCCGCATGGGAGATCGAGACCCTCCTGGAGGCTGCCTTGACCGGCGACGACCTGCCTGCTGCCCACAAGAAATTCCTGACCGAGCAGTCGAATCTCCTGGACGCCTGGATGAAGGCTCAACACCCAGGAGATCATCTCTACCTATAGGGGCGTGCAACCACCCAGACTCGGCCACCAACTTCACCGCCTCACTCACCGGCCACCCGCCACCTCGATCGGCCCGTGACCATCACTGGCCCCCTGACCCGGCATGTGTGGCACTGCGCGGTGCGCGCCGCCCCCGACGACCACCAGCTCACCGACGCCATCTCCGTCGACATCATCGACGCTGCCGTACGGCAACGACCAGGCGTGCCGGTGGATCGCCATCCGGCACGCCGCCGACCACATCCACCTCATTGCGACCCTCACCCGCCAAGACGGCAGGAAATCCAACTTCGCAACAACTGGTTCGCGATGCGCGCCGCCTGCTGCCGCGCCGAGGTCCGATACGGGCTACGCCGTACGGCAGCGCTACCGCCCATCGATGACGACCGGCGTCACTGACAACAAATCCGCGTGACCCGCTGACAACAATCCCGCGCATCCACTGACAACAAGTCCGCGCGCAACATTCGTGTCCTTGAGCTTGCGCACCACGCCCGCATCTTCCAAGTCAATCTCCATCGATACCTGGATTACAGTACTCACCAGGTACGTTCTCCTCACAGATCGTCGATCTCCAGCACGTCTCAGGCTGGCAGGTGATCACGCAGCGCTACCACCGAATACGGGACAGAGCCGTTAACTGGACACACCCGACCTCCTAGAGGGTGTGTCCAGTTAACGGTGTAACTCGGTTTTGAAATTTTTCTATCGAGAACTCGGGGACAGGCGACCTTCGAAGGTGATCGCGAAGGCGTTCAAC
>NZ_JOEQ01000072.1 GCF_000721075.1 Streptosporangium amethystogenes
CTGCCGGTGGCCAGTGAACGCACCAGCGCCTCGTGCGGGGAGTCACCGTCGCCAATGATCAGGGACGTCCGGGCTGTCACCGCAGTCGGCACGATCGCGTTCACCGCTGTCTCGGCGGCGGCCTTGGCCGCACCATACGGGGTGATGACGCCCGTAGCAGGTCGCACGCTGCACATCGAGGTAGCGGGGAGTGCCCTCAGTGCCAAGCTCAAGCGGGCCTTGACCTCCCCTCCGGGCGGAGGGGTGCTTCCTTCATTCGTATGAGTCCCAAAATCATCTCTGGTGGGGAGTTTCTGGACAGCGAGTCTCCCTAGCGTGGCCGTTATGAATTGCGCATTGCTCAGACGGGGCGTGGCCTCTGCGGTGGCCGTCGGCCTTCTGCTCACCGGGCCCGCCGTACAGGCCATGTCAAAGCCCGTCACTGTGGTCCTGCCCCAGCCGACAGGTCCACGCGAGATCGGCACTGTCGCGCTGCACCTGCGTGACGGCTCCAGGGCCGACCCGTGGATCAAGGCACATGACCGGCGTGAGCTGATGATCAGCCTGTGGTACCCCACCCGTCGTCCGGACGGCCACCCCGCTGCGCCTTGGCTGCCGCCTCGCGCCGCCGAGGCCTTCTACCGCAACAGCAGCCTCTCGCCTGCGGCGGTCAGCCTGCCTTTGACCCATGGCCGAGAAGGGGCCCCTGTGGCGGGCCGAGGGCTGCCCGTCGTACTGTTCTCACCCGGCAACGGCGCCGACCGTTCCATGAACACCGCCACGGTCGAAGAACTGGCCAGCTGGGGCTACATGGTGGTCACGATCGATCATCCGGGCGATGCCGGCGAGGTGGAGTTCCCCAACGGCACGGTCACCGGCCGTGTCCTGAAGCCGGTCCCGGTGAGTCGGCTGGACGAGAAGGCCGAAGAGATCAAGGTGCGGGTGGCCGACACGCGATTCGTGCTGGACCGGCTCAAGGAGCTGAACAAGGGGCAGAACCCCGATGTTGAAGGCCGGAAGCCCCCGGAGGGGCTGCGTGGCGCGTTCGACCTGAGCAGGGTCGGCATGTTCGGCCATTCCGCGGGAGGAGCGACGGCCGCCGCGACGATGCTGGAGGATCGGCGGGTCAAGGCGGTTTTGAACCTGGACGGACCCGCCCTCGGCAAGGTGGCCGCCAAAGGACTGGCCAAGCCGTACATGCTCATGGAGGCCGAGATCTTCGACAAGCCCATCCGCGGGCAGAAGGCCTTCTGGTCCCGGCTGAAGGGCTGGCGGCTGCACGTGAAGACCAAGGGTGTCAAGCACAATTCCTATACCGACCTGCCGCTGCTGTACGAGCAGGCGGCGCCGGTGATCGGCCTGTCAAAGGAGCAGTTGCGAGCGGTAAACGGCACACTGTCGGCGGCGCGTTCCGTGGCCGTCACCCGCGCCTACACCATGGCCTTCTTCGATCTGCATCTACGGCGCAAAGGCGACCTGCTCGACAGGCGTTCCTCACGGTTTCCCGAGGTGCAGGTGATCGCCCGTTAGGGCTCACGCGACCAGATGAAGCCGCTCTCGTAGGCGTAAATGGTGGCATGCAGCCTGTCGCGGACCTGGAGCTTAGCCAAGACGGAGGCGACGTGCTCCTTGACGGTCGTGGCGCTGATGCCCAAGGCCGCGCCGATCTCGGCATTGGTCAGGCCGCGTGTGAGGTGCCACAGCACGTCATCTTCGCGCGGGGTCAACGTGTTCAGCGCGGGGGCGGGTGATGGCAGGTGTGGGACCAAGCGCTTGATCAGCCGGGAGGTGATCGCCGGGTCGAGGAACGACTGGCCCGCCGCGGTCAGCCTGACCACCTCGATCACCCGCCTCGGCTCGGCATCCTTGAGCAGGAAACCGCAGGCGCCCGCGCGTAGCGCGGTGTGAACATATTTCTCCAGCCCGAACGTGGTCAGCATCACCACGCGGACCGCCGGCAGTCGGCGGGTGATCGTGGCGGTGGCCGACAAGCCATCGGTGCCGGGCATCCGGATGTCCATCAGCACGACGTCCGGAACCTCGGTGATGGCCTGCGCGGTCGCCGCCGCCCCATCGGCGGCCTGGCCCACCACCTCGATATCGGGTTCGACCGACAGCATCGCGGCGATCCCGGCCCGGACCATCGCCTGGTCATCGGCCACCAGCACCCGGATCACACGCCCACCTCGGGCAGCCAGATCCGCACCCACCTGCCACGGCGGGCCAGGCCGCCGCCGGCCGCGTCGGCCACCGCCCGCAGCCGTCGTCTGGCCCCCGCATCCGCCATGCCCGAGAGCATAACCCCAGTGGGAAGGCAGCTCACCACGATCATCCCATCGTGACCAAGAAGCTCGCGGGCGACCCAGAACGCTGTCGCCTCCACAGCTCCCTGCAGTTGGCGCGGCTCGCCGAGAAAGCGCACGACCGCTTCGTGGCGGGCCGCCAGTGCGGTGATCCCGGCCAGGCACGGGGGCGGGGCATTTTCCCCCACCGGGCTACGTAGCTCATCGAGCAGGTTCCGCAGGGCGTCCAGCCCTGCGCGCGCCTCGACCATCACGGTCTCCAGGTCCACGGCGGCCACCACCGCCTGCGCGCGCAGCAACGCCGTCGAACGCAGCCTGGCGGCGACCCTGGCCCGCTCCGCTCGTGCCGCTTCCTCGCTCAACCGGTGATGGCGCACGGCGGCGGCGGCATGACGACCGGCCCGCCTGGTCGTGATCGCCACGCCTGCCGCCCACACCCCCGCCATCGGCATCAACAGGCAGACGCTCAGCACCGCCCAGACGCCCACGCGGTTACCGGTGATCTCCGGGCTCCAGGCCAGCGCCGCCCCGGCCGTCACCGCCACCGCCACCGGTGCCGGCCAGCTTCGCAGCCGCCTCGCCGCGCCAATGCCATACATCATGATCAACTCCACCCAGCCGCTCCACAAGAAGCCCCCGCCTGACGGCACCGGCCAGCCCGCCCATCGCGCCGCCACCAGGAGCGGATATATGGACAAGGCCAGGGGCACGGCCACGACCGGCCGGTGTGTGTGGAAACGCAGTGCCAGGGCGTGCACGACGAGCAGGGGTAGGAGTGGAACCAGCGTTGGCGCGGACAGCGGAGGACCTGCCCCAGGTATCAGCAGCCCGCCCACCGGAATCCCAGCGGCCAACCCCACCAGTGCCCACGTGTGCAGCCTGCCGCCCGGCCTCTCGGTGGCGGTCTGATTGATGGTCAGAGGGAGTTCCGCACGCACCGACCAGCCTCGTGCCGACCGGCCGGCCGACAGTGAGCCGCCCGCCGCCGCCAGGTCGGCCCGCAGCACCGAAAGGCCGCTCCCGCATCCCCCGGCGAACGGCTCGTCCGTCTCCGCACGTCCCCAGTCGTCGACCGTGACCACTAGCCGGTCGCTCCGCCGTGCCAGGCCCACCTCGACGCGCGCTCCGTGAGCGTAGCGCCGACAATTGGTCAGTGCCTCGCGCACCACGCGGAAGGCCAGCGCGGCGATGAGCGGCGGCGCGGACTCCACGCTCCTGCGATAGACCGGTGGCCGCCCCGGCCATCCTGCGACCAGCGCGTCGACCTCTGCCAGGTCGGTTCGCGCCGCCCGCTGATCGAGGGCGGTCAGCCGGGTGAGCTCGGCCACGGCCAACCTCCCCTCCGTCGCCGCGTGCGCGCTCGCTTCGGCCTTCAGCCGGGGGTCGGCGACGTGCAGCGCGGACGAAGCGCCGATCATGATGCCGGTCAGCCGATGCGCCGCGGTGTCATGGAGGTCGGCGGCGAGCCTGTGCCGTTCGGAGGCCGCTGCCAGGCCGGGCACTGCCCACTCTCCCGAGCGGTAGGCCGCCAGCGCCCGGCGTCGCGCCCCGCGCAGCCGGGCCGACCTGCCCAGGGCCCAGCTCGTCGCGCCCAGCCCCACGGCCAGTAGCGCCGTGCCGACGATTTCCAGCGGAGTCCGGCCGAGGACGGCGACGACACCCGTGGCCGCGACGATCGCGGCCGCGGCACTCCACGCCGTCACGCTCGCCGTGCACCGGTAGGCCACGTACGACAGGAGAACGACGGCTGCGAGCAAGCTGATCCACCACATAGCCACCCTCGCAGCTCATATGAAGACTCGTCCCACGCGGGCACAGCTGGTGTGACCGGCGGGTGAGGCCGCTGCCAGGAGCCCGAAGGCGGCGACCTCAGCGACGATAGTTCGCATGGGTTCATCGTCACCGGTGACGGCCTCGTCAGGTGATCGGCCAAAGGTACACCGGCCATCATCCGCCCGGCGGGTCGCGCACTCCTCCTTAGGAGAATCCGCTTCCTGCGGCCCGGTTGCACGATCTACGCCCCGTCCATGCGACGACGCTGCTCCTTGCGTGCGTCGCCGTGCATGTCCGGGGTTGAGGAACAGCGGGACAGTCATTGGCGGTAAACCGCTGCGTCGCAGGTCGCGGAAGACTGTGCAGGGCGTCGGGGCGGTGTCTTCCGGAGCCGAAAGCAGAGGCTCAGGGACACTGAACCCACCGGGATTCCGGGGTTCCGGTAGTAATGGCGCGGGATCCAACGGATATGCCTTTCACCTGCGCTTATGCAGAGGTCTCAGGCTGATGGGCCAGACCTGAGCCCTGTTGTCCATGCAGGCCAGAGGCATATCCGTTGGACTTCCGGCCGAAGCCATGGGGACCCCGACACACGCCCGCCGGAGGCGTCCTGATTGAAGCCGAACCCTGGCCTGTTCACGCTGCCCCGACCCCGTCACGACACAGACAAGCCGCTGCGTCTGGAAACCGCTGCCGACGTCGGACCGGACGGCGGAGGCCCAGTGACCTACGACCACGCATCCAACCGGCCCGAGACGGTCCGTTGTGCCCGTGGCCGCTTGCGGCCACCCGCACGCTCTTGCCAGCAGCGGGGCACCGCCGGATACTCAAGGCCGCTGACGAGCTTCGCGACGGATCCTCCTACGAAATGGGACGTGATCGCATGCCCGATGAAAGCACCGGCCAGGACCAAGCCAGAGCCGAGGCCGACGCCCTCGCCGCTCGGCAGGCCATCTCGTACTCCGTCTCCCACGAGGAGGCGCAGCGGATCTCCCGGGAGTATCTGGACAAGGCCCGCAAGGAATTCGAGGAGCAGACCAGCCGGCTCCCCCAAGCCGACCAAGACAGGACTCGCCAGATCGAGGCGCAGCTGAACGCCAACGGTAGGGCGGTGTACGCCAACGCGAGATGGTGGGGCTTTGAGATCGTCCTCAACGCCGCAGCCGCCCAAGCCGCCGCCGAGATCTCGGAGCTGGTAGGGGAGATCGTGGCCAGCGCCATCCGTCCCAGGACGCTCGGCCGGTTGATCGAGCTCTCCTTCCAGATCCGCTCTCTCATCATCCAGATCGTCGGCAGGGACCACGGTTGTCGGCTGGTGTCGCCCTGGTTCGCCCCGGGGATGCTCCTCCCCATCTCTCTGGCCCCCAGGCAGGACACCTCGCTGTGGTGGACGACCATGAACACCTCCCACAACTGGAGCGAGAACGAGAGGTTCCCCGGCCACCTGTCCAGGTCCAATCCGGCGCTGGCGGAGTTCCGCGGCCGGCTGTACGCCGTGCACCGCGGGGACCAGGACGAATCGCTCTGGTGGACCGCCTACGACCCCGGCAGCAATGAGGGCTGGAGCGACAATATCGCCTTCCCCGCCCATCGCAGCGCCGACGGCCCTGCCCTGGCCGTTTACAACAACTTCCTGTACTGCGTGCACCGCGGTGGCGGCAACGACAGGCGCCTGTGGTGGACCCGCTTCGACGGCAACCGCTGGAGCCCCGACACCCGCATGAACGGTGCGTCCAGCCGAGGCCCGGCCCTGGCGACCTTCAACGGCATGCTGTACTGCGCTTACCGGGACGCCAACAGCGATCAGATGTGGTGGACCCGCTTCAACGGCACCAGCTGGAGCAACGACCAGCCGTTCGGCAGCCACTTCACGGCCTCCAACCCCGCTCTGGCCGTCTACGCCGGCGTGCTGTATTGCGTGTTCCGCGGCGGCGGCTCTGACCACTTCCTGTGGTGGACCAGTTTCGACGGCACGCGCTGGAGCACCGCCCGCCGGCTGCCCGCCCACCGGAGTGCGGAGGGCCCTGCCCTGGCCGTCTTCAACAACAGGCTGTACTGCGTGCACCGCGGCTCCGGCGACCAGAGCCTGTGGTGGACCAGCTTCAACGGCTCCAGTTGGAGCCCCGACACCCGGCTGCCCGGCCACCTGAGCGCTCAAGGCCCCGCCATCGTCTCCTACCGCGAACCCTACGGCACCGAAGACCA
Source organism: Streptosporangium amethystogenes (assembly GCF_000721075.1). Taxonomy (GTDB): domain Bacteria; phylum Actinomycetota; class Actinomycetes; order Streptosporangiales; family Streptosporangiaceae; genus Streptosporangium; species Streptosporangium amethystogenes. Next base: position 6,261 of record NZ_JOEQ01000072.1, read on the forward strand.
GCTCTTCTGCGTCCACCGCGGTCACGGGTAGAAGCCGCCACTGCCGCCCGCGAAACGGCGTACTGCGCGTTCTTCGCCTTCCAGATCACCAGCGACGGCGAGCAGGTGATCTGGGAGTGCGCCGTCAGCGACAACGACGCCGCACGCGCCCTGCTGGAGGAGTACCACCTCCTGCCCGACACCGCAGACCGGGGTCCCCGTGGCTTTGGCCGGAAGTCCAACGGATATGCCTCTGGCCTGCATGGACAACAGGTCGCAGGTCTGGCCTATCGGCCTGAGAGGGCGGTTCGCACGTCGATGCCTGTGATGTCACAGTGTGATCGAGTGGATATTTAGCGTTACGACTGGCTGGCGGGCCAGGATGTGCTGGAAGGAACGCTAGGCGTCCAGGAACTCGTCGATCATCGGGGCCAGCCACTCGGCCCGCTGCGGGATCGAGGTGTGCGTGGTGCCCGGCAGGATCGCCAGCCGACACTGCGGCAGTCCGGTCAGGTCGCCAGGCACCCCGCCGCCGAGCAGCTTGAACATCTCCACCGCGTGCTCCGGCCGGACGATGTCCGAATCACCCAGCACGATCATCACGGGCGCGGCGACTGCCCGGATCCGGTCGGCGGACCACTGCGGCAGGTCGCCGTCGAGCCGTTTCACCCTGGCCACCAGGGTGGCGAAACCGGCCGGGTCCGGGGCGGTGCGCAGGTACTCCTCGTGGAACTCCGAGCCGTGCAGGTGCTCCGGCCGGAGGTCCTGGATGCCGTCCAGCAGGCCTGGGTACAGGCCGCCCTCGTCGAAGCTCACCGATGCCAGGACGAGCCGGCCGACCCGGTCGGCGTGGTCGGTGCCGAGCCGCAGCCCGACCGCCGCGCCCATACTCCAGCCGAACACGTCCGCCCGCTCGATACCGAGGTGGTCGAGCAGCGCCACCACGTCGGCGGCGAGGTCCTCCACGGTCAGATCGCGGTCGATGTCCGCGGTGTGCCCGTGCGCCTGCAGTTCCACCGCGAGCACTCGGCGGGTCTTCGCCAGGCACGGCAGGATCGTGCCGAACGACGTGCCGATCCCGGACAGCGCTCCGTGGATCAGGACGACCGGCCGACCGGCGCCGGTGCCGTGCTCCTCGTAGTACATGTCCAGGCCGTTGACGGGTGCGTAGCTCATGACCGTGATCCCTTCTCGAACTCGCTGACACCCACACCGTGCGCCGCCCCGCTTACGGCCGGCTTACGGCTTGTAGGGTGGCCCGCATGCGGTTCGGCGTCCTGGGTCCGCTCGCCGTCACCACCGACACCGGCGAGCCGGTAACCGTGCCCGGCGTCAAGGTCCGCGCGCTCCTCACCGACCTGCTCGCCAATCGCAACCGGGTGGTCTCGGCAGACCGGCTGATCGACGACCTCTGGGGTGACGACCCGCCGGCGAACGCGGCCGGCGCCCTGCAGGTCCGGGTCTCCCAGCTCCGCAAGGCGCTCAACGACGCCGAATCCGGCGCCCGCGACCTGGTCGAGTCCCGCCCGCCCGGTTACCTCCTGCGAGCGACCGCCGACGCGGACCGCTTCGCCGAACTGGCTGCGGCCGGGGACCCGGTCCACCTGACCGAGGCGCTCGGGCTGTGGCGCGGCGAGCCGTACGCGGACTTCGCCGATGAGGAGTACGTCCGCGCCGAGGCCATCCGGCTGGCCGAGCAGCGCCTCGTCGTGCTCGAACGCCTCGCCGACGCCCGCCTGGCCCGCGGCGAACACGACCTGGCCGCCGCCGACCTGGCCGACCTGGTCGCCCGGTACCCACTCCGCGAGGGCCTGCGCGCCCTGCACCTGCGCGCCCTGTACGCGGCCGGCCGCCAGACCGAGGCCCTGGAGAGTTACGCCGACCTGCGCGGCCGCCTCGCCGACGAACTCGGCCTTGACCCCGGCCCGGAACTGGTCGCCCTGCACCGGCGGATCCTGGCGCAGGACGCCGGCCTGACCGGACCACCCCGGGCGGCCCGGATCCGCAACAGCATCCCGGCCCGCCTGGACGAACTGGTCGGCCGGGCCGAGGCGCTCACCGAACTGCGCACGCTGATCCCGGAGCGGCGACTGGTCACGCTCACCGGCCCCGGCGGCGTCGGCAAGACCCGGCTGGCCACCGAGGCGGCCCGCGAACAGGCGTACCCGGACGGCGTCCACCTGGTCGAACTCGCCGCGCTCCCGCCCGGCGATCCCGGCGTCGCCGACCGGATCCTCGCCACCCTGGACATCCACGAGGCGGCCGGCGCCAGCGTCCCGGCCACCGACCGACTGCTCGCCGCGGTCCGGCAACGGCGGCTGCTCCTCGTGCTGGACAACTGTGAACATGTCATCGAGCCGGCCGCCGGCCTGGTGGCCCGGCTGCTGCGGGACACTCCCGGCGTCACCGTGCTGGCGACCAGCCGGGAACCACTCGGCCTCACCGGCGAACTGGTGTGGGAGGTGCCGCCGCTGGCCGTGCCGGATGACGACCGCGACCCGGACGCGGTCCGCCGGTCCGCCGCGGCCCGGCTGTTCGCCGCCCGCGCTGCCGCCCAGCAGCGCGGCTTCCGGCTGGACGACCGCACCGCGCCGGCCGTCGCGCAGCTCTGCCGCCGCCTGGACGGCCTGCCGCTGGCCCTGGAACTGGCCGCGACCCGGGTCCGCGCGCTCGGCGTCGCCGGCGTGGTGGAGCGCCTCGACGACCGGTTCAAACTGCTCGCCACCCAGCAGCGGGACATGCCGGCCCGGCAGCGCACCCTGGCCGCGGTGATCGGCTGGAGCTGGGACCTGCTCGACGACGCGGACCGCGAGATCCTGGCCCGGCTCGCGGTGTTCAGCGACGGCTGCACTCTGGATGCGGCCGAGGCGGTCTGCGACGCCGATTTTGATGTGCTGGCCCGGCTGGTCGACCGATCCCTGGTGGTCATGGACGACACCGGGGCCGGCCCGCGCTACCGGCTGCTCGAGTCGGTCGCCGCGTTCTGCCTCGACCGCCTTGAGATCGGCCGTCCAGGAGATGCGGCCGCGGGCCGCGCCCGGCACGCCGCGTACTTCACCGGTCTGGCCGAACGCGCCGACCCCGAGCTGCGCGGTCCCGCCCAGGCCGAGTGGTTGTGCAGACTGGACACCGAGAACGCCAACCTGCGGTCGGCGCTCGCGCACGGCGGCGGGCTGCGCCTTGCCAACGCGCTGACCTGGTACTGGTTCCTGCGCGGCCGATTCACCGAGGCCCGCCATGCTCTGACGCTCGATGGCGACATGTCCGCACAGGCCCGGGCCGCGGCCTGGCGGGTAGGGTTCGCGCTGCTGCAGGGCGACCAGATGGAAACCGCGGACATCTCCGCGTACGACGACAGCCGCGGCACCTGGTTCGTGGCCGCCGCGCTGATCGACCGCAGCGAACTGGTCCTGGCGGCCGAGCTGCTGTCCGCCGCTGGAGAATCCGCCGACCGGTGGACCGAGGCGGCCGTGCTGAGCAGCCGGGCCAAACTGGCGCACACCGACGGTGACCTGGCCGCCCTCGGGCGGGACGGCACCCGCTGCGCGGAGATCTTCGCCGAGCTGGGTGACCGCTGGGGCAGGCTGCGGGCCAGCGACTGGGTGGGTGGCCTGGCCGAGCTGACCGGGGAGTACGACCGGTCCGCCGCCCTGCACCGCGAAGGCCTGGGCTGGGCCGAGGAGTTGTCGCTGTGGCCCGAGGTGAGCAGCAAACTGTCCTGGCTGGCCTGGCTCGCGGTGCAGACCCGCGACTACGTGCAGGCCCGGGAGCTGGCGGAGCGGGCGTACAAGCTGGCGGGCGAGCAGGACTCGGTGGGCGTCGTGGTGTTCGCCGAGCTGAGCCTTGGCTTCGCCGCCCGCCGTGACGGCAGACTGGACGTCGCCACCACTCACCTCGAGCACTTGGCGGAGCTGGCCCGCCGGGACGCGCAGCCGGCGCTGTTCCTGCCGATGGTGCTGGTCGAGCTGGGGTACGCGGCAGAACAGGGCGGCGACCCGGCGGCCGGGCTGGCCCGGCATGTCGAGGCGTTCGACGTGGCGCAGGCGATGGGTGCCCCGCGGGATGCGATCGGCGCGCTCGAAGGCATCGCATCGGCCGCCGCCTACTCCGTGCCGGAGGTCGCCGCCCGGTTGCTCGGCGCCGCGGCCGCCGCCCGGCGGGCCGTCGAGTTCGCCGCCGCGCCCGCCGAGCGGGACGAACTGGACCGGATCACCGGCCGCTTGATCGCCGCGCTCGGCCGGGAGCGGTTCGACGCGCTGGTCGCCGCCGGACGCGACCTGAGCCCGGGCGAGGGCCGGGCTCTGGTCTGATCGGGGTCTACCGCGCCCGGCGGTATGACGCGATGATCACGCCGCTCTTCATCACCTTGGTGTCGGCCAGCGCCAGCGTCGCCTTCACGTCGGCCAGTGGCGTGGTCACCGTGTCCCCACCGACGAACACCGGGTGGATCCAGAACCGGGCCTCGTCCAGCAGGCCGGCCTTGAGCAGGGTGTGCGCGACCGGGCCGTACCCGTACATCAGGATGTCCTTGCCGTCCTGGGCCTTGAGCTTCGTGACCTCCTCGACCAGATCGCCCTTCAGAACCGTGGTGTTGTTCCACTTCGGGTCGGTCAGGGTGGTCGAGGCGACGTACTTGCGGATGCCGTTCATCTCGGCGGCGCCGCTGTCCTCGGTCTCCTCCACCTGCGGCCACGCGGTGGCGAAACCCTCGTAGGTGCGGCGCCCCATCAGCAGAGCGTCCGCGGCCCGCATCTGCTCGCCGGCGTACGCGGTGGCCTCGTCGTCGAAGAACGGCGTGGTCCACTGCGGGTTCTCGATGACACCGTCGAGGGTGATGTAGGTCGAGGCGATGACCTTGCGCATGGCTTCCTCCTGGGGCGTGTGCTCGCTGGTTACGGCCTGAACTCTGCCGATCCACGCTTACGGTTTGCTTCAGGTGCCCTTACCTCCCCACGCATGACCGCGAGCTGCTCTGCGGCGGACTGCTGAGAGGAGACGCCGCATGCCGACCACGTGCCCGCCCGCCCCGATCACGAGCCGTCGACAGAGACCGCCGGCCAGGCCGGGAAAGGCGGCTCGACTTTCGGCGCGTAACCGTGATCGACCCGGACTGACGGGTTCGAGGCGAAGGATCAGGGCGTAGGACGAGAAACGATGCCACCCCTCGAGGACCGGCTCACGTCCCGGGACCGCAGCGACCACCCGAAACCCGGGAAACGTCGAGCCCTCGGCAAGGGGCCGTGGCCCAGACGCGGCGCAGTCGGCGGATCCAAGCGGCTGCGTCGCCTGGCCCGTGCCGCGGCCGCGCGGACGCCGGTCCTGATCGAGGTTCGCGGCCACTACCAGGCCGGAGGCCGCGGTGAGGGCGGACACCGTCCATTGGGACTCGCCGGGGCGTCCGGCTGACCGAGGGCGAGACCTCTGGCCGGGCTCACGCCCCGGGCATCGCTTCGTCGATGTATCTGCCGGAAGACCTCGGTAGCGTCCGGCTATGGCCGCTGATGAGGGGGAGACCCCGGATCTGGCATCTGTACGCCGTGATGGTTCTCGCCGGCATCTGCAGCCTCTTCGAGACCGTGACCGCTCAGTCATTCACCCCCGTCCTGGTGCCACGTGAGCAGTTGTTGCCGGCCAACAGCGCGCTCATGCTGAGCAACGCGACCGTCACCACGACCGGCGCAGCCCTCTGTCACTCACGCTCGCCATTCTGGCCGTGGCGCAGGTGCTGCGGGGAACCGGGCCATCGCTCTACAGCGTCAACCAGCAGACTCTCCGGCAGGCTTTGATCACCCCCGCCCTACTCTCTCGGGCCAACGCCACCTGGAGATTCCTCGTCTACGGAACGCAGCCCCTCGGCGCGCTTCTTGGCGGGTTACTCGGATCGGCGCTCAGCCTCCGAACCACCCTCGTCATCGGCAGCGGCGTGATGCTTCTCGGCACCGCGATCGCCTGTGCCTCACCGCTGCGCTCATTGCGAGAGCTACCCGCTCAAGCGCGCGGCGACGAATCGACACCGTCCGACGTGACAACATGACCGGGACTCACTGACACTCTCATGTCGCTTGGCAGACCGACCGGCAGGCCGGCCGAGCCGCCGGCCTGCTGGGCGTTCCCAGGCTGGGGATTCCCGCCGGTGACCCGGCCCGGCGCTCCACCGGTCCGGGCCGCGCGATGAGCCCCGAAGGTGATGTCCCAGGCGCGCTTCGGGACTGGCGTACACCGTCCTGGAACGATCCATGTGCGAGTTTCGCCGAAGGGTGCAAGTCTCGTCGGACGACCTGGAAGGCGGAATGACGTGAGTGAGACTGCGCTTCGGCCGAACGAGACGACGGTGCCGTTGATGCCGTGCGCGTCGGTGGAGAATACCTTGGCGTTCTATGAGGCGCTGGGGTTCGAAGCCACCTACAAGCAGAGCAAGCCCTATGTCTATCTGGCGCTGCGGTTGAGCGGATTCCAGCTGCACTTCGGGCCGGCGCCCAAGGGGCTGGATCCGGCCCGGGAGGAGTCCGGCGGCTGCCTGGTCATGGTCGACGCCGTGGCGTCGTACCACGCGGCGTTCGTCGGGGCGATGCGCCGGGTTTACGGGAAGGTGCTGAGTTCCGGCCTGCCGAGGATCACCCGCTACCGGCCGGGCGCGTCCCGGTTCACGCTGATGGATCCGTCCGGGAACTCGATCATATTCATCCAGCGCGACGAGCCGGTCGACGTGGAGTACGGCGGCTCGAAGGAGCTGACGGGGCTGGCCAGGGCGCTGGACAACGTCCGGATTCTGCGCGAGTTCAAGAACGACGATCTGCAGGCTTTCCGTGCGCTCAAGTCCGCGGTGCGCAGGTACGGCGCGGACGCCCCGGTGGTCGAGCGGGGCATCGCCCTGTGCCAGCTCATCGACCTGGCCACGGTCCTCGGTGAGCCCACCGATCCATGGGCCGCCGACTTGCGCGGTCTGGAGCTCAGCACCGACGACCGGCAGCGCATCGAGTCGGAACTCGGACATCTCCCCGGACTGCAGGAGTGGCTTCCCTGAGGAGCACCGCACTGCCGCCCCCGCCCCCGCCCCCGCCCCCGCCTACGGTGGAGCAGGGGTGGATCGTGCTTGTTGCACGAGTACGTCGACGGCCGGGACGCCGATCTGTCGCCCGGTTCGCCGGACGTGCCGCTGGTGCCGGACACCCTGGTCGTCCTGAACGAGGCGCTCACCCGTACCCCGGTGGCGTTCCGGCTGTCGCCGCTCCAGGCCAAGGCCGCGAGCCTGCTCACCGAGGAACTGCCATAGCGGTCACGGGGTGCGCGGAACCTGGATGGCGGGTCGCAGGCGGGACATCAGCTCGGCCGGCTCGCTCACGGTCATGTCCGGCCCCTCCAGTTTCGCCCCGGACCACCGATCGAAGAAAAGACACACCGCCCCCGGCTTGTAGATGCGGGTCTTCGCGTCGCTGAACTGGGACAGGTAGCAGGCCGCCGCGCCACCGAGCGGGGCGGTCGGCATCGCCACGATTCCCTCGGCGCAGGCATCGGCGGTCCTGGTGCCGGATCTACCCCTGACCGTCGTGAAGGCGGACTGCTGCAGTTCCTCGTCGAGCGAGGCTTCCGGGTCTGTGTGTTCTGGGTAGTGCCGCCACACCTGGACCTTTTTCTCGCCGGGCGTCTGGTAGGCCGCGACGAGGGGGCATGTCCGCCGCGGTGAGCGGGAAATCGATGCGGGTCTCGGTACGGGCGGCGAGCTCGATGCCGCGGCCGAACCGCTTGCGCTCGTGCACCACGAGGGTGACCTCGACCCCGGAGGCTCGCAGCCCGCCTGTCCGATCGCAGTGACCGCGCTCGCATCCTGGAGGCGACAGCAGCGACACGGTGCCGGGTGTCGATGCTGTCCTTAGCGAGTAGTTGGTAACGGTGGTCGAGGCTCCGCGCTGGACGTCGATCGTCAGCCTGCGACCAGGTCCATACGGAGGAACTCGGTGATACGGAGCAGCCTCGGTGGGCGTGCCACCTCATCGGAGAGGGCCTGGAGCGCCTCGTCTTCCCCGATGAGGCGTGGGGTGGCGAGTTCTATCTCCCTCCCGTCGACCCGGAGCCACGCACCATCGGCTGCCAGGACGTTCTGCACCCAGTCCGAGCGCGATCCATACACCAGAACGAACAGGTAGCCGCCGTCGACAGGATGCGCATCGAGCGGCGTGCGGTACGTCGCGCCAGAAATGCGACCGACGTGAATCAGCACCGGCCACGTCCCGCCCGCGATCGCGCGAGGATTGAATACCCGCTTGTTCACGTGCCCCCACCACCTCGGCATCGGCATCGGCATCTCCTTCCCTCGCTCCGGCGGGGCGCGTCGTGGGTCAGACGTTCGCCGGGCTCCCAGCTGATTCCCACCCGGGAGGACTTACATTAGTAAGGAAACTTACGAGCGTAAGGCTGGCTTACAATTGTAAGGTTGTCAATCCCGCCCGCACTCTGGAGCCGTTGTGTCCCCACCACCACCGCTACCGCCACGGCAACCGCTCAGCAGAGTTCTAGTGTTGGAAGCCGCGATCCGGGTCGCGGATCGCGGCGGCGTGGAGGCGATCACGATGCGACGGGTGGCGCAGGAACTGGGCGTGGAGGCGATGTCGCTCTACCACCACGTACCGAACAAGGACGCGATCCTCGACGGCGTGGCCGACACGGTGTTCGCGGCGATCAAGCTACCCAGCGCCGAGTGCGACGATTGGCGCGACGCGATCCGTGCGCGCGCCTCCTCCGCGCGTGCGGTCCTGTCGCAGCACAGCTGGGCTCTCGGCCTCATGGACTCCCGTCGCAACCCGGGGCCGGCGACGCTGCGCCACCACGACGCCGTCCTCGGTGTCCTCCGCGAGGCGGGGTTCACGCTGCCGATGGCCGCGCACGCTGTCTCGCTCATCGACAGCTACATCAGTGGGTTCGTCCTCCAGGAGGCGAACCTGCCGATGACGACGCCGGACGATGTCGAGGAAGTGGCCGGCAGCATTCTCGAGCACCTGCCGACGGACGAGTTGCCGTACCTCACAGAAATGATCGTCGACCACGCCCTGCGGCCGGGCTACGACCACACGAGCGAGTTCAGCTACGGCCTGGACCTGATTCTGGATGCGCTCGAAGCTCGCCGGAGGTAGAGCCCCCGACACCGCTACGTGAGACTCACCTTGCCCCTCCCCAGAAACGCTCGCAGCGGGGACTAGCGGTGCGTTCAGCGATATCTAGTGCCGTGACCGCATTGGTTCGCCGGGTTTGTCAGGCTGCGGCCTTGAGAGGGCGTCCGCCCCAGCGGATGCCCTTCTCGCCGCGGATGCGTAC
>NZ_JOEQ01000073.1 GCF_000721075.1 Streptosporangium amethystogenes
CGCGTCCCGCTTGAACTCATCGCCGAACTTCGACGGTCGTGCCACCCGAAGGCTCCCCTCTACGGAACAAGATCCATTGTCGGGGGTGTCCTCACCTCGGGGGGAACCTCATCCCGCTTCTGGCGGGTGGCTGGCCAGCTTCGTTGGCGCGGGTGGGGAGGGAACTTCGTCCACAGAGCCAACGCTTCTGCGCTGAGCTGCCAGGGCCGGGGAACCGCCTGCGTGGTCGTCGTAGTCGTCACCGGTCCGGCCTCCCGAACAAGATGTTCAGACTCTCCGGCCGGTAACGCAGTGACGGAGGATCTGGAGGTTTGACCGCGTCCTCGGCTCGCCGCTGATGGTGAGCCAGAACTCCCTCGATGACGTCTTCGGCGGTCGGCGTCACATAGATCTGGGTGGTCGACAGGTTCGCGTGGCCAAGGACCCACTGGACGTCGGTGATGCAGGACCGTCTCGCAGTGCGCGACCGTCGAGGAGGCGTATCCAGGGCCAGGCGCCCGTTTCCCCGTCACCATGTTCGGCGCCCCCGAAGCAGACCGCTTCGGAGTGGGCTCGCCAGTTCGCCAGTGCGGCTGGGCCGGCTTGTTCGCGATCTGGATCCAGCGTGAGAAGACTCTGGCCTCGACGCGAGTCGCCTCACCCCACGGCACCTCAACCGACCATAGAAACCGGAACCACCGCAGCAGTGCCATCCCATACGACCGCTGGGTCGTGACCGCACGCCCCGCCGCCTGCAGATCGTTCAAGAAGTCCGTCACCGGCGCCACAACCTCGCCTGACGAATCAACCAGCTGGAACGGAACCCAGGGATCCTGGGTTTCCACCAACCCGCCCACGCGCTCGACGACGAGAACCCTGAGATCCCGCGGAGCATCTCCTTGTTTGCCCACGAGCAGTGAACGTAATCAACCACAAGCCCACGGGTCCCGAGAAAGAACAGAGAACTCTCGGTAGTTCAGTCAACAGGCCCGAGGTCGAGTCCTTCGCCGAGCTCAACGCCATGGTCGACGCCTGGGATCAAGCCGACGATGCGCGTCGGATCGGGTCCTGGGCCCGCACGGTCGGGGAGCACTTTCCCCCGCGAGAAGTCGCTGCGGGCTTTCGACTTTGACGCCAACCCCGACATCGACCCCGCGGTGATCCACACCCTCGCCAAGTGTGAATGGGTTCAGAAGGGCCAGCCGCTGTGCCTGATCGGGGACTCCGGCACCGGCAAGTCCCACCTGCTCATCGCGCTCGGCACCGTGGCCGACATGGCACGTCGGCTCAAGGAAGTCGCCGGAGAGCAGCGCGGCAAGCTGCATTTGAGTGACTATCGCTCCCGTCACGTGAAGATCCGGTCCATCATCTCCGCGCCGCCGAGCAGGACCGGGCGGACCTGCTCGCGGTAGACCGCCTCGGTGACGGCGGTTCCGCGCGGCCGACGCGTCGCGCGATGTCCTTCAGGGGTACGCCGGAGTCGGAGAGCAGCAGTCGACCAACCAGGGCCACTGTGATCGGCGACAGCCCGCTGCAGCTGGGATGAGTGCCCTGTCCACGGCTTCACACGCCCCTGCTGTTCGAGGTGGGTCAGCGGTGTTGCCGTGTGCAGTAGCGGACGACCAGGCCTGCGGCGGCGAGGAGCAGGAAAACCAGCACAATGTCCGAAAAGTTCACCATGTGCGCCCCCTGCCCGGTCGGAGGGAAGCTAGTCGCGCCGGATCCGATTCGAACCGATCCTCTGCGATCGATCAGCAGGACCAGGCGTCACCCCTCACCCGGAGCGCTTGGCACGGGCTTGGCGGTAGCGGGTTGGGGAAGTGCCGAACTCGGCGATGAACAACCGTCGAAGGCTCTCGGCGGAGCCGAACCCGCAGCGGGCTGCGATGTCCGCCACGGAGAGCGATGATGAGACGAGGAGTTGTTCGGCCGCCCGCGTGCGTGCCTGCCTGATGAAGCGGCCGGGCGTCTGGCCCAGGTGCTCCAGGCTGAGCCGAGTCAGGTGACGCTCGCTCACGTTCAGCTGGGCGGCCAGTGTCGTGGGGCTCAGATCACTGTCGAGGCCGTTGACGATGTGGTCGACCATCTGCCGAATCAGCGGATGTTCCGGCGGCGGCGCGCCCACGAACATGCTGATCTGCGCCTGGTCGCCCGGCCGCTGCAGGTAGGTCACCAGGCCACGCGCCACGATGCGGGCCAGGTGCGGGCCGTGGTCCTCCTCGATGAAGGAAAGTGTCAGATCCAGGGCGCTGGTGACGCCGGCCGCGGTCGACACGTGTCCCTCGCGGATGTAGAGCGGGCCGGGATCAACCGTGACGTTGGGGTGGTGAGCGGCGAGCGTTCCCGCGTACCTCCAGTGCGTGGTGGCGCGCCGCCCGTCCAACAGCCCGGCGGCGGCCAGCAGGGTCGCGCCCGTACACACCGACGCCACCCGCCTGCTGACCGCGGCCAGTCGGCGGATGTGTGCCAGGAGCACAGGATTGCCCGCGGAGATCTCGTGACCGATCCCACCGGAGACGACCAGGGTGTCGAGCGGCCCGGTGATGTGTTCGAGGGCTTCCTGGCTTTCCAGCGTCAGACCCGAGTCACAGGGCAGCGGCCTGCCACCCGAGGTGGCGAGGCGTGTCCGGTAGGGAGGAGCAGCCCCCAGCAGATTGGCCATATAGAGCGGTGTGGTCACCGAGGCGATGTCCAGCAACTCTGACTGTGGATACCCGATCACGATGGTCAGCCGCTCATTCATGAGTGCCCATCTTGGTGGAGAACCGACACGAATCCCAAGCTTACCGACAGGACCGAGGCCGGCCATGGTTCGTGCGGCCGGCCGGCCATTAAATCTGAAGCGCAAGGAAAGCCACGCGGTCATTGAGGTCCTGGTATGCGCGTGGCGAGGACGCAGCCATCAGAGATGGAAACGGAGAGGTGCGAATGTAAAACAACAAGCTCGTTGCCGCAGCCGTCTCGGCGGCCGGGGGAATCATGCTGTTGGCGAGCTCGGTGGCGATCGCAGGCCCCGTACTGGCGCAGCAGTCCACGGCCCCCCTCACCGCGTCGTCCGCCGTTACCTGCGGAAGCAGCCGGCCGCCCGATGGCTACTATTACGATTCCAGCTATGCGAACCCCAACGCGTGTCTGAAATGCCAGTCGGCAGGCGCCATCTACGAGGTCACCGGAAAGTGGCGCGCCTACTGCCGGAGAGTGAACAACTCGAATGGCGCGGTCGCGTGGGCCGACCTCTATCTCTTCTGTGTGGCATGCAGAAACGGGGTAAGACCCTCGGCGGAATCAGCGTGACCAGGACCTGATCCTGTGGGGCATCGCCTCAGGACATTTCATCACCAAGGGTCGGTACCGAGGCGTCCGGCTTGACGTACGTACACGTATCACGCCGAGTCGAAATCAGCTTGGCAGGCACCGGACGACGCACATCGGAAGCAGTTCATCCAGGAAAGGACGGGATCGAATGGTGAAAGTCTCTCGTATGGCCATCGCGGCGGCCGTGACCGCTGCGGCAACCGGATTCACCGCCGTCGTCGCGTCACCGGCGCAGGCCACCTATTCTGCCTGCGTCTCATACCTCGAAAGAGGGGGGTATCAGATCAGCCCTTCGAGAAGGGACGCGTGCTGGACCGGCGCCACTTCCCCAGCCGGAAGCTGGTTCCTCTGCTGGGACGGCCTCGTGGACACGCGAATTCCGTCGGCGGTGGCCGCGGCGGCCTGTGATCGGGCGAAACAGTAGCGGCAGGGCGTTTCATGGATTTCCCCGGACGGGCGCTCGGCGGCCGAGCGCGTCCGTGGCCCGCGCCGTGGACGCGAATGGCTGCGGCGCCATGTCGATCTCGAGATTCGAGTAGATATCAGGAGCGAGTCATGGGCAAGAAGCGAATACTGGCCGGACTGATCGTGGCCGGTGTCATCGGAACATTCCCCGTCGCCGGCACGCCCGCCCAGGCGTCGACGTCATCCGCGGTGATGGCCGACTACTGCGACAGGAACCCGCCTGGAGCCGGTTCGGTACCCGGGGACCGGTTCTCGGGCGAGAGAACGGTCGCCTGCGGAAAGTGCTACGAACAAGGGCTCTATCTGCGAGCGAAGGGGCAGATCTCGCAATTCTGGTGCGAATACTTCAACCTCTTCAAATACTCACGGATGTATGTCAAGTAACGAATGGATCCTCCGGTCCGCAGAGCGCCGCTCCCGCCGCACTGAGATCCTGTGACAAGGCGGAGATCCGACGCCCGGGGGCAGAGATCGTGCGGCACGAAGGTCCTGGATCATTGCCGCAGCAACTGGACGATGGCGAAGGTACCCACCGCCACGATGAGGATGCGCAGTACCGCGGGGCTGAGGCGGCGGCCTGCCTTGGCCCCGATCGGGCCGCCTAATGCGGAACCGACCGCGACGAGTAGGACGGTCGTCCAGTCGAAATCCGCGGAGAAGAGGAAGAAGAGTGCGGCGGCGGTGTTGACGAGGGCGACGAGGACGTTCTTGACGGCATTGAGACGCTGCAAGGTCTCGTCGAGGAGCACCCCCATCAGGGACAGGTAGATGATTCCCTGGGCGGCGGGGAAGTAGCCGCCGTAGACGCTGGCGAGTGTCAGTCCGGTGAGGAGCAGCGGGCCTCCGTCGGGGCGGGCGGCACCGCTGGTGCGTTCGCGGCGGCGCCGCACGCTTTTGCTGATCAGGGGCTGGAGGATGACCAGGACGAGGGCGAGGGCCACCAGGGCGGGCACGATCTTCTCGAACGCCGTGGTGGGCAGGACCAGCAAAAGCGTGGCGCCCGTAAGGCCGCCGAGCAGGGCGCCGGCGCTCATCTTCAGGATGCGCCGGCTCTGGCCGCTGAGCTCCGCGCGATAACCGATGGCCCCGCTGATGGAGCCGGGTATCACGCCGAGTGCGTTGGAGACCGCGGCGGTGACGGCCGGCATGCCGGTGGCGAGCAGAACGGGAAAGGTGATCAGTGACCCGGAGCCGACCACGGTGTTGACGGCGCCGGCGCCGGCGCCCGCCGCGAAGACGGCGAGCATCTCCCACGGCGTCACGCTGTCCCCTCCCTCGCGGAATCGGCGTCCATGCCCGGCCAGGTGGCGTGCGAGGGCCATGCTTCGCGGCGTGCCAGACCGAGCGATCCCGGAACCGGCGACCCGGTGGGGAGCGGTCCTCGCGCCGGGGCTCCCGGTGGATGGGTCCCGCCGGCTGTGCGGATGAAGTCGCGGGCCGAGTGCCGCAACGCGGCGGTCGCGCCTGCCGCGATCAGGGTGGGCGATTCCGTCTGACGGCCGGTGTCCGGCGAGGTTCTCACGTGGCCGACGCTAAACCGGAAACACTTCGGCGCTCAGCGAAGTGTCCCAGCCCCGGACGAGGCGGCGCTCTACCTGCCGGCCGAGTGGCCGGGCATCGAGACCACCTTCGATTTCGGCCTGGACACCATCCCGCACGTGCCGCAGTGCGCGGTCTTTCGGCTTATGGCCGTATACGCCCCGTCTGTGAATATTGACGTTTTCTTGACGCCCGGCCATGAATCGATGGGCTCTGACGTCAGTAATGTGCATTGCGGCTTTACGGATGATTGACGGGGAGGGCCGACAGTGGCCGGCAGGACTGGGCCACTACAGGCGTGGCTGCTCAAGGGCTTACAGACCGACCGTAAGCAGATCGAGCACGGTCCGCACAAGAAGCACACCTGGTGGCAGGTCATGTGCCTCACGGGCGTCGACTACTTCTCCACCCTCGGTTACCAGCCGGGCATCGCGGCGCTCGCGGCCGGCGCGCTGTCACCGCTGGCGACGCTGCTGCTGGTCATCCTCACCCTGTTCGGGGCGCTGCCCGTCTACCGCAGGGTCGCGGAGGAGAGCCCGCACGGCCAGGGCTCGATCGCGATGCTGGAAAAGCTGGCCCCGCAGTGGTGGGGCAAGTTGTTCGTTCTCGCCCTGCTCGGGTTCGCCGCCACCGACTTCGTCATCACGATGACGCTCTCGGCCGCCGACGCGACGGCCCACATCCTGGAGAACCCGTTCGTGCCCGACTTCCTGTCAGGCCGGCGGGTGCTGGTCACGCTCGTGCTGCTCGCCCTGCTCGGCGGGGTGTTCCTGATGGGCTTCAGCGAGGCGATCGGCATCGCCGTCGTCCTCGTGGGCGTCTACCTCGTGCTCAACGCGATCGTGGTGGCCGTGGCCGTCACGCACGTGCTCGATGCCCCCGACCTGGTCATCGACTGGCAACACGCGCTGACCACGACCTACACCAGCCCGATGGCCATGATCGGGCTCTCCCTGCTGGTGATGCCGAAGCTCGCACTGGGCCTGTCGGGGTTCGAGACGGGCGTCGCGGTGATGCCGATCGTCAAGGGCGAGGTCCAGGACCGGATCAAGGGCACCAAGCGGCTGCTGACCTCGGCGGCCATCATCATGAGCGTCTTCCTGATCTTCAGTAGCTTCGTCACCACCGTGCTGATCCCGGAGAAGGAGTTCGAGGAGGGCGGCAAGGCCTCAGGGCGGGCGCTGGCATTCCTCGCGCACGGTTTCCTCGGCGACTGGTTCGGTACGTTGTACGACATCAGCACCATCGCGATCCTCTGGTTCGCCGGGGCGTCGGCGATGGCGGGCCTGATCAATCTGGTGCCGCGCTACCTGCCCAGGTACGGCATGGCGCCCGACTGGACGCGGGCCGTTCGCCCGCTGGTCCTGGTGTTCAGTGCGATCGGCTTCGCCATCACGATCATCTTCGACGCCGATGTCGAAGCCCAGGGCGGTGCCTACGCCACCGGTGTGCTCGTGCTGATTTTGTCCGCCTCCGTCGCCGTGACGCTGTCCGCGTGGCGCAAGGGCCAGACCAGGCTGACGGGCGGCTTCGCCGCCGTCTCCGCCGTCTTTGCCTTCACGCTGGTGGACAACGTGTTCGAGCGTCCGGACGGGGTGAAGATAGCGTTCTTCTTCATCGTGGCGATCATCGTGACCTCGCTCGTCTCCCGGACGACCCGCTCCACCGAACTGCGCGTCACCAAGGTGACCTATGACCCGCTGGCCGAGCAGTTCGTCAACGGGGCCTGCGGCGAGGTGCACCTGATCGCCAATGAGCCGCACGAACGTGACCAGGCCGAATATCACGACAAGCTGCGCGAGCAGTGGCTCAACCACCGTCTGCGCAGCTCGGAGCAGGTCATGTTCGTCGAGGTGACGGTCGTCGACGCCTCGGAGTTCGAGACCGAGCTGGTCGTGCACGGAGAGGAACGCTTCGGCCAGCGGATCCTGCGCTTCGAGAGCCCCACGGTGCCCAACTCGCTGGCCGCGCTCCTGCTCGACCTGCGTGATCGTACGGGGCGGATACCGCACATCTACTTCCACTGGACCGAGGGCAATCCGGTGGCGGCGATGCTGCGCTACCTGCTGTTCGGCGGCGGGGACGTGCCACCGATGACCCGAGAGGTCCTCCGCCAGGCGGAACCGGACATCACCCGCAGGCCGCACGTCCACGTCGGGTGATCCTCACTCCTCGGTGAAGCGCGGGTCCTGCCGGTCGAGGTGGCGTCGCAGGCGCGCCTCTCCCGCGCACCGTTTCCGCCGTGCCGTCAAGAAGGTGTCAACAGTTGGCCTGCGGGCGTATGGAATGCGTTAAGGACGGCAAAATCTCCCAAATATTCCGCTTTTCTATGGGTGTTAGAAGAGCAAACATCCGGATTAGAGGAGTGGGGATGACCGACGTCATCTTCGTCGCCCTGACGATCACGTTGTTCGTGATCTTCGGGTTCGTCGTCAAGGCGGTGGAGCGCCTGTGAGCGCCATCAACGCCATCGGCCTCGTGGTGGTCGTCGGCCTGGTGATCTTCATGGTCGCGGCCCTGCTGTTCCCGGAGCGGTTCTAGTGAGTACGACAGTAGCCGGGATCATCTTCGTCGCATCCCTCATCATCGCCCTCGCGCTGACGCACAGGCCGCTCGGCGACTACATATACCGCGTGTACTCGGGTGTCAGGCACAACGTCGTCGAGCGTGGCATCTACCGCCTGCTCGGCGTCCGGCCGGACGCCGAGCAGCGGTGGGGTGTTTACGCCCGCAGTGTGCTGGCGTTCTCTGTCGTGTCGATCCTGTTCGTGTACGGCATGCAGCGCCTGCAGGACAAGTTGTGGTTGTCACTCGGCTTCGACCCGGTGCCCGACCACATCGCGTGGAACACCGCGATCAGCTTCGTCACCAACACCAACTGGCAGGCCTACTCGGGTGAGTCCACCATGGGCCACCTGGTGCAGATGGCCGCGCTGGCCGTACAGAACTTCGTGTCCGCCTCCGTCGGCATGGCGGTGGCGATCGCGCTGGTGCGCGGCTTCGCCCGCAACCGGGCTGACACCATCGGCAACTTCTGGGTCGACCTGGTGCGTGGCACGGTCCGTATCCTGCTGCCCATCGCCTTTGTCGGCGCACTGGTGCTGGTGGCCGGCGGTCTGGTGCAGAACTTCGCCTCCCCGCACGAGCTGAGCACCCTGACCGGCGGCACTCAGGCGATCACCGGCGGCCCGGTGGCCAGCCAGGAGGTCATCAAGGAACTCGGCACCAACGGCGGTGGCTTCTACAACACCAACTCGTCGCACCCGTTCGAGAACGCCACCGGCTGGACCAACTGGTTCGAGATCTTCCTGATCCTGCTCATCCCGTTCGCCATGCCGCGCGCCTTCGGCAAGATGGTCGGCCAGGTCAGGCAGGGTTACGCGATTCTCGCCGTGATGGCGATCATCGCCATCACCAGTGTCGTGCTGACCAACGTCTTCGAACTGAGCGCCAACGCCACCGTGCCGCAGGCCATCGGCTCGGCGATGGAGGGCAAGGACGTCAGGTTCGGCGTCTCCAACTCCGCGACGTTCGCCGCGGCGACGACTCTCACGAGCACCGGCGCGGTCAACTCCTTCCACGACTCCTACACCCCGCTCGGCGGCATGATGACGTTGTTCAACATGATGCTGGGCGAGGTCGCACCCGGCGGCGTGGGAGCCGGCCTGTACGGCATGCTGGTGCTGGCCGTGATCACGGTCTTCGTGGCCGGGCTCATGGTCGGCCGTACCCCCGAATACCTGGGCAAGAAGATCGGCGCCCGTGAGATCAAGCTGGCCTCGATGTACTTCCTGGTCACTCCGACCCTCGTGCTCGTCGGTACGGCTGCCGCCATGGGCAACGAAGCGGGTCTGGCGGCCATGCTGAACAGTGGCCCACACGGGTTCTCCGAGATCCTCTACGCCTTCACCAGCGCCTCGAACAACAACGGCTCCGCGTTCGGTGGCGTCACCGTCAATACGCCCTGGTACGACGTGGCGCTCGGTCTGTGCATGGTGCTCGGCCGCTTCCTGCCGATCATCTTCGTGCTGGCCCTGGCCGGATCGCTGGCCAGGCAGGCCCCGGTTCCCGAGTCCGCAGGCACGCTGCCCACCCACCGGCCGCAGTTCGTCGGCATGGTGGTCGGCGTCACGATCATCCTGGTCGCCCTGACCTTCCTCCCGGCCCTGGCGCTGGGCCCGCTCGCAGAAGGAATCAGCTAATGTCCACCCCAGTGCTCGAGGCGCCGGGACAGGCGCCGACGCCGCAGAAGAACGACAGGGTCGGCGGTGGTCTGCTCGACCCCAAGCAGTTGATCAAGTCACTGCCCGACGCGTTGAGGAAGCTGAACCCGGTCTCGCTGTGGCGCAACCCGGTGATGCTGATCGTGGAGATCGGCGCGCTGGCCACCACGGTCCTCGCCGCCACCAGCGAGTCGTCGTTCTTCGCCTGGGCCATCGCCGTCTGGCTGTGGCTGACGGTGGTCTTCGCCAACCTCGCCGAGGCCGTCGCGGAGGGCCGTGGAAAGGCGCAGGCCGCCACGCTCCGTGCCGCCAAGCGCGACACCACCGCCCGCCGACTGTCCGGCTGGGCGCCGGGCGCGAACGTGTCCTCGTGGGACACCGTCGGCGCGCCGGAGCTCAAGCAGGGCGATCACGTGATCGTCGAAGCCGGGGAGATCATCCCCGGCGACGGTGACGTGATCGAGGGCATCGCCTCGGTGGACGAGTCGGCCATCACCGGCGAGTCCGCACCCGTGATCCGCGAATCGGGTGGTGACCGCTCGGCGGTGACCGGCGGCACCAGGGTGTTGTCCGACCGGATCATCGTCCGCATCACCCAGAAGCCGGGCGAGAGCTTCATCGACCGGATGATCGCCCTGGTCGAGGGCGCCGACCGGCAGAAGACACCCAACGAGATCGCGCTGAACATCCTGCTGGCCGCTTTGACGATCATCTTCCTGGTCGCCACCGTCACCATGCAGCCGATGGCGATCTACGCCAAGAACGTCAACCCCGGCATCGCCGACTCTCTCGCCCTGACGGGCGACGGCGTCACCGGCATCGTGCTGGTCTCGCTGCTGGTCTGCCTCATCCCGACCACGATCGGCGCGCTGCTGTCGGCCATCGGTATCGCGGGTATGGACCGGCTGGTCCAGCGCAACGTCCTGGCCATGTCCGGCCGCGCGGTCGAGGCGGCAGGAGACGTCAGCACCCTGCTGCTGGACAAGACCGGCACGATCACGCTGGGCAACAGGCAGGCATCGGAGTTCCAGCCCGCTTCGGGGATCTCCGCCGACGACCTGGCCGCTGCCGCGCAGCTTGCGAGCCTCGCCGACGAGACGCCTGAGGGCCGCTCGATCGTGGTCTACGCCAAGCAGGCGTACGGTCTACGTGAACGTCAGCCAGGCGAGCTCGCCCACGCCGAGTGGGTGGAGTTCACCGCCCAGACCCGCATGTCGGGGGTCGACGTCGACGGCCGGCAGGTGCGTAAAGGCGCGGCGACGGCCGTCATGAGGTGGGTACGGGAGAACGGTGGCCGCGCGACCGAGGAGGTCGGCCAGCTGGTCGACGGCATCTCGGCCTCGGGGGGCACCCCGCTGGTCGTCGGTGAGATCGTCGACGGTAAGGCGCGGGTGCTGGGGGTGATTCACCTCAAGGATGTCGTCAAGCAGGGGATGCGCGAGCGGTTCGACGAGATGCGCCGGATGGGCATCCGTACCGTCAT
>NZ_JOEQ01000074.1 GCF_000721075.1 Streptosporangium amethystogenes
GCCGATGATGTGTGGACGCCCTCGGACTGGTCGGTGCCTGAGACCTCCGTCCCCCTGAATCCGGCCGCCGGATAACGACCGCCGCTCCAAGCAGTCAAGGCGTCCTGATATCCGGTGCACACGAAGGCGCTCCAGCCAGAAGGTCACGATCCACGACTGGAGTGCTAGGGTTCACCAGCCAAAACGCCGCTTTCCTGATCTTGGGAAGCGGCGTTCGTGCCATTAGATATTGCCGGCCTTCCGCTCGGCCTCGACACGCGCGCTGAGCACATCTGCGATCTTCTGGTCGGCATCGCGCATGGCGTGCTGGTTGATCAGCGCCGCCCGGTCGCTGTCGTGCCCCGTCCGTGCCTTGAGATCGGCGAGGCTCGCGCCCGACTGCGCGGCGAGCGTGTTTTCCGTGTGCTGCAGGAAGTGCAGGCCCTTGATACCCATCTCCTTGAGCGCTTCCGCCCACTTGGCCTCTCGGCGGAAGTTGCCGCCGTGCAGGAACGCGCGCTTGCCGGTCCGCCACTCGGTCGGCCGGCTCGAAGACCTGGCGACGATGAGGGTGGGCCGCTCCGGCGTCTGCTCGTTGTCCGCGCCCTTGATCCGACAGGGGTTCCGGCTGATCAGCTTGTCCTCTTCGACCGCCGTCATCAGAACGGCACGCAGCAGGTGGCACGCCTTAGCTGAGACGTCGATCTGAGTAAATTCGACGACCATAAGGATCTCGGCGACGGTGCCGAGCGTGACGGTCTCGACTAGACAGGCGGTGAAGGCGATCGAAGCGCTGACGCCCGCAGATGGCCCAGCTCGCCTGGCACCCACACTGTGCAACCGGCAGGAGTAATCTTCTACCCCGGTTCCCATCATTCGGTATGCGATGTCGGCCCCACCCCCTCAGCCCTCCTTCGACAGCAGGAAGACCATGACGAGTTTCGAGCTCAGCAGCCCCTTGACGTTGCCCGCGACCAACGGGTACAGCCACGTGGCGATCATTTCTCCCGGAAGTCGGCTCGTCTGGACCTCGGGCCAGGTTCCGATCGCCGCGGACGGCACTGTCGCGCCTGCCGGAGACTGGGAGGCCCAAACTAGGCTGGCCATGCAAAATGTCGGCGCTGCGTTGGAGGGGGGCGGGGCGACCTGGAACGACGTGTTCAAGCTCACGATCTACGTGGTGGACACATCGGCCCTGCCGGTTGTCCGAATGGTGCGCGACGAGTTCGTCAGCGTGGACCGGCCTCCGACGAGCTCGCTGGTGCGGGTCGCCGGCCTGTTCCGGCCGGACATCCTCATTGAGATCGAGGCGGTGGCCGCAGTAGGCGGGTGAGCTCGGCCCCTGGGCGCCGTACAGCAGCCAGATACAGCAACACCGCCTCGCATGGCCACTCGTCACCGACCCCCAACTACCGCCTGTCGTGGGCACCGACGTAGTTCACTTCACTCGGCGATAACGTGGCTCACAGAGATTGCTCCAGTCGATGCTTCATCGGCAGGAACCCTGCCGCTTCGTAGAACGAAAGCGCCTCCTCGTTGAAGTCCCAGACCTCCGTAAGGAGGCGGCGGCATCCAGCCTCCCGCCCCGCGTCTCGAACAGCCTCCAGTAAGGCGGTCGCAACCCCGTGGCGCCTCCCCAGCGGGGCCACAGCCAGTTGGTCCAACCCGATCAACGAGTCGGCATGGGTGAGAACGGTGGGGGCAGACTGATGCAGGGTCGCACCTGCATAGCCAACGCATTCGTCATCGAGCTCGGCAATGAAGATTCGCGCCGTTTTCTGGTCGAGCAGGTTTCCGAACATCTCTGTCAGATCTTCGAGCGAAGGGGTCGTGTAGAGGTCCGGCCGATTCTCTACGTGGATGCCATGCACGTGATGGTTCATCTCAGCGAGCAGGGCGGCGTCTCTCCCTGGGGTCGCCTGGCGGATCCGTAGCTGTGACACCGCGTACCTCTTCCTCTGGCATAGGCACAGAAGAATTCATGATCGCACCAGGGACCAGTACCCACATCTCCAGAGCTACACTTCCGCTCACCCAGTCACGCAGTGTGCCAATGCAGCACGACGATCGCCGCGGGGTGGCTGAACCCCTGGAATGGTCTGGGACCTCGTTCCTAATGACGGTGCGGGTGCGTTCTCGGTCTGGTCGGGCGGCGGATGCCTTCTTCCTCCAGCGCGGCATGACCGAGCTGCATCTTGACAACTGGCCCAAGGCGATCGACCTGCTGACGGATGGACTGTCCAGCTTGCCAGAGAGCTACAAGCGCGATCGCGCCTGGTACGGCTCATGCCTGGCCAAGGCCCACGCTGAGGCTGGAGACGTGGCGGCGGCCGTACAGGTGAGCCTGCCGATCGTGGCCGACGCTGTCGAGCTGAACCGCCACGCGGCCAAGGAACTGCTTACGATCGCACGAGACTTGAACAGGAAACAGGCGCCGGAGGCGGTCACTCTCTCCGAGGCGCTGATGGCCTGTTCATCTGTCTCGGAATGATCGGTCGGAGAGGGAAGGCACCATGGCCACTGTCGCCGATCTGGTGGTGATCATCGGACCTTCGAACAAGCCGGCATCCGCCGTGGATTGGACCGCGATCGAGGCGGAGACCGGTCTTGTGTTCCCCAGCGACTACAAGGCATGGACCGCCCAATATGCCGACCTCCGGCTGAACGACTTTCTCTACGTCAGCCGTCCCGACCTCGGTGGACTCGAAAGGCAGGGCGCGATTCACCGGATGAGTCAACTTCGTCCGATCATCGAGGAGTGGGGCACCATCGACCTGGTGGACGACGAGGGTAGAGAGATCGAGGCGCTGCCCTTCCCTCTCTATCCCGAGCCCGGCGGTGTGTACCCGTGGGGATCGACGGATAACGGGGACTACCTTCTGTGGCTCACCGGTCCTGATCCCGAGAAGTGGACGATCGTGATCACAGACGGAATGACGTGGTGGCATTATCCAGGATCGCTGATGGACTTCCTCGTCGGAATTATGAGCCGTAAAGTGCTATGCCCTTTGTTCCCTGATGACTTTCCCGACGGAACCGATATCGAGGAATACACTCCGGAGGATCATGCTCGCATACGGGCTGAGCATGGGCTGTGACGGCAATCGGTGGGGCAGGGTGACGGCATCTCACGCAGCGGTTTTCTGGGTGACCAACTGGGTGACAACGGCCTCGGACGAGGCCGGGCGACGGTGGATCGCCGTGGACCGTATTCGCAGGTGGGGGCGGGTATTGCCCATGGTCCCGCCCCCACCGGGGTTGCTTTGCAAGCAGGATGTCAGGAGTTCGAATCTCCTAGGCTCCACCACCCTCACGGACACGAAAAAGCCCAGGTCAGGCATGGTTGCCGCAACCTGGGCCTTGATCTTCATCCGGTCTTCTTTCGCTCCCGTGCCCGTTGCGTTCCCGATCCCTTCGCCAGTGCCCCACGGGCGAGACCGTCGAGTAAGCGACTCCTTGAAAGCGGAACCGAAATTCGGTGCCTGTTCCTTGGTCCCCGGGGAAACGCCATCCGTGCCCGCGAAGACGAGGAAGGCTACGAAGACGGCACACTCACCACGCTGACCGCGCTCAACATCAGCATGCTGAACCGTCTCACGGCGAACCTCACCCCGCAGGCGGCCGAACTGCTTGAGCTGCGCGTCTACGACGAGACGATCCGCTTCAACATCCTCATCGTGGGCTGGACCACATGCGTGGTCCAGCCCTACCTCCCACAGGCTCGCGGAGTCGACTCACCTACCATCGTGATCAATGACAACACGGCCGCCGATGGGCTGTTCCCCGTCTTCGACCAGGTGTTCACCTCGATGCGGGAGCGGAGCAGCTCCGTATGACCGTCGACGCCCGCGCACTCCTGCCGATCGCCGAGCAGGCCGTCACCATCGCCGGCGAGATCGTGAAGACCCGCCTTCCCGGAACCATCACCGCCAAAGGTGATCGCGACATGGCCACCGAGGTGGACTACGCCGTAGAGCACGCGGTCCGTGACTTCCTGAGCCGCGAGACACCCGAGATCGGGTTCGTCGGTGAAGAGGAAGGGGCCACCGCCGCTGCCGAAAGCGGCCTCAAGTGGATACTCGACCCGGTCGACAGAACCGCCAACTTCCTACGCGGCATCCCGCTGTGCGGTGTCTCCCTCGGCCTGGTCGACAAGGACATGCCGACCCTCGGCGTGATCGACCTGCCGTTCCTCGGCTCCCGCTACAGCGCGGCCGAGGGCCATGGAGCCCAAGCCAACGGACAAGAGATCCACACGAGCGACACCGGCGACCTTCACTCCGCCGTGGTCGCCATCGGTGATTACGCCGTAGGCAGCGACGCGCAAACGAAAAACCGTCTCCGCCTGGCACTCACCCACGAACTCGCCGCCCGCGTGCAACGCGTCCGGATGTTCGGAGCGGCCTCGATCGATCTCGCCTGGGTGGCAGAGGGCAAGATCGACGCCCTCATCATGCTCAGCAATAAACCATGGGACACCGCCGCGGGAGCGCTCATCGCCCGCGAGGCCAAAGCCACCGTCGTCGACCTGGACGGCAGCCCACACACCATGAACTCCGCGGCCACCATCGCGGCAAGCCCCAAAATCCTCGCCGATCTCATCGAACTCATCACCGAGGCACGCAAGAACGCCGAACGTAGCGAATAGCTTGCCGAATTGTTCTCATGGGGTATCAAGGGGCGGCGGCGCTGCGCGCCGGGCATGCGGCCTGGGAGCCGGTCCCGGCGCGCGGGCAGGACTCCGGGCCGTCGCCGTACGCCAGCCGCGCCGCCCGGACCATGCTGCCCGCCCATGGTCACCCCGCCGCCCAGATGAGGACCTTACCGCTCAGGAATCAAGTACGGCGGCGACGGCTTCGATCTCAACGAGCTGGTTGTCGTAACCAAGCACGGTGACTCCCATCAAGGTGCTCGGTACGTCATGGTCACCGAATGAGTCCCGGACTACCTGCCAGGCAGCCACCAAATCCTCCCGTCGGGTGGACGCGACGAGAACCCTTGTGCTGATGACGTCCTGCAATGATGCGCCAGAGGCAGTGAGAGCCGCCTGCATGTTCTCGATGGCTTTCGCTGCTTGGCCCGCGTAGTCCCCAATCGCTGCCGTCGAGCCGTCCTCGTTCAGGGGACACGCTCCAGCGAGGAAGATGAGTCGCGACTCGGCAGGCGCCGTGGCTGCGTAAGCATACTCGGCGACGTCGGACAGAGAAGCGGAGCGGATCAAAGTGATGGCGCTAGGCACAGTCCCTCAGTCCCTTTCATATCGGGCACAGAGCGACCATCCTGACATCGGCATCCTACTGCCGCATCCTCTTTTCGCAGCCAAGCCGCCCGTACCTCGCGGCCCGCCCATGGTCACGCCGCCGCACAGCTACAGCCCTACGATCGCCACTGCGTGGTCGGACGCCGTACGTGGTCGGGGGCGATCGACGATCCAGGGTTCGTTCCTCACCCTGGTTCAGCGAGCGAGGTAGTTGATCGCCGAGCGATCCTTGGGCCTAGTCCCTGTGGGCAGCCATCGAGGAGTTCTCCCACTTCACCGCTGATGACGACGGGTACATGTTGTCGCTCACCAAGGATCTTGTCGGTCTGGCGCGTCGAGCGAGAGAAAACGATCAGCTGCTCTACTGCTGGTGCTCCTTGTGACATACCTGGTGGCCATGCCCGTTGCATGCCCGATGGGGTGGGAAACAAGGGGGAAAGGCGGGGAGACATGGGGAACGCGATCAGTGCGCTGAGCTGTGTTTGCCCTGGTGGAGCATGATCGGCATGTGTCTTTGCAAGCAGGATGTCAGGAGTTCGAATCTCCTAGGCTCCACCAGCCAAAACGCCGCTTCCTCGATCAAGAGGAGCGGCGTTCGGGCCATTAACTTTTAGAAACCGGCACATCGGCCGCGTCCACTTCGTCAGGGCTGAAGGAGTTCTCACATCGTGAGACTCAGGGCGATCAGCGGGTTGTGGAAGTCATCACGCGCCCACCGGGTGCCATCGGCGATGTTGGTGAAGCCAAGCAGGCGTAGCGCGCCGATCGCGTAGCTGCGCATGGTGGCCAGGATCGACGGGGCCGAGGCGGTACGGACCCTGCATCGGTCCTCCCCGAGGGTGACATCCCTCACGTAATGATCTTTGTTTTCGATCGACCATTCGCTCCTGACCAGATCGGCCAGGCGTCGTGGGCCGGCCAGCGTCGCGGGCAGGTTGGTGACGCCCAGCACCGCGACGTTCGACAACGGCTTCCAGCGCAGGTCGTAGACGTGGCGTTCGAGGAGGAAGACTTGCTTGATGTGCAGGAAGCGGGTTGTGGCCGGGCGGGCATGACCTGGATGGTGCGGATCTCGGTGCGGCCGTGGCCGCGGTCGTAGGTGGTCCATCCGATCGGCACGTCCTTCCAGGCCAGAGCGTCGAGCTGGTCGAACAGGGCCCTGGTTGCCGCCGACCGGGAAGACGTAGAAGGCCTCACGCCGGTGCAGGTAGCGGGCGTGCTCCCGCTGCGTATGGAGCCTGTCGGCGCTGATCACGACGTTCTTCAGGCAGCCGATTTGGTCCAGCAGCGGGGCGAAGGCAGTGATCTCGTTGGATTTGGAGCTGACGTCGATCGTCGCGACCATGAGGGCGTCGTCGGCCAACTGTACGCCGAGTCGATGTCGGGCGGGTGTGCCGGGGATGGCGGTGCCGCGCTGGGTCTTGCCGTCGACGGTCATGGGGATCAGTTCGTCGGGATCGTCGTACAACTCGCGCAGTTGGCCGGTCCGGTGCATGGCGTAGGCAGCGTCCACATATGCGGCGTTGACCTGCGCGATCGTTCGGCACACGGTATCGGGGTGCGGGGATTGGAACAGGCCGGTCCGCCGATCCCGCTGGGCGCCGAGCTGGGCCAGGACCTCTTGCGGAGCGCGGGCGATCCAGTGCCGGATCGCGGCGGAGGAGACCGCGCCGGACACGATCGCCGCCTGGACCAGGGCCAACATCAAGGCCAGTGGATAGCGCCGTCCGCGTCGATCACGAGGATCTGGGACCATGCCTGGCGCAGACCGGCCATGTCCACGACCTCATCGGCTGGTGTGAGAGATCCGTGCTGGTCAGCGGCGCTGATGGCGGGCACGACGGGCGGCATGGCAAACTGCACGGACAACGAGGCTCAGGTAGATCGGATTGGCGTGAGAACCGCCGTTCTACGGGGCCTTGTTGCATGTCAGGACTTCGCCACGCCGTACGCGATCAACCCGTGACCTGCGAATCCCCTTCTGGTCGTCTCAACATTCGATAACTCCGTCAGCCCTGATGCCGGGGTCGTGGCCCTGCCGCGGCAGACACCCTCGCAACTACAAGGTGGCCGCGGTCTTTTCCAGGATGCCGGCAAGTGCGTCGTAGTCGACGTTATCTCCTTCCTTGATGTCGACGGTCTTGCGTTCACCGGCGCCCATTGCCCGGAGGAATCCCTTGACCTCAGGGATGTCCGTCGCGTTGAACACCATGAACGAGACCTTGGCCTTGGCTACCGCGATGACGGCCGCGTAGTGCCCGTTCTTGAGGTAGTGCGGCTTGCCGTACTGGAGCCGTTCCTCGACACCTGGAATGGTCTCGCCGATCATCGCACGTAGTTTCTCGCACACGTCGATCTGCCACGGCTGCGTCTTGTTGATGTACTGGGTGACGTCGTCGTTCATGCTCTTCACCTTGATTTGCTGTTCGATGGAAAGGGCGGGCCTATACCCAGAACGTGTCGTGGCGGAGGTAGAACTCGGCGAGTTCCTCCTCGCTGGGGCGCCCGGACACGGCGAACTCGACCAGCCCTTCGAAGTAGCCCTCGCGGGGCGCGCCGGGCGAGAAGTGCAGCAGCATGCTGGCCGGTTCACCGGACTCGTTCCGGAAGCCGTGGATGCCGCCCTCAGGGACGTGCACGAAGTCGCCAGGGACGGTGTCGATCCACCGGGTGCCGTCGTAGATGCGGATTGTGCCGGCGAGGACATAGAACGACTCGGAGATCGAGCGGTGGAAGTGCGGGCTCGGGCCGCTCGGCACCGGGCCCATCTCCCACCGGTACATCCCGAACTGCCCGTTCGTCGAGGCCCCGGTGGCGAGGTAGTGCGTCACGGTGCCACCGGAGGACCGCAGCTCGGGCTCGTGGTCCGCGGTGCGGTAGGTGGCGTTGATCTCGCCCGTGTCGCCGAGGTAGCGGGGTTCTGGATAGCTCATGAAGGTCCTGCACTCGCTGCCTGGGGGTTGTCATCGGGCACCCAGGCAGCGGCATAGGTGACGTTGGTCATGGTCGCGACCGTACCGAACGGGTCTGACAAATAGTCGCTATTCGGAAGCACTGCCGCATCGAAATACGCCCCGGACCCCCAATTTATCCGACGACTCGGTACGCCTCTTGATGCGCGAGTTCCTCACCGTGGAGTACCGGCTGCCACGTTGGGGCGAACTATCGCGGCCCCACTCATCCGGCGAATGCCGTCGACGGCATGCCCACGGCGCCCAACTGATCGATGGCGTGCACGGGGTCGTCGTCGGAAAGATCGAGCCCTTCACGGGCCGACGTGATGTACAGAACGTCGAGGCGGGATCCGCCGAACGTGCAGGAGGACGGCTGGTGCACGGGCAGCGGGACCTCGCCGAGCAAGTCTCCGTCCGAAGAGATCCGTGCCAAGCGGTCGCCGCCCATACCGCGACCCATAGGCCACCCTGCTGCGTCGACGGCAAGTGGCGCGAGAGCGATCACTTGGAGCGCGCGATTGAAACCGCCGGTGGCGTAGAGGCGTTCGAAGGCGAGGCTCAGCACCTGCGTCAGGAGACGCAGGGGTGGCGGCTCGCGGAGATGCGCAAGCGCCGTGGGCTTACCCAGACTCAGGTCGCCGATCGTATGGGTATATCCGTGGCTCGTGTGTCACAGATCGAGAACGGCGATGTATCCACTCGTGAGGTCTTGGACCGTTACGTTGCCGCGCTCGATGGCACGCTCAAACTTGTTGCAGATTTCGGCGATGAGCAACTGAAGGTCAGTTGACGCGTTGGCCGAAGGGTCCTCGGGTTCGACACGGTGCAGATGGCACTTCAGCCCCGACACGGAGTATCGGATGCCGTGGCCGAGAATCTCGTCGGGTCGGCTTGTCCCGTGACGAGTACATGATCGATTGCTCCGCTGCTGGAAGCGAGCTTGGCAGTGGTGTCCGCCGTAGGCCGACGAGACCGATCACCGGGCCATTAGCGGGCCATTACTGACGATCAAAGGTGGACGTTACACGAAGGCCATCTATCGCCGCAGGTCAGCGGCATGATCGCATGTAACTTCGAGCTTTCATGTTCAGTAAGGGCGGTCAACAGGGGGTACTCACGGTCACTCGCGGACTGCCTCTCGCCCCGGGCGGGGCCGTTGTCCCTGAAGATCAGGCCGATTTGCAAGCAGGATGTCAGGAGTTCGAATCTCCTAGGCTCCACTCCCTCTCGGACAGACAAAAGCCCAGGTCAGGCATGTTGCCGTAACCTGGGCTTTGATCTTCATTCGGCCTTCTTCCGCTCCCGTGCCCGTTGCGTGCCCGACCCCTTCTCGAGGCGGCGGCGCGGCGCACCGCCGCGCGGCCCGCCGCCCGAACGCCGCCCGAACGTACGGCGTGGGCGCCGGTCTCGGCCGGCGGCGGGACCACGGGCCGCCCACCGCACCACCCGCGCGCCGCACTCGACCATCAGCCGCCGCACAAGGGCCGCACCGCCGCCCAGGGGCAAAGCCTCGACCACCGGCCCCTACCTCTACGCGGCACCTACGGCGTCCTTCGGATAGGCGCCGGCCGCTTGGCTCTCTCACGTCCTGTACCTCATGCAGGACAGGATCAAGCCGGTACCGCCCTCACTTCCCAATGAGGTTGTCAAGCGGCGACGGAGGCGTTTGCCGGCGGTTGGTAGCGCCGTCGATCACGTATAAGAGCCCACAGGACGTTGACGCGTCGG
>NZ_JOEQ01000075.1 GCF_000721075.1 Streptosporangium amethystogenes
TTGCCGGTTTTCCGGTCATCGACTCCCACCCGCCGAATCCGCTAGGATTGCGACTCACCCTGTTTCCAGGGCAACCCCTCTAACTTACTCCAACATCCGATTGTTGTCCAATCGGATCTCGGCGTGACGCATGCGCCCCGACGAGGGAACTGATCAAAAGGGTGGTCCCGAGGCTCTGGCGATCTCCGCCGACCCCCTCGGGCCTGTGAACTCTATGTACGCCGCCGGGTCCCGTCAAATCGAAGCGCCTGCCTCGTGGAGACGTGTTTCCCGCTCACTGGGTAGAGATCCAATATGACGGACCAGAGGCTGTTGCCCAGAGCACTCGTCGTGCTTCTCTGCGCCGCGAGTGCGGTGATCGTCCTGGGAGGGATCAGGGCGGTCGGCTCGATCGTCGGGCCGGCACTGCTGGCACTGATCCTGATCCTGGCGGTCTCCCCGGTCAGAACCTGGCTTCACCGGCACGGCGCTCCCGGATGGGTACTGGTGGCGATCCCCCTGATGATCGTGCTGCTGGTGCTCCTGGGCATGGTCGCGGTCCTGACAATCTCCATCGCGCAACTGGCCGCTCTCATCCCCACCTATGACAAGCAGTTCCAGCAGCTCGTTGTGCAGGCACAGGGGCTGGCGACGAAACTCGGCATCGGCACGCAGCAGATAAACGAGGCGATCAACTCCTTCTATCCCAGCAAAATCTTCGCGATCGCACAGGAATTCCTCAGCGGGCTGGTGGGCGCGTTCTCCGGCATCGTTCTCATGGTCGTCCTGCTGCTGGCCATGTGCCTGGACGCGCAGGCCTTCTCCCGGATTCTCACCCTGGGGGCGGTGCGCAGGCCCCTGCTCATCGGCGCGCTCCACGACTTCGCCCACCGGACCCGTCGTTATCTTGTGGTGTCGACGGGGTTCGGGCTGGTCTGCTCCGCGTTGGACGTGGCCGCGCTCTGGGTGCTCAACGTGCCGCTTCCCCTCCTTTGGGGCGTACTTGCACTGATCACCAACTACATCCCCAACATCGGCTTCATCCTGGGCCTGATACCGCCCGCCCTGCTCGGTCTCCTGTCGGGCGGCCTCGACACCATGGTCTTCGTGATCGTCGCCTACGTGTTGATCAATTTCGTGGTGCAGTCGCTGATCCAGCCCAAGTACCTCGGCGACGCCGTCGGACTGTCCACGACCCTGACCTTCATCTCACTCATCCTGTGGACGTTCCTGCTCGGCCCGCTGGGCGCGCTGCTGGCCATCCCGCTCAGCCTGCTGACCCGCACGTTGCTGATCGACAGCGATCCCGACGGCGAGTGGGCCGCCGCCCTCGTCTCGGGGAATGTGCCCGGCGAGGGGCGACCGGCGGAGGAGGACTCGACGACGGGCACCCGGCAGGAGAAGAACGGAGAAGGAGGCAGCCGCCCGTAACCTGAGGCCATGTATCGCGAGTGGGCTCCGGACTCCCGCGTCGCCGGGCGGGTGGCCTGCGTGTGGAGCAACGAGGCGACCACCGTCGCGACCACGGGCACGCCCCAGCTGGTCGTGCCCGATGGCTGTGTGGATCTGATCTGGGGTCCGGGAGGAGCGCAGGTCGCGGGTCCCGACACCGGCCCGAAGACCGTGTGGATGTCGCCGGGCGACCGCTACCTCGGAATCCGGTTCAGCCCCGGCGCGGCGGGCGGGGTGTTCGGAGTGCCGCTCGACAGCCTGCGCGACCTGCGGATACCGCTGTCCGAGCTGGAACCGCTCAGGGAACTGTCCGAACTGGCCCCTTTCACGGGAGGACCACCGGAGCGGGCCACCGACGTCGTACAACGGGTCCTGGCCGTACGGATGCGCACGACGCCCGAACCCGATCCCGCCGCGTCGGCGATCGCCGAGGCACTGCTGGCGGGACGGAGCGTCAGGGAGGTGGCCTGGGATCTGGGGCTCGGCGAGCGGCAGCTGCTGCGCCGGTCCCTGTGGGCCTTCGGGTACGGCCCGAAGACGTTGCAGCGGGTGGTCAGGTTCCAGCGGGCGCTGCGGCTGGCCAAGCGCGGCGTCGCGGCGGCCGAGGTCGCCGCGGCCAGCGGATACGCCGACCAGGCTCACATGGCGAACGAGGTACGGCGGCTGGCGGGAGTTCCGCTGGGCCGGCTGATCGGACGGTCCGCCGACGGCCACTGACGGACACTAGGGAAGCAGCCGGGCACGGCCGAAGTCGACGAACCTGGCACGCAGTGCCGAGCACGCCTCCTCGGTCAGCGGGACGTAGGCGAGGTCGCGTCCCGGCCGCCACCACACCGGATCTGCGCACTCCCACAGCTGGCGCCGCAGACCGCTCTTGTCCACCTTGTTGGTGGCGGTGAGCGGCATCTCCGGCGTCAGCCGTACGAAGCGGGGAGCCCACTTGGTGCCGAGGTCGGGCTGGGCGTCGAGGAACGCGGCGAACCCGGCGGGTTCGAAGTCGCCGTCGAGTTCCAGCGCGGCCATGACCTGGTCGCCGGTGCGCGGGTCGGGCACCGCGTAGACGGCGCACATGACCGTGCCCGGGTAGCGGGCGAGGATGCGTTCGACGGGGGCGGCGGCGAAGTTCTCGCTGTCCACCCGGAGCCGGTCGGCGTCCCTGCCGGCGAAGTAGAAGTATCCGGCGCTGTCACGGTAGGCGAGGTCGCCGCTCCAGTACCAGCCGGCGCGGAGCCGCTGTGCGTCCGCCTCGGCGTTGTTGTAGTAGCCCTCGAAGGAGGCGTCGCGCCGGACGATCTCGCCGATCGCCTCGTGCCCGTTGACCAGCCCGCCACTGTCGTCGAAGCGGGCCCGTGGACACTCGCGGCCGGTGGTGGGGTCGTGGACGGCGACGTCCATCCCCTGCTGCGGCAGACCGAGCGCGTCGGCCGGGGTTCCGGGAACCTTGCTGATCGCGATCGCCCCCTCGGAGGAGCCGTACCCCTCGATGATCTGGGCGCCGAACCGCCTGGCGAACTCGGTCAGGTCGCGGGAGGAGGCCTCGGTTCCGAAGGCGGCCCGCAGCGGGTTGCGGAAGTCGTCGTCGCGTTCGGGGGTGGCCAGGATGTACGCGAGGGCGCGGCCGACGTAGTTGAAGTAGGTGACGTCGTACCTGCGGATGTCGGCGAGGAACTCGGAGGCGCTGAAGCGGCGGCGCATCGCCACCGTCGCGCCCACGCCGGTGGCCATCGCCAGGTTGGCCATGATGGCGTTGCCGTGGAAGAGCGGCATCGCGAGGTAGGTCACCGACTCCCGGTCGATCCCGAACCGACCTCCCCTGCCCGCTATGGCCGCCAGCCGCCCCTGACCGCAGATCACCGCCTTCGGTGATCCGGTCGAGCCCGAGGTGAAGAGCAGCAGCAACGACTCCTCGGGCCGCGGCGGCTGCTCGGCGTCGAGAACCGCCCTCGCCTCGGTGCCGGTGCGGCGGGCCAGCAGCGCGCGGTAGCCGTCGGTGTCGGCGAGCAGGACCCGGCCGGGTGGCAGCCCGAGGTCGAGACCGTCGAGCAGGGCGGAGCGCGGGGTGTCGGTGACGACGAGGCGGCAGTCGGTGTGCCGGATGTCCGCGGCGAGTTCCGCGCCGCGCCGGGTGGGGTTGATGCCGACCAGGGTCGCGCCCGACAGCGCGGCGGCGAAGATCCAGAAGACGTACTCGGGGACGTTCTCCAGCAGGACGCCGAGGTGGAACGGGCGACCCGGCTCCCGCAGGTCCAGGGCCAGTGCCGCCCGCAGCTCCGCCTCGTGGACGATCCGCGCCCAGGTGTAGCTCTCGTCCTCGAAGCGCAGGCCGGGATGTTCGTCACCGGCCCGCGCCCGGATCAGGTCCGCGAATGTCACCACACCCGGATCTTGAGCAAGTGCTTGGTCAAAGTCAAGTCGCACCGGGGACCCGGACGATCTCCGGTACCACCGCTCCGCCACCCACCCGGCTCCGGTCGTCGGCCGAGGCGATCGAGACCCCCGGCGCCTCCTCCGCGACGGGCCGGGACGTCACAGCGGTGACAGGTCAGGCGGGGGCCGGGACGGACCGCCGGGACGGCGGTTCCTCGGGAGCGTCAGGCGCCTTGAAGACGCGGCGCGCCCATGGCATGGCGAGCGCCAGGATCGGCAGGAGCAGCATGGAACTCTGCGACCACACGACATGGAGGCTCCGCCAGGTGGCGGAGTCGAACTGGGTCATGTAGAGGTAGCCGTACCCCGCCCAGAGGGACACGCCGATGATGGCGGGCCAGGCGAAGCGGGTCGGACGGGCGACCAGGAACGGCATGAACCACAGCAGGTACTGCGCGCCGAGTCTGGGAGTGGCGACCATGAAGGCGATCAGCAGCGCCGTGGTGAGGTCGACCGGGTCGGCACGACGCCACAGGAAGGCGGTCACCAGCATGGTGACGTAGACCAGACGGGTGCCGAAGGTGGCGATCCCCTGGTGCAGATCGTTGATGCCGTGCATGTAGATGGCGCTGTAACCCCACTGGCCGACGATCGGGCGGACGTCCTGGATCACCCGGATGACCTCGGGGATCTGGCTCAGCGAGGTGCCGGCGAAGATCGGCAGGGTGACCAGGAAGAAGATCGGTGCGATGCCGGTGGCCACGAACGCCACGGCGCGGGCGCGGACGGTGGGCAGCAGCAGGAGCATGCCGGGGACGAGCCAGATCGGCCAGCTCTTGGCGCAGAGCGCCAGGCCCATCAGCAGCCCCGCGAACAGGGCGCGGCGCAGGGACTGCCGGTCGCCGGGACGAGGGGTGAGCGCTGTGCGCAGGACCGTGCCCGAGGAGCCCGCGGCGTGCCGCACGGCACCGAAGAGGCCTCGGGACGCGACGTTGTCCCGCACCAGCGCGACCACGTCGGTCGTCATGCCCGGTCGGTCGGGGGCGCCGGGGCCCCTGGCGACGACGAAGGCGGCGACGCCGAAGACCAGGGCGACCGGCTCGACCTGGCCGTGCACGGAGGCGACCAGGATGGCCAGCGGGTTGCAGGCGTACTGGAAGGCGCGCAACGACGCCCTGGGGCCTCCGGCGAGCTTGCCGACCAGCGGGATCAGCGCGATGTCGGCGACCACGGTGACCAGGCGCCCGCCGATCTCCCAGGGGATGCCCAGCCAGAGCAGGAAGCCGTAGACGTAGGGGATGGTCGGCAGGAAATGCCAGCCGCCGTTGCTCCCCAGGACGGGATCCTCGTGATTCAGGACCGCCTCGCCCGCGGGTTTGAAGCTGTTGACGAAGTCGACCGGCTGCCAGGTGTCCATCGCCGAGGTGGTCATGATGAGCACCCTGAAGACGATTCCGACCACCAGCACGGCCAGCAGGGAGGGCCGCCAGCCCTTCCACTGTGCGACCACGGCGAGCACGACACCTGTGACGAGGACGAACCCCGTGAGAATTGCGTAGTCCATGACGGCCCCTAGCCTGCCGGACCTCACCAGCGACCGGCCACCCGGTCTCTAAACCGAGACCTCTCTGCCAGTTTCGGCGACTCCGGGAATCCGATCCGTCACGTTGAGTGACCGTCGAATGTCGAACCGCCCCGTGAGACCCGCGGACGCGGAGGGGGAACCTCGCCGCCGGAAGTCCGTCTCTCCCGGCGGCGAGGAGTTCTCAGCCCAGAGCGTCGAGATAGGCCCGGTGGTTGCGGGAGAACTCGAAGGCGTTGTACCTGTCCCAGTTGATGGACCAGGTCATCAGGCCGCGGAGGTTCGGGTAGACCCCCCTGGGCCGGTACGGACCACAGTTGGTCCCCTTCGCCAGGCAGTCAAAGGCCTTCTGGACCTCCGCCACCGTGGTGAAGCCGTTGCCCGCGTACGCGGCGGCGGGCAGGCCGATGGCGACCTGGTCCTGGCGTAGCGCGGGAAAGACGTTGGCCGGGTTGCCGGCGATCGGGAAGCCCGCGAGCAGCATGTCGGTCATGGCGACGTGGAAGTCGTGGGTGCCCATGGTGTGGTACTGGTTGTCCAGCCCGGTGATCGGCCCGGAGTTGTAGTCCTGGACGTGCAGCAGGGTCAGGTCGTCGCGCATCGCGTGGATGACCGGGAGGTAGGAGGCGGCCCGGCGGTCGGCGGAGCCGTTCGGTCCCGGGCCGTAGAACTGGTAGCCCAGCTGGACGAAGAACGTCTCGGGGGCCATGGTCAGTACGAACCGGGCTCCGTACCTGGCCTTGAGGGTCTTCAGCGCGGAGATCAGGTTGACGATGACCGGGGTGGTGGGTGCGGACAGGTTGGTGTCGCCGCTGTCGAGGTAGAGGGAGTGGCCTTCGAAGTCGATGTCCAGCCCGTCCAGGCCGTACTTTTCGATGATGGCGCTCACCGACTGGACGAACTTGTCGCGCGCGGCCGTGGTGCTCAGCTGGACCTGGCCGTTCTGGCCGCCGATCGAGATCAGCACCTTCTTGCCGAGTGCCTGCTTGGCCCGGATCCCGGCGATGAACTCCGCCTCGGACTCGACGTTGGGGCACTCGGCGACCGGGCACTGGGTGAAGCGGATGTCCCCCGAGGTCACCGAAGTGGGCTCGCCGAAGGACAGGTTGATGACATTCCACTCATTGGGGACGTCGGCCATCCGGATGTAGCCGGAGCCGTTGGCGAAGGAGGCGTGCAGGTAGCCGACCAGCACCCGCTTGGGCAGGCCGCCGGGGGGCGGCGTGTTGGTGACGGTCGCGGACACCTGGTTGGATTTCGCGGACTCACCGGCTGAGTTGGAGGCGCTGACCTGGTAGGTGTGCGTGCCGGTGCCGGGGGCGTCGCTGTAGGAGGTCGCGGTGGGCGTGCCGACCCTGGTGCCGTTGCGGTAGACGTTGTAGCCGGTCGCCCCCGAGGAGGCGCTCCAGCTCAGCGAGACGCTCGTGCCGCTGACGGTGGCGGTCAGCCCCGACGGCGCGGGCGGGATCGGTGGCTGGCCGGTGCCGACCGTCACGGAGACCGCGCCGGACTTCGCCGACTCACCCGAGGCGTTGGTCGCACTCACCTGGTAGCCGTGGGTGCCCGCGCCGGGGGTCTCGGAGAAGGTGGTCCCGGTGGCGGTGCCGACCCTGGTGCCGTTGCGGTAGACGTTGTAGCCGGTCGCCCCCGAGGAGGCGCTCCAGCTCAGCGACGCGGTGGTGGCGTTGCCGGTGCCGGTGAGCCCGGTGGGCACGGCGGGGGGCTGGCCCTGGCCCGGCTGGCCGTCCAGGACGAAGTCGTCGGCCTGGTAGGTGCCCTGGCCGTACCAGCCGTTGACGTAGATCGTCACCGAGGTGGTGGCGGCGCCGGTGGTGAACGAGGTGGACAGCTGGGCGTAGGACGACGGCGAGGACGTCCAGGTGCTGGGGTCGGTCCCGCCGGTGCCGGTCGCGCCGAGGAAGACGTAGCCGCCCCTGACCCAGGCCGACAGGGTGTAGGCCGAGGACGGCCTGACGCTGACCGTCTGCTGGCAGCGGGCGGTGTCGTTGCCGGCCGGCGTGGCCTGCAGTGCCCCGGTGCCACCGTGCACCGGCGAGGACACCGCCGCGGCCCCCGAGGAGGCCGTACAGGTCCAGCCGGTCAGCCCGTTCTCGAATCCGGGGTTGGCCGCGATGTTCGCGGCGTGGGCGGGCGACGCGGCGAGCATCGCCCCGCCCAGCGCCAGTACGGCGATCGCCGCGAGTTTCCTGAGGTGCATCCGATTTACCCCGCAAGGATTGCTAGGAGGGTGTCGTGGGGGTACGGCCCGCGCCCCGGGCGGGGTGCGGGCCGTACGGATCGCTCGGTTCAGAAACCGGCGGTGACGCGGGTGAAGTCCCAGTCGGACTGGGCGATGCCGCTGCAGTTGGAGACCACGCCGCCACCGGGGCAGGGGCGGTCACGGTTGACCGCCCAGTAGGCGAGACGGGTCAGGCCCTTGGACTTGGCCCAGTCGCGGATCTGGGTCCAGGCCGCCACCGTGGTCAGCTCCTGCTGGTCGGACAGGCCGTTCATGCCGGAGATGCCCATCCGGGCGTACGCCTGCGCGTCGGTCCAGCCGTTGGCCGCCTTCAGCGCGTTCTTCAGGCCCTCGGAGGCGTTGACGGTGTCGGTGTAGATGTTGGAGCCGCCGAAGTCGAACGGCATGATCGTGTAGTTGTCGATCGGCACGGCCAGCGCCTTGGCCTGGTTGATCAGGCGGATGCCGTGGGAGTTCGGGCCGGTGGTGGTGGTGCCGAAGGTGACGGCGATCTTGACGTTGGGGTTGTTCTGCTTGACGATCTTCAGGCCGTTGAGGATGCGGTCCTGGACCGTGTAGTTCTCGAACTCGTCGGTGTTCTCGATGTCGAAGTCGACGACCGCCGGGCCGACCGCGTTGATGACCTGCTGCACCGCTCCGGCGAAGGCGGCCGGGGTGGAGCAGTTCGGGCCGAGCTTGTTGCCCTGCCAGCCGCCGAAGGAGATCTGGACGCTGCCGCCCGCGGCCTTGATCTGGTTGATCGCGGTCTGGTCGGCGCCGCCGGTCAGCGGCCGGTTACCGTCCCAGGCGGGGGTGCAGCCGCCGCTGGACAGGATGAACGCCATGGTGAAGGACTTCACGCCGGTGGCGCTCATGACCGTCGCGGGGTTCGGCGGGTTGCCCCAGCCCATGTAGAGGTACGGCGCTCCGGCCATCTTGCCGACCGGGTCGGGGTTGGTGCAGCCGGTGGTGGTGGCGCTCACCGCGCCGCTGGCGGCCGACTCGCCCTGGGCGTTGTAGGCCTTGACGGTGTAGGTGTGCGAGGTGCAGGTGCCGAGCGAGCCGATGGTCGCGCTGGTCCCGGTGACCTGGGCGCGCTGGGTGCCGCCCTCGTAGACGCGGTAGCCGGTGACGGTGCCGCTGGAGGCGCCCCAGGACAGCGAGATCGAGGAGTTGGTGGTGGCGGTGACCGAAGGCGTGCCGGGCGCGCCCGGGGTACCGGGAGTGCTGCCGCCGCCGCAGGCCGCGCCGTTGAGCGTGCAGTTGGACGGGGTGATGCCGCCGGGGCTGCCGTTGAAGCCGAAGCTCGCGGTCGCGCCGGGCGCCAGGGTG
>NZ_JOEQ01000076.1 GCF_000721075.1 Streptosporangium amethystogenes
CCGGTTACATTCCGAACCCGGAAGTTAAGCTCTTCAGCGCCGATGGTACTGCACCGGGGACGGTGTGGGAGAGTAGGTCACCGCCGGACAATCTTTCATGAGGGCCCTCACCTTTCGGTGAGGGCCTTCGTGTTTTCCAGCCGGGAGAGGGCTTGCCGGCTTCTCCTGGGGTTTCATCGGGTTTCGC
The DNA here is from genome assembly GCF_000721075.1 of Streptosporangium amethystogenes. Classification (GTDB taxonomy): domain Bacteria; phylum Actinomycetota; class Actinomycetes; order Streptosporangiales; family Streptosporangiaceae; genus Streptosporangium; species Streptosporangium amethystogenes. The sequence goes on from NZ_JOEQ01000076.1 coordinate 188, forward strand.
ACAGGGAGTCGACCCTGAAATCTGAGGCTTACCCGGGGACGAGGTTCCGAGAGCTGCCTCGGAGATCCGGAGGCCGGGAGAGCCACCCGTGCGTCTGCGGAGAACCAGAAGCCCCGGCCGATGAGGACCGGGGCTTCTCGCGTTGGAGCGCCGTTCGTCAGGGTGTGATGAAGAGGGCGTCGCCCACGGTCCGCTCCGCGCCGTCCGAGGGCCGGTTGACGGGCTTGTGGCCGACGACCATCACACTGGAGCCACCACCGTCGAAGTTGATGGCCTGCTTGGCGCCCAGCCACCGCATCAGCTGGGCGGCCTCCACCATTGAGGCGCCCACGGAGACACCCGGGTTGCGTCCGTCGACCGTGGCCAGGATCAGCCCGCCCGACTTGTTGACACCGACCATCGTGCGCGGGTGGCGCCGGAGCATCATGTTGATCGAGGCGTGTCCGTCGGCCGCCGCGGTGATGCGCACCCGGCCGTTTCTGACCAGCCCGACCCCGCCGCCCATGATGTACGTATCCGAGGTGAGCGGTATCGCCCGCTGCGTCCGCAGGTCGATGACCTTGGTGTCCAGCTTCATCCCGGTGCCCTGAGTGTGTTCCTGGAGCCAGACGGCCGCCAGGCCGGTGCCGTGGAGCACGTAGGTACCCCGGGCGACGATGCCGCCGGCCTGGCGAACCTTGACGACCTGGCCCTGGGCGTCGATGACGACCTCGATGCCGCCGTCGGTGGCCGTCTTGCTGCCGAACTCCTCGGTGTAGAGGACGAGCTCGTCGCTTCCGGCGGCCCGGTTGATGCCGTTGACCTCGGCCTTCGTACCGTCCGAGGAGATCGCGGTGACCTGGGTCCGCAGCTCGGTGATCCGGGCCTTGCGGCCCTGGGTGATGACGAGGCCGCTGCGGCCGGGCACGGCCTCGCTGAGCAGCCTGCCGCCCACCACGGAGATACCGACCGGATCCCCCTGAAGGGCCTTGGCGGTGTGGATGTTGAAGAAGCCGCCGTTGACCCCGGCGATGGCGCCGGTCAGTTTCGACATCGAGCTGGTGGTCTCGCGCTTGGCCACGCTCTTGCCGACGCTCGCCTTGAAGGATCCCTTGAACGCCTTCGGGTCGACCATCAACACGCTCATGTTCCAGGGGCCGGTGGTCTCGGTGCCATCGTCGCCGAGATAGTCGGTCTTGGCCCGGACACCCTGCTTCTTGAGCTCCTTCACGACCTTGTCGGCCTCGGCCTGCTTGCCGAACGACCACAGGCCGATCCGGACCATGTATCGCTCCACAGCCGGGGCGTCCGCCGCGGCGGGCTGCACGATCCGCAGGATGCTGGGAGTGAACCCCGCCGCCTCCACGGCCTCGGCGACCGTCTGAGCGGTGTCCAGACGGCCGTCGTCGTGGCCGTTGGGCATGAGGGCGGAGACTGTCCAGCCCTGTGTGGACTTGCCGTGCCTCACGCTGAAAAGATCAATGCCCGGTGCCACACTCTGCTGGTTTTTCACCGTGGCCATGTTCACGCCCAGTGGGAACGCGGAGGAGGGAAACCCCGAACTCGCCTGTTCGGCCTCAGCGGGAATCGCTGTGGCGGTGAGCGCTAGGGCCGTGAATCCGGCGACAAGGCGTCGCGACATGTATATCTCTCCCCGTTGGTTTCAGATTTCGTACACCATCGTGCCGAGATCTACGGGGCGAGGGGAGCGAAACACGCGAAACATCCCAAGAAAGTGTCGTTGCGCACGCAAGATCATGTCGCTCACGAGAGAATTCACCTGCCCGTGACGGCCCCGACCGGGTCAACGGTCCTGGTCAATAAGGATTAGTCCCCAGCCGTTTCGTTGCGACAGTGAGAATGCGACGCTACGGTGCAGTAGGCCGCATTTCCTCAGATCAAGCGGCACATCTTTCCGAGAGGCAGCCGTCATGGGGCTGAGCATTCTCATCGTGATCATCGCAAGCGTGATCCTGGGTGTCATCCTTGGGGCGATCCTGACGCGTCCGCGCCGCTGGGATCTCCACATCTGCGCGGATGACCCTGTTCAGATGGACATCGCGTCCGACAGACACGGTTAGTACAGACACGGTTAGTACAGACGCAGTTGGTTCAGCAGGCCCGGAAGAACAGATCACCGCACCCGGTCGTCGCGGTGAACGGGCGGACAGTCGCGGGTCGTACGGAACCGAGGTTCCGTACGACCCGCGAGCTTGATCTGGTCAGCCCATGCAGTGATACACCTTGCGCAGGGTCTCATGGACGATCCAGACGGTCTTGGCCCCTTCGGCGAGCAGGCAGACCGAGCCGGGGACGAGTTCGAGGGTGGCACCCCCGTCGACCTCCAGCGTGGCGCGGCCGGACAGGACCACGAACATCTCGTCACGTTCCACATCGACCACGGTTCCCGGAGTGATCTCCCAGATGCCTCGGCTCTGCCTGCCATCCGGAGAGGACCACAGCTCGATGGACGAGACGCGCGGGGAACCCGCCAGGATCTGGTCGGGTTCCAGCTCGTCCGGTGAGAGCTGCACGTCACCGGCGGGGACGGAGAACGCGCCGGCAGCGGTGATCATCCGGGCCAGATCGGCGGGCTCTGGGATGAGAATGTCGGGCATGGGGACCTTTCAGGGGCGGGGATTGTCTCTCCGGAAGGACTCCAGCGCCAGGAGGGCGACATGGAGGGAAAGACAGGACTCGACATCGTCCAGATCGGTGTCGAGGATGCGTTCCAACCTGTGGAGACGGTCGTAGAAGGCGGGGCGTGACAGATGCGCCCGCTGAGCCGCGAGGGCCTTGTTGCGGCCCGCGTTGAGGTAGACCCGGAGGATGCTGGTGAGATCGCCGCCGCGTTGGGCATCGTGGGCGAGCAGCGGGCCAAGCTCGCGCTCGGCGAAGGTCTGCAGCCGGGCATCGTCACGTAGGAGGTGGAGCAGGCCCCGCAGACGGAGGTCGGGGAGCCGGTAGAAAGCGCGGCCGTCGGGCTGCCTGACGGCCACGTCGGCGACCTGCTCGGCCTCCAGGAAGCTCCGCCGCACGTCGCGGACCGACTCGACCACGGAACCCGCGGCGAGGACGAAGGGGGTCGTGAAGGCCGTGCGCAGATGGTCGGTGAGCGTGGTCAGCGCGGATTCTGGGAGGACACGCGGTGGCAGGGGGAGCAGGACGCCGACCCGGTTCTGGTCCAAGGCGCCGATCAGGGCGGGAAGGCGGGCCTCTCGGCAGGCGGCGGCGGCCGCGTCGCCCAGTTCGGCGAGCTGGGCGAGTTGCTCCTGGCTGTCCATCGGCTTCTCCGCCGACTCGGCCAGGCGCAGCACCATGCTCATGAGCCTGCGACCGGTGAGCGGCACGCCGACCGCGCGGGCACGGGCCGCGGCCTCCTCGGGGTCCGCGTACGCGTGGGCCAGGATTCCGGTGATGATCGTGCCGTGTGCCTGACGCTCCAGTGACTCCTGGTGGCGTTCCAGCAGGCGGCCCAGGGCGAGGGTGGTCGCGGCGCGTTCGGCGAGCACGATGTCATGCGGCCCCGGCTCGGTGTCACAGAGCAGGATCAGGCGGCCCCAGTCCTGGCCCCGGGCGCCGACTATGGTGACCAGCCAGCCCGAGGCCGCGTCGTAGGCGGTCCGCGGCTGGGGGGCCACCGAGCGGGAGCGCGTCTCCCAGCCGGCCAGTAACGTGCCCGTGTCACGTCCGGCGGTGTCACATGCCAGGACCTGGTGGGCGAGGTTCTCCAGCAGCGCGGGGCGTCCGGACAGCCGGGTGACCTGGCCAAGCACTCTCGCGGGGGAGGCGCCCTCGACCGACAGCTCGGTGAAGACCTCGTGCAACTGCTTGGAGGCGCGGAGTTCCTCCAGCTGGATGTCGATGATCCGGGCGTGCACCGACTCGGTGATCTGCACGAACGGTGTCTCCATCGCCAGGGTCACCAGGGGCAGGCCGTGCGCTTCGGCGGCGTTGATCACGGCACGGGGCAACTCTTTGATGAACTTGCGGCCCAGCTCCACGATCAGCCCCGACGCACCCACGGTGGCCAGCTCGGCGACATAGTCGGCGAGCTGGTCGGGGTCGTCGGGCAGGGCTATACCGGTGGTGAGCACGAGCTCACCTCCGCGTAGCAGGTGGGCGATATCGGTGACCTCGCCCACATGCACCCAGCGCACCCGGCTACCCAGCCGGTCAGCCCCCGCCACGACCTGTGGATTGCCCCGGCGAACGGTGTCCAGAGCGAGGACGTCGGCGACTGTAGGGAGCACACACAGAGAGTATCTGATCAGAATGTAAGTACGCGTGCCCCTCCTTTTACATGCTGTTTACCTGCCAGCCGCGCTTCTGCGGTAAAAGGCCAGCAATGCCCTCCGTGCGGGATCGCTAATGGAGGCTCGGCCGCGGAGGCGGTGTCGCGCCGGGGTCCGCCGAGACCGGTGCCGGTGCCGAGGCCGCACGGTTCAGACGGGCTTCCAGGCCGTCGAGGAGGCAGGTCAGGCCGAACTCGAAGTTGAGCGCCCTGGCGGTCTCGACGTCGACCTCCCTGAACTCGGCGTAGCGGGCGGTCAGCTCGGGGTGGCCCGCCGCGACCTCCTCCACCAGCGGGTGGAGGGCCGCGTTCAGCTCGTTGGACCCAAGACCCGTCCGCTCCATCATGGTCCGCCAGGAGATTTCGGGCGTGGTGACCCCGGCCACGTAGGCCATGAGCGTCGAGGCGGCGTAGTCCTGGTCGAGGCCACGGAACCCGGCATGGTCGAAGGTGGCGACGAGCCGGGTCATCAGCAGTATCGCGTTGGGGCCGATGCTGGGGATGGTCCCGATGAGGTTGATCACCCAGGGGTGGCTGAGGAGCACCTGGCGCATGCTGTACGCGAAGGAGGAGGCGGAGTCGCGCCAGGTGGTCTCCTGGACGTCCAGGACTGTCAGCTCGCCGTAGACCTCGTCGAGGACCAGCTCCAGCAGCTCGTCCTTGTTGGCCACGTGCCAGTAGATGCTGGTGGCCCCCGAGCCGAGCCTGGCGCCCAGGCGGCGCATGCTCAGTGCGTCCAGCCCCTCTGCGTCGAGCAGTGCCGTCGCCTCGCGGACGATCTGCGCGCGATCGAGCCCCGGGCTCTTGGCGGTGCGCGGCTCGCGTGTCCAGACAGAGCTGAAGTGCTGTTTCACGCTCCAAGCATAAATCCGATAGTACAGCGTGCGAGCTTGTCATACAGTGTGCGAGTGGAATCGAACACTGTACGAGTCGAACGCGATCCGAGGCGCTGGTGGATCCTCGGAGTGCTCTGCCTGAGTCTGCTGGTCCTGGTGGTGGACAACACGGTCCTGAACCTGGCCATCCCGGCGTTGATGGTCGACCTGGGAGCCAGCCCCGCGGACATCCAGTGGATCATCGACGCCTACGTCCTGGTCTTCGCCGGGTTGCTGCTCACCTCGGGCAGCCTGTCGGACCGCTACGGCCGTAAGCGTTTCCTGATCATCGGCCTGCTGCTGTTCGGCGGTGCCTCGCTGGTCGCCGTGCTGGTCACCGAGCCCTGGCACCTGATCGGTGCCCGCGCGCTGATGGGTGTCGGCGGCTCCATCCTGATGCCGAGCACCCTGTCGATCCTGATCACCGTCTTCGACGAGGAGGAGCGCCGCAAGGCGATCGCCGCGTGGAGCGCGGTGGCCATGGTCGGTGTGATCGCCGGTCCCACGCTGGGTGGTTTCCTGCTGGAACACTACTGGTGGGGATCGATCTTCCTGCTCAACGTGCCCGTCGCGATCGTCGCCGTCGTCGCGGCGGTACTGCTGATGCCCGAGTCGCGCGGTCCAGCGAGAAGGCTCGACCCACTCGGCGTGGTGCTGTCCACGGCCGGTATGAGCGCCCTGGTCTACGTGGTCGTCTCCGCCCCGACGGCGGGCTGGACCTCGGCGAAGTCGCTGGCCGCCGCCGGCGTGGCGGTGGTCGCGCTGGGAGCGTTCGTGATCTGGGAACTCAGGTCGGACCATCCGATGCTCCCGCTGGAGCTGTTCCGCGACCGGAACTTCAGCGGCGCCTCGTTCTCGATCGTGCTGATGTCGTTCGGCACGGGCGCGCTGCTGCTGATGCTCACCCAGTACCTGCAGTTCGTGCTGGGCTACGGTCCCATGCGGGCCGGTCTCGCGCTGCTGCCGTACGCCGTGGCCGCCGCGTTGTTCAACGCGGTCGGCGCCGGGCTGGGGCAGCGGGTCAGCAACCGGGCGCTGGTCGCCGTCGGTCTCACCGTGATGGCGGGCGGCTTCGGCGTGCTCGCCTTCATGACCGCCGACACCGGGTACGGCATGTTGATCACCGGTCTGATGCTCATGGGGATCGGCGGCGGCCTGGCGGGTCCCGCGGCCTACGCGACGCTGATGGGCGCGGTGCCGCCCGCGCACGCCGGTGTCGGGTCGGCGCTCAACGACACGGTCCAGCAGGTCGGCATGGCGCTGAGCATCGCCGTGCTGGGCAGCGTGCTGGCCGGGGTTTACACCTCGTCGATGCCGGCGGACGCCCCGGCCGTCGCCAGGGAGTCGATCGGAGAGGCACTGCGGCTGGGAGATCCCGGAGTGATCGGGACCGCGCGCGAGGCGTTCGTCTCCGCCATGTCGTTCGGCTCCTGGGTGGGGGTCGCCTTCACCCTGGCCGCCGCCACGCTGGCGTTCCTGGTGCTGCGGCCCGCACCCGTGGTCACGGCCACCTCGGCCGCCGACCTGGTGAAGACCGAGGGCTGAGGGGTTCTCCGGCCGGCGCCCCGGCGTGCCCGGTCACCGGCTGATCCGCCCGGGTGGATCAGCCGGTGGCATGGGACTTATCGACCTGACAGTGTGATGGGTTTGATGGCTATGTGCCGACATGTTGCCGGTATGAGGCGGTGGCCCCGAGCGGTGATACTCGATGTATGTCGGATCTCCTTGCGCGCCATCGCGCGGTAATGCCCAACTGGCTGGCCCTCTACTACGACGAGCCCATCGAGATCGTCTCAGGTAAGGGCAACCGGGTAGTCGACGCGTCGGGCAAGAGCTACCTCGACTTCTTCGCGGGCATTCTGACCAACATGATCGGGTACGACGTGCCCGAGGTGCGGGAGGCCGTCGAGCGGCAGCTCGCCACCGGGGTCGTGCACACCTCCACGGTCTACCTGCTGCGCGGTCAGATCGAGCTGGCAGAGAAGATCGCCAGGCTCTCCGGCATCCAGGACGCGAAGGTCTTCTTCACCAACTCCGGCACCGAGGCCAACGAGGCCGCGCTGTTGCTGGCGACCTACGCGCGCAAGTCCGACCAGGTGCTCGCCATGCGGCAGAGCTACCACGGCCGCTCCTTCGGCACGATCGGCGTCACGGGCAACCGCTCCTGGAAGAACAACTCACTCTCGCCGCTGAACGTGCACTTCCTGCACGGAGCCGACCGGCACCTCGCCCAGTTCCGCGGCCTGTCCGACGCCGGCTACATCGAGGCCTGCGTCGACGACCTGCGCCACGTGCTCTCCACGGCCGTCTCCAACGATGTGGCGGCGCTGATCGCCGAACCGATCCAGGGTGTGGGCGGCTTCACCATGGCCCCCGACGGGCTGTTCGCCGCCTACAAGGAGGTCCTCGACTCCGAGGGGATCCTGTTCATCTCCGACGAGGTGCAGACCGGCTGGGGCCGTACCGGCTCGGCCTTCTTCGGGATCCAGAACCACGGTGTCACGCCCGACATGATGACCTTCGCCAAGGGGCTGGGCAACGGGTTCGCGGTGGGTGGCGTCGTCGCCCGGGGTGATCTGATGGACAATCTCCACGCCGTCGGACTGGCCACCTTCGGCGGTAACCCGATCTCCATGGCCGCGGCCAACGCCACCCTGGACTACGTCCTCGACCACGACCTGCAGGCCCGTTCCGCCAGGACCGGCGCTCTGATCATCGACGGGCTCCGCGAGGCCGCGCCACGCCTGCCGATCGTCGGCGACGTCCGCGGCAGGGGTCTGATGTTCGCCGTCGAACTGGTCGACCCGGCGACGGGTGAGCCCTCCCCGGCGCTCGCCAACCGGTTCATGGAGGAGAGCAGGAAGGCCGGCCTGCTGGCGGGCAAGGGCGGGCTGCGGGGCAACGTGCTCCGGATGGCCCCGCCGCTCACCCTGACCATGGAGGAGGCCGCCGAGGGCCTCGGAATCATCATCGCCGTGCTCGAAACCGTCAACGCCGAGGTCGCCTCATGAAGAACGTCACCCACTGGATCGGCGGGGGTCCCGTCGAGGGTTCCGGTCGTACCTCCGAGATCTTCAACCCGGCGACCGGAGAGGTGACGGGACGGGTCCAGCTCGCCTCGGTGGACGAGGTCGACGCGGCCGTGGCCGCCGCCGTCGCGGCCTGGCCCGCCTGGCGGGACACCTCGCTGACCCGGCGGGCGGGGGTGCTGTTCCGCTTCCGTGAGCTGATGTACGCCCACCGCGACGAGCTCGCG
>NZ_JOEQ01000077.1 GCF_000721075.1 Streptosporangium amethystogenes
TCTTCAACGCCCTGGTGATCATCGCGCTGATCCCGCTCGCCCTGCGGGGGGTGCGTTACCGCCCTTCCAGCGCGTCGAAGCTGCTCAGCCGCAACCTCTGCGTCTACGGTCTGGGCGGCATCATCGCGCCCTTCATCGGCATCAAGCTGATAGACCTTCTCATCCACCTCCTTCCGGGGATGTCGTAAATGAAACACATGCCCATCTGGATGCACAGGTATCTCGCCGCGCTCCGCGCGCTGCTCGTCCTGACCCTGCTCACCGGTGCCCTCTACCCGCTGGTGGTCACCGGCATCGCCCAGGTCGCCTTCCACGACGGGGCCAACGGTTCCCTCGTGGAGAAGGACGGACGGGAGGTGGGCAGCGCGCTCGTCGGCCAGAACTTCACGGACACCGCGGGCAGGCCCGTCGGGAGATACTTCCAGAGTCGGCCGTCCATGGCCGGCGACGGCTACGACATGCTCTCCACCGCCGCGAGCAACCTGGGACCCGAGGACATCGTGGACGTCCTGCCCGTTCCGGGGGCCAGGGGCGGCGAGGGCAGGCGGAGCCTGCTCACCCAGGTCTGCGCCCGCTCCAGGGCCGCCGGGGAGCTGGAGGGCGTCAGCGGTGCCCGGCCGTACTGCACGCCCGACGGCGTCGGTGCCGTGCTGAAGGTCTTCCCGGCGGTCGGCACCCCGACCAGGGCCGTCAGCGTCAACCAGGCCTGCCCCGCGCCCCCGTTCGTCGCCGAGTACCGTGGTGTCAGGGTCGAGTGCGGTAGACCCGGCGAGAGCTACGCGGCCGGCCGCACCGTTCCGGTCCGCGGCACGACGGTCCGGGCGGTCGTGCCCGCCGACGCGGTCACCGCCAGCGGCTCCGGCCTCGACCCGGACATCTCGGTCGCCTACGCCGAACTCCAGGCGGCTCGCGTGGCCAGGGAACGCGGGGTATCCGTGGAGAGGGTCAGGCAGCTGATCGCGGAGAACACCACGGACCGCTTCCTCGGCTTCATGGGCGAACCGGCGGTGAACGTCCTCGCGCTCAACCTGGCGCTCGACAGAGGTTGACCCCCGCCCCGGAGCCAGGGACCGGGGTCTCCACACTCAAGGAGATGTGATGAACGCAAGACGGGGGCGGCTGCGCATCTACCTCGGAGCAGCCCCGGGGGTCGGCAAGACCTACATGATGCTCTCCGAGGGCCACCGCCGCCTCATGAGAGGCACCGACGTGGTCGTGGGCTTCGTTGAAACCCACGGTCGCCCCCGTACCGCGGAACTGCTCGCCGGCCTGGAGATCGTCCCGCGCAGGAGCATGGACCACCGCGGGTGCACGTTCACCGAGCTCGACGTGGACGCCGTCATCGCCAGGAGGCCCAAGGTCGCGCTGATCGACGAGCTGGCCCACACCAACGTGCCCGGCTCGCGCAACAGCAAGCGCTGGCAGGACATCGAGGAGATCCTCGACGCGGGCATCGACGTCATCTCCACGGTCAACATCCAGCATCTGGAGTCGCTCAACGACGTGGTCGAGGAGATCACCGGGGTGGCCCAGCGCGAGACGATGCCCGACGAGGTGGTGCGCCGAGCCGATCAGGTGGAGCTGGTGGACATGGCTCCGGAGGCACTGCGCCGCCGGATGGCGCACGGCAACGTCTACACGCCGGAGAAGGTCGACGCGGCGCTGTCGAACTACTTCAGGGTCGGCAACCTGACCGCGCTGCGCGAGCTGGCCCTGCTGTGGGTCGCGGGAAAGGTCGACGAGCAGCTCGACCGCTACCGCGCCGAGCACGGCATCTCCGGCACCTGGGAGGCGCGGGAGCGCGTCGTGGTCGCGCTGACCGGCGGCCCGGAAGGCGACACGCTGGTGCGCCGGGCCGCCCGGGTCGCGGCCAGGAGCAAGGGAGCCGACCTGCTGGCCGTGCACGTCACGCGTGCCGACGCGCTGGCCGGAGTGGATCCGGCGAGCATGGTCCGCCAGCGCACGCTGGTGGAGGACCTGGGCGGCACCTACCACCAGGTCGTCGGCGACGACATCCCGCGCGCACTGCTCGACTTCGCGCGCGGCGTCAACGCCACCCAGCTGGTGCTGGGGGCGTCCCGGCGCGGCAGGTTCGCCCAGATCCTCTCCCGGGGGGTCGGGGTGACCACGATCGCGCAGTCGGGGTCCATAGACGTTCACATGGTCACCCACGAGGAGGTGAAGAAAGGGCGTGACCGAGCCCCGTCGCGGGCCGCGCTGACCCGCCCCAGGCGGGTGACCGGCTGGGTTCTCGCGGTGCTCGGGCTGCCGGTCCTGGCGCTGGGACTGCACCTGCTCCGGGAGGGGGTGAACCTGCCGAGCGACATACTGCTCTTCCTGCTCACGGTGATCGTGGTCGCCCTGGTGGGCGGCATGTGGCCGGCCGTCACCGCGGCCGTGTTCGGCTTCCTGCTGCTCAACTACTTCTTCACCGAGCCGCTCGCCGGCTTCACCATCGCGGACCCGGAGAATCTGTTCGCGCTGAGCGTCTACGTGCTGGTGGCCGTCATGGTGAGCGCCGTCGTCGACCTCGCCGCCCGCAGGACCAGGGAGGCGGCCCGCGCCCGTGCCGACGCGGAGATCCTCTCCACTCTGGCGGGACACGTGCTCCGCGGTGAGCACGTGCTCGCCTCGCTGCTCGCCCGGCTGAGGGAGACCTTCGGCCTGTCCTCGGTCACCCTGCTGGAACGCACCGGAGAACCGGTGCCCGAGGACCAGGCCGACCCCGAGGCGTGGCGGATCGTCGCCGCCGCCGGTGTCGACGTGCCCTGCACCTCGCCCGGCGCCGCGGACACCGACGTGGTCATCGACGAGCGGCTCGTCCTCGCCGTACGGGGCAGGCTGCTTGAGGCCTCCGACCGGCGGGTGCTGGAGGCTTTCGCCGCCGAGGCGGCTGTGGCCCTGCGGCAGGACCGGCTGGAGGAGGAGGCGGAGCAGGTCAGGCCGCTGGCCGAGGCCGACAGGATGCGCACCGCGCTGCTCGCCGCGGTCAGCCACGATCTGCGCACCCCGCTCGCCTCGGCCAGGGCGGCCGTGGAGGGGCTGCGGGCCACCGACGTCGACTGGTCGCCCGAGGACAGGGCGGAGTTGCTCGCCACCGCCGACGAGTCCCTGGTCAAGCTGGACCGCCTGGTCGCCAACCTGCTCGACATGAGCCGGTTGCAGGCGGGGGTGCTCGGGGTGACGCTGGAGGCGACCGCGCTGGAGGAGGTCGTGCCGCGCGCCGTCGGCGATCTCGGCGAGCTGTCCCGGCGGATCGAGGGTGACGTCTCCGCCGAACTGCCCGAGGTCGTCGCCGACCAGGTGCTGCTGGAACGCATCCTGGTCAACCTCATGTCGAACGCCGTCCGCTACAGCCCCGAGGGCATGAAGGTCCTCGTCACGGCCAGCAGGCACGGCGACCAGGTGGAGATCCGGGTCGTCGACCGCGGCACGGGCATACCGCCGGAGGCCTACGACCGGGTCTTCATGCCCTTCCAGCGGCTCGGCGACCGCGACAACCACACCGGTGTCGGCCTGGGCCTCGCGCTCTCCCGGGGACTCGCCGAGGCGATGGGCGGCACGCTGCTGCCTGATGAGACGCCCGGGGGCGGTCTCACCATGGTCCTGACACTTCCCGTCTTCCCGGACTCACGGGCACACCTCGCCGAGGAGGGCCCGTGAGTCCGCGTCCCGGCCGCCGAGGGCCGACCACCCGGGTCGGCCCGCGCGGCCGGGAGGGCGTTCTGCTACACCGGGTCGGCGCTGTTCGTCTGGGGCTGTTTCGACCAGGCGAGCTGCTCGTTCTTGCGCATCTCCTCCTCGGTGGTCTGCTCCACCCGGGCCATAGCCCAGCGCAGGATCGGCGGTGCCATGAGCGAGGTCACGATCGCCACCAGCACCACGATCGTGTAGACCTCGACGCTGAGGATGCCCAGCCGCAGGCCCACCATGGCCACGACCACCTCGATGACACCCCGCGCGTTGAGCCCGGCGCCCAGGGCCAGGGCCTCCCACCGGTTGAGCCTGCTGGCGCGCGCTCCGGCATAGGCCCCGGCGAACTTGCCGACGATCGCCACGGTCAGGATGGCGAGCCCGGAGAGCAGCACCATCGGGTCGGCCAGGGACGTCAGGTCCATGCGCAACCCGGCGGTGGCGAAGAAGATCGGCGCGAAGCCGGAGAGCACCACGGTGCGCAGCGGGGCGAGCCTCGCCGGTTCGACGCCGCCCGCGGTGCCGATCAGCATGCCGCAGACGAAGGCGCCGAAGACCGCCTCCAGGCCCATCGCGTGCGTGGCGGCCGAGGCGAGCAGGATCAGCACGGCCGCGGTCGCGACGGACGAGCCGGAGTCCGCGTCCCGGGAGGTGAGCCGGAACGAGTGCCGCACTAGCGGGCGGCCCAGGGTGAGCGCGAAGACCACGACCGCCAGCAGGCAGGCCAGCGAGACCAGCACGCTCCCCGCGCGCAGGCCGGTGGTGGCCATGGCCGACACGATCGACAGCATGAACCAGCCGAACGCGTCGTCGATCATGCCCGCGGTGAGCGTGAGCTGCCCGATGTTGCGGTGCAGCAGCCCCATGTCCATCAGGGTCTTGGCGATGACCGGGATGGCGCTGACGCACATCGCGACGCCGAGGAAGAGCGCGAAGACCAGCGGCTCGGTTCCGGTGGGGATGAGCGTGGCCGGGAGCAGGAATCCGGCGCCGATGCCGAACGCGAGCGGCACCAGCAACCCGCCGATGCTGACTCCGGCCGCCGTGGCGCCCCTGCGCCGGACCATCCCCATGTCCATGTGGATGCCGGTGATGCCGACGAGCAGCAGCACGCCGATCTGCCCGACTGCGTCGAGCAGGTGGAACTGGGCGTTGTCCTGCGGGAACAGCCAGGTGGACAGGCCAGGTGCGACATGGGCGAGGAAGGACGGCCCCAGGACCACCCCGACGAACAGTTCACCGACGACGGCGGGCATGCCGAGTCGCCCGGCCAGGCGGCCGAAGGTGAGGGCGAGCAGCAGGAGCAGCCCTACCTGCAGTAAGAAGACGAGTAGTTGATGTGCGGCGATCGGCGCCACCGGCGCTGCGAGTGTGACGAGCACGACAGACCCCTCCGGTTTCCAAGGTGCCGCCCCCTCTCCCCAGTCAGGACGGCACGGTGTAGAGCCTGACAAAGCAAAGATCGGCAATCAACCCTTGAAGAGCGGCCAAAATATTCGGCGGTACCTATATCGCATTTTTTTGTGCGAGGTATCGCCTGATTAATCACGCTTCACCTGCCGGTTCCGGCGAAGGTGTGGTATGGCTCGGCCGCCTTGGGCGGATCAGGGCCTGCTGAGGAGGTCGGGACCGGGTCAGGGGTGGTGTTCCGTCTCCGGGCCCCGGGCATCGGGTTCCGCGGGGATGCGGGCCAGCCGCCGTACGACTCGCAGGCCCTCGGCGGTGCCCGGCCAGTGCCGGGTGACGGCCTCCTCGCCCGCGCGCCTGGTCACCGAGCGCAGGACGAGGGCGACGATGATCGCGTCGTCGGCGTAGCCGAGGACGGGGACGAAGTCGGGGACCAGGTCGATGGGCATGGCGAGATAGCCGAGGAGCAGCCACAGCCTGATGCGGACGCCGCGCGGCAGGGAGCCGTCCCTGGCCAAGCGGGGGATGAGCCGAAGCAGGTCGGGGAGCAGCCGCAGCGCCTCGCCGAGCGCGTTGCCGCGAGGACGCGCGACCGCTAGGGCGGCGACGAGAGCCAGCCACAGCAGGACCAGCCCGGCCAGCGCGCCGAGCAGGGAGGTGATCCAGGTGTTCACCGTCGGCTCCTCCGCGTGGGGTGGTCCCCGCTTTTCCGGCGGGGGAGTACGGCACCTCGGGGGCGGATCGCCTGGGGCGCCGGGGTGTCTTACAGTTGAGAATAATTCACAGTTAACCTGTAGAGATAGTAGATTAATCAGCGTCAACCCACATGAGGCCATCTGGAGACGCACTGTCGGGGGGCTGTCTGATGCACGTCACGGCGCGGAGCGACTACGCCCTGAGGGCGATGCTGGTCATCGCGTTGAGCGACCCCGCCCCCGTCAAGTCGGAGACGATGGCCCAGACGCAGGGGATCCCGGCGAGTTTCCTGCGTGGCATTCTGACCGACCTGCGCCGTGCCGACCTCGTCTTCGCCCAGCGGGGCCACGAGGGCGGCTTCACGCTCACCAGGCCGCCGGTGGACATCTCGGTCGGAGACGTCCTGCGTGCCGTCGGTGGCGAGCTGACCTCGGTGCGGGGTCTGCCGACCGGGGACGTGGCCTACTTCGGAGAGGCGGTACGACTGCGCGCGGTGTGGCTGAACATCGAGATCTCGATAAACGCCATCGTCGACACCGTCAGCCTGGCCGCGCTCCTGTCGCCGGTGGCCGAGAACGGCAGGCGGCGCGGAGCCTGACAGCGGGTGTCGATCGGCCTGACGGTCTTTGTGAGACGAAGATGTCCACGAACTGAGACACCCTGCTTGAAACGTGACTTGACGTCGCCCTGAAGTTCAATAACCATGTTTCCTATCAACATAGTAGGGAAAATGGGAAGGGGGCGTCGTGCGTGCGCTCATCCTCTTAGGCCTGGTCGGCTTCGTGGCGCAACTCGTCGACGGCAGCCTCGGCATGGCCTACGGTGTCACCTCGACGACGCTACTCCTGGCCATCGGCACCAACCCCGCCGCCGCCTCGGCCACCATCCACCTCGCCGAGATCGGCACGACCCTCGCCTCCGGCGTGTCCCACTGGCGCTTCGACAACATCGACTGGAAGGTCGTCGCCAAGATCGGTCTCCCCGGCGCCGTCGGCGCGTTCGTGGGAGCCACCTTCCTGTCCGGCCTCTCCACCGAGGTCGCGGCCCCGGTCATGTCGATCATCCTGCTCGCACTGGGTGTCTACGTCCTGGTCCGTTTCACGGCCTTCGGCCTGCCGCGCGGCAACCTGGGCAAGCCGCTGCGCAAGCGCTTCCTCGCGCCCCTCGGCCTGGTGGCCGGATTCGTCGACGCCACCGGGGGCGGTGGCTGGGGTCCGGTCGGCACCCCGGCGATCCTGGCCAGCGGCCGCCTGGCGCCGCGCAAGGTGATCGGTTCCATCGACGCCAGCGAGTTCCTGGTCGCCATCGCCGCCAGCATCGGCTTCTTCGTCGGCATCGGCTCGGAGAACATCGACTTCTCCTGGGTGGCCGTCCTGCTGCTCGGCGGTGTCATCGCGGCCCCCATCGCGGCCTGGCTGGTCCGCCACATCCCGCCGCGCATCCTGGGCTCCGCCGTCGGCGGTGTCATCGTCCTGACCAACGTGCGGACCCTGCTGCGCAGCGACTGGATCGACGCCTCCGGTGGTGTCCAGGCGTTCGCCTACATCGCCCTCGCCGCCATCTGGGCCGCCGCCGTCGCCTACTCGCTCCGTGAGTACCGCCGTGACCGCGACAAGGAGCTGGTCGAGGCGGTCGAGGCAGAGGAGCGGCGCCGCGCCGGGGAGCAGGAGACCGCGGGTTCCCCCAGCTGAGCCCGGCGGCGCGAATCCGGCCGTGGTTCCGAGTGAAGTCCTCCCCCGCCTGTGGCGGGGGAGGACTTCCGCGTTCCGGGCCGGTTCGGCCACCGCCGGTGCCGGGTGGAGGGCCTCGACCACTGCGGCCTCAGCATGGTGACCGCCTGACAGCGCACGGGCCCGCGTTCACCGGCCGAACCGTTTTGGTGTCCGTAGGGTGACCTGATGCGTGCTCTGATGTGTGAGAAATTAGGGTCGGTTTCGGTCGTCGAGACGGACGCCCCGAGGCCCGCCGACGGTCAGATCGTCATCGCGGTCGAGGCCGCCGGCGTGAACTACGTCGACGGGTTGTTCGTCCACGGCCGCTACCAGATCAAACTGCAGCCGCCGTTCGTACCGGGCAGTGAGGTCGCCGGTACGGTCAGTGCCGTCGGCCCCGGTGTGACCTGGCCGACGGTGGGAACGCGGGTGGTGGCGGTGTGCGGTCTGGGCGGCTTCGCCGAACAGGTCGTCGTCCCGGCCGCCGGCGCGGTGCGCATCCCCGACACCCTGGGCGCGGCCCCGGCGGCGACGTTCGCCCAGAGTCATTGCACGGCGATGTTCGCGTTGCGGGACCGGGGCGGGCTGAGCGCGGGGGAGACCGTGCTGGTCCTGGGCGCGGGCGGCGGGGTGGGGCTGGCGGCGGTGCAGGTGGCGACGGCGCTTGGCGCGACGGTCCTGGCCGGGGCGTCTAGTGCCGTGACCGCATAGGTTCACCGGGTTGAAGTCGAACTGGTCCTCGTCGCCCGTGTGCCCCTGGCAGGATCTTGCCCATGTTCGAAGAGAAGC
>NZ_JOEQ01000078.1 GCF_000721075.1 Streptosporangium amethystogenes
CCAGTCGAGACGAACCCAAGGGTCCACAACCCACATAGAGCCTGAAGACCCCTCACTTCATTCTGAGGACCCTTCAGTTCGCCTGAACTCTGGGGTTTCAAGGGGTTTGATCGACAACGGAACGGCCAGTGGCGTTAGCGAGCCGACATGGGCGGAGTTGCCGCCATCCACTGTTCAGATGTCGGTGGGTGCCGGACCGGCAGGGATGCCGTAACGGTTTGATCACTGTGTGTTGATTACCGGTGTGTCGGTCCTACTTTGCGGCGTATACCGGTGGAATTTCTGACTGATGAGCAAGCGGTGGGCTACGGCCGGTACGCCGGACCGCCGGCGCGGGCGGACCTAGATCGGATGTTCCTTCTGGATGAGGAAGACCTGGCGCCGATCGAGCGCCGCCGGGGCGAGCACATGAAACTCGACTTCGCCCTTCAGTTGGTGACGATCCGGTGGCTCGGGACGTTCCTGGAAGATCCCCTCGATGTGCCGGTCGAGGTGCTGGATTTCGTGGCCGAACAGCTCGGCATCGCCGATCCGTCGCAGGTGAAGAAGTACACCAAGCGGACCAAGACCCGGTTCGACCACCAGTGGGAGATCCGCCGGGTACGCGGGTGGAAGGAGTTCACCGAGGTCGAGGCGGAGTTCGGCGCGTGGGTGGCGGCCCGCTCCTGGACCTCGGGGGACGGGCCGAAAGCGATCTTCACCGATGGGGTGGGGTGGCTGCGGGAGCGCAAGGTGCTGCTGCCGGGGGTGACCACGTTGGCGCGGCTGGTCGCGAAGATCCGCGATGACACGACTCGCCGGTTGTGGGGCGTGCTGGAGGGCCTGCTGTCGACGGGTCAGCGGTATGTGCTGGACCAACTGCTGGAGATGCCGGCGGGGTCGCGGACCTCTGACCTGGAACGCTGGCGCAAAGGCCCGCCGCCGCGCGGCAGCTGACCGACGCTCATCAAGGCGCTCGATCAGGTCGCGGAGATCATGGGGCTAAGGTTGGCCGCGCTCGATACGCCTTGCTGGCCGAACACGCCCGCACCCTGGACTTCGCCTACCGGCGGTCGGCGGGTGCCTGGCGGTCAACACCGAGGTCCGCGTCGATGAGGCCGGAAGATCCACCTGACCAGGGTGAAGGCCGTGGAAGAGCCACCGTCACTGGTCGACCTGCGCAACCGCACGACGGCGATGCTGCCGCGCGTCGACCTGCCCGAGGTGATCTTGGAGGTGATGTCGTGGGAGCCGTCGCTGGCGCAGGCGTTCGCCGCCGCCTCCGGCGGCCGGTCCCGGCTGAACGATCTGCCGACCTCGATCGCCGCCTGTTTGGCCGCGCACTCCATGAACGTCGGCTACCGGCCGATCGCCAAGAAAGGCGTGCCCGCCCTGGAGCGCTCCCGGTTGTCGCATGTGTTCCAGAACTGCTTCCGGCCCGAGACCCTCAGCGTGGCGAACGCGCCGCTGGTCGCCCGCCAGGCCGGGTTGCCACTGGCCCAGGCGTGGGGCGGCGGCCTGGTCGCCGCGGTCGACGGGATGCGGTTCGTCGTCCCCGTCCCAGCCGCGTTCGCCCGCCCCAACCGCAAGTTCTTCGGCTCCAAACGCGGCATGACCTGGCTGAACGCCATGAACGATCGTGGAATGGGTCGGGGCGCGAAGATCGTGTCGAGGACGGTCCGCGACTCCCTGCACATGGTCGACGTCATCTTCAGGCTGGATGGCGGGGAACTGCCCGAGATCGTCGTGTCGGACACTGGATCATACTCCGACCTGGTCTTTGGGCTTCTGGAACTGCTGGGGATCTCCTACCGGCCGGCGCTGGCGGACCTGCCCGACCAGGAAGGGCTGGCGGATCAGTTCCGAGGCCGACTACGGCCCGCTCAACACCCTCGCCCGAGGGAAGATCGACCTGCGCAAAGTCCGCCGGAACTGGGAGGACATCCTGCGGGTGGTCGCCTCGATCTACACCGGCACCGTCCCCGCCTACGACGTGGTCACCATGCTCCAACGCGACGGGTACCCCACCGCACTCGGCGAGGCGATCGCCGCCTACGGCCGGATCTTCAAGAGCCTGCAGTGCGCCACGAGGCGCTGTTCTGTTCGGACGGAGGTGAAAGACCACCGTCGCTTTGCCGTCGTAGCGGCGAAGTGAAGTTGGAGGCAGCCTGATCCGGGGGTCACCGGGGAGGGTGGGAGCAGCCTCGACAAAGTCGGGTCGGTCCAGAACTGCCGGATGGGCCGGGCCCGGTGAACGAGAGGGGAAGGTATACGCGAGGAACCGGTGTCGTTAAGCCTCTTCAATTTGAACCAGCTCCAATCCGGTGGATATGGGCTGGGTGGCGGTGCGCATCCGCCCCGTGAGGGCGGAGAACTCCTGGCCGGGTATTGCATGTCTGGGCTGGGAGGCCACGGTGAAGGACTACGGCGTAGCCGTGGCGAGGCCGCAGGGGCAGAGCCGGGTGCCTAACCCCACAACCGAACAGCAGTGAACGTGGGAACCGTCCGCGTACGTTCCACGTCCGGCTCTCAGCCAGGGGGGCGGGACGGGGATAGGCGCGACGCCTGCCGAAGACGCGGACGGGGCGGAGCCGTCGTAGTACTCGGAGCCGGGGAGAGCCCGGTACATGGGGAAGGACGGCAGCGTGCCAGTTGAGGAGAAGAGTGCAATGTCCGAAGACGCGCTGGTGAACACCGGCGCCGAGAGATGGCCGGATCCAGATTCGGCTTACCTTGCGGTACGGAGGATGCAGATCAAGTTACATCGCTGGGCGGGAGAGGACTCCTCCCGCCGCTTCGGCGACCTGTTCAACCTCGTCTATGACCCGGCATTCCTGGTGCATGCGTGGGAGCGTGTCGCATCCAACGCCGGGGCGAGAACCCCGGGGATCGACAGGGTCACGGTGGCCCATATCGAGACCCGGATCGGGGTGGAGGCATTCCTGGACGGCATTCGAAACGCGCTGAAGTCAGGTGAGTTCGAGCCGGTCGAGGTGCGGCAGGTGATGATTCCCAAGACAAGCGGCAAGCTCCGCAAGCTGGGAATCCCCACGGTCGCCGACCGCGTCGTCCAGGCCAGCCTCAAGGCGGTGCTCGAACCCATCTTCGAAGCGGATTTTCTGCCGTGTTCGTATGGGTTCCACCCCAACCGGCGAGCACACGACGCCATCGCCGAGATCCATTTCCTCGCATCCAGCCCCCGGAACTATCAGTGGGTGCTGGAGGCGGACATCAAGGCGTGTTTCGACGAGATCGATCACACGGCGCTGATGAGCCGACTGCGGGACCGGATCAGGGACAAGCGGGTGTGTGCACTGGTGAGGGCGTTCCTCAAGTCCGGGGTCATGACGGCCTTCGGAGAAGCGGAAGAGAGCTTGGCTGGAACACCCCAGGGCGGGATCCTCTCCCCGCTGCTGGCCAACATCGCCCTGTCGGCGCTGGACGAATACTTCGACCGGCAATGGCGGGAGATGATGAGCACCGACAAGCGGCGGCGCACGCGCAAGAGAAAAGGTCTGGGCAACTGGAGGATCATCCGCTTCGCGGATGATTTCGTCCTGATGGTGTCGGGTGAGCGACGCCATGCCGAGGCGCTGCGCGAGGAGGTGGCGAGGGTGTTAGCCCCTTTGGGGCTGCGCCTGTCGCCGGAGAAAACCCGCGTTGTTCACGTAGACGATGGCTTCGATTTCCTCGGGCTCACCATCCGCAGGCAGCGGAAGAGAGGAACGCAGAAGCACTACATCTACACCAAACCGTCCAAGAAGGCTATCCAGTCGATCAAGGACAAGGTGAAAGAGAAAGTGAACAGGTCAACCCTGCATCTGGACCTGGACAGGCTGCTGACCAGCTTGAACAGGATGATGCGGGGCTGGGCGAACTACTTCAGGCACGGAGTGTCGAAACAGGTGTTCCACGCGGTGGACAACCATGCGTGGCATCGCGTCACCAAGTGGATCCACCGCAAGCACTCCCGGCTCAAATGGAGCGAATTGCGCCGCCGGTTCTGCCGACCGGGAACCTGGATAATCGCCCATAACGGGGTCGAGTTCACCCGCGCATCCAGCGTCAAGGTGACCCGCTACCGCTACCGCGGGAGCACCATCCCGACTCCGTGGACTCCGAGGCCGGCAGCCACCGGGATCGGTGGCTGACCAGCGGGAAAGGCACGTGGAGCGCCCGATGCCGAGAGATTGGCACGTCGGGTGCGGCGGGCGGGCCGGGGAAACGGAGCAGTCGCGAGGCTGACACCGCGCCCCGGTCCGACCCGACCATCCTGGCCTACATCGACGTGGATGAGACCTACCGGCGCGACATCAAGGCCATCCGCAACCTGCAGGAAGGCCGCCACGCGCTGGCCCGCAAGATCTGCCATGGCAAGAAGGGCGAACTGTACCACCGCTACGAACGCGGTCTGGAAAACCAGCTCGGCGTTCTTGGACTTGTGCTGAATTGCGTCGTTCTGTGGACCACGGTCTACCTGGACGCCGCGGTCCGTCAACTGTGCACTCAGGGCTATCCGGTCCTAAAGGAAGACATGGCCCGGCTGTCGCCGTTCGTCAACCGGCACCTGGGCGTGCATGGCGCCTATAGCTTCGTGCTGCCCGATCTGGCCCCCGGCGCGATCCGCGAGCTGCGCGATCCGCGAGCTGCGCGATCCGCGAGCTGCGCGACCCCGACGCTCCCGATGACGATGAGGACGAGGCCTGACTGCGGCGATGGCGTGGTTCAGTCGCCGGCGGTGAGTTCGGCGCGTGCCGCGGGGGCCGCAATGGCTTGGCGGTCGTCGCTGGACTTCAACTCGGGCACGTACTTGTAGATGGTGGAGCGGCTGACGCCCAGCAGTCGGGCGATGGAGGCGATGCTCGCGTCGGGCTGGGTGAGCAGGGCGCGGGCGTGGCCGACCTGTTCGGGGGTCATCGCCGGGGGCCGTCCGAGGCGCTGGCCGCGGGCCTTGGCGGCGGCCAGGCCTTCGTTGGTGCCCTCGATGATGAGTTCGCGGATGAACTCCGCCAACGCGGCGAACACGTGGAACACCAGCCGTCCTCCCGGCGTGGTGGTGTCCAGGGCCTCTTTCAGCGACCGGAACCCGATACCGCGTTTGCGCAGGCTGGCGACGATCGCGATCAGGTCCTGCAGGGACCGGCCGAGCCGGTCCAGCGACGGCACGACCAGCGTGTCGCCTTCGCGCAGGTAGCCCAGGGCCTTCCAGAGTTCTTCGCGCTCGACGTTCTTGCCGGACTTCTTGTCGGCGAAGATCCGCAGGCAGCCCGCCGCGGTGAGCGCGGTGATCTGCCGGTCCAGGAGCTGGTCCTTGGTGGAGACCCGGGCATAGCCGACCCGTCCATGGCCGGTGATTGTCCCGCATGGCCCTCCGTCACCGGGACAGCGCCCGGAACACCACTGAAAGTGGCTATGAGCTAGATCACGGTTGAGGTTGACCTTGGGTCAGGGTGCAAGCTCGTCGCAGCGGCACGACGCCGACCGGACATAACAGATTTGAAGGAGCAAACCACCATGTCCATCACCCTTTCCGACCAGGACAAGAGCACCCTGCGGACCGCCGCATACGGCGCGGTCTCGTTGGTTGCCGCTGCCGGTGCCGCCGGCGGCAAGCCGCAAAAGATCGCCACCGACGGCAGCATTGCCCTGGCGTTGGCGACCGGCCTGATCGGGCACGTGCTCGGCGACAGGTCAAAGAGCATCAAACTGGACAGCAAGTCCGTCGCCGCACTCGCCGACCAGGTGCTACCGACCCTAACCGCAGCGGTGACCCTGCTCGAGAAGCAGGCTCCGGCAGAGGCCGACAACTTCCGCAGCATCGTCCTGCTCGCCATCGAAACCGCCCAGATCCGTCATGGCCAGCCCAGCCCCGCCATGGCCGAGATGGTCCGCAGGATCATTGCTGCCCTCGACGCGGCCGGGGTGGCCACTGCGGACAGCGGGGCTGTGTCGGCGGCTGCTGCCGGGCCGGATCGCCCAGAGCTGCAGAAGGCGATCGAGGAGATCGTCGATTCCGGTTTCGTCGGGGTGTCGCTGCGCGTGCACGATGAGCGGGGCGAGTGGGTCGGCAGCGCCGGGGCGGCCGAGCTGGGCGGGGCCGCGAAGCCGCCGACGAACGGGCATGTCCGGATCGGCAGCAACACCAAGACCTTCACCGCGACCCTGGTGCTGCAGCTGGTGGCCGAGGGCAAGGTCGGGCTGGACACCCCGGCGGCGGACTACCTGCCCGAGTTCGGGCTGGACGAGCGGATCACGGTGCGGATGCTGTTGCAGCACACCAGCGGGGTGTTCAACTTCAGCGGCGAGGTCTACGACGATGGGACAGTCGTGCTGGGGATCCCCATGCCCTACGGCCCCGCGGGCACAGAGTGGCTGGACAACCGGCTGAAGACCTACCGGCCGCAGGAGCTGGTGGAGCTGGCGTTGTCCAAGCCGGCGCGGTTCGAGCCGGGGACGGGCTGGAGCTATTCCAACACCAACTACGTGCTGGCCCGGCTGCTGATCGAGAAGGTCACCGGCCGCTCGCTCGCCGATGAGATGCGGCGGCTGATCCTGGGGCCACTCGGGCTGTCGGGCACTGCGGTGCCGGACGCCTCGCCGGAGATCCCCGAACCGCACGCCCACGCCTACTACCGGTACGAGGAGGACGGCCAGCAGAAGACGGTCGACATCACCCGCCAGAACCCGTCCTGGATCTCCACCGGTGGTGACATGATCTCGACCACCCAGGATCTGCACACGTTCATCTCCGCGCTGCTGGGCGGCAAGCTCCTGCCGGCCTCGCTGCTGGCCGAGATGTGCACCCCGCACCCGATGGGCATCCCGAACATGGACTACGGCCTGGGAGTGTTCGTGGTGACCACGGACGGCGGCGGCACCCTCATCTCCCACAACGGCGCCGCCGTGGGCCACGCGGCGCTGATGTACAGCACACCCGACGGCAGGAAGACCCTGACCGCCGCGCTGAACTGCGTGGACGACGCCGACTTGTCCATCGCAGCAGCGTTCCAGAAGGCCCAGCAAAGGCTCCTTAATGAGGTGTTCGGCGGTGGGCAGGCCGATCCGGCTCAGCCGACGGACTGAGCACCTGTGACCCGCACGCCTCGAGGGGCGGCCCCTTCCGGTCGTGCATCAGGGAGAACGCGAACCGGGGCCACGCCGAGCTGGGCGAGCTCGGCCTGGCCCGTCCATGCGCTCGGCTATGGTCTGCCTGGTCGCCAAGTTCGAGCCCAAGGCAGAATTCTGCAGATGAACGGAGTCACGATCGGACAGGCGGCGGCATTCGTCGGCGTCACGGTGAAGACGGTGCGGCACTACCACAAGCTTGGCCTGGTCAAGGAGCCGGAACGCGACAGCTCCGGCTACCGGCGGTACGGATCGGCCGAGCTGCTGCGGCTGGTGCAAGTCCGGACGCTGGCCGCCGCCGGGGTGTCCCTGGCCGAGATCGGCCCCCTGATCGACGCCGGCCCCGCGCTGTTCGCCGCCGCGCTCGCCGACGTCGAGCGGCAGCTCACCGAACGGATCGAGGAGTTGATCGCGCGGCGTGACACGCTGCGTCGGCTCGCTGACGGCGACCGGGCCCTGCTGCCCGACCGCGCTGTGGCGCTGCTGGAGCGGATGTCCGGCCTCGGATTCCCCGCGGAGGAGGTGGCGGCCACCAGGGAGGGCTGGGTGCTGGCCAGGGCCCTGGTCCCCGAGGGCTTCGACGACTACCTCACCCATGTCGAGCACGCCCTCGAAGACCCCCGGTTCGTCGCCTTGATCAAGCGCGCAACCGAAGCCGCGTCCTGGGAACCGGATGACCCGCGCATCGCCGAGCTCGCCACCGCCATGGCCGACCACTTCCTCGCCAACCCCGAACAGCTGAAGATCGTGACCGGTCTGCAAGCCCGCACCGAGGCCGCGACCCGGTACACGCTGATCGCCCTCCACGGCGAAGAGCAGGGATCGGCCGCGGCCCGGGGGGTCATGCTCGTCGAGACCAAGCTCCGCGCCGCCGGCATCCATATCCCCAGACCAGACACCCACTGACCGCGCCGTGCCCCGGTCCATCGGCCCGGCGACCGGCCGGGGCCTGCCCACACACCGACCGGGCTCCACGAACGCCATATCCGCCGGGTCAGAGCCGGAGAGCTATCGACATCGGAACGGTGGATGGCGGCAACTCCGACCGATCCGGCTCGCTAACGCCACTGACCGTTCCGTTGTCGATCAAACCCCGCGAAACCCCAGAGTTCAGGCGAACTGAAGGGTCCTCAGAATGAAGTGAGGGGTCTTCAGGCTCTATGTGGGTTGTGGACCCTTGGGTTCGTCTC
>NZ_JOEQ01000079.1 GCF_000721075.1 Streptosporangium amethystogenes
CGTATTCGTGAACCGCCGCATATTGCATCAGATGCGAATTGGCGACACCTCGCGCCCGACGGCTCGAACTCGACGAAGGAGCTGCTGTGTGCGCCGTTTCGGCCGACTGCACTCTACCCATCTGAACACGGCTTGAGGTAGGTGAGGTGGTAGGGATTCGTGCGCTGACCTGGGGCGCTAGACAGCTGTTCGCGTTGGATGCGAATATTTCGCATCCAACGCGAACGACGGAGAGTGACGGTGTCGAGGACGAACGACCGGCTTCCGGGTGCCGCTCGACTACAGCTGGCCGATGGGGTGGCGTTGCTGCACCCCCAGGAGCAGGTGTTCGAAGCGATGGTGGACGGCTGGCGCAATCAGCAGCTGGCCAGAAATCTCGCCCTCTCGACGATCGACAAACGGACCGGCCGCCTTCGCACCTTTCTCCGGCATGCCGAGGCATTCCCGTGGCAGTGGACGGCCCAGCACGCCGACGAATGGTTCGGTGACCTGCGCTCGGTGCACGGCTGCGCGCACTCGACACTGCGCTCCTACCAGGACGCGCTGCGTTCCTTCTGCCAGTACGTCATCGATCCGGCCTACGGCTGGGCAGAGGTCTGCCAGGAGCGCTTCGGCACGCATCCGATCCAGATCGTGCACGAAGGCAACTCCGCGGTCCATGTCCAAGAAGTCGAGTCCCGGCCCGAGAAGCGGGCCTTCACCATCGATGAGCTGCAGGACTTCTTCGACTACGCCGACGAGCAGGTGACCAAGGCCCGCGACCGGGGCCGCAAGGGCTGGCTGCCGGCCTTCCGGGACGCCACCTTGTTCAAGGTCGCCTACAGCTACGGCCTGCGGCGCAACGAGACCCGGATGCTGGACGTCGCCGATCTCGGCCGCAATCCACACGGACCCGAGTTCGGCGACTATGGCCTGCTCCACATCCGCTACGGCAAGGCCAAGAAGGGGTCGCCGCCCAAACGGCGCAGCGTGGTGACGGTCTGGACCTGGACCGCAGAGATCATGGAGGAGTGGATCACCGAGTTCAGGCCTTTGCTGGCGGCCCCCGGCACGACAGCTTTGTGGCCGTCCGAACGCGGCAGCCGGATCGGGCTGCAACGGATCAACTCCCGCTTCGCCGCCTACCGCGATGCCCTTGGCCTGGATCCTGGCCTGGACTTCCATGGGCTGCGCCGTTCCTATGTCACCCACCTCATCGAGGCGGGCCGCGATCCGATGTTCGTCCAGTTCCAGTGCGGTCACGAGCACGCCAGCACCACGTCTCTCTACACCTGCGTCTCCTCCGACTTCCGCACCCGCACCCTGCGCCGAGCCTTGGATGAGACCCTGGCTGCCGCTCTCGAACCGCCCAGAAGGAAGACACGATGAAACGCCAGGTCAGCTACCAATGGCGGCTGCGCGAGGTCATGGCAGCCCACGGCATGTTCACCATCAGCGACCTCGTCCCACTGCTGGTCGAGCGCGGCATCGACCTGTCGGTCTCCCAGGTCCACAGGCTGGCCACCGGCGTCCCGGAGCGCCTCTCACTTCCCGTCCTCGCCGCGCTCTGCGACATCTTCACCTGCACCCCGACCGACCTGATCGCCACCAAAGCCGAGAACGCCATCGTCCGCAAGACCGCGAGCGACGATGGGCCGGTCAACCTCAACGCCCGGCGGCCCAAGCGCGCCCGCCTCCGGCCCGAGGAGTGAGCAGACCTGGCCTGACCTGCGACATCTGCGGGAAGGAAGGGCGCAGACATCGGCGTGGTCTCTGCGGCCAGTGCGCCTTGACCCAAGACCTGGAAGCCGTCCTGAACAGCGGAGACGGCAGTATCCGGGCCGAACTGCTGCCCTTCTTCGACGGCTTTCGCGCGATGGGCAACCCGCGAGCGGGCATCCAGTGGATCCGCCATTCCCATGTTCATCAGATGCTCCGCACCCTGGCCGACCCGGCCACACCCCTCACACACGAGACGCTCGACGAGATGTCTCCCTGGCGTTCGGTCGCCTACCTGCGTGACCTTCTGATGCTGCACGGCGTCCTCCCGCCCGCAGACCGGCACCTGATGCTGTTCCAGCGGTGGCTGCGCGACACCCTCAACCAGATCACCGAACCCGATCGCCGGCAGCTGGTGGCCAGATTCGCCACCTGGCACTGCCTCCACCGGCTCCGGCAGTTCGCCGAAAAGAAACCGATCACCGAGAAGCAAACCCAGCAGGCCCGAGGCGAGATCCTGCAGGCCATTGCGTTCCTGAGCTGGCTGGACCAGCACGGCCGCGCCCTCGCCACCTGCGGCCAGAGCGACATCGACGGCTGGTATGCGGGCGCCTACACCGCCCGACGCCTCACCCACGCCTTTCTCAGGTGGGCCATGCGGACCAAGCTCCTGCCCCGGCGGGCACTCCCGCACCACCCCACCACCAACCCCGCGCCCATCAGCCAGCAGCAGCGCCTGGCCGCTCTGCGCCGTCTCCTCAACGACGAACAGATCCCCCTTCTCACCCGGACCGCCGCCGTCATGGTGCTGCTCTATGCCCAGCCTCTGACTCGGATCCTGCGCCTGACGATCGACGATGTCCTCCATCACGACGGCCAGGTCAGCCTCCGCCTCGGGGCCCCACCCACACCCGTCCCAGAGCCCTTCGCCACCCTGCTACTGCACCACCTCGACCAGCGCCTCAACCTGACGACCGCAACCAATCAGAACTCCCGCTGGCTCTTCCCGGGCCGCCGCGGCGGCCAGCCCATGACCACCGACGCCATCGAACAACGACTGCGAACCCACCAGATCGCCACCCTCAATAGCCGGGCCGCCGCACTGCGGCACCTGGTTCTTCAGGCACCGGCACCGGTCATCGCCCGGATGCTCGGCTACACCGACCAGCAGACCAGCCGCATCGCTACTGCCGCCGGCAGCCCCTGGAGCCGCTACGCCCCAGGCGACGACCACTCCCCGTGACGACCACGAGCTCAACCACAGCCGAATAGGCGACAGTTGATTACGCGAGGTCGCCAGAGCCGGTCCCCCACCAGCGAGTCGGTGATCTCCGTCTGTCGCACGTGGCACAGTGCGGCCAGTAGTGTCAGCCGCCGGGGCGGCTTCATCCGCTCAAGGTTCGCCGGGTACTCCTTCGACGCCCGCGCCCGCCACGCGTCCACCAGCTTCTCCGACACGTCCGCGAACAAGTCCGCGGGTAACTCCAGCCGCCGCACCCGCTCCAGCTTGTTCACCTCCGCCAGCAGGCTCTCCAGCCCCGGCGACCCAGGGTCTGCCTTCAACTCGGCGAAGTGCGAACGCCCGCTGCCTGACACCGCCACCTCTCCGTCCGCTGCCTCGCCCGTCTCGTCCTCGCTGCTGGCGACCAGGTCCTCCAGGCGCGAGCGCGTCGCGTGCGAGATCCGCTCCACCCTGCTGCGGCAGAACTGGGCCTCGAAGTCCTTGACCGCCTTGCCCACCAGCCGCCCGACCCGCCCCGGAGCGGGCGGCTCAATGCGCTCGTTACGGCACCGGGCCACCACCGCCGCCGCAAGACGATCCCGCGACAGCTCCACCGGACATAGTTCAGCGGCCAGCCACTCGGCCAGCCGCTCCTGGTCTTCCTCGGTGTTCGCCCTAAACCCGTACGCCTCCCGGATCTCCTTGCGGTGCCGCTTGATCCGGTCGCCCTGCCAGTCGTAGTCCGCCCACGCCCCGGCCGGAACCTTCACCTGATGGGCCACGTAGTCCACCGCCGCTGCGGGTATCTCCTTGGCGGACTCCGGGAACCGGGCCTCTACCTCAAAAAACTTGAGCAACAATGCGAAGCCCAACCGGGTCGCCCCGGACTTGTTCCGCACCCTCTTCATGTCGTCTTCGAGCAGAGTCCAGACCTCGATCAGGTCTTCCGGCTCCCAGTCCTGCCGCATTCACCCCACCCCTCACCGTCACTCGTTCAGCTCAACGAGGCGGCCGGCCCGGGGCAACGAGGGCTACGGCGGTTACTCAGCGCTACACGCCACCTGGCGGTAGCTATACGAGAACAGGGCCGAGTAGGGCGTAAGGAGCAGCGGGACAGTCATTAGCTGTCCGGGTACGACCTCGCCGCGCCGTGTCCGTCCACCCAGTATTCGGCGGCGCCGGACCGTGAGGCCCGGCGCCGCCGCGGGTGGCCAGATCAGTCGCGTGCGGAGCCGCCCGTGGCCGATGTGTTCAGCTGCGCGCTCGTCCGGCCGGTGAGCTCCTCGAGGGAGACGCTGTGCCGCGACCCGTCTTGGAGGATTGCCGTGAGACTCTTGACGCCGCCATGAGGTGAGGCGTTCTCGCGCTCCTCCGTCGTCGGCGCGTCCGGCCACCAGGCTGCGAAGTAGCCGCCGGTGACGGTCGCGGTCACGCTGCCTTTCGCCTCCGTGGAGAGCTCCAGACCCACCACGCCGGCACCGACCCTGCCGGTCACGATACGCACGCTCTCCTCACTCGTGCTCATGACCGCGCCGAGGGCGGCCCGCGCCGACCCCGCGGGAACCGGCGAAAGCGGTTGTGCGTCGGGCCCTGGCGTGCTGCCCTGCGAGCCGACGAGGTCGCCATCGCGGAGCAGGCAGGTGATCTCGGCCAGATGGCTGCTGTCGTCGTTGACGTAGACGAGCGTCCATGGCCCCCGGCCCTCGGTCACCACGGGCCGGAACCCGAGCTCATGCCCGGTTGTGCGCTTGGCGGTGTCCCGGGCGCTGTCGAGGCACTTCTCCTGGGCGTCGGCGGCCCGGTCACCGCTCACCGTGTGCGGCGTCGCGGTCCACGCTGCCATCGCCGAGCCACCGCCGAACACGCCGGGCAGCAGCAGCGCTGCCGCGATGCCGACGGCCACCCCTCCGCCGGCAGCGGCGAGACGCCCGGCGGTGAGCAGGCGAGGGCTGCTGGTCGTCGGTGCGGGCGCCTCCATCGGGTCGGTGGCCACCACCCGGGCCAGCAGGACCCGAGCCTTGGGGTCGGTGCTGGTGTCCAGGTCGGCGGGGGTGACGGCCGGGTCGAGGTCGCGCAGGGCGTGGTCGAGGGTGTCGTTCATCGCATACTCCGGGAGTTCACGGTGGCGGTTGCCACGGGCTGGGTTGTAGTGGCGGGGACCGCGTCGGCGTGGTAGCGCAGGGCACGCCGGGCCCGGGTGAGCCGAAGCCGGAACGCGACGGCGGAAATGCCGAGCACCCGCGCGGCCTGTGGGGCTGTGAGGCCATCCCACACAGCCAAGGCGAGCGTCTCCTGGTGGCGCGGGCTGAGCCGCCGCCACGCCCGGACGAGGTCGAGTCGGCGTGCCACCAGCTCGGGGTCCAGCCCGGCCGCCGCGGCGCCGGTCAGCTGGCTGCCGGCGATGCGAACGGTAAGTGCCTGCCGCCGCTGGTCGGCCCGCAGCCCGTTGCGCAGAGTGCGGTGCGCCACGCCGAACAGCCAGGCCCGAGCCTCGTCCGCCGCCAGCGGCACGTCGTCCAAGCGCCGCCAGGCGACGAGGAACACGTCGGCGACCACGTCCTCGGCATGGGAGGGATGGACACGACGCTCGACGAACCGCAGCAACGCGGCATACGTCTGCTCGTAGAGGCGGGCGAAGCGCTGGGTGCGCGGCGGCCCGGTGTCGGTGACGTTCATGCCTAGGTCATGTCCGGCAAGCCCACAGGTGTGTCGCGAACCGTCACGACGAGGCGTCGACGGCCTTTGGGGGCCCAGTAGTAACGCCCCAGGAAACAACGGATATGCAGGTCAGCGGCCCATCTTCCACGCTGTGCCTGAAGGTCCCTAAGGGAGCTCTGACCTGCATATTCGTTGAAAATTCCGTCGATACCACCGAGACCTCATAAGGGGTCGATCGCAGGATGAGGGTTCAGGCCGCCCAGTACGGATGCACCGCATCCGACCTCGTTGCGAGGCGGCGGGCCCGGGCACCTTGTGACTGCTCTGAGATCTTGGACTGCGACGATCTCGGCGGTCCCGTCACCGTAGGGCAAGAGCAGCAGGAGAACCCCCCGATGAGATGGCCTCTCGCCGCATTCGCCGCCGTCCTGGCATCCGCCCTGGTCGCCGGGTTCGGTGACGGTGCGAGCGCCCAGAGCGCTCCGGCGGACCCGGTGCAGGCGCTCAAGAAGCAGATGGCGGCACATGGCGGAGTGCGCTTCTCCCGGGTCGCGGTCGACACGACCGAGGATCGAAGCGATGTTCCCTCCTGGATGACCAAACGCAAGAGCAAGATCACCTTCCGTAGCAAGGGGGTCGTCCGGTTCGGGGGCGGGAAGGTCACGGCCAGCGACGTGACGAGCCGAAACAGCCTTATCTGGTCAGATGAGAGCGTGCGGTTGGTCACCTTCACAGGCCGCAGCTATATGTCGGGATGGCCGGTGCAGCCGCTGCCCGCGGGCAAGGAGTGGGTTCTGCTCGACGACGACACGACCAGGCCGGAGATGGACAGTGGGCGGATCAGGCTCGCCGATCCCGCCACGTTGCGGGCCGTGCTCGCCACCACCACGGCCAAACGGCCCGAGGGCCGCTACGACGGCACCCGCACCACCCTGTACGAGGGAAAGATCACCTTCGGCGAGCTGAGCAGGGCCTACCCCGGATTCCGTCTCCTCACCGACGGAAGGCCAACCGCGAAGGACCTCAGGATCGAGGTCTCCTAGCGGCTGTGGATCGGTGAGGACCAGCTCGTCCGCAGGGCGTGGAGCTCGTGGAGCGAACCCCTCCTCAAGAAGATCGACCTCCACGTCTCCAGCGTCACCGATGTCCGCCTGACCGGCTGGGGCACCGCACCTGGTGTCCATGCCCCCTCCGACGACCAGGTGGTGAAAGCCGATGGCCCCGTACCCGACTTCACCATCCGCACCCTCCAGCAGATGAGCGAGGACCTCGGCTCCCAGAACCATTCCGCCTCCCAGTGAACCTCTGGTCCACTGCCCAGCTGTTACGCGCAGGCGCGCGAGAAAACCGGGACGAGGACCCTCTCGCCTTTGACAGCGGAAACCGGCCAAGGCCTTGATCACCAGTCGTTACCGGAGCGGTGCTGGTTGACGTCATCGGCCTGCCTGCGCGTCTGTCTGAGGGCGGGGCGGCGTCTTTAAGGTAGGACGGTGCCGGGTTCGGCGGGGGTGATCCGCCGTCCGCGCAGTGGAGGTCGGCACGCGACGAAACCCGACGGTGGCCGGGACCGGGGTCGAGGAACAACGGGACAGTCATTAGCGGTACGGGCTGTTCGAGCAGGTCAGGTCGGTGCACGGCCAACAGTGTCGAGTCAGCTTTTCGGCCCGAACCTAGCAGGACAGTCCGGTGCGATAACACGATTTTTAGTGTTTCCGCAGGTCGCGGCGACCATCCGCACCATAATCCATCTCACCGCTAATGGCTGTCCCCGCGTTCCTCGACCCCGAGACCGGTCAGATGTTTCCGGCCCGGATGTCGTCGAGGAAGCTTCGCCAGACGGCCGGGGCGAAGGACAGCACCGGGCCTGGACGGTCCTTGCTGTCGCGGACGGCGACGAGGCCGGGGAGGTTGATGGCGACCTCGACGCAGCTGCCGTTGCCGCCACCGCTGAAGCTGGACTTGTGGAACTCGGCTGCGGACAGGTCAGGGGAGATCATGTTCACTCCTCACCGCGGCGATGAGCTCCGCGGGCTTAATGACAGCTTAACCTCGCGCACCTGATCGGGTGCCACGACATAGAGGCCCGGAGCTCGGGTCGGTGTCACCAGACGCAAAGTAGAGCGTCCGCGCTGGTCAGAGGGCCCGGACGGCGGGTGGCCGCCGGAGCGGTTACGGCTGTGGACAACCGGGGCGGGGCAGTGGCCGAATCATGGCGTTCGGGCGTCCTAGGACGCTGACCTGGACGGATGTGATTCAGAAGAGCGGACAGACTTAACGTTCTGTCTGGTCAGACCTCACGCTGAGCTACTTTGCCCCTGGTGACACCGACCCGAGCGCCGGGCCCTGTAGGCGGGGCCGTCCCATGCGCGTTCGTCGGTCGGGCCGACGCCGAGCCGGTCTTCGGCGCCCTGGCGGACGTCGTCGGGGTGCCACCGGTCGGGTCGCCCCGGGCGTCTCAGCCCGGGGCTCCCACAGAACCGTGCGTAACAATCTCTCGTTACACGGCTCTTGTCGTTCCTGGT
>NZ_JOEQ01000080.1 GCF_000721075.1 Streptosporangium amethystogenes
GCGTTGAACGCCTTCGCGATCACCTTCGAAGGTCGCCTGTCCCCGAGTTCTCGATAGAAAAATTTCAAAACCGAGTTACACCGTTAACTGGACACACCCGATCCTGGATTAAAAGATCGACCTGAGATCGTTCCGGACGGTTCATTGCAGGTCAGCGGGTGTGCGTGGTCCACCCTGGACGGCCTTGAACGGTCCTGAACTGCAACGGAAAATGCAACTGTCGAAGTAGCCCCGCGAGAGAGCGGGGTAAGCGGAGATATCGGGTGTGATCAAATATGCACTTGTGGATGATGTGGCGCTGGGGGCGCTTGCACAGCGACTGGTAGAGATCCCCGGGGTGGTCGCGGTTGTGCTCGGCGGTAGTCGGGCTCGTGGCACGCACCGCCCGGATTCGGACATCGATCTGGGGCTGTACTACCGAGGTGATCTGGACGTGACGGCGCTGCGAGCGCTGGCCGTGCAGGAGGCTGGCGAACGGGCCGAGATGACCGCGCCGGGTGGCTGGGGACCATGGGTCAACGGCGGCGGCTGGCTGACCATCGATGGCTGGCGAGTCGACTGGATCTACCGCGACCTGGACCGGGTCCACCGGGTCTGGGCCGACTGCCAGGAAGGCCGCTATGAAGTCGGAGTCCAGGCCGGACATCCGCTGGGTTTTTACTCCCACTCCTATGCTGGCGAGGTGGCACTGTGCCGGGTGCTGGCCGATCGCAGCGGGGAGTTTACCGACCTGCGGGAAAGCACCCATGCGTACCCTGTGGCGCTGAGCGCTGCGCTGGTGGACGGGCTGTGGGAGGCCGACTTCTCCGTGAGACTGGCGCGGTACGGAGCGGCCGGCACCGACCCCGCTTATGCGGCTGGCTGCCTGTTTCGCGCCATCGGCGTCGCCTGCCAGGCACTGCACGGTCACGCAGGCCAGTGGCTGATCAACGAGAAGGGCATGGTGGCCTCGGCCGACCGTCTGCCCATAGCTCCGCAGGACTTCGCCGCACGGGCGCAGAGGCTGCTTGGCCACGTTGGCGAGTCAACGCAGCAGATCGAGCGGACCGTCGCCGATGTGGCCGCCCTGCTAGGGGAGGTACAGACAGCCGTCGGCCACTGACCGCAGTCCGCGCGCCACCTTCCCGGACTGTCACCCGACGCCCATCGACGGGGACCAGGCGCGCGTGGGCGGGACCGGCGCCCAAGCCGCATGCCCGTCTGGCTGGTCGCCGCTTGACACCTCAGGCAGAGCGGATGTCTGCGACCGTCGGATTAGAAGTGGAGCGCATCCCATGCGTCGTGGAGTGCTGTGACCTGGGCTCTCCTAGCCTTTTGATCAAGGTTGGTTGAGGTTATTCCGCACATGTTCCGGATCATTGTGAGGTGCGATTCGTCGCGGGTAAGGGCCGAGATGATCGGTTGATCCGACAAGGCGGGGTGGGCGTAGCGCGGGTGCCTGGCTGGCTCACGCGTCCTGACGTATGTCGCGTGTGGGTCAGCGATACCCGCCGTACAAAGAGACTCGCTCGTCCTTATCGTGGTCCACCTTCTCTGCCAGGAAAAGGTCGCGCCGCCATGGCTCGTGAGCGATGTTGACGGTCCATTGCTCGTAGTACCACTGGGTGCTATAGCCGCTGAAGCGGAAGTTGGCCCGGTAACGCGCACGCTCTCCCTGGTGGAGCAGGAACACCCGGCTGGGGTGACGGTTGGTCGGATACGCGGCCCATACCGGGGTTCGCTCCACTTCAACCGCTGCTCCAGACAGCTGGAACCGCAGCCCGTTGAGCTGCGCTGGGAATGAATGACTGTCGACCGCAATGGTGGGCGCGTATCCGATCTGTTCGTCGGCGAGAAGATCGTGGACGATCAGCGGCGCGTCGGGCATCGGCGGCAATTCGAACGCCGAGGGAATTTCGCGTCGACGCGTGGCCTCCTCGGCGCCACGCGCTTGCTTGGTCCACCGGATCACGATCCGCTGCACGATCATCACGCCGTCCCCCATCGTGTCTGTCCAGCAAGCATGGATGCTAGCCAAACCGCATTAGCAGCTCTGATCTTGCCCGTCCCGATCGGTTCAACCTGGACCAACGGGCACCGCCGGTCCGTCTGGAACGACATGGGACGGCGCTGGATTGCAACTAGAACTGCAACTAGGGAGCGGCCATCACGGGCGGCATGACCTCGATGACGCGGGCCGTTCCGGAGGGTGGTCGCATCTCGTGCATGGTGATCACATCACTCGGCTTGAGATGCCGCCAATGCTCGGGGGTCAGGGGAAGGAGTCTCACCGGTGCGCACTCGCCCGGTTTCAGCGGAGTACGGCCCTCCACCCAGAGGAAGGCGATACTGACCGAAAGCTCGCCCTCAGGCGTGCGCTGTCCGATATCCCACATGGGTCGAAGCACTTCACCGGGAAGTACCGGCACCTTGCGGCCCCCCTCTCCGGCGGGCAAGAGGCAGAGTTCAGCCCGGAGAGCGCCGTTCCGGGCCTCGCTGCGCCGCCACTCGTACCAACTGACTTCTTGCTGAAGCCATAGCAGGCGTGCGGCGTCGGCCAGCAGGCCCCAGAACTTCGGCGGTTGCGGACAAGCGTCGCCGAGATCTTCGAGGAGGATGAGGGCCGCTTCCCAGTCGTCGTCTTTCAGGCGTTCCATAACCCCGGCAGCTCTGGCAGTAACCTCCTCGATGCGGGTGCCGGCGAGACAGAACCGGACAGCCTTGTACAGCGGAGAGTCCCGGGAATCCACGCCCTGATCATGACAGGCACCCGAGTCCAGAACCTGCGGATTAGAAGTGGAGGGCGTTTCATGAGTCGTGTGGTGTAGTGACCTGGGCTCTTGCGGTCCGCCGGTCAAGGCCAGCCGAGATCATTCCGTGCATGTTCCGGATCTTCTTGAGGTGTGGTTTCCTCATCGATAAGGGTCGAGGTGATCAGTTGATCCTATTAGAGCGTGACCGGCGTACCGAGCACGGGATAGGTGAACACCGGTGGCTCGTTCGGCAAGGGCGAGAGCGCTGGAGACGGGGTTGCCAGCGAATTGCGGCTCCTCGTCGTCAACAGGCAGGTCAAGATCTCCGACGTCGGCCTGGAGCCGGTCAGGGTCACCGCCCTCCCGGAAACAATAGCTGTACAGGCCAAAGGTGGTGATCATCTGGCCGTCGATGCAGTAGGTGAAACCGTTGCTGTTAAGGGTCGCGCATACCGCGGCTGCTGCTGTTCCTGCGGATAGCAGCCCAACCTTATGGAAGATGATCCCCGCCCAGCCGTGCTCGATCAGGACAGTTCCACCACGGGCGGCATAGGCCGCGACACCGAATCCGGACTCGCACGGTGTACCTGGGGTGACGTTGATCCGTTGCAGGGCTTCTTCGGGAGACATGCTCTGCACGAAGCCTGCATAGAGCCAAGTGCTGTCTTCATCGTCGGTGAACTCCCGGTAGAGCCATTCGTAGGTCGCCGCCGTCGCGCCGCTCATCCATGTGCCTTCCGTAAGGGCCGTATCACGGTGATCATGACAGGGCGGTCCGACAGCCTCGTTCCTACAGTTCATGCACTATCAGCTTGGGAAGTCTCTACCGCATCTGGTCGCTGAGCTGGGGAGACGCTGACCTGCAGGGGAGTGCTTCGAGTATCCGTGATTCCCCGTGAGTTCCCTTTGGTCACCCTCCTGACGGGCACGCGAAGGGCGTGGAAACGCCTGCCCCTTCGTCGCCTTGGTGCCCAGGTCGCGGTGGAAGCCGCCAAGCTCAACGGGGTCTGCATCCGCCCCCTCGAACTGCGGCGCCTGGACACCCACACCGGCACGGTCGAGTCGTTCAACATCCCCTGCGGGGCCACCCAGGAAGCCAAGTGCCCGCCGTGTGCTCAACGCAACAAGCAGCTGCGTAAGGCCCAGCACCTGGAGGCCGAACCCGTCGCCGAACCCCATCCCTCCACCGAAGACCAGCGGTGGTTGATCGAGTTCCGGGCCGACGTGCAGGCCAAGCGCGACGAGGCCGAGCGGGACGGGGAAGACACCCTCGACTGGGACGAGGCCATCGCGGGCATCGACGCCGAGATCAACGCCGCCGGGATGCGGGGAAACGTCCTGGGCGGGCGGACGGCCCCCAAGCGTTCCCGTTCCACGAGGCGGCGCCAAGATGCCCCGGACCTGCCCAAGCGCACCAAGCAGGACACCACCCTCGGCCGGACCTTCATCGCCCCCGACGGCAGGGTCTACCGGCCGTCACTGTTCGCCACCCTCACCCTGCCCTCCTACGGCAAAATCCGCTCCGGCCTGGGCGTACTGGTCGATCCGAGCACCTACGACTACGCAGCGGCGGCCCGCGACGCCCTGCACTTCTCCAAGCTGGTCGACCGCTTCGTGCAGAACCTGCGCCGGGTGGCCGGCTACGACGTCCAATACTTCGCCACCGTCGAACCACAGAAACGATTCGCGCCGCATCCGCACATGGCAATCCGCGGGACCATGCCCCGCGCGGAGATCAAAGCCATCGCCGCCGCCACGTACCACCAGGTGTGGTGGCCCTCGGTCGATGAAGTCCGCTTCGACGGTGACCACCTGCCCATCTGGACGGAACGGGCCGACCTGGGCGACGGCGCCACCTACCCGGACGGACAGAGCGGCGACTACCTCGACCCCGCCACCGGGGAACTGCTACCCACCTGGGACGAAGCACTCGACCAACTCGACACCGACGAGACGGCCGAACCGCTGCACGTGGTCCGCTTCGGCCCCCAGGTCGATGTTCAAGGCATCGTCGCTGGATCGCCGGACGCACACAAGCGCATCGGCTACCTCACCAAATACCTGACCAAGAACCTCGGCGACCCCCTCGACCTCAACGACCAAGACAACCAGGCCCGTCGTGACCACGCCGTTCGGATGGTCGAGGCGCTGCGCTACGAACCCTGCTCGCCCACCTGCCCGAACTGGCTGCGGTACGGAATCCAACCCAAGGAAGCCAAAGCGGGCATGCTGCCGGGCCGGTGTAGGGGCAAGGCGCACAAGGCCGAACACCTCGGCTACGCTGGACGACGCATCCTGGTCTCCCGTAAGTGGTCGAACAAGACCCTGCGCGAACACAAGGCCGACCGCCGGGCCTGAGTGCTCGACATGCTCGGCCTGCCCGACGACACCGTCACCGACCCGCACCGCTACATCTGGCGGCCGGTCTCCTCCAAAGACCCCAACCGCACCCCGCTGGCCAAACGACTGCTGCGCGAAGTCGCCAACCGCCGGCGCACCCGCGCACGCCTGATCGAACTCCAAGCCAGAGCGGACGGACGACCGATCGAGGATCTTTCGGCAATCGGAGAGGCGGCCTGACATGGAACCACTGTTCTACCGGCCCAAGGATGCCGCCGTGATGCTCGGCATGAGCCGTACGGCCGTCTTCCGACTGATCAAGACCGGCGAACTCAAGTCAATCAAGGACGAGGGATACCGGCTGGTCCCCCGGTGGGCGCTCCACGAGTTCGCCCGTGCACTGGAGGCCAAGGCAGGGCTCTCCCAGGAAGAGGCGGCGTGATGGCGAAGAAGCCGGACGGCCGGTCCTCGATCTACCTCGGTAATGACGGCTACTGGCACGGCTGGGTCACCTTGGGTATCAAACCTGACGGCTCCCCTGACCGTCGTCACCGGATGGCCAGGACTGAGGCCGAAGTGACACGCAAGGTCAGCGAGCTGGAGAACAACCGGGAGTCCGGACAGGTCACCAAGCCCGGCCGTGCGCCCACCGTCGCCGAGTGGATGACCGAGTATCTCGACGTGATCTGTGAGCGGCTCGTGATCTCCGGCAAGATGGCGCCGCGTACCCTGACCGACTACCGGTCCAAGACCCGGCTGCAAGGAGGGCTGCAAGAAGCAGGGGCACACCTGCTTCAAGAGGACCTGTCTCAAGGACTGTACGAGTCATGCCGACAGGTGCCCGAAGCGCACGGGCGGGGGCATCGTCTTCCGCCAGCGAAAGGGCAGGAGCAAGCTCACCCTTCAATGCCCTCCCGAGTTGCTCGCGCTCCTCAAGGCACACCGCAAGATCCAGGCCGCGGAGCGTCTCAAGGCGGGGGATCGCTGGGAGGATCACGACCTTGTGTTCGCCACCCGCCACGGCGGCCCGATCGAGCGCACCGAGGACTGGAAGGTGTGGAAGGCGATCCTCAAGCAGGCCGGGGTTCGGGACGTGCGGGTGCACGACGCTCGACACACGGCCGCGACGCCTCTTATCGAGCAGGGTGTGAACATCCGAGTCGTTCAGGAGGTTCTGGGCCACACGAGGGTGACCACGACCGAGCGTTATGCACATGTGTCCACACCGCTCATGCGCGATGCCGGGGAACGCCTGGCCTCGGCGCTCTGGGGGGAGTCCTGAACCCTCGTTGCGACTAGGACTGCAACTATGACGCCCTTGGAGATCAAAAAAGGCCCTCTCCCAAGATTCGGGAGAGGGCCTCTGACCTGCGGAGGCTCGGGGATTTGAACCCCGGATGGGCGGTAAACCCAAACCGCATTAGCAGTGCGGCGCCATAGACCTGACTAGGCGAAGCCTCCTGGTAACCGTTCGGCTCAGGACAGAGTACCGGCCATCCGGCGAGGCGGCAAAGCGGTTGGTGATCACGTCGCGGGCAAGGGTTGGGAGAAAGTTGTCCACAGGCGGTGGATAACTTTCGCCGCCCCTGTGGACAAACTGGGAAGTCCCCCAGCTGGGCTCGATGGGAATCCTGTGGATTCCCGGTTTGTGAGACGCCATATCTCAACAAGCGGACACGCTGAGGGTCCCCCGCCGCCCGAAAGGGCGGGAGGGGGGCCGAGTGGTGGCGGAGATCAGGCGGCCGGGTTGGCCTCACCCTCGATCTCAATCTTGATCTTCTTGCCGACCAGGACGCCGCCGGTCTCCAGCGCCTGGTTCCAGGTCAGGCCGAACTCCTCGCGGTCGATCTCGGTCGTGATCGAGAAGCCCCAGACATCCTGGCCCCACGGGTTGGTGCCGGCGCCGCCGTACTCGACGGTGAGCTCGACCGGCTTGGTGACGTCCCGGATGGTGAGGTCCCCGACAAGGGTGAACTCGTCACCGGAGTGGCCGACGACACGGGTGCTGCGGAAGGTGAGCGTGGGGAACTTCTCGGCGGAGAGGAAGTCGTCGCTGCGCAGGTGGCCATCGCGGTCCGCGACACCGGTGTCGATGCTCGCGGTCTTGATCGAGACCTCCGCGGAGGAGTCCAGGGGGTTCTCGGCGATGGTGACGGTGCCGGAGAAGTCACCGAAGTGACCGCGGACCTTGCTCACCATCATGTGCTTGACGACGAAGCCGATCCGGGTGTGGGCGACATCCAGAGCAAAGGTTCCGGCGGCCGGGATCTGAAGGTTCTCCCAGGTCCGAGTGGTCATGCTGTGCTCCCGAAGAGAAGGTTGCCGAGTAGATGATTGCAGTAACAGATTTCTACACGAGGAATATTCCTCTCGTCAACTA
Source organism: Streptosporangium amethystogenes (assembly GCF_000721075.1). Taxonomy (GTDB): domain Bacteria; phylum Actinomycetota; class Actinomycetes; order Streptosporangiales; family Streptosporangiaceae; genus Streptosporangium; species Streptosporangium amethystogenes. Next base: position 7,453 of record NZ_JOEQ01000080.1, read on the forward strand.
CCTTCGGATAGAGTGTGAACGTGATCCCCTTTGATGACTCCCGGCTGACGGCGATGGGCCTCCTGGCAGAGGTCTACGCCGGCATCTCAGCCAAGACGCAAGAGTCCTTTGCGGCCGCGGGGCTCTCGGAGATCGACTTTGAGACGTTGATCAGGTTGGCGCGCTCGCCGGGGCAGCGGTTGCGAATGAGCGATCTGGCGGCGCAGACGAGCCTGTCCACCAGCGGGATGACCCGGGTCGTCGACCGGCTGGAGCGCGAGGGGCTGGCCATGAGGCAGGCGTGCGCCACCGACAGGCGGGCCTCCTATGCGGTCATCACCGAGGCCGGCGCCGACCGGCTCAGCGGCATCCTCCCCCGGCACCTGGTCGACATCGACACCTGGTTCACCGGCCTGCTCTCCCCCGAGCAGCTCAGCACCTTCCTCGACACCCTCAGAACCATTCGCGACGCTGTACGGCCGTGTGCCACCGCGGGGGCGGAAACCGAGTCCGTCCCGTCTTCGCATGGCTAGTGCCGTGACCGCATTGGTTCGCCGGGTTTGTCAGGCTGCGGCCTTGAGAGGGCGTCCGCCCCAGCGGATGCCCTTCTCGCCGCGGATGCGTAC
>NZ_JOEQ01000081.1 GCF_000721075.1 Streptosporangium amethystogenes
GTCGCCGTACGCGATTCCAAAGACCCCCACGGCCCCAGCCTTTTCTTCACCCCCACCGAATGGACCACCTTCATCAACACCATCAAGGCCGACGACTTCAACCTCGGCTGAACGATCTCCCCTACTGCTACCGGCCGCCCGACCACACACGAGGGCGGCCGGTAGGTGCTGTCCGACCTTGTGTCCTGCCGGCCCTGCCCGCGTTCACCTGCGTCGAAGAGATCGATCATGGCATGCACCCGCAGGCGTTGGAGATCTTCGTCGAGCGGGTCCGGGAGGCGAGCGACAGAACACAGTTCATCATCGCCACCCATTCACCGGCCCTCGCCGATCGGCTCAAACCGGAGGAACTCATCGTGTGCGAACGTGCGGAGGACGGTTCCTCCATGATCCCGGCGGTGTCGACCGCCCAGGTCGAGAAGATCGTGCGAGCCAGCGAAGGGATGCCCCTGGGAGAGCTATGGTTCTCCGGCGCGCTGGGGGCGATCTGTGAGCAGGCGCGGGGAACCCGCATCCGGCCGACCAGGAAACCGATCGTGGTCGTCGCCGGTGAGGATCGGAACGACCAGCTCAGTCTCCGGATCCTCCTGGAGGAGTTCTGCCCGGAGATGCGCGGGCGGATCGTGGAGATCGGCGATCCGGTGCGACTGCGCCAGGCCACCGGCGCGAACCTCGCCGCCCGTGCGGAGACCCTCGCGCGCAAGGTCCGCGCGAGGGCCGTACGCGATGACAGGGACTGTACGGTATCCGGGCGGACTGTAAGCCGCACTTGGCGTAGAACCTCGCGGGGCAGCGACGCCAGAAGGGCAGCGAAAAGGGCCCGATCTTCGGGGGCGAACCTCACCCTGGCGCCGACGCCGAGTTGCCGTTCAAGGACGGTTGTCGGCAGGCGCAATGCTCGACGATGCTCTAGGAAACGCCATGGACCTCGAAGGGAACAACGATCCCGCGGATACACGGTGACCTTATGGCTCTTCACTGCCCGAGCATCGGCGCGCACACCGGCTCGTACGGCTCCGGAATGCCGTAGTCTCGCCATTCCGCCAAGGTGAGGGACCGGGCCGCCGCCTTGCAGCCTGAGGCGAGTAGATCGCGGTCGGAAGGAAGCCCAACATTCCACAGGCGTATGGTTTTGTCGCTGCTGGTGGTGGCGAGGGTGCGGCTGTCAGGGCTGAACGCCACCCCGTTCACGAATCCGGTGTGGCCGGTCAGCGGGGCACCGAGTTGACGGCGAGTGGTCACATCCCACAGACGAACGGTACTGTCGTTGCTGGTAGTGGCGAGGGTGCGACCGTCAGGGCTGAACGCCACCCCGGTCACGAATCCGGTGTGGCCAGTCAGCGGGGCACCGAGTTGACGGCGAGTGGTCACATCCCACAGACGAACGGTACTGTCGTCGCTGATGATGGCGAGGGTGCGACCGTCAGGGCTGAACGCCACCCCGGTCATGAGTCCGGCGTGGCCGGTCAGCGGGGCACCGAGTTGGCGATGGGTGGTCACGTCCCACAGACGTGCGGTCATGTCGTTGCTGGTGGTGGCGAGGGCGCGGCCGTCAGGGCTGAACGCCACCCCGTTCACGAATCTGGTGTGGCCAGTCAGCGGGGCACCGAGTTGGCGATGGGTGGTCACATCCCACAGACGTGCGGTCATGTCGTCGCTGGTGGTGGCGAGGGTGCGGCCGTCAGCGCTGAACGCAACCCCGTTCACAGCGTCGGTGTGACCGGTCAGCGGGGCACCGAGTTGACGGCGAGCGGTCACATCCCACAGACGAACGGTACTGTCGTCGCTGGTGGTGGCGAGGGCGCGAGCGTCAGGGCTGAACGCCACCCCGAAGACCCAGCCGGTGTGGCCGGTGAGGGGGGCGCCGAGTTGACGGTGGATGGTCACATCCCACAGACGAACTGTCTTGTCGCTGCTGGTGGTGGCGAGGGCGCGACCGTCAGGGCTGAACGCCACCCCGTCCAGGGAGTCGGTGTGGCCGGTCAGCGGGGCGCCGAGTTGACGGCGAGTGGTTACATCCCACAGACGAACGGTCCTGTTGCCGATGGTGGCGAGGGTGCGGCCGTCGGGGCTGAACGCCACCCCGTTCGCGAAGTCGAAGTCTTCTATGCGGCGGGTGAAAGGTTTGCCGAGTTGACGGTGAGTGGTCACGTCCCACAGGCGAACGGTTCCAGGGTTGCCGTTGGTGGCGAGGGTGCGGCCGTCAGGGCTGAACGCCACCCCGGTCACGGCGTCGGTGTGGCCGGTCAGCGGGGCACCGAGTTGACGGCGAGCGGTCACATCCCACAGACGAACGGTACTGTCGTCGCTGGTGGTGGCAAGGGCGCGACCGTCAGCGCTGAACGCCACCCCGGTCACGGCGTCGGTGTGACCGGTCAGCGGGGCACCGAGTTGACGGCGAGCGGTCACATCCCACAGACGAACGGTCCTGTCCATGCTGGTGGTGGCAAGGGTGCGACCGTCAGCGCTGAACGCAACCCCGGTCACGATGCTGGTGTGGCCAGCGAGGACACCTCGTGCGGGGTTGGTCAGTGCGGTGAGCAGGACATGGCGGGCGTCGTTGGTGTGGGAGAAGTGCCAGCTGGTGGCGGCTAGTGCTTGCGCCAGGGTGGGGTTGCCGGCAGCGACACTCTCGCTTTCTGTCGCGAGCTGACGGGAGAGGGCTTCACGGCTGTTGGATTCAGCCAGGGCCTGCTGGACACCGGTGCTTTTGGCGGCGATGACGGCCGCTGCCGCTCCCCCCAGTGACGCGATCACCAAAGTGACCAGGGTGATGATGGTGATCCGGCGGCGTCGGATCAGACGCTGTGTGGCATGGTCGCTTGCGCGCAGGAAGGCGTTGACGCTGTGGCTCGGAGCGCGATGGAGAGCGGGATTGTCGTGCCAGCGCCGGCGTGCGGCGCTGATGGCTTGCAGGCGGGCCTGGTCATACAGGTAGCCGGTTTGGTGATGGTGGCGCTCCCAGCGGGCGGCGTCTTCGGCGAGTTGCTGCGCCGCCAACAGGTCGGCGCGACCGGTATCGATCCAGGATCGTAGCCGAGGCCAGGCGCGGATGAGTGCTTCGTGGACGAGTTGCGCCTTGTCCTCATCGACCGTCACCAGCCGGGCTTGGGCGAACGAATTAAGCACCCTCGTGGTGGCCAGGTCGTCCTCGGCGGTGTCTGTGGCCGGGCGGAGTTCGGCCAAGGCGACGGTACGGCGGGTGTCCTCGGTGCCCTCGCCCAGATGCACCAACTGCAGTAACAAGCGGCGAGCGACCTGCTGGTCAGCCTCGGTGAGGCTATCGAAGATGTCGTTGGCGGTCTTGGCCAGAGCCTTGGTGATACCGCCGGCGGCGCGGTACCCCGCGAGGGTGAGCCGGCCGTTGTCACGGCGCTGCCAGGTGGCCAGCAGGGCGTGCGACAACAATGGCAATGGCGCGCTGAACGTCCCGGCGGTATCGCTCGTGCTGACTGCGTCGGCACCCAGATCGTGCAACAGGGTGTCGACGAGCCCTTCCTCCAAGATCAGGCCAGCCAGATGGGCGGGCTGTTCGATCACCTCGCGCAGCTGGTCGCCGGATAGAGGATTGACCACTACCGGATGTTCCAGTGCGGAGGTGAGCTGAGGGTAAGGGGTGCAGTGACCGAAGAAGTCCGCACGTACTCCCAGCACCACCCGTACGCTCCGCCAGGCTACGGCCAAGGCGGTGATGAAGGCCGCCCGCTGGGCGGGCTGGGTGCACTGCGTGAACAGCTCCTCGAACTGGTCCACCACGATGACCGTGTTAGCTGGCAGCTTCGCTGCCAGCTCCTCGAACGGCCGTGCCGTATCCCACGAGGCCTCGTCGTGCCGGTCGGGTGGACTGGCCAGGTCGTGAAGGGTGTCGCGGAGACGATCCAGAGGGGTGGCACCGGGCGTGAGCAGCAGGCAGCGCCCCGGCCCCAGTTCGGGGATCAGGCCCGCCTGCAGGAGCGAGGACTTGCCGGATCCGGACGGACCGGCGACCAGCACCGGCATCCCTTCAGCAGCATTCACCCGCTGCTTCAAGATGTCAGTGAGATGCTCGCGGCCGAAGAAGAATGCCGCGTCCTGCACGCCGTAGGAGCGCAATCCCAGGTAGGGGCTGTGCTGGCCGTGGGCGGCTGCGGGCACCGGCGAGGGGCGTGCGGTGGGTGGCTGGTAGGCATGGTTGACCGTCAGCGGGCGGCGCCCGTGGGCGTCGGCGGCCTGACGGCGCGGCGCCGGTAGGCGGCGCTCGGACAAGATGCGGGTCAAGCTGGCATGCACATCGTCCAGTGACAGCAGTGACGGCCCGAGGGGATCGCCTTGAGCGAGCACGTCGATCAGCGCGCCAGAGAAGGCGGTGTGGCGCTCACCTGGCAGAGCCCAAGCCGTCTCGTTCCTGCTGGTGGCGGTCAGCAGGTAACTGTCGGGCCAGCCTGTGGCCCGTCCCGCCCAGCAGCAGTCCAAGATCACCACGCTCAGGTGGGCTCGCGCCTGGGACAGCAGATCACGCACCTGGTTGAACGGCAGCGCCTGATAGACAGCCGACCCCCGACCCAGGTCCGCGGTCGCCTGGGTGGCCAGATACAGCTCGCCATCGGGGCCCAGCAGGCCATGCCCGGCGTAGTAGAACAACGCTACTTCGTCCGACTGCTCGGCCAGGTCAGCGATGGCTTGGGCCAACTCGGCCGGGTCGCTAGGGTTCGGCAGGCAGGTCAGATCCAGGCGATCCAGTCCAGCGTGTTCCACCACGGCGTCAGCCAGGTCGCGCATGCTCGTAACGGCTGCCGGCACATCCCCGATCAACGCCCCCTCTACGGGGTGGCGGCCCGATCCGACCAGCAGGGCACGCACCCCCGGCCCGGACAGCACCCCCCCAGGCAGACCGGCCGGTTCAGCCACCCGCGCTCTCCTCCGGCACCGGCAAGGACCGCTCGTTGTTCAGCGCCGTTTCGATCTGCGCCGTCACCGCACGGGTCTGTTCGGCGTTCAACGTCTTGATCCGGGTAGCGCTGATCTGCACCTCTGTCCCGTCCGGCCGCTTGACCGTGATCTTCACGTCGCTCGTGCGGTACCGCAGCCAGGCGATCACCACCCCGGCCACGGCCGCCACCGGAGCACCGGCGAGAACCTGCACAGCCTCGGCCACCGGCCCCAGTGCCCCGGTCGGCGGTGGGCTTTCCAGCAGGCGAACGCCGCCCCGCAGTTCCGGTTCCCGGCGGAGCCAAGCATGCAGTTCCCGAACCTCGGCGGGCGTGTCCACTATCACCAGCGATCCCTTTCGCTGGTCGTCTGTCTCATCTGCCGCGCTGTCATGCGGAACGCCCGCCACCGGACCTCCTCGTCATCTGCCGCCGCTTTAAGGAAACGTTGTGCCACACCATCAGATGATCACCAACACGGCAAGCCAAACACCCAAATTCGGTTGTTACGCCTCGCAGTACTCATCTATCGCTGTGACCTGGATTGCTTGGTGACGCGATTTTGGAGGCCGTCAAGCTGGCTGGGCAACACTCTCGACTACTCATCGGCATGCCCGGCATCCAAACACCTCTCCCGACACCCCGGCTCTGCTCCCGTGTCGGATTCGTCCACCACTACATGTCGACCGACAGGCAAAGCCTTCGTTCTCTCGCGCTCCAGCCCCACCTTCGTCTCGGCGACATCGACGACCACACCAGCAGCAAAGCCATCACCGCCATAGGCCACATCACCAGCGGAAACGTCCATCTCATCAGAAAATATCGTGTCCTCGACATCAACTACATGTCCGTTGACAGTGAGGTAATCTCAGCGAAATAGTTTGGACGATTGGGATTTCCTGGACGCCGCCAGTGGCGTTCCGGGCCTTTCGGGAGGAGTTACTGAAGGCCAGAAGCAGACGTGGAGCCCGGCAATCGTACGATCTTCAGCGCACCGTGGCCCCACATCCGCTTCCAGGGCCCCGGCGTTCCCGGGTTCTGATGCGGTATGGCGATGTTGAACGTTTGGCCAGGTGGAAGACGAAAGAGCGCGACTTCTGCTGATCTTGCAGGTCTCAAATCCGAAGATCGTCACAGGAGTCGCGCTCGTGTCCCCATCTTCCCCGACCAGCTCTTGCCGCGTCCCTCTTCTTGACCAGCTCACCGACCTGGCGTTGTGGGAAGCAGAGCCGGCGACCGACCCGGTCGTGGCGGAATCAGCGCTGATACGCCGGTTGGCGGCGGTGCCGGATCAGCGCTCGGCGTGCGGGCTGCGGCATCCGCCGACGGTCATCTTGACGTTGACCGCGTGCGCGACACTCGTGGTCGGCAGCGACAGCGTGGCAGCGATCCGGCAGTGGGCCGCCCGGATTTCGCAAGCAGTGCTGGAGCGGCTGGGCGCCTACCGTGATCCGTTCACCGGCCGGTTCACCGTCCCCAGCGAACGGACCTTCCGCCGGGTCCTGGCCGAGTTGGACGCCGACGCGCTGGACGCGGCGATCAGCGGATATATGACCGATGTCGTCCGCCGAGAGGCACCCGCGCCGCAAATCCCCGACACACCCGGGCCCGCCGAGCGAGAGCAGCGCCGGCCACAACTGGGCCGACCCAATGCATCCACCTGTGAAGACCAGCACGGTGAGCCCCGTGAGCAAGGTGATCCCCGGAAACTGGGCCGCAGGCGGTGCCGCGCTGACCAAGGTCAACGATGCCGGCGGGACCTACAACCGGAGCTTCTTCCAGAACATCGAGTTCATCACGGACCAAGATACGGCTGACGAGAAACACTGGCCGAACCTTCCCCTGGCTCCCGACGGCACCCGGCCGGAGCCGACGAGTAGACAGCTCATAGGGGTGAACCTGCGCAACTACGCCACCGTGGGCAGCCGCGCCCAGATGGACGTACGCCGCGCGGAACTCCCGCTGCTGCCGATCGAGGAGCAGCGGGAGTACGGCCCCACGGCGCCGTCCGGCCGGCCACCGACGAGAACCCCGAGAACAAAAAATCTTGAGCGGCCGGGGAAGATACCGGCTACATCCAGCTCATTTGATGTTCAGCTCCACATTCGCGTGTTCTCGACGCCCGGCAGGATCACCTGGATATCGGACGGCTCCGCCGCTACGGCCAGGCGACCAGTTGGAACCAGACCGACTTGCCGTAGGGGTTCAGGGTCCACCCCCAATTGTGGGAGAGGTCGCCGACGATGGTGAGGCCGCGGCCGGAGGTTTCCAGGTCGTCGGGTTGTCTCATCCGCGGGATCTCGATGCAGGAGTCGTAGACGTCCACGGTCAGCAGGTCCTTCTCCCGTTCCAATCGGCCGCCGTATCACGCACGAATCGGCGAGCCGAGGCGACGTTCTCAATATCGCGCGGCATCCGCTTTTCCCCCAGTGGGGAAAATGCCGGATTCATCGTATAGCGGTATTCGGTCAGCGCCGCACTCGCTTTGATGGCCTCTTCCATGATTTTTCTTTCTGTCTCGGATTTCGTATGTTCAGATTGCCGAGACATCACTACGCCCGGTAGCGAAACGCTCACGAAGCGCTCGGGTTGGAGTTCAACAGCCTTTTGTTGAACTCCGGTTAGGAGGGAGCCGTGGTCGACCTCTACGCGCCCCAGGCAATATGGGGCAGGGAACTGCGCTACTACCGGAAGGCAGCCGGCCTCACCCAGGGAGAGCTCGCTGAGAAGATCCATTTCAGCGAGTCCCTGATCAGCGGGGTGGAGACGGGGCACCTCCCAGCCAGCCCGGAATTCGCCGAGGCGTGCGACCTCGCCCTCAACACGGGCGGCGCCCTCCTTCGGCTCCTCGACTGGAGAAAGGGCCAGGTCTTCCCCCCCTGGTTCGGAAAGTGGCGGGACAAGGAAAGCGTCGCCGTCACGCTCCGGACCTACGAGCCGCTGATGGTTCCCGGCCTACTCCAGACCGAGGCATACGCACACGCCCTGCTGGGCGACAACGCAGCCGTTACGGCCCGCCTGGGGCGTCAGAACATTCTGACCCGCGAGAACCCGCCGACCCTTCGCTGTGTAATCAGCGAGACGGTCCTCAACCTGCTGGTAGGAGGTCCCGATGTCATGCGCGAGCAACTGGAGCACATCGCCGCGATCGCCAGTCCCCAA
>NZ_JOEQ01000082.1 GCF_000721075.1 Streptosporangium amethystogenes
GGTCCAGGTGTCGTCGGCCTGCTCGGGCCGGCGGTGGGCGATGGACTCCAGCGAGGCGAGAGAGACCTCATCGGCGCTCGGGTAGCGGAAACAGACCCGATCGAACTCGATCTCCGGAGCCTCCTCACCCTCGCCCCCGAGCCGGCCCGCGGGCAGCCGCCGGGGGTCGGCTGGCTCCGTAACCGGCGGCAGCAGATCAAGAACCTCGAATACCCGTTCGAAGCTGACCAGGGCCGTCATCACGGTCACCTGCATGGTCGACAGCTCGTTGATCGGGCCGTAGAGCCGCATCAGCAGAGCGACCATGGCCACCAGGGTCCCGAGTTCCAGCGTGCCGTCGATGGTCAGGCTGCCGCCCAGGCCGTAAACCAGGATCGTGGTGAACCCGGTGAGGACGGTGAGGAGGATCATGAGCAACCGCCCGTAGATCACCCGTATGGCGACGAGGTCGCGGACCCGGCCCGCCTTGCCGGCGAACAGGCCGGACTCGTCCTCCGGGCGGCCGTAGAGCTTGGCGAGCATGGCACCGGCCACGTTGAACCGCTCATGGCGATCTGCCAGGACAGGTAGAACATCGCCCCGAGCACCAGCAGCAGGGTCAGGACGGTCGACACCGACTGCGTCAGCAGGATGGTGAGAGCCTGCCGGGCCCCGTTGACGTCGGAGTTGAGCCGGCTGACGAGGGCACCGGTCTGAGCTCGGGTGAAGAACGCCAGGGGCTGCTTCTGCACATGCGTGAACACCGTGGTGCGCAGGTCGTAGACCAGCCCCTCGCCGATCCGGCCCGAGCACCAGGCCGCGACGTACGTCGCCGCGGCGCTCAGCAGGGCCAGGCCCGCCACGGCCACGCACAGCCACACCACCATGTCGATGCGGCGGGGCACGATGCCGTCATCGATGATCACCTTGAGGAGCAGCGGGGTGCCCACCATGATCAGCGCGTTGACGACGGTGAGCACGAACAACAGGATCAATGGCCCGCGGCGGCGCGTGGCGTACGGGACGATACGCCGTACGGTCCCTCGCTTGACCCCCTTGTGGGCCGCCGGGTCACCGTCGTGGCGCAACCGTGTCGCCCCCTTGCCGAGGCTACCCCTGGGCGTCATGGATGCCTGCCTCGCCTTCGTGGTGAACATCAGTATTTGTCGAGGAACTCGATGATCGCGGTGTTGACGGCTTCGGGGCGCTCCAAGTTCCCGAGATGCCCGCTGTCGGGGATCTTTAAGAAGTCACAGCCGGGAATGGCCTCGGCCACCTCGGCGACCAGGTGCGGTGGGCAGATCAGGTCGTCGGCAAAGGCGATCACCCGGCACGGCACGGTTATCCCGCGTAGCGCCTCGCGTCGATCGGCGGTATGACCGACCCACGCCTGCCCGTCAGCGGTGTTGCTGTCGCCGGTCAGTTCGAAGATGTCCAGCCAGGACGCGACGGCGGAATCATCGTTCAGTGTCGCCGGGGAGAGCATTTCAAGCACGGTCCTGACGGCCTCGTACCGGGAGGGCAGCCGGATACCGCTATCACGCATCACCCGCTCCGCCGCGGTGAGCGCCCGTCGCATCGCGTCCGATCGTGCCCTGGTGGCGAGCAGCACCGCGGAGCGTACCAAGTGAGGTGATTCGATGGCGAGTTCTTGGGCGATCATGGCACCCATGGAGATCCCGACGATGCGGCACGGTCCGAGTTCCAGGGCCTCGATCAGTCCCTTGGTGTCGGCGACCATGTCGGCGAGCGAGTACTTCCCGGGAGGCGCGTCCGACGCGCCGATGCCCCGGTTGTCGAAAATGACCGTTTCGTATCCCGCCTGACACAGCGCCGGTGTCTGGTGAATCGTCCAGACATGGCCCGCGGCTCCTGAACCCATGATGAGGAGTACGGGCTCTCCCTGGCCGAAGCGCTGGTAGGAGAGCCGGATCCCGTTGGTGCTCAAGAAGGGCATGGCACATCCTCGTCACTGGTGATCGTGTGCAAGAGGGTCTTCTGGTCGTCGTAGGAAAGCGGCAGGCGGGCACGGGCCGTCCGCGACCAGAGGACGGCCCCGCTCCTGTGCTCTCCCGGCCCTCGCCGGCGAGCCGGCGGTCGCTGTCGTCGGGCCGGTCCAGGCAACGGCTTGTTCCTCACCATCGCACCGTGCCCGCAAGCCGATCAAGGGCAGCTCCGCGTCGCCCCGCCCTCGCACCGTTCAACTGGCATCCGGACGCGGTTGAACGCGCGGCCGGACTTGGCCGGGCGTGTGATCACGAGCCATTGTTGACTGGCCGAACAGGCCCTGGGTCATAGTGGATCTAGTGGGATCGGCCGGTGTGCGAGCAGCCACCGAGCGTAGAGAACGGCATCAGCCGGATCCTGAGCCGGCCGCTGTCCGCCACCGACGCGATCCACATCGTGTACCCGAGAAAGGATGACGTGGTGACGAATCCGTTCGAAGACTCCGACGCCGACTACCTGGTCCTGGTCAACGAGGAGGGCCAGCACTCGCTATGGCCGATCTTCGTCGATGTACCCGACGGCTGGAAGCCGGTCTTCGGGCAGGCGCCGCGCCAGGAATGCCTCGACTACATCGAGAAGAACTGGACCGATATGCGCCCCAAGAGCCTGATCGAGGCCATGGCGCAGAACTAGCGGGACGAGGCGGATCCTCCCTTCGACGCGCACCGATTAGCGGGCCGGAGGGGGATCCTCTGTTTTCGAGGGCCCCTGTCCGCGAGGATCGCCTGCCGGCAGCCCGGATGGGCCGATGCGGCCGGGGGCAGGATGAGCCGGAGCCGGCGGCCGGCGCCCGCGAACGGGTCGTCGCTCCTCGTGCGGCGCTCCGGCGATGGCGGGACGGGCCGTCGTCCTCGCCGGAATCAGCACGGCGAGGACGACGAGGGCGGGTATGCCCACCGGACGGACGGACAGCAACCCATCCGCCATGAAGGCGCCTCGCGATGGAGACGACGTTCGTCCCGATGTGACCCGAGGCGTACGTCGGCCGGCGGCGGAAACCTGCCTGCCACCTCCGTGGACGCGACCGAAGCAGGAGTGCTCAGGCCGGAATGAACGGTCAGCTGGCCGTCTTGTGCGCGACCGAAGCAGGAGTGCTCAGGCCGGAATGAACAGTCAGCTGGCCGTCTTGTGGGAGACGGACCGCTCACGCTCGTCGAGATGCTGCGCGAAGTCCAGCCAGGTCGCTGCGTAGTGGCGCGCCAAGTTTCCGATCAGCGCCCCGCAGTGGGACGGTACAGCGTCGGTCAGATGGTTCCACTCCGCCGTCGCGTTCTGTTGCAGAAGCCGTAAGAGATTTCGTCCCTCCTCCTTGAGACGCAGCGACGGATCTCGCAACAGTTTCTCGACAACCATGGCGGGATCCGGCAGTGCCGGCGGTGCTTTTCGTTCGTGTCTCAGCTGTCCTTCCTGGGCGGGAGACGCGATGGTGGCATCGACCTCCGGAGCGGCCTCGGGCGTCGATGCCAGCTCCTCGGGAAGTTCGGTGTCCAACCGTGTCGCCGCGGGAAGCTTGCCGGACTGGATGCGTTTGCGGACGTCGCTGGCGGTGGCCGGTGATATCCCCACGGTCCGGGCCACCTCCCGCAGTGAGGCCTGCGGATTCTCGGCCATCATCTCGGCGGCCCGCCACCGTCCCTCGACACTGCTCAGCGGGCGAATCCTCCCGTCGCTGCCAATGCGCGCGTTCAACTGCGGCCCGGCGCCAGTTGAACAGCGGCGGATGGAGGCGACGGCTTTGGCCCCCAAGCCCGAAGCCCGCGCGATGGCCCGGTCCGACATCTGTGGATGCGACGCGATAATACGGGTGGCGGCCGCGTACCGATCGGCCTGCGACAACGGCAGGCCGTGCGCGATGTTGGCCTGAACCGCCCGTAGGAAAGCGTCTTCCATAGTGCCTTCGAAGAATTCGACATCGATGGTCTCCTGCCCTCGAACCAGGGCCGCCAGGAGGCGATGCATTCCATCGATTACGTGCATGTCGGATCGCCGGACGAGGATGGCGGGCAATGGCCCGTCGATCTCGGCCAGCCGGGCGACATGTTCCTGATCCGGTCCCGCGGAGCGAGGGGACTCTCCGGGGAGAAGGGCCGCGATCGGGATCGGTGTGGTTCTTGGCTTCAGGGCCTGGGCCGACACAAGGACGTCGCTGGAGTTTCTGATCGTGGGCTTACCCTCTGGAATGAGCTTTTCGACCTCTGACTGATGCATTGATTAACCCCGTGTGTAGATAGTCATTCGCTGGGTGACTATCTCCGAAATTTGGAGGTACCCCTTAACGGACTAATTGCACCCCACCGACCCGCTATACGTAAAGATCTTTCGCGAAAAAGCTACTGTGGTTCGCCGGTTAAGTCCATGGGAGGACGCGTACCGGTTTTCCCAGCTAGTGGATGTGGCGTCGCGAAATGAGGACGGCCGTTACATGCTCCCTCTGACGTGAATTCCAAGATCAAAAAGAGGAGGGCGGCGGCCGTGAACCACGGCGCGGCTCCCGCGGGCCGCCTTGTAGAGCGGGTCGAGCACGGAGACCCCGATCCGCCGCGTTCCCCGGGAAGACCATGGCTGAGGTGTTGACTCCGGCCGGGTCCGGCAGCCCGTGCGGTGCCGGCCACGGCACCCGCCGCGACGAGCGCGCCAACCGGCGTGACGGCCACCACGGTCGCGGCTGGGGCACTCGGGCAGGCACCGTGAATTCGGCCCTCCGAAACTGCGTCCGGACTCCCGTTTCTCCCGCCGGGCCGGTGGAACGGCGCCGCTGAGCGGACGCCAGCGGATCATCTCATCGGCCCGCAGCCAGCCCGCAAGCCGCCCCACGCAACGGCGCCTGGGCGGCGTTTCCCCGTCCAGCCGGAGACGAGCAGCCAAAACGGCACACTAACGGTAATCACCGGCAGCCTGTCGGTCGCAACCGAACCTTCCGCCCAAGAGCGACTTAACGCGATGTTCCTTACCGGAAGTGCAGATCCGCCCCGGTCCTGGCATCAGGAAGGCGGGCCCGGCAATCTCGGTTTTCCCGCAGCGCGTTCGCAACCTCCGTTGAGGAACGGAGCACTAGGTTGAGCCGGGCCCGCACCGGAGGAAACGTCACCGGCCGTCGACACCGGGACCGATGGCACGGCCCACGCGTATTCCATTGACGATTCAAATAGCTTTCCGGAAGTTATGGCTCGGCAGCCGATTACCGGCAGTTCACGCAAAGAACACGAACTCTTCCGGCAAGCTGGTGAGACACTTTCAATGAGCACTATTGATCAATTCACGCGCACAGTGCCAGAGTGAGGCGCTGCGGAGTCGTGTCGGCGGCTGGACGGACCCGGGGAGCCGGGCCGGCACTGACACCAATCACTAGCGCGAGGCAGGTCTTCATGGCAAGAAAACGCAAGGCCGAAGGCCAGGCGGGGGTGCGCTTCGACGACTCGATCACCCGCCAGCGGGTCAAGCGGGGAACGTTGCGGCGGATCGTCCCGTACGCCACGAGGTATCGGGGGCCTATGGCCCTGCTGATGCTGGCCACGGTAACCGTGGCCGCCATCACAGCGTCGAGCCCGCTGATCCTCAAGTTCATCATCGACGAGGGCATCCTGCCCGGGCGCCTTGACATACTCCTGTGGCTGTGCGGGGTCATGGTCGCAGTGACCCTGCTCGAAGGGGCGGCCATGTACCTGCACGCCTGGGCCTCGGGGCGGATCGGCGAGGGAGTGGTCTACGACCTGCGCACCACGGTGTTCACGCATGTGCAGAGGCAGTCTCTGGCGTTCTTCACCCGCACGCAGACCGGGTCACTCGTCAGCAGGTTCAACAACGACGTCATCGGGGCCAGGGAAGCCCTGACAAGCCTGCTCTCCCAGGCGACGTCCACCGTTCTCACCCTGATCCTCGTGCTCACCGCGATGTTCTACCTGTCCTGGCAGATCACCCTCGTGGCTCTCCTCATCATCCCGTTCTTCCTCCTGCCGACGCGTCTCATCGCGAGCAGGTTGCAGCGGCTCACCAGGGAGCGGATGCGGCTGGAGGCCGAGATGGGCTCGATGGCGAACGAGCGGTTCAACGTGGCCGGTGCCATGCTCGCCAAGCTCTACGGCCGCCCGGAGGACGAGTCCGGCCTGTTCGCCGGCAAGGCGGGCCGGGTCCGCGACATCGACGGCACGCTGGAACTCGGGACCCTGGTGGCCATGGTCGCCCTGCTGATGCGGCTCTACGACCCGATCGACCAGCTGTCGATGTTGCAGACGACGGCGGTGACCACCCTGGTCAGCTTCGACAGGGTCTTCGAGGTCCTGGACCTGAAGCCGCTCGTCTCCGCGCGGGCCGCCACCGGGGAGCCGGACGACCTTCGGACCGCCGGCGTCCCGGAGATCGAGTTCGACCGGGTCTGTTTCCGCTACCCGAGCGCCGATGAGGTCTCTCTCGCCTCGCTGGAGTCCATCGCCCACCGCCGGCCCGAGCAGGCCGACGACACCTGGACC
>NZ_JOEQ01000083.1 GCF_000721075.1 Streptosporangium amethystogenes
CCCCCGATCGCCTGCAGTGGGCGATGAACCACTGCCTGGCGCAGATCGGGATCGAGCGCGCCGAGCACCGCGCCCGTGCGATCGACATCGGCGAGCGCCAGGAGGTGCTCAAGGACTACCCGACTTCCCCGGGCTGTACGTCTCCGTTCGCGCCCGTCTGGATCACCGAGATGGTGCGTCGACAGCACGATGAGTAGGAAGGTTCGCGCTCACGCTCGTGCCGTCAAGCATCAAGCGAGTCACGACATCCGTGGCATCTGTTGTCCTGTCCCAGGACGTGCATGACAGTTCTGTCGCATCTGATGCTTGGCAGACGTCACCCCCCTGTAGCTGCGACCGCTCACACTCTGCGGTAGAAACTGCCACGGGCCCACTCATGGCACTGATGCATCGGTCCCGTTGTCGATGGCTGTCTATCAGGTCTCCTCGGGATCGCGCGAGCACCGATCGTCCGCCGTCGACGGGCATGATCGCCCCGTTGATGAAGCTCGCGTCGTCCGACAGCAGGTATGGCGGTGGAGACCTTGTGGTTCCCGGACGTCGACAAGCCCGAACCGCTGACGCGCGGGGTGCGTCATCACCTCCAGGCGGTCAAGCACCTGCGCTTCGATCACGTCACCGAGCGACCGACCGCGCGCAACCCGACCAAGGAAGAGGCCGAGCTGCTCGGCTCTTCCAAGCCCGTCATGGGAGTGCTGGCCAGCGTGCATGACGCTGCCGAGGGTGTGCTCCTGGTGATGAGCGTGGCGCTGCCCGGTGACCTTCATGAACTCCAGGACGTCTGCCAAGTGACATGGGTCGGCTTCTGGTGATGCTCAGCGGAGCGGCACCTCTGCTTCTAAGCAGGGCCTGCCCTGGTCGCCTCAACCGGACCCGGCGTTGGGCAGGTGTGGCTACGACGGCTTGGGTTCTAAAGGTGGTCGCAACACCTGACCCCAAGGGGTGTTGCCATGACCAAGCCGTTTCGCCGGCCTAAGAAGCGTGGACCCGCGCCGCAGACGGACAAACGTGATCAATACCTTCGCCTCATGGCGCAGGGAGTGAACAACTCAGCCGCGTGTCGCGAGCTGGGCATCAATCGCAGAACCGGCACCCGTTGGAGGTACGGCAGGAAAGAGGTCGACCGGGCCGGGCGCGAGCGCGTCTATCCGCCGATCATCGAGCAGCCTGATGACGGAGCCATCTCGCTGCGGTTCCTGTCGGAGGACGAGCGGATCGCCATCGCTGACATGCTCCGGGCCGGCGCCTCGCTGCGCGCTATCGCCCGAGAGCTCCAGCGGAGCCCTGCCACGATCAGCCGGGAAGTGCGCCGCAACCGCGACCTGGCCACCGGCAAGTACCACCCATTCCGCGCCCAGCGGAGAGCGATCGTCCGGCGAGTGCGGTCGAAGGAGGGCAAGGTCCAGCGGGACCCGGAGCTGAAGACTTACATCCGGCAGCGACTCAACCAGCGGTGGAGCCCCGAGCAGATCAGCCAGGACCTGCGCACCGCCTTCCCTGACGAGCCAGAGCGGCATCTGGCACACGAGACCGTCTACCAGGCGATCTACCTGACCTACCGCGGCGGCCTGGAGCGCCAGCCCGGCACATTGCGCACCGGCCGCCAGGCCCGGCGCCGCGTCGACCAGCGCGCCACCCGCTTCATCGACCCCGGCAAGCTCATCCACCAACGGCCCGCCGACATCGACGACCGCCTGGTGCCCGGCCACTGGGAGGGCGACCTCATCGTCGGCCAGGGCAATCGCTCGGCGATCAGCACCCTCGTCGACCGCACCACCCGCTACGTCATGCTCTTGCATCTGCCCGAAGGCAGGACCGCCGAGCACGTCCGCGACGCCCTCATCGACGTCTTCGCCGGCCTGCCCCGCGAGCTCGCCCGATCGCTGACCTGGGATCAGGGCAGCGAGATGAGCCGCCACGACGAGTTCACCGCCACCACCGACATCCCCGTCTACTTCTGCGAGCCCGCCAGCCCCTGGCAGCGCGGCTCGAACGAGAACACGAACGGCTTGCTTCGCCAGTACTTCCCGAAGGGCACCGACCTGTCCTCCTACACCGCCGACCAGTTCGACGCCGTCGCCGCCGAACTCAACAACCGCCCCCGCAAGATCCTCGGCTGGCAGACCCCCACCGAGCTCTTCGCCAAGCTCGTCGCAACAGTCGATTGACCCCGTGTTGCGAAGATCGCTGGAATCCGCCCCGTCCCGCGGGCCCCGCCGGGCGGACCCCTCGTTCGCCCGGCCTGGCGGCATGGACAACGGTCACCGAGGGTGCGCGGCGGCTGACGGCTGCTCCGGCACGCCCTGGTGATGCATGAACCGCGCTTCTGGGAAGCGGCTCGACGGCCCCTCGATCAGTGACGGTGACTGTCCCATGAGATGCTTGTCGAAGAACGCGAGCGAGTAGGCGTTGATGATGTCGTGTGCTCGCTGAGCGTCGATCGTCCCGTTCAGGCCAAGCTGCGGTGTGACCGGTGACCAGACCGGGACGTCGGTGAAGTCGACGTGGAACAACCCGGGGACCTCCACATAATAGCCAGCGCCCGACAGGCGCTGGTACACGTCGGTTATGGTCTCGATGGTCTCGGAGATCTCCTTCTCCGGCCAGCCGCCGCTGCGCTCCCGTTCGAGACGAAAGGTCTCGGTATCGCGGGTCATGAACATGACTGGCTGCTGCAAGCCCGCCCTGACGACGTGGGCCGTCATTTGAACGTCCATGATGAAGCACGCCTTGAGGCGCTGGTCGTTCGCGCACGCCTCGGCACCGGTCGCGCCGCCCCACGAGATCCCGAAGACGCCAGCGCGCTCGAGGTCGAGGCGGCCGGTCAGGATGCCGTCGGGGTCGGCTTCGTTCAGCCCTGCGAGCCGGTCGAGCGCGAAGCTGACGTCCTGCGCGAAGTACGGGATGATGCCGTCGGGAAGCGCCTCCCCCTGGAGTGTCGGCCCGTCGGGCCGCGGCGTCCAGCTCTGGCTGATCAGCGGATAGATCTTGTCCCTGGGCCACCCTGGGACCTCCCGCCCGTCGGGGAAGCGTGTCATGGCGGCGGCGCCCGGCTGGTCGAGCCCGACGACCACGTAGCCGTGCGAGACCAGCTCCTGGATCTGGAAGGTGCTCGCGGCGCGGAACCCGCTGAGCCCGGTGAGGGAGATGAGCACCGGGTAGCGGGGGCGGTCGGCCGCCATCCGAGCGGACGTGACGGCGCTGGTGGTCACGTACCTGAGCTGGCTGAAGACGGGCTCCGGGAAGCCGGCCAGGCGCGCCATCGCCGACGTCACCGCCTCGGCGTCTTGGATGTAGGGGGTGCGCGGCGCCGACGGCTGAGGCTCGGCGGGATACCAGACCTGCGCCATGAGTTCCCGGTGATCATCGGGGGCGTCGGTGAACAGCTCCGGACGGCCTGCGTCCACCCAGTGGTAGGTCGTAGTGCCGATCGCATATGGTCCGGTCGGCTCGGGGAAACGGAATACGGGCATCACCATTGCCAGGAGGATGGAGGCGAGGGCCGCCAGCGCACCCAGTCCGGCGGCTGAGCTGGCGACCAGTCGGTTGACGTGCACGGCGCTCGGCCGGACGATGCCGGTCAGCCAGGTCAGGAAGAGGATCGCGGTCAGCGCGTAGGCAGGGGCCAGCTGCCAGCGCGGGCCTTCGACGAGGACCTGCGCTGCCGCCAAGAGCAGCGTGACGGGCACCACGAAGCCTGGCCAGCGCAGCGCGCGTAGCCGGGGGATCGCCACGATCGCGAGCCCCAGCAGGTTGGTGGCCGACAACAGGATCTCCAGGGGTCTCATCAGGTGCTCCTCAGGTTGTGGCTGGTGCCGACGGCCGTTCGGGCGAAGACCGGGTCGAGCCGGACCAGGTCGTCGGCGTCGGCGAGCTGCGACTCGGGCAGCTGCCAGTGAATTGCGGCGACGGGATCCGGGATCCCGGTGATCGCCTGCGCCTCAGGGGATGCCCGCCTGCGGTTTTCCGCGTCGCGGTAGGCCACCAGCTCCTCGGCCGTCATCGCCGACCAGTCCGGCTCCCCTCCCAGGACCTGCCGCCGCAACCGGACGCCCGCCGATGGCTGCTGAGCACCGGTGACCTCGCTCATATCTTCTCCGTAAGGTTATTGGCGGTCCGTGAGGGGCCGTATGTGGCTTATGACTGCTTGCCTTCAGCGGCTTCCAAAGAGTGGCCGTCCAGCTCTGCGGGCCGCCCTGGCTACTGATTGAGATCCGCGATCTTGTCGCTGTTCACGGAGCTGACGGCGGGGTGTTCCTCGGGCCTGGCGCGAGCACGCACGGCGCGAGGAGCCAGGGATGGGGACCGCCAGCAGCAGCCAGACGAGTATCCCCAGGGCACCTGTGACGACGAGGTAGATCACGATCGCGTTGCGGTCGGCCGCCACCATGCCCGGACCCTAGTCGGGATACGCGTCGCGGACGTGGCCGGACAGCGTGTCGACGGTGGCGATGTCGAGCAGCAGCGCGAGTGTGGCGAAGGTCGTCAGTGCCAGCCCCAAATACATCGCGGTGGGGCGCTTGGTGTGTGTCGACGGTGGACGGTTGGTGATTGTGGTCATGACCGCTTCCTTCCGAAACCTACGTCGTAGGTTTCCATCTGCACGATAAATTCTACAGTGTAGGTTTAACAAGAGGGAGAGAGTAGACGTGACCAGACGCACACAGGGCACGTCGGCGGGGCTCGACCGCGAGCGCATCGCGGCCGCCGCCGTCGTACTCGTCGACCGCGACGGCCTCGAGCGCTTCGGGGTACGGCGGCTCGCGGAGGAGCTCGGGGTCGACCCGATGTCGATCTACCACCACATCAAGGGCAAAGCCGCGCTGCTGGACGCGATGTCCCAGGCCGTGCTCGCCGAGGTGGCGGCCGGCGCGGACGACGCACCCCGCGGCTGGGAAGAGATCACCCGCTGGACGGCGCACCGCTACCGGGAGATGGCCTACCGGCATCCCCGGGTGTTCCCGCTGCTGGCTACGCGCGCCCAGACCTCGCCGGTGGCCCTCGCCGCCCTGGAACGACTGGTCACCGCGATGCGTGAGGCCGGTCTGCCCGACCAGGTGGTCGCGGACGCGCCGCTGATGCTGTTCGGCTTTCTCAACGGATATCTGCTGGCGGTCCTCAGCGGCGGGCCCGACGGGGTCGGTGACATGCCCGCGATCGACGCCACGGCGTACCCGACGATGGCCACCCTCATGCCCCTGCAGGCCGGCTTCGGGTCTGTGGCGGAGTTCGACCGGATGCTCGACGCCGTACTCGGCGGGATCCGGAACCGGGCCAATCGACAGGGGGACCCGCTGAGCGCGCAGACCACGGCGAACGCCCGCCGAGCTCTTCACTAAGCTCGTCGCAACAGTCGAATGACCGCGTGTTGCGATGATTGCTGGAATCCGCCCGGCCCGACCTGGACCCACTTGACGATCTTCGCCGGGAAGGTGTGACGGCTTGATTTGGGATCTGGCCCACATTTCGTGATGAATACTGCCCCGTAGCCTCGGCTGAGTCGGTGAGGATGCGTCGAGTGCGAAGATCGTTGCCTGGATGTCCTCC
>NZ_JOEQ01000084.1 GCF_000721075.1 Streptosporangium amethystogenes
TTAACTTCCGGGTTCGGAATGTAACCGGGTGTTTCCCCTTCGCCATAACCGCCGTAACTCTATGAAACACACAAACACTGTTTGCTGTCTCAGAATTGCATAGTGGACGCGGGCAAGACCTTGATCTGGCGCTGCTCCGGACCCGGCGAAGGGACAGAGCGCTGCACAGACCAAGCATGTTGCTTTGTGGTCAAGTCCTCGGCCTATTAGTACTGGTCAGCTCCACACATTACTGCGCTTCCACTTCCAGCCTATCAACCCGGTCGTCTACCGGGAGCCGGTTATCCCTTCCGAACGTAGCCAACCAGCCGTGCTCCTGGCGGAACAACTGGCACACCAGAGGTTCGTCCGTCCCGGTCCTCTCGTACTAGGGACAGCTCCTTTCAAGTCTCCTGCGCGCGCAGCGGATAGGGACCGAACTGTCTCGCGACGTTCTAAACCCAGCTCGCGTGCCGCTTTAATGGGCGAACAGCCCAACCCTTGGGACCTACTCCAGCCCCAGGATGCGACGAGCCGACATCGAGGTGCCAAACCATCCCGTCGATATGGACTCTTGGGGAAGATCAGCCTGTTATCCCCGGGGTACCTTTTAGCCGTTGAGCGACGGCGCTTCCACATGCCACCGCCGGATCACTAGTCCCAGCTTTCGCTCCTGCTCGACCCGTCGGTCTCACAGTCAAGCTCCCTTGTGCACTTACACTCGACACCTGATTGCCAACCAGGCTGAGGGAACCTTTGGGCGCCTCCGTTACTCTTTAGGAGGCAACCGCCCCAGTTAAACTACCCACCAGACACTGTCCCTGATCCGGATCACGGACCGAAGTTAGACGTTCAAAACGACCAGAGTGGTATTTCACCAATGACTCCACCACCACTAGCGTGATAGCTTCACCGTCTCCCACCTATCCTACACAAGACGTTCCAAACGCCAATGTCAAGCTATAGTGAAGGTCCCGGGGTCTTTCCGTCCTGCTGCGCGTAACGAGCATCTTTACTCGTAGTGCAATTTCGCCGGGTCTGCGGTTGAGACAGCGGGGAAGTCGTTACGCCATTCGTGCAGGTCGGAACTTACCCGACAAGGAATTTCGCTACCTTAGGATGGTTATAGTTACCACCGCCGTTTACTGGCGCTTAAGTTCTCAGCTTCGCCACACACGTGCGACTAACCGGTCCCCTTAACGTTCCAGCACCGGGCAGGCGTCAGTCCGTATACATCGTCTTACGACTTCGCACGGACCTGTGTTTTTAGTAAACAGTCGCTTCCCCCTGGCCTCTGCGACCCCCACCAGCTCAGAACGCAAAGGTTCGTCACCAGCGAAGGCCCCCCTTCTCCCGAAGTTACGGGGGCAATTTGCCGAGTTCCTTAACCACAGTTCACCCGATCGCCTTAGTATTCTCTACCTGACCACCTGAGTCGGTTTAGGGTACGGGCCGCCACGACACTCACTAGAGGCTTTTCTCGGCAGCATAGGATCACCCACTTCGCCACAATCGGCTCGGCATCACATCTCAGGATACGTGAACCGCGGATTTGCCTACGGTTCTCCCTACATGCTTACCCCAGGACTACCATCGCCTGGGCTGGGCTACCTTCCTGCGTCACCCCATCGCTTACCTACTACCAGTTCAGGCCAGGCGTTCAGCCTCACCCACACCCCGAAGGGCGTTAGGGGCTTAAGGACCCTTAGTATCACTGGATTCAGTATTGGCGCATCGTAGCGGGTACGGGAATATCAACCCGTTGTCCATCGACTACGCCTGTCGGCCTCGCCTTAGGTCCCGACTTACCCTGGGCGGATTAGCCTGCCCCAGGAACCCTTGGTCATCCGGCGCAGAAGTTTCTCACTTCTGATTCGCTACTCATGCCTGCATTCTCACTCGCACGGCCTCCACAGCTGGATCACTCCGCTGCTTCGCCGGCCGCACGACGCTCCCCTACCCATCCACACACCTAAACCACAAAGGCTCGGATAATATGTGAATGCCACGACTTCGGCGGTGTACTTGAGCCCCGCTACATTGTCGGCGCGGAATCACTTGACCAGTGAGCTATTACGCACTCTTTCAAGGGTGGCTGCTTCTAAGCCAACCTCCTGGTTGTCACTGCGACTCCACATCCTTTCCCACTTAGCACACGCTTAGGGGCCTTAGTCGGTGGTCTGGGCTGTTTCCCTCTCGACTACGGAGCTTATCCCCCGCAGTCTCACTGCTGCGCTCTCACTTACCGGCATTCGGAGTTTGGCTGACGTCAGTAACCTTGTCGGGCCCATTAGCCATCCAGTGCTCTACCTCCGGCAAGAAACACGCAACGCTGCACCTAAATGCATTTCGGGGAGAACCAGCTATCACGGAGTTTGATTGGCCTTTCACCCCTAAACACAGGTCATCCCCCAGGTTTTCAACCCTGGTGGGTTCGGTCCTCCACGCGGTCTTACCCGCGCTTCAACCTGCCCATGCCTAGATCACTCCGCTTCGGGTCTACAGCATGCGACTCAAACGCCCTATTCAGACTCGCTTTCGCTACGGCTCCCCCACACGGGTTAACCTCGCCACACACCATAACTCGCAGGCTCATTCTTCAAAAGGCACGCAGTCACATCACAAACAAGGCAAGCCTCGTTTACGCTCCTACGGCTTGTAGGCACACGGTTTCAGGTACTATTTCACGACCCCTCACCGGGGCGCTTTTCACCTTTCCCTCACGGTACTTGTTCACTATCGGTCATCAGGGAGTATTTAGGCTTACCAGGTGGTCCTGGCAGATTCACACAGGATTTCTCGGGCCCCGTGCTACTTGGGATCCCCTCCAACAGTCGACAAGATTTCGCCTACCCGACTCTCACGGTCTACGGCGCCACTTCCCAGAAGCTTCGGCTATCTCATCGATTTCTTACTGTCTACGGTCTCGGCAGAAACCGTCAGAGGGTCCCACAACCCCGTAAACGCAACGCCTGCCGGCTATCACACGCCTACGGTTTAGCCTGATCCGCTTTCGCTCACCACTACTCACGGAATCACTAAATTGTTTTCTCTTCCTACGGGTACTGAGATGTTTCACTTCCCCGCGTTACCACCAACCGCCCTATACATTCAGGCGGAGGCAACACCACATGACTGGTGCTAGGTTTCCCCATTCGGACATCCCCGGATCAAAGTCTGGTTGGCGACTCCCCGGGGCTTAACGCAGCCTCCCACGTCCTTCATCGGCTCCTGATGCCAAGGCATCCACCGTGTGCCCTAAAAAACTTGGCCACAAAGATGCTCGCGTCCACTATGCAAATCTCAAACAACAAACAGCGACCAGACCAGACCCGCCACCAGCACCCAGGACAAACATCCCAAGCCGATGTGACAGATGATCGGTCCCGCATGAGGCTCCAACAGACAGCGAGCCCGCCTCAGCGGGCCCACCCTAATGTCCGTTTCCTCAGGACCCAACAGTGTGTCCAGACCCATCCGCATCCCCCAGCCGACGTTCCCACTCCCCAGCTCCGAAGAACCAGGACGGTACCAGCCGACCCGAGCAGACCCGAATCATCCGATTAGCCAGTGCTCCACTAATGAGCGCGCCGAGCGTGGAACGTTCGCCCACGAACACGGCATGAACCACGACCACCCGAAGATGACCGCAGCCGATGCTCCTTAGAAAGGAGGTGATCCAGCCGCACCTTCCGGTACGGCTACCTTGTTACGACTTCGTCCCAATCGCCAGCCCCACCTTCGACCGCTCCCCCCAGACAAGCTGGTTGGGCCACGGGCTTCGGGTGTTGCCGACTTTCGTGACGTGACGGGCGGTGTGTACAAGGCCCGGGAACGTATTCACCGCAGCGTTGCTGATCTGCGATTACTAGCGACTCCGACTTCATGGGGTCGAGTTGCAGACCCCAATCCGAACTGAGACCGGCTTTTAGGGATTCGCTCCACCTCACGGTATCGCAACCCTCTGTACCGGCCATTGTAGCATGTTTGCAGCCCAAGACATAAGGGGCATGATGACTTGACGTCATCCCCACCTTCCTCCGAGTTGACCCCGGCAGTCTCCAATGAGTCCCCACCACCCCCGAAGGAGCGTGCTGGCAACATTGAACAAGGGTTGCGCTCGTTGCGGGACTTAACCCAACATCTCACGACACGAGCTGACGACAGCCATGCACCACCTGTCACCCAGTCCGAAGAGGGCTCCATCTCTGAAGCTTTCCGGGCGATGTCAAGCCTTGGTAAGGTTCTTCGCGTTGCGTCGAATTAAGCAACATGCTCCGCCGCTTGTGCGGGCCCCCGTCAATTCCTTTGAGTTTTAGCCTTGCGGCCGTACTCCCCAGGCGGGGCGCTTAATGCGTTAGCTACGGCGCGGAAACCGTGGAAGGTCCCCACACCTAGCGCCCAACGTTTACAGCGTGGACTACCAGGGTATCTAATCCTGTTCGCTCCCCACGCTTTCGCTCCTCAGCGTCAGGTAAGGCCCAGAGAACCGCCTTCGCCACCGGTGTTCCTCCTGATATCTGCGCATTTCACCGCTACACCAGGAATTCCGTTCTCCCCTACCTACCTCTAGCCAGCCCGTATCGAATGCAGACCTGGAGTTAAGCCCCAAGCTTTCACACCCGACGTGACAAGCCACCTACGAGCTCTTTACGCCCAATAATTCCGGACAACGCTTGCGCCCTACGTATTACCGCGGCTGCTGGCACGTAGTTAGCCGGCGCTTCTTCTGCAGGTACACGT
This sequence comes from Streptosporangium amethystogenes, assembly GCF_000721075.1. Lineage (GTDB taxonomy): Bacteria > Actinomycetota > Actinomycetes > Streptosporangiales > Streptosporangiaceae > Streptosporangium > Streptosporangium amethystogenes. The sequence goes on from NZ_JOEQ01000084.1 coordinate 4,723, forward strand.
CAACTTCGTCCCTGCTGAAAGAGGTTTACAACCCGAAGGCCGTCATCCCCCACGCGGCGTCGCTGCGTCAGGCTTTCGCCCATTGCGCAATATTCCCCACTGCTGCCTCCCGTAGGAGTCTGGGCCGTGTCTCAGTCCCAGTGTGGCCGGTCGCCCTCTCAGGCCGGCTACCCGTCGTCGCCTTGGTAGGCCGTTACCCCACCAACAAGCTGATAGGCCGCGAGTCCATCCCCAACCGAAAAACTTTCCACACCCACCCGATGCCAGGAGGTGTCGTATCCGGTATTAGACCCAGTTTCCCGGGCTTATCCCAGAGTCAGGGGCAGGTTACTCACGTGTTACTCACCCGTTCGCCGCTCGAGTACCCCGAAGGGCCTTTCCGCTCGACTTGCATGTGTTAAGCACGCCGCCAGCGTTCGTCCTGAGCCAGGATCAAACTCTCCAAACAATGTCTGAACAGTTGCTCCCGGCTGAAAGCACCCATCTCACATGATGGATGTTCAACCAAAGGAATCCGTCCCCCACCCCGATGAAGAGGCAGGTTGGACAGGGTTGTGCTTCATGCACTGGCTTTTAACACACTGTTGAGTTCTCAAGAAACGGACGCGTACACCGTCGTCCCG
>NZ_JOEQ01000085.1 GCF_000721075.1 Streptosporangium amethystogenes
GTAGTTCGCCGGTGCGATGGCCAGGCCGTCGTCGTAGTCGCGGATGATCTCTTTGAGCTTGTCCTTGGCCTCCGTCTTGCTCTTGCCGCTGGCCTTCTTGACGATGCGCTTCCCGGCGGGGGGTAGCCGACCGTCACCGAGGCGATCCAGCGCTCTCGCTGCTCGTCCCAGTGCGGGCCGTCGTCTCCCCGGCTGCGTCGTGCGGTCATGATGCCCTCGCTTCCCGTTCGAGTAGAGCGATGTAGTCGGAGATGGCCGAGGCCGGGATGAGCCGGGTACGACCCTGGGTGACGGAGCGCAGGCGACCCGCCCTGATCTGCTCGTAGATCACGCTGCGACTCATGCTGAGCAGGTGCATGGCGTCGCATATGCGATACAGCCGCCGTTCGCCGGGCGGTCCGGGTGCTGTCACCCGTCCTCCCGCTCGGTGGCGATCTTCCGAGCGGTGGCGACCTTCTGGCGGATGTGCTCGGCCATGATCGCCTCACCGGGGGAGTAGCCCGATCCGGCGAACCGCCAGTGACCGAGTACGAGGGTCGTCTCGTCACCGAAGGCAGGAAGCCCGTGCCGTTCGCGTGCTTCGGCGCCCTTCGTGGCGTACTTGGCGATGTAGCCGGCCACCGCCCGCTCGCTCAACCCGTCCGCCGCCTGGTCGAGCAGGATGGGCCGGATGTCGAGCTGATCACCCCAGATCAGATCCCACCGACCGAGATCACTCGGGGGAGAGGTGACCGTGACCCGCTGGACCGCCGGAGGGATCGCCCGAGTGAGCAGGCCGTGATCAGCCCAGCCCGGAGGAACCTCACTCCCGCCGCCCGGACCGTCGAGCCTGACGATGGCGTGGAAGTGCACCAGGCCGCGCCGCTGATACTCGGCCACCTTGGCGAACGACACCCGGACCCGCCTGGCGAACTCCCGACGGCTCAGCCCCGCCTCGCCGGCCAGGGTGCGCCGCACTTCCAGGGTGAAGCGATGCCACAGCGTGCCCGCGTGAGCCTGCCAGAGCACCGCGCCCACGTAGTCGTAACACCGGTCGCATACGGGTTGCCCGAGCCGTCCGTCTTCTGGCTCGTGGCGAGCACGGCAGCCGACCGGATGCCCGTGCTCACAGAGCTTGTCGCGCTTACAGGGACGGCAGGCCCGTACCGTCCCGCCCTTCTCTCGCCGAGTGTGCACCGGCCCGAACGAGGGAGCGGTGAGCGTGACGAACGCCCGAGGGTGGCCGCTCACCTCCTGTGGGACACCCTTGCCGCCGGACAGACCCGCCCGAATGAGTTGGAAGGTGTCGGCCCGGTAGACCTCCGAGCAGGACGGACACACCGAGGCCCGCCGGTTGCCGCAGGCCACCAGCAGAGGTATGGAGATCGACTCTGAGATCGAGCCCGAGGACTACTACGCCCACCTGGAGCGCACCTACGGGCCGCTGCGCTGGATCACCTCGGTCCACACCCAGATGCCCTACGGCGAGACCTACGAAGACCTCAACATGGAGCCCATTGGCACTCCCTTGTTGCTGGTCCGCCGACTGATGCTCAGCAAGGACGGCCGCCCGCTGGAGTTCACCGAGATCGAAGCCCCCGGCGACCGTTTCGAAGCCGCAGCAGCCAGCGAGCATGACCAGGCCGGATCAGACGGTCAGGTCTCACTCAGGGTGTAGTGGGCTCAGACTTTCTTTACTGGTTCAAGGCAGCCCGCCTGCGGCGGCCTGAGCGCGTCGGGCGGTCGCTGGCCGCGCTGCGGCTCTCCGGCCGGTCGCGGCCCGCGCCGCCCCACGCGCTTCCTTAATCCCGGCGAGACAGTCGGACTAACAATTGAGCCAGATCAACGCTGCCTGTCCTGCTACGCCGTGCTATGAGCCGACGGCATACGAGGTGATTAGGTGGCAGGTGCTGTTCGTAAGAGTCCGATAAGCCTTTCTCTCCGAGGTGAATGATGTGATGGGCGCAGGCTCTAATTCATGGGAGCAAGACTCACAAGCACAAGCGCAGTAGATTTTGCTGAGTCCACCTGAACTGCGCTTTCTATTTTCTGCTGCAGGGGTCCATATGATCTTAAGTCATTCAATGAATCAAATGACACGATTATGTGCTTCCATTTGTGTGACTCTAGATTATGTCTTCCAAGTTTTGACCATCCAAGCTGGTGCAAGCGCTCATATACCATGTTGCGAGCTTCTTCGAAGTTCGAAGCTCCGACGTCCATCACCAGGATTTCGTCAATTTGCGTAGTGCCCTCCCAGGTGAAATCTGCTGGTGTCTGTAACACCACTCTGCCTACACTACGGACTGCTTTGACGGCGGCCGGGTCGACCTCTACTGTCTTGTGGAACCATGACACGCCACAGCCGGAGAGCATGAGTAATGCGAACAGGGTCGTGAGTGCGGATTTGACTATTGTGGTCGCGCGCTTGTGGTCGAAAATTATCATGGGCTCTCCGTCATCTTGCCTGCCTATCTTGTTGTCGATGATGCATGCCAGATTACTGAGGATCTTTACCGTCGATCTAGTATGCAGGTTCTTATGACCTTGATGGGTGGCAGCCTGGAAGGCTACGAGGGCCCTCGTTCGCATCGAAGTGGATCAGGTGACGATCGCTCACTTCGCGACTCGCCGGCCGAGGCTAAGGCGATCAGCGCCGAGCCTCTCCTTCGTCGGCTTGCAAATGGGTTACCTGGGCTGAGATGACAGCAACGTCCCGTCCGGTGGCATTCGCCGACGTCCGTCCACATGACTTCGGTAATGGTCAGGGTGGGCTGGGCGGGATCGTTCGTCCGACTGAAAATGGACGGTCATGCTGCCGCGGGGCTGCCGTTCCTCGGGCCTGGCGGCCCTGCGGTACGGTCCCCTTGCCATCGGATGACGGGGCGGGCCGACGGCCGGAGGTGCTGTGTACAGCAGTCGGATACAGCAACACCGCCTCACACGATCACACGCCACCGGTCCTCATCTACCGCTTGAACGGGGCGAGGAACCCTCCACATCGTGACCGGCTCCCGTTTGCAATCAGACAGTCATGCTGCCGCGTAGCGCTCGGCTCTGGACGTGGCGCCCCGGTTTGTTGCCGGTTTATCTGCTCCATCGAGAGGTTCTGGCCGCTTACCCCTATCGGTCGGCGTGCCCCAAGTCGATCTGGCGCAACCTGATCAGCTCGGCCCGCAACGAGATCGTCTTCGCCGGGTACACCAACTACTTCCTGTGGCTGGAGCACCCCAACCTCGCCAAGGTCCTCAAACGCAAGGCCGAGCAGGGGTGCAAGATCCGGTTCCTGATCGGCGACCCGGACAGCGAGGTCACCCGCCGCCGCGAAGAGGTGGAGAACGTCCCGCTGACCGTCTCCACCCGCATCCGGATCACCCTCTCGGAGATCGAGTAGGTTCGGAACGTGCCCGGCATCGAAGCGCGCTTCGGTGACGAGCACATCGCGATGAGCGTCTTCCGCTTCGATTCGGAGATGCTCGTGACCCCGCACCTGGCCAAGCTCGTCGGCCATGACTCGCCGATGATGCACCTGCGCCGTTACCAGGACGACGGGCTGTTCGACCGGTTTGGCTATCACGCCTCCCGCCTGGGCACGTGCTCGCGCCGGAGAGGCCCCGTCGGCGCTGAGAGCGCTGAGCGAGGCGAGTGTGGTCCTGGCAAGCACGTCCGGAGCAGACAAAGACGTCCCCCAGGTGCGTGAGCTGCTGACCCGCTATCCCAGAGCACCTGGGCCTGCCGGCAGACCGGTCTCCATGCGGACCTGCCGATCAGTCATTCAGGGGTTCCTCGCCAGGGAAGCACAGCTCCAGCATCTCTGGGGAGAAGTTGAGACCGGTGATCCTGCTCGCCAGGGCGAACGACTTCTCGATCGGGAAGTCGATGCACGAGCCGTCTATGTCGATGTCGTAGTCAGGGTCCAGCCCGACCTCGCGCATCTCCTCGATGAAACGGTCCGGATCGGTGCCTGATCGATCGTCTGGGAGTACCGGTTCAAACTGGACGACCGGCTCGCCGTCGACGATATAGGCGAAGGTGTCCGAGGCGTAGTCGTGGCGGCAGACCGACACGACCTCGGTTCCCTGTGAGATCGGGATGTATATCTCGGGGTCAACGGCGATCTGCCATCCTCCTGGTTCGACGACCAGGGTCCAGTCGCCGATCTTCGCGGTGCCGATGTAGTCGGCTGCGTCGTCCCCCATACTTTTCGCCGAGCGCTCGTCCGATTCGTCGACCGCCACTGCCTCTTCCATGGTGCTCCCGTTCGCGCTGAATCGGCGGAGGACCTCCTCCGGAGCGAGACCCCGGACGAAGGACACACAGTAGATCTCATCTAATTCTTCGCAGTCGGAGAGCCAGCGGAATTCCTCGGGGCATTCTGTCATCGTCACTCCTTTGATCATGTGAGCGGCATGATTGCAGCCGTCGCCGACAAAAGGTGTTCGGAGGTCCGATTGGTGAAGGAACGTCGGTGGACAACCTCGGCCCAGGGATGTCTTCTGCGTGACTATCTGGGTGACAACGACCGCGGACGGGGCCGGACAACGGTGGACGGTCGTGGACCGTATGCCCAGGTCAACGCCGATATCGGCCCTGGTCACACCCCTGCTTGGATCGCCTTACAAGCGAGATGTCACTGGTTCGAACCCAGTAGTGCCCACCACAAGCCCCTCACCTGCGAAATCAGGCGGGGGCTTTTCTTTTGTTACGAGACCGCCTCGCCGTGTTGCTCAGCCGGATGTCGCCTCAACACGTGAACACACGCTTGTGTCATGCCCCTTGGCGCCTTGGGCAGGGCGAGGTGACTCTTCGGCCGTTGCCGTCGGCAATGATTCGCTACTCTGAGTGAGGCGAGTGTGCGGAAGGAGTCTCAGGTGCATGAGCCGTATGGCTTTGAGATCGAGCCGGAGGTCCGTGAGTGGCTCGACAACCTGAGTGACAGCGACTCCAAACGGGTTGACGAGGTGGCTGGTCTACTGGCGGAACCGCTCCGACGATCGCCTTGCTGCGGCATCTGGCCGCGGCACTGAATGCTGACGTGCGTCTCACCTCCAGTCATGATCTGGGCTCGGTGTGGTTCGAGCCTCACGCGGCCTGCTCGAGAGACACAGGTCACCCGGTGCGTAGGAACCCCGCTCGCCGCCGAGATGCTGTGGGGGCACCGAAATCAGCACTGATGGCAGGACGCGTAAGGATGAGACTTCTGGGCGACCAACTGGGTGAACCGCCCGAAACCCGCAGCTCCTCACGCTGCGACCGAGCCCGGCGGACAAGCCCCCGCTTCTGTCCGCGTATCTCATACCCTCAGGTCTACACCTGCGCGAACAACGCACTGGAAACGGCCCCGGGCACACCGTCACGCCGAGATCTCATGGTCAGTAGCCCCGCGCCGATGACGAAACGCGAGACCATGTCTGCGGCCCGACCGATCACTTCAGAGCGCTGAAGTGCGGGTAGATCTGGGACGCCCTGCCGAGTTTGAGCAGCGTCTCGATCACCTGGCCCTTCAGGTCGACGATCCCGATGCCGGCCGCGGTGGAGATGAGCAGGTGCTTCTCGTCATACCAGCCGAGGGTGGTGGGCTGCGGGCCCGCGACGATGGGAAGTCTCGTCACGGCCTTGCCGGTCACCGCGTCCCACACACAGGCGGCCTTCTCCAGCGGCAGGCAGGCGGTGACGAACCGCTTGCCGGAGGGGGAGAAGACGCCGCGCCCGTCACCGCCCGGCCTGCCTCGCACCTGGTATTCCCTGGTGGCCTTGCCCTGGAGGTCGTACAGGCGGACGGTCGTACCGCCGAGCCTGCCGTGCCTGACCAGGAAGCGGGTGCCGTCGTGGTTCCACTCGAAACCGCCGACGGTGACCAGCGCCTTGTGGATCTTGAGGAAGCGAGGCGTGAAGTCAGGCAGATCGAGGATCATTACTCCTGCCGAGCGGTCGCCCTGGCGGGCCAAGCTGACGGTGAACAGCAGCTTCTGGCCGTCCGGCGACCACCTGGGCCAGCGCATCTGGGGATACTGGGTGCCGCCGTTCTCGGTGTCGGCGGGAGTGTATTCGGTGAGCTGGATCGCGACGTCCCGGCTCTTGCCGGTGGTCCGGTCAAGGATTCGCAGACGGTCCTGGCCCGGCTCTCTTGACGACTCCAGTCGCGCGACCGTCCAGCGTCCGTCGGGGGAGACCGCGACCTCCTCGTAGTCGGTCTTGATGAACCGCCGCCGGTCCGGCTGCCATGCCCACAGCGCGAACCCGTTCCCTTGGGCCTGGAAGTCGATGGTGCCGTAGGACGTGAGCTGGATAGGGCGGCCGTTCAGATCGGCGACGACCGCGGCCCGGCCCTTTCCGACCTGGCCATTTCCCGTCCGTTCCGTTACACCAGGTAACGGGCCTCTGGTCGGCTGGGGCGGGGCCACGGCAGCCGAGGCGGCGGTGGTGGTGAGCACGAATGCGCTCACCAGGCTGGACACGAAACGGCCGAGCATATGATTTCTCCTGGCTGTCCTAAAGAAAACCTTACCAAGATCAGGATAGGTCATCCCTCGGGCCGCCGTAGCGATTTATGGCGAATCGACCAGCGCCAGGCAATTAAGCGGTATTCTTTCGACAGCCGCGTGGATTCAGGTCCTAGGGCCTGGCGCTCCTGCGGTATAGGCCCACTCGCCACCGGATGATGAGGCTGGTCGCCGGCGAGAACGCTGTGTACAGCAGTGGGATACAGCAACGCTGCTTTATGCGAGCACATGCCACCGACCCGTATCTACCACTTAAACAGGGAAAGGAGTCCTCTATTTCGTGACCGGCTCCCGTTTGCAATCAGACAGTCATGCTGCCGTGTAGCATTCGGCTCTGGACGTGGCGCCCTGGTTTGTTATCGGTTGATCTGCTCCCTCTGGGAGACGTGGCGACATGGGTCCCTCCAGATCCCAGGCCGCCACGCCTGTCTTACCGGGCTGGTCCGGACAGCAGTGCCATCCAGATCACCCGAGCTTCATCGATTGGCCGGGGAAGGGTCTCTTGGACCTGGTGGCCGCTGTCGAGTTGAATGGTTCGCCGGACGAACGCCCGCCCGGCGCCCTCGCATAGTTCGTAGACCGTGGCACGGCACCAACAGGTCCGGGCCACCGAAGGTGTCCGTTCAAGCGCCGGGTACGGCTCTCGCCAATCCAGGCGGAGGTGATCTCGCTGGGGCATTGCCACGTGTGGGCTCAGGCACTCGTCGAGCAGCGTCACGACGTGCGCTCCGCGACTCCTCCGCACCGGTAGGACGCTTTGGGGAGCTCTTCGTACCGTTGGGCGACGTAGTGAATCCGAAAGCTCGACGTGGCGCGCGATCATGCTGCTGAACTGCAGAGATAGAGGAGATTCGGGTAACGTCCACCTTTGATCGTCAGTAGTGGCGACGGTGACCGGGTTGTCCACGCCGTAGACCCGGTACACGCGGCGGCCCGTTTTCGCCGAGATCTTCCCCGTCCACCAGCGGTAGGCATGTCCGTTCGTCCAGACCAGGGCGACGCCGTGGCCCTCGTGGACGTCGGCTGAGACGCCGCAGTGTTCGAGGCCGATGCGCAGACGCTCAGCAGCCAGGGCCGCCGGGCATCGTTGAGCCGGCCCTTTCCAGCCAAGGGCGCTCATGCCTCCAGTCCCTCCTGGTCGCGGAGCTGCTGGGCGAGTTCGGTGACGTCGTCGGCGTCGATTGTCCGGTAGAGGCCCCGATTTATCTCTTCGTCGGTGAGGTGCCGGCCATTCCGGGTTGCCCACAAACGACCCGCAGAACTACGCCAAATGCACCATCCGGGAAATGCTGCCTGGAGGTCTTCCAGAATCACGGGTGTTGACATGGAGTAAGCGTTATTCCATTTGAGTGACGAACCCACCGTGTTCCAGAGACGTCCAGGACGTTTCAAAGTTAGAGTCGAAAACGTCCTTGACGTCCTCACTCCCCGAGGTGCACCGTGGCCAACGTCCCCTTACGCCGCGCCATGCTCGATGCGAAGCTGAGCAACCAGAACCTGGCGGACCGCTGCGAGGTGGATGTTAAGACGGTGGAACGCTGGTTACAGGATGAGGCACGAGTCCCGCACCTCCGGCACCAGTTGGCCGCCGCCGAGGCATTAGGAGTTGATACGTCCGTGTTGTGGCCAGAGGCTATCCGTAACACCGTGAAGACCGGCCCGGATCGAGAAGTTCTGACCGTTTACCCCTATCGGTCTGCGTGCCCCAAGTCGATCTGGCGCAACCTGATCACCTCGGCCCGCAACGAGATCGTCTTCGCCGGGTACACCAACTACTTCCTGTGGCTGGAACACCCCAACCTCGCCAAGGTCCTCAAACGCAAGGCCGAGCAGGGGTGCAAGATCCGGCTCCTGATCGGCGACCCGGACAGCGAGGTCACCCGCCGCCGCGAAGAGGTGGAGAACGTCCCGCTGACTGTCTCCATGAGGTGCCCAGCAGATTCCGGACAGTCGGCTGCATAAGCTGACAGAAGTCTGGAAGAGGTAGGTACGTGACGAGGCGTCGCAGGCAGTTCTCATCGGA
>NZ_JOEQ01000086.1 GCF_000721075.1 Streptosporangium amethystogenes
CCGAGGCGCTCGACCGGGATCGCCCCGCCGTGCACGCGCCGCAGCACCCCCGAACGCTCCAATGCGGTCAGATCCCGGCGGATCGTCTCAGTCGTGACGCCGAACCGTTCCGCCAGGGTCACCACGTCGACCCGCCCGGCGGCCCGGGCCTCACACAGGATCTCCTGCTGCCGTTCCTCGGCGTACATCCTGTTGGTTCACCGCCGTTTCAATGTTGTTTTATGTGTCTTTATATGCGAGTATGTTGCATGTCAAGGGTCGATGAGAACGGCTCCGCCGTGAGTTTCATGAACCTGTGACCTCCGCGCACCGGCTCGTGAACATGCTGGACGTCTGCCGGAGAACTGCTCGCCCTCGCATGCCCGAACTTCGTCCGTGTCACAGGTGGGATGGTGCGGGGATCGCGAACCGTCAGCGGCATGCCCCCGGTCGAGGCGCGCCGCACAGAACCAACCGAACCGGAATCGGCCTGTCGATCGCGACGGGCGCGGCGGGCGGTGCCGTGGCCCGGATACCGGCGCGGGGCTCACTGGAGCTCGCCGGCCTGAGGCGCGGGGACGTCGGCCTCTGATCGAATGCGAGAAGCGCGGACAGTCACTCGACTGCCCGCGTTTCGTCGTCGCCGGTCAGGGTGCCGCCGTGAGCGGTTCCAGGCCGGTGAGCGCCCCGAAGTCCGGCGGAGAGGAATCAGGCCTTGAAGCGGTACCCCATGCCGGGCTCGGTGATCAGGTGGACCGGATGCCCGGCGTCGCGTTCGAGTTTGCGCCGCAGCTGGGCCATGTACTGCCGTAGATAGTGGGTCTCCTTGACGTACTTGACCCCCCATACCTCGGTCAGCAGCTGCCGCTGGCTGACGAGCTTGCCCGGGTTGTGCAGCAGGATCTCCAGGATGTGCCATTCGGTCGGCGTCAGCCGCGCCCCGCCGGAGACCGTCTTGCTGGTCAGGTCCACCACGTGGTCGCCGATCGTGATGCTGGCCAGCTCCGCCTCCTGCGCGGACGTGCGACGCGACACCGCGCGGATCCTGGCCAGCAACTCGTCGATGCCGAACGGCTTGGTGACGTAGTCGTCGGCACCGGCGTCGAGGGCGTCGACCTTGTCCTGGTTGCTCGCTCTGCCGGACAGCACGATGATCGGCATCGAGGTCCAGCCGCGCAGCCCGTGAATGACGTCGACGCCGTCGAGGTCGGGCAGCCCGAGGTCGAGCACCACCAGGTCAGGGTGCCAGTCGGCCGCCTGGCGCAGGGCCGCGCCGCCGTCGGTGGCCACCGCCACCTCGTAGTGGCGGGCGATCAGGTTGATGCGGAGCGCCCGCAGGATCTGCGGTTCGTCGTCGACGACGAGAACGCGTGTCATGCGATCACGGCTCTGGATGAGATGGGCAGTGTCACGATCATGGTGAGACCTCCCCCTGGTGTCTCCTCCGGTACCAGAGAGCCGCCCATCGCCTCGGTGAGCCCCCTGGAGAGCGCGAGGCCGAGGCCGACCCCCGAATGGTTGTCACGGTCACCGAGCCGCTGGAACGGCTTGAAGACCTGGTCACGTGCTTCTGGCGGAATCCCCGGACCACGGTCGATCACCCGGATCTCCACGTGATCGCCGTGCCAGCTGCCGGTGACCAGCACCCGCTCGCCCGGTGGGCTGTAGCGGACGGCATTGGAGATCAGGTTCACCAACACCCCCTCCAGCAGTGCGGGGTCGGCGACCACCTCGGGCAGTTCGACGGAGATGCCCCCCTCGACGCGATCCCGGAGCGGGCCCAGATCGTCCATCGCCCTGGGCACGACCTCCTCCAGGGCGACCGGCTGGAGGGTGAGCCCGAGCACGCCCGCCTGCAGCCTGCTCATGTCGAGCAGGTTGTCCACCAGGCGATTCAACTTGACCAGCGACTCGTCCGCCGTGGCGAGCAACTCCTCCCGGTCCTCCGCGGACCAGTCGATCTCTGTGTTGCGCAGGCTCTCCACGGCGGCTCTGGCCGAAGCCAGCGGGGTGCGCAGGTCGTGGCTGACGGCGGCGAGCAGCGCGGTGCGCATCTTGTCCGCCTCGGCCAGCGGCCTGGCCCGCTCGGCCTCCTCCTCCAGCCGCCGCTGACGCAGCGCGACGGCGGTCTCCGCGGCGAGCGCCTCAAGCACCCTGCGGTCGGAGGCGTCGAGCAGCCCCCCGCGCACCGCGAGCACCAGGTTCTCGTCGATCACCACATCGGTGTCGGCGGTTCCAGGACTGGTGCACGGCTCGCCCCCGGAAGTGGCCACGATCCGCCACGCCTCCGGCTCCGACTGATCGTCCGGGGTCGGCGGTCCCGTCCGCTCCAGGAGCGTGGCGGACGCGAGCCCGAACGTCTCCTTGATCCGGGCGAGCAGCGACGGCAGGGCGGCCTCGCCACGCAGGACGTGGCCGGCGAGCGTCGACAGGACCTCCGCGTCCGCACTGGCCCTGGCCGCCTCTCTGGTACGGCGGGCCGCCACGTCGACCACCAGGCTCACCATGATCGCGACCAGCACGTAGACGACGAGCGCGAACAGGTTCTCCGGGTCGTGGATCGTGAACCGGTCGACCGGCGGCGTGAAGTAGTAGTTCAGCAGCAGGAACCCGCCGATGGCCGCCGTCACCGCAGGCCACATGCCACCCACCAGGGAGACGCAGACGACCATCAGCAGGAAGATCAGGATCTCGCTCGGCAGCGCCAGATCGTCCCTGAACGGGAACAGAGCCGCGGTCAGCGCGGGCATGCCGAGCACCGCCATCACCCAGCCGATGATCCTGCGCTTGCGGGTCAGCGCGGCTCGCGAGCTCGCATGGCGGCGCCCCTTCTTGACCTGCGCATGGGTGATCATGTGGACGTCGATCGAACCCGACAACGCGGTCGTCTCCACCCCGACGCCACGGGACAGGATCTGGGCGAACCTGCCCCGCCTGGACGCGCCGAGCACGAGCTGGGTGGCGTTCACCCCGCCGGCGAAGTCGAGCAGCGCGCGCGGGATGTCGTCGCCGACCACCTGGTGGTAGGTGCCGCCCATGTCCTCCACGAGGGTGCGCTGGCGGGTCAGGGCTGCCGGATCGCCGCCGGTCAGGCCGTCTGCCCTGGTGACGTGGACGGCCAGCAGGTCGGCGCCCATGCTGCGCGCCGCGATGCGGGCTGCGCGCCGTACCAGGGTTTCGCCTTCCGGGCCGCCGGTGAGCGCGACCACCACCCGCTCGCGTGCCTCCCAGGTTTTGGCGATGCCGTGCTCGGCCCGGTAGCGGTCGAGCTGGTCGTCGACTTTTCCCGCGACCCAGAGCAGGGCGAGTTCGCGCAGTGCGGTCAGGTTGCCGATCCTGAAGTAGTTGGACAGCGCGGCGTCCACCTTCTCCGGTGCGTAGATGTTGCCGTGTGCCATCCGCCTGCGCAGCGCCTCGGGCGACATGTCGACCAGCTCGACCTGGTCGGCCCGCCGTACCACCTCATCCGGTATGGTCTCCCGTTGCGGAACGCCGGTGATCTGCTGGACGACGTCGTTGACCGACTCCAGGTGCTGGATGTTGACGGTGGAGACGACGTCGATACCGGCGTCGAGGATCTCCTCGATCTCCTGCCAGCGCTTGGTGTTGCGCGAGCCTGGGACGTTGGTGTGCGCCAGCTCGTCGATCAGCGCCACCTTCGGCGCCCGCTCGATGACGGCATCGACGTCCAGCTCGGTGAAGTGGCTCCCCCGGTAGGCCAGCGTCCTGCGAGGGAGGACCTCCAGGCCGTCGAGCAGCTCGGCGGTGTGGGAACGGTCGTGGGTCTCGACGAGACCCACGACCACGTCCCTGCCACGCTCCAGTGCCCTGCGTCCCTCGTTGAGCATCGCGAAGGTCTTACCTACTCCGGGGGCCGCCCCGAGGTAGATCCGTAGCCGCCCGCGTGGCACCGCGATCACTACTCCTTGTCGAGGGCCAGGTTGAGTTCGAGCACGTTGACCGCGGGCTCGCCCATGAAACCGAGGGCGCGCCCGGTGGTGTGCTCCTGGATGAGCGCCTTGACCCTGGCGAGGTCCGTTCTGCGCTCCTTGGCCACTCGCGGGGCCTGCAGGTCGGCATAGGCCGCCGAGATGTGCGGGTCGAGGCCCGAGGCACTGGCCGTGACGGCATCGGCGGGCACCTCGGCCTTCGTCACGCCGCCACGGATCGGCACGGTCTTTCCAGCAGAGTAGTCCTCGCCCGGCCGGCCGCACTCCACCTTCAGACCCTTGTACTCGGCGATGAAGGGGGTGGCGGGGCAGGCCTGGTTGACGCTGACCGCGTGGTCGGAGAAGACCTTCAGCACCGCGCCCACACCGTCACCCGTGCAGTACGGCCTGGCGCCGCTGACGCCCTCCAGCTCACCGACCGCCTTGGAGCGGGCGCAGACCTGGGTGAGCAGGCTTTGCCTGCCCTCGTCCGGGGTGCCCTCGTCGTCCTTCGCGCCGGGGACGGGAAGGACGTCCAGGACATCCTCGGGCCCCAGGTTGCTGGCGGCCGTCGACTGCATGTCGTAGCCGTCGCCCGCGGCCGACGGACGGCTCTGGAAGTAGGTCGTGACGGGGTTACCGTCCTTGTCGGTGAAGCTCTGGCCGATGAGGGCGCTGCCCACGTCCTTGCCGTCCTTCTGGACGATCGAGCCGTTGGCGCCGCCGTTGAACAGGGCCTGGGCCACGCCGGTGGTGACCAGCGGGTAGATCACACCGAGGAGCACCGTGAGGACGGCGACCGCCCTGATGGCTGCGAGGTGCTGGCGGATCCAGCTTGGTAGGCGTTCCATTTATGACATCCCCGGAAGGAACTGGACAAACAGGTCGATGATCTTGATGCCGATGAACGGGGCGATGATGCCGCCCAGTCCGTAGACGTAGAGGTTGCGGCTGAGCAGCTTCGACGCGCTGGAAGGGCGGTAACGCACCCCCCGCAGGGCGAGCGGGATCAGCGCGATGATCACCAGGGCGTTGAAGA
>NZ_JOEQ01000087.1 GCF_000721075.1 Streptosporangium amethystogenes
TCATCAACTCTCGAAGAAGCCGGAGCGCCAGCTGATAAGCCCAGGTCCTGGGGCTATGCAGGCCACAACGAGCCCAACGAACTCAAGGGTTATTTCTTATTCCTGGGAGACAACTGCCGTTAGATGTCGATTATCCAGTTTCCCGGTAGGGGCGATTGCATTCCGGGGGCTCTGCCTTCCGATCCTCAGTGCTATACCTCTCGCAGAGGGTAACGGAAAACCGTATGAACTGGATTTGTGACTCTCTGTCAGAAGAGGTTGACTTTTCTTGGCCTCGAAAAACTATGCTCCGGAAAGAAAAGCTTGCTTCGCTAAAAAATTGCGTAGCTTGATGATCGTCTCGCCCCGGGCGTCGCAACACAGACGCATCGGCGAACGAAAGCACTTCATTGTGAAGTGCGCGCGTCAGCCCGGAAAGAGCCGGAAGCAGATTCCAGGCGCGACGCGAACACCTTACCCAGGCGGAACGTCAGCTCCGCCTACCGAAAGGATAGCAACATGCGTTTGCTGAAGCTCGTCTCAGCGGGCCTTCTCGCTGGAGCGGTCCTGGGCGGCACGCCCGCCGCCGCCTATGCAGACCCTGTACCTGCATGGACGCCCGCTCCGATCAGCGACGACCCTGCGGTCCAGGACAACCCGACGGATGCCACCGCCACCAACAAGGCCCTCCGAGAGTCGGGGCAACTCGCAGAAAACTCGCTGGCCGCCCTCGCGCCTGACTGGGCGCTTTCGTGCCCTATCGGCAGCTGGTGTGTCTGGACCAACATCAATGGGACGGGATACCGAGCCGCGCCCTCGGGCAACGTCCCCAGCTTCTCCTCGACGTTCGCCAATAACGACTGGTCAGCTTACAACAACGGTACCAGCGGTGCTTCTGTCGCGGTCTATGACCTTACTGGACGAGTGGGGCATCTCTACACCCAGCCGCAGTATTATGCGTGGGGTTACCTGAACCCCGGCGGCCAGGGTAATTCGTCGTACTGGCTCTAGTAGCCTCTAACACCACCGAATAGCGAAACCAAAATCTAGTTTTCGGTGTGGGGCGGGCGGTGCCCGCCCCACACCGAAAACTTTTACATTAAGATCCTCTCGCGGGCCGGTACGGGGCGAGAAATCAAACGAAAACGACCAGTAAAGAGACTCACCATGTTCGCATCGGGCCGCAATCGGCTTCGGGTATGTGCCGCTGCCGTCGGCGTGGCAGGCGGCCTGTCGCTGACAGCCTGCTCCCAGGAGGGCGCACCGCCAGAGGCCGCGCATTCATCATCGGCTTCTTCGGCCACTCAGGCGACAGACCCGCAAGCGACGTTCATGGCCGCCTATGGCAGCCACGCCGACCAGGTAACCCTTAGTAAAGCGATGCAGGCGAAGATCGCACGCTGCATGGCGCTGCACGGCTTCGCCTATCGCACTTCGAAGCCCAGTACAGCTGAGGAGGCCACAGGAACCGGAGGAGCAGTCTGGGGCGACCAGTTCCGGCTGGACCTCACCAACGACGACATCACCAAGAGCCGGCGCGAGGGGTATGGACTTTACCGCCGGACCGATGGGCAGGCCGATGGGCGGGCCGAACCGAAAGACCCGAACGCCACCTACGTGAACTCCCTGTCCCCCAGTCGTCGGAAAGCCTGGGACAAGGCCATGCTCGGTGACGGCGGCCGCGCCGAGGCGACGATTCCCGGCATAACGAGGGTGGCCATCCCCGCCGAAGGCTGTATCGGCGACGCGCACATGGAACTGTACGGCGATCTCCAGACGTACGTCCACGTCAGCGGAGTGATGAACGGGTTGGGCATCCCCCTGAAGGGCCGGTGGGGCAAGGATCCCCAAGTGCTCGCAGCCGCCGAGTCCTGGCGCCAATGCATGCACTCCAAAGGTTTCGCGTTCAAGGCGTGGAGCGACGCATGGGAAGCGTCCGCCGAACTCTACGAGGACAAGAACGTGTCGCGTCAGCAGGCGCATCCCGAGGAGATCCGCATCGCGACGGCGGACGCCGAATGCAGTGTGCAAACCGGTAAGTCCCGGGTGGAACGCGCCCGTTTCGCTGCCTACCAGCAGGAGGTGCTCAAAGAGTGGGCGCCACAGATCGGTCAGTACACGCAGATCCGGGAAGCCGCGCTGGTCAAAGCCCGAGCGGAGCTCTCCGGCTGAGAGTGTCATCGTTTTCGGGCCGGTCGTGAATCTGCGGGGCCGGTGATCCTGTTCCCGGTCAGCGTTCCACTAGCTATACATAACGAGAATTATGTACGGCATTCGCCCATCGCGGGCCTGTGACCTGGGATTTTGTTAGGTTCTGGGAAGTTGGCTTCCCGTTACCTCCGAGAATGCCGGTTCTCAGAAGTGGTCGGCTCCGCCCTCGGCCCGCAGTGTGGCTGACGCTTGCCGCCGGTCAAGTCCGCTCCCCCGCTGACGCTCGGTCGACGGACTGGACCCTCGGCCGCGCACCGGCCGAGGGCCTTCGGGGGGGCGAGTTGGGGACCGAGAGGGAGAACCTGGCGCGGTCGAGGTCCGGTTTCAACGCCAGCAAGATGAGCGATCCGACTTCGGATCTCGGCGGGGGGTTTGCTTCACGATGAGGAAACGGATGAGGATGACAGCAACGCCCATCGCGGCGGCTGCACAGACGATCACCCGAACCGAGGTCGCCGTCGGACGCCCGATCAGGAAGATTTCGGGTGGCATAAAGGTCATCTCGACGATCGCGCCGACCGGCACGGTCAATCTGGCAAGCAGGCCGATCACTCCATGGTCTTTGATGGTCGCGCCAACAGCGCCCAGAGGTGGCCCGAAGAGCAGGCTCGCGAGCAGCCAGGGGAGCATCCACCTCACCTGCCAGGCCAACGGCAGACCTCTCAGGGGGGACTCCGTGCAGTAATACACCGCCGTAGCCGCGGTCAATGCCAGAACACCGGCGGCTACCCCCCGGATGCGTGTACCTGCCAGCCATCCCGCCGTTACCGCCAGTGCGGCCCAGGACCAGCCGACATCCAGCAGCAGCCCCGCTACTTCGGCGATCTTCATGACCCGCACCCCGCCCAGGGATGCGTCTTTGACGAGGGAGGTGAGCGCGCCGAATCCCGCACCAAGCGCGAGAGCGCCGGCCACACTGCGGATGATCTTCACTACGCGAGGATACGCAGCGAAGAAGGGTCCCGGTAGCAATGAAGAAATTTCCAACGAAGTTGCCGCTGACCTGTGGTGATGTGTCTCGCCCCCTGGCCCGAAGCGTGGCCGCTGCTTGCCGCCGGTCAAGTCCGTCCCGTCCTCGCTGCGCTCGTCCGCTCTGGACTGGACAGTCGGCCGCGCACCGGCCGAAGGGCCCTCAGGGGACGAGCCGGGAGGGTGAGGAAGGTCCGCGGGAAGGCCGGGTGGCCGGGCCGTTCGAACCCACCGGCTTTCGCGGAGCAAGTTAGTAGATAAACCCGGTTTACCGATCCGGGGGCGGATCGGCTCCGCCGGGTGCGGGGCATCGACCGGGCCGCACGCCGGGCGCCGGAGCGGGTATCGGCGAGGAGGGCCAAGAGGACGAGGAGCCCTGGCCTCCGGGGGGATCGGACCGGATGTTGGCGGTAGGGCTGCAGTGGTGACGATCTACTGGGTCAGCGGGTCGGCCACAACCTCACGCTGTGGTCGAGGCTGCTGGTGGCGAGGGTTGTGCCGTCCGGGCTGAAGGCCACCGAGATGACAGAGCCGGTGTGGCCGGTGAGGGTGGTAATGGTTTGGCGGCGGGCCACGTCCCACAACTTCACGTTGTGGTCGCCGCCGGTGGCGAGGGTTTCGCCGTCCGGGCTGAACGCCACCGGGGAGACCCCGTCGGTGTGGACGGTGAGGGTGGCGATGGTTTCGCGGCCGGCCACGTCCCACAACTTCACGCTCTGGTCGAAGCTGCCGGTGGCGAGGAGTTTGCCGTCCGGGCTGAACGCCACCGAGAAGACCCTGCCGGTGTGGCCGGTGAGGGTGGCAACAATGTTGCGGCCGGCCACGTCCCACAACCTCACGCTCTTGTCGGCGCTGCTGGTGGCGAGGGTTGTGCCGTCCGGGCTGAACGCCACCGAGAAGATCCCGAGGGTGTGGCCGGTGAGGGTGGCAACGGTGTTGCGGCCGGCCACGTCCCACAACCTCACGCTCTTGTCGGCGCTGCTGGTGGCGAGGGTTGTGCCGTCCGGGCTGAAGGCCACCGAGGAGACAGCGCTGGTGTGGCCGGTGAGGGTGGCAATGGTTTTGCGGCGGGCCACGTCCCACAACCGCACCGTGTTGTCGTTGCTGCCGGTGGCGAGGGTTTCCCCGTCCGGGCTGAACGCCACCGAGGAGATCCCGTCGGTGTGGCCGGTGAGGGTGGCGACGATTTCGCGGCCGGCCACGTCCCACAACCGAACCGTGTCGTCGTAGCTGCCGGTGGCGAGGGTTTCCCCGTCCGGGCTGAACGCCACCGAGGTGACATAGCCGGTGTGGCCGGTGAGGGTGGCGCTCGGTGCGAGGTTGGCGGCGCTCGGTGTGGGTTTGGTGGCGTTTGGTGTGGCGTCGGGGGTGCAGGCGACCATGGTCGGTACGCCGATGGCGGCCAGGGTGCCGAGTCCGCCCAGGAGCAGCGTGCGGCGAGATAGCGAGCGGCGCTGCCGCGGCGGGGTCGTAGTCACCCCTGTAGGTGTAGAAGATCAGGCTTGAGATTGTCTTGAGTGCCTCTGCGTCACCTTCCGCCCGCCCGGGCCGAGAAGCTCGCCGGAGGCGAACAGCTCCGGAGCGCGGCCGCGCCGGGCGGGCCTTCGGGAG
>NZ_JOEQ01000088.1 GCF_000721075.1 Streptosporangium amethystogenes
GAACAACTCGGGAACCACCCCACCCGACCACTCCACCACCGTGTCATTCCACTCGGACAACAACCGGTGACGCTCACCCTCCTCCAACACCTCCACCGCGCTCAGCCGGGTTTGCGGGTCGGCCGCCAGAGCCGCCAGCACCCGTACCAGCCAAGCGGTGATCCGCTGGGCGGTGCCCTCGTCGAAGAGGTCCTCGGCCGCGATCAGAGAGCCGCGCATCCCCGCGGGCCCTCGCGCGTCGAACACCTCCTCGACGCCCACCTCCAGGTCGAACTTCGCCGCGGACATCGCCGTCGGCACCACCTGCGTCCGGAGCCCAGGTAGCCGAAGGGTCGCTCCGGTGTTGTTCTGCAGCGTCAGCATCACCTGGAACAGCGGATGACGGGCCATCGACCGCACCGGAGCCAGTTCCTCCACCAGCCGCTCGAACGGCACGTCCTGATGCTCGAGCGCGGACAGGCTCGCCTCCCGCACGCGAGCCAGCAGCTCACCGAACGTCGGGTTACCTGACAGATCCGTGCGTACCACCAGTGTGTTGACGAAGAACCCGATCAGGTCGTCCAGCGCCTCATCGGTGCGGCCCGCGTTCGCCGTGCCGATCGGGATGTCGGTGCCCGCGCCGAGCCGGGAGAACAGGACTGCCAGCGCGGCCTGCAGCACCATGAACATGGTGACGTCTTCGGCCTGTGCCACCTGTACCAGACGTGCGTACACCTCCGCCGGGATCTCCACCGGTACCCGGTGCCCGCGGTGACCGGCCCTCGCCGGCCGCGGACGGTCGAAGGGCAGCGCGATGTCCTCCGGCACGCCGGCCAGCGCCTCACGCCAATAAGCCATCTGACGTGCGATCAAACTGTCAGGGTCCTGCTCATCTCCGAGGAGGTCACGCTGCCACAGGGTGTAGTCGGCGTACTGTACCGGCAGCGGCTCCCACTCCGGGGCCCGTCCCTCACACCGCGCCGCGTACGCGGTCGAGACATCCGCGGCCAGCGGCCCCACCGACCAGCCGTCACCCGCGATGTGGTGGACCACCACGACGAGCACGTGCTCTTCCACCGCGGTCTCGAACAGCCACGCCCGGATCGGCGCCTCCGACGACAGGTCGAACACGTGGGCCTTCGCCTCTGCGACCGCGTCGTCCAGTTCCGCCGGCGCCACTTGGACCGTCGACAGCTCCCAGTCCAGCTCGTCCGGCTTCAGGACGCGCTGGTACGGCTCGCCATCCGCTGTCGGGTACACCGTGCGCAGCACCTCGTGCCGGCCGATCACGTCCCGCAACGCGGCGTTCAGCGCCCGCTGGTCCAGCCGGCCCGACAACCGCAGGGCGACCGGAATGTTGTAGACGGCGCCGGGGCCTTCGAGCTGGTCGATGAACCATAGGCGGCGCTGCGCGAATGACAACGGGATCATCAGGACTCCTCCTGGTTGCGCATCGGCCGCAACGCCGGCCTAGCTGACCGTTGATTTCCGAGTTGCTGTGCCAGACGAGCCACGGTCGGTGCCGCGAACAGCACCCGCAGCGGTACCTCCACTCCCAGCACCGTCCGGATCCGGCTGATCAGCCGGACCGCGAGCAGGGAGTGACCACCAAGCCGCCGGAAGAAGTCGTCGTCCACCCCGACCTCGGGCAGCTCCAGGACCTCGGCGAACGCGGCGGCCAGGATCTCCTCCCGCAACGTCGCCGGCCGGCGCCCGCCCACCGGCGGCATGGACGCGTAGTCCGGGGCCGGCAGAGCCCTGCGGTCCAGCTTCCCGTCCGCCGACAACGGCAGCGCGTCGAGGATCACCACCGCCGAAGGCACCATGCTCTCCGGCAACCGCCGCCCGGCGAACCCGCGTACGAGTCCGGGCAGCCCATCGTTCCCGTCCTTGCCACCGGCGGGTACCACATAGGCCACCAGCCGCATCTCGGACGAGGTGTCCTCCCGCGCGACCACCACCGCCTGTGACACCCGTGGGTGCTCGGCCACGACCTCCTGGACCTCACCCGGCTCGATCCGGAATCCCCGGATCGTCACCCGCTCGTCTGCACGCCCCTCGAAGAGCAACTGCCCGTTCCCGGTCCAGCGCGCGCGATCGCCGGTCCGGTACAAACGCTCGCCGGACACGAACGGGCACGCCACGAACCGTTCCGCCGTCAATCCCGAACGGCCCAGATAACCGCGCGCCAGCTGCCCGCCCGCGACGTACACCTCGCCGACCCCGCCCACCGGCACCGGGCGCAGCCTCTCGTCCAGGACGTACACGCTCAGGCCCGGGATCCCGCGCCCGATCACGCTGCCCGTCTCCGCGCTGCGCGCGTCCAGTTCCTGGAAGGTCGCATGCACGGTCGTCTCGGTGACCCCGTGCATGTTCACCAGGCGGGGCCCGGTGTCCCCGCGGCCGGCCCACCAGCCGGCTAGCCGCCTGAGATCCGGCGCCTCGCCGCTGAGGACGGCCGCACGCAGTCCCGTGAGCCCCTCCAGGCCGCTTTCCTCGGCCGCCATCAGCCGGTAGAACTCCGACGGGGCCTGGCTCAGTATCGTGACCCGCTCGCGTGCCAGCAGTGCCAGGAGACCCTCCGGCGACCGGGACACGCTCAGAGGCACGACCACGACCCTCCCGCCGTGCAGCAGCGCGCCCCACAGCTCCCACGCCGAGATGTCGGACACGACCGAGTGGCACCAGCTCCACACATCGTCCGGCCCGAAGTCGAGCTTGCTTCGCGTCTGAGCGAGTAGTCGCGTCACATTGCCGTGCGTCACCGCCACGCCCGCGGGCCGGCCGGTCGAGCCGGAGATGTAGGCGACGTACGCCGGATGCTCCGGCAACAGCGCACTCGCGCGCTCACCCCGTGCCGGCGCGCCGGCGTCCAGCCCCGCCAGCTCATCCATCACCGCGGGATCATCCAGCGCCACCACCGGGAACTCGCTCAACCGGCCGCACAGGCTCAGCTTGGTCAGCACGGACCGCACCTCCGCGTCCGCCAGCGTGAACGCGATGCGCTCCGTCGGGTGCCGGGGGTCGACGGGCAGGTACGCGCCGCCGGCCTTCAGCACGGCGAGCAGCGCCACCAGCAGATCGACGCCGCGCTCCATCGCCACCGCGACCACCGACTCCGGACCGACCCCCTGAGCGATCAGCAACCGGGCGAGCCGGTTCGCCCGCGCGTCCAGCTCCGCGTATGACAGCCCGGCCCCGTCGCACACCACGGCGATCGCGTCGGGCGTCCGCGCCACCTGCGCCTCGAACAACTCCGGCAGCGTCCCGCTCTCCACCTCGGCGGCCGTGTCGTTCCACTCGGTCAGCAGCCGGTGACGCTCACCCTCGTCGAGAACCTCCACCGCGCTCAACTGCGGGTCGGTGCCGCCGTCCAGTGCCCGCTCCAGCATGGCCACCAGGCTCTCCGCGGCCGTACGCATCAGCCTGCCCACCGCCTGCGGGTCGATCGGGGCCACCGCGTCCACCGTCACCGACATCGCGTCCCCCCTGTCGTCGGCCGAGACCGACAGGGGGTAGTTCGTGCGTTCCCGGGAGAGGAGGATCCGCGTTCCCTCCATCACCCGGTCCAGGCTCTGACCGATCTCGTGCCGGTAGTTCAGGATCGAGGTGAACAACGGCACGTCACCGGCCACTCCTGCCACCTGTTGCGCCACGGCCAGCGGCGCGTGCTCGTGTTCCAGCAGCTTCGCGAGCTGGCCACGCGTCGCCGACACGGCGGCCAGTACGCTCAGCTCGCCGACCGGAACGCGTACCGGAAGCGTGTTGATGAACGGTCCCGGGATGCGGTCCGCGCCCGCTCCGGCGTTCATCCGGCCGGACAGCACCGTCCCGAACACCACGTCCTGACGCCCTGAGACGGCGGCGAGCACCCGCGCCCACGCCACGTGCATCACCGTCGCCAGGCTCGTTCCCGCGCGGCGCGCGGCCTGCCGGAGCCGCGTGCTCAACTCCTCGGGGAACGGCACCACCTCGCGCACCACGTCTGCGCCGTCGCCTCGTACGTCCACCAGCCCGAACGGCGCCGTCGGCTCCTCGACATCCCCCAGCAGCCCGCCGAAGTAGCTCTCGTACTCCGAGCGATCCACACCGCCCCGCGCCTGGGCCACGAAGTTCCGGAACGGCAGCGGCTCCGGCAGTTCCCCGTCACGCCCGGCGAGGAACGCCCCCACCTCCTCGAGCAGCACCTCCAGCCCTATGTGGTCCTGGACCATGTGGTGTGCCCGCGCCAGCGCCAGCCATCGGCCGTCCGGCAGGCCCGCCACGTGCAGGTCGATCAGCGGCGCCCGGTCCAGATTCATCGACGAGCCGCCGACCACCAGGAGATGCTCGACCGGATCCGCGTCCTGCGGGTCCAGGGCCACCTCCACCACCGGGAGCGGCGCGCGACGCCACACCACCTGCACCGGCTCGGACAGCCCCTCCCACACGATCGACGTGCGGAAGATGTCGTGCCGGTCCACCACCTGTTGCAACGCCACGGTGAAGGCGTCAAGGCGCGCGCGGGAGTCGAATTCCACGACGATCGGCTGCACGTAGGCGTCCTCGCCGCCGTCGGCCAGCAGATGG
>NZ_JOEQ01000089.1 GCF_000721075.1 Streptosporangium amethystogenes
TCCGAAGGGCCAAACCTTCATCGTTCGAGCAGCATCGCTCCAGATAATTCGCCTATATCGAACTCTCCTTCACGTTCAGGACACACGAATACGGCAGAAGGACACCGCGGGGCGGGGCGATGTACCGGATAAGGGACCGTTATCACGTACGTCGCCGACGTCATGGTGCTGTTGACCAGCAGTGGTGTGAAGATGGCCGCCGCGCGACTCGGGCACGTTATCCGGTACATGCTCAGGCCAGCTCGGCCGGACATGGTAGCGATGGCCTGCGGGGATGTAGTGGCGCGGTGTGTTTCTGGCGTACTCCGGCGGCCCCCTACTCCGGCCGCCCCCCTTGACCCGCGCCGGCCTCCGGGGAGGATCGGACCGGATTGTGGCGGTAGGGCTGAAGCGGTGATGAGCTACTGGATCAGCGGGCCGGCCACGTCCCACAGCTTCACGTTGTTGTCGTGGCTGCCGGTGGCGAGGGTTGTGCCGTCCGGGCTGAACGCCACCGACTCGACATCGTCGGTGTGGCCGGTGAGGGTGGCGATGGTTTTGCGGCCGGCCACGTCCCACAACCGCACCGTGTCGTCGTAGCTGCTGGTGGCGAGGGTTTTGCCGTCCGGGCTGAAGGCCACCGAGAAGACACTGTCGGTGTGGCCGGTGAGGGTGGCGTTCGGCGTGAGGTCGGGGGTGCTCGGTGTGGGGGCGGGGGTGCGGGTGAGGGCGATCGTGGTCGGCACGCCGACGGCGGCCAGGGCGCCGAGCCCGCCCAGGAGCAGGGTGCGGCGAGATAGTGAGCGGCGCTGCCGCGGAGGGGTCGTGGTCACCCCCGTAGGTGTAGAAGATCACGCTTGAGATCGACTTGAAGGTGCCTGCATCGCCTTCCGCCCGCCCGGGCCGAGCGGCTCGCCGGCGGCGAACGGCTCCGCAGCGCGTCGCGCGCCGGGCGGGCCCGGCATTACCGCCCAGACCCCGATGTGCGCCCCGGAAAACCCGGCCGTACCGGGGGATAACTTGCGGGAAACCGCATTCCCGTGAGTTATCTTTGTGCCCTTGTGAACGGCGTTCCGGAGCTCGGGAACACGATCCGCCAACGGCCTCCCGATCATCTTCCCGGCCACGGCTTGCGCCCGGCATCGTGGCACATATGCCGCGCCTCCCCCGCCGACTTCCGCGCCTGCTCCCCCGGCGCCGTCGTTCCGCCTCCCGGCCACACCGGCCTGTGCCCCTGGTCCCGATCAGCCTCGCCCTGGGGCTCACTCTCGTCCTGGCCGCCGCCGCGACCGCCGGGCTGTTCGTGCTCGCCCTGATCGGGCTCGGCTCACCCGACCTCCCCCACGGCAAGCTCGACGTCACCAACCTGCTGGAGATCGTCAAGATCTCCCTTGCCGTGGTCGCCGGCGTCGGCGGCATCGTCGCCTTGGTCGTCGCCTACCGTAAACAGCGCCTCGCCGAGGTCGGGGAGGCCCGCGAGCACACCAAGCTGTATGCCGAACGCTTCGACAAGGCCACCGACAAACTCGGCTCCGACGCCCCCGCGGTCCGCCTGGCCGGCGTCCACGCCCTGGCCGCCCTCGCCGACGACTGGCCCGGCGGCCGCCAGATGTGCATCGACGTCCTGTGCGCATACCTGCGCATGCCCCCCGAACCCGAACCCGGCGCCGAGCACGACCCCGCCGGGCACGGCACCTGGCGGGCCATGAGCGAGGTCCGTGCCACCATCCTCCGCCTCATCGCCACCCACCTGCGCGAGAGCGCCCCCATCTCCTGGAGCGGAACCGATCTGGACTTCACTGGAGTCGTCTTCGACAACGGCGCCGACTTCACCGATGCCATCTTCTCCGGCGGCAACGTCCGGTTCGACCGCGCAGAGTTCTCCGGTGGCGACGTGTGGTTCGAGGGCGCGGAGTTCTCCGGCGGCCTGGTCTGGTTCGGCGGCGCGAAGTTCTCCGATGGCGACGTGTGGTTCACCGGCGCCATCTTCTCCGGCGGCGACGTCGACTTCACCGAAGCTGTCGATTGGTCCTGTCCCCCTAGCGGGCTTCCCAACCAGGCGCCAGGACTACGTCTGCCATCGCAACCCGTGACGCAAGCCGACTCCCAACCGGCCGAGGACGGCGAACCCGGGAGCGATGCTGCGAACCTTCCTTGAGCCCGTCATGTACCCAAGGTTTCGCCGTTTCTATGGAGTACCTATTCCCGGGAGTTGTTCCGAGCCGGGCAAAGCGGGCACCCTCACCTCCCGCCGACCTTGGGGCCACCCCGCCCCCGGGACGCGTCGGTCACCCCGACTCGGGCCACAGACGCGCAGGCAGGCCGACGACGCCGGTGAAAACCGCGCCGGTGCGGTTCGTGCGGGTGAGGTCTGCGTCGTTGAGGTACGCGTCGGCGAGGTCTGCGCGGGTGAGGCGCGCGCGGGTGAAGCCCGCGCCGGAGAGGTCCGCGCGAGCGAGGTTCGCGTTGAAGAGGCCGATTCTCATGCCGGGCGGGTCTTGGGTGACGGTGCGCCGGCCGATCACGGTGAGAGCGGCCTGAAGATCCGTCCGCAGCGACGCAAGCCGCGGCAGCGCGAATTCCGCTTCGCCGGTTGCGACGTCTCGGGAGTGCTCCCGGCGAAGGTGGCCAGCACCTCCATGACCGTGGGATGGTCGCGGGCCGAGTCGCGGGCGATGCGCTCCAGCGCATATAGATGCCGCCCAAGCGGATGTCGAGCTTGTCGGAGCCGAGCTGCTCGATCGCCTTGGTGTAGCGGTCGGTCACATGGCCCTGTTCGCTCAGCTTGAAGGTGCGCCGCGCGGTGTCGGCGTTGTGCGCGGTGTAGTACACCGCCACCAGCGCGATCAGCCCGGTGGCGATCGCCAGCGCCCGTCCGCGGACCGCGTCCAGTGCCGCCGCCAGATCCTTACCGGCCAGGCCGCGTACCCCGTCGAAGTGCTCCAGTACCCACGCCGCCCCCGGGCCCAGCACCCAGGCCAGCCCCGCCACCAGGATCACGCCCAGCAGGGCCAGAACGGACCGGGCAACCCACCGCCAGAACCTCATACCCTCCAGGCTCGCTACTTCTTTAGCCCGTGCGGCGGCATGGTCCGCGGCGTTGGCGAACTGTGACCGGCCACCCTGGCGAGCACAGCGTCACTTGCCGCTCGGGCATTCCCGTGAGGGGGGCAGACCAAGTACGCCGGAAAGGGCTACTGAGATTGAAGCTCGGGAGTTAGATCATCGATGGTGATTTATGACCGCTAGATGACCGTACGTTCGGTATGCCGGAGTTATGAGATATCCGGAAGGCGGTGGATTGACCGCCAAAGATCGAGCGCGACGTGAGGCGGTGCGGCTGCAGGCGGCGGAGATGTTCGCGCAGGGGACGTCGCAGGCCGAGGTGGCGCGGTTGCTGCGGGTCTCGCCGATGTCGGCCAGCCGTTGGTATCGCA
Organism: Streptosporangium amethystogenes; assembly: GCF_000721075.1. Classification (GTDB taxonomy): domain Bacteria; phylum Actinomycetota; class Actinomycetes; order Streptosporangiales; family Streptosporangiaceae; genus Streptosporangium; species Streptosporangium amethystogenes. The sequence continues at coordinate 3,417 of NZ_JOEQ01000089.1, forward strand.
GCTGGCAGGCCTGGGGAACCGCGGCTCTGGCCTCCAAAGGACCGGCCGGGTGGCCGTGTCGGCTGAACGAGGAACAGCGCGAGCGGCTGGAGGCCGAACTGAAGGCCGGACCGGCCGCCCACGGCTGGATCGAAGATCAGCGCTGGACACTGGCTCGGATCGCCGAGCTGATCGCCAGGCTGTTTCACATCCGCTACAGCCTGCGCGGGGTGTCGCTGTTGCTGCACCGGATGGGCTGGTCGCCGCAGATGAGCGTGCACCGGGCCGCCGAGCGTGACGAGGTGGTGATCACCTGGTGGAAGACCGAGCAGTGGCAGCGGATAAAAGGACGGCGGCGGCTCAGGGCGCGTGGATCTGCTTCCAAGATGAAGCCGGCCAGATCCTGAGACCGCCCCGGGCACGCACGTGGTCGCGGCGGGGACACCCGCCGGTGGTGACCGTGTCGGGCAAGGGCTCGGGCAGGGTATCGATCGTCGGCCCGGTCTGCTGCAAACCTCATCGGCGCAGCCGGTTGATCTACCGGATCCGGCTGCATCGAGGCCACAAGGGTGAGCCGCAGCTTCGCCGAACGTGACTACGCCTACCTGCTGGACGCCGCCCACCAGCAGCTCGGCGCGCCGATCGTGCTGGTGTGGGACAACTTGAACACCCACATCAGCGCCGCGATGCAGTCATACATCGCCGCCCGTGATTGGCTGACGGTCTACCGACTGCCTGCTTACGCTCCTGAGCTCAACCCGGCCGAGGGCATCTGGGCCAACCTCCGCAACGGGCTGGGCAACCTAGCGGTCACCGGCCTGGACGCCCTCAACGCGATCATCAAGACCCGGTTGAAACGCATGCAATACCGGCCCGACCTCATCACCGGCTTCTTCAACGAGACCGGTCTGCCCTTCGAACTGGCCTAACCCTGAAAATTTAGACTCAGTAATCAAGCCAACGGGGTGGGCCAGGCCGACGCCGGCACCCGGTAGACATCTCGAAAACAAGGCAGTTCCATATCGGGCGCCAGTTCCGAATGCGGGTCTCGTCCACCGCGGCGGGCGCCGACGAGCGACGAAACCCGG
>NZ_JOEQ01000090.1 GCF_000721075.1 Streptosporangium amethystogenes
ACTCGGGAACCACCCCACCCGACCACTCCACCACCGTGTCATTCCACTCGGACAACAACCGGTGACGCTCACCCTCCTCCAACACCTCCACCGCACTCAGCCGGGTTTGCGGGTCGGCCGCCAGAGTCGCCAGCACCCGTGCGAAACGTCCCGCGAGCCGCTCGACCGACTCCACTTCGAAGAGGTCCGCCGCCGCGGTCACCGAGCCCCGCAGTCCGGCCGGCGCACCTTCCGCGTCGAAGGCCTCACCGAGGGTCACCTCGACATCGAACTTCGCCGCCCGCGCCGTTACCGTCAGCCCCTCGGCCCGGAGACCGGAAAGGTCGAGCACCGCCTCGTCGATGTTCTCCAGGTCCAACTGCACCTGGAACAGCGGGTGCCGGGCCATCGAGCGGGTCGGAGCGAGTTCCTCGACCAGCCTCTCGAAGGGCACGTCCTGGTGCGCGAACGCCGACAGGCTCCTCTCCCGCACCCGCTCGAGGACCTCACGGAACATCGGATCGCCGGCGAGGTTCGTACGCACCACGAGCGTGTTGATGAAGAAGCCGACCAGGTCGTTCAGCGCCTCGTCGGTGCGCCCGGCGTTCGCCGCGCCGATCGGGATGTCGGTGCCCGCGCCCAGCCGCGACAGCAGCACCGCCAGCGCCGCCTGCAACACCATGAACATCGTCACGCCCTCGGCGCGCGCCACCTCCGCGAGGCGCGCGTGCACTTCCTCGGGAATCTCCAGCGGCACCTTGTGCCCGCGGTGCGAAGCCACGGCCGGACGCGTGTGGTCGAAGGGCAGTACCAGCTCCTCGGGCGCGCCTGCCAGCGCCTCCCGCCAGTACGCCACCTGACGGGACATCATGCTGTCCGGGTCCCGCTCGTCGCCCAGCAGCTCACGCTGCCACAGCGCGTAGTCGGCGTACTGCACCGGCAACGGCTCCCACATCGGGGCCCGTTCCGCACGGCGTGCCTCATAGGCCGCCGACAGGTCCCGGGACAGCGGTCCCATCGACCAGCCGTCACCCGCGATGTGGTGGACCATGACGACCAGCGCCTGCTCGTCCGGCCCGATCGAGAACAGCCACGCGCGGATCGGCACCTCCGACGACAGGTCGAACACGTGGCCCTTCGCCTCGGTGACCGCGGCGGCGAGATCCGCCTGCGCCACCTCGACCACCGGCAGCTCCCACACCAGATCCTCAAGGTCCAGCACCCGCTGGTACGGCTCGCCACCGGCTGTCGGGTACACCGTGCGCAGCACCTCGTGCCGCCCGATCACGTCCCGCAACGCGGCGTTCAACGCCTCCACATCCATCGTGCCCGACAGCCGCAACACCACCGGGATGTTGTAGACCGCACTCGGCCCCTCCAACTGGCCGAGGAACCACATCCGGCGCTGCGCGAACGACAGCGGAAGCCGATCGGGACGCTCCCCCGCCACCAGGGCGGGCCTCTCCCCGTCCGTGCCCTCCGACAACCGGGCCACCAACCCCGCCACCGTCGGCGCCTCGAACAGTATCCGCAGCGGCACCTCGACCTTCAGCAGCGACCGCACCCGGCTGATCAGCTTGATCGCCTGAAGGGAATGCCCGCCCAGGGCGAAGAAATCATCGTCGACACCGACCCGGTCCACACCGAGCACCTGGGCGAACGCCACGCACAGCAACTCCTGCCGCAGCGTCACCGGGCCGCGGCCCGCACCGGCCACATCCGATCGGTCCGGAACCGGCAGCGCCTCAGCCCGTACCTCATCCGGCTCGGCCCGGGTCCCACGGCCCCTCACCTGCTCATCCACCCGGCCCGCGAACTCCAACCGGCCATCCGCGTTCCAGCGGGCCACGTCCCCGGTCCGGTACATTCGCTCACCCGGCTCGAACGGGCACGCGACGAATCGCTCCGCCGCCGGCCCCGCCGGCCCCCAGTCTTCCCGCTCCAGCCCCGCCCCCGACACATACAGCTCACCCGCGACCCCCACCGGAACCGGCTGAAGATGTCCGTCCAACACGAACACCCTCACGTTCGAGATCGGCCGCCCGACCGGCACCGATCCCCCACCCGCCTCACCCGCACGCCAGACCGTCCCGCCCACGACCACCGCCAACCCGCCCGGCGCCCGCTCCACCTGCGCCTCGAACAACTCCTCGGCCGTCTCCTCCACCACCCCCACCACCGAGTCGTTCCACTCCACCAGCAACCGATGACGCTCGCTCTCCTCCAGCACGGCGATCGCGCTCAGTGGCCGGTCCGCGCCACCGTCCAGCACCGTCTCCAGCGCGTCCACCAGATTCTCGGCAGAGGTACGCAGCAGCACGCCCACCGCCTGTGCGTCGATCGGGGCCACCGCGTCCACGATCAGCGTGATGCTGTCCCCGCTGTCCGCCACGGAGACGACCAGCGGGTAGTTGGTGCGCTCGCGCGTGAACACCAGCCGGGTGCCCTCCATGGCACCGTCCCAGCGCTCGTCCATGTCCTGGCCGGCGTTGCGCCGGTAGTTGAAGAGGCAGGTGAACAGCGGTGTGTCGGTCCCGACCCCGCTGGCCCGTTGCGCCGCCACGAGCAGGGCGTGCTCGTGCTCCAGCAACCCCGCGAGCTGCCCGCGCATGGCCGACACCGCCGCCAGCACACCCAGTTCCTCGGTCCGGACGCGAACCGGCAGCGTGTTGATGAAGGGCCCCGCGACGCGGTCCGCGCCCGCTCCCGCGTTCATCCGGCCGAACAGCACCGTCCCGAACACCACGTCGCCACGGCCGCTGACCGTCGCGAGCACCCGCGCCCACGCCACATGTGTGACCGTCGCCGCGCTCACCCCCGCACGACGCGCGACCTCTCGCAGCCGCGTGTTCAGCTCCGGTGAGAACGCGACCTGGGCCCGTTCCACGTCGGAGCCGTCACCGCGCACGTCCATCAGCCCGTACGGCGTCGTCGGCTCCGTCACGTCGCCGAAGAGCTCGGCGAAGTAGCGCCGGTGCTCGGAGCGATCCGTTCCGCTGTGCGCCTGCGCGACGAAGTCGCGGTACGGCAACGAGTCCGGCAGCTCCTCCCCGCGCCCCGCGAGGAACTCCTCCATGTCTCCGAGCAGCACCTCAAGTGCCGAGCCGTCCCGGACCATGTGGTGTACACGGAGCAGCGCCAACCACCGGTCGCCGTCCGGAAGCGCCGCGATGTGAACGTCGATCAGTGGCGCCCGGCCCAGGTCCATCGACAGGCCCCCGGCCGTCACCAGATCGGCCACCGGGTCGGTGCCTCGCGGATCGAGTACTACCTCCTCGACCGGTAGCACCGCACGGCGCCACACCACCTGCACCGGCTCGGACAGCTCCTCCCAGACCAGCGAGGTCCGGTAGATGTCGTGCCGGTCCACCACCTGCTGGAACGCGGCGAGGAAGGCGTCGAGTCGCACCCGGGAGTCGAACTCCAGCACCGCCGGCATCACATAGGGGTCGTCGCCACCCTCCACCAGCATGTGATGGAACAGCAGGCCCTCCTGCAGCGGTGCCAGCGGATACACGTCCGCCACGTTGCCCGCGCCGCCGTCGACCGTGGCGACGATCCGCTCGATCTCCGCCACCGAGAGATCCACCAGCGGCAGCATCTCCGGCGTGACCTCCGTGGCACCGGCCGGGATCAGGTTCTCCGGCACCACCACCCGCTCCGCACCCGCCGACTCCGCCAGACTCGCCACCGTGGGGGTGTCGAACAGCGCCTTCACCGACACCGACACACCCCGGCCGCGCAGCACCTCCACCAGCCGCACCGCGAGCAGCGAGTGCCCGCCCAGGGAGAAGAAGTCGTCGTCGACCCCCACGCTCTCCACGCCCAGCACCTCGGCGAAGGCCGCGCACAGGATCTCCTCCCGTACGTTGGCCGGACCTCGGCCCACACCTGCCGTGCCCGCGAAGTCCGGGGCGGGCAGCGCCTTGCGGTCCAGCTTGCCGTTCGCGCTCAACGGCAGCGCCTCCAACACCACCACCGCCGACGGCACCATGTGATCCGGCAGGCGCTGCGCCGCGAACTGCCTCACCGTGTCGGCCAACCCGCTCTCCCGCGCTCCCTCGGGATCATCGGCGACGATGTAGGCGACCAGGCGCACATCACCGGGAACGTCCTCCCGAGCGATCACCGCGGCCTGACCCACCCCCGGATGCGCCACCAGCACCGACCGCAC
>NZ_JOEQ01000091.1 GCF_000721075.1 Streptosporangium amethystogenes
AGGACATCCAGGCAACGATCTTCGCACTCGACGCATCCTCACCGACTCAGCCGAGGCTACGGGGCAGTATTCATCACGAAATGTGGGCCAGATCCCAGTTTTCACCCGTCGTCGACACCGCCACGCATGACGACGCGCTGCTCGCCCTCCGGTGATGTCAGTTCGGCTCGCACATCAGAGTTCGAGTTGCGATCCTCACCGGCCCCGAGGGTCGGGACGGAGGAGGCGGGGACGGTTCTGCTCTGCGCGAAGCAGGCAGAACTCGAACGCGCCGTCTACCTATGGTGAGGCATGGCCTCCTCTGTCCCGCCGCTACGTCCGGCGACCGATCGGACCGATCCGAAGCCGTCTCCGGCTCGCGAGCCGCTGTGGCGGCACGCGCTCGGTGAGTGTCTCAGAGGTCTTCGTCACGAGCGGGGCGAGAAGTTGAGCGAGACGGCGCGTCGCGCCGGCGTCTCGCCGCAGTATCTCTCCGAGATGGAACGAGGCCTCAAAGAGCCATCGAGCGAAATGATCGCTGCGGTCGCCGGCGCGCTGGATGTCACCCTGGTCGATCTGACCCTTGCCGTTGCCGAGAGCTTGCGGTCTGCTCAGAACAGCACGTCGAGAGGTGCTACCTGCTCGGCGGCGTATGCTCTGGCCGCGTAGCGAGGCCTGCCGGGATCGTCCACGAGCCTACGAATGCTCCTCGATGATCTCATCGAGGAGCCCGTACTCCAAGGCCGCGGTCGCGGTGAACACGCGATCGTGATCGGTGTCGGCGCGTAGGGTCTCGACAGTCTGGCCCGTGTGCCGTGACAGTATGCGCTCGATGTCTGCTCGGACACGTACCACCTCGTCGGCTTGCAGGATGAGATCGGGGATCGTTCCGCGCCCCTGAGCAGCCGGCTGGTGCAGGATTACTCGTGCGTGTGGAAGAGCGGCACGTTTTCCTTCGGCACCCGCGGCGAGAAGGACGGCACCCACCGCGATGGCCTGTCCAACGCAGGTTGTCTCAACCCGCGGGCGGATATAGCGCATGGTGTCGTATATCGCGAGCATTGCGCTCGGATCCCCGCCTTCGCAGTTGATATAGAACTGTATGCTGGCATCAGGGTTGTCCGACTCCAGAAAAATAAGCTGCGCGATGAGCGCGTTCGCGACGCCCGCATCAATTGCGGTTCCCAGATAGACGATTCGCTCGGTGAGCAGGTGCGAGTAGACATCCATGATCCGCTCGCCACGAGAATTCCGGGCGATGACGTTAGGGATCGTGTACGTGGTCACTGGCCGACTCCTTCGGTGACGCCGAATCCGGGCCGTGTGCGATTGTGTGGCGCGATTTCGTTGAAGCTCTGGACGATTGCGTCTACGAAGCCGTAGTCCAGTGCCTCTTGCGCCGTGTACCAGCGATCGTGCAGAGAATCCTCGAATATGCGCTCTACGGGCTGACCCGTGTCCTCGGAGATAAGACCGAGCACCGTGTCGCGAGTATGCCGAAGGTCGCCGGCCTGCAGTTCGATGTCGACCGCGGTGCCGCCGATTCCGGCCGAGCCTTGGTGCATCAGGACACGTGCGTGCGGCAGAGCGCGGCGCTTCCCTCGGGTACCCGATGACAGCAAGAATTGCCCGGCACTGTAGGCGATGCCCAGCACGAGGGTCGATACGTCACAGGGAATGAGCCGAATGATGTCACGGATCGCCAGCATCGATGGAACCGAGCCGCCCGGGGAGTGAATCCACAATGCGATATCGGTCGACGCGTCCTGCGTGGCGAGTGCTATCAATTGCGTGGCGAGCAACGTCCCATTGTCATCATCGAGAGGGCCGTCGAGAACGAGAACGCGCTGCTCGTAAAGCTGGTGTCTTACCCGCGCGTTGAACAGTGGAAGTTTCGATTCTTCACCCATGCGTCCATCATGTGGGGCGATCCGGATCGGCGTCGACACGATCTGCCTGGGGCAGATCTGCTCTGAGCAGAGAGAACTCGGTTTCCGGCCCGGTTCGTAGCATTGCGATCGTGAATCCACTGGAGCGGGCGCCCTCCTGCTGCCCATGCCTTTCCCTGCGGATTTGCTTAGTTTGACGCCCGCCGTCGCTTGAGCATGGGCGGTGTGGTCATCTCCTTGCCGGGCAGGCGTAGCCATACCGGGCCGGACACGCCAGGTCACGTCGTCATTCGCGTGTACCTGTTCCGGTGACCTTCCTCGCCCACTGGTTGCCCTACTCGCAGGATGACGGCTTGACCTGGTGGGGCCGTGACCGATGAGGAGATGACTGCGGCGCCCCTCCCGGACCCGCACCTCTTTCCCCTGCCTCGCGTCGCTCTGTCCGAGGGACAGGATTTCCAGTCAAGGCGCTGCGGAACGCTGATCTGCAGGGTCCCACACGATCTGACCCGAATGAAGCAGGCTCCGCCAAGGATGAGAGCCGCGCCCGACTTGAGGTAACTCGCTGACATGGCGAGCGATCATCGAGCACCGCAGTCCCGACACCCACCCAAAACCACGAATGGCTCTGACCTATTAACGCAGGTCAGAGCCATTTTGGTGGAAACTACTGGGTTCGAACCAGTGACATCTCGCTTGTAAGGCGATCGGAGCAGGGGTGTGACCAGAGCGTATGCCGTCCCTGCCCTGGACGTACCGTCCAGGGCGATCCACCGGTGTCCGGCCTCGTCGTCACCCAGTTGGTCATTCAAAATTCAGAAGTTCTCACTCCACAGGTACCAGGGGCCGTAGTAGTGCTCGACGTCGGGTTCGTATTCCTCTTCTTCCGGCAGCGGGGGTTCCCCGTTCGGGCTCCAGATGAAGCCATGGGCGTGAATGCCGTTTCCTCCGCCCGCCAGCGCGAAGCGCACCGTGCCCTCATACCGTTCGGCCCAGGAGATCTCGAACAGCCCGAGCGTCGCGGCATCCATCCTCCAGTCGCCGCTTCCCGCTACCGCTGACCGCGCGACCTTCTCGAAGTCCTCCTCGGACAGAGAGAATCTGAATCTTCCCGGGCCCATGGCAGCCAGCGCGCACACCAGAATTCCGACGATTACCGGTGCTGCCCAGCGCAACAGGTTTCGTTTGACACCAGGCCGACCTTCCGGATTGAAAACCTCCATGGCGAGGCGCACGAACCAGACCACACCTAGTACGAAGAACGCCAGGAGAACAGGCAACACCCACAGAGGGCCGCCGCTGGGAAAGCTTGCCCCGTACAGGAGCAGCAGTCCAATGACCACCAGCGAGCCGATCAACGGAAAACCCGGCGCGCCGATCGAACTCCTCGGGGTCCGCTCTTTCGAAATCACGGCAACTCCAACCAGGGTCGATCAAGGCGTCTCATGATCCACACGAATCCTATCCATGGATCTCGATAAGCACAGAGTGCCGGAAACCCGGAGTTCTGCTCAGGGTTCAAGAGCGGAGAAAAGGTCTCCACGACCCCGCCGCCATGCGATCTACCGCTGCTCAGGGTGACTGCCGTCCAAAAGAAGGCCAGCGGCAAGAGCAAGACGGAGGCCAAGGACAAGCTCAAAGAGATCATCCGCGACTACGACGACGGCCTGGCCATCGCACCGGCGAACTAC
>NZ_JOEQ01000092.1 GCF_000721075.1 Streptosporangium amethystogenes
GTGTCGGGCCGGTTGGTGGTGACGGTGCACCATCTGGCGGTGGACGGGGTGTCCTGGCGCATCCTGCTGCCGGACCTGTTCACCGCCTGGCACGCGACCCCGGAGAACGCGACCCCTGAGCTTTCGGCAGCTCACGAGGGGACCAGCCGCCAGGCGGTCCTGCGAGAGGCGACGGGTCAAGAAGGAGCCGCGCTGGAAGCGGCCATTCAAGAGGTGACCGCTCGGGGAACCGCCCCGGTGCTGGAGCCGGTGCCCACGTCCTTCCGTACCTGGGCACACCGCCTGCACGACGAGGCGGCCCGCAGAGTCGGTGAACTCGACCACTGGGCCGAGATCCTCGACGGCCCTGATCCGCGTATCGGGCGCAGGCCCCTCGATCCGTGTCTCGACACCGCCGCGACGTTGCGCGGTCTCCGCCGCACCCTGCCTCCGGAGAAGGCCGAACCTCTACTGGCGGCCGTCCCCGCCGCGTTCCACGGCCGGGTCAACGACGTGCTGCTCGCCGGGCTCGCCCTGGCCGTGACCCACTGGCGCAGGAAGCGCGGTGCCCGGGGCACCTCCGTCCTGCTCGACCTGGAGGGACACGGCCGGGAGGAGATCTTCCCCGACGTCGACCTGTCCAGGACCGTGGGCTGGTTCACCACCATCCACCCCGTCAGGATCGACCCGGGTCTGACCGGTTGGTCCGACGAACGGGCCGCGGCCCAGGCGATCAAAAAGGTCAAGGAGCAGCTCAGGGCGCTGCCCGACCCGCTGGGTTACGGGATGCTCCGCCATCTCGCCCCGGAGACCGCGCAGAAGCTCGCCGAGTTTCCCCGTCCGCAGATCGTGTTCAACTACCTCGGCCGGGTCGCGGTCACCGGAGGCGACTGGAACCTGGTTCCCACCGAGATCGGCGGTTACGACCCCGGGATGCCGGTGGCCCACGTCCTGGAGGTCAACGTGACCACGCACGACCGGCCGGACGGCCCTCACCTGGAGGCTGTCTGGTCCTGGCCCGAGGGGGTGCTCGACGAGGCGGAGGTCGCCGAGCTGGCCGAGACCTGGTTCGAGGCGCTCGTCGGACTGGCCGAGCACGGTGCGGGAGGACACACACCGAGCGACCTCCTGGTCGACCTGGACCAGGAGGAGATCGACCGTATCCAAGCCGCGTGGGAGAAGCGTTGACGCAGGTCCAGGACATCCTCCCGCTCTCGCCGCTGCAGCAGGGCCTGTTCTTCCACGCCCTCCATGACGAGCACGACCTCTACACCGCGCAGGTCACCCTCGACCTGGACGGCCCGCTGGACGTCCCCGCGCTCCGTGCCGCCGCCGCCAGGCTGCTCGAACGCCACTCCAACCTGCGCGCCGCCTTCTGGCACGAGGACCTCAGCCGGCCCGTCCAGGTCATCCCGGACAGTGTCGAACCGTCCTGGCGGGAGGTCGAGGGGGCAGATCCGGCCGCGGTGGCCGCAGAGGAGAGGGCACGCCCGTTCGACCTGGCGGTGCCGCCGCTCATCCGCTTCGTTCTCGTACGACCTGAGCCCGGCAGGCACCGGCTGATCATCACCAACCATCACATCCTGCTCGACGGATGGTCCACCCCGCTGCTCGTCACGGAACTGCTGGCGCTCTATCTCGGCGTGGAGGCCCCGCCCGCGCCGCCGTACAAGAACTACCTGGCCTGGCTGTCCCGCCAGGACCGCGCCGCCGCGAAGGATGCCTGGGAGCGGGCACTGGAGGGCATCGACGAGCCGACGCTGGTCGCGCCCGCCGCGGGCGCGCCCGTGACGCCGGGCAAGGTCGCCACCGAGCTGGGCGCCGACCTGACCGCCGCGCTGACCAGACTGGCCCGTCGCCGTGGCGTCACGGTCAACACGGTCCTGCAGGGAGTGTGGGGACTGCTGCTCGCCAAGCTGACCGGCCGCGAGGACGTCGTCTTCGGCGCGGTCGTATCGGGCCGCCCGCCCGAGCTGCCCGGGGTCGAGCGCATGGTCGGCCTGTTCATCAACACCGTGCCCGTCCGGGTCCGGCTCCGCCCCGCCGAGCCCGTCGGTGAAATGCTGGAACGCCTTCAGGACGAGCAGGCGGAGCTGATGCCCCACCACCACCTGGGGCTGACCGAAATCCAGCGCGGCATCCTGTTCGACACCGTCACCGTGCTGGAGAACTACCCATTCGATCCCTCCACCGCCGGTACCGCCCTTGGCGAGGTCCGGCTGACCGGCTTCGGCTCGACAGACGCCCACCACTACCCTCTCGCTCTGGTAGCCGTCCCCGGCGACCGCCTCACCCTGCGGCTGGACCACCGGCCCGACCTGTTCGGCACCGCCGAGGCCCGGCGGCTGCTCGACCGGATGAGCCTGCTGCTCACCACGATCGTCACCGACCCGGACATGCCGGTCGGCCGGATCGGCATCCTTGACGTCGCCGAGCACAGACAGGCCGTCGAGGAGTGGAACGACACCGGCGCATCGGTGCCGCGCCGCACGTTGCCCGAGCTCTTCGAAGCCGCCGTCGCCCGTGACCCCGAGGCCACCGCGCTGACCCACCTTGGCGAGAGTGTCACGTACGGGCAGCTCAACGGCCGCGCCAACCGGCTGGCTCGGCTGCTGGTGGCCGAGCACGGAATCGGCCCCGAGCGGTTGGTGGCGCTGAGGCTGCGCCGTTCCGCTGATCTGGTGGTCGCGGCGCTGGCCGTGCTGAAGGCGGGCGGTGCGTACCTGCCCGTCGACCTGGGCTACCCGGAGGAACGGGTCGCCTACATGCTCGCGGACGCCGCCCCCGCCCTGGTGGTCGACGCCGGCTGGCTGGCCGGGGTCGACACCTCCGGATACGCGGAGTCCGATCCGGGGGTGCCGCTCGTGCCGGAGAGTCCAGCGTACGTGATCTACACCTCCGGTTCGACGGGGCGGCCCAAGGGCGTCGTGGTCACCCACGCCGGCATCGCCGCCCTCGCGTGCTCGCAGGTCGACAGGTTCGGGATCACCTCGGACAGCCGCGTTCTGCACTTCGCCTCGCCGAGCTTCGACGCCTCGGTCATGGAACTGCTGATGGCCTTTGCTGCCGGGGCCGCCCTTGTCATTCCTCCTTCCGGCGCCTACAGCGGAGCCGCACTGGCCGATGCCCTGCGGGATGCGCGGGTCACCCATGCCCTGATCCCCCCGGCAGCCCTGGCCGGGGTTCCGGAGGTCCCGCTGCCCGACCTGCGGACCCTGATCGTCGGCGGGGACGCCTGCGCGCCGAACCTGGTGGACACCTGGGCCCCCGGCCGCCTGATGATCAACGCGTACGGCCCGACAGAGGCGACCATCGCCGCCACCATGAGTGCCCCCCTGAAGGCGGGTGAGATCCCGCCGATCGGCTCGCCGGTGCGCGACGCGCGGGCGTACGTGCTGGATTCGTGGCTGCGGCCGGTTCCGGTGGGGGTGGAGGGGGAGCTGTACCTGGCCGGGCCCGGTCTCGCGCGGGGGTATCTGGGGCGGGCGGGGTTGACGGCGGAGCGGTTTGTGGCGTGTCCGTTCGATGGTTCCGGTGGGCGGATGTATCGGACGGGGGATGTG
>NZ_JOEQ01000093.1 GCF_000721075.1 Streptosporangium amethystogenes
GCGGCTTCCTCCAGGTCTGTGTCCGCAGATGCCTGAATCACGGTACTCATCAGGTGTATCTCCTTGATCAGGAGTTACACCGAAAACCGTACAGTCCCTGGTGGCAGGAGACGCGTGGGCGTGGGTGACAACCTGAGTGACAACGACCACGGACAGGGCCGGACAACGATGGACGGTCGTGGGCCATACACCCAGGTCAGGGCCGGTATTCGCCCTGGTCGGTCCCGGGGTTTGATTGACAACGGAACGGCCAGTGGCGTTAGTGAGCCGACACGGGGGAGTTGCCGCCATCTACCGTTCCGCCCCCCGCTCGGGTCGGTGTCAGCAGCCGAAAAGCAGCTCTGTGTGACGATTGCTGGACGATTTGGGCAGGCTTTGTCTGCTTCGGGTCAGCCACAAAGTAACAGAGCGTTGCGTCTCAAGTCCGCTGTCATCCGGAGGTCAGCCGGTAGCCGTTCCGGTGGAACTCGTGGAAGGCGGCGAGGTTCTCCAACGATTCGGGCGGGACACTCAGCTCGTTGTCGCTCAGATCGAGGAAGGTGAGGGCGGTGAGGTCGCTCAGCCACTCGGGCAGGGTGGTCAGCCAGTTACCGCTCAGGTCGAGCTTTTTGAGGGCGGTGAGATTGCCCAGCGACTCCGGCAGAGCGGTCAGCTTGTTGTAGCGCAGGTCGAGCCTGGTGAGGGCGGTGAGGTTGCGGAACGCGTCGGATAGGACAGTCAGCCGGTTGCCGCACAGGTTGAGGTCGGTCAGGTGAGTGAGGTTGCCCAGTGACTCGGGCAGGACGGTCAGTTCGTTACTGCTCAGGTCGAGCGTGGTGAGGGCGGTGAGGTTGCCCAGCCACTCGGGCAGGACAGTCAGCCGGTTGACGGTCAGCTCGCTACGGCTCAGCTCGCTACCGCTCAGGTCGAGCGTGGTGAGGGCGGTGAGGTGACCCAGACACTCGGGCAGGACCGTCAGCTTGTTGTCGTAGAGGTTGAGGTCGGTCAGGTGAGTGAGGTTGCCCAGTGACTCGGGCAAGGCGGTCAGTTCGTTACCGCCCAGGTCGAGGAAGGTGAGGCCGGTGAGGTCGCCCAGCGACTCGGGCAGGACCGTCAGCTCGTTACCGAACAGATCGAGCCTGGTCAGGTGAGTGAGGTTGCCCAGCCACTCGGGCAGGACCGTCAGCTCGCTACCGTACAGGTTGAGCTCGGTCAGGTGAGTGAGGTTGCCCAGCCACTCGGGCAGGACCGTCAGCTCGTTACCGCTCAGGTCGAGCGTGGTGAGGGCGGTGAGGTCGCCCAGCCACTCGGGCGGAGAGGTCAGCCCGTTGTAGCCCAGGTCGAGGAAGGTGAGGCCGGTGAGGTCGCCCAGCCATTCGGGCAGGACCGTCAGTTTGTTGACGCGCAGGTTGAGTGCGGTCAGATGAGTGAGGGCGGTGAGCGATTCGGGAATCGTCTCCAGGCGGAGATGGGACAGGTCGAGGGTGGCCGATCCGTCTCGCAGGCAGTCGCTGATCCGTGCGGCGGCGACCGACTGGCCGTCTTCTGGCCTGACCATGTCTTCTCCTCGTCGTTGCCGATGTCTTCGAGCTTGGCCCTGTCGCGCCAGATATGAGAGCCGGTGACGAGGCTAGGGCCCGGTACTGGGAAACGGCTTGTAGATCACTCCAGCACATTGAGGAGAAGGCCGGACCGGGTTGGGACCGGGCCTTGAGCGACATCGGAACGGTGGATGGCGACAACTCCACCCGTGCCGGCTCGCTAACGCCACTGGCCGTTCCGTTGTCGATCAAGCCCCGCTACCGGGAGCCCGCTCCCATTCGCGGGTCAACGACCCAATGATGACCACACCCCTGCGGTCTGCTGACCCAAACCTCACACCAAATCCCTTTGTCAGCAGGCTCTAACACCTCCGCACCTGTAGGTGCGCCGGGCGGATCTACTCACGAGATGCAGTCTCCGTGACGATCGCGTTGCGATGATCGACGAGGCGTGAGGTGTCCTCGACGGGAGCGTTCGGTCAGGTCGGGGTTGAGCGAACACAGCGAAGGCGCACCCGCACGCATCGTGATCGGTCGGTATGGAGGGGTCCTCCGATCGCGTCCCGCCCGAGGGCAACCGGCTGCTTGGGCGACTCTGGCGGGGTTCCTTCTCTGGGCCACTCGTGATCTTTGCCTCAGGAGATGAGGGAGATTTTGTGACGTTGTCGATACGCTGAGTTGCCAAAACTCCTCTTGGATCAACATAAGAAATTTATTATGCTTGAGTGAACTGGCAGATAGTGATCGTTCCAGAGGTCCGTGACTGGCTTCACGAGCTACGGAAGGTGGATCGGCAGACGCTCTTGCTGATCGCTGCGGCCTTGGATCGGGTCGCCGAGGAAGGTCCCGGTCTGGGGCGGCCCTTGGTGGATACGCTTCAAGGGTCGACCATCCGTAACCTCAAGGAGTTGAGGCCTGGATCCAGCGGGCGGAGCGAGGTGCGACTGCTCTTCGTCTTCGACCCTTGGCGTCAAGCTGTGTTCCTGGTCGCGGGAGACAAGTCCGGCGACTGGAGCGGTTGGTATGACATGGCGATTAAGACGGCAGAGGTGCGCTTTGCCCGGTACCTCAAAGAGGGGGAGCAATGAGTGATCAGGCGGTGACATGGGAGGAACTGCGCGCTGAGCTTGTCCAGCCCGGCGATGAGCAGGAGGTTGCCCGACTCCGCGATGGACTCGTAGCTCGCCAGCGCGCCTACCGACTCGCTGAAGCCAGACGCAAGCTTGGCCTGCGGCAGGAGGATGTCGCTCAGGCGATGGGCGTGTCACAGGCCCGCATCTCACAGATCGAGAGCGGAGTGATCAGCGAAGTGGCCACCCTGGCTGCTTACGTAGCGGCGCTCGGAGGTCAGCTCAAGATCGTGGCCGACTTCGGCGACTCGGCCATGGTGCTCGACACGCCTCGCGGTCGTCGTACGGGGTGATCTTGCCCATGATGATGCCGTAGTTCCGGTGTTCTTCTCTCCCTTGGGGGCTTTCGTATTGCTACCGCGCCATCTGGCCGCGTTTCGTAGCTGAGTGACCAACTGGGTGACAACGACCCCGGACGGAGCCGGACAATGGTGGACGGTCGTGGACCGTATGCCTACGCCGATATCGCCCTGGTCGTGCCCCTGCTCTGATCGCATTACAAGCGAGATGTCACTGATTCCAACCAAGTGGTGCCCACCAGCCGAAACGCCCCGTATCCGATCTTCGGAACGGGACGTGGGTGACTGACTCCCGAAGATGTCGTCCATCGCCTCGGCTCCTTGCATGAGCACCAGCCGGATCTGCTTCCGGTAGACCGTCTCCGTGACCACCGTGTTCCGGTGCCCGACGAGCCGTGAGATGTCCTCG
>NZ_JOEQ01000094.1 GCF_000721075.1 Streptosporangium amethystogenes
TAAGAAATAACCCTTGAGTTCGTTGGGCTCGTTGTGGCCTGCATAGCCCCAGGACCTGGGCTTATCAGCTGGCGCTCCGGCTTCTTCGAGAGTTGATGAGATTTCAGGGATTCTGAAGGTCTATCGTCCTCCTCGTTCGTCTTGCTCTAACGGTGAAGGCGAGGAGGCCGGAGTTGGCGCTGGCAGTGGTGAAGGACCTTCGGGTGGCGCGTGCCCTGGCCACTGCGGAGGACCTGGAGGCGTTGGAGACCGACGTACTGGCAGGGTTCGTGCTGGCGCGGGCTGCGGCGGGGCTGTCGGACGGGACGATCTCCTCCGACGTCGTGCACCTGGAGCAGATCCGGGCCTGGTTCGGTCGGCCGCTGTGGGAGATGGAGCCCGCCGATGCCGACGTCTACTTCGGGAAGGTGCTGCGCAGCACGGCGAAGGGCACCCGGTTGTCACGGGCCCAGGCGCTGAAGACGTTCTTCCTGTTCCTGGACCTGCGACACAAGGTCGAGATCCACCAGATGACCGGCCGGGTCGTCGAATGCCCGATCGATGAGATGAACCGGCCCCGCGGCCGCCAGAAGGCCAAGCTCCGCATCCCGCCCACCGCCGAGCAGGTCGGCACGTTGTTCGCCGGCTGGCGGGAGGAGTTGGCGACATGCCGTAAGTTCGCGCCGGCCGCGAGGAACTACACGGCCTGCCGGCTGATGGCCGAGGTCGGGCTGCGGGTCAACGAGACCTGCAAGCTCGACCTGGCCGACATCAAGTGGGATCTCGGGCGGTTCGGCAAGCTCCACGTCCGCTTGGGCAAGGGCGCCCGCGGCTCGGGCCCGCGCGAGAGGATGGCCCCGCTGATCAACAACGCGGGAGGAACACTGCGCTGGTTCGTCGAGGACGTCTGGGGCCAGTTCGGCGACGACCACACCCGGCCAGGTGCCCCATTGCTCCTGTCGGAGCGCAAGAACGCCGGCGGCACCTCGGCGCGAGTCGGGGACGAGACCATTCGCTCAGCGCTGGCCAGAGCCGCCGCGACACACCTGCCGGACTGGCCCGACATCGTCACCCCGCACGTCCTGCGGCACTTTTGCGCCTCCCAGCTCTACGCCTCCGGAATGGACCTGATCGCGATCCAGCAGCTCCTCGGTCATGCCTGGATCGCCACGACCATGAACTACGTGCACGTCACCGGCACCCACGTTGAAGATGCCTGGCTCGCCGGTCAGCAGCGCGCCGCCACCCGGCTGGAAGGACTACGGCGATGAAGTGGAATCTGCGGCTGACCGCTGCCAACCGCGGCATCTGGAAGGCCAGCGAGCTCCAGCGCATGCTGGCCGAACACGGCCTGGTCATCAGCGCCGGGAAGATGTCCGGCCTGTGGTCCGGGGAACCGGCCAGCATCAAGCTCGACGATCTCAATGTCATCTGCGCCGTCCTCGACTGCGGAGTCGAGGAACTTCTCATCGTCCAGCCTGAGAAAGTTCAGCGGGCCGGGGGCCAAGAGCAGCCCGCGGCCGTGGCCTCATCGGGCTCGTTGACGGTCACGCCCAAGCAGCGAGACGGCCGAACCCTCCCACCCCTCTGACATGGCTCACTCGACCGACCGGCCCCCGGCCAGCTGCGTCGACTGCCTGGCCTGGGGGGTGTTGCACGGACGCCGCTGCTCCGCCTGCGCGCTCTGGCGGCATAACAAGCATCGTCACGAGGAAGGCAACTGCGCCGGCTGCGGCCGAACAGAGCTGATCCGCAAGGGCTACTGCCGATTGTGCTGGAACCAAGCACGAGCCGAGGCCATCGAAGCCAGATCGGGCGGCGAGTCCCGGCAGAAGGCCATCGCCTCCAACTTCCTCGACCGGGTCGGGGCCTTCCATCAGCTGTTCTTCGCGAGCATGCGCATTACCGGCAGCGCGAAGACGACCTCCGACCATCGCCACCGGCGAGAAGCCCCGCGCAAGCCACCACCACCGCCGGCCTGGCGGCCCCAGGATCGCTGGGTTCAGCCGAAGCTGTTTGATCTCCTTCGCGACTTCACCCGCCTCGATGGAGACACCAACGTCGACCCCGGCAACCCCTGGCTGGCTTGGGGGATCTACCTCGCTCATCAGATCGGCGAGGCCCATGGGTGGCGCCGCGGCACCCATTACGACGTCCGCAGAGGCTTGACCATCGTGCTGTCCTGCCATGCCGCCGGCGACGTCATCCGTCAATCCGAGCTGTTTCCCGCGATGCGGGCTCTTAAGATCAGCGTCGAGCGCGTCGGTGAAGTCCTCACCGCGATGGGCGTCTTCCACGACGACCGGACCCCCTCGTTCGAGAAGTGGCTGGAGCGCAAACTCGACGGCCTGGCCGACGGGATCCGTCAGCCCACCGAGGCATGGCTGAGGACCATGCGCGAGGGTGGCCCGCGCACCAAACCACGTGACCCAGCGACCGTTTGGACTCATATGGGCTACCTCCGTCCAACACTTCTAGCCTGGTCACAGCGCTATGACCATCTGCGGGAAGTCACCCGCGACGACGTTGTGGCCGCCTTGGACGCACTCACCGGCTCCCGCCGCTCCAACCTGCTGGCCTCGCTGCGATCCCTGTTCGCTTTCGCGAAGAAGACCGGGAAGATCTTCCGCAACCCCACCCGAGGCATCCGTGTCGGCCAGCGCCCCTACGGACTCGCCCAACGGCTCAGCCAAGACGACGTCGACCGGGCGGCCAAGGCGGCCATCAACCCAGCCGCGCGGCTGGTCCTCATGCTCGCCGCCGTCCACGCCGCCCGCACCAGCGCCATCCGCAACCTCCTCCTCGACGACCTCGACCTCGGCAACCGGCGGCTCACGATCGCCGGACGGCCCCGCCCGATCGACGAATTCAGCCACCAGATCCTGCTCGAATGGCTCGACTACCGCCGCACTCGCTGGCCCAACACCGCCAACCCCCACCTGCTCATCAACCAGATGAGCGCCCACGGCGTCGGCCCGGTCAGCACCATCTACTTCACCAAGAAGCTCCGCGGCCAAGCCGCGACCCTGGAACGCCTCCGCGTCGACCGACAACTCGAAGAAGCCCTCATCCACGGTCCCGACCCGCTCCACCTCGCCGCCGTCTTCGGCCTCGACCCCAAGACCGCCATCCGCTACGCGGAAAACGCCCGCGCTCTCCTTGTGACCATGACCGAGGAACAGGACCCCGCCAGTCGAGACGAACCCAAGGGTCCACAACCCACATAGAGCCTGAAGACCCCTCACTTCATTCTGAGGACCCTTCAGTTCGCCTGAACTCTGGGGTTTC
>NZ_JOEQ01000095.1 GCF_000721075.1 Streptosporangium amethystogenes
TGATGGAGGCGTTACCGCTGACCGTGAACGGCAAGCTGGACCGCAGGGCGCTGCCGGCCCCGGAGTACGCCGGCGGTGCGGGTGCGGGCCGGGGACCGGCCACCGAACAGGAGCAGCTCCTGTGCGGCGTGTTCGCGCAGGTGCTGGGTGTGGACGAGGTGAGTGTCGATGACGACTTCTTCGCTCTCGGCGGTCACTCGCTGCTCGCGGTCCGGCTGATCAGCCGGATCAGGACGGTACTCGACGTCGAGGTGGAGATCGCGGTGCTGTTCGACGCGCCGACGGTCGCCGGACTCGCCCAACAGCTCGGAAATCAACGACCAGCTAGGCCGGCGTTGCGGCCGATGCGCAACCAGGAGGAGTCCTGATGATTCCGCTTTCATTCGCGCAGCGCCGCCTGTGGTTCATCGACCAGCTTGAGGGTCCGAGCGCCCTGTACAACATCCCGCTCGTTCTGCGGCTCTCGGGCGAGATGAACCGGGAGGCGCTGGGTGCCGCGTTTCGTGACGTCATCGTCCGGCATGAGGTGCTGCGTACGGTTTTCGCGGTTGCCGACGGCGAGCCGTACCAGCGCATTCTGACGATGGACGAGCTGGACTGGCAGCTCGCGGTCGCCGAGGTGGCGCCGTCCGATCTGGACGGCGCGGCCGCGGAGGTGGCGGGCTACGCCTTCGACCTGTCGTCCGAGGCGCCGATCCGGGCCTGGCTCTTCTCCGCCGGGCAGGACGACCACGTCCTGGCCATCGTGATTCACCACATCGCCGGAGACGGCTGGTCGACCGGGCCGCTGTCCCGTGATGTCACGACGGCGTACGAGGCGCGTGTCGCGGGGCGGGTTCCGGAGTGGGAGCCGTTGCCGGTGCAGTACGCCGACTACGCGTTGTGGCAGCGGGAGTTACTGGGGAATGGAGCGGATCCGGGGAGTCTCCTCTCGCGCCAGGTGGCGTTCTGGCGTGAGGCGTTGGCGGGGGCACCGGAGGAGCTGGAGCTGCCGTTCGATCGTCCACGTCCGGTGGTGGCCTCGCATGTGGGCCATACGGCGGGGGTGGAGGTGCCGGCGGAGGTGCACGCGCGGTTGGCGGAGGTGGCGCGCGCCGAGGGCGTGACGATGTTCATGGTGTTGCAGTCGGCGCTCGCGGTGTTGCTGTCGCGCCTGGGCGCCGGGACTGACGTGCCGGTGGGTGCGGCGGTGGCGGGTCGTACGGACGAGGCGTTGGATGATCTGGTCGGGTGCTTTGTCAACACGTTGGTGATGCGGACGGATGTGTCGGGGAATCCGAGCTTCCGTGAGGTGCTGGGCCGGGTGCGCAAGTCGGGGCTGGCGGCGTTCAGGCATCAGGACGTGCCGTTCGAGAAGCTGGTGGAGGAGCTGGCTCCAACCCGGTCGCTGTCCCGCCACCCGCTCTTCCAGGTCATGCTCATCCTGCAGAACAACGAGCGGACGGTCGTCGACTCTTCGCACGAGCGCACCCGCGGAGGCCCGACCGGACCACAGACGGTCAAGTTCGACCTGGAGGTCACCGCCGTCGAGCTCTTCGACGAGCAGGGCAACCCGGTCGGCCTGAGCGGGACGTTCACGGTGGCGGCCGACCTGTTCGACGTCGAGTCGGCCGAGCGGATGGTGACGCGCTGGGGACGGGTGCTGGAAGCTCTGTCAGCCGACCCCGGGCTGCGGCTCAGCGAGGTTGACGTCCTGGACACCGGTGAGCGGCGTCGAGTGTTGAGCGAGTGGAACGACACGGTTGTGGACGTACCGCCCGCAACGCTGCCGGAGCTGCTGGAGGCTCAGGTGGCGCGTACGCCCAGCGCGATCGCCGTGGTCGCCGACGGGACCGAGATGTCTTTCGCGGAGCTGGATGCGCGGGCGAACCGCCTGGCGTGGCTGCTGGCCCGGCAGGGAGTCGGCCCGGAGTCGGTGGTCGGGGTCTACCTGGAACGCGGAGTGGATCTGCTGGTCACCCTGTTGGGCGTTCTCAAGGCGGGGGGTGCCTACCTGCCGCTGGATCCCGAGTACCCGGCGGAGCGCACTGCCTTCACTCTCGCCGACGCGGGCGCCCAGTGCCTGCTGACCGATACCGCTCTGCTCGCGAGGCTGGTCGAGACGCGGAGCGCGGCGGGCGTGCCCAGGGTGGCGGTCGACGATGCCGCGGTGGTGGAGGAACTGGCCACACTGCCGAGTACGGCGCCCGTCACCGGTCTGACGGCCGAGCATCCGGCCTATGTGATCTACACCTCGGGCTCGACCGGCCGCCCCAAGGGCGTGGTGATCGAGCATCGGTCGCTGGTGAACTTCCTGGCCGCGATGCAGAAGTGCTTCGGGCTGGACACCGACGACAGGCTCGTGGCCGTGACCACGGTGGGATTCGACATCGCGGGCCTGGAGCTCTACCTTCCGCTGCTCACCGGAGCGCGGATCGTGCTCGCCGGGCAGGAGACGGTACGGGATCCGCTTGAGTTGCGAGAGCTGATCGTCTCCTCGGGCGCGACGTTGGTGCAGGCGACACCGAATCTGTGGCACGCGGTCGTCTCCGGCGGCGACGAAGGCGTGCTCGCCGGGGTCCGGGTGCTGGTGGGCGGCGAGGCACTGCCGGACGAGCTGGCACGGGCGCTGGGGTCTCGGGCGGCGTCGGTGACCAACATGTACGGGCCGACGGAGACGACGATCTGGTCCACCACCAAGCGGGTGGACATCGTCGGTGGTGTGTCGTCGATCGGCGGGCCGATCGCGAACACGTCGGTGTACGTCCTGGACGGGTACCTGCAACCCGTGGCGCCGGGGGTGGCGGGCGAGCTCTACATCGCGGGCGCCGGTCTGGCCCGTGGCTACATGGGGCGGCCTGACCTGTCGGCGGAGCGGTTCGTGGCGTGCCCGTTCGGCGGTGCCGGTGAGCGGATGTACCGGACCGGGGACCTCGTGCGCTGGAGCGACGCCGGTGACCTGCAGTACCTGGGAAGGGTCGATGACCAGGTCAAGCTGCGCGGGTTCCGCATCGAGCTCGGTGAGATCGAATCCGTGCTGGTCGCGCATCCGTCCGTCGCCCGCGCCACGGTGGTCGTGCGCGAGGACGCGCCGGGTGACAGGCGGCTGGTCGCCTATGTGCTGCCGGCCGGAGATGGCGACGACGCGCCGTCCGCGGTGCGGGAGTTCGTCGCTCGGTGTCTGCCCGATTACATGGTGCCGTCGGCGGTGGTGGTGCTGGAGGCGTTGCCGTTGACCGCGAACGGCAAGCTGGACAGACACCCACTCCGGCCGGGCTGGCTCTCGCCGGAGGTGCGAGGTCGGTGGTGGTGCCCGGGAACGCGATTCCTGCCGGTGCGCGCGAGATCACGCCGGCGATGTTGCCGCTGGTGGAGTTGTCGCAGGCCGAGATCGACCGGGTGGTGGCCACGGTCGAGGGCGGGGCGGCCAATGTGGCGGATGTCTATCCGCTGGCGCCGTTGCAGGAGGGCCTGTTGTTCCACCATCTGCTGGCGGACGGTGGCGCGGATACCTATGTGCTGCCGACCGTGGTGGAGCTGGATTCGCGGGCTCGGCTGGAGGCCTTTACGGACGCGTTGCAGCAGGTGGTGAATCGGCACGATATCTTCCGCACGTCGATTGTGTGGCACGGGCTGAGGGAGCCGGTGCAGGTGGTGTGGCGGCGTGCGGTGTTGCCGGTTGCCGAGGTGGTGCTGGATCGGTGTGGTGTGGATCCGGTGGCCGAGGTGGTGGCGGCGGGGGGTTTGTCGATGGATCTGGGGCGGGCTCCGTTGATCGATGTTCATGTGGCGGCGTTGCCGGATGGTCGGTGGTTGGCGTTGGTGCGGGTGCATCACATTGTGCAGGATCATATGGCGCTGGAGGTTTTGCTCGCCGAGGTGGAGGCGTTCCTCGCCGGTCGTGGTGATGAGCTGGGTGAGCCGGTGCCGTTCCGGAATTTTGTGGCGCAGGCGCGGGGTGGGGTGGAGCGGGCTGAGCATGAGCGGTATTTCGCTGGTCTGCTGGGGGATGTGAGTGAGCCGACCGCGCCGTATGGGCAGGTGGAGGTGCGTGGTGATGGGGCGGGGGTGGTTCGGGCGCGGGTTGCTTTGGGTGTGGGGCTGGGGGGCAGGTTGCGGCGGGTGGCGCGTGCTTTGGGGACCAGTGCGGCGACGGTGATGCATGTGGCGTGGGCGCGGGTGCTGGCGGTGGTCAGTGCTCGTGAGGATGTGGTGTTCGGGACGGTGTTGTTCGGGCGGATGAATGCCGGTGTGGGTTCGGGGCGGACGCCGGGGCCGTTCATCAATACGTTGCCGGTTCGGGTGCGTACGGGTGAGGTGGGTGTGGTGGCGGCGGTGTCGGCGATGCGTGGGCAGTTGGCGGAGTTGTTGGAGCATGAGCATGCGCCGTTGGCGTTGGCTCAGCAGGCCAGTGGGGTGGCTGGTGATGTGCCGTTGTTCACCGCGTTGTTCAACTACCGCCACAACAGCGCCCAGGACGCCGGCCAGGACGCCGGCCAGGATGCCGGCCGTGATGCCGGCCGTGATGCCGGGAGTGAGGGCATCAGGACGGTCTTCTCCCAGGAGCGCAACAACTATCCCCTCACTGTGTCATTGGACGACGACGGGGACACGATCGAGCTGACAGTGGACGCAGTCGCCCCGATCGACGCGCGGGCGGTGGGAGTGCTGCTCAGCACCACTGCCGAGAACCTGGTGGGTGCGCTGGAGGACGTGCTGGACGGCGGCGCGGACCGGCCGCTGAGCGCGATCGCCGTGCTGGAGGAGGCCGAACGCCACCGGGTGTTGGTGGAGTGGAACAACACGGTGGCCGACATCGCGTCCGCGACGGTGCCGGAACTCTTCCAGGACCAGGCGGCCCGCACACCCGACGCCGTGGCAGTCGTCGCCGACGACATCGAGATCTCCTACGCCGAGCTGGACGCCCGCGCGAACCGGCTGGCCCGGATCCTGGCGAACCGTGGTGTCGGCCCCGAGTCGGTGGTGGGGCTATGCCTCGGGCGCGGCGTGGAGGTGGTCGTATCGGTCCTGGCGGTGTGGAAGGCCGGAGGCGCGTACCTGCCGGTCGACCCGGAATACCCGGCGGAGCGGATCGCCTTCATGCTCGCCGACGCCGGCGTGGCGTGCGTGCTCACCGACGGTGGGCTGCGCGGCCGCCTCGACGAGTTCGCGGCGTACGAGAGCGCGCCGGTGGTGGTGCTGGACGACGACGCCGCGGTGGCGGGGGAGCTCGTCACCCTCGATGTCCGGGTGGAGGCCGGTGGTGCGGGTGTCGTACTGCCAGGACATCCGGCGTATGTGATGTATACGTCGGGGTCGACGGGGCGGCCGAAGGGGGTGGCGGTCACTCATGGGGGGTTGGTCAATTATGCGCGGTGGGCGGCGCAGGC
>NZ_JOEQ01000096.1 GCF_000721075.1 Streptosporangium amethystogenes
GCCGATGATGTGTGGACGCCCTCGGACTGGTCGGTGCCTGAGACCTCCGTCCCCCTGAATCCGGCCGCCGGATAACGACCGCCGCTCCAAGCAGTCAAGCGGCCAAGGCGTCCCGATATCCGGTTGGAGTGTTGACCTCGCGACCAACAGGACGCCGATCATGTGTCCAGTCCCAGGAGATGGCTGACGTTTCTTTACTGTTTCAAGGCAGTCCCCTGCGGCGGCCTGCACGCGCCGGGCGGTCGCTGGCCGCGCTATGGCTCTCCGGCCGGTCGCGGCCGCGCCGCCCATGCGCTTGAACCGCCGTGACGGATAGCGAGACAAGTGAGGCGCGTTCCAAACCGGCTACGAGCTGTACACGCCGACCTCCCCAGAGCCATGCGAGGAAGCGGCTATGACCTCTCACAGTAGGGCGTTTGGTCACCGATGGGTGATACCTGACGGCTGCGCGACATCTACCAGGTAGATGACACGACACGCACCGAAACGGTGGAGGAGAGGCCGCGTGTGAGTGATGAAGAAAGCTTCACCCGCATGTTCCAGGACCATTACGAGTCGGTTCTGCGGTACGCCTGGCGACGGGTTGGTCCTGCGGAAGCTCCAGACATAACCGCCGAGACGTTCAAGATTGCCTGGGAGAAGTACGGGCGATTCCCCCGAGAACAACCGCTGCCCTGGCTGTATGCGACCGCTCGGAATCTCACGCTGAATCTGATCAGACGAGACAACCGGCGAGATGAACTCGCCGGTCCATCGAGTGAGGGCCTGAAGCACCACGGTGTCGAAGCAGACCACGCGACCACGGTCGTCGCCCGACAAACGGCGCTGGCCGCGCTGAACAGTCTGAGCGAAGACGATCGGGAACTGGTGCTCTTGATGTCTTGGGAAGGGCTCGATCTCCGCGGGGCTGCGAAGGTTGTGGGCTGCTCCCGACCTACAGCTGCCATGCGACTGCATCGCGTACGCAAACGACTACGACGCTTGCTCGGAGAAGAGCCACAATCCGTCGCTGCTCGCCAGCCTTCCTGCCAGGGGAATGCCGTATGACCAATGATCTCAAGCAGTTGATGGCTACGCTCCAGACGCATGACCCCGCCAGTCATGTCCGAGCGGATCCCCTGGTGCTGTCCGCCACCCTCCAGAGCATTGTCGCTGACACGGCACGGGCGCCCCGGGCGATCAAACCACACTGGTCCTGGGGGAGGTGGCTCACCCTCATTCCCATCACCGCCCTCCTGGTGGGAGCAGCGGTCGTCATGCCGATCATCATGCATCCCGACAAAATTGGTCCTATGACTCTGGGGCCGGCCAAAGCGTTGGCTTTCACCAAGAATGGTGACTATATCGACGTCAGGATCGTGGAACCGGATGCCGACCCCGAGCGATATCGGCAGGACTTCGCGGCACATGGCCTGAACGTCGAATTGAAGATGGAACCCGCATCGCCCAGCCTCGTCGGCGCGATGGTCTCCGTCTCATCTCCCCAAAGGATGGTGGTGTTCCACAGCGACGGATTCGAAATCAAGGATCGAAATAGAAGCCCTAGAATCAAGAAAATCGAAGGGACCGACTGTGGAAAGATGTGGTGCCTGGCCGGAGTGAGTATTCCTGTCGATCTGCGCAGTCCTTTCGAGGTCACTTTTGGGCGGGCTGCTAGGCCTGGCGAACGGTATGAGATCTCGGGAGATCCGACCGCTCGCGGCGAGATTCTGGAAGGAATGGAACTGGCGAACAGGACGGTAGGTGAGGTCAAGCTCATGCTTCAGCAGCGGCATGCCACCGTCTCGCGCTACTACAAGGCTCCTCCAGAACCCTCTCCTCGTGACGGCTCTGGCTTGGATGTGACCGAGCACCCCCTCCAGGCGGAAGATGTTCCCGACACCTGGTACATACACGAGGTGTTGGGTGGCCATGAAAAGAACACGGTAAGGTTCATCGTCGCGCCCCAGCCCACCGCCAACCCACACTGAGCGGCCTTCACACCTACACGGCTGCGCCCTCAACAGTCCACAGAGGGTGCAGCCACGCTTATAGAAGCGCTTCAGTAGTAAGCCTGAAACCATAAGTCGTAGCGCGGATGCTCAGCCCCTACGCGCCAAGATCCTGACTGCTGAACCGCCCCGTCTTTGATGGTGAATCGCCCCGGGTTCGGTGGAGATTTTGATGTACCCCGGCTTTCGTGGAGTCGCTTTGGTTGACTTACATGCCTCCAGCCTCTTCAGGAGAGGTCGGCATGGCAAGGAGATATTCCCCTGAGTTCCGTCGGAAAGTCCTGGATCTGTTGCAAGCTGGCCGGACCGTGCGGCAGGTGGCCTTCGATCTACAGATCAGCGACCAGATGATCTACAACTGGCGCGAGCAGGAGCTAATCGACACCGGCCAGAAGCCCGGCATCACCTCCTCCGATCACGGGGTGCAGTTCACCTCCTGGGCCTTTACCCGCCGTGCCCACGATTCCGGTCTGGTTCCATCGATGGGGTCGATCGGCGACTGCTTCGACAATGCGGTCATCCAGTCTCCAAGGTGTCCACATTCAAGGGGGAGCGCCCTTCGGCAAGCAGCCATCCGCCGGGAACGATCAGCAATATGCCCATGGCGACCATGGGCATGACCGTGTACGTCTCTATGTCCTTCTCGTACAACCGCGACACCGGGTACCCGAGCCCGAGGCCTACCAGCAGCCCAACACCAGCACCCCGGACAAGATCCTTCCCCATGGGCCCACGATGCCATCAGTCGATGTAGGGCACTGAGGTGCCCAGCAGATTCCGGACAGTCGGCTGCATAAGCTGACAGAAGTCTGGAAGAGGTAGGTACGTGACGAGGCGTCGCAGGCAGTTCTCATCGG
>NZ_JOEQ01000097.1 GCF_000721075.1 Streptosporangium amethystogenes
GCGCTGCGGCGTCGCCGTCGATACTGCGAGCGGGCGGTGAGCCTGTCGCGGATCGCCGCGCCCCGGTGGTCGAGCTGGATCGCGTACCGTCCGGTCCGGATCCCGCCGCGGTCGGTGAATATGGCCAGGCCGGTGTGCTTGGAGCCGGGGTCGATGCCGACCTGTACGCCTGCCACGACGGAGTCGGCAGCCGACCGGTCTTTGAGGCGGATGACGAACGGGGTGTGGTGCACCACCACCGCCCGCCCGGCCGCCAGCAGGCGGCGGGCGCGGGCGGGGTGGCAGGGGTCGAGCGGGTGGCCGCGCTTGTCGAGGACGAACACGGCCGGGTGAACCTCACGGTTGGCTCCCTCGGACGCCGAAGCGCCCTCGGGGTGACGCCGGTGCGGCGGTGCGGCCGGACCGATCTCCCCTCGCCCAGGTTGAACACCAGGTACCGCCTGACGGCGGTGTCCGTGAGCCGTTTCGTGCCCACCCTCGGGCGTGTCTGCTCCCACGGATTCCAGAGCGGCAGGCTGAGGAAGCACCCGCCGGTGGGTCTGCTTGGATGTTCGCGCCTACCCCGGCACGCCGTATGCATGCCGGCCATGTCGAGGGCGATCGCGGAGATTGCCGTCTCCGGCTGGTCACCGGCCACTCACCGTATCCGACCGAGGCCCACCTGCTCGTGAAAACCGCTTATTACCATCTCAATCAGGTGTGAGGGAAGTGTGAATTATTACGATTAATGAAGACGATCACGTGCCCGGTAACGGTTGAGAAACGGAAGCTTTCCCGATTGGGTCCGGTCCGCGACCATGGGAGACATGGCAGTGCTGAGCACGCGCGCGTCCCGCCATTCCACCGAGGGCGTCGCGAATGTGGCGGCCCAGCTCATCGGCTGGCCCGACCTGGCGCTGAAACGCACCCGCCGGGGGCTGGGATTTCGCTCCGGCGGCCGGGAGATCGTCAGAATGTCCGGCGATCACACCGCGGAACTGCTCCTCACCACCGACGTGATCGACCGGTGGGCCCGGGTGCTCACCGACTGCCGGCGGGTCACTCCGGGCGCGGACGCCGGGTGGGTGGCCATGACCATCGAGGGGCGGGCCGACGCCGAGTTGTTCCTCTCGCTGGTCAGCGTCGCGATCAAGGTCAACCAAGGGTCGCGGTAGCCAGCCGCATGCCGAAGCCGATGAAGAGCGCGCCCACGCCCGTCCGCAGCGCCGTCGACATGCCGCGGCGGGCCCGGAACCGGCTGACCAGGAACGTGCCGCCGAAGATCAGCGCCGACAGGTAGAGCACGCTGAACACCTGGCAGATCGCGCCCAGGATCAGGAACGACAGCGCGGGGGTGCCGTAGGCGGGGTCCACGAACTGGATGAAGAACGAGATGAAGAACAGGATCGCCTTCGGGTTCATCAGGCTGATGACCAGGGCCTTGCGGAAGGGGCTCTCCGCGGTCCGCTCCGGTTCGGGGGGCGTCGCCCGCGCGGCCTCGGGGGAGCGCCGTGAGCGCCAGGCCCCCCGCAGCATCTGGAAGCCGATCCAGGCCAGATAGCCGGCCCCGGCGTACTTGACGACGTTGAACAGGATCGGTGTCGACTTCAGCAGTGACGCGACCCCCGCCGCGGCGAGCACCATCAGGACGGTGTCGCCGAGGAAGACCCCCATGACCCCTCGGTATCCCTGGCGCACCCCGCGCTGGGCGGCGGTGCTCAGCACGTACAGCGAGTTCGGGCCGGGCAGCAGGATGATGAAGAAGGCGCCGACCACATAGGTCCAGATGTCGGTGATGCCAAAGAACATGGTGGTGCTCCAGGGGGCGTTACGGGATGCCTCGCTACCGTACCGCCGGATATGTGCCTACCGGCCGGTGGGTCCGATGGCCGGTAAGTGAAGCCGGCCTGGACGACAGGCTCCGCGCGCTACTGTCGGCCGCGGTGTCGATCTGCGGGGTGAGCGCGGCCATCGCGGCGGCGGGCGCCGTCCAGGCCAGGCGCGAGCAACTCGCCTACAGCGCCAGCCTGGTGATCGCCTTCGCCCTGCCGTCCATCTTCGTCCTGCCCTGGCTGGCCGGGGTCTTCGGGCTCAGTCCGGAGGTGGCGGGGGCGTGGATCGGCGGCAACATCGACACCACCGCCGCGACCCTGGTCAACGTGGTGGTCGCCCTCGGATTGGCACTTCTGCTCTTCAGCGGGTTCGACATCGCCTGAGAGTCGGGTGAGCGGGCGTCCGGTGCGGTTCGCCGCACCGGGCGCCTTCGTCGTGCCAGGGAACGGTCGCCGTGCGTTTTGGAACGTTCCCTGCGGACGGCGCGGCGGTTGATGTTTTTGGGCCTTGTGGCAGGACTCTGTCAAGGCTACGATCACGACAACTCTTAGGAAACTTTCCTAAAAGAAGTGCCGAATGGGGGTGCCCTTGGCTCGTGCGCCCCCTGTGACCAGATTGTGAGCTGCGAAAACTCGGCGGCGCGAGCCGTCGAAACCGAAGGTCCGACCGTCCGGACGCCTCACCCCCCAGGTTCCACGTCCATGGGAGCGATCATGCGGCGCACCTTTCCCCTCCTCGTCCTGACTGCGGTTGCAAACCCTCGCCGCGCCCTGCCCGCGCCCGGCGCCCTCGCCCCGGCCATGCCCGGCGCCCCCGTCCAGGCCGTTCTCGGCGCCGCCGTCGCCGCACTCTCACCCGCCGATCGGCGATGCCCGGAGCGTGCGACGGTGGCGGCGCCCGCGACTCGATGAGCCCGGCGGTCCCCGGCGTCCCGCGCTGATCAACGGAACGGTCTCGCCCCGGCGGGACCGCGCCCACCTCGCCGTACGGCT
Organism: Streptosporangium amethystogenes; assembly: GCF_000721075.1. GTDB lineage: Bacteria > Actinomycetota > Actinomycetes > Streptosporangiales > Streptosporangiaceae > Streptosporangium > Streptosporangium amethystogenes. Next base: position 2,805 of record NZ_JOEQ01000097.1, read on the forward strand.
CGCGTCCACGTTCATGCCCGCGCACCTCCCCGCGTGGCGCGGGCCGTACGGTCACCCCCCACACAGAACGCATGAGGTTAACGTGAAATTACGCGCCATCGCTCGTTCTCTCGTCGCCCTGGCGGCCCTCGTCCTGGCGATGACGGTCGCACTACCCGCCCAGGCAGCCTCGGCCACCGCGGTCTTCACCAAGGTCTCCGACTGGGGGACCGGCTTCGAGGGCAAGTACACGATCACCAATGGCGGTACCACCACGATCAACGGCTGGTCGGCAGGGCGACGGTGGCCGGGACGAGTGCGACGGTGTCGGGGTTGGGGGTGTGCGAGGCGCACACCTACACGGTGGCGGCGTACAACTCCGCGGGTGAGGGCCCGAAGAGCGATCCGGCCGCTGCCACCACCACCGGCTGCACCAC
>NZ_JOEQ01000098.1 GCF_000721075.1 Streptosporangium amethystogenes
TCATCAACTCTCGAAGAAGCCGGAGCGCCAGCTGATAAGCCCAGGTCCTGGGGCTATGCAGGCCACAACGAGCCCAACGAACTCAAGGGTTATTTCTTAGTCCGCGGCGTGAAAGTCGTGTCTTTGACGGAGAACTTCGACCTGGACACCAAAGAGGGTCGCTTCATGTTCGCGGTCCTGGCCGCAGCCGCCGAGTTCGAGGTGGAACTGCGCGCCGAGCGCCAGGCCGAGGGGATCGCCGCCACCAGGCGCCGCGAGGCCACCGGCGTCATGCTGCCCGGCAAGGAGAAGACCGGCCGACCCCGCGTCATCGGCCCCGCCGAGCTGGTGACGCTGCGCCGTCTGGTTGACGACGGCGCCTCGGTCACCGAGGCCGCCCGCACCCTCAAAATCGGCCGTTCCACCGCCTACGCAGCACTCGTACAACGCTGACCAGCAGCTATCTCACTCCACGGCCCGTTTCTGCCGTCCGGTGGCACCCCCTGTAGGCATCCCGGCTGCGCTGGTCACGGGGCGATGACGCATTCGGCCAGTTCCCGCGCGGCGGCCGCTGGGTCGGTGCCGGGGCGGGTCGCCCCGGCGGCGAGGGTGCCGTCGATGAGGAGCAAGAGCTGGTCGGCGCCGCGCTCGGGCCGTGGGTGCCCGAGCGTGACCAGTTCGCGCTCCAGGAGGTCGTGCACGTGCCGCCGGTAGTCGCGGGTGATCTCGTGCGCGGGGTGGTCAGGGTCGGTCAGGGCGAGGTCGGCGGCCAGGTAGCGACAGCCGTGGAACCCGGGCGTCGCAGTGATCTCGCCGAGCCGGTCGAACACGGCCAGCAGACGCTCGCGCGGGTTGTCGCCGGCGGCGTCCATGGTGCGCCGGTAGTCGGCGTCGTCGGCGGCGGCGGCGGATCTGAGGACTTCGACGATCAGGCCGTCCTTGCCGCCGAAGTGCTCGTACAGCGATCGTCTGGCCACGTTCGCCGCCTTGAGTAGCGCGTCCACGCCGACGTTCACGCCCTGGCTGTAGATCAGCTGGTGAGCGGCCTCCAGTAGTCGCTCTCGCGGGCCCGGTTGTGTGCGAACGCTCATGAAGGCCAGGCTCCCATGGATTGACAAGTAGATCAACCGGTCGATATATGTATAGACCGATCGATCTATCTACATCTGGAGGGGTTGTGTCTTTCCGTTCCACCGCCGAGGTCATCGACCGCTTCAACCGCGCCTTCATCGACCGCGACCGCGACCTGCTCACGGACCTGGTCGCTGAGGACTGTGTGATGGAGTCCGTCCAGCCGGCCCCCACCGGGGAACGCGTCACAGGCCGCCAGGCCTGCCTGGACTGGTGGAGCGCGCTCGTGGACGACCGCGCCAGCCAGTTCGAGCCGCAGGAGGTCGTGGTCGCGGGAGAACGGGCGACGATCCGCTGGAACTACCGCTACGGCTCCGGTCCCTCGGACTGGGTCAGCGGAGTGAACCTCATGCACGTGCGCGACGGCCAGATCATCGAGGCTCTCGGCTACAGCAAGACCGCCGGCGAAGTCCCGCTGGCCACCGACGACTGAAGGACGGGATCCCCTCATGCGCAGCTACCACGTCAACAGCGGGGCCGGGATCGCCGGTCTGTCGATCAAGGATCATCCCGACCTCCAGCCCGGTCCCGGACAGATGCTCGTCGCGGTGCGCGCCGCGTCCCTCAGCTACCGCGAGCTGATGATCCTGCGCGGCGACTACGTGCTCCCGGTGAAACCGGATGTAGTGCCGGTCTCCGATGGGGCCGGCAAGGTCGTCGCGATCGGCCCCGGCGTCCGTACTGCGAAGATCGGCGATAGGGTCACGGCCATCCTGTTCCCGAGCTGGCAGGACGGCCCTTTTGGCCTCCAGCACCTGCCGCAGCTGGGCGGCTCGCTGGACGGCATGCTCACCGAACTCGCACTGCTCGACGAAAGCACGCTCGTGCCGATCCCCGACCACCTGTCCTACGAGGAGGCGGCGACGCTCCCCTGCGCCGCCGTCACCGCCTGGAACGCCCTGACCGGCGACGACTCCGGTCCGTTGTCCGGGCAGACCGTCGTCACCCAGGGCACCGGGGGAGTGTCCCTGTTCACGCTCCAGTTCGCCAAGGCGCTCGGCGCCCGGGTGATCGCCACCACCAGCAGCCCGGCCAAGGCGGAGCGCCTGTCCGAGCTCGGCGCTGACGAGATCGTCGACTACCGGACCACACCCGACTGGCCAGCCAGGGTCCGGGAGCTGACCTCGGGACAGGGCGCCGAGCGCGTCATCGACGTCGCCGGCGACCTGGGGCAATCACTCAGAGCGGTCGCGATCGCGGGCCACGTCGCCAGCGTCGGGTTCGTCTCCGGCAACCCCCCGCTCCTCGACCCCCGGGCGATCTTCAACTCCGGAGCCGCAGTCCGCGGCATCGCCGTCGGCAGCCGCGCCCAGTTCCTCGCCATGAACCAGCTCATCGAGGCCCACCGGCTCCGCCCGGTCATTGACCGCGTCTTTCCCTTCGACCAGGCAGCCGACGCCTACCGCCACTACGCCTCGGGCAAGGCGTTCGGCAAGATCGTTATCACCGTGTGACACCGCGGTCCAGAACGTCGCGGATCAGAGGGAGGATCTCCTCCCTGCTACGCCGCGTTCACCATAGACCCCACCGGCTGACCTGTGGTGCCAGAGGTTGCGGCCGTTTCTGCCGTATTCGTGTGTCCTGAACGTGAAGGAGAGTTCGATATAGGCGAATTATCTGGAGCGATGCTGCTCGAACGATGAAGGTTTGGCCCTTCGG
>NZ_JOEQ01000099.1 GCF_000721075.1 Streptosporangium amethystogenes
GACGTCCACTGCTGGTTGTTCTGTCCGTTGCAGTCCCAGATCTGCGCCAGGGCGCCGTTGGCCTGCGAGACGCCGGTCACATCGAGACACCTGCCCGAGGCCACACCCTGGATCTGACTCGTCTTCGTCCCCGGCGGCGGGGTCGGGGTGGAGGTGGGGTTGGGGTTGCTCCCGAACTGCGAGAAGAACCTCCACACCTCGCCCTTGGTCCAGGTCGTGATGCCGCTCTCGGCGTAGGTCCCGTCCACTGGACCGGGCATGTGACCGTTGTCGAAGGCGGCCCACACGACCGGATAGCCGACCCGGCACCCCGAGTAGGTGGTGGTTATGTGCGTTCTGCTGCCCGAACCCGGCTCGGGCGGGTTCTGGGCGTTGCAGCCGTTGTTCCTGACGAACCTGTCACGCAGTGACCGTCCCTGGGAGATGTTGAGCACCGAGTCCCCGATGCCGTGCAGTCCCATGTACGCGATGGGCTGGGAGCCGTCGTTGCACCCGCTGAGCTGCGCGCCGGCGTAGACCGCGACCGCACGGAAGACCGTCGCCCGGGTGCACGCGAGCGCGTAGCTCATACCGCCGCCGTAGCTGAAGCCCAGAGCGAAGCGCTGCGAGGTGTCGACGCACAGGTCCGCCTCGATCCGCCTGATCAGGTCGTCGACGAGGGTCACGTCCTCGCCGCCGGAGTTGGCCCAGCCGCCGTTGAGGCCCTGGGGCGCGACGAAGATCGCGCCGTTGTTCGACATCTGCCGCAGGCCGTAGAAGGACCACGGGTACCCGCTGGTGCCGCCCGAGTCGACCTCGGTGGCGGTGCCGCCCCGCCAGTGGAACCCGAAGATCAACCGGTAGGGCGTGTTGTTGTTGTAGTTGTCGGGGGTTCTCAGGATGAAGGAGCGGGTCTTGCCGCCGCTCTGGATCGAATGCGTACCGCTGCCCAGCGTCGGGGTCTTGCCGCACCCGGCGGTCGGTGCGAGGGCGCGGGCACCTGCGGCCGACGTGGCCGCCGCGGCTCCGCCGAGGCTGCTGCTCAGCGCCGCGTGAGCCGTGGACAAGGCGAGAAGTGCCGCGACCGCGATCGCTCCGAAGAAGGATCTCCGCTTCGATATCATGCGACTCCCCCCGCGGTTCGAACGCAGGCATGTCTTGGTGAGGAAACCACTTGGTTCTCCTTCATGTGGGGGTGAGGAGTTTCGGTCGGCCTGTGTGGCGGCTCAACGCCGTTTTTGTTTTTGCCCGCGCCGAACAGCACGCCTGGCCGGTTCTTGCAGGTGTCGCTGAACAACCGCGCCCTGGTCCGAGGTGGTTGGAACCGTTCGCGTTACCGCCGTGGACGACGATGTCCGTCCTTGCCTCCGGCGGCTTCCCCTCCACTCCAGATGCGGTCCGGCCGAAGGGGAGCCCTCCGACAGGAGGCGTCCCGGAGACTTAGCTACTAATTACGTTCCTCACGCTGAGTCGCGTCAAGACCTTAAGCCCACTTATTTCTGACTCCTCACAAGGGTACCTTTGTCGGAGTGGGAGTTCTTTTGAGAACAAGGGCAGCTAGATGGCTTACTCTTTCCTTCTGTCCGCTCAAGGATCCGATGACAAGTTGGATGTGTAGCACTTAATGCCGAGAGGTTGAGGGGGATTGATGCTGATCCGGGCCTCAGTTGGTCGTACTCTTGAGGAGGTGGTGGCAGGGAGGGAGCGGGTAGCGTGATCGATACTCCGCGTGCGGAAGGCGCATACCGGCCGGGTTACGAGGTGGCCGCGGAGCAGGTGCTGGAGTTGATCACTAGGCTGCGCCTGCGGCCGGGTGACCGCATGCCCACCGAGAACGAACTGGCCCAGCAGTTGGGCACGAGCCGGACCGTGGTGCGCGAGGCGGTGAAGATACTCTCGGCGCTTGGCCGGGTACGCGCCCAGAAGGGGCGCGGCCTCTACGTGGCCGACGACGAGGGGATGCTCGGCACCGGACGCTGGGCATCCTTCTTCCTGCCCACCGACCTGGATCACATCTACATGCTGTTCGAGTTCCGCCGGGCCCAGGAGATGGAGACCAGCCGGCTGGCCGCCCGCCGCGCCACCCCGGCGGAGCTGGGAGACATCGAGAAGTCGGCCGGGATGTGCCGCTACGGGTTCGACACCGGACGCGAGGATCTGTTCAACGAGGGCGACGACGCCTTCCACACCGCCATCGCGACAGCCTCGCACAACATGTTCCTCCAGATAGCGGTGCGGGAGGCCCGCCGGCTGCAGGCGCAGTCCAACCTCATCGGACTGCGCGGCTCGGTGGGCGGGCACGCGGCCAAGGCCGTTGAGGAACACGACGCCATCTACCAGGCCATCCGCGCCGGTGACCCGGAAGCGGCGGCCCAGGCCGCGGCGACGCACATCGACAACACGCTGGACGACTACCGCAGGGAGATCCAGCAACGCATCTTCTCGCCGACCGACTGATTCCCCGCGAGCGGACGACGCGGACAGTGCGCGCGCGGCGCTGCCAGGGCCCGCCCGGCGCCGTCGTGCAGGGTGGGCCCGCTGTGAGGTCAGGTTCGGGTCCAGCGTTGGTTGGCGCCGCCGTTGCAGGACCAGATGGCGAGTTTGGTGCCGTTGGCCGTGGCGTTGTTGGGCACATCCAGGCACTTGTTCGCGCCGACGGCGGTGATGGTGCCGTCGGAGTTG
>NZ_JOEQ01000100.1 GCF_000721075.1 Streptosporangium amethystogenes
CTCCTCCCGCATTTGGCCGGAGTCGAGGTCGAACACGTCATGGAGGCCGGCTCCGTGGTGCGGATTGCGGCCAAGACCAGGGGCGGCCCGAGTCCGTGTCCTGGCTGCGGTTCGGTGTCGGAGAGGCTGCATAGCCGATATAGGCGCCGGTTGGCGGACGTGGCGGTGGGCGGCCGCCGAGTGGAGATCATGTTGTCGGTGCGGCGTCTGGTCTGCGGAGATACCGGCTGCACGAAGCGGACGTTCGCCGAGCAGGTGGCGGGGTTGACGGTCCGCTACGGGAGGCGCACACCACTGCTGCGCGTGATGCTGGAGAAGATCGCGGTCGCGCTGGCCGGGAGGGCTGGTGCCCGGCTGGCCTGCGGGCTGCGGGTGATCGTTGGCCGCTCTACGATGTTGCGGCTGGTGATGGCATTGCCCGACCCTGCCGCGGTCACACCGCGGGTACTGGGAGTGGACGACTTCGCGCTGCGACGCGGTCATGTCTATGGGACCGTGCTGATCGACTGCGAGACCGGGGCGCCCCTGGACCTGCTGCCCGGCCGCGACAGCCGACCACTCGCCGAATGGCTGACCGGCCGCTCGGGAGTCGAGCTGATCTGCCGGGATCGATCCGGCTCCTATGCCGAAGGAGCCCGTATCGGAGCGCCTGAGGCCACGCAGGTCGCCGACCGCTTCCATCTGTGGCAGAACCTCGGCAAGGCCGTCGAGCAATGCGTGGCCCGCCACCGCGGTTGCCTGCGCACCTCGCAAACCGAGACCACCGAATCGGCGGTGAACGCCCATAAGCCGGAGCGACAGGCCGCGCCGCTCGGAGCATTCGCCGAGCGGGCTCGCCGTCATCACGCATTGGTTCACGACCTGGTCGAACAAGGCCACGGCATTCGCGGCATCGCCCGCCGTCTCGGGTGGGGCCGCCACACCGTCCAGCGTTTTGCCCGCGCCGCCACCTGGGAGGAACTGGTCGACGGCCGCTGGAAAGGCGTCCGGCCCAGCAAGCTCGACCCGTTCAAGTCCCACCTGCGCCAGCGGTGGGAGGCCGGCTGTACCAATGCCAGACAGCTCCACCGCGAGATCACCGCCCTGGGGTTTCAGGGCAGCTACTCACTGGTTCGCGACTACCTCGACGACCATCACGAACGTCTTGCCCTCGCGCCGATCGCCCCGCCCGCACCGACGGTCCGGCAGGTCACCAGCTGGCTCACCCGCCATCCCGACAGCCTGACCGAGGACGACAAGCTGCAGCTCAAGCCGATCCTGGATCACTGTCCCGAACTCCGGGCCGCCAGCGGCCACATTCGCGTCTTCGGTGAGATGCTCACCGAGTTGTCCGGCCATGACCTGCCGGCCTGGATCTCCGCTGTCCGCGCTGACGATCTGCCTGGCCTGACATCCTTCGCAGGAGGGCTCGAAAGCGACTTGGACGCCGTCATCAACGGACTGACCATGCGCTGGAACTCCGGCCCCGTCGAAGGACGCGTGAATCACATCAAAATGATCAAGCGCCAAATGTTCGGCCGCGCCGGCCTGCCCCTACTACGAAAGCGGGTCCTGCTCACCGCCGCCGACCATTGATCCCACTGAGGCCAGGCCCATCACGAAATGTGGCCAGATCCCGTTTCAAGCCGTCGTAACCACCTCAGGCCGTCTCGCAGCTTCTCCAATACCTCGGTTGAGTCGGCGGAGGCCAGCGCGCTCTCGATGATGCGGGCGGAAGCGGGACTGGTGATCCAGCTCTCCAGCGAACGATGCCAGTCCGTGTCGAGATCCAGCTCATATTGGAACCACCCGACGAGCCACGCCATATGCAGTGCTGCGGCTTCGTCGCCCGCGCTCCCCTCCCACGCGGCCAGGTAGGTACGGAGGTCGAGGCCGAACTCACCCACGATGATTTTGAGCACCTCCAGAACATCGACGCCGCGCGGATAGTGATGCAGGGTGAACCGCCACCAGGCGTCGACGACGGCCACAAAGGCGTCCTGCTCGTCCTGCGGCCAGCTTCGCCAGCGACCGCCGAGCACGCGCGCGAACATGTCACCGTAGAAGCCGTCGAGCTCCTCGCTGATCAGGAGCTCCAGCAGGCGGGGAAGGTAATGCTTGAAATCCCTGATGTCGCCCCACGTGGACAAGGCGTTCGCCGCATAGGGCTTCAGGGCCGACGCGGAGAGCGCGCGAAGCGGCGCCACGCGTGCCGCCTGGATGCTTTCCGGGGAAACACAGTGATCGCATATGGAGCTGTCTTCCGGAAGCGGGTAGCGAGAAAAGGTCCCGTAGAGGTTCTCCAGCGCCACACCAAGATCAGAATCCGCGTCCATGGGCAAGAGGTTACTTCTCGTCACTCGTGGGCGGCATCACGGTTTCCAGGTGGGAGCGCGGTGACCGGCGCCGACGTGAAGCGAGGTCTCCTCGGCCGGACACGGTGACCCGGTACCCGGGTGTCGGCTTGCCCGCCACGGCGGGCCCCGGAAGCCGACAGCCCCATGCACGATCCGCCGGGCCTGGGCAAGGCCGAGGTCACCCCCGAAGACCTGCGCAAGAACGTGCCCCGTGCGCTACACGGACTCGGGCCGCCCCTGGTCTTGGCCGCAATCCGCACCACGGAGCCGGCCTCCATGACGTGTTCGACCTCGACTCCGGCCAAATGCGGGAGGAG
>NZ_JOEQ01000101.1 GCF_000721075.1 Streptosporangium amethystogenes
GCCAGTACTCCCCCAGCCGCTGCGGATCACCCGGTTGAAGAGAATCAACCACCCGCGGCCACCTCGCCTCCCGCACTCACCCGATGAGACGCCACCCACTCCGACGAAGTTCTCCACGAACTCAGCCCATCGGCGGCAATGTCAACAGATCCCCTTCTGTAGCAGTTCCCCGGTATGGGCGCTCAGGGCGACCCGCGCGTCCGAGACCGGAATGGCGGAATCCTTGGCGGAGGCGTCAGGACACGGTCGCCGGTTCGGCGGTGACGGCGTCCTCGGCCGAGAAGTCGGCCCGGCGGGCCGGGATCGCGGAGGCGATCGCCGCGGCGACGAGCGCGACGCCGCAGCCGATCAGCAGACCGGTGCGGAAACCGCTCTCGGACGGCAGGGTGTGCCCGCCCAGTCGCATGGTCATCTGGGTGAGGACGACACCGATCACCGCGGCCGACGCCGAGGTGCCGATGGAGCGCATCAGTGAGTTGAAGCTGTTGGCCGCGGCGGTTTCCGACCGGGGAACCGCGTCCATGATCAGGGCGGGCATCGCGCCGTAGGCCAGTCCGACGCCTATGTTGCAGAGGCAGGTGACGATCAGCAGGCCCCACGTCGTCCCGAGCAGGGCCATCGAGGAGCCGTACCCGAGCGCCATGACCAGGCTGCCGGTGACCAGGGTGACCTTGGGGCCGCGAGCGGCCGACAGCCGCGCACCCAGCGGCGAGACCACCATCATCATCAGGCCCGACGGGGCCGTCCACAGGCCGGCGGCCAGCATCGACTGACCCAGGCCGTACCCGGTGGCCTCGGGCAGCTGCAGGATCTGGATCACGATCAGCGCCTGGGCGTACATCGCGAATCCGACCACGATCGAGGCCAGGTTGGTCATCAGTACCGGGCGCCGGGCGGTGACCCGCAGATCGACCAGTGGATCACCGGCTCGCAGCTCCCACCAGCCCCACACCACGAAGACGACCAGCGCGACGGCGAACAGCCCGAGGGTGGTTCCACTCGCCCAGCCCCAGTCCGCGCCCTTGGAAACCCCCAGCAGCAGGCAGACCAGGCCGACGCCCAGGCCGAGCGCGCCGACGACGTCGAGGCGTCCCGTGGTCCGGGCGGGCGTGGCGGGCACCAGCAGCCAGATCAGGCCGGCGACCAGCACGCTCAGCGCGGCCGCGCCCCAGAACAGCACGCGCCAGCTCGCATACTCGGCGACCGCCGCCGCGACCGGCATCCCGAGCGCTCCGCCGATGCCCATGGACGAGCTCATCAGCGCGATCGCGGGGCCCACCCGCTCGGACGGCAGCAGGTCCCGCAGCGCGCTGATGCCCAGCGGGATCATGCCCATGCCCATACCCTGCAGACCTCGCCCGATGATCATCTGGGTCACCGAGTCGGCCAGCGCGCAGGTCACGCAGCCCGCGATGATCGGCACCGAGCAGGCCAGCATCATGCGGCGCTTGCCGTACAGGTCGCCGAGCCGCCCGATCACCGGTACGGCCACCGCCCCCACCAGCAGGGTGATGGTGATCACCCAGGAGGCGTTGGCCGCGTCGGTGTGCAATATGCGTGGCAGCTCGCCGATCAGCGGAACCACCAGGGTCTGCATGAGTGAGGCGACGATGCCGGCCACCGCCAGCACTCCGACGATCCCGCCGGGGCGGGTGGTGGACGTGGAGTCGTCCACGTAGATCTCCCTTTTCTGGACGAATAAAGCGATGTGTACGATACACATAATGTGCTTAATGCATAAAATGGGGGTGATACACAGTGACCACCGATGCGCGCTCGTACAGCGAGACAGGACGCGAGGAAGTCCGGAGAGGGACCAGCTTGGAGAAGCCCACACACTTGATCGAGTACGAGACCATGCTGCTCGGGCGGTACTACCACCTGACCCTGTCCCGCGCCGAGCGCGAGGGCGACCACCTGGACCGCAGCGCCTACGTCCTGCTCAGTCGCATCCAGCTCGTCGGCCCGATGTCCATCGGGCAGCTCAGCGAGGCGTTCGACCTGGACCCCTCAACCCTCAACCGGCAGACCTCGGCCATACTCCGCGCCGGGTTGGTCGAACGCATCCCCGACCCCGACGGGGGCATCGCCCGCAAGTTCCGCATCAGCGCCGAAGGCGAGCGCCGCCTCCAGTACCAGCGCGACGAGATCGTCCGCAGCATGGACAAGATACTGGACGACTGGACGCCCGAGGAGGTCGCCACCTTCGCCGCCTGCCTCCAACGGTTCAACACCGATATCGAACGTCTCACCGGCCGCCCCTGGCCCCGCCCCTGACCGTCGGTCGCGCCGCTCCGGAAGAAGGTCTGCTGATAGCCGAGCACCCACCCTGATGGCGTGCTTCGGTCGACTTCCTCCATCAGTGGCAGACCACCCGAAAGTCCACCTCGGGCACGTACTGTGCCCATTCCTCGCGGGTCAGGGAATCCGCCGCGATGGCGCAGACCACCGCGGGGAGATCACTGGGGGCACCGACATCCCAGAGCCACGCCGTGTCGTCGTGGCTGCCGGTGGCCAGCGTCTGCCCGTCCGGACTGAAGGCCACCGAGGAAACGGCGTTGGTATGGCCGGTCAGCGGAGTGCCGACCTGCCGATGAGTCCTCGGATCCCACAACCGCGCTCGAGTTGACGGCGTCGGTGTGGCCGGTCAGCGGGGCACCGGCCTGCCGGCCGGTCCGCACATCCCACAACCGCGCCGTACGGTCGGAGCTGCCGGTGGCCAGCAGCCGACCATCCGGACTGAAAGTCACCGAGAAGACGGCACCGTCGTGACCGGTCAGCGGGGCACCGGCCTGCCGACCGGCCCGCACATCCCACAACCGCGCCGTGCCATCGACACTGCCGGTGGCCAGCATCCGACCATCCGGACTGAAGACCGCCGAGGAGACGGAGCCGTCGTGACCGGTCAGCGGGGCACCGACCCGCCGATGGGTCTTCGCATCCCACAGCCATGCCGTGCCATTGCCGTTGTCGTCGAAGCTACCGGTGGCCAGCATCCGACCATCTGAACTGAAACCCACCGAGAAGATGGAACCGGTGTGACCGGTCAAGGGGGAACCGACCTGCCGCCGGGTCCGGACATCCCATAACCGCGCCGTACCGTTGCTACTACCGATGGCCAGCTCGTGCCCGTCAGGGCTGAAGGCCACCGAGGAGACGGTGCCGACATGGCCGGTCAGCGGGGTGAGGGAGGTGCCAATCTGCCGGTGGGTCCGTACATCCCACAACCGTGCCGTACCGTTACCGTTCCCGCTCTCGTCGAAACTGCCAGCGGCCAGCATCTGCCCATCCGGGCTGAAGGCCACCGAGGAGACGGCTTCGGTATGACCGGTCAAGGAGGAACCGACCTGCCTGCGGGTCTTCACATCCCACAACCGCACCGTGCGATCGGAGCCGCCGGTAGCCAACGACCGCCCATCGGGGCTGAAAACCAACGAGGAGATGGCGTTGGTGTGACCTGCCAGGGGTGCGCCGACCTGCTTATGGGTCTTCACATCCCACAACCGCGCCGTGCCATCGTGGCCGCCGGTGGCCAACGTCTGCCCGTCCCGACTGAAGGCCACCGAGGGGACGATAGCGTCGTGGCCGATCAGGGGAGCACCGACCTGCTTATGGGTCTTCACATCCCACAACCGCGCCGTGCGATCAGAGCTGCCGGTAGCCAGTAACTGACCATCCGGGCTGAAAACCACCGAGAAGACACCGTCAGTATGGCCGGTCAGCGGGGTCCCTACTTGCTGACGGGTCCGCACATCCCACAGCCAGGCCGTGCCGTTGCCGTTGGCGTCGAAGCTGCCGGTGGCCAGTAACTGACCGTCCGGGCTGAAAGCCGTCGAGAGGACGGCACCGGCATGGCCAGTCAACGGGGCACCCACCTGCCTACTGGTCCGCACATCCCATAACCGCGCCGTGCCATCGGAGCTGCCGGTGGCCAGTAACTGACCATCCGGGCTGAAAGCCACCGAGAAGACGGCCCCGATGTGGCCTGCCAGGGTCGCGCGCTCCGGGTTGCTCAGGGCGGTGAGCATGCCGGTGCGGGCCTCAGGAGTGGGGCTGACGCGCCAGGCCGCCACCGCCAGCAACGCCGACAGGCGGGGATCCCCGGCCAGGAGTTCGCTCTGCGCGGCGAGCCGGCGGGAGACGGCCACGTCGCGCTGGTGACCGACGTCCTGCTGCGCCCGTACGGCCAGGATCGTCGCCGCCAGGGCGACGGTGAGAAGCGCGGCCAGGAAGATGGTGAGGGCCTGGCGGCGCCGGATGGTGCGGGTCTGAGCCCGGGTGGCGGCGTTGAGGAACTCGGTCTCCAGCCGGTTCAGTACGAGATGTTGGTGGCCTTTGGTGACCCACAGAATGGCCTCTTCCAGGCCTCTGCCGCCGAGTACGTCTCCCGGTCGCCGGCCGTGCGCGGCCCACGACTGTGCGGCCTGCCGGATCCGGTGGTAGACGGGCAGGCCGTCGCGCTCGGTGTCGAGCCAGCCGCGCAGCCGAGGCCAGGCCCTCAACACCGCGGGCCTGACGAGGGTGATCCGCCCATCGGCATGAGTGATCACATCGCGGAAGGCGGCCAGCGCATTGTCAAGCGCCCGCTCCTGCGGGTGCGTCAGCCCGTCGAAGAGTTCGGCATGCGGGACCGCCCGGACGGCGAGGTCGCCGTCGTCGGCGACCGTCACCAGGCGGAGGAAGACCTCCGGGACGCGGTCGCGTTCCTCGGGGGCGAGGGAGGCGTAGGCATCCTCGGCGAT
>NZ_JOEQ01000102.1 GCF_000721075.1 Streptosporangium amethystogenes
ACTCGGGAACCACCCCACCCGACCACTCCACCACCGTGTCATTCCACTCGGACAACAACCGGTGACGCTCACCCTCCTCCAACACCTCCACCGCACTCAACCGAGTCCGCGGATCCGCCGCCATGAGGTCCAGCACCCGTACGAGGCGGGCGGCGAACTGCGCGGTGGTGCCGAGCTCGAACAGGTCCGCCGCCGCGATGATCGATCCGCGCAAGCCGGCCGGAGCGCCATCGTCGTCGAAGGCCTCCCCGACCAGGACGTCGAGGTCGAACTTCGCCACCACGGCCCCGGAGTGCTCACCGCCGGTCTCCACGCCCGGTAGGTCGAGCACCGCATCGTCGTTGTTCTGCAGCGTCAGCATCACCTGAACCAGGGGGTGCCGGGCGAGCGAGCGGCTCGGAGCGAGTTCCTCCACGAGGCGCTCGAACGGCACGTCCTGGTAGGCGAGCGCGGACAGGCTGGTCTCGCGCACGCGTGCCAGCACATCGCTGATCGTGGGGTCACCCGAGAGGTCGGATCGCACGACCAAGGTGTTGATGAAGAAGCCAACCAGGCCGTCCAGCGCCTCATCCGTGCGGCCCGCGTTCGCCGCACCGATCGGGATGTCGGTACCCGCACCCAGCCGCGACAGCAGCACCGCCAGCGCGGACTGCACCACCATGAACGTGGTCACGCCCTCGGCCCGTGCCAGTTCCGCCAGCCGCACGTGCAGCTCCGCCGGAACATGCAGCGGTACCCGGTGGCCCTCGTGGGAGGCCACCGCCGAGCGGGGATGGTCGAACGGCAGCGCCAGCTCCTCCGGCGCACCCGCCAGCGCCTCCCGCCAGTACGCCACCTGCCGCGAGATCACACTGTCGGGGTCGGCCTCGTCGCCGAGCAGCTCGCGCTGCCACAACGCGTAGTCGGCGTACTGCACCGGCAACGGCTCCCACCCCGGAACCCGCCCCTCACACCGAGCGGAATACGCCACCGACAGGTCCGCCGCCAACGGAACCGTTGACCAGCCATCACTGGCGATATGGTGCAACACCACCACCAGCACGTGCTCGTCCGGCCCCACCGAGAACAGCCATGCGCGGATCGGCGGTTCCGCCGACAGGTCGAAGGCGTACCCGGCCGCCTCCGCGACCGCCGCCCCCAACCCGCCAGAGGCGACCTCACCGGCCCGCAACTCCCAGACCAGATCCTCCACCGGCACGATCCGCTGGAAAGGCTCCCCATTCGCCGCCGGGAACACCGTGCGCAACACCTCGTGCCGCCCGATCAGCTGATCAGCTTGATCGCCTGAAGAGAATGCCCGCCCAGGGCGAAGAAATCGTCGTCGACACCGACCCGCTCCCTGCCGAGGATCTGCGCGAATGCGGCGCACAGGAGTTCCTCGCGCACGCCGGACGGCGCGCGGCCGGAACCGGCGACGTTCCGGGTTTCCCGCGCGAGGGGATCATCCGGCCGGGCGACGAGCAGCAGTCGGCCGTTTCCGGTCCACTTGGCCAGATCGCCGGTCCGGTACAACAGGGATCCGTCACCGGCGAATCGGTCGGCGACGAACCGGCCTCGCCGTCCTTCCTCGTCAGGCGTCCACTCGGCGCCGGCGAGATACAGATCTCCCGTGACTCCCGCAGGCACCAGGGCCAGGCCAGCGTCCAGCACATACGCCCGGGTACCTTCGACTGGATGGGCGAGAGCCCGGACGTCGCTCCACTCGGAGAGCACCTTGCGCCGCTCGTTCTCGTCGAGCAGGTCCACCGAGCCGAGCCGGATCTGCGGATCCTCGCACACCTGCTCCAGCACCCGTGCGAAGCGCTCGGAGAACCGCTCGACCGACTCCTCGTCGAACAGGTCGGCCGCGCCACTCACCGAACCCCACAACCCTGCCGGAGCCCGGTGGGCGTCGAACGCCTCCTCGACCGTCACCTCAAGGTCGAACTTCGCCGTCGCGAGCCCGGGGGACATCTCCTCGGCCTGCGCACCGGACAGATCCAGCACCGCCGCGGCGACGGTCTTCAGCGTCAGCACGACCTGGAACAGGGGATGCCGCGCGAGGGAGCGCTCCGGGGAGAGTTCTTCCACCAGACGTTCGAAGGGCACGTCCTGGTGGGCGAACGCCGACAGGCTCGTCTCGCGTACCCGGCCCAGCACCTCACGGAACGTCGGGTCGCCGGACAGATCCGTACGCAGCACCAGAGCGTTGACGAAGAACCCGACCAGATCGTCCAATGCCTCGTCGGTCCGCCCCGCCACATCGGTGCCGATCGGGATGTCGGTACCCGCACCCAACCTCGACAGCAGCACCGCCAGCGCGGCCTGGACCACCATGAAGGTGGTGACACCCTCGGCGCGCGCCAGTTCCACCAGCCGCACGTGCGCCTCGGCCGAAACATGCAGCGGAACGCGGTGCCCACCGTAGGAGGCCACCGCCGGGCGGGGACGGTCGAACGGCAGCGCCAGCTCCTCCGGCACACCCGCCAGCGCGTTCCGCCAGTAGGTGACCTGGCGGGTGATGACGCTGTCCGGGTCGGCCTCGCCGCCGAGCAGTTCGCGCTGCCAGAGCGCGTAGTCGGCGTACTGCACCGGCAGCGGCTCCCACGCCGGCACCCGGCCGTCATGCCTCGCCTCGTAGGCCCGCGACAGGTCTGCCGCCAGCGGCCTCATCGACCAGCCGTCACCGGCGATGTGATGCACGACCACCACCAGGACCCGCTCGTCCGGCCCGTCGGACAACAACCACGCCCGGATCGGCGGCTCCAGCGACAGGTCGAACGCGTAACCGGCCGCCTCCGCGACCGCGTCCTCCAGCTCCTCCGACGCCACCTCGGCGACCTGCAACTCCCAGACCAGATCCTCCACCGGCACGATCCGCTGGAAAGGCTCCCCATTCGCCGCCGGGAACACCGTGCGCAACACCTCGTGCCGCCCGATCAACCCTCGGCGCGTCGAACAGCATCCGCAGCGGCACCTCGACACCCAGCACCGCCCGGATCCGGCTCACCAACCGCACCGCCAGCAGCGAATGCCCGCCCAGCGAGAAGAAATCATCATCGACCCCGACCCGCTCCAGGCCCAAGACCTCGGCGAACACCTCGCACAAGATCTCCTCCCGGCAGCGCCTTACGGTCCAGCTTGCCGTTCGCGGTCAACGGCAACGCCTCCAGCACCACCACCGCCGACGGCACCATGTAATCGGGCAGACACCGAGCGACGAACTCCCGCACCGGTGTCAGTGTCGGTGTCGGTGTCGGAGCTGGGAACAACGTAGGCCACCAGCCGTTTGTCGCCCGGCACGTCCTCACGAGCCACCACCACAGCCTGCGCCACCCGCGAATGAGCCACCACCGCGGTCTGCACCTCACCCAACTCCACCCGAAAACCACGCACCTTGACCTGCTCATCCACCCGACCCAGATACACCACCTGACCATCGCCACCCCAGCGCGCCAGATCCCCCGTCCGATACATCCGCTCACCCACACCACCAAACGGACACGCCACAAACCGCTCAGCCGTCAACCCCGCCCGACCCCAATACCCCCGCGCCAAACCGGCACCGGAGATGTACAACTCCCCCGCAACCCCCACCGGCACCGGCTGAAGATGACCATCCAACACAAACACCCCCACCTGCGAAATCGGCCGCCCGATCGGCACCGACCCCCCACCAACCCCCGCCCCCACACACCACACCGTCGAATACACCGTCGCCTCCGTCGGCCCATACACATTCACCACCCGCACCCCCGGCAACCACCCCCGCACCCCCGCCACCCCATCCACCGTCAACGCCTCCCCCGCCAACACCACCACCCCCGGCCCAACACCCACACCCAACCCACCCTCCGACCCCTCACCCAACCCGCGCTCCAACCCCTCACCCAACCCGCGCTCCGACCCACCCACCGATGCGCCTGCCACCAACTGGGCAAACACCGACGGCACCCCACTGACCAAACTCACCCCACCCCAACCACCACGCTCCCCACCAGCCAACACCAGCAAATCCTCCACCACCTCCACACACCCCCCCGACACCAACGGACCAAACACCTCAAACACCGACACATCAAAACTCAACGACGTCGACCACAACACCCGCCCGAAATCCCCACCAAACTCCGCCACCGCCCACCCCAGCAAATTCACCACCGACCGATGCTCCACCACCACACCCTTCGGCCGCCCCGTCGACCCCGACGTATACATCACATACGCCGCACACCCCCCCACCAACGGCGCCAACCGCTCCCCCCACCCCAACACACCCGACTCCAACCCCGCCAACACCCCCACCACCTCCGGCCCATCCACCACCACCACCTCCGGCCCACCCACAACACCACCGACCCCAGCACCCACCCCACCCACCGTGCCCGCAGCACCCGCAGCACCCGCAGCACCCGCCGAAGACGCCAACACCACCACCGGCCGCACATCACCCAACACCCACCCCAACCGCTCCACCGGATACCCCGGATCCACCGGCACATACGCCCCACCCGCCTTCAACACCCCCAACAACGCCACCACCATCTCCACCCCACGCTCCATACACACCGCCACCACCGACCCCGGACCCACCCCACACCCCACCAACAACCGCGCCAACCGATTCGCCCGCCCATCCAACTCCCCATACGACAACTGAACATCCCCGCACACCACCGCCACCGCACCCGGCGACCGCACCACCTGCCCCTCAAACAACTCCACCACCGTCTCCCCCACCAACCCCGAACCCACCCCCACCGAACCATTCCACTCCACCAACACCCGACGACGCTCACCCGCGTCAAGAACCTCCACCCCACTCACCCGCAACCACGGATCAGCCGTCACCGCCTCCAACACCCGACCCCAACGAGCCACGAGCACCTCAGCCGAACCCACATCGAACAGATCCGCCGCAGCGATCAGGTCACCACGCAGGCCCGCGGGAGCGCCGTCGGCATCGAAGAACTCGCTCGCGCTCACCTCCAGGTCGACCTTGGCCGCCGCATCCGTCGGTGCCCCAACGGCGGGTAGGCCGGACGAGACCCGCACCTGCCGCCCGTTGTCCTCCATGGTCAGCATCACCTGGAACAGCGGGTGACGGGACAGGGACCGGGTCGGGGCGAGCTCCTCCACCAGCTTCTCGAACGGCACGTCCTGGTGTGCGAACGCCTCCCAATCGGTGTCCTTGACCCGGCCGAGCACCTCGCGGAACGTCGGATCGCCGGACAGGTCCGTACGCAGGACAAGGGTGTTGACGAAGAAGCCGACCAGGTCGTCCAGCGCCACATCCGTACGCCCGGCCACGGCCGCACCGATCGGGATGTCGGTGCCCGCGCCCAGCCGCGACAGCAGCACCGCCAGAGCGGCCTGCATCACCATGAAGACAGTCGCGCCCTCGGCGCGCGCGAGCTCCGCCATGCGCGCGTGCACATCCGCGGGGACCTCCAGCGGGACACTGTGCCCCCGGTAGCCCGCCACCGCAGGACGAGGGCGGTCGAAGGGGAGTGCCAGCTCTTCCGGTACGTCTGCCAGCGCCTGACGCCAATAGACGACTTGACGGGATATCAGGCTGTCCGGGTCGGCCTCGTCGCCGAGCAGCTCGCGCTGCCACAGCGCGTAGTCGGCGTACTGGACCGGCAACGGCTCCCACCCCGGGGCCTGGCCAACCCGCCGCGCCTCGTAGGCTGTGGTGACATCGCGGGACAGCGGCCCCATGGACCAGCCATCACCGGCGATGTGGTGCACAACGACCAGCAGGACGTGATCATCCGGGGCCATCGAGAACAGCCAGGCCCGGATCGGCGCCTCGGACGACAGGTCGAAGGCGTATTCCTTCGCCTCGGCGACCGCGCCGTCGAGTTCCGCTGGGGTGACGTCGGCGACCACGAGCTCCCAGTCGAGCTCCGTAAGGTCGAGGATGCGCTGGTACGGCTCACCGTCGACGGCCGCGAAAACCGTGCGCAGCACCTCATGGCGGTCAATCACATCGCGCAAGGCCGCGTTGAGCGCACCCGCGTCGATGTCGCTCTGTAGCCGCAGCTGTACTGGAATGTTATAGGTAGAGCTCGGACCCTCAAGCTGGTCGATGAACCACAGGCGGCGCTGCGCGAATGACAACGGAATCATCAGGACTCCTCCTGGTTGCGCATCGGCCGCAACGCCGGCCTAGCTGACTGTTGGTTTCCGAGCTGTTGGGTGAGTTCAGCAACCGTCGGCGCTGTCAGCAGCACCTTCAGCGGCAGTTCCACACCCAGTGCCGCGCGGATCTGGCTGATCAGCCGGACCGCGAGCAGCGAGTGACCGCCGAGAGCGAAGAAGTCATCGTCGACCCCGACCTTGTCCACGCCCAGCACCTGCGCGAACACCTCGCACAGCAGCCGTTCCTGCTCAGTGGCCGGTTCCCGGCCAGGGCCCGCCGTGTAGTCGGGGACCGGCAGCGCCTGGCGGTCCAGCTTGCCGTTCGTGGTCAGCGGCAACGTCTCCAAGGCGACAACGACCGCCGGGACCATATGGTCCGGCAGGTGCCGCGCGGCGAACTCCCGCACCGCACCCGGCAGCGCCTCGCTGCTTTCCTCCGCATCGGCGGGCACGACATAACCGACCAGGCGCACGTCCCCGGGAACGTCCTCCCGGGCGATCACCGCGGCCTGCCCCACCCCCGGATGCGCCACCAGCACCGCCTGG
>NZ_JOEQ01000103.1 GCF_000721075.1 Streptosporangium amethystogenes
CGGCCGCCCCTCGAAGTACTCAACGAATCCCTTTCAACCCGAGCAGCCGCATAGGCTACGACCATAAGACGGCTGTCCGGAATCACCGAGGCACCTCACCACCCGCATCCGGATCACTCTCTCGGAGATCGAGCAGGTTCGAGACGTACCCGGCATCGAGGCGAGGTTTGGAGACGAGCACATCGCGATGAGCGTCTTTCGCTTCGATTCGGAGATGCTCGTGACGCCGCACCTGGCCAAGCTCGTCGGCCATGACTCGCCGATGATGCACCTGCGCCGTTACCAGGACGACGGGCTGTTCGACCGGTTTGGCTATCACGCCTCCCGCCCCTACCGGTTTACCCGATAAGGAAGAGGTCCCGGGTTCAAGTCCTGATAGCCCCACTTGGTTTGGCCAGTCAAAAGGCCGCTATCCGGTCTTCGGAGAGCGACCTTCTTGTTGTCTGCGTGTCTGAGCCTTGTATGCCACTGGCAAATTGGCTATAAGCGGACAAGGCGCATGTGGTGGTTCTCGCATGACCTGGGAGGTCCGCGGACGGCCCTTTCCCCCGCCGCGCAACGGCGTCCAGGTCCGCCGCCGTGGCATCAGGAGACCGTCACCGAAGTGAAGCGGGTCTCGAAACCCTCGCCCCTGGGGGCCGCGCACATGACGCCCGCGAGTGCCGGGACCCCCGGAGGGAAGTAGGCGAAGCGGAGCATGGTGACCGGCGCCGCGCCGTTGAGCCCGTACCTCACGGTCACGGCGTCACCCTTGCGCTCCAGATCCAATGTCACCGACTCCACCGGCTCGGACACCGTGAGCATCGACCAGTCGGAGAAGTCCCTGGTCACCACGGCGCTCAGGTTGATCTTCCTGTCGACGTACTCGACGCCCGCCTTGATCCAGTTCCTCTCGTCGATCCGGAGCACGGCACCCGCCTGGTCGTACCGGTCGGCGTAGGAGGCCTGGAAGGTCGTGGTCACCCGCAGGTCGCCCGGCAGCGTCCTGCCGAAGATGTGGGCGGTGTCGTAGATGTACCCGTAGTGGGTGACCCGCCACAGATCGGTGCGCGCCTCGGCGGTGATCCGGAGATCCTCACCCGCCGCCCACTTCGCGGGCTCGTTAATCCACTGCCACTCACTGAAATCCTGGATCGTCACGCGGTCATTTTACCGCCCGCCTCTGAAAGATCCACTGCCACTCACTGAGATGATTTCAGCAAATTTCACGTCAGGCAGCCATTTTCGAAATGGGTGAGAACAAGCGCAGCTTTGACGAAGTCTCCGATTCTGCTGGGGCTGGCGGTAATGTGCTGGAGAGGGCGCCAGCATTGCGTGAGCAGAGCGAAGCCGCGTTCTCCCCAGCAGCGCAGAGACGCGTTGCGGGTGCCGGCGCGGGTGCGGGAAAGCGGTACGGCTCGTGCCTGGCCAAGACTCACGCCGAGGCTGGCGAAGCGACGGCGGCCGCATCGGTGAGCCTGCCCATCGTGGCCGACGCCGTCGAGCTGAACCGGCACGCGACCAAGGAACTCGTCGACGTCGCGACGCTGCTAACGCGGCGCAAGGTCCCCCAAGCCGCCGAATCGAAGGAAGCTCTCATGGCCGGCAGTACAGATCACTGATCAGTCCGGAACGATTTCGGCTCCCAGGAAATCCGTTTGATGGGGGTCCCAGTCGGCGAAGGCGATACCCGTGATCCTGGTTGCGAGTGCGAACGCACAGGCGATCGGATCGTCAACCCCGTCATCCTCGGGGGTGTGGTCAGGGTCCAGTCCGGCAGCACGCATTGAAGCCGTCAGACGACTTGGATCACTTCCCGCGCGATCTTTGAGGCGCTCAAGCATGAAGTTCGTGATCACGTCACCGTCGATCGCGTATCCGAACATATGCGAGGCATAGTCATTACGGCAGACGGACACCATCTCCGTGCCCCGGGAAAGCTCGGTCAGTACTTCCCACAAGGCCCCCCGCCCGCCCCAGGGCTCGACGAGCAAGGTCCAGTCATCGAAACTCGTCGCGCCGACATGGCCGGCTTCCAGGCCGTCAGTCTCCTGGATGTTCGCCATCACACGCTCATCAAGCTCGTCGAAGGTGACTTTCCCGATCGAGTCTGGCTCTGCGCCCAAGCGCGTCAGTACTTCGGTCGGACTCAGGTCCCGGATGAAGGACACGCAGTAGATGTCACCCAACGGTCCATCACCCGAGAGCCAGCCGAATTCCTCGCGAGGGGGTCTGTCACCACAGCTCCTTTGATCAGTTGCGCGTCATGATGACAGCCTTCACCGACAAGCATGGACGCGCCTATGGGAGCGTTGGTGGTGGCAGGGTGTGTCCAGTTAACGGTGTAACTCGGTTTTGAAATTTTTCTATCGAGAACTCGGGGACAGGCGACCTTCGAAGGTGATCGCGAAGGCGTTCAACG
>NZ_JOEQ01000104.1 GCF_000721075.1 Streptosporangium amethystogenes
GGACAAATACACCGCGACCCGCGTACACGTCCGCGGCCACAGCGACGGCTTCCGAGCCTCCGGCGACGACATCGTCATCACCGACTCCTACGTCCACCTGTGCTCCAACCCCGGAGATCACTCCGACGGCATCCAGACCTACCACACCGGAAAAGGCCTGATCTTCGACCACAACACCGTCGACCAACGCGATGCCAAGGACGTCACCGCCCCCATCTTCCTCGTCGACGAACAGATCGTGGACGCCTCCGTCACCGACAACCTCGTGATGGGCGGCACCTACAGCATCCAGCTCAGGAACGGGCGTGGAAGACTGATCATGCGCGACAACAAACTGGTCGACAAATCCTGGGTTTACGGACCGGTCGATTCTGAGTGCGCAGCCATTGACTGGGCCGGAAACTCCCTGGTGACGATCGACCGGAACTATCGGATCACCGCCACCGTCGGCCCGCTGGCCTGCGCAGGCTGATTCATATACCGATATTTCCAACTTGCTGCGCACAACTATGAATGATCATTCATATTGGTGTCGTTCCATAATGACCTTCCCGGAAGGTCGATATTTGATGACATTTAACCGCTGATACCGCAAACCCGGCACGTATCTATGACCTCAGTCGCAACAATGGCCTCTGTACGGGGACCAGAACGGACACATTGTCGAGCCGATCCCGCATCGGCACGGAGGTCAGAGAAATGGCCAGTACAAACCCCCCAGGCCACGGCGGCGGCGGCGCCGAGGGCAGGTCACCCCGGCGCCGGCGATCACAGCGGGGCCTCTTCATACCGGCCCTGATCGTGGCCCTGCTGGCGGTCTCCATCCCCGCCGCCTGGATCGTCACGCGCGACTCCGTCACCGTGGAACAGGCGGCAGCCGAGTCGGCACCCACCGCGCAGACCCCGGAATCCCCCAGCCCCAGGGAGACGAGTTTCTGGTCCGCGGCGAGCGAGGTGCGGGTCCCGAAGCACACCGGTCGCGCGCCCGTCGAACTGGGCATGCGGTTCACCCCCGCCCGGAACGGCTGGGTGACCGGGGTGCGGTTCTACAAGGCCGAGGGTGAGAGGGGCAGGCACACCGGAAGCCTCTGGAACGCGGCCGGGCAGCGACTGGCGCGCGTCGTGTTCGCCGAGGAGAGCGAGTCCGGCTGGCAGCAGGCCCGATTCGCCACGCCCGTCCGCCTGGAGGCCAAGCGGCTTTACACGGTCTCCTACCACAGCCAGGGCACCTTCGTGGGCAGCACGGGCTTCACATCCGCCCGCTCGGGTCCGCTGTCCACGATGCCCCGCGACGCGGGGGTGTTCGGGTACGGCGACAGCGCGTTCCCGCACAGGTCGAACCCCAAGGGCTACAACTACTGGGTGGACGTCGTCTTCCGCTGGCACGATCGTGATCCCAGGCCGCGCGTCACGAGGTCTCCCGGCTCCCGGCCGTCAGTGAGTCCGAGCCCTACTCCGGAACAGACCACGACGGTGTCCCCGACCGGCCCGACGCCCTCGGCCTCCGTCTCAAGCCCCACTCCGAACCCCACCCTGAACCCCACCCCGGGCCCGACCGTCACCGCGACGCCGACCGTCACCGCGACGCCGACCATCCCCAGGCCGACCGTCACGACGACGCCCAGCAGAACACCCGACCGGAGTCTCACACCGAGCCCGAGCAGGACGCCCACCCAGAGCATCACCTCGACGCCGAGGCCGACACCAACGCCGACGGTGACGGTGACGGTGACGCCGAGCGGCACCAGGACGAGCGGGCCGACTCCCACCCCCGCCCCGAGCGCGACCTTCTCCCCCGTGCCAGGCGGCGGTTGCCCGAGTCATCCGACTCCGGCGTGTACCGGTGTACCGAAGGACACCAAACTGGCTCAGAGAACCCTGAACGAGGACGGCGCGGCCTACCGCGTCCGGACTCCGGGCACCGTGCTCGACGGCGTGCACATCACCGGTGACCTGCTCGTCCACGCCGACAACGTGGTCATCAGAAACAGCCGGATCGACGGCGGAGTGATC
>NZ_JOEQ01000105.1 GCF_000721075.1 Streptosporangium amethystogenes
TGTCCTGTCTCGCTTGATGGTTGACACTCTGGCCTCGCTTGATGCTTGACACCTTGATCGTCTTCTGTGCCTGCTCGTGGCGTTGTCTGCGCTTCGGGGGAGGCCGGGATGGCATTGGTGGAGTTGAGTGTCGTGGAGCAGCGCTATCACGCGGTGATCGAGGTGTTGTCGGGGGCGAAGGTCACCGATGTCGCCGAACGGTATGGGATCTCACGTCAGTCGGTGCATACCTGGGTGCGCCGCTATCGAGACGGCGGGCTGGGCGCTTTGGCCGATCGGTCGCACCGGGTGCGCGCGCATCCGATGCAGACGCCGGCCGCGATCGAGGCGATGATCTGTGAGTTGCGCCGGGCGCATCCGCGGTGGGGACCACGCACTTTGGGCTGGGAGCTGGCCCGGCGCGGAGTGGAGCCGGTGCCCTCGCGGGCGAGTATCTACCGGGCGCTGGTGCGCAACGCTTTGATCGATCCGATGGCGCGCAAACGTAAACGCGGTGACTACGTGCGCTGGGAGCGGCCTGGGCCGATGCAGTTGTGGCAGATGGACATCATGGGCGGGGTATTGCTGGCCGACGGCGGTGAGTGCAAGTTGATCACCGGGGTGGATGACCATTCGCGGTTCTGTGTGATCGCCTCGGTGGTGGCCCGGCCCACCGGGCGGCAGGTCTGTGCGGCGTTCGCCGCGGCGATGCGCGCCTTTGGGGTGCCGCTGGAGGTGCTGACCGACAACGGCAAGCAGTTCACCGGCCGGTTCGGCGGGCCGAAGGCCGGTGAGGTGCTGTTCGAGCGCGTCTGCCGGGAAAACGGCATCCGGCTGCTGCATACCCGGCCGCGCACCCCGACCACCACCGGGAAGATCGAACGTTTCCATCAGACGGTGCGCCGGGAACTGCTCGACGATGCAGCGCCGTTCGCCTCGATAGGCGCGGCCCAGGAGGCGGTGGACGCCTTCGCCGAGCACTACAACACCGCCCGCCCGCATCAGGCATTGGAGATGGCCTTTCCCGCCGACCGTTTCTTCGCCGACCACGTCGCCCTTCAGCAGACGCGGATGCAGGAGGAGTTGCCGCTGCGGCTACCGGCCGGTTTGAGCGTGGTGGAGCCGTCGGCCTCGTCGATGACCCCGGCCGAGCCGTCGCCTGAGGTCGTCACCGACGAGGAGGTGCCGGTGACCGAGCCGATGCAGGTTTCGGCCATCGAGGTTGAGCGGGTGGTGCCGGACTCGGGCAACCTGTCGGTCGGCGGCCAGCAGGTCTGGCTCGGCCCTGACCGCGCCGGACTGTCGATCACGTTGTGGATCAGTACCGCGCATCTGCACGTGTTCACCTCCGGCGGCGGCCGGCTCAAGACGGTGGCCTCGCGCCTGACGGTCAAGGACCTGGCCGCTCTGGTCGCCTCCGGGGATGCGCGCCCGGCCGCTCCCGCACCGGTTCCCGACACCCAACAGCACCGTGCGGCCGTCGAGGTCGACCGGCTGGTCAGCTCGATCGGCATCGTCAGCCTGGCCAGCCACGCGTTGTGCATCGGCGCTCACCTGGCCGGCCGGCGCGTCACGTTGCGTCTGGACGGCATCACCGCCCAGGTCATGGACGGCGAACGCCTGCTGCTGCGCACCGTGCGCTGCCCGCTGCCGATCACCGCATGCGGGCGCCTGCGCGGCGCTCGCCGGGCCGGTCCGCCACCGACCACGCCCACCGGGCCGGTCACCGTTCAGCGCACGGTCTCCATTCGCGGCACCATCATGGTCGTCGGCCAGAAGATCCAGGTCGGCCGAGTGCATGCCCGCAAGATCCTGGACGTGACCGTCGATGACACCCACCTCACCATCCACGCCGACGGCGAGCCGATCCGCGTCGTTTCGCGAACCACCACCCAGGAGGTCACCCGGATCAAGTCCAGAGCGCATACTAAACAGCGAAAGACCAGCTAGGAGTGTCAAGCATCATCCGATGCCATTGCGTCAAGCATCAAGCGAGTCACGACA
>NZ_JOEQ01000106.1 GCF_000721075.1 Streptosporangium amethystogenes
GGGCTCCCACAGAACCGTGCGTAACAATCTCTCGTTACACGGCTCTTGTCGTTCCTGGTCACCAGACTGCTGGAACCGTGTTCACCCAGATCCAGTGCGCGAAGAGCCTGGGCCGCAGCTTCACGACCCTTTCCCACTGGGCCTGGGCCTTCTTTCGGCTCCGTAGCCGCTTGTACTTGTTGCGCGACCACCGCATCAGGTAGGCGTTGATGCGGGCCAGGAGGGGATGCAGCGCGGAGCGGTAGAACGCTCCGTAGTACTGCATCCAGCCCCGCACGACCGGATTGATCCGCCGTGCGAGGTCGTGTTCGCCAGACCCGGTGCGATGGTGGAGCCGCCAGGCTCGCACCCTCGCCCCCATCTGCTTCAAGGCTTCCTTGCTGACCGCCGGGTTGAAGCCGCAGCGCATCTTCCCGGTCTTCGTCCGCACCCCTCGCGGCCGGAAGGTGAACCCCAGGAACGTGAACGACGTGTGCTCGTGTGAGCCGCGCCGTCTGTCGTCCTTGCAGTACACGATCCGGGTCTTGTCCGGGTGCAGGTGAAGCCCGACCTCGGCCATCCGCCCCTTGATCGCCGCCAGTACCCGTTCGGCCTGCCCCAGGCTGGAGCAGTGCACGACCGCGTCGTCGGCGTAGCGCTCGAACACCACATCCGGGAACTCCCGGGTGATCCAGGCGTCGAACGCGTAGTGCAGGAACAGATTCGCCAGGACGGGTGAGATCGCCGACCCCTGCGGGGTTCCGCGCTCTCGGTCTTGCAAGGTTCCGTCGGGCAGTGCCAGCGGCGCGGCGAGCCACCGCTGGACATACAGCACCACCCACGGCAGGTCGGTGTGCGCCTGGACCGCCTTGACGATCAGAGCCCAGGGCACGGAGTCGAAGAACTTTCGGATGTCGAACTCGACCACCCAGTCGAACTCCCAGCAGCGTTGCCGACAGGCCCCGACCGCATCCAGCGCTGAGCGGCCCGGACGGTAGCCATAGGAGCTTGGATGGAAGATCGGTTCGACCTTCGCTTCCAGCACCCCGGCCACCACCGTCTGCGCGATCCGATCGGCCACGGTGGGAACGCCCAGCGTTCTGGTGCCACCGCCGTGTGCCTTCGGGATCTCGACCGCCATGACCGGAGGTGGAAAGTACGTTCCCGAGGACATTCGATTCCAGATCTTGTACAGGTTGTTCTTCAGATCCTTCTCGAACTCCCCGATGGATAACCCGTCCACCCCGGCCGCGCCCTTATTCGCCTTGACCTTCTCCCACGCCACCTGGACAGCCCGTTTTGGGATCTCAAACGGCTTGCCCGGTGCTTTCAACTCGTCCACACGACTCCTCCCGGAGAACTTCCGGTTGATCGAACAAACGGGTCACGAACGACCCGGCCCCTTCGCTCCAGCCCCGTTACAGGACCTTCACCACTACTACGGGCCGGTCCGCCGGCGCGTCCGGCAACGGGTACTCTGACGCCGTCTCCTGGGGGGTTTCCCCAGATCACAGCTCTCCCCTGTCGCCCGCCGAGGCGGGCGGTGTCCGAACAGCGCCTTCTCCTGTTCCACTCGAACGCCGCAGACCGGACTCACGCCACCTCCATGCCGGACACCGCCTGGCCAATAAGCGGACACCCGCCAGGCTCATCCCGGGGTCGTATTCACTCCCCGGTTTCGATGTCATCTGTTCTGATTTCGACACGTCGTCAGTGGTTCACTCGCGTTCGCCTTCCCGGTCCCCACCTGACGCCTTTCCGGCGCCTTTTCCTCATCGCTCACCACGACTGTCTTCAGCAAACGCAGCATGAGGCGGTTTGGAGCCTCCCTCCGCAGGGCGACTCCGAAGGGCCAAACCTTCATCGTTCGAGCAGCATCGCTCCAGATAATTCGCCTATATCGAACTCTCCTTCACGTTCAGGACACACGAATACGGCAGAA
>NZ_JOEQ01000107.1 GCF_000721075.1 Streptosporangium amethystogenes
AGCACACCGACGACCGCCCCGGCGAACCTCCAGCCGTAGGGGGTCATACCGAAGAGCTGCTCGCCCAGACCGATCATCCACTTGCCCAGCGGCGGATGGACCACATAGGAGGCGCACTTGTCGACCTCCGCGGGGGCGCACTGCTGCCAGATCTCGGTGCCGCCCCGCATCAGGATCTTGTCGGCGTCCTTGACGACATTGTGCTCGGCGCCGAAGTTGATCAGCGCCCAGGCGTCCTTGGCGTAGTACGTCTCGTCGAACATGACCGCGTTCGGGTGACCGAGGTTGGTGAAACGCAGGATCGCCCCGAAGACCGTGACCAGCAGCGGGCCCAGCCAGCCCCACAGCGGGTTTCCCGGCATCGGCGGCACCAGACGGTCACGAGCGGAACCCGAGGGCCCGCCGTCGGGCTGGGGCTCCGGCTGCTCTGGCGCCTGGTTGGGGAAGTCGGTCACGGCCACCCGGACATCGTACGGTCCCCTTACCGCCGCTAGCCCAGGAAACACCTCACTACAGGACTAAATGGTTAACTTCTCCCCGCGCTGGGGGGCCATCCGACATGCGGGAGGATGGAGCGGTGACGGACAACGGCAGGCTTGTGCTGGCAGGGGCTCCGATCGGGCAGGCGGGCGACGCCTCCCCACGGCTGCGGCTGGCGCTGGAGAGCGCGGACGTGGTCGCGGCTGAGGACACCCGGCGGCTGCGGCGCCTGGCCGGGGAACTGGGCGCGGAGATCGGCGGCCGGGTCGTCTCCTACTACGACGCCAACGAGGCCGGGCGGGCCGCCGAGCTCCTCGGCGCGCTCCAGGACGGCAAGACGGTGCTGGTCATCACCGACGCCGGCATGCCCGGCGTCTCCGACCCCGGTTACCGGCTGACCCACCTGGCGGTCGAGGCCGGGATCGCGGTCACCTCGCTGCCGGGGCCGTCGGCGGTGACCACGGCGCTGGCCGTCTCGGGGCTGCCCAGCGACCGCTTCTGCTTCGAGGGCTTCCCGCCGCGCAAGTCCGGCGAACGCTCCCGCAGGCTCTCGGCCCTCGCGGAGGAGGAGCGCACGATGGTGTTCTTCGAGGCGCCGCACCGGCTCGGTGCCGCGCTGGCGGCGATGGCGGAGGCGTTCGGCGCCGATCGCCGGGCGGCGGTCTGCCGCGAGCTCACCAAGACCTACGAGGAGGTGCGGCGGGGCGGTCTCGGCGAGCTGGCCGAATGGGCGGCCGGGGGCGTCAAGGGGGAGATCACCGTCGTGGTCGCCGGGTACGCCGGGCAGGCCCTGCCACCGGTGATCGAGGACCTGGTGGAGGAGGTCGCGCGCCGCGAGGAGACGGGGGTGCCGAGGAGGCAGGCGATCGTGGATGTGGCGAAGGCGGCGGGAATCCCCAAACGGGATCTTTATCAAGCTGTCCATCGAGGCTGACTTATCACCATAATTCCCTGAATGGGATCAACACGGGATCGTCTCTTGCCGCCCATGTCGGGAAATGTCGCCTGGGGCTGGCTGGGACCGTTGCTGGTCGCGCTCTTCGGGGGGATCCTGCGCTTCGCCGGTCTCGGGCGGCCGAACGCGGTCATGTTCGACGAGACGTACTACGCCAAGGACGCCTGGGCGCTGATCAACCACGGGGTGGAACGGGCCTCGCTCGGCACCGTGAAGGATCCCGTCGCCGACAGGATGATCATGCGGGGGGACATCGACTTCCTGGTCAAGTGCACCCCGCCGGAGGCCGACCCCTGCCCGCTCTACGTGGCCCATCCGCCGCTGGGCAAGTGGATGATCGGTCTGGGCGAGCAGCTCTTCGGTATGACCCCCTACGGCTGGAGGTTCGCCGGGGCGGTCGTCGGTGTGCT
>NZ_JOEQ01000108.1 GCF_000721075.1 Streptosporangium amethystogenes
CCGGGCGTGCAGTGTGGCCGACGCTTGCCGCCGGTCAAGTCCTGCGCCTCCTCGCTGCGCTCGTCGGCTCCGGACTGGACAGTCGGCCGCGCACCGGCCGAGGGGCCGCCGGGGGACGAGCCGGAAGCCGGTGAGGAGAGTCGCCGGGCGGGGCCGGCTCAGGCCGTCACAACCACGCCCCCGGGGGCCGCGCCGCGGAGCAAGTTAGTAGATAAACCCGGTTTACCGATCCGAGGGCGGATCGGCGTCGCCGGGCGCCCGGCGTCGACCGGGCCGCGAGGCCGGGCGCCGGAGCGGGTATCGGCGAGGAGGGCCAGGAGGAGAAGGAGCCCCGGCCCGGCCGACGCCGTGACGTGATCGGTGGACATCGGAACGAGCAGGAGACCACCCAGGAACACGTAGCCGGCACCACACAGCAGAGACCATCAAGAACAGACAAGAAGCGTCGAAGATCAGAGATAGTCAGATGGGCGGCCGTGGCCTTCCCGGCCGACTATGCCCGCTTGCAGGAGGCGCTGCGGGCGCTGCCCGCCGAACAGCGCAACACTCCGTTCGTCGCCGAGCTGGCCGAGCTCCAGGCCGTCCGCCAGGCCTCCCGCGGGGGGCGTCATCCTGCCCGAATGGGCCCAGATTCTCGAGAGGTCGAGGCTTCAGGGCGGGGTTCCGGGACATCCGGGACGCCTCTACGCGTGCGCGGACCCCGGGGGGTGCCTGTCCGATTCGCCGCGATTTCTCCGAGGTCAACTTGTGGGTCAGCGGGTCTGCCACAACTTCACGCTGTTGTCGAGGCTTCCGGTGGCGAGGGTTTCGCCGTCCGGGCTGAAGGCCACCGAGGAGACTCCGTCGGTGTGGCCGGTAAGGGTGGTAATGGTTTGGCGGCGGGCCACGTCCCACAACTTCACGTTGCGGTAGCCGCCGGTGGCGAGGGTTGTGCCGTCCGGGCTGAACGCCACCGAGAAGACCCCGCCGGTGTGGCCGGTGAGGGTGGCGACGGTGTTGCGGCCGGCCACGTCCCACAACTTCACGCTCTTGTCGAAGTTGCCGGTGGCGAGGAGTTTGCCGTCCGGGCTGAACGCCACTGAGGTGACATAGCCGGTGTGGCCGGTGAGGGTGGCGCTCAGCACAAGATCGGTGGCGCTCGGTGTGGGTTTGGTGGCGTTTGGTGTGGCGTCGGGGGTGCAGGCGACCATGGTCGGCACGCCGATGGCGGCCAGGGTGCCGAGTCCGCCCAGGAGCAGGGTGCGGCGAGATAGTGAGCGGCGCTGCCGCGGCGGGGGCGTAGTCACGCCTGTAGGTGTAGAAGATCAGGCTTGAGATTGTCTTGAGTGCCTCTGCATCACCTTCTGCCCACCCGGGCCGAGCAACCCGCCGGAGGCGACCGGCACGGCCGCGTTCCGGGACTTCCGGGACACTCCTCTGCAGGGGTGCATGGCCCGGTAACACCTGTCCGGTTTGCCCGGGTTCTGCGGGGGTCAACTCCAGAGAACCCTCCTTCTCGGGAGTCAGCCCCCCGGGAATGGAGCAGACCGGATTGTGGCGGTAGGGCCGCAGCGATGATGATCTACCGGGTCAGCGGGTCGGCCACAACTTCACGCTCTTGTCGGCGGCGGTGGCGAGGGTTGTGCCGTCCGGACTGAACGCCACCGAGAAGACATCGTCAGTGCGGTCGTCGAGGATGGCAATGGTGTTGCGACCGGCCACATCCCACAACCGCACCGTGCCATCGAAGCCGCCGCTGGCGAGGGTTGTGCCGTCCGGGCTGAACGCCACCGAGGAGACCCTGCCGATGTGGCCGTCGAGGGTGGCGACGGTGTTGCGACCGGCCACATCCCACAATCGAAGCTGGCGGTGGCGAGGGTTGTGCCGTCCGGGCTGAACGCCGCCAAGTAGACACTGTCGGTGTGGCCGGTGAGGGTGGCGACGGTTTCGCGACCGGCCACGTCCCACAACCGCACCGTGTCGTCGAGGCTGCCGCTGGCGAGGGTTGTGCCGGCCGCCGCTGGCGAGGGTTGTGCCGTCCGGGCTGAACACCACCGAGAAGACGCTGTCGGTGTGGCCGGTGAGGGTGGCGACGGTTTCGCGACCGGCCACGTCCCACAACCGCACCGTGTCGTCGAGGCTGCCGCTGGCGAGGGTTGTGCCGTCGGTGTGGGGTCGGAGGTGCTCGGTAGGGGGATGACGGTGGTGCAGGCGGCCATGGTCGGTACGCCGATGGCCAAGGCGCCGAGCCCGCCCAGGAGCAGCGTGCGGCGAGATAGCGAGCGGCGCTGCCGCGGCGGGGTCGTAGTCACCCCTGTAGGTGTAGAAGATCAGGCTTGAGATTGCCTTGAGTGCCTCTGCGTCACCTTCCGCCCGCCCGGGCCGAGAAGCTCGCCGGAGGCGAACAGCTCCGGAGCGCGGCCGCGCCGGGCGGGCCTTCGGGAG
>NZ_JOEQ01000109.1 GCF_000721075.1 Streptosporangium amethystogenes
GGGAGTTCGCCGCGCGGCGCCTGCCGGATCACATGGTGCCCTCCGCGCTGGTGGTGATGGAGGCGTTACCGCTGACCGTGAACGGCAAGCTGGACCGCAAGGCACTCCCGGCTCCCGAGTACACGACCGGGCCCGGCCGGGGCCCGGCCAACGTACGGGAGGAGATCCTGTGCGAGGTGTTCGCCGAGGTCCTGGGCCTGGACAGTGTGGGGGTCGACGACAACTTCTTCCGGTTGGGCGGGCACTCGCTGCTCGCGGTGTCGCTGGTCGAGCGGCTCCGGGTGCGCGGCGTCTCCGTGTCGGTACGCGCGCTGTTCGAGACCCCGACGGTGGCAGGCCTGGCGGCGGCGGCCGGTGCCGACCGGGTCGAAGTGCCCGCCAACGCGATCCCGGCGGGCGCGGTGGAGATCACGCCGGAGATGTTGCCGCTGGTCGAGCTCTCGCGGGCCGAGATCGAGCGGGTGGTCGCCACGGTCGACGGCGGCGCGGGCAACGTGGCGGATGTGTATCCGCTGGCGCCGCTGCAGGAGGGCCTGCTCTTCCACCACCTCATGGCGGCTGGAGGGCGGGACACCTACGCGGCGCCCACGGTGCTGGAGTTCGACTCGCGGGCTCGCCTGGACGCCTTCATCGCCGCGCTGCAGCAACTGGTGGATCGGCACGACATCTACCGCACGGGCATCGTGTGGGAGGGGTTGCGGGAGCCGGTGCAGGTGGTGTGGCGCCAGGCCGAGCTGCCCGTAGCGGAGGTGACCCTGGATCCGCGGGAGACGGACCTGGTGGATCAGATGCTGGCGTTCGGCGCGACGCCGATGGACCTGAGGCGGGCCCCTCTCGTCGATCTGCAGGTGGCGAGCGTGCCGGACGGCGACCGGTGGGCGGCACTGCTGCGGATGCATCACATGGTGCAGGACCACACGACGCTGGAAGCCGTGTTCGAAGAGGTGGTGGCGTTTCTCGGTGGCCGCGGTGAGGAGCTGGCCGAGCCGCTGCCGTTCCGGGACTTCGTGGCGCAGACGCGCGGTGGAATGGATCGGTCGGAGCACGAGCGCTACTTCGCGGAACTGCTCGGGGATGTCGGCGAGCCCACCGTGCCGTTCGGGCTGATGGACGTGCACCGGGACGGCACGGACATGCGTACGGCCAACATGGGCTTCAGCCCCGAGCTGAACACGCGCCTGCGGGAGGTCTCGCGGCAGCTCGGGACAAGTCCCGCGACCGTGGCGCACCTGGCGTGGGCGAGAGTGCTGGCGGCGGCCAGCGGACACGACGACGTGGTGTTCGGGACGGTGCTGTTCGGCCGGATGAACGCGGGGGCCGGGGCGGACCGGGTGATGGGCCTGTTCATGAACACCCTGCCGGTACGGGTGCGGGTGGACGGGACGGGCGTGCTGGCGGCGATCGCCGCCATGCGCGGGCAGCTCGCGAGATTACACGAGCACGAGCACGCGCCGTTGGCGGTGGCGCAGCGAGTCAGCGGGGTGCCGGGTGACACGCCGCTGTTCACCTCGATCCTCAACTACCGGCACAACACCGGCCAGGTCCTCGATCAGGAGGAGGCCGAGTACCGGGACAGGGCGATCGAGGGCATCAACAGACTGTATTTGCGGCCGCTCAACAACTATCCGTTGACCGTCGCCGTTGACGACGATACGGATGCCATGGGGCTGGCCGTGGACGCGATGCCCCCCGGGGACTCGCACGCGGTGGTCGTGTTGATGCGTACCGCTGTAGAGAATCTGGTGGCCGCGTTGGAGACGGCGCTGGACGGTGGTCCGGAGTTGCCGTTGAGCGCGGTGGAGGTGCTGGAGGAGGCTGAGCGTCACCGGGTGGGTGGGGGTGTCGTATGCGGAGTTGGAGGTGCGGGCGAATCGGCTGGCGCA
>NZ_JOEQ01000110.1 GCF_000721075.1 Streptosporangium amethystogenes
TTGCGAAGGAGATGGATCGTTGATCAGCCGCTTCAGGTTCATCTCCGCCCACGCCGGCTTCGGCATCGCGCGGCTGTGCAGGGTGTTGAACGTCGGCCGCGGCGCCTTCTACGCCTGGCGCAAGCGGGAACCCGCTCGCCAGGCCAGAGCGGCCGAGGACGCACAGATCGTGGAGAAGATCCGGTCGTTTCACACTGACTCGGGCGGGACCAACGGCTCACCTCGGATCACCGCCGACCTGCGCGAGGCCGGGGAGATCGTCAACGTCAAGCGGGTCGCCCGCCTGATGCGCCAGGCGGGCATCGTCGGCCCGCACCTGCGCAAGGGCAGGCGGACCACCATCCCCGATCAGAGGGCTGCGCCTGTCCCCGACCTGCTCCAGCGCGACTTCAGGCCCGGCGCGGTCGACAAGCGGTGGTGCGGCGATATCACCTATTTGCCGGTAGGCGACTCGTGGCTGTACCTGGCCACCGTCATCGACATCGGATCACGCCGGCTGATCGGCTGGTCGATCGCCGGCCATCTGCGTACCGAACTGATCGGCGACGCACTGACGGCGGCAGTGCGGGCACGTGGCGGGCACGTCGCCGGCGTGATCTTCCACGCCGATCGCGGCTGTCAGTACACCTCGGCCGAGTTCGCCGCGCTGTGCGCCGCCAACGGCATCCGGCGATCGAGCGGAAGGACGGGGACATGCCTGGACAACGCGCTCGCCGAGGCGTTCAACGCCACCCTCAAGCGTGAACTGCTGCACGGCAGAGGCAAGCGCCGCTGGAGCGACGAGGCCGACGCCCGCACGGAGATCTTCCGATGGATCGCCCGCTACAACCACCGTCGACGGCACTCGGCGATCGGGAACCTACCCCCGGCCGTGTATGAAGATCGGCTTGTTAGAATGACGGCACTGGCTGCATGAAACCGGGTGTCCACACCCCGGGGGGAACGCCACCACCGGATCATCACCCTGCCGGTCAAAGGCGGCAGCACCCACCCGGTGATCCTCGCCGCATACGCCGGCGAGATCCTCGACGCCTACCTCACCGAACGCGGCAACATGCCAGGGCCAGTCTTTCTCACCCGCACCGGCGCACCGCTACAGCGCACCTTCGTCTACCAGCTTGTTCAACGGATCGCCATGTCAGCGGGCATCTTGAACCCCGACACGCTGTCGATCCACTCCATCCGGCACAGCGTGGCCACCGCCATGCTGGGAACCGGAGAACCTCTGGAGGCCGTCCAGGCACTGCTCGGCCACGCCAGTCCCAACACCACCCATGCCTACGACCGCGCTGATCAGCTTCATTACTCCTGCGCCTACCGCTTCGATCAGCGTATGGCAACCGAGGTCACCTGCCGCCAGCATCGGCTGGTCGACCAACTTCGCTCCCCCTCCTGCCCATCGTGAATGCTCGTGATCGAACTCCTGGGGCTCGAGTTCGCAGGGAGAGCTACGGTGTCTCGGTGAGTCATACGTCTTCCCTTGGTACAGACGACGTCGGTTCGTCTGAACGGTTCATCGTGCAGGCTGATCTCGTCGCCGCGCTGACCGCGCAAGGTGCCAACGGGGAACGGGCGGTCAACCTGCTAGCGACCGCAGGCATGATGCTGTCGACACCGCAGCGGTATCCGGCCGCTGCCGAAGTCGCTCAGTCCTGCTGCCGCAGTGCGCTCGACAGCATCTTGAAGATCGCGGGAGATGAGGGACTGTACGGTTTTCGGTGTAACTCCTGATCAAGGAGATACACCTGATGAGTACCGTGATTCAGGCATCTGCGGACACAGACCTGGAGGAAGCCGC
>NZ_JOEQ01000111.1 GCF_000721075.1 Streptosporangium amethystogenes
TCAGACCTCTTCGACGCTGCTCGGCTCGCGCCGGGACAGGTCGATGCCGAGTTCTTCCGCGGCGCGGAAGACGTCCTCGTCGGTGTCGCGCATCTCGATGGACATGCCGTCGCTGGAGAGCACCTCGACGTTCAGGCACAGCGACTGCATTTCCTTGATGAGCACCTTGAAGGACTCCGGGATGCCCGGCTCGGGGATGTTCTCGCCCTTGACGATCGCCTCGTAGACCTTCACCCGGCCCAGAACATCGTCGGACTTGATGGTCAGCAGCTCCTGCAGGGCGTAGGCGGCGCCGTAGGCCTCCAGGGCCCAGACCTCCATCTCACCGAAGCGCTGACCGCCGAACTGGGCCTTACCACCGAGCGGCTGCTGGGTGATCATGGAGTACGGGCCGGTCGAGCGGGCGTGGATCTTGTCGTCGACCAGGTGGAGCAGCTTCAGGATGTAGATGTAGCCGACCGAGATCGGGTGCGGGAACGGCTCGCCGGAACGGCCGTCGAACAGCTGGGCCTTTCCGTTCGCGCCGACCATGCGCCCGCCGTCCCTGTTGACCAGGGTGTTGTCGAGCAGACCGATGATCTCTTCCTCGTTGGCGCCGTCGAAGACCGGGGTGGCCATGTTGGTGCGCGGGTCGACCTCGGCGAAGCCCTTGTCGCGCAGCCGCTCGGCCCAGGCCTCCTGGATACCGGAGATGTCCCAGCCCCTGGCCGCGATCCATCCCAGATGGGTCTCCAGGACCTGGCCGACGTTCATCCGGCCGGGCACGCCCAGCGGGTTGAGGATGATGTCGACCGCCGTGCCGTCCTCAAGGAAGGGCATGTCCTCCACGGGGAGGATCTTGGAGATGACACCCTTGTTGCCGTGGCGGCCGGCCAGCTTGTCACCGTCGGTGATCTTACGCTTCTGGGCCACGTAGACCCGGACCAGCTCGTTGACCCCCGGCGGGAGCTCGTCGCCCTCCTCGCGGCTGAACACCCGTACCCCGATGACCTTGCCCTGCTCGCCGTGCGGCACCTTCAGCGAGGTGTCACGGACCTCGCGGGCCTTCTCGCCGAAGATCGCACGCAGCAGCCGCTCCTCGGGGGTCAGCTCGGTCTCCCCCTTGGGGGTGACCTTGCCCACCAGGATGTCACCGGGCACGACCTCGGCACCGATACGGATGATGCCGCGCTCGTCGAGGTCGGCCAGCACCTCCTCGGAGACGTTCGGGATGTCCCGGGTGATCTCCTCGGGGCCCAGCTTGGTGTCGCGGGCGTCGACCTCGTGCTCCTCGATGTGGATCGAGGACAACACGTCGTCTTGCACCAGACGCTGGGAGAGGATGATCGCGTCCTCGTAGTTGTGACCTTCCCACGGCATGAACGCCACCAGGAGGTTCTTGCCCAGGGCCATCTCACCGCTGTCGGTGCAGGGACCGTCCGCGACGACCTGGTTGACCTCGATCCGGTCGCCTTCGGCGACGATCGGCTTCTGGTTGAAACAGGTGCCCTGGTTGGACCGCTTGAACTTGGCGACCCGGTAGGTGGTGCGGGTGCCGTCGTCGTTCATCACCGTGACGTAGTCGGCGGAGACCTCCTCGACCACGCCCGCCTTCTCGGCGGTGATGACGTCACCGGCGTCGGTCGCGGCACGGTACTCCATGCCGGTACCGACCAGCGGCGCCTCGCTCTTGAGCAACGGCACCGACTGACGCTGCATGTTCGAGCCCATGAGCGCACGGTTGGCGTCGTCGTGCTCCAGGAACGGGATCATCGCGGTCGCCACCGACACCATCTGGCG
>NZ_JOEQ01000112.1 GCF_000721075.1 Streptosporangium amethystogenes
CAAAGCGGCTTCCGGTGTTCAAGATCGGAGCTGTATGTTTCTGGCATTCCCTTTACTGACGCATGGGACGCAAGAAGCGTTCCACATCAGACCAAGGAGTTCCCTTGAAGCGCATCCTCCTCCCCGCCGGTGGCGCCATTCTGGCCACCGGTCTGCTGGCCGCTGGTCTGGCCGGTACCGCCAACGCCGTTCCGGACTGGGCCTACGACACCATGGCCAAGGACGCCCCGTCCGCGGTCGAGGTCGCCAAGTTCTGGCTCGCGGCCAACGAGCACACCAACAACCTGGCTAAGGCGAAGGCCTACACCTGGGAGAACAAGGCCACGGCGAAGCTGAACGCCAGCGGCGGCTACACCCCCGACGGCAAGCCGGGCATCGTTGCCCCGATCGGCGAAGAGAAGAAGACCGCCGCCAAGGTCAAGAACATCAACCTGCCCAAGACCATCGGCAAGGTGTTCTTCGTTGACCCCCAGGGCGAGCTGGCCTGGTGCTCGGCCACCTCGATCCAGGGCAAGTACCGCAACCTGGTCGCCACGGCCGGCCACTGCGTCTATGACGACACCAAGAACGCCAGCGTCATGGACAACTGGGTCTTCGTGCCCGGCTACTACCAGGGCAAGACCCCGTGGGGCATCTACGTGGGTAAGACCGCTTACACCCACTACGACTTCTCCGCGTTCAACGACCGCGACCGCGACTTCGCGTTCGTGACCGTGTACAACGGCGTGCAGATCGGTGGCGGCACCGCCAAGGAAGTCAGCGAGGGCGACTACAAGGCCTTCGATGGCGCCAAGTTCGCCAAGGACGTCCCGATCTCCGAGGCCGAGTACCAGAAGACCGTGGACCTGCACGGTGGCGAGACCTCCGCCGCCTGGGCCAAGACCGACAAGCTGAGCGAGCAGGTCGGCCCGGACTACCCCAACGCGGTGAAGGTGTTCCAGGAGGTTTCCAAGGAGGCCTACGACAAGGCCCCCAGCGGTCAGCTCAACGGCGCCAAGGCTCCCGGCAAGACCACCGTCGAGCACGTCACCAAGGCGCAGTACGACGCTTACACCGGCCTGGGCTACCGCAAGCTCGTCGATGGCAACTACACCATCACCCACTACTTCGTGAAGTACTTCGTCAAGGAGTCCTCCGTCAAGGGGTACTTCAAGACGGTCTTCTACGTCGTGGACGGCTTCATCAAGGACGTCGGCCGCCTCGGTGACAACGTCGGTGGCCAGGGCTTCACCTGGAACCAGAAGCCCCAGCAGACGGTGTTCGTCTTCGGTTACCCGGAGGCCCCGCACAACGACGGCCACAAGGCCTACACCGGTGTCACGCCGAAGTGGACCTACGGCAAGACCTCCGGCAAGACCTACGTGTCGGCCGCTCACAAGGTCGAGGAGCACATCGGCCTGAAGAGCTCCTTCACCCCCGGCGCCGACGGTGGCCCCTGGCTCGCCAAGTACAGCAACGCCAAGCGTCTCGGCTACGTCAACGGTGTCACCAGCCTCTTCGGTGACCAGGACAACAACAACCGCTACGACCTGATCACCTCGCCGTACTTCGACGGTGAGACCCAGGTGGTCTACAGCAAGGCCGCCAACGTCTGGTCCGGCTCGATCGTCAAGTAGTAGTAGCTTCCTGACGATCACCCGAGCCTGAGCGTCCAAACCTCCAGGCTCACCTGTTCCACCAGCTTCACCCGAAGGGGCCCGGCATCAGCCGGGCCCCTTCGGCCATTCCCACCGG
>NZ_JOEQ01000113.1 GCF_000721075.1 Streptosporangium amethystogenes
TCGGCGCTGGAAGGCGAGATCACCGATCACCTCGGCTGTGACAAGCACGAGCGAGCCGGCCGCCAGACGGGCAACTCCCGCAACGGGACGCGGTCCAAGACCGTGCTGACCGATGTCGGGCCGGTGGAGATCACCGTTCCACGCGATCGCGACGGCAGCTTCGAGCCGAAGATCGTGCGCAAGCGGCAGCGGCGGCTCTCAGGCATCGATGAGATGGTCATCTCGCTGGCCGCCAAGGGGCTGACCACTGGGGAGATCTCCGCGCATCTGGCCGTGGGTTCTGCGGCGCTCAGCGCATCGGCCGCCCGCTGGCCCCTCGTCCATCGAGCGGAGATCCGTCCGGAGCGGTCTCGGAACCGTCCCGTAGCGGTGATCGCGCCGCTATCGTGACGCGCGTCGCCGCCGGGTACGTCGAAGGAGCAGGGCCGCTGTGGGCACCATCCATCAGGTCAAGGTCACCTTGCGGGAGGTCTCTCCGCCGGTGTGGCGGCGTGTCCACGTGCCGTCGACGGTGACTTTGGCCGACTTGCACGAGGTGATCCAGGTCGCGATGGGCTGGGAGCAGCACCACCTGCACGTGTTCTCCGACGGAGATCGGCAGCATGGCGACAACGCCCGTGACGAGTGGAACTCCTTGTCTCCTGATCTTCATCATTCGGCACTCAAGGTGTCCACACATCGGGGTGAGGGCCCAGCCGCATGTTGCGCGCGGATTTGTTGCCAGTGGCGCTGGGCATCACTGGCGGCCGGTGGCGACGGAGCACGGTATGAGCGACACCGGCTGAGCGCATGGCCTGGGCGTCGTTACGCTGAGGTCTATGGAAGATACGGAACATGAGTCATCTGACGATTCCTACCGGTTCTTCGACAAGCAAGAGGTGTTCGACGCGCTTGACCACGGCGCACCGCCGCTTCCCACAGTTCTCCCGCCCGGCTCGGCCGCGATCGCCGCATCCGGACAGTGGGGCCGCTACGGGTCGTTGATCGTAGTGTTCCGCGACCCCGAGGATGGTGAGCTCTACGACGACGTCTCCCTACCGACACGCTCAGCGGCCGGACAGTGGGAATATCCGTTTGCCGCCTCGGGAAGCGGCATGCCGGAATGGGTGCTGAACCGGCCGGACGCGCCACTGCCCGATTGGCACGGCAGCGACCTGGTGAGCTTGTCGGGCCAGCTCGCCCGTCCCGATACCGAGTGGGTGGCCAACCTGACGGTGATGGCGACGCGACGGGTAGCGGCCGTGCAAGTGCACTACGCCGACGACGTCATCGACCTGCCCGTCCCGGCCAGTGGCCTGGTCACCGTGCCGCACGCCATTCGCCATGTCGACGACCGCGCCGAGTTTCGGGGCTTCGACGACTCCGGCGAACTTATCGCTGTCACGCACTACCAGCCGCTGACCGACGACGACCGCAGATACAACTGGCCCGATGCCTCATTGTGGACCGACTGATGCACAGGTCAGCTTGTCAAGCGTTCCTGATCCATGCCCTTCAGACCCTCGAAGCAGGATGACAGCGGAAGCCACTGACATCAATTCCGCGCGAACCACTGACAGTTTCTGGCTCTGGACCACTCTCGACGGAGGGTGTGTCCAGTTAACGGTGTAACTCGGTTTTGAAATTTTTCTATCGAGAACTCGGGGACAGGCGACCTTCGAAGGTGATCGCGAAGGCGTTC
Source organism: Streptosporangium amethystogenes (assembly GCF_000721075.1). GTDB lineage: Bacteria > Actinomycetota > Actinomycetes > Streptosporangiales > Streptosporangiaceae > Streptosporangium > Streptosporangium amethystogenes. The sequence goes on from NZ_JOEQ01000113.1 coordinate 1,682, forward strand.
AAC
>NZ_JOEQ01000114.1 GCF_000721075.1 Streptosporangium amethystogenes
CTAGTGCCGTGACCGCATAGGTTCACCGGGTTGAAGTCGAACTGGTCCTCGTCGCCCGTGTGCCCCTGGCAGGATCTTGCCCATGTTCGAAGAGAAGCTCGACGCGCTCTCGCAGTTGATGGCCGAGCACATGGCCGCGCCGTTTCCACCGGGCTTTCGCGGCCTGGACATCGAAGGCCAGGAGATGGTGCTGCTCGACGCGGACGCCTACGGCTACGCCTCCGGTGTCCTCAAAGGCCCGCTCGATGAACAGCGCCGCGCGGGCTTGCTGAAGCTCACGGCGGCGTTCGAGAAGGTTCTCCCGGCGATCGACGACGAGTACGCGGCCAAGTACTACACGCACGTGCGCGACATGGCCGTGCTGGCCGCCGAGATCGACACCTTGCGCGACAAGGTAGACCTCTGACTGGGAAGGTTCGCCGAGGTGGCGATCGGGGCGCTTGGATGTGCAAGGACGTCCGATCCGACCGCTGGAGGTGCGGTGGCCGAGCCTGTCCGTGTGCGCAGACTGACCGACCAGGAGGGGCAGAAGCTTCAGCAGATCGTGCGCCGAGGCAGCACCAACTCGGTGCGGTTCCGGCGCGCGATGATGCTACTGGCCTCGGCCGGCGGGAACCGGGTCCCGGTGATCGCCCAGCTGGTGCAGGCCGATGAGGACACCGTCCGCGACGTGATCCATCGGTTCAACGAGATCGGCCTTGCCTGCCTGGACCCTCAGTGGGCGGGAGGCCGTCCCCGCCTGCTCAGCTCTGACGGCGAGGACTTCGTCATCAAGACGGCCACCACCCGCCCGACCAAGCTCGGCCAGCCCTTCACTCGCTGGTCCATCCGCAAGCTGCTCGCCTACCTGCGCAAAGTCCACGGCCGCGTGATCCGGATCGGCCGCGAGACGTTACGCCGCCTCCTGGCTCGGCGTGGCGTCACCTTCCAGCGCACCAAGACGTGGAAGGAGTCCCCCGATCCCGACTGCGACGCGAAGCTGGACCGGATCGAGGAGGTCCTGGACCGCTTCCCGGACCGGGTCTTCGCCTTTGACGAGTTCGGGCCGCTCGGCATCCGGCCCACGATGGGCTCGGGCTGGGCCGTCGTTGGCCACCCGGAGCGGCACCCGGCGACCTACCACCGCACCCACGGGATCCGATACTTCCACGGCTGCTACTCGGTCGGCGACGACACCCTCTGGGGTGTCAACCGCCGCAAGAAGGGCACCGTCAACACCCTGGCCGCGCTGAAGTCGATCCGGGCCGCCCGCCCGGACGGGGCCCCGATCTACGTGGTCTTGGACAACTTGTCCGCGCACAAAGGCGACAAGATCCGCTGCTGGGCGAAGAAAAACCGCGTCGAGCTGTGCTTCACTCCGACCTACGCGTCCTGGGCAAACCCGATCGAGGCGCACTTCGGGCCGCTGCGGCAGTTCACCATCGCCAACTCCAACCACTGCAACCACACCACTCAGACCCGGGCCCTGCACGCCTACCTGCGCTGGCGCAACGCGAACGCCCGCCACCCCGATGTCCTGGCCGCCCAACGCCGCGAGCGCGTACGCATCCGCGGCGAGAAGGGCATCCGCTGGGGCGGACGCCCTCTCAAGGCCGCAGCCTGACAAACCCGGCGAACCAATGCGGTCACGGCACTAG
>NZ_JOEQ01000115.1 GCF_000721075.1 Streptosporangium amethystogenes
GCCCGCACCCTCCAGACAGGAGCCCCCATGAACCCCCCACCCCAGGACCCGCTCGCCGTACTACGGCGAACCTTCCCCGGCTGGTACATCGACCACGACCCTGTCCTCGGCCGCTGGATCGCCATGCGCTACCGCCCCCTCACCGTCCAGGAGACCAAGGCCGGCGCCAAGTACTTCATCCAGCGCGGCTGCCCCGACCGGCTCAGCACCGCCCTGACCGATCAGACGGAACTCACCCGCCGTACCCGTACCGCCCCCTGAACCGGCGCGGCGAGTACGGCCCGCCTCGTGGCGTACCGCCGCACCACCCCGATCCCGTGCTCCAGTCCCCGCTCGCTTGCCCCAAGCCCATGCGACACCGGTCCGATCCGCTCAATGGGGTCCATCACCAGGACCGATCTCGTACTCTGGAACCGTTCGCGATCTCCGACATTCCTGCGCGGTGAGACATGCCACGCCCCACCCGATCCAAGTGGCGTAGGAGCCGGTTCTGTTGCTACGGTGTACGACTGAAGCAGGTCGTCTCCCAGGCAGCGGCTTGAATCTCGGGGCCTTAGCTCAGTTGGCAGAGCGCCTGCTTTGCAAGCAGGATGTCAGGAGTTCGAATCTCCTAGGCTCCACCAGCCAAAACACTCAGTCTGTGATCACGAAAACCGGGCTTGAGTGACTATCTGGGTGACTAAGCCTCCCGCCCGCCTCCGAAGAGACCATCCGGACATCCGGTCATCCAGCGCCGCAGCATGTGGCACCGCGGCCACACCGCCCGCATCCACGGCGCCTCGGCCCGCCTGGAGATCAACTCCTACACCGACGCCGACATGCTGCCCGACTGGGACGACCCCAAGCGCTTCCACCAGTACCGCAAGCGGCCCGCGTTCTTCTACCAGACCCTCATCCGCGAACACGGACCCATCCGCTGGATGACCCTGACCACCTCCCGCATCGCCTACGAAGACGAACGCACCCGCCGGGGCATGGACTACGCCGAAGCGATCCTCATCATCCGCCGCACCGTGGCCGACCAGAACGGCCACCCGATCGAGGCGACCGAGGTCAAGGCCCCCGCCAACCGCTACGAGATCGGCTACAGCGCCGAGCTGGCCGACGACACCAGCGCGGTATTCACCCCCGAAGAACTCGCTGACAACGGCATCGCCCTAATGATCTAGAAGTCCAGCCGCAGAGCGTGATGTTGCTGGCGAAGGTGCCTGAAGGCCACAGGGTTCGTCGGCCGTTACCCACGAGAACAACCTCCTGCGGCAAGCGTCCGGCTGATTATTGCCGGAGTAACCGGCTTGGTGGCGAGGCGCTGTAACTAGGGCGAGATGTCGGAGTGTAAAGATCACGCTGCAGCCCTTCACAGTGTTGGGTACGTGCGGGAGGACGTTTTCAGATGAGGCGATGGATCGCTGCGTCGGCCGTCATGCTGGTCGTCCCGATGATGGCTGGATTCGGTACCACCGCGGACGCCCAGGGGGCTCCCGCCGACCCGATCGACGCTCTCAAGCGCCAGCTCGTCGAGAACCGGGGGGTGAAGATGTCGATGGTCCGCACCGCCACGGAGCAGAAGAAGGAGAAGGATTACGTCTGGACTAAGGCCGTCGCCGAGTTCGG
>NZ_JOEQ01000116.1 GCF_000721075.1 Streptosporangium amethystogenes
CCCGAAGCGCAGACAACGCCACGAGCAGGCACAGAAGACGATCAAGGTGTCAAGCATCAAGCGAGGCCAGAGTGTCAACCATCAAGCGAGACAGGACACAAAGCGTCACGAGTGACTTGCCGAATTGTTCTCATAGGTATCAAGGCGGCGGCGCGGTGCGCCGCCGCACGGCCCTCCGCCCGCCCGCCGTCCGGGCGTGCGGCGTGGGCGCCGGTCCCGAACGGCGGCGACAATCGGGCCGCCCACCGCACTGCCCGCACGCCGTACCCAACCATCGCTCGCCGCACCAGGGCCGCGCCGCCGCCCAGATGCTGCCCCCACGATCTGCCTGATCTCCGATCAGAGAACGATGGGTGGCCCAGTGCCCTCGTTCCTCAGGCTGGAAATCGCAGTCGTATGCACGGCCAAGCAGGATGAGAATGCATGAATGCATACAGCCCCGTGGATGGTTCTCATTGGTCCGGCCGCAGCAGGAAAGAGCACGCTTGGTGACGGGCTGGCCTCAGCGACAGGCAGGATCTTCGTCGACATCGACGCACTCGGCGAGACCTACTATGCCGAGGTGGGATGGAATATGGACAAGCTACGTGACCGGATCCAGGCCGTGGGCCGGCTGACAGCCGAGCAGGAGTGGGAACCTGCGCGCGCTCATGCCGTGAAACGCGTTGTCGCTGACCACCCGGGCATGATCGTTTCTTTAGGGGCTGGCCACAGTCATTACACGCAACCTGAGCTGTTCGATCATGTTCGCGATGCGCTTCGCCCTGTCAACCATGTGGTGCTTGTGTTGCCTTCCCCTGACGTCGAACGATCTGTTCAGGCTCTGCGACAGCGCAGTCTCGCCACGAAGGGAACCAACTGGATCAGCAGGGACGGGCATGACTTCCTCCACCAGTGGGTGCACGGCCCGGGGAATCACGCTCTCGCGACGACAGTGCTTTACACCGAGGGAGAAGAACCCGAGCAGAGCATCAGCCGCCTCATAGCCATGTGTAACTGATCCCAAGCGACCCGGATGGAACCAAACGCCTGTCACACCGATACCACCCTCACGATCGCCTGGCTATGGCTGATCTTCAAGGGTGGCTGGGGGCGATCGACGGTCCGGGACTTCGTTCCTCAGCCCCGGCCCACCGAGCACCGCGCACAGGATCGGAGGCGTTCTGGCCGTGCCATTCGCGTGCCAGTAAGGCCGGGGAACAAGGGGGAATCACGGGGACTCACGGGCAGGGCAAGACCGCATCTGACCTGGGCCGCTGCAGCTCACAGGGTCGCGTACCGAGATCTTGTAAACTGTAGGTCAGGGGTTCGATTCCCCTCGTCGGCTCGCAACAGAGGGCCAGGTCACCGGTGTCCGGTGACCTGGCCCTCTGATCGTTAAGCAAACTTTGTG
>NZ_JOEQ01000117.1 GCF_000721075.1 Streptosporangium amethystogenes
CAAGGTCATCGGCGGCCACCTCACCGAGACCGACGAGGCCCGCGCGTTCCGCCGGGTCACCGCGGCCGAGGTCCGGGAACTCGCATCCGAGGCATTCGCTGTTCGCGTTCTGGACGCCATGTACCAGGACCAGGCACCGGCCATCCGCCACCACGACGGCACTCGTCTGCTCGGGTCGTCAAAGCTCAACGAGTGACCTGCCGAATTGTTCTTATGGGTTATTCAAGGCGGCGGCGCTGCGCGCCGCCGCACGGCCCTCCACCCGCCCGCCGTCCGGGCGTGCGGCGTGGGCGCCGGCCCCGAACGGCGGCGGAAATCGGGCCGCCCGCCGCACCACGTCCACGCCGTGCCTACCAACGCACCGTGCGTAGGCCGCACCGCCGCCTACAGGTTTATCCGGCCAGTGGCCCAACGTTTCGCGGCTCTTCCGGCACCTGCGACCTTGCGTCGGCCGCTCGCTCCCTACTTGCTCGACCTCATCAAGGCCCACACCACAGTGACCACAGAGATTCCCATTGCGGCGAAAAACAGGATCACGGGGAGAAACCCGAGGACATCCACGCCCCAGCCGAACGGCCCGGCTCCATACCGGCCAGACCCGATAACCGACCTGAGAGTCCCGGAAATCGCGAGCAGCCCCATCAGGGCAACGAAGAGCCGGAGCGCCGAGGACATCATCAGGCGTTTACGCGGTCCATCGACTGCTTCCTCCGGCAAGGGCTTGGGATACTCCTGCCTGCGTGCTTTGACCAGCCCCCACACACCGGCTCCCAGGTGGGGAGCCACGGCAAGAACACCGATGACGATGAACACCCAGTCAAGTAGTTCGCGTACGGTGCCACCCGCCCAGAAGGTCAACGTGAGGAGCTTGACCACCAATGCCAGCACCATCAGGACGAGCGCCAACTTAGACCACACCGGCATCTTGGACACGCAGTGATTATGGAGCCGGCAAGCCCTCAGGAGAAACCCCACAGCCCCGCCTGCCCAGCTCGGATCAGTCTGCAGCCGGTGGCATCACCCGCACCAACAACGTAGGACGATCGCCTGATGCGGGCTGATCTCCGTACGGGGCCGGGGGCGATCGACGATCCGTGCTTCGTTCCTCAGCACGGCTCACCGGGTAGCAGATACCAGGCCGACTCATCCCAGGCGTGCCCGTTGCGTGCCCGTCAGGAGGGTCGCCAAGGGGGAATCACGGGGACTCACGGGCAAGGCGACACCGCCTCTGACCTGGAACGCAGCAGGTCAGAGGGTCGCGTACCGAGATCTTGTGAACTTGTAGGTCAGGGGTTCGATTCCCCTCGTCGGCTCGCAACAGAGGGCCAGGTCACCGGTGTCCGGTGACCTGGCCCTCTGATCGTTAAGCAAACTTTGTG
>NZ_JOEQ01000118.1 GCF_000721075.1 Streptosporangium amethystogenes
CATCTACGGGCTGGGGCGTACCAGCGTCTGCGCCGAGCCGGGCGACTCGGGTGGCTCGTTCATCTCGGTGGACCAGGCCCAGGGGGTCACCTCCGGCGGTTCCGGCGACTGCACCTCGGGTGGTGTCACCTACTTCCAGCCGGTCAACGAGATCCTCACCGCCTACGGCCTGACCCTGCTGACCGACAGCACCGCCACCTCGTCGGGTGACATTTCCCCGGGCACCGTCCCATCGGGCAGGCAGGTCTGCGCCGGCTACCCGAAGACCTACACCGGCACGCTGAACAACGGTCGGTCCGTCTCCCAGCCGAGCCGGTACTACCGGGCCGCCGTCGCCGGCACGCACTCCGCCTGCCTGGACGGCGCTTCTACCGCTACCGGGTGGTCTCGGTGAGCGGCTCCGGCCCCTACACACTGAAGGCCAAGACGCCCGGATTAGGGTGGCGTTGCCCGTATCGCATGATCGATCTGTGGTGTGCGGCGTTCTCCCCCTCCTGCTGTGAAGGCCGAGGTCGAGGAGAGTCTCATGTCCCGCAGGCATGTCGTCGCCATGGGCTGCGTGCTGGCGGTCACCGCGCTCACCCTGACGGGTGTGCCGGCCGCGGCCGGACCTGGGGTGACGGGTGTTCCGGTCACCGCGTCCGTCTGGAAACCGCCGTCGGGCATGCTGGAGGCGCTCCAACGCGACCTGGAACTGACCAGGGAACAGGTGCAGGAACGCCTGGCCAACGAGATCCGTATGTCGAGGATCGAGGCAGGCCTCCGGGAGGCGCTCGGCGACCGTTTCGGTGGCTCGTGGCTGATGGGAACCATCGCGCAGACCCTCGTGGTGGCCACCACGGACCCCGCCGACCTCCCCACGATCGTCGCGGCGGGTGCCAGAGCCGAACTCGTCAAACGGTCACTGACCGAACTCGCCGGGCTCATCAGCGACCTCAACGTGAACCTGCCGGGAGACGGCGAGGGGGGCGATGTGCGCTTCGTCGACGCCAGGAACAACAGGATCGTCATCCTGTCCAAGAGCCCTCTGGCAACCGAGGATCTCGTGGAGGCCGTGGGGGCCGACTCGAGTGTGGTGAAGGTGGTGCCGTCCACCGAGCGGCCCCGGCTCCTCACTGACGTGCAGGGCGGCGACGCCTACTACATCGGCAGTTCGAATCGCTGCTCCGTCGGTTTCTCGGTGACCCACGAAGCCCAGGCGGGTTTCGTCAGCGCCGGTCACTGCGGTAAGGCGGGTGATGCCACCACCGGTTTCGACCGGGTGCCCCAGGGGGTCTTTCGGGCGTCGTCCTTTCCCGAGAACGACTACGCCTGGGTGGCGGTGAACGCGAACTGGACGCCCAGGCCGGTGGTGGGCAACGGCAGCGGCGGCACCGTGCCCGTCGCGGGTTCCAGGCCGGCTCTGGAGGGGGCCTCGGTCTGCCGGTCCGGTTCCACCACCGACTGGCACTGCGGCCTCATCCGGCAGTTCAACGCCAGTGTCACCTATCCCCAGGGCACCATCTACGGGCTGGGGCGTACCAGCGTCTGCGCCGAGCCGGGCGACTCGGGTGGCTCGTTCATCTCGGTGGA
>NZ_JOEQ01000119.1 GCF_000721075.1 Streptosporangium amethystogenes
GCGCCTGGAGTGCGACATGACGCAGCGACGGCTTCGGACCAGACTGCGTGGCGCGCGGCGGTTTCTGGGGTGACGTTCACCGGTGATCGCGGCCTTCTCATGATGAAGATGGCCAGCGTGCAGGTTGCCTACTGTTGTTCCGATCGGGCCTGGGTTTGGGTTAATCAGTAGGACTCGGTACCGGTTTCGATGATGTCGCCGCCGAAGGTAAGCCGGCCGACGTTCAGCACCGATCAGGATCGACAATCTGCGTATGGGCGTTCTCGAGCTTCTCCGCCGCGCTGGAAGTCGTCCCGGCGGACGCGAGATCTCCCGGAAAGACGTGCGCGGGCACAGGGCGTCCGGGAGTGCACTGCCCGGCAACGACTTTTGGTCACTGGACGGAGATCAGCTGCTTCAACCGCTTCACCGGAGCCGACATCCACCTCCAGCGCGCGCACCCCAATCGTCGCTTAGTGCTGTGTTCCTGAATGGAGTCAAAGATCCCTGCTGACCTGGGGTGATGATGGTCTCAGGGGGGATTGTCATGCCGAAACTGCTGCATGCGCGTCCACCGATGGACTAGGGCCGGCCGGGACCACGGCTCCGGTCCGACGAAAGGTCTGGCTCTGGGAGCTCGATCTCGCCGAAGACGGCGTCGGCGATCCCGTCGAGGATCGTGTGCTTGTTCGCGACGTGGTGGTACAGCGACATGGCCTCGACGCCAAGCCACTCTGCGACATCGCGCATGCTGACCGCCGTGACGCCCCGCTCGTCGGCGACGGTCACCGCTGCCTCGATCACGCGCTGCCGGCTGAGCGGTGGGCGGGGTGTCGAGGTTCCGGGCACCCGGACCTCTCTCTGCAGCAGAACCCTTGTAGCCTTACACACGTAAGGGTAGAGTCGGCAACATCCTTACAAAAGCATTGACTACGGGCCACCAGCACGACGGCTGGCGCGGCTGACGTGCACGTCGTCCCAACTTGTTGCGACGGCTGTGCGCGCCGAGAACTCGGTCATGTCATGCGACCTGCAGATACTCGTCTATGAGGCCGCCGAGTCGATCTCGTCTCAGCGGTCGAGCGGTCGCTGCGGAGGGCGAGGGAGTGTGGTCGAGCCTCGCGGCAACCTGACCTTCTGCTTTTCAGTCTTTGATGTGTCTGCGCGCACGCCCTGCGTGGCGCGAACGCCCGGGGTTCCTCGCTAGTGCCGTGACCGCATAGGTTCACCGGGTTGAAGTCGAACTGGTCCTCGTCGCCCGTGTGCCCCTGGCAGGATCTTGCCCATGTTCGAAGAGAA
>NZ_JOEQ01000120.1 GCF_000721075.1 Streptosporangium amethystogenes
GGGTGTGTCCAGTTAACGGTGTAACTCGGTTTTGAAATTTTTCTATCGAGAACTCGGGGACAGGCGACCTTCGAAGGTGATCGCGAAGGCGTTCAACGCGGCCTTCCACCGCGTGACCCAGCGTTTGCGGCCCTGCCCCGTCGGATCCAGACTCATGATCGCCATATAGACGCACTTGAGCGCGGCCTGCTCGTTCGGGAAGTGCCCACGTGCCTTGACCGCCCGACGGATCCGGGCGTTCACCGACTCGATCGCGTTCGTCGAGCAGATCACCCGGCGGATCTCGGCGTCGAAGTTGAGGAAGGGCACGAACTCGGCCCAGGCGCTCTCCCACAACTTGACGATCGCCGGATACCTGCCGCCCCAGACCTCGGCGAACTCATAGAACCGCTCCAAAGCGGCGGCCTCGGTCGGCGCGGTGTAGACCGGCCGCAACGCCTTGGCGATCGCGTCCCAGTGCTGACGGGCGGCATACCGGAACGAGGCGCGCAGCAGATGCACCACGCAGGTCTGCACCACGGCCTGCGGCCAGACGGTCTCGACCGCCTGCGGCAGGCCCTTGAGCCCGTCACAGACCACCATCAGCGCATCGGCCACACCACGGTTCTTGATCTCGGTGAGCACGTGCAGCCAGAACTCGGCGCCCTCGCCGCCGTCGCCGGCCCACAAGCCGAGGATGTCGCGCTCGCCGTCGACGGTGACCGCCAACGCCACGTAGATGGGCCGGTTGGCGACCTGACCATCGCGAATCTTGACGTGGATGGCATCGATGAAGATCACCGGGTAGACCGGGTCGAGTGGCCGGTTCTGCCATTCGGCCATGCCCTCCAGCACCTTGTCGGTGATGGTGGAGATGGTCTGCTTGGAGACCTCGGCGCCGTAGACCTCGGCCAGGTGCGCGGAGATCTCCCCGGTGGTCAGCCCCTTGGCGGCCAGCGAGATGACCATCTCATCGACGCCGGACAGCCGCCGCTGCCGTTTGCGCACGATCTTCGGCTCGAAGCTGGCGTCGCGGTCGCGCGGAACGGTGATCTCGACCGGACCCACGTCGGTGATGACCGTCTTGGACCGCGTGCCGTTGCGGGAGTTGCCCGTCTGGCCCGCGGTCCGCCCGTGCTTGTCGTAGCCGAGGTGGTCGGTGATCTCACCTTCCAGCGCCGATTCCAGCACCAGCTTGGTCAGCCGGCCCAGCAGCCCGTTCTCGCCCACCAGCTCCAAGCCCTCGGCACGGGCCTGGTCGACCAGC
>NZ_JOEQ01000121.1 GCF_000721075.1 Streptosporangium amethystogenes
GGTGTGCGAGGCGCACACCTACACGGTGGCGGCGTACAACTCCGCGGGTGAGGGCCCGAAGAGCGATCCGGCCGCTGCCACCACCACCGGCTGCACCACGGGCGTCCCGGGTAAGCCGGGTGTGGTGTCGGCGACGGGTGGGGCGAACAGTGTGGCGTTGTCGTGGGGGGCGTCGTCGGGTTCGGTGACCGGTTATCGGGTGGCACAACTTCGACAACGCGGCGGTCGAGCTGCGGCTGTCGGCGGTGCCCAACGAGTACGACCTGGTCGCGGTCTCCTTCGGCGAGGCCACCGCCACCCCGGGCGAGGTCGTCTTCGGCGTGGACCCGGGCCTGTCGGCCTCCCTGGGCGGCTACACCGACGCCCAGTTCAAGACCGACGTGCAGACCCTCCACTCCCGCGGCAAGAAGGTCATCCTCTCGGTCGGCGGCGAGGCCGGTCGGGTACAGGTGGCGAGCACCGCCGCCGCGACCAAGTTCGCCGACACCGTCTACGCCCTGATGCAGAACTACGGCTTCGACGGCGTCGACATCGACCTGGAGAACGGCCTCAACGCCACCTACATGGGCCAGGCGCTGCGTGCGCTGCGGGCCAAGGCCGGCGCGAACCTGATCATCACGATGGCGCCGCAGACCATCGACATGCAGTCCACCGGCGCCGAGTACTTCAAGCTGGCGCTGAACATCAAGGACATCCTCACCGTCGTCCACACCCAGTACTACAACTCCGGCTCCATGCTCGGCTGCGACCAGATGGCCGCCTACTCGCAGGGCACCGTCAACTTCATGACCGCGCTGGCCTGCATCCAGTTGGAGAACGGCCTCCGCCCCGACCAGGTGGCGCTCGGCCTGCCCGCGGGACCGGGCGCGGCGGGTGGCGGGATCGTCGCCCCCGCACTGGTCAACCAGGCCCTGACCTGCCTGGCCACCAGGACCAACTGCGGCGGCTTCGTGCCGCCGCGTGCCTACCCCGAGATCCGCGGCGCGATGACCTGGTCCATCAACTGGGACGCCAGTAACGGCTGGAACTTCTCCAGGACCGTCAAGCCGCACCTCGCGACCCTGCCCTAAGCCTCCGAACATCCCCCAACCGAGGAAGAAGCATGAGAATTCGACGAACGCTGACCGCGGTTCTGGCCGTGCTCGGCATGTCACTCGGCCTGTCAACGGTCGCGGCCCCGGCCTTCGCGGCATCCCCCACCGCGGTCTTCACCAAGGTCTCCGACTGGGGGACCGGCTTCGAGGGCAAGTACACGATCACCAATGGCGGTACCACCACGATCAACGGCTGGTCGG
>NZ_JOEQ01000122.1 GCF_000721075.1 Streptosporangium amethystogenes
CGGCACCCGCGGCGGCAGACTCCCCGAGGCCACCACCCAGTCCGCCGAGCCGGCCGCCCCCAGCACCGCGGTGGCCAACGCCTCCAACTCCGCCGCCGACAACGCCGTGCCCGGCTCGTTGACCTTCGTCACCGTGCCATCGGGCTCGGCCAGCGCGACATTGGACCGGGTCGCCCCGGCCACCGGCACGGTGACCATCTCGATCCCCTCGGCTGAGAGCAGACCCACCAGCCGGCGCCCCTCGTCCCCGCCGAAGGGCACCACCGCACACGAGCGAACCCGGTTGGCCAGCAACGCCCGCGAGACGTTGACCCCCTTGCCACCGGGATCCAGATGCGTCGCGGCCGCCCGGATCACCGCCCCGCGAGCCAGCGCGGCGACCTCGATCGTGCGATCCAGGCTGGGATTGAGGGTCAAGGTGACGATCACGCCCGGATCACCTCGGGCCCGGCCGCGGCCATCTCGGCCGCCACCCCGCTGTCGAGCCCCATGTCACTGATCACCACATCGATCTCCTGGAGCGCGGCGAACCGGGCCAGATAGGTGTTGGCGAACTTGGTGTGATCGGCCAGCAGCACGCATCGCTGCGCCGCGGCGACCATCGCCCGTTTGATCGCGGCCTCGGCCGGGTCCGGGGTCGTCAGTCCCTTGGCCACCGAACAGCCGTTGGCCGCCATGAACGCCACGTCCACATGCAACTCGGCCAACGGCCGCAGCGCCCAGTCATCAACGGTGGCCAAAGTCCGCCCCCGCACCCGACCACCCAACATGATCACCGTCAGGTTCGCGCGGGTGGCCAGTGTCGTCGCCAGCGGTGGGGAGTTCACGATCACCGTCAACTCCCGGTCGGTCGGCAGCGCCTGCACCAGACGGCCCGTCGTCGTGCCCGCGTCGATGATGATCGCGCCGTCCTCGGGAAGCTCGGCCAGCGCCGCCTTCGCGATACGTTCCTTCTCCGCTGTCATCACCTCGTCGCGCGTCGCGAGGGCGGGCTCGAAACCGAGGCGCTCGACCGGGATCGCCCCGCCGTGCACGCGCCGCAGCACCCCCGAACGCTCCAATGCGGTCAGATCCCGGCGGATCGTCTCAGTCGTGACG
>NZ_JOEQ01000123.1 GCF_000721075.1 Streptosporangium amethystogenes
CCGGACCGGACGGTACGCGATCCAGCTCGACCACCGGGGCGCGGCGATCCGCGACAGGCTCACCGCCCGCTCGCAGTATCGACGGCGACGCCGCAGCGCGAACCTGCGCTACCGCGCCCCCCGGTTCTCCAACCGCACCAAGCCGAAGGGGTGGCTCGCGCCATCGCTGCGACACCGCGTCGAGGGCACCCTGTCGTGGGTGGCACGGCTCACCCGCTGGGCGCCGGTGCGGGCCGTGCACGTCGAGCGGGTCTCCTTCGACACCCACGCCCTGTCGGCCGGGCAACCGCTCGAAGGGGTGGAGTACCAGCAGGGCACCCTCGCCGGATACGAGGCCCGCGAATACCTGCTGACCAAGTGGGGTCGGGCGTGCGCGTACTGCGGCAAACAGGACGTGCCGCTCAACCTCGACCACATCCACCCCCGTTCCCGGGGCGGCTCCGACCGGATCGGCAACCTGACCCTGGCGTGCATCGGCTGCAACCAGGCCAAGAACGCCACCCCGGTGGAGGAGTTCCTCACAGGCAAGCCCGCCCTCCTGGCGAGGATCCTCCGGCAGGCGAAGACTCCGCTGCGAGACGCAGCCGCCGTCAACACCACCCGGTGGGCGCTCTGGCGGGCCCTGGTGGTGACCACTCTGCCCGTTCACACCTCCTCCGGTGGCCGCACGAAGTGGAACCGCTCCCGCACCCAAGCGCCGAAGTCGCACACCCTTGACGCGTTGCACGTCGGCCACCTGGGAGGCGTCACCGCCTGGCCTTCGACGGTCCTGGTGGCCACGGCGACCGGGCGCGGCAGCTACGCCCGCACCCGCACCGACCGCTACGGCTTCCCCCGCCTGCGACTCCCCCGGACCAAGCAGGTCAAGGGGTTCGCCACCGGCGACCTGGTCCGCGCCGTCGTCCCGAGCGGCAAGAAGACCGGTGTCCACCGCGGCCGCGTCGCGGTCCGCTCCACCGGCAGTTTCAACGTCACCACCCGGCACGGCACCGTGCAGGGCATCGGCCACCGCCACATCCACCTGCTCCAACGAGCCGACGGCTACGGCTACACCACCCACCCAGAAGTGCGGCACCGTGCCGCGTTTCCTCCCG
>NZ_JOEQ01000124.1 GCF_000721075.1 Streptosporangium amethystogenes
TCCAGCGCCTCCCCGCCGAAGATGACATACCGCAACGACAGACCCGACCCACCCAGATCCCGCTCCGCCGCCATCAACTGATAAAACGCCGACGGCGTCTGATTCAACACCGTCACCCCGCATTCCACCAACAACCCCAAAAACTCCACCGGCGAACGACTCACCTCAAACGACACCACCACCAACCGGCCACCCGACAACAACGCCCCCCACAACTCCCACACCGAAAAATCAAACGCATACGAATGAAACAACACCCACACATCAGAGCCCCCAAAACCGAACCACTCCCGAGTCGACGCCAGCAACCGCGTCACACTCCCCTGCGAGACCACCACCCCCTTCGGACGCCCCGTCGACCCCGACGTGAAAATCACATACGCCGGATGCCCAGGAAGAACCCCCTGTCCCCCACCCACAACCGGGACCGGGGCAGGGCTTGGGGGCGGGCCCGAGAACCGGACCGAAGCCGAGGCCGGGGCTGGAGACGAGGACGACACACCTTCCACCGGCCCCGCGCCCGCCACCACCTCCGAGCCGTCCAGCACCACCCGCGCCACCCCCGCCGGCAACACCCCCTCCGTCCCCGGCACCACCACCGCCACCACCGGAGCCGCATCCCCCACGATCTGCGCCACCCGCTCCACCGGATACGACGGATCCACCGGCACATACCCACCCCCCGCCTTCACCACCGCCACCACCGCCACCACCAACTCCACCGACCGCGGCACCACCAACACCACCAACCGCTCCGGCCCCACCCCCGCAGCCACCAACACCCCCGCCAACACCCCCGCCCGCGCGTCCAACTCCCCATACGACACCTCCACCCCCTCACACACCACCGCCACCGCATCCGGCGAAGCCACCACCTGAGCCTCGAACTCCTCCACCAACGTCGACGGAGCGGGCACGGCACCGGTCCCGGCCCACTCACCGAGAACGACCTCACGCTCAACCGAATCCAGCAGATCGATCTCGCTCAACCGCACATCCGGATCAGCGACCACCGACTCCAGCAACCGCCCGAACCGCACCACCATGTCCTCGACCGTCACCCGATCGAACAGATCG
>NZ_JOEQ01000125.1 GCF_000721075.1 Streptosporangium amethystogenes
GTGGGTGGCGTCTCATCGGGTGAGTGCGGGAGGCGAGGTGGCCGCGGGTGGTTGATTCTCTTCAACCGGGTGATCCGCAGCGGCTGGGGGAGTACTGGCTGGCCGGGCGGTTGGGGGCCGGGGGTCAGGGGGTGGTCTACGACGCCTACGACGAGGATGGGACCCGGGTCGCGATCAAGGTTCTGCACACCTCCAACGGTGCTTCGCAGCATGTGGCCCGGATGGCCAAGGAGGTGCGGGCGGCCCAGCGGGTCGCGTCGTTCTGCACCGCGAGGATCCTTCAGGCGCACCTGGAGGGTCCCAGGCCGTACATCGTCAGTGAGTTCGTCGACGGGCTGAGTCTGGGCCGGGTGGTTCAGGGGGGTCGTCGTTTCCAGGGTGATGACCTGCATCGGCTGGCGATCGGGGTGGCGACCGCGCTGGCGGCCATCCATGAGGCCGGGGTGATCCACCGTGATCTCAAGCCCGACAACATCCTGCTCGGCCCCGACGGCCCGCGGTTGATCGACTTCGGGATCGCCCGGACCGCGGAGATGTCGTTGACTCCCACGGGGATGCCCATCGGCACGCCCCCGTACATGGCGCCGGAGATCTTCGAGGGCAGGCGTGCCGGAGCGGCGGCCGATGTCTTCTCCTGGGGGGCGATTCTGCTGTTCGCCGTCACGGGTGAGCATGCCTTCCACGCCGATTCGCTGCCCGCGGTGGCTCATCGGGTGCTCAGCACCGAGCCCGACCTCGATGTGCTCCCGGAGTCGCTGCGCGCGCTGGTCGGCGCGGCGCTGGCCAAGGACCCGCTCGCCCGGCCGACGGCTCGCGCCGTCCTGTCCGCTCTCATCGACGGTACACCGGACGCCCCCGGCGACCTGATGGCGGTGGGGAGTGCGGAGGCCGGGTCGCCGGCCCGGTGGGAGTCGATCGATCCGACCCTGGGCATGATCGCCGAGGATGCCTACGCCTCCCTCGCCCCCGAGGAACGCGACCGCGTCCCGGAGGTCTTCCTCCGCCTGGTGACGGTCGCCGACGACGGCGACCTC
>NZ_JOEQ01000126.1 GCF_000721075.1 Streptosporangium amethystogenes
GCCTCGGCTCCTTGCATGAGCACCAGCCGGATCTGCTTCCGGTAGACCGTCTCCGTGACCACCGTGTTCCGGTGCCCGACGAGCCGTGAGATGTCCTCGATCGGGACGCCGGAGTCCGACAGCAGCGAGACGAAGCTGTGCCGCATCTCGCGAGGGGTCCAGTCGGTGCCACGCAGTCCCGCCTTCTCAATGATCTTCCGTACGTCACGGCGTACGTTGCCCGCGCTCATGGCGGTGCCCTTCGAGGTGGAGAAGACAAGATCCGCTTCCATCCCCGCCTTCTCCTGCTCTTCCCAGAGCGTGCGCAGCGCGTCCACGCACAGCCGAGGGAGCTTGAGAGAACGGCGCGACCTGACGGTCTTGGCGTCTCCCTTCTGTCGCACGGACCGCCACACGTAGATCGCGAACTGTTCGTGCTCCCAGCCGGTCTCGGTGACCGGAGACCACACGTTGCGGCTCTCGTCGAAGGCGACCACGTGCGACCAGAGAAGCGCACGCAACTCCTCCGTACGGGCGCCGATCAGCAGCGAGAGCACCACGTACGCCCGCATGCGCGGGTTGGCCTGCTCCGCCAGGGCGATGATGGAGCCGGCCTGCGCGAGCGTGAGCGCCTTGGAGGTACGGCCTTCTCGCAGAGGTCGACGACGTTCCGCTTCACCTTGTCGCGGCGCATGGCGCTCTTCACCGACCGGTTGAGGATGCCGTGGATCAGCTTGAGAGACCGCGTGCTCAGCTCATCCGTCTTGCTCGCAAACCACCGGTCGACGTCCTCCACCGACAGGTCACGCAGCTTGCGCGCTCCCACCGCCGGGATCACGTGCTTGTCGGCGAACGTGGTGTACATCTTCACCGCGGTCGCCGAGAGTCCGGCCAGGCCGTGTTGCAGCCAGTACTTCACGGCGTCGGTCACCGTGTAGTTCGCCGGTGCGATGGCCAGGCCGTCGTCGTAGTCGCGGATGATCTCTTTGAGCTTGTCCTTGGCCTCCGTCTTGCTCTTGCCGCTGGCCTTCTT
>NZ_JOEQ01000127.1 GCF_000721075.1 Streptosporangium amethystogenes
AACCACCTGCGCACTGCTCGCCCCGTCTTCGTACCGGCCACCCGGCCGGTACGGCGTACCCCTCCAGATCCTTCCCTGCTCCACAGAGCGGGCCCGTCCACCGTTGACAGCGACCGGACGGGCCCTTGATCGGATCGAGGTCCAACCAGTGCGAGATGGTAGTTCCACCCACCCAGAGCCCACCAGCCCCCAGACCACGATCCCCGGCTGGCGGCTGATCCTCAGCGACGCCGGACGGCTGTGGGCCAGCCGCGAGAGGCCCTTCTCCCCGGTCGCCACCCACGCCGGAGCCGAACGGACCGTCGACGGCGACACCCTGGAGGCGTTGCGCGCCGAGACCGACCGGCAGGAGACCTTCGCCCGCGAAGCCGAGGAACAGGCGCTGAAGGAGCAGGCGGCACAAGAACAGGAGGCCCCCGCTTCAGCGGCTCCTGCCCAGGAGACGCGGGAGCGGGAGCAGGCCGGGCAGGTGATCTCATGATCCGCCGCTGTCTGGCCCGTTCCCGAGGCCGTCACCGCGACGGCGCGGCCACCGCTCCCGTGCCCCAGTACACCTGGGACCACGAGGCCCGCGCCGAGGCCGCGATGCTGGAGATCACCTGGCCCGGCTGGTCCGTCCTGTACGGCACCGGCAGCCGCCTCTTCCACGCCATCGCCACCTGGCCCACCCCCGAACCGCTGCTCATCTGCGACCGGACCGTCGAGGGCCTGAAGACCCAGATGCGCGAGGCCGAGACGACCTCGCTCGTCCGGCGCTGGGAACTCACCTCCCCCTCGGCCATCACCAGCCGCCGCTGAACAGACACGGCGGCCCCATCCCCTCCCCGCTCCGGGGCCACCGTGCCGTCGAACACGTACCGCGTGAGAGCAAAACGCGGTGTGTGACGCGGGCGGGACCGCCCACCCGGCCCGCCCGCACCCTCCAGACAGGAGCCCCCATGAACCCCCCACCCCAGGACCCGCTCGCCGTACTACGGCGAACCTTCCCCGGCTGGTACATCGACCACGAC
>NZ_JOEQ01000128.1 GCF_000721075.1 Streptosporangium amethystogenes
TACCCGCCGGTCCCCGTCGTGTGTCTTTCGCACGAATTCAGGAGCCGCTCGAAGTTCCTGATCTTCTCGCTCTTCAGACCGAGTCCTTCGACTGGTTGCTCGGAAACGAGAAGTGGAAGGGGCGGGTCGAGGCGGCTCGCCAGGCCGGGCGCAAGGACGTTCCGGCCCAGTCGGGCCTCGAAGAGATCTTTGAGGAGATCAGTCCCATCGAGGACTTCTCCGGAACCATGTCCCTGTCGTTCCGGGACCACCGGTTCGAGCCGCCCAAGTACTCAGTCGATGAGTGCAAAGACAAGGACATGACCTACTCCGCCCCGATGTTCGTCACGGCGGAGTTCATCAATAACACCACTGGTGAGATCAAGAGCCAGACCGTGTTCATGGGCGATTTCCCGCTCATGACCGGCAAGGGCACATTCATCATCAACGGCACCGAGCGTGTCGTGGTCTCCCAGCTGGTCCGGTCCCCGGGTGTCTACTTCGACCGTAGCGTCGACAAGACCTCGGACAAGGACCTCTACGGATGCAAGGTGATTCCCTCCCGGGGCGCCTGGCTGGAATTCGAGATCGACAAGCGCGACAGCGTCGGTGTGCGCATCGACCGCAAGCGCAAGCAGGCCGTCACCGTGCTGCTCAAGGCGCTCGGCTGGAGCAGCGAGCAGATCCTGGAGCGGTTCGGGCAGTACGAGTCGATGCGGGCGACCCTGGAGAAGGACCACACGGCCGGCCAGGACGACGCGCTGCTCGACATCTACCGCAAGCTGCGCCCGGGCGAGCCGCCGACCAAGGAGTCGGCGCAGACGCTGCTGGAGAACCTGTACTTCAACTCCAAGCGCTACGACCTCGCCAAGGTCGGCCGTTACAAGATCAACAAGAAGCTCGGGGTCGACAGCGAGATCACCCAGGGCACGCTCACCGAGGACGACATCGTCGCCACCATCGAGTACATCGTCCGGCTGCACGCCGGCGAGGTGTCGATGCC
>NZ_JOEQ01000129.1 GCF_000721075.1 Streptosporangium amethystogenes
GGAGATCATCGAGTTGATCCGGTTCAACTCGCGGATGCCGGATCTGGTGATCGGTGATCTGAACGCGCAGGTCGCCGCGTTGCGCACCGGCGAGCGCCGGTTCCTGGAGATCCTGGAGAAGTTCGGCCGCCCGACGGTGGAGGCCGCCGTCGGACGGATGATCGAGGACGGCGAGGCGCGCACCCGCGCCGCACTCGCCGAGCTGCCGCAGGGGTCGTGGACCGCGGTCGACTGGGTCGACGACGACGGCATCACCGAGGACCCGGTCCGCATGCAGGTCACCGTCACCATCGCCGACGGCACCTTCACCGTCGACTTCGACGGTTCCGCGCCGGCCACGCCCGGTCCGATCAACATGCCGTTCGGCGCCACCGAGGCGATCTGCAAGGTGGTCCTCAAGTCGCTCACCTCGCCCGACGAGCCGTCCAACTTCGGCACGACCGTGCCCCTGCGGGTGCGGGCCGAGCCCGGCACGCTCTTCCACGCGGTCTACCCGCAGCCGACGTTCACCCTGTGGACCGGCATCGTCGCGGTCGAGCTCATCCTGAAGGCGCTGGCGCAGGGTATGCCGGAGAGGTTGCCCGCCTCCTCCGGAGGGGACGTGCCGGGGTTCATGATGGTCGGGATCCATCCGGAGACCGGGCAGATGTTCGCGGTCAGCAACAACGACCCGGTCGGCTGGGGCGCCACCCCCTCCCACGACGGTATGAACGCCGCCACCCACGTCTCGGGCAGCACCGGGAGGATCACCCCGATCGAGGTCCTGGAGGCGCGGACCGGGATGTTCTTCGAGCGGATGGAGATGCGCGAGGACTCCGGTGGGGCCGGGCGGTTCCGCGGTGGGGTGGGTTTGCGAAGGGACATCCGGTTCGTCACGGAGGGGGAGTTCCTGTCGGTCATCAAGAAGACGCGGTCGCGGCCGGCGGACCAGGGTGCGGGTCGGTGACCGGATCAGGTTGCTGACCGCCGGGGGCGGCGGGCACGGGGATCCGTGCGAGCGCGATCCGGAGCTGGTCCGCCGTGACGTCGCACGGCTCAGCCGCGGGTGGACGGCGCGACGGTCGAGGTGGTGCGCAGTCATCTCAGCTCGGCCGCCGAGGAGATGCGGGCCACGCTCGTACGTACCGCTTTCAATCCGATCATCTACGAGGTCTTCGACTTCGGCATCTCCGTCTACGACTCCGGCCTGCGCCTGGTCGCCGAGTCGACGGGGCTGAGCCGCTTCCTCGGTGCCAACGACTACTCCATCCGCAAGGGGGTGGAGTACGTGGGGCGGGAGAACCTGCGTCCGGGTGATGTGGTGCTGCTGAACTATCCGTACTGGAACGCGGCCCACGCCTATGACGCGACGTTGTTCTCGCCGGTG
>NZ_JOEQ01000130.1 GCF_000721075.1 Streptosporangium amethystogenes
CCCACCCCCGGATGCGCCACCAGCACCGCCTGGACCTCACCCGGCTCGATCCGGAAACCCCGAACCTTCACCTGCTCATCGGCCCGGCCCAGATACACCAACCGACCCCCGGCATCCCACCGCGCCACATCCCCCGAGCGATACATCCGCTCACCCACACCACCGAACGGACACGCCACGAACCGCTCAGCCGTCAACCCCGCCCGGCCCACATACCCGCGCGCCAGACCGGCACCGGAGATGTACAACTCGCCCGCAACCCCCACCGGGACCGGCCGAAGACGCCCGTCCAGCACATACAGGCGGGTGTTGGCGATCGGACGACCGATCGGCACCGACTCACCCACCACCTCCCCCGCCCGCACCTCATGAACCGCACACCCCACCACCGTCTCGGTCGGCCCATACTCATTCACCACCACCGCACCCGGCGAACGTCCCAACCATTCACGCACCACCGCACCCGGCAGCGCCTCACCACCCACCACCCACACCCGCGCCGACCCCGCCGCCTCCTCATCGGTAAGCATCTGCCCCAACACCGGCAAATGCGCCGGAACCACCTTCACCACCCCGAACCCACCACCACGGCGAACCACCTCCGCCAAACCTTCCGCTCCACCCTCGACACTCACCACCACCGGCGCCCCGCAGATCAACGGAACCACCACACTGGTCACCGTCAGATCAAACGCCAGCGACGAATGCAACGGCGCACCACCACCGCTTACGGCCATCCCATACGCCTGCGCCGCCCACCGCGCATAATTGACCAACCCCCCATGAGTGACCGCCACCCCCTTCGGCCGCCCCGTCGACCCCGACGTATACATCACATACGCC
>NZ_JOEQ01000131.1 GCF_000721075.1 Streptosporangium amethystogenes
TGACCTGGGCAGACCCTGTTCCGGGAAGGGGACAGTACTTAGGTTCTGTCCGATCTACGGCAGGTTCGTTGGATTTTTCGCGATTACTACTGGGACCCCCGGGGGCGACAGCGGCCCCCAGGGCTTGGACAATGGCGACAACAACTTCGAGCAGGGCAACCTCGACACCTTCGAGCTCGCCCTGCCGAACTTCGGAAGCCTCACCAAGATCTACATCAAGTCGGACGGCTCGGGGGCCTCGGAGGGCTGGCTGCTGAGCTGGCTGAAGATCACTGACCAGCTGACCGGTGCCTGGTGGCAGTTCGACTGCAACAAGTGGCTGGAGGACGGCGGCAATCTGAGCTATGAACTGACTCCCACCGACTCCGGCTCACCAAGCTGAACCCTCGCCCCGAGCTCGGCGACAGCCACGGGGACCTGGCCGGCGCGATGGGCGTCGCGCGGTCACCTGCAGGGGGTCCCGGTAGCAACGGCGCAGGGAACAACGGATATGCAGGTCGGGGTGTCGGTAAGAGTCGTGCAACCAGGTACAGGGGTTGGCGATCTTTAAGGCTGTTGCTCTCGGTGTTGGCGGCCCTGCGTGAGCGGGACCGTACGCGCTTGGCGGCAGCGGCCGGGACCGGCCTCCAGGCCGCATGCCCGGCCGCCTGGCCGCCGGAGCGCGCGGCGGGCCGCGCTGGGCGCGGGCCGTCCCTTGACCCCTATAAGAACAATTCGGCAACTTAGCTACTGGGACCCCTGTCCTGTCTCGCTTGATGGTTGACACTCTGGCCTCGCTTGATGCTTGACACCTTGATCGTCTTCTGTGCCTGCTCGTGGCGTTGTCTGCGCTTCGGGG
>NZ_JOEQ01000132.1 GCF_000721075.1 Streptosporangium amethystogenes
ACCCGAGCCTGAGCGTCCAAACCTCCAGGCTCACCTGTTCCACCAGCTTCACCCGAAGGGGCCCGGCATCAGCCGGGCCCCTTCGGCCATTCCCACCGGGGTCGCGGAAGCGATCATCGGCTTCACATAGATACCGAAGGGCCCGGCACATGCCGGGCCCTTCGACGTTGTGGCGCCACCGAGGGCAGGGAAGCCCGGCAACCGGCCGATGGAGATCCAGCCCTCGGCCAGACTGTCCGTTCCGGCAAGGAGCTCGGCGACGTCAGAGGCCGGAGATCCCGCGGTCGTCTGGCCCAGCCCGTGAACCGCGGGCCGCCTCACCCGCGTGACGCCACATGAGCCACCAGGGGGGATCGAGCCTCCCGCAGGGGATCTTTCCCCAGCCCGGCGCTGAGAGCCCGGCAGCAAAAGGATCAAGCCTCTGCGAGAGGCTCTCGCGGGTTCCCGGCATCCGCCCCGCGTGCCGCCCACCCCTCCGGACCCCCGGATCCCGGATCGCCGGCCCTTTAGACGTGTCTCTCACGGAATCGGTGCCATCAACTTGATGTGATCTGAGTCACATGTGACCGGTAACCGAACGTGCCAATCCACTCACGCCATATCGGCCACTTTCACAACAACCCCATGTCTATCTGCGTAAACATGGCGCTCAACCCCCAACCTCAACAACAGCTTCAGGGGCGCCTAAACATCACAAAACAGCATCGACGCGATCAAGGGCCTCTTTGATCCACAAAGCGGCTTCCGGTGTTCAAGATCGGAGCTGTATGTTTCTGGCATTCCCTTTACTGACGCATGGGACGCAAGAAGCGTTCCACATCAGACCAAGGAG
>NZ_JOEQ01000133.1 GCF_000721075.1 Streptosporangium amethystogenes
TACTGTGGAGATCTGGTGGCGGACCGTACCCGGGCGATCAACCGGCTACGGGGTCTGCTGAGTGGGATCTTTCCCGCTCTGGAGCGCGTCCTTGAACTGTCCAACAAGGGGCCTTTGGTGCTGTTGTCGGGGTATCAGACTCCAGCGGCGATCCGCCGTTCGGGGCGTGGGGGTGTGGAAGCCTGGCTGAGGGCCCGCAAGGTCCGTAGCGCCGCCGCGTTGGCCCAGGCCGCGGTCGAGGCCGCCGACCGCCAGCACACGACTGTGGCCGGGGAGCAGATCACCGCGGACATCGTGGCTGCCTTGGCCGAGGAGGTGATGGCTCTCAATGCCAGGATCGAGGAGATCGACCACCGTATCCAGACGCGCTTTGCCGATCATGAACTGGCTGTGTTCATTAGCAGCCTGCCCGGCATGGGCCCCCAGGTTGGTGCCGAGTTCCTCGCTGCCACCCACGGCGATATGGGTGCCTTCGGCTCCGCCGATCGGCTCGCCGGCTTCGCCGGTCTGGCTCCCGTCCCGCGCGATTCTGGGCGCGTCAGCGGTAATCTGCACCGACCGCAGCGCTACCATCGCCGACTGCAACGCGCCCTCTATCTGGCGGCCTTCTCCAGCTTGCGCGTCTCACCGGAGTCGCGGAGGTTTTACGACCGCAAACGAGCCGAGGGCAAAACCCACTCTCAAGCGATCCTGGCTCTGGCCCGCCGACGCGTCAACGTCCTGTGGGCTCTTATACGTGATCGACGGCGCTACCAACCGCCGGCAAACGCCTCCGTCGCCGCTTGACAACCTCATTGGGAAGT
>NZ_JOEQ01000134.1 GCF_000721075.1 Streptosporangium amethystogenes
CGGGTCTGTTTCCGCTACCCGAGCGCCGATGAGGTCTCTCTCGCCTCGCTGGAGTCCATCGCCCACCGCCGGCCCGAGCAGGCCGACGACACCTGGACCCTGCAAGAACTGAGCTTCCACGCACCCGCCGGCAAACTCACCGCCCTGGTAGGCCCCTCCGGCGCCGGAAAGACAACGATCACCCACCTCGTTCCCCGCCTGTACGACCCCACCCAGGGAACCGTCCGCATCGGCGGCCACGACCTCAAAGACCTGCCCCCCAAATCGATCACCGACACCGTCGGCGTGGTCACCCAAGACGCCCACCTGTGGCACGACACCCTGCGCGCCAACCTGGAATACGCCCGACCCGGCGCCACCGAGGAAGAACTCATCGACGCCTGCAAGGCCGCACTCATCTGGGACACCGTCCACACCCTGCCCGACGGCCTGGACACCGTCGTCGGCGACCGCGGCTACCGGCTGTCCGGCGGCGAGAAACAACGCATCGCCCTGGCCAGGCTCCTGCTCAAAGCCCCACCCGTCGTCGTCCTCGACGAAGCCACCGCACACCTGGACTCCGAATCGGAGGCCGCCATCCAACGGGCACTGCACACCGCACTGGCCGGAAGAACCTCACTGGTCATCGCACACCGCCTGTCCACCATCCGCCGGGCCGACCAGATCCTGGTCATCGAAACCGGCCAGATCCGCGAACGCGGAACCCACGACGAACTCCTGGCCGCCGGCGGACTCTACGCCGACCTCTACCACACCCAATTCGC
>NZ_JOEQ01000135.1 GCF_000721075.1 Streptosporangium amethystogenes
CGTCGAGAACCGGGGGGTGAAGATGTCGATGGTCCGCACCGCCACGGAGCAGAAGAAGGAGAAGGATTACGTCTGGACTAAGGCCGTCGCCGAGTTCGGCAAGGGCAAGATCGTAGCCGTCGATATGGCACATGACTCCGACCGCGTAAAACGGATCGACCCCGTACGGCAGATCATCTTCGAGGGCCGCCAGTACATCCAAAACGACTACATACCTGACGGCAAAAGCTGGCTCCTCAACGAGAACAACGAGGTCCGGCCGGGATTGGACGCCGGCTGGATCAAGCTCGCCGATCCGGCCATGCTGAAGGCGGTGCTGGCCACCACCAAGGTCAAGCACCCCGTAGGTGTCTACGACGGCACTCGTACCACGCTCTACCAGGGCACGATGACCGTCGGTCAGCTCTCCAAGGCCTCTCACGGATTCCCTTTCGGACTCGTGGTGATGCTCACCGAAGAGGAAGCGAAGGCCAAGATGTCTTGGTGGCTCTGGCTCGGTGAGGACCAGCTGGTGCGCAGGGCCTGGGGTTCGTGGAGCCAGCCGTTTTCCAAGAACGGTGGTGTCCCTGTCTCGTTTGTCGTTGATGCTCGTCTGACCGGCTGGGGTGCCGAAACCGACATCGCCGCTCCTTTCGCCGATGATGTGTGGACGCCCTCGGACTGGTCGGTGCCTGAGACCTCCGTCCCCCTGAATCCGGCCGCCGGATAACGACCGCCGCTCCAAGCAGTCAAG
>NZ_JOEQ01000136.1 GCF_000721075.1 Streptosporangium amethystogenes
GGCGCGGGTGCTGGGGGTGATTCACCTCAAGGATGTCGTCAAGCAGGGGATGCGCGAGCGGTTCGACGAGATGCGCCGGATGGGCATCCGTACCGTCATGATCACCGGTGACAACCCGTTGACGGCCCGGGCGATCGCGGACGAGGCCGGGGTGGACGACTTCCTGGCCGAGGCCACTCCGGAGGACAAGCTCGCGCTGATCAGATCGGAGCAGGAGGGCGGCCGGCTGGTCGCGATGACCGGTGACGGCACCAATGACGCGCCCGCGCTCGCGCAGGCCGACGTCGGGGTGGCGATGAACACCGGCACGTCGGCCGCCAAGGAGGCCGGCAACATGGTCGACCTGGACTCCAACCCGACCAAGCTCATCGAGATCGTCGAGATCGGCAAGCAGCTGCTCATCACCCGTGGCGCGCTGACGACCTTCTCGATCGCCAACGACATCGCCAAGTACTTCGCGATCATTCCCGCGATGTTCGCGGCGGTCTACCCCGGCCTGGACGCGCTGAACATCATGCGGCTGGCCAGTCCGCAGTCGGCGATCCTGTCCGCGGTCGTCTTCAACGCCCTGGTGATCATCGCGCTGATCCCGCTCGCCCTGCGGGGGGTGCGTTACCGCCCTTCCAGCGCGTCGAAGCTGCTCAGCCGCAACCTCT
>NZ_JOEQ01000137.1 GCF_000721075.1 Streptosporangium amethystogenes
AAACGGCGCACACAGCAGCTCCTTCGTCGAGTTCGAGCCGTCGGGCGCGAGGTGTCGCCAATTCGCATCTGATGCAATATGCGGCGGTTCACGAATACGGCAGAAACGGGCCACGCCCGCCTGAAACCCCAGGTCGGACAGCGAGGCCCAGGGCCGGGGTCTCGGCGAAAGAGTGCCGTACCGCGTGGGGACCGGATTGCCTCCCCTGCCGATGCCAGGTGGCCGACCTGCACAGATGCGGTTCCGGTCATCGGACAGAGTTGATGTTCTGTTCCGTGTACCGACCGCCGTTACCCCTTTCCGGCGTACTTGGTCTGCCCCCCTCGCGGGCACGTGCGTCACAGGTCTTCGACGAAGCTGGCGGCGATCTCCTCCGGCGGGTTGGTGTACAGCTTCAGGTACCGCTCGTTGGCATGGCCCAGGCGGCGTTCCAGCTCGGCCCGGTTGTGGCCGGAGGCTTGGTTGGATGGCCTGCTCACCTGGTGGCCGGTCATGCGCCGCGCCAGGACGGGGTGGAGGTACCGGTCAGCCTCCCGGTCATCACCTCGCTCATCGGCCGACGTTCAACACCCTGCACAGCCGCGCGATGCCGAAGCCGGCGTGGGCGGAGATGAACCTGAAGCGGCTGATCAACGATCCATCTCCTTCGCAA
>NZ_JOEQ01000138.1 GCF_000721075.1 Streptosporangium amethystogenes
ATGGTGCCGATGTGGATGTTCCCGATCGCGATCGCCTGCGGCAACACCTTCATCCTCAAGCCCTCGGAGAAGGACCCCTCGGCGTCGCTGCTGATGGCCCGGCTCTGGAAGGAGGCCGGGCTGCCGGACGGCGTCTTCAACGTCGTCCAGGGCGACAAGACGGCGGTGGACCGGCTGCTGGAGCACCCGGACGTGAAGGCCGTGTCGTTCGTCGGCTCGACCCCGATCGCCCGCCACGTCTACGAACGGGGCACCTCTCACGGCAAGCGGGTCCAGGCGCTCGGCGGCGCCAAGAACCACATGCTGGTGCTGCCCGACGCCGACCTGGACCTGGTCGCCGACGCCGCGGTCTCGGCGGGCTTCGGCTCGGCCGGCGAGCGCTGCATGGCGATCTCCGTCGTGCTGGCCGTGGACCCGGTCGGCGACGAACTGGTCAGCAAGATCGTCTCCCGGGTGGAGAAGCTGACCATCGGTCCCGGCGACGACCCCCGCTCCGAGATGGGTCCGATGGTCACCGCCGAGCACCGTGACAAGGTGGCGTCCTACCTGGACCTGGGCGTCGCCGAGGGCGCGAAGCTCGTCGTGGACGGCCGCCGGACCCCGGTCCTGGGCGGCGCGGCGGCGGCCGAGGCCTCCGGC
>NZ_JOEQ01000139.1 GCF_000721075.1 Streptosporangium amethystogenes
GCCGGAGGCCTCGGCCGCCGCCGCGCCGCCCAGGACCGGGGTCCGGCGGCCGTCCACGACGAGCTTCGCGCCCTCGGCGACGCCCAGGTCCAGGTAGGAGACGACCTTGTCGCAGTGCGCCTCGGTGACCAGGGGCCCCATCTGGGCGGACGGGTCGTCGCCGGGACCGACGGTCAGCTCAGAGACCCGGGAGACGATCCTGTCGACCAGTTCGTCGCCGACCGGGTCCACGGCCAGCACGACGGAGATCGCCATGCAGCGCTCGCCGGCCGAGCCGAAGCCCGCTGAGACCGCGGCGTCGGCGACCAGGTCCAGGTCGGCGTCGGGCAGCACCAGCATGTGGTTCTTGGCGCCGCCGAGCGCCTGGACCCGCTTGCCGTGACGGGTGCCGGTCTCGTAGACGTACCTGGCGATGGGCGTGGATCCGACGAACGAGACCGCGCGCACGTCCGGGTGCTCCAGCAGCCGGTCCACCGCCGTCTTGTCGCCCTGGACGACGCCGAAGACGCCATCCGGCAGCCCGGCCTCCTTCCACAGCGAGGCCATCAGCAGCGACGCCGAGGGGTCCTTCTCCGAGGGCTTGAGGATGAAGGTGTTGCCGCAGGCGATCGCGATCGGGAACATCCACATCGGCACCAT
>NZ_JOEQ01000140.1 GCF_000721075.1 Streptosporangium amethystogenes
GGTCCCCCGCTGCGCGACCGTCTGAGGTGGCACCCCGTAGTTCCACGCCGTCAGCCACTCCCCCAGCGCCGCCGGGACGAACGGCAACGAGGCCAGCAGGTGACGCCGGGTCTCATCCATCTCGTACCTCCACAGCAACGCGGCCGATCTCACGGTAGCCGCGGTCGAGGTGTCGCCGTACTCCGTGATGGGCCACGAAGAGGTCTCCCCGAAGCTCCACCCGTCTATCCACCGCTCCACCTCGACCGGACTCACCTCGAACAACTCCGCCAGCCGCCACCGCGAACCGGCCCGCACCCCCTGAACCCCCTGCTCCCAGCGTGACCAGGTCGTCGAGGCCACCCCCACCCTCTCCGCCGCCGCCTTCTGACTCAGCCCCCGCTGCCGACGCGCCCTGGCCAACTCCACCCGAGGCCCCCCAAAACCCTCGCCCTTCTTCCCCACAGCCCCTCCCCTTGAGTAATCGACCGACTACCCATTGTCATGCGCGAAGGCCGTCACACACCACCCCACCCCCGAAAACGACCACCAAACGACCACCCCAGCCACCCCTGCGGCTTCACCGGCACAGCGACCTCATATCGGCCGGCCACCACTCGCCAAGAACGGCCGCAGCCCC
>NZ_JOEQ01000141.1 GCF_000721075.1 Streptosporangium amethystogenes
TGATGGAGGCGTTACCGCTGACCGTGAACGGCAAGCTGGACCGCAGGGCGCTGCCGGCCCCGGAGTACGCCGGCGGTGCGGGTGCGGGCCGGGGACCGGTCAACGTACGGGAGGAGATCCTGTGCGCGGTCTTCGCCGAGGTGCTCGGTGTGAACGACGTCGGGGTGGACGACGACTTCTTCGCTCTCGGCGGTCATTCGTTGCTGGCGGTGTCGTTGGTGGAGCGGTTGCGGGTGCGTGGGGTGTCGGTGTCGGTGAAGGCGCTGTTTGAGACTCCGACGGTGGCGGGGTTGGCGGATTCGGTGGGCGCGGGATCGGTGGTGGTGCCTGCGAATCTGATCCCGGCCGGTGCCAGGGAGATCGCGCCGGAGATGTTGCCGCTGGTGGAGCTCTCGCAGGCGGAGATCGAGCGGGTGGTCGCCACGGTCGACGGCGGGGCGGGCAACGTGGCGGATGTCTATCCGCTGGCGCCGTTGCAGGAGGGTCTGCTGTTTCACCATCTGCTGGCCGACGGCGGCGAGGACGCCTACGTGCAGCCGATCGTCGTGGAATTCGACTCCCGCGCGCGCCTTGACGCCTTCACCGTGGCGTTGCA
>NZ_JOEQ01000142.1 GCF_000721075.1 Streptosporangium amethystogenes
CGCGGTGTCATCCGTCTCCCAGAGCCGGCACGCGAGGTCCTGCTGCGTCTTCAACCGCTTCGCGATCGCGCGCAGCTTGCCGAGGTTCACACCGTGATCGTCACCGTGTTTCTCGTTCACCTCACGTGTCTTCGGGTCCTCAAGCCCGGCCACCGTCGTCTCGGCCACCTCAGCCTCCTGCCCGGCACGTGCGAGATTCAGCCTACGACGGAAGCCGACCTCCTGCCGTACACGCCGGTTCGGCGGCAGCCACCGACACGAAATCCCGCGTCTTCGCAGTCGGGAAGGTGCGGGCTGGTGCCGTCGATGGCCACAGTACGCAGGCCCCGCCAGTACGCGCCGGGCGTATCGCGCCAGGCCATCGCCCCGGCGAGAGCGTCGAACAGAGCGCGCAAGGGCGCCGCTCCCAGGCGTCGGCGGGCGCGTGACAGCGAGGAGGTGTGCGGACGAACCGGAGACAGGACACCCTCAAACGCGGCGTGTCGTGACTCGCTTGATGCTTGACGCAATGGCATCGGATGATGCTTGACACTCCTAGCTGGTCTTTCGCTGTTTAGTATGCGCTCTGGACTTGATCCG
>NZ_JOEQ01000143.1 GCF_000721075.1 Streptosporangium amethystogenes
GGATCAAGTCCAGAGCGCATACTAAACAGCGAAAGACCAGCTAGGAGTGTCAAGCATCATCCGATGCCATTGCGTCAAGCATCAAGCGAGTCACGACAAGCTACTGGGACCCCTGCGCAGCGCGTGCCTGGAGCACCGTGGCCGCCACCACCATCACGATCCCCAGCACCATGACACCGGCCCCGCAGAGGATGACGATGCTCACCACCTCGGGCTCCACCGGCGACGAGTTGTTGCGTCTCAGGGTCTTGGAGAGGAAGCCCAGCAACTGGGCCAGCAACGGGGTCTGTCTCAGGACGATCAGGATGACGGCGAGAACGCCGACGCAGATGGTGGTCACACCGGCGTTGCGGAGTCTGGCGATCGATCGAGGGGGCACGAGCGTGATCCTACGGAGGCGCGGCGACGGATTCCTCACCGTGCATCCGGCATCCTCGCGGGCTCGTTAACGCCACTGGCCGTTCGGTTGCTGCTCAAGCCCCGCGAAACCCCAGAGTTCAGGCGAACTGAAGGGTCCTCAGAATGAAGTGAGGGGTCTTCAGGCTCTATGTGGGTTGTGGACCCTTGGGTTCGTCTC
>NZ_JOEQ01000144.1 GCF_000721075.1 Streptosporangium amethystogenes
GCGTTGAACGCCTTCGCGATCACCTTCGAAGGTCGCCTGTCCCCGAGTTCTCGATAGAAAAATTTCAAAACCGAGTTACACCGTTAACTGGACACACCCCGGCCCGGGCTTTTTGATGTCCAGTGACAGCAACGGTGCCGAGCGCGAGGTGGGATTGGCCCCAGGCTCTTGATGTCTCGGGTCTGAGATGTGCCGACTGCGTGGGTGGGTTGCCGCCGTAGCGCTCATTCGAGGTGATGGTTTCGGGCGCCCGTTGAATGGGTTATTCCACCGCGTAGGGAGCGGGCCGGTGGTCACCAATTGTCCCAGCCACGCCAGCCGTACCAGTTCCCGCCGAGGTGCCGGTAGCTGTCGTCCGAAGTCTCCTCGGGCTGACCTTCGGGTAGCCAGACGAATCCGGTGTTGCTGTGAATGGCCCATTCCTCGGAGATGAGGGCGGCGCTGCCGGGAGTCGGCTCGCCTTCCAAGGTCTGAGGTGCCCAGCAGATTCCGGACAGTCGGCTGCATAAGCTGACAGAAGTCTGGAAGAGGTAGGTACGTGACGAGGCGTCGCAGGCAGTTCTCATCGG
>NZ_JOEQ01000145.1 GCF_000721075.1 Streptosporangium amethystogenes
CGCTGTGTAATCAGCGAGACGGTCCTCAACCTGCTGGTAGGAGGTCCCGATGTCATGCGCGAGCAACTGGAGCACATCGCCGCGATCGCCAGTCCCCAAATCAGTGTGCAGGTCGTTCCCTCCGGTTACGTCCGTTCCGGCCTGCTGGCGGGATTCGCGATCGCGACCCTGGAAGACGGTAGCGAGGTAGCGTATTTGGAAACGGCCATTCGCGGACTGACGACCGGTGACCGGGACGACACCACAATGGCCGTCCAGCGGTTCGAGGCCATTCGCATCCAGGCCCTGCCGCTGAACATGTCGACGGACCTCATTAAGCACACAGCGGAGGAACAATGGACCTGAGCAAGGCTCAGTGGCGCAAGTCAAGCCTCAGCGGCAACAACGGTGGAAACTGTGTCGAGGTCGCGGAGCTCGAAAACCTCACCGAAGGCCCCGCCCACAAGCCCGGACACCCCCACCTGGTCGCCGTACGCGATTCCAAAGACCCCCACGGCCCCAGCCTTTTCTTCACCCCCACCGAATGGACCACCTTCATCAACACCATCAAGGCCGACGACTTC
>NZ_JOEQ01000146.1 GCF_000721075.1 Streptosporangium amethystogenes
TCAAGCAGAAGACGGCATACGAGATCCTCTCTGGTCTCGTGGGCTCGGAGATGTGTATAAGAGACAGACCCCACCCACCGCACTCAACGCCGCCAAATGCGACGGCACCCCCTTCACACAATCAATGCCATACCCCACCAAATACGCCGCCACCGCACCCGGATCCGTCACCGCCCCCTCCGCCAAAATGTGCAACTCACCCCCCGACACCAAACTCGCGAACACCACCGTGTTCCCCAAATCCGTCGCCTGCGCCTGCAACAACGCAAACCGGCCCCCCACCCCACCAAACCCCACCCGACCCGGCACCGACCCCACATAATTCGCCAACCCCCCATGCGTGACCGCCACCCCCTTCGGCCGCCCCGTCGACCCCGACGTATACATCACATACGCCAACCCCTGCCCCGACACCGACACCCCCGGCGCACCATCCGAAACAGCCGCCAGCCGCATCGCCATCACCGCGTCATCCACCGCCACCAACCGGCCCCGACCCGCCGGCAACCCCTCCAAAACCTCCTCGGTCGTCAACGTC
>NZ_JOEQ01000147.1 GCF_000721075.1 Streptosporangium amethystogenes
GCGAATGCCTCGGATGCGAGTTCCCGGACCTCGGCCGCGGTGACCCGGCGGAACGCGCGGGCCTCGTCGGTCTCGGTGAGGTGGCCGCCGATGACCTTGCAGCGGAAGACCAGGGCGACGATGCCGCGGGTCATGTTCTTGTAGACGCCGGTCAGGGTGACGGGCTCGACGTGCAGGCCGGTCTCTTCGTGGATCTCTCGGAGCAGGCCGCTGGTGATGTCCTCGTCGCGTTCCAGGACTCCGCCGGGTCCTTCCCAGTGGCCGTTGTCTCGGCGCTGGGTGAGGAGCGCGCGGCCCTGATCATCGATGATCACGCCTGCCACGCTGACGGAGTGCCGCGTGTTGTGATGATCCATCGAATGTCCCCCGGGGCTGCTGATCGCTGTTCTCGGACTGCGGTACATGTGTGTACGAGACGGCCAGCGGCCCACGGGTGGCACAAAGTTTGCTTAACGATCAGAGGGCCAGGTCACCGGACACCGGTGACCTGGCCCTCTGTTGCGAGCCGACGAGGGGAATCGAACCCCTGACCTACA
>NZ_JOEQ01000148.1 GCF_000721075.1 Streptosporangium amethystogenes
GACGATGTAGGCGACCAGGCGCACATCACCGGGAACGTCCTCCCGAGCGATCACCGCGGCCTGACCCACCCCCGGATGCGCCACCAGCACCGACCGCACCTCACCCGGCTCGATCCGGAACCCCCGAACCTTCACCTGCTCATCCACCCGCCCCAAACACTCCACCTGACCATCGCCACCCCAGCGCGCCACATCCCCCGTCCGATACATCCGCTCACCCACACCACCGAACGGACACGCCACAAACCGCTCAGCCGTCAACCCCGCCCGCCCCACATACCCCCGCGCCACCTGCGCCCCGGAAACATACAACTCCCCCGACACCCCCACCGGCACCGGCCGAAGCCGCCCGTCCAATACATACAGGCGGGTATTGGCCACCGGAGACCCCACCGGCACCACCCCACCGGCCACCACCTCAGCCGTCAACCGCGCCGTCGCCACCCCGATCGTCGTCTCGGTCGGCCCATAATCTGTCTCTTATACACATCTGACGCTGCCGACGACTCCTTACGTGTAGATATCGG
>NZ_JOEQ01000149.1 GCF_000721075.1 Streptosporangium amethystogenes
GTCGGAAGTAACGGCGTATCCGGGGCAGCTGGTGTCGGGGTTGTGGACGTTCCCGTCGACTCAGCCGTCGTTCACCGCCTACGGCGCCGACCCGGAATCGCGGCAGTTGCGGCTGGAGACACAGGTCGAACACGACCCGGCAGCCGCCGGCCAAGGTTCAGGACTGATCTGGTCCGACTCCGGTGATCTGTCCACCTCGGGCTGCTCGACATCGAGCAAGTGCTGGCTGCAAACACCCACGATGACCTCGGGCAAACTGAAGGACGGATGGCTGATCCGCTGGCGAGTGCGCACCTCCACCTCTACCGGGGTGGCGGGCCCGTGGTCACAGTGGCAGACCGGACGAGTCGACACCTCCAAGCCCGTGGTCTCAGAGCTGACAGCATCACCGGGACAGCTCGCATCAGGACTGTGGACGTTCCCCTCGACTCAGCCGTCGTTCACCGCCTACGGCGCCGACCCGGAATCACGGCAATTGCGGCTGGAGGCACAGGTCGAACACGACCCGGCAAAGGCTGACCAG
>NZ_JOEQ01000150.1 GCF_000721075.1 Streptosporangium amethystogenes
GTACGGTCTGCGCAGGCCGATGGCCCGGCGGGCTCCGGCGTCCCAGACCAGGGACATGACCGCGAACGCGACGAGGAAGAAGATCCCCGACCACTTGACCGCGCAGGCCGCGCCCAGGCAGAGCCCGGCCGCGATCCGCCAGGGCCGCAGCCCCAGCCAGGGGCCCTGATCACTGAGCGGCGAGCTCTCGTACCAGTCGACCAGTTTCCCGCGCGCCCAGTCGCGGTCGGCCACCAGGCAGGCGAACCCGGCCAGCACCCAGAACATCAGGAAGATGTCCAGCAGCGCGGTACGCGACAGCACGTAGTGCAGGCCGTCGACCGCGAGCAGCAGCCCGGCCAGGCAGCCCAGCAGGGTCGAGCGGGTCATCCGGCGGGCCACCCTGGCCAGGATCAGGATCGACAGCACACCGACGACCGCCCCGGCGAACCTCCAGCCGTAGGGGGTCATACCGAAGAGCTGCTCGCCCAGACCGATCATCCACTTGCCCAGCGGCGGATGG
>NZ_JOEQ01000151.1 GCF_000721075.1 Streptosporangium amethystogenes
CCATCTGCTGGCCGACGGCGGCGAGGACGCCTACGTGCAGCCGATCGTCGTGGAATTCGACTCCCGCGCGCGCCTTGACGCCTTCACCGTGGCGTTGCAGCAGGTGGTGGACCGGCACGACATCCTGCGGACCGCCATCGTGTGGGAGGGGCTGCGCGAACCCGTGCAGGTCGTGTGGCGCCAGGCCGTACTGCTCGTTGATGAGGTGGGACTCGATCCGCGGAGTACCGACCTGGCGGCCGATCTGGTGGCGCTGGGCGGCATGACGATGGATCTGGGCCAGGCCCCATTGATCGACGTGCACATCGCAGCAGTGCCCGGAAGCGACCGATGGCTGGGAATGGTACGGATGCACCACATGGTGCAGGACCACACGGCGGTGGAGGTGCTGCTCGCGGAGGTGCGTGCTTTCGTCTCCGGGAACGTCGAGGATCTGGCCGAGCCGTTGCCGTTCCGGGACTTCGTGGCGCAGGCGCGTGCGGGGTTGGACGTGGACGTACGTGGCGACGGTGCCGGTGTGGTCCGGGCAGGGCTGGGGTTCTCCCCTGAGTGGGACAGCCGGATCCGGGAGGTCGCGCGGCGGTTGCAGACCAGCCCGGCGACGGTGATGCACGTGGTGTGGGCGCGGGTGCTGGCGGTGGTCAGCGGCCGTGAGGATGTGGTGTTCGGGACGGTGCTGTTCGGCCGGATGAACGCCGGCGCGGGGGCGGACCGGGTGGCGGGTCCGTTCATGAACATGTTGCCGGTGCGGGCGCTGGTCGGCCGGTCCGGTGTGCTGGCGGCGGTGTCGGCGATGCGTGGCCGGCTGGCGGGGTTGCTGGAG
>NZ_JOEQ01000152.1 GCF_000721075.1 Streptosporangium amethystogenes
GATCACGGTGTGAACCTCGGCAAGCTGCGCGCGATCGCGAAGCGGTTGAAGACGCAGCAGGACCTCGCGTGCCGGCTCTGGGAGACGGATGACACCGCGGCGAGACTGCTGGCGATCCTGATCTGCCGCCCGAAGGCGTTCGAGCGTGACGAGTTGGACGTCATGGTGCGCGAGGCACGCGCACCCAAGGTGCACGACTGGCTCGTGAACTACGTGGTGAAGAAGAGCCCGCACTCCGAAGAGCTGCGCCTGGCCTGGTCGGCCGACCCGGATCCGGTGGTCGCGAGTGCCGGCTGGGCACTGACCACCGAACGCGTGGCGAAGAAGCCCGAGGGCCTCGACCTCGTAGGACTGCTCGACGTCATCGAGGCGGAGATGAAAGACGCCCCCGATCGCCTGCAGTGGGCGATGAACCACTGCCTGGCGCAGATCGGGATCGAGCGCGCCGAGCACCGCGCCCGTGCGATCGACATCGGCGAGCGCC
>NZ_JOEQ01000153.1 GCF_000721075.1 Streptosporangium amethystogenes
GTGTTGGGTGCGGGTGGCGGCGGCGTGAGTTGGGTGCGGGTTTGCTTGCGGTGCAGGGTGTTCGGTCCGAAACATGAGGGCTTTGTCTTCGTGTGGGTGATGCGGTTGGTGCCAGTTCGGGGGATGATTGAGGTACGCACAGGGACAGGGAATCTGTACGGGTGTCGGGTAGGTGTAGCGCAGACTAAGACAAGCCTCTGGCCTCCCCGGTCTTCCTGGCAGGTTTCGAGACGGCGGGAGCGAGCAGGTCGCTGCCGGATCGGTTTCATCCCCGCGTGCTATCGGGTTCCGCAGCTGCCAGCCCCCTTTTCTCGGGGGGTTGTGTTGGGTGGGAGATCGCCCGGTCTGGATCACCTGGGCCGGGAGGCAGTGTCCTGAACGAGACACACGGTGCGCGCCACGCGCAATGATGAGCGCGGTTGGGCACGAGACACCCACACAAGGCCGCAAACAGAGCCAGGTGCGGGGGTCTCTATAAGGCGC
>NZ_JOEQ01000154.1 GCF_000721075.1 Streptosporangium amethystogenes
GCCGCCGTGGCTCGGGTCGAGCCAGCGGGAGGTGACGACCTTGCCCCGGGTGTAGAAGTGCACGCCCTCGGTCCCGTGCACGTGGGTGTCGCCGAAGAGCGAGGACTTCCAGCCGCCGAAGCTGTAGAAGGCCATCGGCACCGGGATCGGCACGTTGATGCCGATCATGCCGACCTCGACCTCGTTCTGGAAGCGCCGGGCCGCGCCGCCGTCGTTGGTGAAGACCGCGGTGCCGTTGCCGTACTCGCCGCTGTTGATCAGTTCCAGGCCCTCCTCGTAGGAGGAGACCCGGACGATCGCCAGGACCGGGCCGAAGATCTCCTCGGTGTGCACCCGCGAGCCAGGCGGGACATGGTCGAGCACGGTGGGGCCGAGCCAGAAGCCGGAGGCCTCGGCCGCCGCCGCGCCGCCCAGGACCGGGGTCCGGCGGCCGTCCACGACGAGCTTCGCGCCCTCGGCGACGCCCAGGTCCAGGTAGGA
>NZ_JOEQ01000155.1 GCF_000721075.1 Streptosporangium amethystogenes
CGGCCTCAGGACAGACGACATGCGGCCGGACATGCGGCCTCAGGACAGACGACATGCGGCCGGACATGCGGCCTCAGGACAGACGACATGCGGCCGGACTCAGCGCGTCCGATGTCGCGTTCGGGGTCACATTGGTGGTCACGACCGGGGTCACGACCGGTCGCGTCCAGGGGCACGTTCGCGACCACATCCGCGACCGCAACACCGCTCCCGTACCGGCCGGGGCGCGGGTCGCGGAACAGCCCCGTACGGGCGGTCCGGCCGGCACCGGCCAGAGCGACGGGAGCGGGTATCGGTCATAAGCGGAACGCTTCCGGAAGTGTTCCGCTTCGCACTTCCGGAAGTGTTCCACTTCCGCGGAAAAGCGTTCCACCCCCGCGACCCGAAGTGTTCCACCGCCGGCGAAAGTGTTCCGCTGCCGCTGCCGGAAAGTTCCACCGCCGGAAAGTTCCACCACGTGCTGCCGGAAGCGTTCCAC
>NZ_JOEQ01000156.1 GCF_000721075.1 Streptosporangium amethystogenes
TCGAGGTCCGCGACGTGCACCCCTCGCACTACGGCCGGATGTGCCCGATCGAGACGCCGGAAGGCCCGAACATCGGCCTGATCGGCTCGCTGGCCTCCTTCGGACGCATCAACGCCTTCGGTTTCGTCGAGACCCCGTACCGCAAGGTCGTCGACGGCCGGGTCACCGACCAGGTCGAGTACCTGACCGCGGACGAGGAGGACCGGTACGTCATCGCCCAGGCGAACACGCCGATCGGTCCGGACGGAACGTTCCTTGAGCCGAGGGTGCTCGTCCGCAGGAAGGGCGGGGAGTTCGAATCCCTGCGCGCCAACGAGGTCGACTTCATGGACGTCTCGGCACGCCAGATGGTGTCGGTGGCGACCGCGATGATCCCGTTCCTGGAGCACGACGACGCCAACCGTGCGCTCATGGGCTCGAACATGCAGCGTCAGTCGGTG
>NZ_JOEQ01000157.1 GCF_000721075.1 Streptosporangium amethystogenes
TCGAGGTCCGCGACGTGCACCCCTCGCACTACGGCCGGATGTGCCCGATCGAGACGCCGGAAGGCCCGAACATCGGCCTGATCGGCTCGCTGGCCTCCTACGGACGCATCAACGCCTTCGGTTTCGTCGAGACCCCGTACCGCAAGGTCGTCGACGGTAAGGTGACCGACCAGATCGACTACCTCACCGCCGACGAGGAAGACCGTTTCGTCAAGGCCCAGGCCAACACGGTCCTCAACCCCGACGGCTCGTTCGCCGATCGTCGGGTCCTCGTCCGCACCAAGGGCGGCGAGACCGAGCTGGCCCGTGCCGAGGAGGTCGACTACATCGACGTGTCGCCGCGCCAGATGGTGTCGGTGGCGACCGCGATGATCCCGTTCCTGGAGCACGACGACGCCAACCGTGCGCTCATGGGCTCGAACATGCAGCGTCAGTCGGTG
>NZ_JOEQ01000158.1 GCF_000721075.1 Streptosporangium amethystogenes
GAGAAGGCCGCGATCACCGGTGAACGTCACCCCAGAAACCGCCGCGCGCCACGCAGTCTGGTCCGAAGCCGTCGCTGCGTCATGTCGCACTCCAGGCGCACATCCAGCGGGCCGGGCACGCCGGTGTCCACTCGCCGGCCTGAAGGCAGTCGGTCCGCGTCGAGTCCATCGCGTCGGGCGATGAGCAGCCCCAGCTCGTATCGGCTCACCGCATCGGCTCCGGCGACATGGTGGATCCCGTGATACTCGGATGCGGCAAGTTCGAGGAGCGCCGCGGCGAGATCGACGACATGCACGGGACAGCGCACGTCGTCGGTGAACAGCACTCCACTCGCCCTGCCGGTGGCCAGTGAACGCACCAGCGCCTCGTGCGGGGAGTCACCGTCGCCAATGATCAGGGACGTCCGGGCTGTCACCGCAGTCGGCACGATC
The DNA here is from genome assembly GCF_000721075.1 of Streptosporangium amethystogenes. Taxonomy (GTDB): domain Bacteria; phylum Actinomycetota; class Actinomycetes; order Streptosporangiales; family Streptosporangiaceae; genus Streptosporangium; species Streptosporangium amethystogenes. The sequence continues at coordinate 433 of NZ_JOEQ01000158.1, forward strand.
GCG
>NZ_JOEQ01000159.1 GCF_000721075.1 Streptosporangium amethystogenes
CGGCCGACGTTCAACACCCTGCACAGCCGCGCGATGCCGAAGCCGGCGTGGGCGGAGATGAACCTGAAGCGGCTGATCAACGATCCATCTCCTTCGCAAAATAGGCGGCCGCCTTGCGGAGGATCTCTTTCTCGATCTCCAGTTCGGCGACCCGCTTGCGCAGCCGGGCGAGCTCGTCGCGCTCGGCCTTGGCCAGGCCCGCGCCCGACTCACTGTCCTCAGCCTCGGCCGCTCGCACCCAGGTGCGCAGGGTCTCGCGGTTCATCCCAAGCTCCCGCGCCACATCGGCGCAGGTCCGGCCCGTCGCACGGACCAGCCTCACCGCGTCCCGCTTGAACTCATCGCCGAACTTCGACGGTCGTGCCACCCGAAGGCTCCCCTCTACGGAACAAGATCCATTGTCGGGGGTGTCCTCACCTCG
>NZ_JOEQ01000160.1 GCF_000721075.1 Streptosporangium amethystogenes
CGGTCGGGCTACTACGAGTGGCGTGAGCGGCCGGCCTCGGCCACCGCGCAACGCCGCACCCTGCTGGCCACGCTGGTCGCGGAGATCTTCGGCGGCTCGTACAAGACCTACGGCTACCGGCGGGTGCACGCCGCCCTGCTGCGCCGCGGCGAGCACTGCTCGGCCGAACTGGTCCGCGCCCTGATGCGCGAGCTGGACCTGACCCCGGCCCAGGCACGTGCGTTCCGGCCCACCACCACCGTGCAGGGCGACTTTCACGGCATCCCCGACCTGGTCCGGCGCGACTTCACGGCCGAGCAGCCGGGCACCAAGCTCGTCGGCGACATCACCTACATCCCGACCTGGGAGGGCTTTGTATATCTGGCCACCGTCATCGACTGCCACAGCAAGGCGGTCCTGGGCTGGTCGATG
>NZ_JOEQ01000161.1 GCF_000721075.1 Streptosporangium amethystogenes
TTCTTGAAAAAAGCGGCCGCCTTCTTCGCGGCCGAGAATCGATGACGCTCCCCAAGTTCGAGCTGATCGATGCGGAGAAGGCCCACCACACGATCGTCAACATGTGCGCCTGGCTGGAGGTGTCCCGGTCGGGCTACTACGAGTGGCGTGAGCGGCCGGCCTCGGCCACCGCGCAACGCCGCACCCTGCTGGCCACGCTGGTCGCGGAGATCTTCGGCGGCTCGACGTGTGTTCCGGCCCACCACCACCGTGCGGGGCGACTTTCGCGGCATCCCCGACCTGGTCCGGCGCGACTTCACGGCCGAGCGGCCGGGCACCAAACTCGTCGGCGACATCACCTACATCCCGACCTGGGAGGGCTTTGTATATCTGGCCACCGTCATCGACTGCCACAGCAAGGCGGTCCTGGGCTGGTCGATGACCGCGGCTCGAACTACACCTCAGAGGAGTTCGACCGGTTCCTGACCGGCCTGCGGGTCCGCCACTCGGTCGGCCGCACCGGAGTCTGCTACGACAACGCGATGGCCGAGTCGTTCTTC
>NZ_JOEQ01000162.1 GCF_000721075.1 Streptosporangium amethystogenes
GGCCATCAGCAGCGACGCCGAGGGGTCCTTCTCCGAGGGCTTGAGGATGAAGGTGTTGCCGCAGGCGATCGCGATCGGGAACATCCACATCGGCACCATGACCGGGAAGTTGAACGGGGTGATCCCGGCGACCACGCCCAGCGGCTGCCGGATCGAGTAGGAGTCGACCCGGGTGGAGACGCCCTCGGAGAAACCGCCCTTGAGCAGGTGCGGGATGCCGCAGGCGAACTCCACGACCTCCAGGCCTCGGGCGACCTCGCCCAGCGCGTCGGAGTGGACCTTGCCGTGCTCGGCGCTGACCAGCGCCGCGAGCTCGTCGCGGTGGGCGTACATCAGCTCACGGAAGCGGAACAGCACCCCCGCCCGCCGGGTCAGCGAGGTGTCCCGCCAGGCGGGCCAGGCCGC
>NZ_JOEQ01000163.1 GCF_000721075.1 Streptosporangium amethystogenes
GATACGGCGACCACCGAGATCTACACGTAAGGAGTCGTCGGCAGCGTCAGATGTGTATAAGAGACAGACCTCAAACACCGCCCGAACCGAAACCTCCACCCCCAGCACCGACCGCACCCGGCCCACCAACCGCATCGCCAGCAACGAATCCCCACCCAACGCGAAAAACGAATCCCCCACCCCCACCGCGTCCATCCCCAGCACCTCCGCGAACACCCCACACAAAATCTCCTCCACCACCGACCGCGCCCCCCGACCCGACTCCGAAACCACCCCGGGAGCCGGCAACGCCGCCCGATCCAACTTCCCGTTCCCCGTCAACGGCAACACCCCCAACACCACCACCGCCGACGGCACCATGAACTCCGGCAACACCTCCCCCGCGAACCGCCGCAACTC
>NZ_JOEQ01000164.1 GCF_000721075.1 Streptosporangium amethystogenes
GCGGCCTCCACCACGTACGCCACCAGCCGCCGATCCCCCGGCCGGTCCTCCCGCACCACCACCGCCACATCCGCCACCAGCGGATGCGCCGCCAACACCGCCTCCACCTCCCCCAACTCGATCCGGAAACCCCGCACCTTCACCTGCTGATCAGCCCGCCCCACATACTCCAATCCCCCACCCCGACCCCACCGCACCACATCCCCCGACCGATACATCCGCCCACCGGAACCATCGAACGGACACGCCACAAACCGCTCCGCCGTCAACCCCGCCCGACCCAGATAACCCCGCGCCAACCCCGGACCCGCCACATACAACTCCCCCACCACACCCACCGGCACCGGCCGCAAAAACTCATCCAACACATACAACCGCAAATCCGGAATCCCCACCCC
>NZ_JOEQ01000165.1 GCF_000721075.1 Streptosporangium amethystogenes
GGTCGCGTGCCAGGCGGTGAACAGGTCCGGCAGCAGGATGCGCCAGGACACCCCGTCCACCGCCAGATGGTGCACCGTCACCACCAACCGGCCCGACACCCGGGGCCCGGCGTCCAACCACGCCACCCGGACCAACTGCCCGGCCACCGGATCCAACCCCGCCCGCGAAACCGCCGCCTCCTCCGCCACCGCGGCGACCAGACCCCCCGGCTCCCCCGACACCTCCACCCGGCGCACACACCCGTCGGCCGCCACCGCCCCCCGCGGAGCGACCTCATACCCCCCCTCCGCCGACACCCGCAGCCGCAGCACGTCATGGTGATCCAGCACCACCCGCACCGCCGACGTCAGACGGTCCAGCCCCAGCCCGGCAGG
>NZ_JOEQ01000166.1 GCF_000721075.1 Streptosporangium amethystogenes
GACCCGCAAGATCGACGTCAACGCCCAGGGCGAGATCCTCGCCCTGAAGACCACCATCAACACCATGGTCGACCAGCTCTCCTCCTTCGCCTCCGAGGTGAGCCGGGTCGCCCGCGAGGTCGGCTCCGAGGGCCAGCTCGGCGGCCAGGCGCAGGTGCCCGGCGTCTCGGGCACCTGGAAGGACCTCACCGACAACGTCAACGTGATGGCCAACAACCTGACCACCCAGGTGCGTCAGATCGCCGCGGTGTCCACGGCGGTGGCCCAGGGCAACCTGTCCAAGAAGATCACCGCCGACGCCCAGGGGGAGATCCTCCAACTCAAGGACACCCTCAACACCATGGTCGACCAGCTGTCGATGTTCGCCGACGCCAACAACCTGACCTA
>NZ_JOEQ01000167.1 GCF_000721075.1 Streptosporangium amethystogenes
TCTGATACCGGAACACATCCCGAGGCGAGAACACCACCCCCGCCGCACGCCCCCGAGCCACCAACCGAATCGCCACGATGCTGTCCCCACCCAGATCGAAGAACCCGTCATCCACCCCCACCCGCTCCACCCCCAACACCTCCGCGAACAGCCCGCACAACACCTCCTCCCGCACCGACAACGACCCCCCACCCGACACCTGCCCAGCCCCCACCACCGACGGCACCGGCAACGCCGCCCGATCCAGCTTCCCGTTCCCCGTCAACGGCAACGCCTCCACCACCACCACCGCCGACGGCACCATGTAATCGGGCAACACCTCCCCCGCGAACCGCCGCAACCGCCCCACATCCAACCCACCCGAC
>NZ_JOEQ01000168.1 GCF_000721075.1 Streptosporangium amethystogenes
ATACCCCCCCTCCGCCGACACCCGCAGCCGCAGCACGTCATGGTGATCCAGCACCACCCGCACCGCCGACGTCAGACGGTCCAGCCCCAGCCCGGCAGGAACCTGCAGGACGACCGTCTGGCTGTAACCGGCGACAGGACCTCCGCGCTCCGCGAGCCAGGCCATGATCGGAGTCGCTGGAAACCATCCGATCCCCGCGTCTTCCGGCTCGCCCCGCCGCTGCCCTTCCTCGACCGCGACCGCGGCCAACTCCCGCACGTTCTGATACCGGAACACATCCCGAGGCGAGAACACCACCCCCGCCGCACGCCCCCGAGCCACCAACCGAATCGCCACGATGCTGTCCCCACCCAGATCGA
>NZ_JOEQ01000169.1 GCF_000721075.1 Streptosporangium amethystogenes
ATACCCCCCCTCCGCCGACACCCGCAGCCGCAGCACGTCATGGTGATCCAGCACCACCCGCACCGCCGACGTCAGACGGTCCAGCCCCAGCCCGGCAGGGACCTGCAGGACGACCGTCTGGCTGAAGTCACCGGTCGGCCCGGCCAGGTCGCGCAACCAGGCCATGATCGGGGTCTCGGGGAACCTCCCGATCCCCGCGTCTTCCGGCTCGCCCCGCCGCTGCCCTTCCTCGACCGCGACCGCGGCCAACTCCCGCACGCTCTGATACCGGAACACATCCCGAGGCGAGAACACCACCCCCGCCGCACGCCCCCGAGCCACCAACCGAATCGCCACGATGCTGTCCCCACCCAGATCGA
>NZ_JOEQ01000170.1 GCF_000721075.1 Streptosporangium amethystogenes
CGGCGCTCGCCGGTGCGCAACGCGGCGACCTGCGCGTTCAGATCACCGATCACCAGATCCGGCATCCGCGAGTTGAACCGGATCAACTCGATGATCTCCCGATTCGGCTCACCCCCCGAGAACACCTTCGTCCCGGGAAAGATGATCCCCTCCTGATGCATGTCCGTGGAATCCAGCACATACCCCGGATCCTTGGCCCCCAGATCCATCCAGTGAGCCCGCACACACAGAAAACCCACCAGCTCGGAGTCCAGGAACACCGGCGAGAACAACGTCGCGTCATAGGCGTGGGCCGCGTTCCAGTACGGATAGTTCAGCAGCACCACATCACCCGGACGCAGGTTCTCCCGCCCCAC
>NZ_JOEQ01000171.1 GCF_000721075.1 Streptosporangium amethystogenes
GATCTGGCGGCGTACGGTCATCAGGATCTGCCGTTCGAGCGGTTGGTGGAGATCGTCGCTCCGGCTCGTTCGATGGCCCGCCACCCCCTCTTCCAGGTGATGCTCGCCTTCCAGAACAACCCCGTCCCGGCCCTCCAGCTCGACGAGCTGTCCATCTCCGTCGAACCGTTCACCCCGGACACCGCCAAGTTCGACCTCCAGCTCACCCTTGCCGAGCGTCCCGGCGGCGGCCTCGAAGGCGGTCTGGAGTTCAGTCTCGATCTGTTCGATCGGGTGACGGTCGAGGACATGGTGGTGCGGTTCGGGCGGTTGCTGGAGTCGGTGGTCGCTGATCCGGATGTGCGGTTGAGCGAGAT
>NZ_JOEQ01000172.1 GCF_000721075.1 Streptosporangium amethystogenes
GATCTGGCGGCGTACGGTCATCAGGATCTGCCGTTCGAGCGGTTGGTGGAGATCGTCGCTCCGGCTCGTTCGATGGCCCGCCACCCCCTCTTCCAGGTGGCCCTGGCGTTCCAGAACAACCCCGCCCCCGTGCTGGAGGTCGACGGCCTGGAGATCCGGCAGGAGCCGCTGGACCTCGGTGTCGCCAGGTTCGACCTGCTGATGTCCCTGACCGAGACGGGCGATGGCCTGACCGGTGTCGTCGAGTACGCCGCCGATCTGTTCGATCGGGTGACGGTCGAGGACATGGTGGTGCGGTTCGGGCGGTTGCTGGAGTCGGTGGTCGCTGATCCGGATGTGCGGTTGAGCGAGAT
>NZ_JOEQ01000173.1 GCF_000721075.1 Streptosporangium amethystogenes
CGGCACCATCCCCCGCGACCGCGCCGCATACGCCGCCAAAACATCCCGCGCCAACGGCGCCATCGACCACCCGTCACCCGCGATGTGATGCAACACCAGCAGCAGGATCCGGGTGGAGGAGTCGAGCTCGAAGAGGCGGGCGCGCAGTGGCGTCTCCACGGTCAGGTCGAAGCCCCTCCCCGCCTCGGCCGCCAGCGCGGGCCCGAGCGTGTCGGCATCGACCCGGACAACCTCGAAGGACACGTCCACGGTGTCCAGAACCCGCTGACACGCCACCCCGTCCACCTCGGGAAACACCGTCCGCAAACTCTCATGCCGACCCACCACATCCCGCAGAGCGACCCCCAGCA
>NZ_JOEQ01000174.1 GCF_000721075.1 Streptosporangium amethystogenes
CGGCACCATCCCCCGCGACCGCGCCGCATACGCCGCCAAAACATCCCGCGCCAACGGCGCCATCGACCACCCGTCACCCGCGATGTGATGCAACACCAGAGCGAGTACATGCTCACCCGAGTTCAAGGTGAACAGCCTCACCCGCAGTGGCAGCTCCACCTCCAGGTCGAAACCACGTCCCGCGAAGGCCCGCAGTTCGTCGGCCAGTTCGCCCTCCTCGACACTCACCTGGTCGAACGACACCTCCGCGCTGTCCAGAACCCGCTGACACGCCACCCCGTCCACCTCGGGAAACACCGTCCGCAAACTCTCATGCCGACCCACCACATCCCGCAGAGCGACCCCCAGCA
>NZ_JOEQ01000175.1 GCF_000721075.1 Streptosporangium amethystogenes
CCACCTGAGCCGCGAACAACTCGGGAACCACCCCACCCGACCACTCCACCACCGTGTCATTCCACTCGGACAACAACCGGTGACGCTCACCCTCCTCCAGCACCTCCACCGCGCTCAACGGCAACTCCGCACCACCGTCCAGCGCCTGCTCCAGCGCCCGGACCAGGCTCTCGGTGGCGGTACGGACCTGCACGGCCACACCACGCGCATCGATCGGCGCCACCGCGTCCACCGTCAACGACAGCTCTGCCCCACTGTCATTGACCGCGACCGACAACGGGTAGTTGTTGCGGTCGACCACCAAGACGGTCCGGCTGCCCTCAACCCCCTCATCCGCCTGCTGCCCGG
>NZ_JOEQ01000176.1 GCF_000721075.1 Streptosporangium amethystogenes
GACGCCGTCGGCGTTTTATCAGTTGATGGCGGCGGAGCGGGATCTGGGTGGGTCGGGTCTGTCGTTGCGGTATGTCATCTTCGGCGGGGAGGCGCTGGAGGTGGGGCGACTGCGTGACTGGTACGACCGTCATCCCGATAATGCGCCGCTGCTGGTGAACATGTATGGAATTACCGAGACGACGGTGCACGTGACTTATTCGCCGTTGAATCGCCAAATGGTGGAGGAGGGTGCTCCAAGTGTTATTGGGGTGGGGATTCCGGATTTGCGGTTGTATGTGTTGGATGAGTTTTTGCGGCCGGTGCCGGTGGGTGTGGTGGGGGAGTTGTATGTGGCGGGTCCGGGG
>NZ_JOEQ01000177.1 GCF_000721075.1 Streptosporangium amethystogenes
GGTCGACAGCGAGATCACCCAGGGCACGCTCACCGAGGACGACATCGTCGCCACCATCGAGTACATCGTCCGGCTGCACGCCGGCGAGGTGTCGATGCCGGCCGCCCAGGAGGCGCCGACCGACACCGTCATCGTCGAGGTCGACGACATCGACCACTTCGGCAACCGCCGCCTGCGCAGCGTGGGCGAGCTGATCCAGAACCAGGTCCGCCTGGGGCTGGCCCGCATGGAGCGCGTCGTCCGTGAGCGGATGACGACCCAGGACGTCGAGGCGATCACGCCGCAGACCCTGATCAACATCCGCCCGGTGGTGGCGTCGATCAAGGAGTTCTTCGGCACCTCC
>NZ_JOEQ01000178.1 GCF_000721075.1 Streptosporangium amethystogenes
AGAAAGTTGGGCGTCACGGGTTGCTCGGGGGTGCTTGTCCGCACTGTTTGCCCAGGTGGCAGCCTGGAGGTATGAGGTACTCAGACAGAAGCGGGGGATTGTCTGGCACGGAGCGGGAGCGGCGTGAAACGCTGCGGCTTCGGGCGGCGGACATGTTCTCCGGAGGAATCAAACCGCCGCGGGTGGCCCAGCTGCTGGGCGTGACGCGTAAGTCCGCCTGTGAGTGGCACCGGGCCTGGCTGAAGGGCGACAAGGCCGCTCTGGCCTCCAAGGGGGCCGCCGGGACCGGTTGCAAGCTCACCGAGGCGCAACTGATGCGGCTGGAGGCGTTCTTGGACGAGG
>NZ_JOEQ01000179.1 GCF_000721075.1 Streptosporangium amethystogenes
CAACTTCCCGTTCCCCGTCAACGGCAACACCCCCAACACCACCACCGCCGACGGCACCATGAACTCCGGCAACACCTCCCCCGCGAACCGCCGCAACTCCCCCACATCAAGCACCGGCCCCGCACCCATCGAGGCCCCCTCCGCCGAAACACCCTCGGCCGGAACCACATACGCCACCAACCGCCGATCCCCCGGACGGTCCTCCCGCACCACCACCGCCACCCGCGACACCGAACCATGCCGGGCCAGCACCGCCTCCACCTCACCCAACTCGATCCGAAAACCCCGCACCTTCACCTGCTGATCAACCCGCCCCACGAACTCCACAACCCCA
>NZ_JOEQ01000180.1 GCF_000721075.1 Streptosporangium amethystogenes
CGAGGTCATCGTGGGTGTTTGCAGCCAGCACTTGCTGGAGGTGGAACAGCTGCTCGAGGACAGATCACCGGAACCAGACCAGATCAGCCCCGTGCCCTGGTCAGCCTTTGCCGGGTCGTGTTCGACCTGTGCCTCCAGCCGCAACTGCCGCGATTCCGGGTCGGCGCCGTAGGCGGTGAACGACGGCTGAGTCGACGGGAACGTCCACAACCCCGACGTCAGTTGTCCCGGGGTCGCCGTTACTTCCGACACCACCGGCTTGGAGGTGTCCACCCGTCCGGTCTGCCACTGCGACCACGGGCCCGCCACCAGCGCACCCGGAGAGTCGGTGGA
>NZ_JOEQ01000181.1 GCF_000721075.1 Streptosporangium amethystogenes
GGAGGTGCCGAAGAACTCCTTGATCGACGCCACCACCGGGCGGATGTTGATCAGGGTCTGCGGCGTGATCGCCTCGACGTCCTGGGTCGTCATCCGCTCGCGGACGACGCGCTCCATGCGGGCCAGTCCCAGGCGGACCTGGTTCTGGATCAGCTCGCCCACGCTGCGCAGGCGGCGGTTGCCGAAGTGGTCGATGTCGTCGGTCTCGACGACGATCTCACCGCTGGCGCCGGGCATCGACACCTCGCCGGCGTGCAGCCGGACGATGTACTCGATGGTGGCGACGATGTCGTCCTCGGTGAGCGTGCCCTGGGTGATCTCGCTGTCGACC
>NZ_JOEQ01000182.1 GCF_000721075.1 Streptosporangium amethystogenes
ACCTGGTCACGCTGGGAGCAGGGGGTTCAGGGGGTGCGGGCCGGTTCGCGGTGGCGGCTGGCGGAGTTGTTCGAGGTGAGTCCGGTCGGGGTGGAGCGGTGGATAGACGGGTGGAGCTTCGGGGAGACCTCTTCGTGGCCCATCACGGAGTACGGCGACACCTCGACCGCGGCTACCGTGAGGGCGGCCGCGTTGCTGTGGAGGTATGAGATGGATGAGACCCGGCGTCATCTGCTGGCCTCGTTGCCGTTCGTCCCGGCGGCGCTGGGGGAGTGGCTGACGGCGTGGAACTACGGGGTGCCACCTCAGACGGTCGCGCAGCGGGGGACC
>NZ_JOEQ01000183.1 GCF_000721075.1 Streptosporangium amethystogenes
GGCAACGCCTCCACCACCACCACCGCCGACGGCACCATGTAATCGGGCAACACCTCCCCCGCGAACCGCCGCAACCGCCCCACATCCAACCCACCCGACAAAACCAACCCATCTGCGGGAATCGGCGCACCGGACACATCCGAGAGGACGAGCGCATCCGACACATCCGCCGCCGCTCCGCCCGGAGCCGGGCCGCCGACCGACGCCGCCGCCCCCGTGACCGCGTCCGTCGCGGCCTCCACCACGTACGCCACCAGCCGCCGATCCCCCGGCCGGTCCTCCCGCACCACCACCGCCACATCCGCCACCAGCGGATGCGCCGCCAACACC
>NZ_JOEQ01000184.1 GCF_000721075.1 Streptosporangium amethystogenes
CACCTGGAAGAGGGGGTGGCGGGCCATCGAACGAGCCGGAGCGACGATCTCCACCAACCGCTCGAACGGCAGATCCTGATGACCGTACGCCGCCAGATCCACCTCCCGCACCCGCCCGACCAACTCCCGAAAAGCCGGATTCCCCGAGGTATCGGTCCGCAACACCAACGTATTGACGAACATCCCCACCAGATCGTCCAACGCCTCATCCACCCGACCCGCCACCACCGAACCGATCGGCACATCCGAACCCGCCCCCAACCGGGTCAGCAACGCCGCCAACCCGGCCTGCACCACCATGAACACCGTCGCGTTCATCTCACGCGCCA
>NZ_JOEQ01000185.1 GCF_000721075.1 Streptosporangium amethystogenes
CAGGACCAGATGGCGAGTTTGGTGCCGTTGGCCGTGGCGTTGTTGGGCACATCCAGGCACTTGTTCGCGCCGACGGCGGTGATGGTGCCGTCGGAGTTGAACCGCCACTTCTGGTTGTTCTGACCGTTGCAGTCCCAGATCTGCACCTGCGCGCCGTCGACGGTGCTCTGGTTGCTCACGTCCAGGCACTTGTTGCCGTAGACCCGCAGCTCACTCGCGCCGTTCGACGTCCACTGCTGGTTGTTCTGTCCGTTGCAGTCCCAGATCTGCGCCAGGGCGCCGTTGGCCTGCGAGACGCCGGTCACATCGAGACACCTGCCCGAG
>NZ_JOEQ01000186.1 GCF_000721075.1 Streptosporangium amethystogenes
TGAGGTGCCTCGGTGATTCCGGACAGCCGTCTTATGGTCGTAGCCTATGCGGCTGCTCGGGTTGAAAGGGATTCGTTGAGTACTTCGAGGGGCGGCCGGTAGCCGAGTGCCGAATGCAGGCGCCGGTGGTTGTAGAACCCTTCGATGTAGCGGATGACCTGGCGTTTCGCTTTAGCTCGGGTGGTGAAGACGAAGCGGTGCAGCCATTCGTTCTTGATGGCGGCGAAGAACGACTCGGCCATCGCGTTGTCGTAGCAGACTCCGGTGCGGCCGACCGAGTGGCGGACCCGCAGGCCGGTCAGGAACCGGTCGAACTCCTCTGA
>NZ_JOEQ01000187.1 GCF_000721075.1 Streptosporangium amethystogenes
CCCCGGACCCGCCACATACAACTCCCCCACCACACCCACCGGCACCGGCCGCAAAAACTCATCCAACACATACAACCGCAAATCCGGAATCCCCACCCCGATCAGTCCGGGCGCGCTGTCCACATCCAGCGGCGCATAAGTGACATGCACCGTCGTCTCGGTAATCCCATACATGTTGACCAGGGAGATCCCCCGGCCATGCCACTCGGCGACACGGCTGCCATCCAGCGCCTCCCCGCCGAAGATGACATACCGCAACGACAGACCCGACCCACCCAGATCCCGCTCCGCCGCCATCAACTGATAAAACGCCGACGGCGTC
>NZ_JOEQ01000188.1 GCF_000721075.1 Streptosporangium amethystogenes
GGCAACGCCTCCACCACCACCACCGCCGACGGCACCATGTAATCGGGCAACACCTCCCCCGCGAACCGCCGCAACCGCCCCACATCCAACCCACCCGACGAGGCCGACGGAGGAGCCAGTGCGCCGGACATGCCTGACAGCTCCGCACCCAGCACGTCCGACGAACCCACAACCCCCGACGCCCTCCCGTCCCCAGCCGGGCCGCCTGCCGCCCCCACCGCTGCGGCCTCCACCACGTACGCCACCAGCCGCCGATCCCCCGGCCGGTCCTCCCGCACCACCACCGCCACATCCGCCACCAGCGGATGCGCCGCCAACACC
>NZ_JOEQ01000189.1 GCF_000721075.1 Streptosporangium amethystogenes
GCCGCCTGGACTACGAGACGGGGTGAGCCGTGGCCATCACCGTCGTCGTCGGCCCGCCGTGCGCGGGCAAGTCGACCTGGATCAGCGAGCAGTGCCAGGCCGGGGATGTCGTCATCGACTTCGACAAGATCGCCCAGGCGCTGGGGTCGGAGCAGCCGCACGCGGCCCCCGAACCGGTCCGCGAAGTGGCCTTCGCCGCCCGCAAAGCCGGCATCAACCGCGTCCTGCGAGGCGTCGAGGCCGACGCGTGGATCATTCACACAAACCCGTGGCCAGGCCAGCTCGCCCGCTACGAGGATGCGGGAGCGCAGATCGTCGT
>NZ_JOEQ01000190.1 GCF_000721075.1 Streptosporangium amethystogenes
CGTGGGTGTTTGCAGCCAGCACTTGCTGGAGGTGGAACAGCTGCTCGAGGACAGATCACCGGAACCAGACCAGATCAGTCCTGAACCTTGGCCGGCGGCTGCTGGGTCGTGTTCGACCTGTGTCTCCAGCCGGAGCTGGCGTGATTCCGGGTCGGCGCCGTAGGCGGTGAACGACGGCTGAGTCGAGGGGAATGTCCACAGTCCTGATGCGAGCTGTCCCGGGGTCGCCGTTACTTCCGACACCACGGGCTTGGAGGTGTCGACTCGTCCGGTCTGCCACTCCGACCACGGACCCGCCACCCCGGTAGAGGTG
>NZ_JOEQ01000191.1 GCF_000721075.1 Streptosporangium amethystogenes
TGGGGTTGTGGAGTTCGTGGGGCGGGTTGATCAGCAGGTGAAGGTGCGGGGTTTTCGGATCGAGTTGGGTGAGGTGGAGGCGGTGCTGGCCCGGCATGGGTCGGTGTCGCGGGTGGCGGTGGTGGTGCGGGAGGACCGTCCGGGGGATCGGCGGTTGGTGGCGTATGTGGTGGCCGCTCAGGGCGGGGACGCGGTGGATGTCGCTGAGTTGCGGCGGTTCGCGGGGGAGGTGTTGCCGGAGTTCATGGTGCCGTCGGCGGTGGTGGTGTTGGGGGTGTTGCCGTTGACGGGGAACGGGAAGTTG
>NZ_JOEQ01000192.1 GCF_000721075.1 Streptosporangium amethystogenes
CACCTTCACCGAGAACAGCGCCCCGCCGGCCTTCGTCGGGCTCCCGGCTTACGTGCAGCAGCTGCTCACCGGCTCGCTCGCTTCAATCACCGTGATCTTGGTGGGCGTCCTGCTGGCCATGTTCCTCCCGCTCGTGGCCGCCGGCATGATGCTCCAGCGCTCGGGCTGGATCGACCACCCCGAGGACCACCTGCCGCAGCTCAAGAAGGTGTTCGTCACCGGCATGGTCGTGAACGTCCTCAGCGCGCTTCCGGTGGCGCTCATCGCGCTCGGCGCCTGGGAGCCGTCCAAGCCGCTGTGG
>NZ_JOEQ01000193.1 GCF_000721075.1 Streptosporangium amethystogenes
CCACCGCGGTCTTCACCAAGGTCTCCGACTGGGGGACCGGCTTCGAGGGCAAGTACACGATCACCAATGGCGGTACCACCACGATCAACGGCTGGTCGGTCGCCTTCGACCTGCCCTCCGGGGCCAACATCGGTGCCTTCTGGGACGCGTCGCTGAGCCGGAGCGGGCAGCGTTTCACCTTCACCAACGTCGGCTGGAACGGCACCCTGGCGCCCGGCGCGACCGCGAGCTTCGGCTTCAACGGCAGCCCCGGCGGCATCACCCCGTCCAACTGCACGCTCAACGGCGCGGCCTGCGGCGGCGGCGACGGGTGGGGCGAACAGTGTGGCGTTGTCGTGGGGGGCGTCGTCGGGTTCGGTGACCGGTTATCGGGT
>NZ_JOEQ01000194.1 GCF_000721075.1 Streptosporangium amethystogenes
ATTTGGGCGGCTTTGGCGAATCTGCGCAGGCCGTAGCCGCGTTCCTCGCGCTGCCGTCGGATTTCACGTCCATCGGGCTGCACATGGAAGACGATACATGATGAGACTCAACGAAGCAACGTGAAACTCAATGAAACACGTCCTGTGGTCGCCTGGATGCGCTCAGTTGTTCTTTGGGTAAAGCGGCGGGTATGCGCCCTCGCACGGTACGCCGGCGGCCAATGGCGGCTGCGATGGGCCAGCCGGTGATGGCCCACATGCCGCAGGTGATGATGCTCAGGAAGAGGTGCAGGCCGTGG
>NZ_JOEQ01000195.1 GCF_000721075.1 Streptosporangium amethystogenes
CGTTGGTGAAGGTCGCGCTCGCGAGCAGCTGGCCGCTGCTGGTCCACAGGCTTCCGACGTGCGTCCCGGTGTTCTGCGGACCCTTGTAGAAGCGGATGCCGTTGATGGTTCCGGCCGTGGTCGCCTTGAATTTCACGCCGGCCGTGCTGGCATTGGCATCGGGCTGGGATTGGACGGCCGGGACCGCTGCGTTGTTCCATAGGCTGTTCGAGGGGGTGAATACGACATCCACCCAGTAGTTGCTGGCTTGATAGGAGGCGGTTGGGAAGGAGTCCGTGGCGCTGTATTTGTATAC
>NZ_JOEQ01000196.1 GCF_000721075.1 Streptosporangium amethystogenes
CCCCGGTGCGAGGCGACCGCGGGCCTCGGCCGATCGAACGGCAACACCAACTCCTCGGGCAACCCCGCCAACCGCGACCGCCAGAACGCCACCTGCGCACTGACCAGACTCCCCGGATCCGACTCCGACCCCAGCAACTCCCGCTGCCACACCGCGTAATCGGCATACTGCACCGGCAACGGCACGAACTCCGGCACCATCCCCCGCGACCGCGCCGCATACGCCGCCAAAACATCCCGCGCCAACGGCGCCATCGACCACCCGTCACCCGCGATGTGATGCAACACCAG
>NZ_JOEQ01000197.1 GCF_000721075.1 Streptosporangium amethystogenes
CCGGGCACCGTGCTCGACGGCGTGCACATCACCGGTGACCTGCTCGTCCACGCCGACAACGTGGTCATCAGAAACAGCCGGATCGACGGCGGAGTGATCAACGCCGACGGGGAGCGGACCTTCCGGTTCACCATCACCGACTCCACCGTCGGCCCCGCCCAGGGCTGCCAGACCCTCCCCGGCATCGGCCAGGACAAATACACCGCGACCCGCGTACACGTCCGCGGCCACAGCGACGGCTTCCGAGCCTCCGGCGACGACATCGTCATCACCGACTCCTACGTCCACCT
>NZ_JOEQ01000198.1 GCF_000721075.1 Streptosporangium amethystogenes
GCATCCGCTTCTACAAGGGTCCGCAGAACACCGGGACGCACGTCGGAAGCCTGTGGACCAGCAGCGGCCAGCTGCTCGCGAGCGCGACCTTCACCAACGAGACCGCATCCGGGTGGCAACAGGTGAACTTCCCCACACCCGTGAACATCGCCGCCAACACCACCTACATCGCCTCCTACCACACCACATCCGGATTCTATTCGGTAACGAGGCCCTACTTCACAACGCAATACACGAACAGCCCGCTCCTCGCGCTCGCGAACGGCGCGGAAGGCGGAAACGG
>NZ_JOEQ01000199.1 GCF_000721075.1 Streptosporangium amethystogenes
CGCTCCCAAACCATTGCCCGCAGTCCCGCTCACCTCGACCGTGGCCGCCTGCCACTCCGACCACGGACCCGCCACCCCGGAGGAGGTGGAGGTGCGCACCCGCCAGCGGATCAGCCATCCGTCCTTCAGCTTGCCCGAGATCACCGCGGGTGTTTGCAGCCAGCACTTGCTCGATGTCGAGCAGCTCGAGGTGGACAGATCGCCGGAACCAGACCAGATCAGCCCCGTGCCCTGCGCGGGTCGACGGGAACGTCCACAACCCCGACGTCAGTTGTCCCGGTGATGCTGTCAGCCCTGAGACCACGGGCTTGGAGGTGTCGACTCGTCCGGCCTGCCACTCCGACCACGGACCCGCCACCCCGGTAGAGGTGGAGGTGCGCACCCGCCAGCGGATCAGCCATCCGTCCTTCAGCTTGCCCGAGGTCACCGT
>NZ_JOEQ01000200.1 GCF_000721075.1 Streptosporangium amethystogenes
CCTGCGCCGCCCACCGCGCATAATTGACCAACCCCCCATGAGTGACCGCCACCCCCTTCGGCCGCCCCGTCGACCCCGACGTATACATCACATACGCCAACGACGCCGGATCCACCACCGATACTCCCGGCGCACTGTCCGGGACAGCCGCCAGCCGCATCGCCATCACCGCGTCATCCACCGCCACCAACCGGCCCCGACCCGCCGGCAACCCCTCCAACCGGCCCCGACCCGCCGGCAACCCCTCCAAAACCTCCTCGGTCGTCAACGTCAACACCGCACCTCCACCGGCAGATACGCCGCCCCCGCCTTCCACACCCCCAAGATCCGCCTTCCACACCCCCAAGATCCCCACGATCATGTCCACCCCACGCGGCAACGCCAACCCCACCACCGACTCCGCACCCACCCCCTGACCGATCAGGAAATGCGCCAGCCGATTCGCCCGCACCTCCAACTCCGCATACGACACCCCCACCCCATCGACAACCACCGCCACCGCATCCGGAACCCGCCCCACCTGAGCC
>NZ_JOEQ01000201.1 GCF_000721075.1 Streptosporangium amethystogenes
AGGACCGGCAGGACCCGCAGGCGCCGACGGCGCCCCCGGACCCGAAGGACCCGCAGGACCGGCAGGACCGGCAGGTGCCGACGGCGCCCCCGGACCCGAAGGACCCGCAGGACCGGCAGGTGCCGATGGCGCCCCCGGACCCGAGGGACCGGCAGGACCGCAAGGACCTGAAGGACCGGCAGGACCCGCAGGCGCCGACGGCGCCCCCGGACCCGAAGGACCCGCAGGACCGGCAGGACCGGCAGGTGCCGACGGCGCCCCCGGACCCGA
>NZ_JOEQ01000202.1 GCF_000721075.1 Streptosporangium amethystogenes
GGGTTGCTCTGGAAACGGAGCCGCCAAATTCCAGCAAGACCTGCAAGATCAAGTCAATCGATTCAAAACGAGCCGGTTTGACACGAAAAAGCGGGCCTGAAAGAATAACGGCACAACGAAAGAACAGAACAAAACGAACCGCCCCTGGTTCTCCGGCAGAAACTGGCCGGGACGACGGTGTACGCGTCCGTTTCTTGAGAACTCAACAGTGTGTTAAAAGCCAGTGCATGAAGCACAACCCTGTCCAACCTGCCTCTTCATCGGGG
>NZ_JOEQ01000203.1 GCF_000721075.1 Streptosporangium amethystogenes
CCCCACTGTCATTGACCGCGACCGACAACGGGTAGTTGTTGCGGTCGACCACCAAGACGGTCCGGCTGCCCTCAACCCCCTCATCCGCCTGCTGCCCGGAGTCCTGCCGGCTCGGGTTGTGCCGGTAGTTGAACATCGAGGTGAACAACGGCACATCACCGGCCACCCCGCTGGCCCGCTGCGCCACCGCCAACGGAGCGTGCTCATGCTCCAGCAACCCCGCCAGCCGGCCACGCATCGCCGACACCGCCGCCAGCACACC
>NZ_JOEQ01000204.1 GCF_000721075.1 Streptosporangium amethystogenes
CCCCACTGTCATTGACCGCGACCGACAACGGGTAGTTGTTGCGGTCGACCACCAAGACGGTCCGGCTGCCCTCAACCCCCTCATCCGCCTGCTGCCCGGCGTCCTGCCGGCTCGGGTCGCGCCGGTAGTTGAACATCGAGGTGAACAACGGCACATCACCGCTCACCCCGCTGGCCCGCTGCGCCACCGCCAACGGAGCGTGCTCATGCTCCAGCAACCCCGCCAGCCGGCCACGCATCGCCGACACCGCCGCCAGCACACC
>NZ_JOEQ01000205.1 GCF_000721075.1 Streptosporangium amethystogenes
ACCCGCAGGACCGGCAGGACCGGCAGGTGCCGACGGCGCCCCCGGACCCGAGGGACCGGCAGGACCGCAAGGACCTGAAGGACCGGCAGGACCCGCAGGCGCCGATGGCGCCCCCGGACCCGAAGGACCCGCAGGACCGGCAGGACCGGCAGGTGCTGACGGCGCCCCCGGACCCGAGGGACCGGCAGGACCGCAAGGACCTGAAGGACCGGCAGGACCCGCAGGTGCCGATGGCGCCCCCGGACCCGAAGGACCC
>NZ_JOEQ01000206.1 GCF_000721075.1 Streptosporangium amethystogenes
AACCGATCGGCACATCCGAACCCGCCCCCAACCGGGTCAGCAACGCCGCCAACCCGGCCTGCACCACCATGAACACCGTCGCGTTCATCTCACGCGCCAACGCCCTGAGCCGCCGTCCCGTCTCGGCCCCCACCGTCACCGGAACGGTGCCGCCCCGGTGCGAGGCGACCGCGGGCCTCGGCCGATCGAACGGCAACACCAACTCCTCGGGCAACCCCGCCAACCGCGACCGCCAGAACGCCACCTGCGCA
>NZ_JOEQ01000207.1 GCF_000721075.1 Streptosporangium amethystogenes
TGCGCAGGTGGCGTTCTGGCGGTCGCGGTTGGCGGGGTTGCCCGAGGAGTTGGTGTTGCCGTTCGATCGGCCGAGGCCCGCGGTCGCCTCGCACCGGGGTGACACGGTCCGGTTGGAGATCGGCCGGGAGGTTCACCGTGGTCTGGTGAAGCTGGCGCGTGAGATGAACGCGACGGTGTTCATGGTGGTGCAGGCCGGGTTGGCGGCGTTGCTGACCCGGTTGGGGGCGGGTTCGGATGTGCCGATCGGTT
>NZ_JOEQ01000208.1 GCF_000721075.1 Streptosporangium amethystogenes
CGAGGGCCAGCTCGGCGGCCAGGCCCGGGTCCGCGGCGTCTCCGGCGTCTGGAAGGACCTCACCGACAACGTCAACTCCATGGCCAACAACCTGACCTACCAGGTCCGCAACATCGCCGAGGTCACCACCGCCGTCGCGTCCGGCAACCTGACCCGCAAGATCGACGTCAACGCCCAGGGCGAGATCCTCGCCCTGAAGACCACCATCAACACCATGGTCGACCAGCTCTCCTCCTTCGCCTCCG
>NZ_JOEQ01000209.1 GCF_000721075.1 Streptosporangium amethystogenes
CGAGGGCCAGCTCGGCGGCCAGGCCCGGGTCCGCGGCGTCTCCGGCGTCTGGAAGGACCTCACCGACAACGTCAACTCCATGGCCAACAACCTGACCTATCAGGTCCGCAACATCGCCGAGGTCACCACCGCCGTCGCCAACGGCGACCTGACCCGCAAGATCGACGTCAACGCCCAGGGCGAGATCCTCGCCCTGAAGACCACCATCAACACCATGGTCGACCAGCTCTCCTCCTTCGCCTCCG
>NZ_JOEQ01000210.1 GCF_000721075.1 Streptosporangium amethystogenes
TCGGGGTTCCGGTAGCAATGAAGAAATTTCCAACGAAGTACCGTCTGACCTGCGCTGACGAAGGTTTCGTAGAAGCCGGGGTTTCGGCTGTGGATAGCCGAGCCCGGCATGGGGCCGGATTAGCTCCGTAGCGGTCTCACCATGCTGACCTGGGCAGACCCTGTTCCGGGAAGGGGACAGTACTTAGGTTCTGTCCGATCTACGGCAGGTTCGTTGGATTTTTCGCGATTACTACTGGGACCCC
>NZ_JOEQ01000211.1 GCF_000721075.1 Streptosporangium amethystogenes
GAGTACGAGGCCCGCGCGGAAGCGGCCGGAGCCCCGGAATGAGGACGCGCCGCGATTCGTCGTCCACCGCGGCGGGCGCCGACGAGCGACGAAACCCGGGGCACCTCGGCGGACGAAGCGGCCGAGGGGGTCGTCTCGCCCCGGGCGTGCAGTGTGGCCGACGCTTGCCGCCGGTCAAGTCCTGCGCCTCCTCGCTGCGCTCGTCGGCTCCGGACTGGACAGTCGGCCGCGCACCGGCC
>NZ_JOEQ01000212.1 GCF_000721075.1 Streptosporangium amethystogenes
CAGCGGCAAGGCCCTGGACGTCTACAACCTGGCCACCAACGACGGCGCCCGCATCACCCAGTGGACCCGCAACAACGGCAACCAGCAGCAGTGGCAGTTCGTCGACAGCGGCGGCGGCTACTACCGCATCAAGTCCCGCCACTCCGGCAAGGTCCTCGACGTCTACAACTTCTCGACCGCCAACGGCGGCTCGATCGTCCAGTGGGCCGACGGCAACGGCACCAACCAGCAGTGGCG
>NZ_JOEQ01000213.1 GCF_000721075.1 Streptosporangium amethystogenes
CTGGCTTTTAACACACTGTTGAGTTCTCAAGAAACGGACGCGTACACCGTCGTCCCGATCAGTACTTGACCGGAGCGCCCGGGGCGTTCCATTCCGTGTCATCATCTTATCAGATTTGCCGGGTTTGTGTCAACTTGCCGGTTTTCCGGTCATCGACTCCCACCCGCCGAATCCGCTAGGATTGCGACTCACCCTGTTTCCAGGGCAACCCCTCTAACTTACTCCAACATCCG
>NZ_JOEQ01000214.1 GCF_000721075.1 Streptosporangium amethystogenes
CTGGTTGTTGCCGCCCCAGTCGTCGTACTGGACGATGTTGGCGCCGTCGGCGGTGGAGGCGCCCTGGACCTCCAGGGCCTTGTTGCTGTGGCGGCTGATCAGGCGGACGTAGCCGCCGTTGTCGGCGACACGCCACTGCTGGTTGGTGCCGTTGCCGTCGGCCCACTGGACGATCGAGCCGCCGTTGGCGGTCGAGAAGTTGTAGACGTCGAGGACCTTGCCGGAGTGG
>NZ_JOEQ01000215.1 GCF_000721075.1 Streptosporangium amethystogenes
TTGGCCGGCGGCTGCTGGGTCGTGTTCGACCTGTGTCTCCAGCCGGAGCTGCCGTGATTCCGGGTCGGCGCCGTAGGCGGTGAACGACGGCTGAGTCGAGGGGAATGTCCACAGTCCTGATGCGAGTTGTCCCGGGGTCGCCGTTACTTCCGACACCACGGGCTTGGAGGTGTCGACTCGTCCGGTCTGCCACTCCGACCACGGACCCGCCACCCCGGTAGAGGTG
>NZ_JOEQ01000216.1 GCF_000721075.1 Streptosporangium amethystogenes
CACCGACACCTCCCCCGGCACCGAGAGCCCCCGGTCCCGGCAGGCCCGGATCGCGCCCAGCGCCATCAGGTCCGACGCGCACACGATCCCCGTACAACCGCGCGCCAGCAGCTGCGCCGCCGCCGCCTGCCCGCCCTCCACCGAGAACAGCGAATGCGAGATCAGCTCATCGACCTCCGTCGCCCCCAGCAACTGCGCCATCGCCCGCCGGTACCCCT
>NZ_JOEQ01000217.1 GCF_000721075.1 Streptosporangium amethystogenes
CGCTCCAGTTCGCGGACCCGCGCCCGCTCCGGCCCCGAGGCCGGCCGCTCGGCCTCGCCATGCACGATTCGGTGCCTGTTCACCCAGCTGCCCAGGGTGCTGGGGTTGATCCCGAACTCCCGCGCCACCGACGCGACCGTCCGTTCGCCCTCCAGTACCATCCGGACGGCCTCTTCCTTGAACTCCGATGAGAACTGCCTGCGACGCCTCGTCACGTA
>NZ_JOEQ01000218.1 GCF_000721075.1 Streptosporangium amethystogenes
AGGGGTACCGGCGGGCGATGGCGCAGTTGCTGGGGGCGACGGAGGTCGATGAGCTGATCTCGCATTCGCTGTTCTCGGTGGAGGGCGGGCAGGCGGCGGGGGCGCAGCTGCTGGAGCGTGGTTGTACGGGGATCGTGTGCGCGTCGGACCTGATGGCGCTGGGCGCGATCCGGGCCTGCCGGGACCGGGGGCTCTCGGTGCCGGGGGAGGTGTCGGTG
>NZ_JOEQ01000219.1 GCF_000721075.1 Streptosporangium amethystogenes
CGGTGACCTCGGGCAAACTGAAGGACGGATGGCTGATCCGCTGGCGGGTGCGCACCTCCACCTCTACCGGGGTGGTGGGTCCGTGGTCGGAGTGGCAGGCCGGACGAGTCGACACCTCCAAGCCGGTGGTGTCGGAAGTAACGGCGACCCCGGGACAGCTCGCATCAGGACTGTGGACATTCCCCTCGACTCAGCCGTCGTTCACCGCCTACGGCGC
>NZ_JOEQ01000220.1 GCF_000721075.1 Streptosporangium amethystogenes
CCATGCCGGGCCAGCACCGCCTCCACCTCACCCAACTCGATCCGAAAACCCCGCACCTTCACCTGCTGATCAACCCGCCCCACGAACTCCACAACCCCATCACCACGACGCCGGACCACATCCCCCGTCCGATACATCCGCCCACCGGAACCATCGAACGGACACGCCACAAACCGCTCCGCCGTCAACCCCGCCCGCCCCAGATACCCCCGCGC
>NZ_JOEQ01000221.1 GCF_000721075.1 Streptosporangium amethystogenes
GCGTCCCGGCCTGGTCAGGCGGTGGATACGGGCCGGTGACGTGTGATCGTGTAAGGCGATGTTGCTGTATGGCACTGCTGTACAGCCCGCGCATCTCTGCAGCGCCGCATGCGGTCGCCGGGCCGTCAGCGCCTGCTCAGCCCCCGCAGCACCGGCAGCCCGGTGCCGGAGTCGAGCACCAGGCGCTCGCCGAGTGGTCGCGCCAGCGTGA
>NZ_JOEQ01000222.1 GCF_000721075.1 Streptosporangium amethystogenes
GACGGCATACGAGATCCTCTCTGGTCTCGTGGGCTCGGAGATGTGTATAAGAGACAGGGTTTACAACGTGCCGGTGGTGTTGCGGTTGGTGGGTGGGGTGGACGCGGGGGTGCTGGGGGTCGCTCTGCGGGATGTGGTGGGTCGGCATGAGAGTTTGCGGACGGTGTTTCCCGAGGTGGACGGGGTGGCGTGTCAGCGGGTTCTGGACA
>NZ_JOEQ01000223.1 GCF_000721075.1 Streptosporangium amethystogenes
CAGGCCGCGGTGATCGCCCGGGAGGACGTTCCCGGGGACGTGCGCCTGGTCGGTTATGTCGTGCCGGTTGATGCGGAGGAGATCGACGAGGGGTTGGCGAATGTGGTGGGGGAGTTCGCCGCGCGGCGCCTGCCGGATCACATGGTGCCCTCCGCGCTGGTGGTGATGGAGGCGTTACCGCTGACCGTGAACGGCAAGCTGGACCGCA
>NZ_JOEQ01000224.1 GCF_000721075.1 Streptosporangium amethystogenes
CCGGGTTTCGTCGCTCGTCGGCGCCCGCCGCGGTGGACGACGAATCGCGGCGCGTCCTCATTCCGGGGCTCCGGCCGCTTCCGCGCGGGCCTCGTACTCCTGGCGTACAGGGGTCCCAGTAGTAATCGCGAAAAATCCAACGAACCTGCCGTAGATCGGACAGAACCTAAGTACTGTCCCCTTCCCGGAACAGGGTCTGCCCAGGTCA
>NZ_JOEQ01000225.1 GCF_000721075.1 Streptosporangium amethystogenes
GGGTCGGTGCACTGCCAGGCTTCGAAGCGGCGGTGGCGCAGGCTCCAGATGACGAACCAGTCGGGGGCGTGCTGTTGGACCTGCTGGGCGGCTCGGGCCACATCGAGGTCAGCGAGGGTCAACATGCTCGGCACCGATCACGTCGGCCGGCAGGGGTAGCCCGTTGCGCACCACGTCGTCCTTGGCATTCAGGATGGCGTG
>NZ_JOEQ01000226.1 GCF_000721075.1 Streptosporangium amethystogenes
CACGCCATCCTGAATGCCAAGGACGACGTGGTGCGCAACGGGCTACCCCTGCCGGCCGACGTGATCGGTGCCGAGCATGTTGACCCTCGCTGACCTCGACGCGGCCCGAGCCGCCCAGCAGGTCCAACAGCACGCCCCCGACTGGTTCGTCATCTGGAGCCTGCGCCACCGCCGCTTCGAAGCCTGGCAGTGCACCGACCC
>NZ_JOEQ01000227.1 GCF_000721075.1 Streptosporangium amethystogenes
GTGGTGGCGTCGATCAAGGAGTTCTTCGGCACCTCCCAGCTGTCCCAGTTCATGGACCAGACCAACCCCCTCGCCGGCCTGACGCACAAGCGTCGTCTGAACGCGCTGGGCCCCGGTGGTCTGTCCCGTGAGCGGGCCGGCTTCGAGGTCCGCGACGTGCACCCCTCGCACTACGGCCGGATGTGCCCGATCGAGACGCC
>NZ_JOEQ01000228.1 GCF_000721075.1 Streptosporangium amethystogenes
TCGACTCAGCCGTCGTTCACCGCCTACGGCGCCGACCCGGAATCACGGCAATTGCGGCTGGAGGCACAGGTCGAACACGACCCGGCAAAGGCTGACCAGGGCACGGGGCTGATCTGGTCTGGTTCCGGTGATCTGTCATTGAGCAGCTGTTCCACCTCCAGCAAGTGCTGGCTGCAAACACCCACGGTGACCTCGGGCAA
>NZ_JOEQ01000229.1 GCF_000721075.1 Streptosporangium amethystogenes
GTGGTGGCGTCGATCAAGGAGTTCTTCGGCACCTCCCAGCTGTCCCAGTTCATGGACCAGACCAACCCCCTCGCCGGCCTGACGCACAAGCGTCGTCTGTCCGCGCTGGGCCCCGGTGGTCTGTCCCGTGAGCGGGCCGGCTTCGAGGTCCGCGACGTGCACCCCTCGCACTACGGCCGGATGTGCCCGATCGAGACGCC